>NC_007645.1:2262500-3520000 GCF_000012985.1 Hahella chejuensis KCTC 2396 | reverse complement strand
CGCCCTTGCTATCGCTATTATTCCGATTTCGTTTGTCGCCAATTTCGTCAGAGTGCTGGCGCTGACCTTGATCACCTATCACTACGGCGATGAAGCGGGGCAGGGGTTTCTGCATGGATTCGCCGGCATGGTTTTGTTTGTCAGCGCGCTGTTGCTCATTATTGGCGTCGACTCGATTCTGCATCTGGCGTTGCGACGGAAAACCCCGGCGACAGGGAGGCTAACGTCCCATGCGTAAACGCAGGACAAGTCTGGTCGCATGCGCGGCGATGGTGATCTCGGCGTTGTCGGCGTATGCGCTGACGCCGAGAGAAATGCTGTCCGACCACATCGCCAAGGTGAAGCTGGACGCCATGATTCCCGAAGTGTTCGGCGGCTGGCGCGAAGTCGCCCAGTCCGCCAACCAGATTGTCGATCCGCAGACCCAACAGGCGATAAACCGGATTTATAACCAGACGCTGTCCCGCACCTATGTGGACGATTCGGGTTACCGAGTCATGGTTTCCGTTGCTTATGGGAAAGATCAGCGCGACGCCATACAGATGCATTATCCGGAAGTCTGTTATCCGGCCCAGGGTTTTACGCTGGCGGACAAGACTTCCGCTTTGTTGCAGACGGACTTCGGTCAGATTCGCATTACCCGTTTACTGACCTCCCAGGGACAACGCCATGAACCGGTCACTTATTGGGCGACGGTAGGGGAGCAGGTGATCGCCAATAAAGTCGACAAGAAGTTGAAGGAAGTCAGTTACGGCTTTCGTGGTTACATTCCGGATGGACTGCTGTTTCGCGTGTCCTCCGTGGATAAAAATTCCTTACGCGCGTTTCAGAAACAGCGGGAGCTGGTGGACGCGCTTTTAACGGAAATATCGCCAGCATCGCGACAGCGTCTGGCGGGTTTGACTCAGTAAGGATTCGCATAACAGGTTGACGCAGTAAATAACCGGAAGGACTCTTACTTTTAATCGAAAGGATATTCGATGATTTTCAGTCAGCAGTTGCAAGCAGGCGCAGGCGGCGCGTTGGTATTTCTTGAACGTTACGGCGCGGAGGCGTTGATTATTTTGGGCGCGCTGGCCGCCGCCGTGGTGTTTGGCATGGTGGCCGCCACGGGCAATCTGTTGCTGGCGGGTCTGGCGGCGGGAATGATCGTCGGCCTGCTGGCGTTCGCCAACGCCGCCATCACCCTGTGGCTGATCCTGTTTTTAGGCTTGTTCGTGGCCGGGTTGGCGCCCATCTGGGCGGAAGGACTGAGCAAGAAAGCAGTATGGGGTATTTCCGTACTGGGGCTGATTCTGTTCCTCAGCGCCGCCTCGCGACGCCTGCTCAATCCCGCCAGCGCGGAAAAGCAGCCGCTGTTCATCTGGCTGGCGCTGGTGTTCGTCGGCTATGCCTTATTGAACGGCGCGGCGCAATCCACGCTCTTCGAACTCGCCAGCGGATTCAAACGCTACTTTCAGGTCATGGGCGTCTGTTTCGCACTGGCCTGGCTGAGCTTTTCCCGCGCCGACATGGATCGCTGGGTGCGGCTTTTCGCGGCGCTGGTGATCGTGCAATTGCCGTTCGCGCTCTATGAGCTGCTCAGGCTCGTGCCGGTCAGAGAAAGCCTGCAATACGCCTATCCCGGCATGATCCCCATCGACGTGGTGGCCGGCACGTTCGGCGCGACTCGCTACGCCGGCGGCGCCAACGCAGAAATGGCGAGCTTTCTGGTGATCGCTCTGGGCTTTCTGTTGGCCAGACGCAGTGAGAAGCTGATATCCCCGCGCCACTTCGCATTATTGGGACTGTTCGCCCTGACGCCGCTGTTTCTCGGTGAAACCAAAGTGGTGGTGATTTTCCTGCCGTTGATGTTCGTCACCCTGTATGGTCGCGAGCTGCTGAGAAAGCCCCATCTGGCGCTGCTGGCGCTGGTCGTCGGCGCACTGCTGACCCTGGGCGTGGCCTACGCTTACCTGCAACTGGTGAAGGCGCAAAGTCTGTCGGAAATGCTGTCCGACACCATGGCGTACAACATGGGCGACAAGGGCTATGGCGGCTACTATCTGAATCGCCTCACCGGGTTGCTGTTCTGGTTCCAGCAGCAGGGCCTGCATGATCCCGTCTCATTCTTTTTCGGCTGCGGCATCGGCTCCGCCCATGACGCCACCGGGGGAACCATTGCGCTGCGTTATCCGGGCTTCGGGGTCAGTCTCACCGCACTGTCTTCCTTACTGTGGGAGCAGGGCCTGCTGGGCTCCATGCTGTTCTACGGCGTATTAGTCTCCGCCTGGTTGACCGCCGGCCGGCTGCGCGCGGCGCGCTTCGGTCGCCGGATTATGGCGGACGCCGCCGGCATCCAGGCGGCGCTGAGCATTTTCATGATCTATCCGGTTTACCGCAGCACCCTGCTGGAGGGCTTGCCCTTTCAGATTCTGTTCTGGAGCATGCTGGGGTATCTGGCGTGGCTTTACCGTGAGTCCCAACGTGCGGAGGAAGCGGTATGAGTCATCCTTATTCACGTCAGGCGCTGATTTCAGGCACGAAGAAGTTTTTATCCGGCAAAGTCATATCGGCTTTGCTGACCCTTGGCATCCTGTTGGTGACGGTGCGTTTGCTGCCGGTGACGGAATACGGCGCCTATGTGACGTTGCTGGCCATGACGGAAATCGGCCGTTCTCTGGCGCAATTGGGGCTGGCCTGGCTCACTGCGCGACAACTTCCCGAGTATCGCCTCAAGGCGGACGGGCCCCGTTTGATCCGGTTCTGCCGCCGCGTCGCGGTATGGCAAAGCGCGGCGCTCATTGCTTGCGCCCTGTTATTCGCCGTGCTGATGGACGCCTATCTCAACTGGGCGGGATTACAGGCGTTTCGTCCCGCCGCCTGGGTGTTTCTGGGCGTCTTCCTGGTGGAAGGCGTCGGCCGCTTCCTGCGGGAGGCGGTTTTGGGCCCGCTGCTGTTGCAAGGCGGCATCCGGGCCAGCATGGTGGGGCGGCAGTTGTTGTATCTGGTCGCGTTACTTGTGCTGTGGCGGCTCTCCGGTTCCGACCTGACTCAACTGTCGCTGTTTCCTTTGGCGCAAACCTTGGCGCAGCCTGGGGGGGGGCTTTATGCAGTGGTTCTGATCGAACTGATCGCGTCCGTATTTGGAACCCTCATCGCCATGGCCTGCCTGTTCAGGTTCTGTCGCTCAATGCGCGGATTACAAGGGGAAGCGGGCTGGACGGAGCCGTCCATACGGGAGCAATGGTGGCTGTCCCTGCACATGTATTTCGCACATTTGCTCACCCTGCTGTACAGCCCGCAGGCGCTGGTCAACCTGTTGCAGAAATACCTGGGACCGGAGGCCTCCGCTGTGTTCGGGTTCCTGCGCACCCTGAATGACCAGATTGCGCGCTATCTACCGGCGTCGCTGCTGTTCAGCCTGATCAGACCCAAGCTGGTGGCGGTCTACGTCAACGGCGGCGGCACGTCTGAACTCAGCCGCCTGACCAATTCCGCCGGCAAAGTCAGTCTGGTGATTCTGTTGCCGTTGGTGTCCGTGGCGGCGGTATTCGGCGATGATCTTATTCACCTGATTTCCGGCGGCAAATTCAGCGATTCCGGTTATCTGTTCTTCGGATTTTTGTTGTGTCTGATCCCCTACAGCCAGCGGCTTTTGCTGGAAACCGCCGCAGTGACGCTGGATCAGGCCAACCTGTGTAAATGGGGCGCGGCGCTGGGATTGATCACCTTGCCCAGTCTCTGGGGACTGCTGCACCTGGGCTTCGGCGTGTGGGCGGCGGTGATCGCCATCGGGCTGGGGCATGTGCTGTTCAATACTTTCATTATCGCGGGTCTCAAGCGGCGTTGCGATTACGCCTTTGACTGGCTCAATCAGACCAAGCTCATCCTGGCCATGGCGGTGGCGATCATTCCCGGCGCGATCGGCCCCGACGTTTCCGTTGCGGTGATCGGCGCCGGCCTCATTCCGTTGCTGGGTTATTCACTGTTGATTGTCGGCGCCTTCGCGGTGTCGGTGTTACTGCTCCGTCCGTTCACGGCGGAGGAGACAGGATTGTTGAAATCGCTAGTCAAAAGAGGCGCGAGCACTGCATGAGAACAATGAGACTGCTTTATCTGACGCCAGGGTTGTTTCCCGCCAGACGGGTGGACGTGGGCCTGCTTTTTGGCGACTGTTTACACCGTCACGGCGTCTATTCCGACATAGTCGCGTTCCGCAAACCGGGGACGCAGAAGGAGGCCTGGGGCGGCGGCGAGGCGATTCTGGCGGACTCGCCGCGCAGGCTCAAACATCTTGCGGGGTTCGCGCATATGTTCAGGGCGCTGGCGCAGTCCCGGCGCGACAGGCATGACGGCGTGCAGGTGCGGGACATGCCTTTTATCGCGCTAATGGCGCTGGTTTTCGCCCGGCTTAAAGGCATGCCGTTCCTGTACTGGTGCTCTTACCCCTATCCGGAAGGCCAGATAGACCGGGCCCGCCGGGCCAACGGCTTGAAGAAAATCACATCGCTGCCTTTGCTGTTGCGTGGACTGTTGGGACGCTTTGTTCTGTACCGACTCGTGCTGAGCCGGGCGGATCATATCTTTGTGCAGTCGGAAAGAATGAAACAGGATATGGCGCGCCGCGGGGCTCCGCCGGACCGCATGACCCCGGTTCCTATGGGCGTGGATCTGGAGCGCATGTTGGCTTCCGTGGCGGCTTTCGATGCGGACGTGGCAGACGATGTTTGTGTCGATAATCGCATGCGGGGCCGGCGCGCCCTGATTTATCTGGGCAGTCTGGATTACGTGCGCAACATCGAAACCCTGTTCGAGATGGCGTCGCTGTTGCGCTGGCGTCTTCCCAATATCGTGGTCGCCATCGTCGGCGACACCAACGACCAGCAGCACAAGACGTGGCTGCAGGAACGGGCGCGCCAGCTGGGCGTCGACGATATCCTGATCTGGACCGGCTGGCTGCCGATGCAGGAGGCGTGGCGATACATTCGTGAGGCGGAAGTGGGCTTGTCGCCCATTCCCCGGGGCGAACTGCTTGACTGTTCCTCGCCGACCAAGCTGATCGAATACATGGCGCTGGGCGTTCCCGTGGTCTGTAACGATAACCCGGACCAAAAACTGGTGATCGAACAATCCGGCGCGGGCTTGTGCGTTCCGTACACCGCCGAAGCGTTTGCCGACGCCGCGGAAGCCCTGCTCAAGGAGTCCCCGGACATGCGCCGCCACAGAATGGAAAACGCCATTCGTTATTTGAGAACCCACAGGGACTATCCAGTCATTGCAAGGAAATTGGCTGGAACCTATTTCGCCATCCATGAGAAAGCCTGTCACGAGGCTCTGAAGCAAGGAAGTTGAAATCATGACTCCGATATTTTTACCCCTCATCGGTCAATACCAGAACATCGGCGACATCATCCTGAGACGCCCGTTAGCCAAGTGGCTGCAGGGCGATTCGCGGCTGCATGTGTTTACCGGCGACGCCCCCGCCGGCTATACCGAAGCATTGCAGTTGCGTCCGGACGATCATGTCTACACGTCGTTTCTGTCCTGGTATCGCGCCGGCATGGAAGCCAGTCGGCGCCAGAAAAGCATTTATCTGTTCAAGCCCGGAGAAATCCAGTTGAGTCTGAAAGGCATGAAGGAGCACCTTGGCGTTCTGCCCATGGCGAAACGCTTCAAGGCGCGGGGCGGCAGCGTCGCCCGCCTGGGCTCAGGAGTGCGTAACTTCTCCAGCTTCTATCGCCGTTTGATAACGCCGTCGTTGAAAGTCTCCGATCTCACTTACTGGCGCGATCAGGGCTCTTTCCAGTATCTGGGACACGGCGGCGTGATGCCGGATCTGGCGTTTGCGGAGGGCGGCGAACTCAGCCGTATTTCCTCCATGGAAAACCGCCGCTATCTGATTGTGTCCATGCGCGGCGACCGACCTGCGCCCAATGAAGCCTGGCGTAAGGCCGTCCGTGATTTCGCGCACAAACATCGTCTGGAAATCATGGCGGTGACCCAGGTGCTGATGGACTCCGCGCGCTCCCGCGAGCTGGCCGGCAGTCTGGGCGGACAGGTGCTGGACTGGGACGGCCACGACCATATGCAACAGGAACAGCGCTTGCGGGATGTCTATCGACGCGCGGCGCTGGTGGTCAGCGACCGTCTTCACGTGCTCATCGCCGCCTATACGGAAGGCGCGGCGCCGGCGGGGCTGACCACGGATAATTCCAGCAAGGTGGACCGTCATTTCGAAGCCATCGGGCTGAAAGGCGTGGGGCAAAGCGCCGCGTCCTGGTCCCCGGAGCGCACCGGTCAGTTTCTGGAGGATACGCTGCGACAGCGGGAGAGTTATCTGAATACGCTGGGGCAGGCCAGAGTGTCCCTGGATGGCGTTCGCAAAGAACTGGTTTCTTTCGTGGAGGCGGTGCGGGGGCGTGAAGCATGAGCGCGAACAGAACAACGACGCCAGTGGTATGGCACGTGGGACGCCATGGCGAAGTGGCGGGGGGCATGACCCAGGTGATCAACGCCTATCTGAACTGGCCGTTCGAAAACTTAAAGGTTGAGGTGATCCCGTCACGGGACGGCTCCAGGGGCGTAAAGGCTTTGGGACTGTTCTTCCGCGCCATTTGGAAAATTCTGCGCTTGCGCGGACGTAGAAACCGGGACGCCATGGTGATTCACCTGTCCCAGGACGGTTCTTTCGTGCGTGAGGGCGCTTTGCTCACCCTGGCGCAACTATTGGGCTTCGGAGTGGTCGCGCAATTACACGGCAGCCGTTTCGCCGAGTTCAGTCGGCGCTATCCGAAACTGGTGCGTTTTGTCCTTTCGCGAGCGACCTATGTCCATGTGCTGAGTGAAGAGACCCGCGCCATCGTGGCGCAGACGCTGGCGCCGGAGCGCATCGTGTATATTCCCAACGCAGTGGCGACCGGCCGTCCGGGGAACAAGGAAAATCTGGCGGTATTCGGCGGCGGCGTCACCTATCGCAAAGGCGTGGATGTGTTGGCGCAGGCCTGGGAAGAGCTGCAGGCTGAAAGCGATACCGATCCCACTCTTAACGTCGGCGCCTGGAAACTGGTCATCGCCGGACCGGTGATCGATGCTGGCGTGGTTCCCGAGTCGCTGCGCAACGCCGAGTTCGTGGGGGCGCTATCCCATCAGGCGCTCATGGATCTGCTGGACCGCGCCGCCATTGCGGTGCTGCCTTCCAGAGACGAGGCGATGCCGATGTTTATTCTGGAGGCGCTGGCGCGGCATTGTTGTGTGATTTCGACGCCGGTGGGGGGCATCGCCAATGTATTGAGCGATGGCCGGGGCATGTTGACGCCGGCGGGGGACATTCAGGAATTACGCCGGGCCTTACGCTGCGCGATCAGCGATGATGAAGCGCGCGCGGGCCTGGCGGCAAGGGGACACGCCAGTTTTGCGGATACCTTTTCCGCAAATGTGGTGTACCCCAAACTGGCGAAGCTTTGGTTGAGCATCGTCAACCGGCCCAGAGCCGGAAATCTGTCTCAAAAAAGGAACTTTCAGGGAATGACAGGAGAATAAAAATGAAAAAAATACTTTTGGTCGCCTCAGGTGGGGGACACTGGGTGCAACTGCAAAGACTGCGCGGCGCGTTTGAGAACCATAAACTGTCATGGATGACTACAGTAAAGGACTACAGTTCGCCTCAGAACGAACCCTGTTTTATCGTGCAGGATGCGAACATGTGGAATAAATTGGCGCTGGTGAAAATGTTCCTGCAGGTGGCGTTGGTGATGCTTAAGACCCGGCCGGACATCGTCGTCACCACCGGCGCAGCGCCGGGTTTCGCCGCCATCCTGTACGGGCGTCTCTTAGGCGCGCGCACCATATGGATAGACAGCATCGCCAATGGTGAGGCGTTGTCCCAGTCCGGCGCCAAAGTCGGCAGATGGGCCCATGTGTGGCTGACGCAGTGGGAGCATCTGAGCAAGCCCAGCGGACCGCATTACTGGGGGGCTGTGCTGTGATTTTCGCAACCGTAGGCACTCAACTTGCGTTTGATCGCATGATCAGCGCGCTGGACGATTGGGCGGGCCGCAACCAGGATGTAGTGGTCTATGCGCAGACCGGACCGGCTAAATACATGCCCCAACACATGGGCTTCGCGGACTTTCTCGCACCAGGAAAAGTGACCGACTACATGCGCGAGGCGGAGCTGATTGTCTCTCATGCGGGCATGGGCTCCATCATCACCGCCATGTATTTGCGTAAACCGGTGATCATCGTGCCGCGCAAAGCCTCTTTGGGCGAGCATCGCAATGAGCATCAGTTGGCCACCGCGAAATGGCTGGCCAATCGCAAAGGCATCATCGTGGCCTGGGAAGCGTCGGATTTGCCGCGCATACTGGACCGGCGCACGCAATTGGAATCCGGTCCCGCCATCTCCGAAGTGGCGGATGGCGCTTTGGTTAAAAAGCTGTCACGTTACATTCAGTCTCTGCAATGAAGGCTACTATTAGTAAGGTCAGACTAACTAACAGGAGTCATTCCGCTAGGGAAAACCTACAGCCGCCTCAACAAAATCCGCTCGCCGGAGGGACGCGGCGCCGGTTATCGGACCGCCGCGCAAGCATGTTCCGGCGAGCGCCGTTAATAGCATCAGTTGTCCGCCGTGAAGTGGCTGGCCAACCGGAGAAGCATTATCGGGCCTGAACGACTTCGACTTACCCAAGCATTTGTGGAGGTCCCCGTCATTGCAATCGGGCTCTTTTCTATCCGTGGTCGCGGATGAGCCTTTGGTTAATAAACTGGCAGGTTGTATTCGGTCGCTGCGGAGCAGCGCCATTTTTTTAGTCAGTCTAACCAACAGGAGTCAGAGTGCTTATGGACAGGCCGACAGCCAACTCGACCAAGTCGCCCGACGTTGTGAAACGATGGGCGCTTCTACTTACCGCTCTGGGGTGTTTGCTTCCGCCCCTTGATTCGGTCCAGGCGGAAACGCCGCAACTGGACTGGTTCTGGTCATGTAACGACGGGAATCGGGTTGTTTTCAGCTCGGACTTCAACGAAGGCTTATATTTTCAAGACATCCAGCCCGGCAAAACCGCAGAGCCCAAGCTAAGCACCAACCAGTTTTCCTGCGTGCGCAATTGGATCAATGAACAGAAAACCACCATGGGATTTGGCGGCGCGTTCATCAACTATGAAGGGGGCGACCTCACCGAACGCTGGGCGCAGGTTCAGCCGGCGCTGGACGATCCCAACAACAAGGTGCTCGCTTTCGCACTGAAAAAGCCCAACGTCAATAACGAGAAAGGCAGAGTGCAGCTGGACGTCACTGGCAAGACCGGCTTTAAAGAGTTAAAGCTGAAGGTGCGCATGTATCTGAGCAACAGCTTCAGCATGCTGCGGACCTACCCGAAAACCATTGACTGGCTGTCCCTGTCTTCCTGGTGGAACAACCCGCATTGGGATGGCGATCCCTATCCGTTCGTGGTCAGCGTCAATATCAACAAACCCAGCGTAAAGGAGGGGCAAAATCAGCTGCGTTTCGCCGTGCGGGCGCGCAGCTACAATCAAACCACGCAGAAGTGGGACGACGCGCTATGGCGTGAAGTCAACCAGACCTTTGAAGTCCCCGTGGGACAGTGGATATCTCTTGAATACACGTTTATTGAGGGGGATGCGGAGACCGGACGCTTCCAGATGACCGCCACTCTGGACAATCAGGCTCCCCAGACTATTTTCGACATTCACAACTACACCCGCCATCCTCTCGATCCTTCTCCGGATGGCGTCAGTATTATCAGTCCCATGAAACTCTATACCTCTGCGGAATTGATTGATTACGTCACCGCCAACGGTGGGCTGCTGACGATTCAGTGGGATGATATGAAGATGATTGGCTGCAACACGCTCGCGGATTGCGAGCCCGATCCGTCCATTCCGGAAAAAGTCAGGATGGCGATTCCAAAAAGACCCAGTTTGGAGTTGGACTAGCGGAAGGATTCATTAGCGGTTCGCCGAGCCTGCTTTGGCGGACTCGGAGGACCGACAACAATGATCCAGCTCCTCAGGCCCCAAGCATTTTGTGTGCTAAACTTTCACTCCATCTCATACCAATGTTTTTTAGCTGTTGCTGGTTGCCCGCTTCATGTAGGATTACGAGCCTTTTGACGTGATTAAGTTGGATATGCCCCATGGCCACCGCGGACCAGATTAAATCCCTCATTCGCTCCTATTCAGAGGAAGATCGAGAGCGCTTTTATTCGATTGCTCTTCAGATGGCGGCTCATGAGGCAAAGCAAGGACACGCCACTTTAGCTCATGAGATACGAGAGCTAGTTGATAACCATCGCAAAAGGGTTCGCAAGAGCTTAACAGTTGTACCTTTTCCTCAGGAACTGAAAGGGTTGGTAGTTTCTGAAACTTCAGACACCCCTTTCAAATCACTTGTGGCCCCTAAGGATACTTTGGAGCGGTTTCATAGGGTTGTTAAGGAGTTTTATCAGCGCAGTAAGTTACAAATGCACGGTTTATCAAACCGTCGTCGAGTTCTACTTGCTGGCCCTCCAGGAACTGGAAAAACAATGTCAGCAAGAGTGCTTGCTCATGAGCTTAAGTTACCGCTTTATACAGTTCAAGTTGATCGGCTCGTTACTAAGTTTATGGGGGAAACTAGTGCTAAACTACGTCAAATTTTCGATATTATGGGACAAAAGCAAGGAGTTTATTTCTTTGACGAATTCGACGCCATTGGTGGTGATCGATCCCTTGATAATGACGTCGGAGAAATGCGTCGAGTTCTGAATGCGTTATTGCAATTTATTGAGCTTGATCAGTCTGACAGCATTATCATCGCAGCAACTAACAACCCAAAACTTTTAGACCAAGCACTGTTTCGCAGATTTGATGATGTAATTTATTACACGTTACCCGATGAGAGCGAATGTAAACAGTTGATTGAAATAGTGTTAGGAGGGTTCTTGGCGACGCGCTTTGCTTGGCGGAAAGTTCTGTCTACATGCGAAAACCTGAGCCAAGCCGAAATAGGCTCAGCTTGCCGCGATGCCATTAAAGAAGCTGTATTGCATGATCGTTCAAAAGTTACATCTACTGACCTAATCTATACTTTAAATCAACGGAGACAGGTCTACTCAAGTCTCTGATAGAGGAGTAATAGTTTATGGATAAGCTTCCTCATATTGTATTGCCCAGCCAACCTGAAGTTCGCCCATATACCAGTACCTCCTCAGCAATAAATCCGATTGAAGTTACCGCCAGAAATCGAGTTCAGCATGGTAGTTATTTGCAGGCCCAGTTTAAAAAGGCTTGGCACGAATCACAAGCCACCCAACTAGCCTTAGTTGGCGCCAGGAATGGTGTCTATTTAGAATTTATTAGCGATCCAGGGGCTGAGCTAGTAACCAAAAGCCTCGAAGATATGCGATCTAGAGAAATTAGGCTGTTAAACATTCGGAAAGTGGAGAACGATGCAGGACAGTTAGTCACTTTGGCGACAGTATATGTTTCAAACAAAATGCGGAAATATTTTGCCTCAAAATTTGATGAGTATATAAATCAAAATACAGATAAGGGCAACCCGAAGCACCAAAGGTTAGTGGCAAGTATTGCGGATATCAAGAGTGCGCTCTTGGTCGATTCGTTTTGGACTGATTTGAGTGCGACTAAACCAGGACTAGAAAAGAAATGGGTGGAAGTATGGCTTCGAGGCAGCTCCGATGAGGAAGTTAGGATATTTGACAGACTTATCCATCAGCTCAATTTAGATGCTCGCCAAGGAGTTATAAAGTTTCCAGAGCGAATTGTTAAAGTAATCTTCGCGAGTATGAGCGACTTGGAGAAGCTGACGCAAACAAGCGACCTTATAGCAGAATATCGCTTAGCAAAAACGACGTCCGCGTTTTTTATGGAGATGAGTGCAAAAGAGCAAAGCCAATGGGTGACTGATCTTCTAAATAGAATTGATAAACCGGAACACTCAGTATCTTCAGTATGTATTCTTGATACTGGTGTTAACAATGGTCACCCTTTACTCAGACCACACTTAGCTGATGAAGACTGCCAGTCAATAGATCCAAATTGGGGGGTAAATGACCGTGACCAGCATGGGACGCTCATGGCGGGAACAGCCCTGTATGGAGACTTAACGCTTCTCTTGGAAAACAATGACACTGTACCTATTCGCTATGCCTTAGAGTCTGTAAAAATTTTGCCGCATGATGGTGAGAACAAACCAGAACTTTGGGGATACATTATCGCTCAGGGGGTTAGTAGAGCAGAAATACAAGCACCTGAAAGGAAGCGGACCTATTGCATGGCTGTTACTGCAACGGATACACGTGACAGAGGTCGCCCAAGCTCTTGGTCCGCTGAGATTGACCAACTTACTGCAAGGTGGAATGAGCAAAGGCTGTTTATTATCAGTGCGGGTAACTCTGTACATGGCATAGACTTTACAAAAGCTGCACAAGATTATCCTGCAATTCAAGTGACGGAATCCGCACATGACCCAGCCCAATCTTGGAATGCTCTGACAGTTGGCGCGATAACAAATCTCGTTGATATAACTGATCCAAAGTTAGACTCATATTCTCCTGTCGCACAGGCACAAACACTCTCTCCATTTTCAACAACGTCGAGTACATGGGAAGAAAACAAGTGGCCGATTAAGCCAGAATTAGTGTTAGAAGGAGGGAATTTAGCGATAGACCGCACAGGGTTTGCAACTGAGTGTGATGACCTGTCAATACTTTCGATCACTCATCAACCGCACTCACAAGGATATTTTTATCCTTTTAATATGACTAGTGCGGCTACGGCTCAGTTAGCAAGAATGGCGGGAGCTCTTAGAGCCGAGTACCCTAGTTACTGGGAAGAGACTATCCGGGCTCTTTTGGTTCATTCAGCAGATTGGCCTGAGCCTTTAAAAAATCAGTTTACGTCAAGCAATAAAAAAGCTGATTTAAAGGTATTGCTCAGTATTTGTGGTTATGGCGTACCTGACTTGAATCGTGCGCTGTTCAGCGCCAAGAATTCGTTAACCTTAATTTCACAGGCAGAAATTCAACCATTTGATAGACGTAAGAAGCCCAAAACTGGTATGTGCACACGGGACATGCATTTCTATGACTTACCATGGCCTAAAGAAGTGCTTCAGGCGCTTCCCGATAATGTCCAAGTAAAAATGAAAGTTACGTTGTCATATTTTATTGAGCCAGGGCCTGGTGAAATCGGCTGGAAGGATCGTTATCGATATGCATCACATGCGTTACGTTTTGATATCAATAATCCTAGCGAATCAAAAGAAGAGTTTGTTAAGCGAATAAATAAAGCTGCTAGAGAAGAAGATGAGCAGCTTGTCAACACTCAATCGGCGTCTGGCTATTGGTTTCTTGGTTCGAATGCCAGGGATCGTGGCTCCATCCATTCTGATACTTGGATTGGCACTTCCGCCGAACTTGCAACTTCCCACTTTATCTCTGTGATGCCAAAAATTGGATGGTGGAGGGAGCGAGCCCATTTAGGCTGCTGGAATCGAAAGACCCGCTATAGCCTGATTGTGTCGATAGAAACAGTCACCGCCGATGTAGATATTTATACGCCAGTAGTGACTATGTTGGGGCTACCTATTCCCGTTGCTATCCAAGTTTAATTCGACGTTAGTAAGGCATGCGCTATCTGCTTCTACTATTAATTTAACGCGCACCTCTGATCATATTCCATCTGAGGTGCGCGAAAGCAAAATCAGATCCCTGCCTTATTTCTGACACTCACTCCCACTGCACCTTGGGCAGTTCTTCCTTGTAGTTATCAAAACGATGGCTGAGGGAGAGTTTGTCGGTGGTTCTGGACGCCACGTGCAGACAGCGGTTCAGCATGGCGGGCCAGAGCGGGCGGTACAAGTCGAGGGTGGCGACGTCGCTCAGGCCCTTCGGCAGCGTGCGCCACAAAGGCGAAAGCAAAGAAAAGCTGTTGAACTTGCGAACGTCCAGAGACATGAAGGTGCGGAAAACGTCGAAGAAGACGAAGGGCTGCACAGGCGTAAAGAACTGGCTCGCCATCACGCAGCCGCCGTGGGTGATCCAGCGCCCGCTGCGCCCGTATAGCGCTTCGTACAGGAATATTTTCTTCCAGCCGTCGCAGTTGAAGCGCGCCGTGACGGCATGGAAGTTATCCAGCAGTAGGGCTTTGCCGGTTGCATCCAACTGACGGTAGCGATAACGAATCAGGTCTTCCGGCGTGATGAAGCGGAACATCAGGGAAGGGAAGATACGGAACAGGGTTCCCCAGGCGGACTCGATGTTGAAGTAGTAGCCCCTTTGTAAGGTGCCCCCCAGGTAACCGTCGACGAACAGATTGCCGTCGCCCCAGGCTTCATAGAAATGACGGTACACCACCAGCAGTTCGGAGAGCGGTCGGGACACCAGGCCTTTGAACATCTTTTCGCCCAGTTGTTGCGAGCGCTTTGGATAACTGAGATCCAACAGGGAGAACTCACGATAGTCGTCGAAGAATCTGGCGAATTTACGAGCGACAGGGCGGTCGCCGGTATTCGCCGGTCCATAGGTGTAACCGTAATGAGTCTTGCCCAGCGACAGCAAATACCGGGAGTCCAGCCCGCCGCTCAAAGGGAGAATTCTTTTGCGATCGCCGAAAATCTCCAGGCCCTTACGCATCTTTTCATTGACGTTCTGCAAGTCGCCGGAGCCGTTCAGATAATCGAAATAGAATGAGGTTTGGCTTTGGGACACGATGGCGCCCACTTCCAGCCGCTCTATTCCCTTGAACAGGGTGTAGCCGCCGAACAGGTGGCGCTTGATGTTCAGGATGTTCTGCAGCGCCGGGTCCTCTTCCTTTTCCTTGCCCTCAACGATGAAGCAGGGCGCCGGCGCGACGCGCAGCGTTGCAGACTGAACGTCCTGAAAATGCGGCGCCAGCGCGAAGGGGTCGGTCACCAGGTAGTGCGCGCCGCCGGTTTCGATATAGAACACGTAACTGCCGGCTTCGATCAGCGAACACACCGCTGTGCGTTCTTCTTCCGTTTCCGCCCTGAAAAAGGCGCGGGCGAACTCGCTGATATTGCCCAAACGTCCGTTGAAGACGAAATGCCCGCAGCCCACCGCCAGGGAATGTGTGGCCGCATCGGCGTAAGCGACGCCCTCCGGCCAGTTGGCGCGATGCACGTCCACCAAAATGTGGGCGCCGAGAGGGGAATTGAACTCATGTATGTCCGCGGGGGCGCCAATTGAAGAAGAAAATAACTCTACCTCGGCTCTCGCGTTGGTAACGTTAATGTACAGGCCTTTCATTGCAAATATCTCTCAGTTAAGTGGGAGGTAATATCCATTGCGCGGTAACCGGATGAAGTTCCAGGTTCCGGTTTCAGTATGCGTACTCATCCTTGTAGACCATGCCGACAGTCATCAGGATGATTTTCAGGTCCAACGCCAGCGACCAGTTGCGCAGGTAGTCGAGATCGAACTCGATCCGCGCCTGCATGCGCTCCAGGGTTTGTGTTTCGCCCCGCAAACCGTTGACCTGAGCCCAACCAGTGATGCCCGGCCGGACTTTGTGGCGCACCATGTAGCCTTTGATGAGCTTGCGGTATTGCTCGTTGTGCGCCACCGCGTGCGGGCGGGGGCCGACGATGCTCATCCTGCCTTGCAGCACATTGATGAACTGGGGAAGCTCATCCAGTGAAGTCTTGCGCAAAAAGCCGCCGATGGGCGTGAGCCGCTTGTCGCCATTTTGCGCTTGTTTAATCACATCGCCGTCCTCGCAGACGGTCATGGAGCGGAATTTGTAGACGATGATTTCCTCGCCATCCAAACCGTAGCGGCGCTGTTTGAAAATGATGGGGCCGGGTGAACTGACTTTCACCATGCCAGCGATGACCGCCAGCAGCGGCGCGATCATCAGCAGAATCAGCGTGGAAAGAACAATGTCGCTCCAGCGCTTGATCAGCCCGTTAACGCCCCGGAACGGCGTATCGCAAACAGAGACGACCGGCATGCCGGTGACCTGGTGGACATTGCCCTGGATCAACTTGGTCACGAACATATCGGGAATAAACAAAACGGAAGCGGTGGTGTCGCCCAGGTTGTCGAGAATCGCCAGGATGCGAGGCTGCGTGGTCATGGGCAGCGACAGGTAAATACTGTTGACTCGCTGGGCCTTGCAGTATCCGTATAACTCAGAAAAATCCCCCAGCACTGGCCAGTCGGCGCCTTTCGGCAGTCGATCCGCCGTTCGGTCATCGAAAAAGCCCAGTATTTCGACGTTGTAATAGGGGCTGCGGCACAGACGTTTGGCCAGCTCCAGTCCCTGTTCGTTCATGCCCACAATGACCACTTTCTGTCGATCGCCGCGCAGTTGCAGCAATACCGTGAAGTAGCGGAACGCCAGATGCGCGCTGACTTGCATGGCGGGGCCGATCCACAGCCAGTGGAGGATGGTGGTCAGTGAGAATAAGTCTATCGATCGCGTGGCGTAGCCTAAAGATAGAATCAAAAAGGCGATAACGAACCAGCCTAATAATATGTTGATGAGACAACGGCTCAAGGGTTGGTGCAGTCGCGATTGCCCGGGGAAGGCGACGCAGAATGCAAATAATGCGGAGATCATCGATGGCGCTTCAATGGCGCCTTCAAATAAATAACTCACCAACAAGATGCTGATGAACAGGGCGAGGGGGTCCAACAGCGCCTCGCAAAACTGATGCAGATTATTCCGGCCAAAGCCGATCTTCATTGATCGTTGCAGGTTGTCCATATGTACCTCTAATCCTTGTGTACATCTAATCCTTGTGTACATCTAATCCTTGTGTACATCTAATCCTTTACTTCCTTGGTTCCTTGTTTTACTGAAAGCGCGTCAATCTCCTCTAGGGTCCGGAGGTGGGAGGGCTGGGAACAACTGTTCGCGGGCCCCAAAAAGGCGGCGTCAGCGGCCGCTGTGAAAGCCTGTTTCTGTTCGTCGTGTTAACCTGGGTCTTCATTGTGTTAACGTGCGTCTGCGCCCGGGGTATGTTAGTTTCCATATGTGCCGAGCAATATGTCCTTTAAGTTTCAATAAGTTAAAAGCTATCGCAGGGAATCCAGCGCGTCCATGTCATCTTTCTATGAACAGCTAAAAGAAAGGGTCGCCGTTACTTACACTTCAATGATAATCATTCTCGGGATTATACTCGCTTTTGTCTCTATATGGTTAAAAAACGGTGAATTTTGGCATGTCCCAAGTCATGTCATGCTGCAGTGGGGCGCCAACTTCAGCCCGGCGACGCAGAACGGGCAATGGTGGCGGCTGGACGCCGCGATTTTTCTCCACTTCGGAATCGTCCACCTGACCCTGAACGCCTGGGCGCTATGGGATGGGGGGCAGTGGGTGGAGCGCATGTACGGCCAGATGCGTTTTTTAATTATCTTTATAACGTCAGGTCTCATCGGCAATTTATTTTCCCTCGCTTTGCATGTCGTCAGCGTCGTCTCCGCAGGGGCTTCGGGAGGCATATTCGGCGTCTATGGCGCGTTACTCAGTTATCTCTGGTTGAATAAATCCCGTGTACCTTTGACCGAATTCAGATGGTTGTTCTTCGGCGCCGCTATCTTCTCTTTGCTCACCATCTTTTTGGGTTTCTTGATTGATGGCGTTGACAACGCCGCCCATGGGGGAGGGTTCATTACCGGCCTGATTCTGGGCGCCTTGCTTATTCCCCGCGACGCCCGCCAACTCTCTCCGCTTCGTCGAGGATGCATCGCGGGATTGGCGAGCGCCGCCCTTGTCGCGCTATGGGCGTGCCTGCCTGAACCCGGTCGCTATCAGCCGCTGAAACGCCAAGTGCGCGTTATAACCATGGCCCAGTCCGACGGGGATATCGCTGACTATGCGAACAGCTTCGAAGCGCTCTCCTCGCGCCCCTACGACAACGGCTTGCCGTCAATGGAGATGCTCGACCGCCTGGAAGCCTACGCCAGGCGGCATGGTGCGGAATAGGGTGCGGAATAGATGGCCATGGCGCTATTCGGGCGGGCTCTCATCCCCCGGGACGGTCTGAGGGCGCTGTTCGGCTTCATAACTCAGTCTGGGAATCGCGGTCCTGTTTGTGCCCGCGTTCTTCATCGGCGATTAGAGCGGGCATTTCCCAACCTCTGTCCGGCGTGAAACGGTCGCCATAATCCTGAGCCATCAGCGTGAGCATACGTTTGATCTGGGTGGGGCCGCACGCCTGGATGTAGCGGAACGGGCCGCCTCTGAAGGGAGCAAAGCCCGCTCCCAGCACCATCGCCAGATCGCCGTGGTCTTTCTGTTCAATCACCTTCTCCCGCAGACAGGCCACGGCTTCGTTCAGCATGCGGTAAATCATGCGCTGACGCAGGGCCTCCATTTCCTGATCATCCGGACGGGAGACTTTGGTCTTCTGCGGCTCGCCGTCTTTGTATTCATAGAATCCCTGGCCGGTTTTGCGGCCCAGGCGTTCTTTGGACACCCAGTTCTTGAACATGGCCGGCGCGTCGCCGCGAATCAGTCCGCTCATGTGCTCCGCCACGTCAAGACAAATATCCAGGCCCACCAGATCCACGGTTTCGGCTGGCCCCATGGCCATGCCAAATTCTTCCGCCGCTGCGTCCAGGGTTTCCGCCGGGACGCCTTCGTCAAACATGATCATCGCTTCAAGCAGATACGGGGTCAGCACCCGGTTCACGAAAAAACCGGGCGCACTGTTGACCGGCGTGGGTACGCGCTTGATGAGGGCGGCGAAAGCCATGGCGCGATCCAGCGTCTGTTGCGAGGTCTTGTCGCCCTTGATCACTTCCACCAGCAACATTTTTTCCACTGGATTGAAGAAGTGGAGCCCAACCAGTCGCTCAGGGTGGGCAAGGCCGCGCGCCAGTTCGTCAATGGGGATGCTGGAAGTGTTGCTGGCCAGGGTTGCGTCGCTTTTCATACGCGGCTCTATTTCCTGATACAACTGACGCTTCGCCTCCAGTTTTTCCGGAATCGCCTCCAACACCAAGTCGGCCCACGCCAGGCCGACGCCTTCGGGGTCCGGCGTCAGGCGGTCCCGGGCGACCATCGCCAGCCGTTTGTCCCCAAGCTTATCGCGGAATAACCCGTTCGCATGCTTGTATGCCTCAGCGAGGCTCTCGGGATTCTGATCCTGCAAGGTGACGCGCAATCCTTTGAGCGCACACCAGGCGGCGATGCCGCCCCCCATAGCCCCGGCGCCGATAATATGCACATGTTGGATGGTATCGCGGGCGTTGCGGCCCTGAGCTTTCATTTCCTGTTGCAGCAGGAAAATACGCCGCAGGTTTTGCGAGGCGGGAGTGCGGCTCATGGCGACGAAGGATTCCGCCTCTTTATGCAGCATTTTATCCGTGTCTCTGCTGTGATGGTCCCATAGCTCAACGACGGCATAGGGAGCGGGATAATGACTGCGATCTGCGCGTTTACGCAGTCGCCGCTGTAGTTCCGAAGCCACCGGCCCGCTCAGCAGTGACGCATTCAGAATCTTGCCGCCCAGGCTGGGTTCATGGGGCTTGGGATTGTCCCGCACGATAGCGAGCGCGGCGTTGGCGAACTGGCGTCGTGGCGCGATGTGGTCCACCAATCCCAGTTCATGGGCGCGTTCGCCGGAAACCGGTTTGCCGCCAAGAATCATGTCCATGGCGTCAGTGACGCCGATTAAGCGTGGCAGGCGCACGGCGCCGCCCCAGCCGGGATGGAGCCCCAGCTTCACTTCGGGAAAGCCCAGTTTGGCGTCCGCAGTAGCGATGCGGAACCGACACGCCAGGGCCAGCTCCAGTCCGCCGCCCAGACAATAGCCGTGAATCGCCGCCACTGTGGGGTAGGGCAGCGCTTCGATACGGTTGAAAATCTGTTGAATGGACAGCAGTCGATCCACCGGACGTTCCAGGTCTTGCAGTTGCTCGATCATGTTGATGTCGGCGCCGGCGATAAAGCCCGCGTCCTTATCTGAGATGAAGGCGAGGGCGCTCGGAGCGCCGGAATTTGAGGGCTGTTGCTCCAGCATGTCGACTATTCGGGTCAATTCCCCCAGCACCTCCGTTCCCAACAGGTTGGCGGAAGCGTCTTTTTGATCCAGTCGCAACCAGAGGATATTGTCCGTGTCACGCTGCAAGCTCCAATGCATAAAGGCGGACCGTTCCAGTTCTACGATGGGGTGGGCTTCTTGAGTCTGCTCCATGGTTGAGTTCTCCCTTTACGATTCAATATTTTCCACCAGCATCGCGCCGCCTTGTCCGCCGCCGATGCATAATGAAGCGATGCCGCGTCGCGTCTGATGGCGCCGCAGTACGTGGATCAAGTGAAGGACGATGCGGGCGCCGCTGGCGCCGATAGGGTGTCCGAGACCAATTGCGCCGCCGTCTACATTCAGGCGCGTCATGTCCAGTTCTCCCAGAGCCTGCTCCAGCCCCAGTTGTTCCCGGCAATAGGCGTCGTCAGCCCATGCGTTCAGACAAGCCAGCACCTGCCCGGCGAAAGCCTCGTTGATTTCCCAGTAGTCGATGTCGTCCAGGCCCCAACCTCGTTGTTTGAGAATGGCGGTTGAGGAGAGCGTGACGCCCAGCCCCATCATCGAGGGATCAAGCGCGGCCCAGGCGGTATGGGCGAGACGGGCGATGGGGGTGAGGCCGTGTTTTTTCAGACCCTGTTCGCTGGCCAGCAACAGCCAGCAGGCCCCGTCGGTGATTTGCGAGCTGTTGCCGGCGGTGACGCTGCCGAACGGATCAAAAGCCGGTTTGAGTCGCGCCAGGGACTCCGCCGTGGTGTCCGGGCGCATGCCGTTATCCTTGTCGAAAAAGGTCCCGTCAGGGGAGTACAGCGACGTGCGCTCCTCCTTGAAGTAACCCGCTCCATCGGCGTGAGCCAAACGTTGCTGGCTGAGCGCGGCGTACTCGTCCATGGAGCGTCGCGACACGCCGAAATGCTCCGCCTCTTTTTCTGTGGTTTGTCCCATGTTCAAGCCGACGATGGGGTCGGTCAGTCCTCGCAGTAACCCGATAACCGGTTGCACATATTGGGTTTCGAACTCTGGAATCAGCTTGATTTTTTCGAGGGGAGAGTCGGCGTTACGCCAGTCCGCCAGCCAGTTGAGCATATCTTCGCGCAGCAGCACCGGGGCATGGCTCATGGCTTCCACGCCTCCGGCGAGAATCAGATCGGAGCGACCGTCGGCGATGCTGGCGGCGGCATTGTCCAGCGCCTGCATGCCGGAAGCGCAGTTCCGGTGCACCGTATAGCCTGGCGTCGCCTCGCCGCATCCCATGCGCAGCGCCGCTACGCGGCCGATATTGGCTTCCTCCGGACCGGCCATGGTGTTGCCGAGGATGACTTCATCGATCTCCTCCGCATTAAAAGGCTGGCGCAGCAACAGCGCGGCGCCGGTCTGTGCGGCGAGATCGCCAGCGTGGAAAGGGCCGGGGCGGTCGCCTGCTTTGATAAAGGGGGAACGGGCGCCGTCAACCACATAAACGGGCTCAGAGGGTTGAGATTCCTGTATAGACATAGATTTCCTCACTTCAACAGTTGCAGTCCATTGACTGTTGATCGGGGCAAGAAACATGCCCCCCCGACCGCCGCAGGAGACAGGGCCCGACATGCGCAGGCTCTGTCGTTGTAGACAAAGAGCAGGAAGCTCTTTGTCTTCCTGATTAATAACTGCCGCCGTTCCCGTCAGACTTGCAATGATTTTTGTAAGGCTTACAAGAGCGTCTTCAATAGCCGGTTTGAGCGGGCGCAGCCCTGTGCAATGAACGCTGAAAGTGGGACCTTCAAAAAGTGGGACCTTCAAATGAGGCGCAGGTTCAGCCGCCCGTCGCCGCCAGCTGCAACGTCTGCTGCAGCCAGCGGCGGCGGACGTCGTGGGTGGATTTGACAATCGGTCCGAATTCGCTGATTTTCACCGGCTTCACGCCACAGAACTCCAAGACCGTTTTTTTCATCATTTTATGACTGGGAGCGCCATAAACCCATTTGTAGTACCAGGGCGGCGTATCCATGGTGACCAAGAGCCGCGCCGTTTTTCCCGCCAGCAGTTGCTGAGGAAAAGACGCTCCTTCTTCAAAACGGAACGCGAAGCCCGGCAACAGAATGCGATCCAGCACGCCTTTCATCAACGCTGGAACCGATCCCCACCAGACTGGATAGGCGAAGACCAAGTGATCCGCAGCCAGAACCTGTTGCTGCAATCGCAATAAATCCGGCTCCAGGGGCATGATGGCGTCATAGCCCGCCGCCAGATTGGGATCAAACTCCAACTCCCGCAAATTCACCTGCGTCACCGGGAATCCCGCCTCGCCCGCAGCCGCCGCGTAGTGTTGCGACAAGGCGCTGGCGAAGCCATCGTTTTTAGGACTGCCGTTAAGCACCAGTATTTTCTTCATCTACAATCTCCAGACACGTGATCAGATACCCGTTTGACGGCGCAAATGCTAAACCTTGTCCTTAGGGACAGAGTCAACAACGACAGGATGAGTTTTGCAGATCTTCCTGAAGCTGTTTAAGGCGCTTGTCCAGACTTTGAATCGCCTGCATTTCTTCGTGCAGCGTTTCCCGTTTCAATTTGACCATGGCTATCGCCGCATCGAAGGGAAAGCCTTCGGACACATTGACGCCTTCAACCAGCTTCCTGAGTTCGGACAGTTTGAATCCAAGCGACTGGGCCTGCTTGATCAGCGTGACCGCCTCAACGTCATCGTCAGAATAAACCCGGTATTTTTCCCTCCGTTGCGGCTCCGGCAACAGCCCCAGAGCTTCATAGTGGCGAATGGCCTTCGGCGTGGTTCCGGTCAATTTCGCCAATTTGCCGATATACATGTCCAGCGGTCTCCTGAAATCTACGTGATAGCGAGTATTCTATGGTTGTTCGGCTATAGATGAGGCCGAAAGTCCAAGATTGCGAGTAGGGCGCGCGTGACAATGGTTTGCGCGGCGCCCAAAAACATCGGAAAAGAAATAACTAGCGAGTGAATGCCATGAGTTTTACGACAAAGCGAACAATCCTGTTTGGCGACTGCGATCCGGCCGGCATTGTGTATACGCCAAGGGTGTCTTATTTCGTGATTGAGGCGGTGCATGAATTCCTGACGCACAAGCTGGGCGCGCCGGGAATCCGCGAGATATTGGATATGGGGATTTTGCCTCCGGCGCGGGCGTTTTCCATGGAGTTCCTGGCCCCGATGGCCTGGGACGAGACCATCAGCATTGAAGTCCGCTGCAAAGAGTTAACCACGACCTCATTCAGCTTTTTCGTTGAAGCCCGTAACCATGCCAACGAAGTAACCTTTCGCTCGACGTTAACCCAGGTCGCCGTCTCGCCGGAAACTAAGCGCCCCGTGCCGCTTCCGCCGCGGCTTCGCGGGGCTTTAAGCGCCCCTTATTAATCAGGCAGACAAATAGCTTCCTTCTATTTTGTCTGTAACGACTTGCCTGCAACGACAGGGCCTGACATGTGCAGGCTCTGTCTCCCGCGGCTCGGCCCGATTTCCAGACTTTTCAAAATAATCGATTAATTTAGTCGAAAAAATTGAACCAATTCTCCAGACGCCCTTCTAACAAGGCCTCATGTTAGTCAATAAAAACAACAAGCTGCATGAGAAACCTAAGAAGTTAATTAATTTGGAGAAGTACACGTGAGAATACGTGAAATAATTGTAGGTACGGGCATAGCTGTGACCTCCCAGATAGCGTTTGCTGAGATACCGGCGGGTTTATTCAACCTTGCCGGTAAGGACAGTGGGCTCTGTTTTCAACGTAACGAGACAATGGGTTTGGTTCAGCTGGCCTGCTCAGCGGACTCCCTGTTATGGAACGCTCAGCAGAATCCTGACGGGAGTTACCGGCTGACCACTACGGTTGAGAACCGGGAATATTGCATTAACGCGCCGGGCGTCGCCGGAACGGACGTCAAACTGGGCGATTGCCAGGCCGCAAGACCGTTGAATATAGCGCCTTTAAGGGATGGTTATCGGATCAGTGAAGCGGCAACGGAGCTCTGTCTGAATATCGCAGGCAATCGATTCACTAACGGTGCGAAGCTGATGCAATTCGGCTGCACGACCGGTGACAACGAAAAGTTTGACCTCAAACCCGCCGCCAAAACGGTAGTTGGAGAGTGGAGCGACACTTTTGAGCTGGGCCTGGTGGCGATTGCTTCAGCGGTTCTACCCGACGGGCAGCTGGTGTTCTGGTCGGGGTCCACGCCGATCAGTTTTCATGGCGATGACGTCACCTATACCGGCGCGTTCAATCCCAAAGATGGAACACTGTCTCAATATGTGGTGAAAGACACCTATGAGATGTTCTGCCCGGCCACGGTCATGGATCGGGACGGGTCGCTGCTGATTTTGGGCGGTGGCGGCGATCAGGCCAAGCGCAAATATGTGGTGACCTATAACTCAGACACCAACGATTGGGTGAGGGAAAACGACCTGGAAAAGGCGCGCTGGTACAACAGCGCCGTCGTCCTCGGCGATGGTTCCGTCTTCACCATCGGCGGCGATGGGGACGGGTCCACTAATCCAAAATCCTTTTTCGAAAATATGAAAGGGGAAATCTGGAATCCAGACACCCGCAGCTTCAGGTACTTAAGCAATACCCGGGATATTGGTTACGACAAAATCGAAACCATCACTGATATCGACGGCAGACAAAACAGTGATTACGGTCTGGCCCGTGGGCAGTATTACCGAAAACTCGCTGTCATGCATGACGGTAGCATTCTGGAGTACGCGCCTTACAAGAACTTCGTGCGTCATACTGTCGAAGGCGAGGGCGGGTCCATGCTGACCGGCCAGGGACGTGAGGATGGACCGAAGTACATTCAGGGCGCCGCCAATGTCCAGTACAGCGCGGACAAGCTGCTGCTAATGGGCGGAAACGCCAGGTTCGGTATTGAAGACTACAAAGACGATCAGGCGGAAATCAATGTCAGCGAGTCACTGTATTCCGTCTATGAAATCGATCTGAAAACCGGTGAATCCGTGCGCAAGGAAAACATGCGCCATCCCCGGTATTACGCCAACTCGGTGGTAATGCCGGATGGCGGCGTTTTCACAGTGGGCGGCTCCCGGGACAGCCACCTCTTCGATACCAGCGAAGCGGTGTATACGCCGGAAATATACGATCCGGTCAATGACGAATGGACGGAAGTCGCTCCGCATCAGGACCCTAGAAACTATCACTCGACCGCACTGCTGCTTCCTGATGGTAGAATCTGGGTTGCCGGCGGCGGCGCCTGTGGCGCGAGTTGCAAGTTCAACTACACCACGGCGGAAATCTACAGTCCTCCGTACCTGTTCAAAGGCGATCGTCCGGAAGTCTCCCTTGTCAACAATGGGCCGACGGGATATAACGGAAAAATCGGCTATAACAAGGATTTCGATATTCGCTCTGAACAGACTATCAGCTCTGTCGCGCTGATCCGCTTGTCTGCAGTCACCCACTCATCCAATACCGATCAACGACGCATCGAATTGGAAGTGGACCCATTGGGCTCCGACTACTATCGGCTGACCACGCCATTGAACTCCAATATCGCGCCTCCGGGCTATTACATGCTGTTCGCGCTCAATGAAAACGGCGTGCCTTCTGAGGCCAAAATGGTGAAGTTGGATAACTCACTCTAGGGGCTAAATAGAAGTCATTAACCCACATTCTATTCATTGAAAGATGAAGCAAAGGCCAGGTATTAACTGGCCTTCGCCTGGATCGATGCGGCATTATGCGCATGATAATAGCAGGAGGAATAAGGTGGTAATGGTTGAATTGCGGAGCCTTCAGAGAGGGCTATTCTTTTGCTTGGGCTTCTTGCTTCCGTTTTTGGTATTCCTCTGAGAGCTGTAAACTTGTGGTGGCCATGAAGTCTGAAATTGAGCGCTCAACCGCGTCATCAATATTATGGTCACCGTTGTTATATTCGCGGTTTAGGGCTTTAGCCTCAAAATGCAGGGCTATGTCATGATCGTCGGATATTGGTGTGTGATATAAAGCTTGTCTGGGCGAGGACGGTTTGCCAACAGTGTAGGAGTACCAGTCTGTACCTGCGAATGTTGACACTTCTATATCTGAGTTAGACTTTGGATACCTGAAAAAATCCCTTTCAGGGTCGATATCAATTACCTTGTTATGCCGCCGTGCCCACTCATTTTTGTTAAAGCTTCCCCAAACATCCTCGCAATACTCAAGTATCCATAGCTTAAGCTCAGACGGTGAAAAGAGTGAGCCAGGTTTATTGAAGTGTGGGTGACGTTTTCGGACTCTAACTTTTAGTGAAAGAGAGCCAATTGCGCCCTCTCCAAATGGCTTGTCCCAATATTTCCAGCCAGTGCTAATCATCAAGCATGAAAAGCCTTTGTTATTGCTCCATGCTTCAAAGGCTTCATCTTTGTATAGATCAATTTTCAGCGGTCCTTGCGTAACCCCTGATACCAGTTCGCTTCGAGGACTGTGAAACTTAAATGATGTTCCAGACAAGTTGAAATGAAGGAGTGGAGCAGACTTAAAGTCTGGCCCCATTGGGTTCATTTTGTTTGCGCTGAAACGTCTGAGCCAACGCATTATTTGGCCATCCCCGCCATATCTCTCGCAAGAGCGAAAAATGATTTGAGGTAACCGCCATTCCTGATTACAACTTGAGCATCAAAGTCTGTGCCGCTTCGTGTGGGATGCATATGCGGATTTAGTGCGGAGGATTTTGATGAGTTCGCCAGCAAATTTCTCATCTTAGCAGCTACAAGCAAAAGGCCAACTGTTGTTGTACCGACTGTCCAGTAACCACCAAATGATTCGATGATAGACATCCCTGCGGCAAGGTTTAAGCCGGCATTGCCAAGAGCAAAGCCTGAGCCGCCAGCACCCAATGCACCACCAATGGTGTATGCTGCATCTGTTCTTGCTTGTGCTCTTATCACTTGATGGGCTTTTGCAGGGTCTCCACCAAAGCCCTCAACCTTGTTTGCTAGCTTGAAGCTGTCATAAACCTTTGACATTACGCAAGTCCAGTCATATGACTGCGTTTTAGTTACATCAGAGGCAAGTTTTATCCCGCGCTTTTCAACTTCGTTAAATAATGGGATGGCTATTTTTCGTGGAGCACCCATAAACAGAGTAAAGTTATTAAGCTGCATATCTGGTAATTGCTGTAACGCCTTAAGTAAAAGCAAGCATCCATCACCGGTTGCTGCAATCTTAATATGTTGTCCCATTTTGTGAGCTTGATAAAGCCCTTTGGCGAGCTTCGTCTCAGTAAACGAGGCGGAAGATTGTTTCTGAGCTGGTGTAGTCCACTCAGTGCCCCTGCTATAAAGCGGTGGCGGGTTGTAGGCGAGAGTATAACCTTTTTGTCTTATCTCGGCTTTGTCGTCTTTGTAGGCATCTTCTAGTACTTTAGGCATTATATTAATGCCTGCATCTGAGATGTCTTCTGCTAAGTAACTATCTCATAACCTCATTGACGCCCCTGTAGCCGCCACATCCGCCGAAACCATAACAGACCACATGCCAATTGCAGCAATCCCAGATAGTTGCTGTCCTTTTTGTCATAGCGAATCAGTAACGCACGGCACTTAGACAGCCAACCAAACGTGCGCTCCACTACCCAACGCCGGGGCTTTCCACTTGGATGACGGTCCGCTGGCTGCGCCTCCTCGCCAATTCGGCAGATATGCGGTATGTAGTCATGCCGGGCTGCCACGTCTTCGCTCGCCACATTGTCATACCCCTTATCCAGGCATAAATGCTGCCGCGCCTCCACCGTTGGAGCCGGACGCTCTACCACAATCGACTCCAGCGTCGCTTCCAGCAGCTTATGGTCGTTGACATTGGCTCCGGCGATGACGAGTCCCAAGGGGCCTCCCTCGGCTTCCACCAGCAGGCTTTTCTTGGTTCCCTTCTTGCCTCGGTCTGTCGGGTTCGGCCCCACATTCTCCCCCCCCAAAGCGGGCTTTCCCCAGCCAGCCGTCCGCACTTTGCCATTCCCAGTCCACCCCTTCCAGTTCCTGGCAGTCTCGCAATAGACTCGCCCAGATCTTCTCCATCACGCCGTTTTTACTCCAGCGCTGAAACCAGCGATGGACCGTGGCGTCATCCCCAAATCGGCGGGGCAACTGGTTCCACTGACAGCCTGAACGCATCCGAAAAATAATCCCGTTCAAATAGCCCCTCCAGTTGCCGATGGGGCGGCCACCCTTGGCGCTGGGTTGCCAGTCTTCTTTTAAAATGGGTTCGATTCGTAGCCATAGCTCGTCCGGTACTTCCCATAGAGTGTCCAGGGGTTTCGATTTACTGGACGGGGCGCTTGAGTCCTTTTGTGACATGACGTTTCCTTATCAGAGAAGTGGCGCCTCAGTGAACCGGCAAAGGTTAAAAAATTCAAGTGGGGGTTATGAGATAGTTACTAAGCCGTTGATGGCAAGGTATCGATCCTGAAATGGAGCCGGTTGTGTAGATGGTAGGCCACGATGCGACGTTTTTTGGCGTTAGACACGAGAGCGGATGTAACATAGGAAGCACAGTGGGCTGGATGAGTTTTCTACGAAGTCTTGGTCCAGATAAAATGCGAATGCGAATGCGAATGCGCGATAACTGTTTTTTATGAATTAAAATGAAACTACATAAGCAATATGATTATTTGAAATCGGAAAAGGCTGCTTTATTAAAGCGCATTTCAAATTTATGGATTCCGATGTATTTTATCGTTCATATAATGTATTTTTTTTCTGTCGGTTTTCTTCTGGGTTTTAGCTTTGAAGAGTTGACTACATCTACTGAGGGGGCTAAGGATTCGAGCTTACTTGAGGTGATTGTGATTGCTTCAATTCCTCTTGCCGCATGGCTAGCATGGGGTATTGCTTGTTTGCCCTTTATCTCAAAGGGTAAGCTGTGTGTGGATGAGCTAAAGATCATAATGCTTAAATTAGAGTACCCAACTTGCTGGTTGGATAATGACTTATAAAAAGCCAAAGCACACAGGATTAGTAAGGTCAATGCTTTAGGCGTTATGTGTGGAGTGGGGACCATGAAGCGATTTAAAAATGACGAAATAGCTACTCAATTTGTTTCTGATTTCGGAATGACATTGGAACTATTTATTGATACGGGTAACGAATCTATAGATGAAAGTGTAGACTATCCGCTGCTGAAATTTTACGCTGACGAAGAAAGCGAAGAGAAATTTGTAGAGTTTTGGTCTGGAAAGGAGTTAGTCCAAATTCCCGTATCCAAATTGAGAGAAGCGCTGGAACTTGTGGATAAAGAAGTCCATTCAGAGGCTTGGTTTGAAAAGAATGTATTCAAGGATAATGAAAACACGTAGCCATGAGCTGAAAAATTCGCAAACAACACACTTATAAGCTGAACGTTATGCCTCAGGGAGAACTAAATGCCTTTAACATGGAATGACCTTACGGTCAGCTTTACACACATTGATCGAAATAAACTAGTCGAAGATTGGAAGTGGCTCGTAGGTCAATCGCTGCCGATATTAGTGACCTCTATTGGAGATGCCTTCCTACAGAATGAGTCAGGGGAAATATATTGGCTCATTGCAGGTAGCGCCGAGTTTGAGAAAGTTGCGGAGTCTTACGAAGAGTTCAAAATAAAGCTGCAAGATAATGAGCTTCTCAACGAGTGGTTTTTGGTCCCTTTGGTGCTTCAACTCAAAGAGCAAGGCTCCGTGCTTGAGCGGGGTAAACTGTATGGCTTTAAGCGGCTGCCAGTTTTGGGTGGAAAATATGAGCCAGAAAACTTCGAACTCACTGATATAGAGATTCATTTTGCTTTGTCGGGTCAAATGAACTTCCTAATAAAAGATCTACCAGACGGCACGCAGGTTAATTTTCGGGTTTCCGAGTAAAGGCGCATCGTAACGATCAAGCAAGTACAGGCAAACGCCCGACGCCTAATGTGGCTTTTTTTGGAATAATTGGGCGGTCCTTACTTCGCCCTGTTGAAATACGACGCCGATACATTTCGCTTTTTCGTGATGTCTGTAATGGGGCCGGATGAACGTTTAGCGGAGAAGTTAATGGCGCTGCTAAGATCCGCCTCGGCGTTTAAGACCGTCGATACGCCGGATGTGGTTTTATACTGGCCCGAACTGAGCGGTGCGATCGATTTTGAAGGCATGTTGTCAGTGGCCCTGGTGCGCCCCCAAGCAAGCCAGTTCGCCGATATGGCGCAACTCAAGGAAGCCGGGCTTGATAAGAAGACAATTTCCGCCAACTACAAAGATCTCGAATCCTGGTATGGCGACTTCATCAGTAACAATCAGGCTGATCGCTGGCAGTCGCCAGAGTTTGTGGATGCCCGGTTTTTGTGAGGATTACGACGAGTAACAGGACTCAACATCAATGAATAGCAATAAGTCAAAATCAAGCTCTGATATTGTAATTGCGCCGAACTCTGTTTTGGCGTTAGACCTTGAGGGTACATTGATCTCGAATGCGATGAGTCAAATACCTCGGCCCAACTTGCATCCATTCTTGACAAACTGTAAGCAGGCATTCCAAAGAATTGTTATTTTTACCGCCATTAACGAAGAACGGTTTCGCAAAATAGCAATTTTACTTTCAGATGAAGGGGTAGCCCCTGAATGGTTTAAAGACATTGAATATATCAATTAGAGCGGCGAATACAAAAATCTAAATTTCATACCATACTCAAGTATGAGCAGCACCATCTTAGTTGATGATAGGGTTGAGTATATCCAGCCCTCACAAATGGACTGCTGGCTACATATACCTGAGTTCGCCCCTCCGTACCCCAGCACCGACAATGAATTGAACATGCTATGGAAAAAGCTTCTGAAATGTCATAGCGATTTAATGAAATAAACATCATTAAATGCACACACTGTTCTGATGGCTCCCTTCAAGGGGGCGACAGAAACAGGATATAAGCGGAGCCTGATCAAAAAATCGTACCGTAGGAGTAATAGGCTTACATTCAAGATTTTTTGCGCACGACGGTCGAAATGGGATGTCGCTGAACGACTACTCAGTGATTGCAACAAAGAGTTTGTGCCCAACAAATAAGGAGAGCAGAGATGTCCAACCTCGTTACCTGTCTGTGGTTTGATCACGGTGAAGCCAGCAAAGCGGCTGAGTTCTATGCCGCCACTTTTCCTGACAGTCATGTCGGCCGCGTCAACATGGCCCCTGGTGATTTTCCCGGTGGTCAGGAAGGGACTGAGTTAACCGTCGAATTCACGGTGCTTGGCCGACAGTTTGTCGGCCTCAACGGCGGTCCGGTTTTCACTCCCAATGAATCCGTCAGCTTCATGGTCGTGACGGAGAATCAGGAAGAAACGGATCGCTATTGGAACGCCATTATCGAGAATGGCGGCGCGGAGAGCGCCTGTGGCTGGTGCAAAGACCGCTGGGGATATTCATGGCAGATCACGCCGCGACGACTGCTTGATCTGACCACAAGCTCCAACCCGATCGAGGCGAAGCGCGCATTCGAAGCGATGATGACCATGAAGAAGATCGATATCGCCGCCCTCGACGCGGCAGTGGAGGATATCTCTTGAACTTCCGTTGAGACTCCGCCAGTCAGATGGAAAGACAGAGCGGAGTCGCAGCAACGCAGACACAAATAAAAGAGCAGGGGGATCAGGCTTTCCCCCGTATCCCCTTGTATTCACCCAGACACCAATTAGTTAACGTCTTTAGATATTCTTCTCCTGCATCTTCAGATGAAAAGTGGGAGGCGTTTTCAAAGACGACGAGTTTGCTCAAGGGAATATGCTTTGCAAGATAGTCGGCGTTGCTGACGTCAACGAACGGATCGAGTTTTCCCCAGGTAACCAAGGCAGGAACCGAAATACTTCGTAAACGTTCCTGAATCCAGGGGAGATCCTGAGCGTAGGCGCCAAAGAAACTCATGGCGCAACGATGACTTTGCAGGTCATGGGTTATCTGGTAATACTCTCGAATTGCATTTTTTGTGGGCCGATAACGTTTGTAGCCCTCTTTCACTGCGACCATAAAGTTAGTCTTCATAACCGCTTTTCTATTTAGCCCCTTCGCAAGCCATCTGACGAAACCTGATTTGATAACCGCCGTCAAAATGGGAGACATTTTGGGCGGATAACTGCCAGGACCGTCAAAAATATTAATACTCTCGAAGCGTTCTGGGTGAGCAATAACGGCCGCAAGCGTAGTGGGAACGCCCACATCGGGGCCAATCAGGTGCGCCTTCTGAATGCCAAAGTGATCCATTATTTCAACGACGGCTTGCCCCAGTTTTCTCGGCGACATATCGCTTTCATCTGCTTTGGTAAGTCCGAAACCAGGAATGTCGAAGGCAAGCAGATTAAAATCATGAGAGAGCCTTTCCCAAAAACTCTCCCAGATGCGGATGCTTTGAGGCAAGCCGTTGAGCAGCACTAAAGTTGGAGCACCCTCTTTGACGTGACGAACATACCGAACATTAAACTTGCCGACAGCGACGTATTTAGGCGCAAAGAAATCGATTCCAGAGTCTGCGCGGCGTGTCGCATATTCATTTAACGCCAGGTTAAGTAGAGATTGAGTCATAAAATTGGCTTCATGTTGGTTACTAATGTGTACTAACATACATAAAAGAATTCTGGACAACAATTAGGCACTAAAATATGCCCTAGTTACCTTTTGATAACCTGTGAGTGAAGAGTAATGAGCACCAAGACCAAAAACGGCAAGCGAGTTTTCTTGCAAAATGAAGACTGTCCGATTCGAAATGTGGTCAGTCAGGTAGGGGATAAATGGTCGATGCTGATCTTATTCAGCCTCGTTGAAGGGCCAGATCGCTTCAATTCCCTGAAAACCCGAATCGAAGGCATCTCTCAGCGCATGCTGACGCAAACCTTGAGAGATCTGGAGCGGGATGGATACGTCAACCGCACGGTTTATCCAGAAGTCCCGGTAAAAGTGGAGTATAAACTGACTTCTCTGGGAGAAGGTCTGGCCAAGTCACTTTGGAAACTGGTTTCATGGGCCAACGCACACCACGATGAAATTCGCAATGCCCGACGGGAGTATGATCGGGATAATGGTTAGGTTTGCAGCATGGCGTTCCACCTAGCCAGCCCTCCAATAAAATGAAGGAACGCAATGGGCTGATCACATTTCCACCAAATATTTTAAAAGCATCTATATTTAACGGACAAAAGGTAGTTATACATTGGAACTACCTTTGGATGTGGCGCAGCGCCCCAAGGAGGGTCACCATGAAAACAAGACAAAACGTTTACGAATTGCAAGACGAGACGCTGTCCTGGTACTCAAGAGCCGTTGAGGAAATGAAATCCAGGGACATTAACGATCCCACCAGCTGGTGGTACCAAGGAGCCATTCACGGCTACGCAATCTACCCCAGTGCTTTAACCTACTGGCAGGACGCCACAGGTTTTCCGCCATCCCAGCAGACCGTCAATAGCGGCTTCTGGAACCGTTGCCAGCACGGTACCTGGTACTTCCTGCCGTGGCACCGCATGTACCTGTTCTACTTCGAAGAGATTGTCGCCAAGGCAATCCGTGACATGGGCGGGCCCTCAGATTGGACGCTTCCCTACTGGAATTACTGTGACGCATATAACACAAGCGCTCAGGCGAGTGAGCAACAACAAGCCCTGCAAATCCCACCTGAGTTTGGGTCTTCCCAGGGGCCCAATACCGACTTCGCCGCTTTATGGATAAAAAACCGGCGCAACTATGTGTTGAATAAGAACAACGTTAATCCCTGGCCCGCCATGAATGAAGTGGAGTTTACCAATATCAGCAATGACTTAAGCTTTGGCGGCGGAGTCACAGGATTCGCCCACTCAGGTGGCGAGACCGGGCAACTAGAAAGCCTTCCACACAACGTTGTGCACACTGATATTAACGGCGCCATGGGGAATCCCGACACGGCTGCTCTCGACCCCATATTCTGGCTACACCATGCTAATATCGACCGGCTGTGGCAGGTGTGGCTGGCTCAGGCAGGTCGCACCAACCCTGCTGTGAATGCGTGGAAGGATTTCCGCTTCAAGTTCCATGACGGCAATGGCCAACCTGTCGAAATGGCGGTCAAAGACGTGGAGACGACCGAATTACTGGGTTATGTATATACCCCGTCCTTTCCTCTTCCTTCCACCAAGCCTGTCAGAAGAACAGCGCCGCCAATGGATGTTGTCGGTGCGACCCCAGGCAGCTTTTCGGTCGGCGATCATATGGCGCCCATGGATCTGACCATGACGCCTCAGCCGGTAAGAGGCGCACGCCTTAAGTCCGCCAGAGCTGATGACGAAAAAAGAACCATTTTGCGAATCAGTAACGTGAAAGGTAAAGGCGCAACGTCCCCGATCGATCTGTTCATCACCAACCGTGATAACGAAGAAGGCAACGAAGAAAACTTCGTGGGCTGTATTGGACTGTTTGGCCTCGAAAATGCCTCAACTCCCAGTGTTGAGAGTGATGGCGGCGGCTTGAACTTTGCTCTCGATATTTCCGACACGATTAACAAGCTCAGGCAGCGTGACGATTGGGACGAAGAAAAAATTCGGGTCCAATTGATCCCCCAGTCAAAGCAGGACAGTGATGTCGAAATAAACGTTGGCAGAGTCAGTTTGCACAGTGAAATTGATTAGCGAACGGTATGCTGACATGAGCGACAGGATGAGCCGTCTGACAACGGCTTATCCCTACTGGTGGCTTTTCATGGTGAGCGCGCTGAGCTGGGCATATTTGATTTCGGCTGAGCTGAGCCGCTCCGCACACTCACATCACCCTATGTCAGCCACTCCCATTGTGGCGCTTTCTGGTAGTTTGCTGGCCTGGCTAATGATGGTTTCAGCGATGATGCTGCCCATGCTCAGCGGTTCAGTCCGGCGGGTAAAAATCATGATGCCACGGTATCAACACTTAAGGTTGATGCCCCTTCTTGTGTCTGGGTATGCAATCGTCTGGCTGATCGCAGGAGCTGTGGTAGAGGTTATCAGGGGAATTTTGTATCAGCTGCCCTATATTGAGCATGACGTGATCTCACCATTACCTGTTGGGTCGCTTGCCTTTTTGGCGGCGGCGGTCTGGAACAATACATCATCCCGAAGAAAAGCCGTTTTTGCCTGCAGCAGCGGCGTCCCCATGCGAATCAGTGGCTGGTATGCCTACAGGGATACAGTCTATTTTGGCCTAATCAAGGGCATGAGTTGTGTAAAAGCCTGCCTTCATGTCATGTTGGCGCTGGTAATCGCCGGGCACAATCTTTGGCTGATGATGATTGTGACGGCTGTTCTGTTATATGAACGCATACTTCTGCCCAGAGAAACCAGACTGGTGTCCTGGATGTGCTGTGCGCTGGCGGTGTACCCATTACTGATCTGGCTCAATTGATTATGGCGTCACCTTCCATAAACATTATGGCCGAGCATCCTGGACCGTTAATCTTGTCAGGGGATGAGGTAGAAATCCGGCTGGGAATTTATGAGGAAAATCGACCTCATTTCAATCGCGAGTCTTTGTGCGACTCACGGGTATTCCTAAACTTTCATCGCATCTTCGGTGAACCCGGCAGCCCTAACTACGATGTGTTTCTCGTTGCACACACACAGGGAGGCGCGCTCCACTATATCGGCTCATTATCGTTTTTTTCCGTCCGGCCAAGAAACCCGGACAACAACGAAGGAATGAACCTAAAAATAAAAATCGAGTCCCCCATAAAAGAATTGCTTGGTCAGGAGGCAGGCAAGAGAGAAAGCCTGACTCTACAAATCACCCCCCAGGACCAGGCCGACGAGCCAATACCCATAGAGGTGGAGTTCATATTCCTTTGCTGTATACCGCACGAACAGTAGCCTCTCCTGCATACTATTAATCAGGCAGACAAATAGCTTCCTTCTATTTGTCTGCAACGACAGGGGCCCTGTCTCCCGCGGCTCTCCGCCGCGCAGGCGCATTCATGCGCCAGATATCAACATGTCAATATCATTGCCATATTAATAAGCGCGTCGGCGTTCCGTCATTTTCACAGCGTCCAAGGCCACCCACTTGTAAATGTTACGAATTAGGGAGGGCAGCCGAGATTCCGCCAGATATAATGAGTAAAAAGGTTATAAGCGACTCAGAGCGGAAGTGACACATGAAATACGATGGGCTAAAAGCCGGCATATTCATCGACAATGACAATTTGATCTATGGACAGGATCGTGAGGGGCTGGACTACAGCGCCATCATAAAGTTTGTGGAAGATCTAGGGATGCTTGTCATTCGAGCGAATACCTACATGGCGGTTGATGAAGACAGGGAACAAAAAGACGCCAAATACCGGCAGGAACAACGAAAACACCGCAGTGATATCCGCAACGCCGGGTTCAGAGTGTTCGAGAAACCCTTGAAAAAATACCAACAAGAAGACGGAACCGTATACGCAAAAGGCAATGTAGACCTGGAACTGGCCGTAGACGCCTTGCTCCAGACCGACAATCTTGACTATGTTCTCCTTGGCAGTGGCGACGGTGATTTTTCCCGCGTCGTATCCGCATTGCAGCACAAGGGCAAAAAGGTGGAGGCATTCGCTTTCGACAATATTTCCACTGAACTGAGTCAAGGCGTGGATACCTTTTACCGTCCGGATGGCGAACATGGCCATAAGATCCACGGGTTTCTGAAGAAAAATCAGGCCGCTCTCAAACAGCCGACCAAGACGGAAAAGAAAGAGAAGGTCACAAAACCAGTTCGTGAGATCGCCACCATCAAGGCGGGTTCCTGGAGAGAGGACAAGGGCTTTGGTTTCCTGACCGTTAAGGAGGAATCTGGCAAAACGAGCGACCTCTTTTTCCATGTATCGCATGTGCGTTTTTCCGGGGGGACACGCCCTACCAACTCTGAGATGACAACCATTGCAAAAAGTGGATGCCAGCTGGAGTTTGAGCGAGGGATAAGTGAAAAAGGCAACAAGACCTGCGCTGTAAAGATCATTCCGGTCTCAGCGGAAGGGGAATTCGTTGAATATCTTTCTTTACGAGATATAAGCTCCAGAGTGCTTGCGTAGACGCAAATAGGGGAGCAGGGGGGATCAAGTTTCCCCCGTATCCCCATCAGGTCCACACTCTTTTTGAGTCCCCTGCCGCACCCTTGGCGCAAGGCGGAGAATCGCAACGAAAGTCTCGAATTTACCTGCATGCAATGACGAGCACGCAAGTCTTTTTGCCCTATACCTCCTTAGAGATAGGCGCGGTCTTAATCCGAATCACCTTGATATGTATCAATAAGAGATCAAACAGACCCTTTTAACCTTGGGGCGGCAATGCTGTCACGCCGCACGCCAGGAGTTATAACGTGGAATCTTCGTTCAAAGGTTGCTTACGGTGGGTTTTTCTTACCGTACTTCTGCTGTTAACGCCAACTTGGGGTTACGCTGAGGAAGGGCTGACGGCGATTGAGGCGCAACGCATCAACGAGATATTTCCTCAGGCTGACGTTATCTCAGATCCCCTGGGCGATCCTCCAGTCCGCACAATCAGTCTGGGCAATCACACGCTTGGTTACGCTTACCAAACCCATGACGTTTTTCAGATTCCCGCCTACTCAGGCAAGCCCATCAATCTTCATATCATTCTTGACGCTGAAGGGACCATTAAAGACGCCGTCGTTCTGGAACATCATGAGCCGATCCTGCTAGTCGGCATTCCTGAGCAAAAGCTGTTTGATTTTGTCGCCGGCTATCAAGAAGTTGGCGCAAACGATCGGGTGGTGGTGGGACATTCAGACTCCGCGACCAAAAGCGTGGATGCGATTACCGGCGCCACGGTGACCGTTATGGTGGTGAATGAGTCAATCATGCGCTCGGTTCGTAAAGTGGCGACGTCTCTGGGTCTGATCAACGCCAACGCCACAGCGCCGATACGTGCGGAAGTGTTGGAGGATTTATTCAATACCGCAGATTGGGCTCAATTGACAGGCGCCGGAGCGATACGTCGGTTACATCTGAGTCGCGGGCAGGTGGATGAGTCGTTTCGGGGTACCGCAGCGGAAGGCGTCGACGACGCTCCGCCCGATTCAAGGGATGAAACCTTTATCAACTTGTACTACGCCTATCTGAATGCGCCCACGATAGGCCGCAACCTGCTTGGCGAAAGCCAGTATCGCTGGTTGATGGAGGAACTAAAGCCAGGCGAACACGCTATTGCCGTGATGGCGGAAGGACGTTATTCCTTCAAAGGCTCCGGCTATGTCCGCGGCGGTATATTCGATCGAGTGCAGTTGCGTCAGCGCGGCGACATTATCAGTTTTCGCGATCTTGATTATTACCGCTTAAGCGACGTCTACGCTCAGGGCATGCCGGAATTTCGGGAGATGGCGATTTTTGTGATTCGCTCACACTATGATTTCGATCCTGGCGGCTCCTGGGAGCTTGAGCTGCTGGTGCGGCGACAAACGGGCCCGGTGGAGGGCGTATTCTCAAGCTTCTCCGCGTCCTATCAGATACCCGACGCCTACGTGAGCAGACCTGCGCCGTTAGTGGTGGATGAACCTGACCCTGAGCCCATTTGGATCAGCATTTGGCGCAATAAAAGCATGCAGATTGGCGTAGTGATCGTCAGCCTGGCGCTGCTGCTGGTCATTCTGTTTCTGCAGGACTATTTCGTACGCTTTCCACGCTTACTCCATCACTTACGGCGCATTTACCTTCTCTACACGGTGGTTTTCCTTGGCTGGTATGCGCTGGGGCAACTGTCCATCGTCAACGTTCTGACCTTTACACATGCGGTCATGCAGGATTTTCACTGGGAATTATTCCTGATTGATCCGGTGATTTTTATTTTGTGGACATTTACCGCCGCGACCATTCTGTTATGGGGACGCGGCGTATTCTGTGGCTGGCTCTGTCCTTTCGGCGCTCTGCAGGAGCTGATCAATGAAGCCGCGCGCAAGATAAAGATCCCCCAATTTGACCTGCCGTTCGGTCTCCACGAGCGTTTGTGGGCGGTGAAATACATCATCTTGCTGGCTTTGTTCGGAGTGTCGTTGGAATCCATGGCGACGGCGGAGAAATATGCGGAGGTGGAGCCTTTTAAAACCTCGATAACGCTGCTTTTCAACCGGGAATGGTGGTTTGTCGCCTACGCCGGCGTATTGCTCCTCATTAACGTTTTCACCCGCAAGTTTTACTGCCGCTACCTCTGCCCATTAGGGGCGGCATTGGCGATTCCCACTAAATTCCGCCTGTTCGATTGGCTAAAGCGGCGAAAAGAGTGCGGGAACCCCTGTCAACTCTGCGCCGTGGAATGCGAAATTCAGGCGATTCATCCTGATGGCCGCATCAACGCCAACGAATGCCATCACTGCCTTGACTGCCAGATGACCTATCACAACGAGCGTAAATGTCCGCCGCTGGTGCTGAAAAACAAACGCCAGCGCAAGAATGCCGCTGCGCCCAGGCCGGAACGCATCCCGGCGACGCAACTGGACGGCTGATTCCATTGATGAACAGGAGCTTAACTATGAAAGATGCAGACAAATCGTCACACACTACGCCGGATGCCCGGGATTCTGGAATCAGTCGTCGCGGCTTCCTTGGCGGAGCGGCGGTGACAGGCGTATCCGCTGTTACCGGAATGGCTGCGATGACGGGGTTCGGTTCTTCCATCATGAGCCCGGAATCCTGGGCGGCGGCGGCAAAGACCGCGCATCAGAAAGCCTCGGTGGAGCCTGGAGAGCTGGATGAATACTATGGCTTTTGGAGCGGAGGCCATTCAGGGGAAGTGAGGGTGTTGGGGGTGCCTTCCATGCGTGAATTAATGCGCATCCCCGTATTCAATGTGGATTCCGCCACAGGATGGGGCCTGACCAATGAGAGTAAACAAGTGCTGGGAGAGTCAGCGCGGTTTTCCAATGGCGACGCCCACCATCCTCATGTGTCCATGACGGATGGGCGGTATGACGGCAAATATCTGTTTATCAACGACAAAGCCAATACCCGGGTGGCGCGTATCCGCCTGGACATCATGAAGTGCGATAAAATCACCACCATTCCGAATGTGCAGGCGATCCATGGTTTGCGGCTACAGAAAGTTCCCCGCACCAAGTATGTGTTTTGCAATGCTGAGTTTGTGATTCCACAGCCCAATGACGGCACAGACATGGAAAATCTGGAAAACCATTACACCATGTTCAATGCTGTAGACGCGGACACCATGGAAGTCGCCTGGCAGGTCATTGTCGACGGTAATCTGGATAACACCGATGCGGACTACACTGGTAAGTATGTCGCCTCGACGTGCTATAACTCCGAAAAAGGATTGCTATTGACGGATACCATGCGCAACGAGCGCGACTGGGTCGTGGTGTTCAACGTGCCGAGAATTGAGGCTGCCATTCAGGCGGGTAACTTCAAAACGATTGGCGACGCCAAAACGCCGGTGGTGGACGGCCGTCATGGTTCTGAGCTGACCCGTTACATCCCCGTTCCTAAAAACCCGCATGGACTAAATACCTCCCCTGACGGCAAGTACTTCATGGCGAATGGAAAGCTGTCGCCCACGGTCTCCATCATCGCCATCGATAAGCTGGATGACCTGTTTGACGGCAAGTTTAAAGACGAACGCGACGTCATTGTAGGCGAACCGGAGCTGGGCCTGGGGCCGCTGCACACCACCTTCGACGGCCGCGGTTTTGCCTACACGACGCTGTTTATAGACAGTCAGGTGGCGAAGTGGAATATCGCCGAAGCCATACGCGCTTATAACGGAGAGAAGGTTAACTATATTAAGCAGAAGTTGGACGTACAGTACCAGCCGGGGCACAACCACGCCAGCCTGACCGAGTCCCGGGATGCTGATGGAAAGTGGCTGGTGGTGCTCTGCAAGTTCTCAAAAGACCGTTTCCTTCCTGCGGGGCCGCTGCATCCAGAGAATGATCAGTTAATCGATATCTCTGGGGACGAGATGGCTTTGGTCCATGATGGACCAACCTACGCTGAACCTCATGACTGTATATTGGTGCGCCGGGATCAGATCCGCCCACTGAAAATATGGAGCCGGGATGACCCATTCTTCGCCTCCGCCGTGGCGCAAGCCAAAAAGGATGGAATTACTTTAGAGACGGATAACAAGGTTATTCGCGACGGTAATAAAGTGCGCGTGTACATGACCTCCGTCGCGCCAATCTACGGCCTCACTGAGTTTCGGGTGAAACAGGGAGATGAAGTCACCGTTTACATTACCAATATGGATATGGTGGAGGATGTCTCCCATGGCTTCTGTATGGTGAATCATGGGGTCAGTATGGAAATCAGTCCCCAGCAGACCTCGTCCGTCACTTTTGTAGCGTCTGAGCCGGGCGTGCATTGGTATTACTGCAATTGGTTCTGCCATGCCCTGCATATGGAAATGCGCGGCCGCATGATTGTGGAAAAGGCTTGAGGCTCGGACATCCCATGCGCGGATTCCTGTCACGGCTGGTTTCTGGCTTTAGCCTGGCGCAGGCGTCACTCCTGTGCCTTGCGGCGGGATATGCATCGGCGACTCTGCAAGAGTTGCCGATGATCCAGGCGACCGATGGAGAGTGGGTGCTGTCGGAGGGCGTTTACGAAGGCAATTTCGCCGTTTCCCGCAGCCTTCATTTTCGTTGCCTGCCTGGCGCCGTCATCAACGCCGGCGGTCAGGGGCACGGACTCCGTCTCAGGGCGCCGGACATAACCGTCCGCGACTGTGAGATTCAAAACTGGGGACGTAATCTGACAAACCTGGACGCCGGTATTTTCATTGAGCGTCAAGCCGCTGGCGCGGTGGTGGAGAACGTCCGTCTGAGCGGGCCGGGATTTGGCGTCTGGGTAGACGCCACTCCCAACGTCACCTTGCGCGGCAACCAAATACAAGGCGACGTCAGCGTGCGTTCACAAGATCGCGGCAATGGCATTCATCTGTTCGCCGTCACTGGCGCTCTCGTTGAAGGTAATGAGGTGTCGCAAACGCGGGATGGCATCTACATCGACACTTCCAACAATAACACCCTGGCCGACAACTTCCTGCACGATCTGCGTTACGGAGTGCATTACATGTATTCACACGATAATGCGGTGCTGAATAACTGCACCTTGCGCACCCGCACAGGCTATGCGCTGATGCAGAGTCGTAACCTGACCGTAGAGGGAAACTATTCCGAACAGGATCAGAACTACGGCATTTTGATGAATTACATCACCTATTCCACTTTGCGCAACAATCAGGTCGTCGCCGTGAAGCAGGGAGGAATGGCGGGGGTAGGGGTGGATGGCGCTGAAGGTAAGGCCTTATTCGTTTATAACTCACCGTTTAACGTGTTTGAGCGCAACCGCTTTGAACAGAGCGATATTGGCGTCCATCTGACGGCCGGCTCAGAAGATAACTTAGTGGGGGGGAATGCGTTTATTCATAATCGGCGTCAAGTGAAATACGTAGCGACACGCCTGCAAGAGTGGTCAACGAATGGAAAAGGAAATTACTGGAGCGATTATCTGGGATGGGATCGTAACGCCGATGGGATTGGCGATGTTCCCTATGAACCCAATGATAACGTGGACCGACTCTTATGGACCTACCCACAAGCCCGATTGCTGATGCACAGTCCATCCATCGACGTCTTGCGTTGGGCGCAACAGGCCTTTCCCGTAGTGAAGTCTCCTGGCGTCAGGGATAGTGCCCCGTTGATGCGGAATACAGTACAACATGAAGCACAAACGGCTTGCCGTAAAAAGGGGAGGGGGAAATAGCATGATTCACCTGGAAGGGGTTAGCCAGTACTACGGCCGTCATCAGGTTCTGCATGACCTCAATCTGACTTTGGGGGAAGGCGAAGTGCTGGGATTATTCGGACATAACGGCGCCGGCAAAACGACGACAATTAAACTCATACTTGGACTGCTTCGTCCAGATCGCGGCAATGTGCTCACCCTGGGGCGAAGCCCGAATCAGGTGGATATGCGCCGTCAGATCGGCTATCTGCCAGAAAATGTCATGTTCTATCCGCAACTAAGCGGACTGGAGACCTTGCGTTACTTCGCGCGGCTTAAACAAGCGCCTTTGACCCAGGTGAAAAGCCTGCTGGAACAAGTGGGACTGTCGGAAGCGGCGAACCAGAAAGTCAAAACCTACTCAAAAGGCATGCGACAACGTCTCGGGCTTGCTCAGGCGCTATTGGGCGAACCCCGGCTGCTCCTGCTGGATGAGCCGACTGTGGGGCTCGACCCCATTGCAACCGCTGATTTGTATGAATTGGTGGATGGACTGCGATGTCGGGGCGCAGGAGTCATTTTATGCTCCCATGTGTTGCCTGGAGTGGAGCCTCATATTGACCGGGCGGCGATCCTCGCCCATGGGCGTCTGCGGGCGGATGGCTCTCTGGGTGAATTGCGCCGTCAGGCGCAGGCCCCGATTCGGGTCAGGTTGTCGGGCGTCAAGCACCGGGACCAATGTTTGGAGCGCTGGAAAGACCAGATTCCCAATATGCGTCCGGTTAACGCCCATAGTTTGGAAATCGCCACCGACGCGCAACATAAGCTGGAACTGCTGAAAGTATTGCTGACCAGCATCCAGGTAGAGGATGTGGATATCCACCAGCCCGGCCTGGAGGACTTGTATCGGTATTTCATCGCCGATGACCCTGCGCAAACAGAGGAGAAGCGGCAATGAGACAGATCTGGCGCATCGCCCAAAAAGAGGTCAGCGACGGCTTACGCAACCGCTGGCTGCTCGCTATCACCATGACGTTTGCGATACTGGCGATTGGCATTGCCTGGTTTGGCTCCGCCGCGTCAGGTCAAATCGGGTTCTCCAGTGTGGAGACCACTATCGCCAGTCTCACTAGTCTGGCCAGCTTTCTGATTCCCCTCATTGCACTGCTGGTAGCCTATGACGCGATAGTCGGAGAGGATGAAGGCGGAACCTTATTATTGCTGCTGACTTACCCCCTGAGTCGAATGCACTTGTTAATAGGAAAGTTTTGCGGCCATAGCATAATTCTTGGTTTGGCTGCAGTAACAGGTTTCGGCTCCGCCGCTCTGGCGATTGTCATCTTCGCCGAAGGGGTCGTTGTCAGTGAAGTGTTAGCGGCTTTCGGTCGCTTTATCCTGTCATCCACACTACTGGGATGGTCGTTTCTGGCGCTTGCGTATCTTGTCAGCGCGCTGGTGACGGAGAAAAAACGCGCCGCCGGGTTGGCGTTGTCGTGTTGGTTCCTGTTTGTGCTGGTGTTTGATCTGGCTTTATTGGCGATTCTGACTTCCACCGAAGGCCGGATGAGCCCTGAGACTCTTCCCTGGTTATTGATGCTTAATCCGACGGATATCTATCGTCTCATCAATCTGACGGCGATGAATGGGTTTGGCGGAGTCAGCGGCGCGCTGGCGATCGGGGCGGATTTGCCTCTGACGCATGGGTTGTGGCTCGGTCTGGCGGTATGGGTGGCCGCGCCTCTTCTGCTGGCGCATATCGCCTTTACGCGAAGAGCGATTTAGGGGCCCAAATCCGCCAGAAAGCGAAGCAGGTTGTGATCTTTAATGCTTATTCACAGAAGCAGGTGATATGGTGCTTGGAATATATGAATGGACGCTGAAGTCCTCCTTGGGTGTTTTACTAATTCTCGTACTACTTGGCCTTACTGGCTGCCGCGATCCCGTCAGCGACGCCAGTGTGCAATTGTCGGCGGTACACTTTGAACCGGAAGACGAATGTCACATCTGCGGGATGGTGATCGCCAGGCTGCCTGGCCCCAAAGGTGAGGCGGTGCTTGCTGATGGTCAAGTATTTAAGTTTTGCTCGACCTATGAGCTTTTCACCTGGTTGCTTCAACCAGAAAATCGGCGCCCGGGCTCCGCCGTATTTGTGCATGACATGTCGCGCACGGATTGGAATACGCCAGACAATGACCACCTTATAGACGCCAGGACGGCTTCATATGTGTTGGGCGCAAAGATTAAATCAGGAATGGGGCCGTCCCTGGCGTCATTTAAAAGTGAAGAAGATGCGAAAGCATTCATGGCGGCTCACGGCGGTCGTTTATTGGGGTATGGGCAGATTAATCTGGAGAGCCTCAACCATAGGGACGACTAGACGACCAAATGATGCGCCAGCGCGGCTAGCCGCGGGAGACAGGGCCTGACATGCGCAGGCCCTGTCGTTGCAGACAAATAGAAGGAAGCTATTTGTCTGCCTGATTAATATTATTGGGGAGCCGCGCAGCCAGCCAGGTCGCTTTGCGAGAACTCAATTTCCCGGTAGCTATTCCAGTCGTTCTCGGTATTGCCCTGGCCCACTATGCGCACGCGCCTGGTGGAAACCTCGGGAAATTCGAAAGTCTCGAACTTTCCGTTCAGTGTTCCTGAGCTGATGCCTTCGTAATGGTCCACGTAGTTCACGCCGTCCTCCGAAGTCTGAACTTTAAACATGTACTGGCGTTTGTCGCCTTTATGGAAGGCGATCTTCACCGAGGACAATGTCCGCTCTTCACAGAACTGGGTATCGATATGCTGCCCCACACCCTGGAAGTAAACCCAGTTGCTCAGATCTCCGTCAAATGCGTAGCTGACATCGCTGCCTTTTCCGGGATTCCGGCTCAGGCTGTGCTTAGGCTGGCATCCGCCGTCTGTGATGGAGAGCAGGGAGGTATCCGATAGTTTGAAGTCGTCCAGCAGCCACTCGGTGTCCTGACCATAGGCTCCGTTCGCCCAACCCAGCAGATAACCGGTCTTGAATCCCTGTGGGCCTTGGGAAGGCGTTCTGAAGGGAATATTGGCGGCCTTATGGAGCTGGGTGAAACTGCTTTCATCGGCCCACCGTCTCCAGGTTTCAATCACGCCGTCTTTGGCGCCGTTGTATGAGGCGTTTTTCAGGTGCATGACCACCTGCATCCATTTGCCCCGATCCGTCGCTTTATTGATGAAAGGCTTATGCTGTTGCATGGCGATGGAGGCGGTATGGCCGCCTTTGGAGTAGGTGAAGGCCAGGTCGGTATTGCCGCCTCCGGCCGGCTCCATACTCAGCCAGAAGGAAGAACCTTCCCCTTTATTGGAGTATCCGTCCATCCAGAGGGAGAAAAACTTATTATTGGCGGCGCTTCCATCTACGTTGTCATGAGAGTAATTGATAGGCACTCGCACCCAGTAGCTGATCCACAACTCGCCATGGGCTTCGCCCATATCGAAGCGCTGTTCCGCAAACGCCTCGCCTGCGGGATACCGAAAGCGCAAGGCGTGACGCCCGTCGGAGCCTTCCCACTTGCGCCCGGCCACTGGGCCATCTTCCGCCTTGGAGCCCGTTCCTCTTCCTTTCCAGACGATGAACTGGTCGTCCCTGACGATAGAGGTGCGATTCAATGAGCCCCATCTGAAACCTTCCTCGTTGGTCGAGAGAATGTCGGCGGATTCAAAACTGTCCTGAAAGAACACCCCAGCCTGTACCCCCGAGGTCAGCAGAGTGAGCGTCATCGCTTTGATTAACTGATTGCGTATTTTCATTATGAATGATCCTTATGTATTGGGTTGTTTATCAGTGGGTTTCAGCATGAAAAGCGGCGGGGCCCGCAGACCGCCAGTAATGCTGCAGGCGCTACGCCGAACCGAACCGAACTGATGCTTTGGTATTGCTGAAAAGATTATTTTTTGCGCAAGTAGAACTGACCGTTCACGGTGTTCCAACGGTCTGTCTGTTTGATGCCGGTGTATGTCATGGTGAAAGTATGTTTCTTCACATCAAGCCATTTCAGGGGGATATTCCACAAGAAGCTGGTGTCTTCCACTTTGCCGTTGGTGAACTGATTGGCGTAATGCACGGTTTTCCAAGGCCCCCAGGGAGTTTCCGCCTCGAATAGACCGATATTGCCGCTTGCATTTTCTCCGTGCTGGGTAAACAGGAAGAATCTATCCAGTCCCACGTGATAGAAACTTGAGCAATTCCAGCCAACGCCGCCTTTTTTGTCCTGGAACGCGGGCGCCCGGTCCTTCCAGTTTTTCGACCATTTGGCGGCCCCGCCGTTTCCTCCGGCGTAATACTCATAGGCGCCGGGGTCTTCAATTTTCGAGGTGGAGACGCGAATCAAATAAATCTCTCCGGGAATCTGGCTGTTCAACCCATGAGTCTTGTCAGTCTTATGAGAGCTGTAAATGTAAACATAAGGGTAACTGCCATGGCCTTTGGCCATCTGGATAAAGGTCGGCGTGAGCAGGTCATTTTCAAGCCTTACCCCGGTCTTTTTCCAGCTCTTACCATTGTCGACGGACTTATAGAGATCGCTGGGATAGGTGTAACCGGGCGTGTACATGCCCTCGGCGTGATTGTTTACAATCATGTACAGCGACTTTCCGATGGCGATAATGCCGTAGGATTTGTAACCATACTTATGCGCTTTGTCGCAGCCCGGCAGGTTATTGCCCTTGCATTCCTTTATTCCTTCCGGGTTCGGTTTGGTCCAATTTCCTTCTTTATCCTTAAACCATGTCCAATAGTGTTTAAAGTCCGCCAGATCGGTGGCTTTGAGTTGCGACAAGTTCCCGGGAACTCCGGCGATACGGGCGACGCCCAGAGCAGCGCGTTCTTTACGCTGGTCGCCGTGAAAGCCGCCGCCGTCTCCCCAGGCGGTGTAAACATTGCCGTCCCCCGACCAGGTGGTCGGCCAATTGTCGCCGCCATCGTTCTTGTCATAAGCGGCGCTGTGATAGGTAGACCAGTCGATACTCATGCCCCAGTCGCTTAACGGGTAGGGCGCTCCGTTGTTATCGGAAGGATCGGAACCGCCGGAGTCGCCGGTCTTGAATTTCACATCGTAATAAGGGGTGAAATCCCGGTGAGAACTGCTGCCGTTAGAGATAATCCGGTAGTAACGGTAGCCGGTTTTGGCGCCGATTTTATACGTGCGGACAGAAACGTTGTCGTTTGGGTTGAGAACCGCGACCTTGTCCCAGTTTTTTCCATCATTACTTCCCGTCAGCCAGCCGCGCTCTTTCTCCGCCCGGCCATAATTAACAGTCAGTTCGCTGACAGAGACCTTTTTGCAAAAATCCACTTGTAGATGGCCGCCTCTCTTTATATTGGCGAAGGTTTTCTGGCTTGTATCGAACGCCTGAGAATAGCTGGAATGCGTTCCAGAATAAGCGGGACAAGCGGCTTTGATTGACATTGAAGGCGCGCTTCGGGACTGGGTTACGGGAACTTCGACGATGGGTTCCGGTTGCTGAGACACTGTCCCACCAATATTGATGTCATCAACAGTGATGACGCCGGTTCCCTGGTTCTCCAGTTCTATATGGTTAACGGGAGACCCGCCCCTGGCGTCATAGGACGCAGTGGTTGCGCCGGAGCCAACGGGGATTTCCTGCAGCAGGCCGCCATTGGCGTCAAATACTTTCACACTGCCGAAGGAGTCGGAAGCGATACGGATGTTCAGCGTTTGTGCTGGTTTTTTCAGCGCAAGTCCGCCGCTGTCGCCGGGTTCCACCACCCAGACCGAAGCGCCGTCTTCATCTGTCAGATGCACGCCGTTCTGGAAGGCGACGGCGTTATCCACAAACTCCAACACTACCTCTGCAGACGCAGCGCTATCATGAAGCTGCGAATCCGTCGCCGCCGCCGTTCCCGTCAGTGCGGCGGCGGAGATCGTTGCGATCAGCGCCGCCAGGACTGTGGGTTTATAGTGATCAATACATTTCATTTTCTATAGCTCCTTGAACTCATTTGACTCTCAGGCTGCTCAGTGAATATTCTCCTCTTTTTGTTGAGGTAAATATTCCCGCAAACAATATGCGGTAAATTTTCCCTCGTCAAGCGTTTAAACAATGGCTGATTCCCAACCGGACAGGAAGCGTTAGGTTTGCGTAAGGACTAGGTCAACTGGCGATAGTTACATAAGTTAACAACTAACGTAGAATCACGTCGCTATTGGAGCCGCGCTAACTGACTGAAGAAGAAATGATCAAGCTCAACACGGCATTTATCATCGCAGCACTTTGCCTGTCGGTTCCCCTCAAAGGCTGGACGGCTAACCTCGCGCTGCTGGTGGGAGTAGGCGAATATCCCGAACACAGGCTGGAAGGCCCGGTAAACGATGTCCGGGCGCTGCAGCGCATGCTTACGGAGAAATGGGAGTTCAAGCCCAAAGATATTACCGTCCTGCTTAACGCCGCCGCCAGCAGGGACGGCATTATAAAAGCGCTCGACGCACTGATTGCGGAAAGTCGTCCCGGCGATAATGTCTTCATCTACTTCAGTGGGCATGGCACCAGCAAAATGGACGCCGACATAGGCGCACCGCTGCCCGCTGTTTCCGGCGCTTTTATCCCTTATGACGTCGCCGGCGTCAAAAATCTCGATGAGTTAATGACCAAGCTGATCGTGGGCAGGGCGGATTTACGCCCTCGGCTGAAGAGGCTGGACGAAGGCGGGCGTCATATATTTGTAGCGATAGACGCCTGCTACTCCGGCAACACCGTGAGGAGCAGCACAACGGAAAAGGGATTGCCTGAACGCTTTTGGGATATTGCGGCGGGAGCGGGCGCCGAGAAAGAGGCGGGTTACCCGACAGACGCAGGCGGACTGGTAAGCCTGATTAGCGCCAAAGACGAGCCCTATCCATACGAAAATCTGTACTACCTGGCGGCATCCGCCGAATATGAAGCGGCGCAGGAAATTCCCACCGCACGCCTCCATGAATTCCCCACTTTTGACAACCGCCCCCACGGCGCCTTTACCGACACCCTGCTGACAGTGCTGGACGCCCCAGCGCACGCCGATGTGGATAGGGACGGTCAGGTCAGTTATGCGGAATTGCAAAAAACGGTGGAAAGGCGCATGCGTCAGCGGCGGTTTAATCAGACGCCGCAAGGGCTGCCGGCGCTGGAACAGGATGACGGAGAACTGAGTCGGCAAGCAGTCTTCTTTCTGGAGACAATAGCTCTGGGCGATGTGGACAAAACCACTTCATCCCGGCGCAGGGAGGACAACCGTCCCCCCGTGCTTAAGGTTGCGGCGGCAGCGCACAGTTTGACCGCGTCGCTGCTTAAGGCCGCGCCAAACCTATCCACTGTCAAGGACAATGCAGATATCCATCTGTCGCAGGCGCCCAGAGAGAATATGCTCGAAGTCCGTGATCGCGACGGAGGACTGCTTGCGGAGCTGGCCGCCACTGACTCGGAGGTGTTGCGTCAACTGCGCTACCGGCAGTGGCTGCTGCGGATCGACGCCATGCTTGACGCTAACGCCTACGAATTCAGGGGTGAGCTGCAAAGAGAAGGGAAGAGCGAATCTCCCGCTGTGGCCGGCGAGGTATTCGGGTTTCGGTTTGAATTGCCGCGGCGCGGCTATTTGCTGCTGCTCGATTTTGATCCTCAAGGCGGCGTAACGGTGCTTTATCCCCGGCGTGAGGCGGACAATGACGTTCCGTTCAATAAAGGCGTCCTGGATTGGCCCGAGCAGGCCAAGGTATACCCGCCTTTCGGCAAAGACGCTCTTTACGCCTTGCTGCTGCCCGCTAAAGAGGATGTCCTCAATCGTCTGGCGGGCCAGTCTTTTTCTTTTGATCACCCATTGTCCGAACCACTCCTTGATTTGTTTTCGCAAAGCGGAAAGAGACTTGGAGTAAGCCGCCTAGAGTTACGAACCAGGGCGGAATAGATATTTTTTGATGCCCAAGCTACGCCTCATCCTCAACCAGCTCGCCAGACCCGGGGCTATCGGTCCGGCCTGTCTGCTTTTGTCCGTGCTCGCCGCAGAATCGCCCAAGGCTGAAGAAAATACCAGGGGCGTTAAGCTGACGTCGCCGGTAAAGCCTTTGTTTAATGAGCCCATGCTTTCAGAGCCGGGAGCCCCCCCCCAGGTTTTGCAGCAGGTACTCCCTCCGTTGAAGAAATCGGAACGGGAGGCGGAACTGAAAAGTCAGGTTCGCTTTCTGCTAAACGCTCTGGTTCTTGAGGGCAGCACTGTCCTGAGCCGGGCCGATACGGACCCGGTGTTCGCGCCCTATCTGCAGCGTTGGATCACCATGGAGCAGTTACAGGAAATACGGCAGACTTTATCGATCATGTACTTGCAACGCGGATATGTGAATTCCGGCGTGGTCATTCCGGATCAAAGAGTGTCCAATGGCGTGGTCAGGCTGATCGCCGTAGAGGGGCGGCTGGCTTCCGTCAATCTGACGGGGAATGATGACATCGCCGATGCCTATCTGTTGCAGCGGATATTGCCGGCAACCAACCAGCCTCTGAATGCCGGAGAGCTGCAGAAGGCCTTGCGCCAATTGCAGAAAGATCGCCTGATCGCGCAAATACACGCTCAATTGAAGCCAGGCGGCGGTCTGGGCGAAGCGGATCTGGATATTCAGGTCAGGGAGGCGGCTTCCAAACGCATCAGCCTGACCCTGGATAACCGCCGCACGCCCAGCGTCGGGGCGGAACAGGCGACGCTCAATTTTTCCGACGACAACCTGACAGGGTACGGCGACAGCCTATCGTTAACCCTGAACGGCTCAGCCGGGGTCGCCAGCGGCGGCGTTGATTACGCCTTCTTTGTCAGCCGCTTCGACAGTCGCATTTTATTAAGTTATGACATTTCCGATTCCCGAGTGGTGGAGGAACCCTTTGACCAACTGGACATTGAGTCCGTTTCTTCCAGCTACTCCCTGGGGTTTTCCCAGCCCTTTTACTTGTCCGACAACGCTACGCTGACGGCGAACCTGAGTCTCGCGCATAAACAAAGTGAGACTTTTCTGCTGGGTGAGCCTTTTTCTTTCTCTGAGGGCGCAGTGGAGGGACAAACCTCAACAACCACCCTGCAGTTAGGCCTGGACTGGATGCTTCGCACCCGGGATCAGGCGATATACGCCTCTCTGAGCGCCCGCAGAGGCTTGGACGTGCTGGGTGCAACTGACACGGAAGATGGGGGCGGAGAGGGGCCCAACGGGGTGTTTTTCGCGCTATTGGGACAACTGCAATATGCAACACGGATGGACGTCTGGAAAGGCGGACGGTTTATTCTGCGAGCTTCGGGGCAAAAGGCGTTCGCGCCGCTTTTTTCCATGGAAAAGTATTCTGTGGGAGGGCGCGACAGTGTGCGCGGGTATAGGGAGAACCAGCTTGTCCGGGACAACGGCCTGTCCCTGTCAGCGGAGCTGCGCCTGCCCGTGTTAACGGGGGAGTCGGGAGCGGACCGCTATAAATTACGCCTGATTCCCTTTATCGACAGCGGCCTGTCCTGGGATGAATCCAGCAGCGCTCACGCCAGTGAAAAGGTGGATATCTATAGTGTGGGCCTGGGTTTGCAGGGTGACCCGCTTCCGGGATTACATGTTGACCTGTTCTGGGCGCAAGCGCTGCAGAAAGATAACGTACGCACCGACGGCGATGATTTGCAGGATAAGGGGTTGCACTTTTCCGTGCAGTATCTCCACGAATTTTAAAAACGGGATATACAGAGTCGAGTGATCAAGATAAACGCCATGGCTGCATACGGGAAACTCCATAGAGCATGTCTTATCGCCAGTCTATTGGCGCTTATTGCATGCGCTGACGTCATGGCGCGGCAACCAACTTCAGCCGCACAGGCGGAGACCCTCCTGCGGGAGTTGGAGACATACCGTAACGAGGGGCGGCTCGATAAAGCCGTTGAGCTGGCGAACAACAATCCAACGCTGCCCGGACAGTTATCTGATCGTACTATGCGGGCGCGTCTGTGGCGGGCGTATGGGGCGCTGCGCTACGCGACAGGACAGTGGGAGGAGGCGGAAAGCTTATTGACGCAGGCGCTGACCTTGGCGGATGACGGCCCCTTGAAAGCAGCTGCGGCGAATGACCTGGGCTTGGTCAAAATCGCCCGCCGTGAACCGCTTCGCGCCATCGCGCTTTTTAAAGAGGCGTACGCTATGACGAGCGTGGCCGAAGATCTGGAACTGCGGGTGCGGGCCGGAATGAACTTAACCCGTGCGTATCTGGATCATGGTCAATGGGGAACGCTTGCTGATTCCCTGGCTTCGAATGCGAAGGATCTGGCGCTTTTAGGCGACGCCCCGGCGGCGACGCCTCAGTGGTTACGGCTTGGCAGACTGTATCTGGAGGCGGGGGCGCGTCTGAACGCCGCGGATTATCGTTTACGAAGCTTCCAGGTTTTGCAGAAGGCGCTGGCAATGTCGCGCCGGGCTGACAATAAAGCGCAAGAAAGCTACGCGCTGGGTTATATCGGACAACTGTACGAGCAAGAGCGCAGGGTGGAGGAGGCGTTGGATTACACCCGCCGGGCTCTGTTCGCAGCCCAGGAAGTCGGCGCCGAGGAGAGCCTGTATCTATGGCAGTGGCGTATGGCCCTTCTGCTTCGGCAATCCGGAGACAGCGTCGGCGCGGTGCGCAGTTATCGTCAGGCGATCGCCTCCCTCAACCGTATCCAGAGTAGGGTGCAGGACCATTCCCTGGTAAATTTCAGGGAGGTGATCCGTCCGCTTTATTACGGATTTGCGGATATGATGCTGGCGCGTTCGGCGGCAATGACGGACGCCGAGGGTAAACAGAGCATTCTGCAGGAAGTGATGGACGCGCTGGAGTCCATGAAGCTGGCGGAAGTGGAGAACCACTTTAACAGCGAGTGCATGGCGCTGCCGGAGCGCCAGACTAAACTCACAGAAATAGCGGGAGGAGGCGCCGTTTTCTATCCCGTCTCCCTGGCGGACCGCACCGAGCTGATAGTGCTAATGCCGGACGGGGCCCGGCAGTTCACCTTGCAGGTGAACGCTTCCGAGTTGCAGGCGCTGACCATTGAATTTCGCACCCAGATTGAGGCTTATAGTTCCGGCGCCGGTTACCTGGCGCCGGCCCAAAAGTTGTATTCGTTGTTCATCGAGCCAGTCAAGAGTGAATTGCAACGGCAGAATGTGAGCACATTGATAGTCGTCCCCGACGCTTCGTTGCGCACCATACCCTTCGCCGCCCTGCATAACGGACAGACCTTTCTGATAGAGCAGTTCGCCATCGCCACAACCCCCGGAATGACCCTCACCGAACCTGCGCCGTTTCAGCGCGACGGCGTGCGCGTCCTGGCCGGTGGACTGGCGGCCGGCGCCCAGGGATTCGCCCCGATACCCGGTGTCGCCGCGGAGTTGCGGCGCATCGAAGCCTTGTTCCCGGCGCGTCGCATTCAGGATAAGGACTTCGTGCTCAAGGCCGTCAAACGGGAAATAGCCCAAGGCGAATACTCCATCGTCCATCTCGCCACGCATGCGGAATTTAACAGCGACCACACTAAGTCTTTTCTGCTGACCTATGACGGCAGACTAACCTTGGACAGTCTGCAGGACAGCGTGGGATTGCGACGTTATACCGGCGCTCCCCTGGACCTGCTGGTGCTGAGCGCCTGCCAGACCGCTGTCGGAGACGATCAGGCGGCGCTGGGTCTGGCCGGGGTGGCGATCAAAGCGGGCGCGCGCAGCGCGTTGGCTACGCTGTGGTTTATCAACGATCGAGCGGCGTCGCAATTGATCGGCGAGTTCTACGCTCACTTGAACAATTCCGGGCAGAGCAAGGCAGAGGCGCTGCGGAAGGCTCAGGTGAGCATGTTGAGCCGCCCGGGCTCCAGTCATCCCAGCCTGTGGGCGCCTTTTCTGCTGATCGGAGCCTGGATGTGAGCGTTTCGTCCTGGCGCCGCTGGAGAGAACTTATTATTAATCAGGCAGACAAATAGCTTCCTTCTATTTGTCTGAGAGGACAGGACCTGCATACATATGTCAGGCGTTGTCTCCCGCGTTCTAGTCCGTCGGCGCCTCGTCTCGGTCGGAGGTAAGCAATATTTTATCCACTTTCAGGCCGGCTTCTTTCATCCACAGGTTTAAAGTATGCACGCCGGTTGCGGGTATCTTTATCGGTTTATCCTGTTTGCGGGTCCAGTTCCATTGATAATGGGGGAAGCGCATTTCCGCGACTACCTTGCCATTAAGGCCAACGTATAGCGTATCGGTGTCACCCTCTTCGCTATAGCCTTTCATCCATACGTAATGGTCGCCGACGCCGGTGAAGTTGATCTGATAATCCATGCGGGCGTTGCGCGAGCCCTGGTCCACCGTTTCGCCTTCCAACTGAGTCGCCTGCATGGCGTACCCCTCATCGGCGCCCGCGTCAGCGACTAACCGCCAACTTTGCCCGTTGCCGGAGGTGACGCCCCCTATCTGTTCCGCCTGAATGATGACGCGGCCATCAGCGCTTTGCGAAAAAGTTCGCACCGCCGCGGGGCCGGCGTAATCCGGCTCGTAACTTGGGGGCTCGTAGTCATCGCCGTCGTTGCTTTTTACCAGCAGAATCTTGTCGACAATAATCTCAGCGTCGCGCACCCATAGATTAAGGGTATGCAGGCCCGGCGCGGCTACGGTGACTGAGCGTTTCACTTGGCCGGGCACGGGTTCGGGCGGAGGAGTGGGATCACTGCCCCAACTCCATACTCCACGGCTGGCGAAGGTCAGGTTGAATCCGCTATCGTCACGGGCTCCCACGCCATCAAGGCCGACATTGACGGCGTTCTTCTCGCCGCTGAATCCCACGCCGCGCACCCACACGTAATATACGCCGGCGTCCAGGAAGTCGACGATATAATCCAAACGGGCGCGGGACGAGTAATCTTCGTCGGAGCCTTCATACTGCATCGGCGCGCGCATCGCGAAACCGCCGCTGGCCCCGGCGGCGTGATGGGTGACGCCTTCATGCACCCGCGTCCAACTGTTACCGTGGGGCGAAGGCAGGCTCCAGGTGTAATCCTCCGCCTCCATCACAACGGACTCGCGGCCTTCCACGCCTTTACCTTGGATATAGACTCTTCCCGACGGTTTGGGGATAGCGCCTTCAGGAACTTTGGCGTAAAACTCGATATTGTCCAGCGCAAGATCTTCACCGGTGGAGTCCAGTCTCACTTTTTGTATAAGTCGCCCTTCCGGCGCCAGATATTCAAACTCGCGCCACGATGCGCTTGGGACGTCCAGGCTCCTGCTCAGCTCGGCGGCGTCGCTATCCACCAGAACGATGCGCGCCTGAGCGTCTTGCGTAAGCGAGCGCATGGCGAACTTAATCAGCCGCGCCGGGTAAGGAAACTCAATCAGCGCAGCATCGCCGTTCGCCCGAACTTTCCAGAACGCGTTACCGGTTTCCGTCGGCGCGGTCAATGAGCCGTAGTGAAAACCGGCGCTCATGTTACTGCCGCCTTTGTCCCATAACTGCAGCGCTTCGTCGGACTGACTGGCGAGGGGAATATCCTGAAAGTCATGAAAGAAACGGACATAGCCTGGAAGAGAAAAATTTTTGGCGATCACCACCGCCGCTGACCCGGGCGCTCCCACCTGAACGTTCTCATAACCGCTGGATGAGGCGTCGGTGAGTTTGACGCTGAACACTTCGTCCGTTTCCGCGACATTATCGTCAGTAATGGCGATGGAGATGATTTTGCTCGTTTCTCCCGCTGCAAATATGACCTGTGAGCGGGTGTATTCAAAATCGCCCCTGTCGGCGTCGGCAGGGCCGTCAACATCAGACGGAGATCCGGTTTCATCACCTTCGACGGTTTCATAGCCCACGTTTACGCTATGTTTACTCGGACTGGCCAGGATTATCTGGAACTCCGCCTTTTCGTCCAATTCGTCATAACGAGAATTTAAAGCGGCTATGGTGACGCTGTTTTTTAGCGGTTGGATATCCAGCGTCACTATTTTTGAGGCGCTGTTTCCGCTTGCGTCAGTGGCGCTGAACCGATAGTAGACGCGCTCTTCGCGGGCGACTTCCGGGGCCCTGATTTTTATACTCAGCTCACTGCTTCTTACATCCTGCAGCGCTCTGCTTATTTCCGTCAGGCTTCCCGCAACAGGGCGCCACTCACCGTTTTCAAACACCAACTCTATCGTAGCTTTACCTGTCTCAGGGTGCACTTGCGCCCAGTTGATATGGGTAATAGGCGCGCCGGACGCAGTTGCTGAACCGATCAGCTCCACTTGAGAAAAAGAGGCCGGTGTGGTGGTTTCCTGGGCGACTGCGATGCTTGGCGACGGCGGGGTAGATGTGGATTCGCCGCAGGCGGACATTAACAGCGTGATGAATGAAATAATAATTAACCGCTTATGGAAAGAGGTCATGGCGCATCCCTAAATCTTGGATTAATAGAACTTGAATTAATAGAATAAGTGCAACACTTTGGGTTATTAATCAATTTATTGGAATAAGTGTTCTGTTATTAATCCGGCGGACAATCAAATATTTAAGCGTCCCCGGCGTATTCAATATTTAGAATAAGCAACTGCCGCTGAGCAATTAAAGTATATTTAAATGAAATAGACGCCTTTGTAGTTGGAAGTATAAAAGGTTGCTTCCGTACAGGGTTTGACGCGCCAGCCATATAGGCGCGCTCCCTTGAAAAAGGTAACATAGCCTACCCGCTGGCTGTAGCGGCGTCAATGTCCGATATATAGGGGATTCAAGTGAAAATCGTCAAAGTTAAAAGGTGTTTATTTGTCACTTTTTATATATTGTTTCTGGCGAAGCCGAGCCATGCGGAAATAGTGTTCGACGGCAGCGTCGGCGACCGCGCACCCGGCGATGTATTGTCCGGAAACTCGGTTATCGGCGAAAATGACGGAACCAAAGTCGGCAGTAATCTTTTTCATAGTTTTACCACGTTCAATATTAATGGCGGAGAATCGGTTACGTTTACTTCCGAGTCGCCGGATATTAAAAATCTGATATCCCGAGTAACGGGTAATAGCGCTTCGCTTATTGATGGGGAATTAAACACGCCTGACAAACTGAATTTCTGGTTTATAAATCCTAATGGCGTTGTGTTTGGCGACAATGCGACGGTGAATGTCAACGGCTCCTTCTATTTGAGCGCCGCCGACAGTATTCAGTTCTCCGACGGCGCGGCTTTGCACGCCGCCACCCCCGGCGCAGACATTTTCACCATGACGGGCGATCCTTCTGGGTTTGGCTTTATTGATAATCCAGAGCTGGATAAGACCATCCGCATCAACGGCGCTCGATTCAATCTAAATCTGCGTGAGGAGGGCGAACGGGAATATGTCTTCTCCCTGGTTGCGGGCTGCAACGATTGTCCGGATGGAGAGGGCATGACGGTGAATGGGGCGACCTTTCTCGTTAAAAGCCAAGGCTTGGATTTTGACGAGGTCAGTGAGCTGGCCAGTTACTTCAACGTCCTGATAGCGTCAGTGAAAGGAGCGGCTTCCGTCGCCTTTTCCGCACCGGTTTCTTCTCCGGCGGGATTCGTCATGATTGAGGGAGAGCGTTCGAATATCCGCTTCGTGGACTCTCTGTTACGCACCAGTTATATCGAAACCCTGGACGGGCATAACAGCCTCGTCTACAAAATATATCACGCCGGCGCCGTCGACATTCGCGGCGGCGACGTTGCAATCGTCAATGAGAATTCGACGTTTATCGAAAGCGTCACTCTTGAAAGCGCTGCGGACATTAACGTCGATGCATCAGGAACCTTAACTCTGGATAAAACCCGCATCGCCATGCAGTCGGAGCGGGTAGGCGGCGTTCGCCTGCATGGCGATAAAGGCGTGCGCCTGCTCAGCGCCGATTTGCGGCAAACGGCGGACTACGGCGACCTGGCGGGCGTGTCCCTGTCTACAGGAGGACTGTTTTATATGAATGGAGGCGTCGTGAGGTCCGATTACAATGGCGATAACCGGGACGCTACAAATATTTCCGGGGGCATATCCATAACCGCGCGGGATCTCGACATAGCCAATCACGCGACTTTATCCACTTCAGACAGGTCTGCCTACACCGCCGGAGACATTTCACTCACCGCCGCCCGCAGCCTGCGTTTTTTTGATTCCGTCATAGACACTTCCAGCAACTCCTATACCGCTCCCGGGGACGCTGGAGATATTAGCTTACGCGCGTATACCATCGCCGTAGGCGGCGACAGCGCCATTACCTCCACCAGCGGTTCCCAGGCCGCCGCCGCGTGTCCGTCCTGCGCGCAGATATTAGGAGGGCGCTCAGGCGGCGTCACTTTTGAGACCGGCGTAGAAAAAGACGGCGTGTTCACGCAAGGCGGCGGGATTACGATTGGCTCCGCTGAAGGCGCAACATTGATTTCCACGGCAAGTTACAGCAGCGCCGGCAGGTTGTTGGGGATAGACCGGGATGAAGAGGGCTCCTATCTCAGCCAATTCGACGCAGGGGATATTCGCTTTAAAACCGGCGACATAGTCATAAATAACGCGCACATTGCTTCCGACAGCCACGGACTTGGCGAAGCCGGAACCATCAATATCGACGCGCAGGGCCGCGTCAAGGCGGGGCGGGAAGCGGTGATCAGCTCCGTCACTTACCGCAATACCTATGCGGAGTTGCAGGATAATGAAACTTTAGAAGTGATCAAGTGGAAGCCCGGAGACAGCGGAGATATAGAAATCCGAGCGGGAGAGGCGGATTTGGGCGGCGCATTGTTGTCCACGGAAAGCCAGGGGCTCGGCGCCGCCGGACGCATAGACATTCGCACGGAGGAAGCGCTAAGGGGAACCGGCGTCAGGATTGTCTCTCAGTCGGAAAAGAACGGCGCAGCGGGCGCGATCAGCCTTTCCGGTGGAAACGTCGCGCTCACCGACTCCCTTGTCACCTCCTCTTCGGAAGGTCTCAGCGACGCCGGCGGTCTGGTCATCGCCGGGCATGAGAACGTGTTGCTGAACAACTCAGTAATCGCCACGCGGGCTGACCAGGCTGGCGGCGGCGATATAAATATCGAGGCCGGGCGCACGCTTGTTATTGACGAATCCTCCATTACCGCCTCAACCACTGCGGGGGCGGAAACGCCCGCCGGCCGTCACGACGGCGGTAATATTCTCCTGCAGGCGGACTTTATTCTTGTTCGCGACGGCAAGGTGGAAGCGACGGCGAACGCTGGAGACGGCGGACGCATCCATATCAACGCCCGATCTTCTTTTCTGGCGGACCGGGACAGCCAGATAGACGTTTCCTCCGTTGGCGGCGGCGATGGCGTATTGGACATCAACGCCGGTTTGACCTCGGAAGACCTTGGCGCGTCTCAGGTTGAGCTGCAGTTTATGGACGTATCTGATTTGATGCGGGACAAGTGTTCCGCCGCCGTCCGGGATAATAACAGCAGTTTTGTGGTCGCGGCGCAGAGCGCCGACAGAAGCCCGCAGGATTATCAGCTCAGCCCCTCAGATCAGGCGGCGCGGGACGCTGAGGCGGACGCGTCATCCTGGCTGTCCGCTGGAGTCTGTGGACATCATTAATATGGCATTGATATTGGCATGTTGATAATCAGGCGCCTGCGCGGCGGCGAGTTGCGGGAGACAGGGCCTGGCGTGTGCAGACCCTGTCGTTGCAGACAAATAGAAGGAAGCTATTTGTCTGCCTGATTAATAGTCTGTAGTTATCAGCGCTTTCTCCGTCCTCTGCTGTTCGTCGAGAACATCGTCACCCTCTGGCGAGGGCGTTATTTCTTCGGGGGACTCTGTATTGCCGGAGGCGGCTGGCGCCAGGACTGCTTCTTTGGCGCGCGCCTGTTCCGCCGGGGATTGTTCCGTTTGTTCAGGCAGGGTGAATTTACGGTAGCCAGTGCCGCCGATACCGCCGATTTCGCCATCTTCCGCGCCGGATTCGTTCACTTTAACAGCAGCGGCGCAGTGGACAGCGCTGACGCATAGTCCAATAGCAAGCAGAGTAATCAGTTTGGTTTTCATTGACCGCGTTCCTTTTTCTGTTCTTTTTCCACCCAAAAATAAACCCCCAGGTTGAATTGCTGTCTGGCTCCGCTCTTGCCTCTATCCTGCTCCTGCAGGCTTTTGGCTTCTTTATTGATTGACTTCAATAGAGCGCTTGCCTGCTGTTCAATCAAGCCCTGCAACTGTTCAATGGACTCTGGCGTCAGGCGGTTGTAGAACACGCCGCGGTCAAATTGCGGAGGAAGGGCGCCGAGAAGGTTGTTGGCGCCGGCGCTGATGTGATCATGCAGGTGCTTACCAAAAAAGTAGGCTTTATCATCAAACCCGTGCTGCGGTACGAAGGCTTCCGTGTTCAGGCAGACGGAGCCGTCCTCGTCAATATGAGCGGCCCCCAGCCGCAGCCATTCGTCCAACACCACCCCGGGGCGAATATCGTGCTTGGCGACGGAGGCGACGAGGGAGGCGAAGGAGGGACCTTTATCGGCGGCTTTAGGCAGCTTTTTTGGAGTTCCGTCGGAATGCTGGTATTCCTTCTCGCTCAGCCAGCGGGCGATCAGTTGCGAACCCAAGGAAGCCGTCGCATTGCAGGGGGGCTCCGTCGGGCTGTGGCGCAGCCGCTTGACGTCTTTGCGATGCACGCCTGTAAGCAGACTGATGCGGCTGTCCGTTTGCGGCTTTCCATCCAAAGGAAAGCTCTGTTCGGCCATCTCTACATAAACCTGTTTCAGGAGATTGCTCAGAGACGGGTAGGTAATCTGAAAGTGCAGAAGAAGGCGCACCAAGGGACGCAGCAGGTGGGCCAGCGCTTTACTCAGGGCGGCGGGCGGTTCTTTTACCGCAGTCGGAATATTGGAATCAGCCAAGCTCAAACCTTTTTATCAGCCAGTAATAAACGCTGAATTCTAAATAGATTTCGAGGGAAAATATACCTCAAGCCCTGGATTCCCTGAGCTACATTGCATTCTACATACAGGGACGGCATCAATTCCTTTAGTTTCAGTTTCTATTAATCAGGCAAAATAGCTTCCTTTATTTGTCTGCAACGACAGGGCCTGCGCGTGTCAGGCCCTGTCTCCCGCGGCTAGCCGCCGCGCATGCGCATTCATGCGCCTGATTATTAACATGGGAGAGTACTGCCATGTTAATAACTTCGTTTGCGGAGAAGGGGAGCGATCAGGAGCCGCACTGAACCGCCATATCCTTGAAGGATGATTTGTGGTCGCCGATTTTAAGAGCGTCGAAGTAGTGCAGGCGGTATCCGCCGACGGTCATTTGTCCGCTCCAGTTCGCTCCTTTCTTCCAGCCGGGCTTATATAGGCCGGCTTTGAAGTAAGGCCCCTTGGCGTCATTAAAAAATATGCCGCCGGTGTGTTTTACCTTTTGCCGACCGTCAACCCATACATTCAGGTAGCCGTCTTTCTGAGGGGAGGCTTTAAATTGCATCACAAAGGTCGTCCACTTACCCTTGTTCACAGCGCCGATATTGTCGTATTTCTTGCTCAGAGTGTACTTCTTGACGCCTTTGCCGGGTTTGGGAGTTAACTTACGGGTGTCAGCCAGAACGCCGACCACCCATTTCCCATCCTGAATGCTCAGCGCTAAGGGCGGGTTGCGGTAGTGTTCTCCCAGATTCGTGTCAGGCGTGCCGTGAACCTGCATGATAATGTCGTCATACTTACCATCATTCTTCCAATTCTTGGGAATGAATGCCGCGAAACTTACCCAATATTCTTTGCCGAACTGGAACTGTTGCATGTTGGTGAGTTCCGTCCGGTAGTTGTACTTATTTTTCTTCTGATCAAAGTACAGTTCGACTTTCATTGAGCGGTCGCCATCGCAGGAAGGTTCGCTTTTTTGAGATATCTGAGGCCAGTTACCGGACCCATTTCCATACTTTTTAATGTTGGTGTGCTCAAAATCCGCCTGATACAGGATTTTCGCCTGTGACACTGTCGAAAACAGCCCCAATAGAACTGCTGATGCGATAAGACTCTTTTTACTGGCCATGTTTCTTTCCCTTAAGTTATTGAAGGCGTCGGTCTAAGAAGCTTGCCGCGCCGTTTTTTATATTTACCTGTAAGCGCCCATCGGCAGTGCAAAGGGAGACGCCGGCGGCGCAATCCGTCAGAGGTAAATATTCCCGCAAATACTATGCGGTAAAAATTCCCACGTCAATATTTTCTCCCTATATGGAAGCCGGATCAGGTTGTATTACCGGGGCCGATCCCTATGAGCTTTACGACCCGCCCCTTGGCGGCTATAGAAATCCACAACGTCCCGATGAATTATTAGAGCGAGCGCCTCTGGCGAATAGCCCGCCTTCAGATAGCAATCGCCTCCTTTGTCAGGATGACTGTATGTGTCAGGATGACTGCGTGTGTCAGGAGGACTGCATGGCGTCTTCAGTGAAAGAATTCGATGCGATGGGACTGATTGCAGGCGAGGGGTTGACCGGCGCTTATAACGCCGCGTCCCCACAAAGGCAGTTCTTCGCGTTTCAGGTAAATTTCTTTTTCATCATCCATTTTGACCCAGGTTCCATTGGTGCTGTGATCCACTAAAACAAACTTTCCTCGTCGATACTCAATCCAGAAATGCTTCCTGGAAGCATATTGAACCTGCAATATCAAATCACATATATCCTGGTCTCTCCCCACGTTAAAGCTATCCAGCTGTGGCGACAGCACAATATCCCTGCGCTGATAGACCAAATGCATTCCCTTACTGGTCGTATGCGATTTCAGATCATGATTGTCAAAGCTGATCATGGTTGAGAAGCCGCTGTCGCCGCCGCTTTGACGCCAGTCGACAAGATACAGGATAGAGTCTCTCTGGAATGATTTTATTTTTACGCAGTCAAAAGTGGTTATTTGAGCTTGGAACTCGGCGGACAGGACTGCGGCGGCTTCCTCGCTAACGACAATTTGTTTGGCGTTGGCGATTGAAACCATGCGGGCGGCTGTATTGACGGTATCGCCGAAAATATCATTTCTCTCGACAATAACCGGTCCAAAATGAATGCCTATCTTTACTGACAGACCGGGACCACTATTCACACTCGGCTCCAGTTCCCTTTGGATAGCGCAAGCGGTCTTGACAGCCTCATCCACAGTGTGGAATCGCACCATCAGTTCGTCGCCGATGGTTTTAACCACCGTCCCGCCGTGCTCCTCGGCAAGACGCTGCATAAGATAGAAGCAGGAGAAGACCGCCTCCTTCGCTCTTTTATCTCCAATCTGCTTGTATAGACAGGAACTGCCTGCAATATCGGCAAATAATACGGCGGAACTCTGAGCCATGGCGATTACCGAATGTTATTCAGTCAATATAAATATCCATAACTCGTCAAACGTCTTTCCTTGGATTAGTTTAGGTATAGCACGGAATGATAAAGCAACAAGGCGCTTTATCATGCTTTCTGGTAATGGATTGGTAACACACAAATTTATTTTGTTACCGTTATAACCGTAATTATCCTTAAGTGAAAAATAATGTGAAAGTTCTTATACTTTTCGGAACTTGATGGAACTTGTGGCGAGAATAAATCAATTTGCAAACTATCACATTCCAGCGTCGGCAGGCGACGGTAGATCTACGATAATGAAACAGGCCTTCAAGTCATCTTTAAATGTGATTTTAAGGTTAATCGCAACGACAGTTTTGAAGGCAGGGAAAATCGAGACTTCAGATGAAAAAATGGGATACCAATAACGGGACTAATCAGCATATATGGGAAATCGCCGCTTGATTCAAAGAGCCCCCCAAATCTGGGAGACATGGTGACTTTAACATCCCATGGCGGGATATGTTGGATTACCGTTAAAGTTGTCAAAATTGATTGCGATGAGACTACTGGATTGATCGTTGATACGTCAGGCCCGATAAATTCCTACTACGATGCTGATGTTACTCCAGGGTCATATATTGGTTTCAAGACGGAAAATGTCAAAATTCTTGTCAGGCAAAATGAGTCTCAATAACCACAGAGATACTATTATTAATCCGGCTCGTCGCCGCGCAGGCGCATGCTTGCGCCGTGTTATTAACATGCCAATATTATTGCCATGTTAATAATAGTTTATGGCTGCAGAATTGATCCAGGTCAGCATCCTTGTTATTCGACAAGGTTAAAAAATATACAGGCCAATTCTGAACGACTTCCATAGTCGTTGGGTGACTGGCTCCACCAATGACCTTGTAACCCTTACGCATTACCAAGGGGGTCTTAATGTTGAGCTACTTGCGCCAAATTACCATTCGGCATCGCTTCTACCTGATTTTGTTCCTTTTCGTTGTTGGTCTCTTCGCCGTCGTCACAATGACGTACTTTAACGCCAGCAAAAATCTCATGGCCGGCAAAAAGGAAAGCGCCAGAAATGCGGTCGACGCAGCGATAAGCATCATCGCCTCGTATCAGAAGAAAGCGGCGGATGGGACGCTGGAGGAAGCCAAAGCGCGTGAGCAGGCGCTGCGTACAATTGAGAGCATTCGTTATGCCGGCAGCGAATATATCTGGATCAACGACCTCAATCATACTGTGCTCATGCATCCCATAAAGCCTGAGCTGAATGGAAAAAGATTATATGATTTAAAAGATCCGAATGGCGTTTATCTCTTTCGAGAGTTTGTTTCCGTGGTGAAACAAAATAAAGCTGGATTTGTGCCTTATTATTGGCCGAAACCCGGACATAAGGACCCCGTGGCCAAGGTCAGTTATGTGAAAGGTTTCGAGCCCTGGGGATGGATAGTCGGATCAGGGGTTTATGTCGATGATGTCGAAGCTGTTTTATTCCAGCAGATGATTGAAGTGCTTGTGACGGTGAGCATTATCATTCTCCTTTTACTGTTTATCCTCATGATCGTCGCCAACAGCGTTACGAACCCACTAAATAGAACTTTAGAAAGGATGGGCGATATCGCCTCTGGCGACGGAGACTTAACGGTCTATCTGCAAACGGAGGGTCGGGACGAGCTTGCCGCTCTTTCCGTACAGTTCAATACGTTCGTAGATAAAATCAGAAATTTAGTCACCAATGTAACTTCATCTATTGGTTTGCTGACTCTTTCTGTGGATGAGTTATCCAACGCAGCGATGAAGAGCGTTGACAACGCCCAGAATCAACAAAAGGAAACGGATCAAGTCGCCAGCGCCATGAACCAAATGTCAGCTTCCGCGCAGGAAATTGCTCAAAATGCAAACAGGGCTGCGCAATGCGCTGCTGATGCGGACACTGATTCTGATCAAGGACGGCTTATCATGAAAAATACATTGCTGACAGTGGATGAACTTGCCGCCGAAATGAACAGGACGACTTTATCGATCGAGGCGCTTAAAACTGAGACGGTAAACATCGGCAGCGTACTGACGGTCATAGAGAGTATCGCCGAACAGACCAACTTGCTGGCGTTGAATGCGGCAATAGAAGCTGCGCGGGCGGGAGAGCTGGGGCGGGGGTTCGCTGTCGTTGCGGATGAAGTGAGAGCCTTGGCCAGTAAAACCCAGCACTCCACTCAGGAAATTAATGAGATGATTGGAAAACTGCAAACCGGCGCCTCTTCAGCCGTATCCGCGATGGAAAAAAGTCTCCATAAAGCGCGTGGAGCGCAAGAACAGACGCAACGTGTCGAGAATGCGTTGGACAAGGTCATAACGTCCATTACCGAAATCAACGACGTTAATAACCAAATCGCTACGGCTTCAGAACAACAGAGTTTGGTTTCAGAAGAAATAAACAAAAACGTCAGCAACATCGCCGTAATTGCGGAGGAAAACTCGGAGTCTATAGACCAGGTTAGGTCGTCATGCGAAAGCCTTCGCCAGGTAAGCGCAATCCTTATCCAACAGGCCGGGCAGTTTAAGGTTAATTGAAACTTTGAAGCTTTCCATAACAGGCCAGGCGTGAGCTGACGGTTACCAGTCTTCTACGTCCGCCATGTTGGGTAAGCGATGGGCGATGCCTTTATGACAGTCTATGCAGGTTTTCTCACCAGTAACGAGGAAGCCTGCATGCGCCTCACGAGCCCGTTTGCTTTGGCGAGTGAAGTCCATAGACTCGACGGAATGACAGTTTCGACATTCAAGAGAGTTGTTCGCCTTAAAACGCGCCCATTCATGCTCAGCCAGTTCCCGCCGGTTTGCTTCGAATTTTTCTTTGGTGTTTATCGTACCGAAGAGCCAACCCCAGACTTCCTTGGACGCCTGCATCTTTCTGGCGATCTTATCGGTCCAATTGTGGGGGACATGACAATCAGGGCAGGTGGCGCGGACGCCTGAGCGATTGGCCCAGTGAATGGTGTCCTGAAGCTCACGATAGACGTTACTTTCCATCTCATGACAGCTAATGCAAAAGCGTTCCTCGTTCGTCGCTTCTAAGGCGGTATTAAAGCCCCCCCAGAATACGATGCCTCCTATGAAGCCTCCCATAACCAGAAAGCCAAGAGAAAAGTGGACGCTTGGGCGATTGAGCGTACGCCATAGCGGCTTTATCCAGCGCATAGCTCTCATAGCTATTGCTCCTTACGCTTATCCTGAATGATCTGCCGTATGTCCTTAAAATTGTTCTCAACCAGCGGTTTGGCGTTGGTCTGCGGCACGTGGCACTGATTGCAGAAATAGCGTCGTGGAGAAACCTCCGCCAGGAAATTTCCCTCTCGGTCCATATAATGGGTGACGCTAACCATTGGCGCCTGCGATATCTCAATGCGGTGCCGGCTATGACAATGCATGCATTGATTATTATTGAGGTCCACCTGATAGTTATCGATCTTGTGCGGGATCGTGGGAGGCTGCATAGGGTAGGCCCGTTCCCGCTTGATATCCTCGTTCAGTACCTGTGGGATATAGGGCGGTTCTGGATTTTCATCTAAAGGCGCGTTTCGCAGCGTTGCAATGTTTTCCGCCCAGACCAGCGCGGTGATAACTGGTAGAGCGAGAAGAATAAGCCATTTTTTCATTGCATCCCCCTATACCTTGATCAGCTTGACCGCACACTTCTTGAAGTCAGTCTGTTTGGAAATGGGGTCCGTCGCGTCCAGGGTGCATTTGTTGATGAGTTGACTGGCGTCGAACCACGGGACGAACACCAAACCTACGGGAGGTTTATTTCTGCCGCGGGTTTCCACCCGGCTGCGCATTTCGCCGCGGCGGGACACGACTTTGATTTCATCGCCTCTGCGAACGCCGAGCTTGCGGGCGTCGTCAGGGTGCATATAGACCAGGGCGTCAGGCACTGCGAGATAAAGTTCGGGGACTCGCTGGGTCATACTCCCTGAGTGCCAGTGCTCAAGAACTCTACCTGTCACAAGCCAGTAGGGATAATCCTGATCAGGAGACTCAGCGGGTGGCTCATAGGGCAGGGCGAAGATTATCGCTTTACCGTCCGAATGCCCGTAAAACTGATATCCAGCGCCCTTTTTGACATAGGGGTCCGAGCCTTCGCGGAATCGCCAGAGGGTTTCTTTACCGTCTACGACGGGCCAGCGTAATCCTCTCGCTTCATGGTAGCGATCAAACTCAGCCAGGTCGTGACCGTGGCCTCTGCCAAAAATAGCGTACTCTTCAAACAGGCCTTTCTGAACGTAAAAACCGAAGTGTTCAGACTCGTGATTTTTATAATTCGGGTCTATTTCCTCAATGGAATACTTATTCACGCTATTGTTTGCAAATAACACGTCAAATAAAGACTTACCTTTGAATTCCGGGCTCTTGGAAAGTATTTCTTCCGGCCAGACTTCATCTGTCGTAAAGCGTTTGGAGAACTCCATTATCTGCCAAAGATCTGACTTTGCTTCTCCTGGCGCACTGACCAACTGACGCCAGAATTGTGTTCTTCTTTCCGCATTCCCGTATGCGCCTTCTTTTTCAACCCACATTGCCGCAGGCAGAATAAGGTCAGCGGCTTGTGAGGTTACAGTGGGATAGGCTTCGGAAACCACGATAAAGTTATTGGGGTTACGATAGCCCGGCAGGGTTTCTTCCAGCATGTTGGGGGCAGCCTGCACGTTATTGTTAACCTGGACCCAATAGGCGTTCAGTTCTCCGTCGCGGAGCTTGCGATTTTGCAGGACCGCGTGGTATCCGGGTTTGTCAGGAATGACCCCTGGCGGTATCTTCCAGGTTTTTTCAGCAAACTCTGGATGTTTAGGGTTGGTGACCACCATGTCGGCGGGCAGTCTGTGAGCGAACGTACCCACTTCACGTGCGGTGCCGCAGGCGGAAGGCTGCCCGGTCAACGAAAAGGGACTGTTTCCGGGACTGGAAATTTTTCCTGTCAACAGGTGCAGGTTATAGACGAGATTGTTACACCATACGCCTCGCGTATGCTGATTGAAGCCCATGGTCCAAAAGGAGGTGACTCTGGTCTTGGGATTGGCGTAAAGCTCCGCTAATTGATCCAGCTTTTCCTTGGACGCCCCGGATAGTTTCGAGACAAATTGAGCGTCATACTGTTGCAGAAAATTTTTATATTCTTCGAAGGAACTGTCTTTGGCGCCGCCGGGATTGCTGGCGTTCGCCGCCGCCAGTTCCAACTGGTGCTCCGGGCGCAAACCATAGCCAATATCCGCAGCGCCGACTTTGAAACGGACGTGTTTATTAACGAAGTCCCAGTTGACCATGTCCTTTTCAATAATATATCGGGCGATGTAGTTCAATATCGCCAGGTCCGCCTGGGGCGTGAAGATAATGGGTAGATCGGCCAGATCGAAGCATCGGTGCTGAAAGGTCGACAGGACGGCGACTTTGACATGGGGATGGCTTAAGCGGCGGTCAGTCACTCGCGTCCATAGGATAGGGTGCATCTCCGCCATGTTGGAGCCCCAGAGAACGAAGGCGTCCGCATGTTCGATATCATCATAGCAGCCCATGGGCTCATCAATTCCGAACGTCCGCATAAACCCTGCGACCGCAGACGCCATACAATGGCGCGCATTGGGGTCAATATTATTGGAGCGAAATCCGGCTTTATACAGTTTGACGGCCGCATAGCCTTCCCATACTGTCCATTGCCCTGAGCCAAACATACCGACAGCGGTTGGCCCTTTTTCTTTGAGCGTCTTTTTAAACTGCTTCGCCATCACGTCAAAAGCTTCATCCCACGTCACCGGCGTGAAATCGCCGTCTTTGTGATACTCCCCGTTCTTCTTACGCAGCAACGGCTGAGTAAGCCGGTCCTTTCCGTACATAATTTTGGATAAGAAGTACCCTTTGACGCAGTTAAGGCCTCTGTTGACTTCCGACTGGATGTCTCCGTGAGTCGCCACCACTTGATTATCCTTAACCGCGACATTAACGCTGCAGCCTGTTCCGCAGAACCGGCAGGGCGCTTTGGACCACTTCAGGCGGGTGTATTCCGAATCAGTAATGACATTGCTGGCTTCGCCAGAAAGACTGATGCCCGCGGTGCAGGCGGCGGTTACCGCCGCGGAACGCTTGATGAACTCTCTTCGTGTAGTCATATCGCACTACCTGTGCTCTGGGGAGCGCTATAAAGCGAAAGGAGCTTCCGTTAAGACATATTCCGGTCGAGCTCGCTGGCGCGCTCACAGTGGTGATAGATCAGATTGACGCTATAAACGCCCGCCAAATGGGGCGTGTCGTTCAGAAAATTAGAAACCGTTTCTCTACAGGTAGTCGCCATCACCACAACAATCTTGCCGACGTGCTCTGAATGCGTGACTTCTTGTGTCGGAGGCTGATGCAACTGTTGTGAGAGGAAAGTAACCCGCTGCGGTGCGCACTGAATAAGGAAACTGACGATATGTTCATCCTGTTCCATGCTTCCTCCTTCATATTGATGGCGTCAGTATGCGTACAGCCATGATGCTTCTGATGGCTTTGTCCCAACCTCTTGCGGCGGCGAACCCAATAACACTGATTGATTCAGTGGCGTCAGCCGGCGGGCGGACCGGTAAAGTGCTGTAATAACCAGACAGATAATCCGTAGACGCCAACGATGACGACGCTAAGGACAGGCGCCAATATTACTGCGAGAAAGATAAAGACGGTGAGCTCTCTCTTTTTTTCCGTGTTAGCGGATTCGGGAGCTTCAATAGAATTTTTCATATGACCCCACAACGCCATTACAGCTGTCCTGCTATATCTGCACATGCATGCAGAGGTTGTCTAAAGAAGTTAGTCCAAGTGATAGTCGGACGCAAATCAGATCAAAAACCGGCAGGTAATAGAAGAGTAGACAGAGAAAGAGAGTGATAGAGACGGGGCCTGACCCGTGCAGACCTGTCGTTGCGGACAAATGGAAGAAGGGGCTTTTGGCGGAAAGGGAGGCACAACCGGCCGCCGCTGGGTTCGTCTGAGACGTTCGGAAGACTGCAGGAGTCAGCCACCGATGTACCGTCAAAATTTGAATAGGAATATAAGGTGAATTTTATTCAGATATAGGCTTATAAGCTTTCCACTGTTGTATTGGAGAACCTGGCTAAAGTTTGTCTGGCGAGTTTTTTATCATCATGAGACGTATGGACTACAACCCCCCACTTGCCTGCGTCTTTGCCCATCCGAATTTTGGCGATCACCAGATCATGATCTGGACGTAAAGCAACAGCTCCTCCCAAAATCAGCCCTAGAAACAATCCTAAGCTACACACTCCAAGGAACGTCATGCCCGGACTGGATTGCGTTGCGGGAGGGCCTGCCGTAACCAGCAGCCAGGCGAGAAGGATAGAAAGAAGAACAATGCCTCCACCTATCACGACGTGCGACCTGATCATGGTGGCGAGGATACCTTTGTTCTCAGGCTCAAGATTTGCCCCCAGGTGGACGTCCTGCCTGTCATTTGGATTTATCAACTTAATTTGCTGGCGTGAAAAGCCAGCCTCAGTAACCAGCGCATCGATAGCTTCGTCCGCTGTTTCCTTTGTGTCAAAGACCACCGCTACCTTTGATGGATAAGTTTCACCGATAACATGCATATCAAGATCGGCTTCTTTCTTAAGGGTATTCATTTTCCAACTCCGTGTTCGCCATATAAGAGTATCGAATATATGGCTATGTACAGATATTGTGCCAAATGAGACTCCCCTCTATTGTTTCTCGCGGCTTATCCTGTCTTCGGAATGATTAAGTCTTCGTCTGATCGGAGAGAATCGGATGCGGCGGCCAGGCCTTTATGGATGAATGTGTCTGAATAAGCGCTTCATCATGAGACAGAGAACCAGGTCCAAAAGACGGTGGGCGCTTTCAAAACATGCTGGAACAATAAAAGCGCATCTCACTGGCGTGTGTCGCTACAGCGCTTTGAGCTTGGCTTGTCTGATTGTAACTTTTACTTCTACAAATCCTTTCATTGTAAGAATTACCGACGACACGCACCGACGACCTCTTTATTTCCCCCCGTTCCCGATGAGTTTCGGCATTTTAGTCTGCTGGGATGTGCTCATGGGCGAACGCATGCCACGGTCCTACAACGCGCTTTGGGTGTTGTTGATTAAGGGCGTCGCCGTATTGCAGCCGATAATACACTTCAGATATCCATCTGAGTCTTTTGGTAATTGATCTCTATTGTTTAACGCAGGCGTTTAACTGAACGTAAGGTAGCCAACCATCGCTCGCTTCGTCAGTTTCATCAGCGCGGCTAGCCGTGCGACTGCCGCCGCCATAGCGGGTGCTTTCGTCGATTTTATGCGTGTGCTGCGGGGTGCTTAAATCGTCCATTGAGTCGCCGACTGTGCCTTTGACTGTGCCGCCGTCAGGCGTAATGACAACGAAACGCCCTTTGAGAGAATCGTCGATATCATTCCAGCCATCCGGGCATGAAGAGTTCAAAGTAAGCACGATGGTTCCCGAGGGAAAGTTGTCAGCCGCTGTAGATTGTTTGGTGCCGTCGCTGAACTTGATATCTTTACCTGCTTTAATGTCCCCATCCACTGTCAGCGTGTCGCTGACGTCAACATCTCCCGTGAAAGTGATGGTGTTATCCGCTGTCGCCAAAGCAGGGATTAATAATACTATAAGAAGAAGCGTATTTTTCATGATCAATCCTGCCACTATGAATTTAAGTTATAGTTCATTCAGGGCCCCACTTGGCGCCTAGCTAGGGAGAGAAGGCTAGCGCCATACTCATGACATAGGCTTGGCTGTCATCGATCATATATATCAGTACGGATTTCGAGCTGTTTTCTATTACCTTCACAGCGCTGACGCCCTCCGCCACGAAATTGTTGGGTAGGGTCTGAACGCTTTGTACTTCGCCGCTATCAGAGTTCCATAGAAATACATTTAGGGGCTCAATCTGCGTGTCGGTTTGCCCGAATATGACGACGAACCATCCAGTGTAGTTAGGGATAGAGTCCAGGCCACGAATGCCCTGCTTAAAAAACTTTGCGTTTTTGATACCCGTTACAAACAATTGTTGATCAGGCATGGGCTCCGCATTGCCGTTAAAAGTCGTGGATAGAACTAGGGCATCGTATAGGTGGAAGGGGGTAACGGAGCGGAATAATGGCCCCCTAAAACCAAGGAATATATTATCTCCAGAACTGTTGCTACCAGCGAAAGCAACCCCTTCCACGTTAATGCCATTGCCGGTCTCGGCCCGTCCTGTGATGGCTGGCGGCACATTTTGCGAAGTATCCGAACTGGCCGGCCAGTTAACTCCTCCCGATGAGATCACCCACTCCCGCAGATCCCGACGCTTGGTCAGCGACAGGGCGGTGAGATTGTTGGCCTGATAACCCCCGCTTTTGCTGGGACTCAAGGTGAAGTTGTAACCCTGATAGCGATACCAGGTATCCCTGGCCGGGTTACTTTTATGCAGAGAAAGCGAGGACATGGCGTAGTAAACGCCGCTGCTGGGATTATAAGTAATGCCCTCCAAATCGAACATTTGCCATTCTTGCGCCTGCGATTCGGAGAGAAGGGGGCTGACGCTTATTTTTCCGTCGATGCTGATCTTAGTGGGATCGAAATAGAAAATCATGTAACGCCCCGCTTTTTGCGGAACCAGCTCGTCACCATTATCAGACACCCCCACCCATATCCCTAAGTCGGCGTTATAGGACAATCCCGAGCCTTCGATGGCGATGTCCAGGTCTTCCTCTGGCACAAGCACCGGGCAGTAGACCACCGAGTCGGCGCCGCAATTAAGAGTGGTGGGAGCGGTAACGACTACTTGTCCTTCCAGCGACAGAGAATAACTTAGTCCGCCGAAGTCCACATCTTCAAAGTAAACACCCTCGGCCACATTGATCACGTCGTTTTCGGCTACTTTCGATATCGCGGTATTAATAGACTGACAGGGCGACGACTTAGTGCAGTTTCCCGTGGGAGAGGCGTTTATATCGACGTAGAGACTTTTGGCGTGAATCTGCAGGGAAAGAGAGAGTGCTGTGAAGACGTAAAGACTCCAGGAGGTGAAATGGCTGAGTTTTGATGAAGAAGGAGGCCGATCCATGCTTTTTGCGCTCCTGCAAAGCCCGTGTATTCCCGGTCTGTATTGACAAGGAAGCTATTTGTCCGCCTGGTTAATCTTTGTCTGTCAGATCAACATTTGTCTACTTGACCAATAGTATATATAGCTAATCTTTCATTCTTTACAAGCAGGTTAGGGGAGGAAGTCATGTCGCCCAATTTTCGAATCTGACTAAGAAAATCGTTAATGCTTTGAGGAAATATCTACGACTACAGATAATTCATCTTCATATATAATTCGGTTCCTTCCAGTTCGTTTTGCGCAGTACAGCGCATCATCCGCCTGTTTTAATATTTCACCAGGGTCTCTTGTTTCAGTTTTCAATGTGGCGACCCCCATGCTGCAAGTTATATGAAAAGGATCATTTATGTAATTAAACTCAAGCAATGATATGTCTCTATGCAGCCGAAAAATAAAGCTTCTGACATCTGGATCTAACTTCTCTGGCAATATAATACAAAATTCCTCACCACCAATCCGGGCGACAATATCTGAAATTCTTAACGAGTGCTTTAAAAATGATGCAAGCTTTATTAAAACTTCATCTCCGGCGCCGTGTCCTTTATTGTCATTGACTTCCTTGAATTTATCAATATCAAGAAGGACTAATATTAAGTCGGACTTATAGCGCTTTGCACGGCCAAATTCATAACTTAATCTATTTTGGAAGAAACGCCGGTTATGTATGCCTGTTAAAGGATCGCGCAAGGCCATTTCTTTTAGTTCTATATTTTCTTTGTCCAGCTTATCAATCGCTCCGAGAATTTTATTAAATCTTCCGGTAAGCTTGTTTATTTCAAATATTCTTGTGGTGTTTTCTTTCTCGGGAACATTGCTGGCGGAGAGGTTTTCAGTGTACTTCATCAGTCTGTCAATAGGCTTTGAAATATACGAGCTGATCGCCACTCCGAATCCAATTGAAAATAGAACAATCATTGCTTCTATTGTAAATAGGTTGAACCTTTCTGTATTGATCAGGGATAACACTTCTTCTTTATTTATCTTTACTACAACTCCCCAGTCAAGTTCAGGCAGATATCTCGTCGATGCTATTACTATTTCCCCTTTATAATCAGTGGTATACCTCAGTATGCGCTCATTACCTAACATCGCCTCTTTGATAGGCGTCGAATCTAAAATATCTTGCCATGAAAGTCTCTTTACGCTCGCCATTTTAGATTCTGGTGATAGCACTAACAATATGTCGCCATCCTGTCTGACTGCAAAAAGATGTTGCTCCGTACTGCCCAAAAGATGTGTGGCTTCGCGAATAACTTCAGTGATAGGGTAGCTAACATTGACTATTCCAATTACATAATCGCCTAGAACAAGCTGTAGAGAGATGCAAATATAATACGCCCCCTCTTTAGCGACTATATTCACTGATTGTATTCCGTTAAATGAATCCGGAGTATTCAGCTCTTTTGCCTTGCTGGAGGTCGAAGCTACGAGGTTGTATTGGTTGTCGTATATAGAGATGCTTTCAATGTTTCTCCCTCCCAATTTAGCATCAAATATAATTCTCCTAATGAGAGATAGCTCCTTTGATTTTTTATCTTGATTCCATTTGTAAAGGCTTGTGCGCATCTGGGTGCGGCTAGATATCAACTCCGTCCTGGCTGTCAGGTCATTTATAGAATTACGAATATTGTTTTTATAAGAAAGAGACATTTCAGAAAGCCGCTTATCGATTTTCCCTCTATATTGCTCTGTGATAAAGCTATTTAAATGAAGCAAGGTGAACAGTAGCGGCAAGGAAGCGACCAAAGTAAACGCCAAAACCAGCAGGTATCTGAGCTTCATTGGCTTCTCCCTGCCACGGCAAATTTAAGCGTCAACTTATCATCTTGTGATAGTAGTGAATAATTCCAGGGGGTACAAACTATTTTGTTATCTTTTTCAGGGAATTGTTTTTTTACTTAAAAGCGAGGGGGATTAATGGCTACACGCTTACTGTTTTATAGGACTAATTCGTTTAAGAATTATTTTTGTGTGACGGATGGGAAACTCTGTTTGGAGCGCTTCCTTATTCTTGCTGGTTATATGGTTGCTATGGAAAATATTAACAATCCTTATATTTGAAGGCGTCATCTTTAGAATAAAACGAAGAAAAATCAAGTGTAAGGCTTACATTTCCGCTCGAACTCGATCTGGCATCTTATGTCGAAATAAATACGCCAATAACAATGTTGCAATTTTGAGTCACTTAAGTTTCTGATTATCCTCACATCGTATAGATATTGACCATTCCGCGTCTCCATTAAAAGGCAAGCCGTTCAACTTTCAGTAGAATATTCACCAGTAAAGCGTCGCTGCTTTTCTGTACTGAGTCGTGGCCGGAATTCGCATTTGCCAAGACGTTACAATCCGAAAGCGTGGGTTGAGAAAACCTGATTTTGCCCAACATCAATTGATGCGATACGCTCGTTACACAAGAGCCAACCAAAAGACAACCAAGGTCAAGGTAGAGCTCATCCTCATTTTGATCAGGGACAGAATCAAGTCCCACAAACTGCTCTAAATGATGTGCAGTCATGTCATGAATTCCTACTAAGCCTTCGCCTTTTAAGCCGCCTGAAAAACTCTGCTGGATAATAACGCTACGGTAATAGCGAAAATAAAGTTCCGGCCTTCGTTCATGAGCAGGCGTCAGGACAAATAGGCGAGGGACAGATAGGATGACAAAATGGTTAACCAGATTCGCAAGTCGGCAGGAACTTTGTCCCATGGCGATATTGACGACTTCATGAAAAGTATCGAGTTGTTCTTTCGATAGCATACGTGCGCCTCCTCAATTGTGAGAAGTAAGAAAGAATGTTTACTCGACCGTCATGTCGAGTAAGGCAACGTATACGGGCGCTACTTTCAGAAAACTCTTCGGACTATGGGAAGCTTCTTGGGACATCATGAAGTCTTCACTCCTAAATTCTATTTTTTTAGTTGGGTGTAGCTACCTAATTTTATGAAGGATTAGTGAGGAAAAATAATCAGCAGGCGTTGCCGCAATGTCGCTACTGAATAATCAGCTGATCACGGCTAGCCGCTACGCAGGCGCATCCATGCGCCTGATTATTAATAAATCAAGCGTCGCAAATAAGGGACATCTTTACTCTCACGACCCCCCACTTATACCGAAGCAGGCTATACTTCGCTGATAACAAGGCAAATAATTATTCTGGCGCCGAAGTTGTATTTGTCTATACGCGAGATAACACGCATGGGAAGCCGCAGAGGCAAGGATAATTTTGAAGTTGCTGATAATGGAGAAGGATAAATCCAGTGCGGACTAAAATCGGTTTTACCGAGTCACAGTGAGGTGATCATCATGAATAAACTCAATGTTGTCTGCTTGTCGTTGCTACTGGCTATTACCGCAGCCTGTACGGAGCCGGATAGGGAAGGGCTGTCCTCGGATGCTAACTTTGCGAGCCTTGATGCAAACCAGGACGGCGTCATAGATAAACGAGAAGCCAACACCAACGTGGAATTGCTCAATAACTGGGCCGCCATTGATCTTGATCAGGACGGAGCTATCAACTCGCAGGAATATATTATACATGCTGGTGAGTCTACTGCGGCGGGGCGAGAAACGGACAAGGATCTGGATACTCGGCGATATCGATAGCAAAAACGATGGTGGCTTCAATAGCGCTCTAACGGCGTCAACGGGATCTATATGCAGTACAAATGTATTGCCTGTTTAATGGCGTTATTGGCTCCGCTTTATACATCTTTTAATTTTTGCTGGGCGAATGAAAAAAAGTTGGTGCTGGCCGTATCGTCCCAATTGAGCCAATCGCCGCAAATAGAGGTCTATACAAACTTCTACTCCGAGGCGTTTCGTCGTATTGGTTATGGTCTTGAGCTAAAGGTCTTCCCCTCTGAGCGTAGTGGCGCTCTGGCGAACTCTGGATACGTGGATGGTTTACCTGGTCGAGTTAAGGATTATAACTCGCATTATCGCGACCTCATCCGCGTAGATGTTCCTTTATGGACCATGGAATTTGTCGCTTATTCCAATGTCGCTTTGAGGTTGGATGTATTTGGGTGGGAAGCCCTTGCAAAGTCGATTTACCGAGTAGATTGCCGCATTGGCGTAATTCGGTGTGTAAGCATGCTATCGAAACCACTAAGCAATAGATTGGAGCTGGTCTACAGCGCAGAATCTGCGCTCAAGCGACTACAGTTGAGAAGGAGCGATGTCTATGTGGACTTGGCGACAATCGTCGATCCTTTATTACGAGAAGAGAAATACGCTTCAATGGGTATTAAACGGGTGGGCGCGGTCGAACTTGTTGAGAATTACCTGTATCTGCACAAGAAGCACCAGGCCCTGGTTCCAAATCTTGAAGTCGCATTAAAGAATATGAAAGAGGAGGGCTGGTTAAACGGTGATCCTCCCCACAAAGATTAGATCAGAACAATCTGTACGGTGCGGAACAGAATCTAATTTTGTTTTACGCCAGCGCGACGCACACTTTTTGCTCAATAGGAAATACGGCTGGGCCAAACTGGTTATAGATCGCCACATCGGCTGCGTCCCTGCCATAGCCAATCGCGACGTAGCCGCCTCGTTTAGACATTTGAGTTGCGTCGAAGGTATACCAGCGTCCGGCAACGAAGGCTTCAAACCAGGCGTGTAACTCCATAGGGCGCAAGGCGTGCAAATACCCCACCACCATGCGGGCGGGAATGCTCAGGCTGCGGCAAAGGGCGACGCCCAGATGGGCAAGGTCTCTGCATACGCCTACCTGATTTTTATTCACTTCGATCGCTGACAGCGGCGTTAAGCTGCTTCCTGGTTGAAATTTAATGGTTCTACGTAGCCAGCTTTCAATTTCCGCCACCTGATCGTAGCCGGGGTCCTGATTCAAGGTAATTTCACGCGCCATGTCATTAAAACAGTCAGACTCGCAGTATCGGCTGGGCAACAAGTACTTCAGGACATTGTCGGGCAGGCGTTGGACGTCGATAAAGGCGCCGCCGGGCTCCTCGTCAACATGATCGGAAGTCATGATTCTGGCGGAAGTATGGATTTTAAACGTCCCAGGCGGCGCCACCAGTCTCTGACAAAGATTGCCGTAGTCGTCCGTAAATTCGAAAACGGGAACGCTTGGGAAGAGTAAGTATTCTTCGGAGGCGATCCACTGTTGCGCGCCGCTTCGTGGGCGCAACATTAAGATAAATGGCGTGGGAACTGCGATGTCGAATAGGAGTTCACAGCTTGTTTTTAACCACATTGGCGAGGTCTCGGGAAGGAGGTTTAAGTGATGTCCGTTACCCGGACATTCACCTCCATGGATGAACCAGGAACGCCAAAAAAGTCGCCCGCGATAGGAGGGATCGATTCTGGCAATCTGGCGACAGCGACAGCGATGTGCTCAGCTCCGACAATCGTTCCCCGGGTGGGGTCAAAGCCTTTCCAGCCGGCGCCGGGAATGAACACCTCCGCCCAGGCGTGCGTGGAGCCCGCTTGCATCGACATGCCGTTGACATAGATGTAACCGCTGACGAATCTGGCGGCGAAGCCCAGCCGTCGGGCGGAGGCCATAAAAAGGTTGGCGGAATCCCGACAGGAGCCTGAGCCAAGATAGAGGGTGCGTTCCGCGCTCTGAACGCCTTCCTCCTCGCGTTTGCGATAAGCGATAGTTTGGAAAATGCGATGGTTTAACCGAAGCAGGAGACTAATTGTCTGAATGCGTTCTTCATGCCGCCACAGCTTGTTGATCCAGTCGGACAGCCCAACGTTATCAGCGCCGCACGCGTCATTGAGGTAGGGCGCGAGCACCGCTCTGTCTTCATCCAAATAGTGAAATGGATAGTCCACGGCGTAGTCCGCCACCAGGAAATCAAGAGGAGCCAGGTCGTATTTCTGTATGAGGACTTCACTGTATATTCTCAACCGTTTCACTTTGTCGATAAAACTGGCGATGGAAACGGAATTTCCCTCCACGTCACGATGCCAGCGCAGGGTCGCAGGAGGGGATATATCCAGCCTGGAGGACTCAATCCGCAATTCATGGCCCTCTCTGGGACGCAGCCGCAGCGTATGCGGGTACAGTTGCACCAAGCCGGAGAAGGAATAGGTTGTCTCATGCCCGATCTTGTATCGCTTCATACCGAAATACGCCATCCTGTGTGGTGAGGTGAGAACGTCAGAATCGGGCGCCAGCCGTCTTGCGGACGAGGGGCGGTGAAACCGCAGTATATTAATCCGGCAGGCAAATAGCATCCTTCTATTTGCCTGCAACGACAGGGCCTGCACATGTCAGGCCCTGTCTCACATACAGGTCAGTGCGGTAGCGCACCGACTACCGTCATTCTCGAGTATATGCTCGTCTTTCCAATGTGAAACAGGTAACAGGAGGTGCAGACATGGACAAAAATAAAGTTGAGGCCGAAGACGCTTCGCCAACGGCGGCCGCAAACTCAGAAAGCTCGACAAAAGAGGCTAACAGCTTCATTAAAGACAGCTGGATAACCATGAAGGTTAAATCCTCGTTGTTTCTCGACAAAAAGTCGCCCGGACTCAGCGTCGGAGTGTGCACTAAAGACAGTGTGGTGACGTTAACCGGCCACTTGCACAGCGCCGGTGAACAAATAGCAGCAGTGAAAGCCGCCAAGAGCGTGCGCGGGGTAAAAAAGGTAGAGACGAAAGGCCTGACCTTTGATCCCGATGTCGTCATGAGACATTAGACGCCGAATACTTGGGCAAGAAAACACTGCTCCTCTCAGCCTTGTCTTGGCTGTACCTGAAGGGGGTGTCAACAGGCGAAATAATGGAGGAAGCGCTGTCAGAGTTGGACAAGTTTGCCCAGCGATGGGATGAAAAGTATCCTCAGATCAGCCGTTATAGCGCCGGTTTTAGTCCATACATTTCGATAATTCGCCTGACGACGCCGTCTTTAACCAAGCTAAGGAAGGTTTGCCGTAAAGCGTAAAACGGCAAATAAGCGAATACACAAGCAGATCAGAACCGTGGGTGAGGTCAGATCTCGGTTAAATGCTGAGTCAAGTGCTCAATCAGGAAATCCACCGCCAGTTTAACTTTAGGTATCTGATACCTGCTAGATCATGTAGAGGCTGGCCTCAGCGCCACGACGAACGGATATTGGTTGGTTCAAAGTAATGGCTTCCAGTTCGCCGCGGTTAATAAATGATTTCAGCCCCCATTCGGGCAGTAACACCAGGCCGCGATGTTGGCGCGCCATTGCCACCAAGGTTTCCCCATCGTTGCTGATAATAAGGGGGGAAATCGGCACTTCATACCATCCACCAGCGTCCTGACCATACCATTTAAGGACTGAATTTGGCCCTCGGTAGAGTAGGGCTGGGTGATCCTGCAGGTCCTCCAGAGTGCGGGGCGCCCCATGGTTTTTTAAGTACTCTGGAGAGGCCGCCAGAAGATACTTGTGGCTGTGGATTTTATGGGCTATCACTCGTTCCTGAGTCAAAAGGCTGCTGCGGATGGCAATATCAATGCGATCGCGGCCCATCTCGACAACGGCATCATTAAAATACAGATCCAGCAGAATATCCGGATAGCGTTGGTTAAATGCAATTACTGCAGGTCGCAGCAACTGGCTAAAACTTGGTAGCGCGCTAATGCGTAGCGTGCCGCTTGGCGTTCTGCTATGCAGGCCGACCATTTCCTCGGCAACATCAAGTTGAGTCACCCCTGCACGGACCTGCTCTACGTAAATCATCCCTATCTCTGTAAGACGCACTGTGCGTGTCGTGCGATGCAGCAACTCCACACCCAGATCAGCTTCAAGGTCGGATATGCGACGGGAGATGGAGGACGCCGGCACGCCGAACGATTTTGCCGCCCGAGAAAAACTCAACGTATCTGCGACTTTTAATAGATAGCGATCTCCTCCAATGCTCTGGAAGCTGCAGAGGGGCCGTAGGCGCCCACTGTGTAACCATCCAGATCAACCGGGGCAGAATATTTCAGGCTGGAGGAAGTGGGTACAAACACACCGTAGGCGGATTCGATGATAGGCTCGGTCACATACATATACTTTTCGCGCTCGGGAAGTTTGACAACCGCGAAAAGGCCGTCCACATCACCATCCTCCGTCATTTTTAATGCACGTCGCCAAGGGAACGCTGACAGCTTGCATTCAATCGCCATCGACTCGCAAACCACGCGTATGGTATCGGCCATCGGCCCCGCCACCACTCCATTTTAGTTGGGCGTCCAGTTAGAACCAAAGGAAGCGCAACTCAGAGTAATAAAGCCATTATGTCCACTAATGTCAATTAGTGGACATTGCATGTATGACGAATATTGCTGCTCGCACGGTTTTATTCGCGTTCACCACCCAAAAATCCCAAAACTCACCAACCGCAAAACTATCCAAAGCAAATGACCTGACCAGGCATTATCTTTCACCAGCAAAAGTTATTAGGATTCACGCTCGCACCAGCATCTGTGTTTGAGGCCAGCACGCACGCAAAGGAGAAAACATTCGTGTTTGATCATGTGTGTTTTTTATGGTTTTGAATTCACATGAGCAATTCCTTCAAATTTCGGCTATAGATTACTTTTACAGACACGCTTTCTTTTAGGAGACATCATGACCATTTTTACGCGCACCATCGCATTCCAGTTAACTGATGATCAGATAAGAACCTTAAGCATTCCTCCGGACGAGCTTGATGATGATCATTTCTTTCAGGAACGAGTGCTAGATTTGCCGGAATATGACGAAGGTCCATTCATTAATGCGGCTTTAGAGGAATTTAATAGCAGGTTTGTACGACCTAGGCAGGAGCAGGATATGCGTATTGAAGACTTTGTTGTTTTTCCAAGAGTAGTTCAACCTTAGATCGCTCTCCCATCCATAAGTGCGCATAATATATATTATGTTAAATTAAGTATTGGGATTCGGCAGCGCATGCCACATCAAATTTGATACTCACAATTTGCGCACAGGTCCTGATTCAAGCCATCCAGTTCAGCCAGTGCATGTTGAAGCGCTCTTCAGGAGACGGCCTGGCAAGCACGTCATGCCAGCCATGTGAAACACGGAAAAAGAGATCGCTCGTTTTTCCGGATTCATCATTCGTAATATTTAGGCTGGTGGCCTTAGACTCTTTTAATTGGCGGTGCTTGTTTCGTGGACTGACTTTATCATCTTACGCAGGGTTTGTTGATTTGCCGCACTTCAGCATCACTTACAAGAAAATTCTAGGGCATGCTCCATCCGCATTTTTCCACAAAAATAATCCATTACAGGTAATGTGCGCTTAAAGAAATTGTAAGGGCTCTGTGAGTGACGCCTGGCTGAATATCAAGATATGCAGCAGGCGTCAGAGTTCGAATATCGACGCCAGAACCCGACCTTTGATTGCGTCGTTTTCCACCACGTAGTCCAGAACTTTCGCCACCGTTTCGGCGTCCCAATCCTGAACTATTTTCTTCTTATGTTTGGCGAGGCGTTGGCGAATCCATGCGGTATCATAGTCATCATCGCCTTCGCACCATTGTATGTCAGCTTCACAGAATCCGACGGCGGCTAAAGCGGGATAGAAAACATTCAGACAAAGCACGTCATAAATAACGCCTAGCAGCGTCTTAGAGTCATACCAACTTAAAGGTTTTTTGACTTTGCGACTGATCTGCTTGAGCTCCGCTAGATAGAAATCGTCCACTTCCTCGTCGTAATGACTTGGCAGCAAGACGCAGCAGGCGCTGATATCGCCATTCTGCGTCTCGCCATGACGCCGGTATAGACGATATGTCATTGGCTGTTGAAACAACTCTGGTCGATCCAACAGGATGCGCGTTACTCCGTTATCCTCTTCTCCAGCGACCGAGATATGAGACGCCATCTCCTTGGCCAGGGCCTCAAAGTAAACGTCCAGCCTGTAATTGAACAGGCCCGTGCTAATTTGGAACAGCTTTGTTTTCCATACATCGTCAGCTACATAGTGATCCAAAATAGCGTGTAGCAAATCTGGCTTGTCCGCCAGTTTGGAAAATCGCTTACGAAGCGCCTTTTCAAGATATTTGTCGTTAAACGCCCGCAACGAGGGCCCAATGTCGATATCGATATGCTGCTGATTCAGGCGTATGAGTTCTTCCCTTAATCCCCTCAACTCTTTATTCAGCAGGTAAGCGTATATCACCCATGGAAACTCAAAGTGCCATTCGCAGTGTTGCGCTTCTGTAAGCTTCCATTTGATGCCTAGTTGTTGCAGCAATGATTGGGCATTTTCAGGTAAGTTTTCGACCCCGATGGGATAGCCTTCTTGCTGTGGGGATATGCGAATTCGACGACTGCTGTTGGTGAACTGGAAACAACCACTGCCCTCTTCCATCTCACGCATTTTAGTCAGCTCCAGGTTGCTCAACCTGAATGTCGGGGTAATCGAGATGGTCAAACAGTTGTGTTCGTAAAATTTATCTTCGCGCAAAACGGCTTCACGCACATAGTCCTTCATCCTCCGCGCGTATACATCGGCGCTAATGGAAGGCGTCGTCAAATTACATTCTGGTTTGAATTGTTGGCTTTGCGTCTTGTTGTCTTTCGCCACTGCGCCCTCTCACTTTTCGTACCCGCTAGCGACAGTGTAGCAAAGCGTCACAACAACAGGTTGTATGAATCTGACATCAGGTTCGGAGTCGTTCTCTGGTCAAGCGTCAAGGTCGGATTGGCGAAAGCCTAAGTAAACAAGTGCGCCAGTTTCTGACGGAGTACTTTTACCCTCGCTCTGGCGACAGGCAGCGTTATCTCCTTACCGGACGCGTCTTTCAGTACTAACTGATAATCACGTTCGTGGCGCGCTACGCTCTCGGCAAATAGCGGATTGATCATATAGCTGCGGTGGATCTGGATGAGGTGACTGTCGTCAAAGTACATCCCCAGTGAGGATAAGTTGGCGCGCACGTCAAAACCGTCTTTTCTGCCGCAATTGTCGTACACCGTACAATATGGCGGCGCTGACTGGACGAATACAATTGCGTTCAGGTTTTTCTCCAGGCGGTTTACGGCATCGAATAGATAGGCGTCCGCAATCAGTTCTTTACTCTGCCTAAAGTTGCGTTGCGCTTGCTCATGCAAGCTGCGGATGTAGTGACTTTCAACTGCCGACAGGCCCCCGGTAGCGATTGACTTCGTCAATAGGATAAAATCGCAGCACCGGCATGCCTGATAGGGACCAGCTGTGGCGGTCGCGATTTCCTTGTTTGGCCTGCATTCCGGGGCCGCTCTGGCCACAGTTGTCGGTGTCCTGGTGGAAGTGCCGGTGATGCTGTCACTGGTCTATTTTGCTAACCGCACTCGTCATTGGTTTGCGTACCGGGTATAGGAAGCTACCACCATGCATCTTGTCCTACCAATCCCATCGAGTTTTAAGGCCGCTGCATCGAACCGGATAGTAAAACCGATTTACCCTTGGAAGTTGGAACAGCGGTCAGCAGTGCTTTTGCAACCGCCGCCGCTTTGATCGGCTTGTAGTTTGACGGAAATAGGAAACCAACCGCCTTACCAAGCACAGATGCAAGAATCTCCCCCCGCCGGACCGGTTGACCGATAGCCTCCCGATCCCCAACAAGCATAGATGGGCGTGCAATAACCAAACTTTCGAACTGCATTTGAGCCAATGCATTCTCAAGATCTCCTTTGACACGGCTGTAGAAAATTTTCGAGCCAGAATCAGCGCCCATCGCACTCACCAGTCCCACTTTTCTGGCGCCTGCCATCTTTGCCGCCTTGGCAACCGCCAGATTGGCATCGAAGTCGATAGCACGGAAGGCTTCTTGACTGCCGGCATTTTTTATTGTCGTTCCCAGAGCAAGATAGACCTCGTCCGATGCTGGCAGCGGAGGTAGCGCGGTAAAGTCGACTACATGGGGAATCAGTTTAGGATGCTGAATTGTTGGAACTCTACGGCCCAGGCTGTGCACTTCAGCCACCGTTTTATCGTCCAACAGCCCCTTAAGAACCTCCTCCCCTACCAAGCCGGTGGCTCCTGCAATGATCACAGTTCGCTTTGTCATACGTCGATACTCCTCTTTGAGCGGATGCGATGCTCCTCTCCATTGACTCTGAACTCTATCATTGTCTTACTCCATTGCCATTTCGGATGCGTTTTCCTGTTGCACTGGGTCATTGCTCATCTGGCGCCACCACTGCGATGCGACATGCAGCGCTTGTATACTTAGCATTTCTCCCATACGCGGTGTAGTCAGCGCTACGCCTTGCTTCCTGGCCAATTCAGCGATGCGATCAAACGGCTCATACCAAGTGTGCATCGCCAGATCAAAGGTGCCGTTGTGAATAGGAAGCAACCAGCGGCCACGTAGATCTGCATGCGCTTTTATGACGTCTTCCGGTTGTATGTGTATATCTGACCATTTCATGTCGTAGGCGCCGCACTCGATCAGAGTAATATCGAACGGCCCGTATTTCTCGCCAATGGTTTTGAAGCCATTAAAATAGCCCGTATCGCCACTGAAAAATATCCGAAGATCATCGTCAATGATGACCCAGGACGCCCACAGCGTTTTGTTCTTGTCCAGTAACCCGCGACCGGAAAAATGCTGAGCAGGAGTAGCGATAAAACGCACTCCGGCAATATCAGTGAATTGCCACCAATCGTGTTGTTTGACCTTATGTGCGTCAATGCCCCAATCGATTAGTCGGTCGCCAACACCGAGTGGCGCCAAGAACCATTCTGCTTTATCAGCCAGCGCCAGGACGGTTTCATAATCGAGATGATCATAGTGATCGTGTGAGAAAATAACCGCCTTGATCGCCGGCAAATCCTCTAACGCTATAGGAGGAGCATGAAAACGCTTCGGCCCCATCCATTGCACCGGCGAGGCGCGTTCGGAAAAAACCGGATCTGTCAGAAAATAGTTGCCATGCAGCTTCAATAAAACAGTGGAGTGGCCGAGCCGATACAGGCTGCCATCCGGCGCAGCCGACAGCATTTCCTGAGTCATAATCTGCACCGGTAGCGGTTTACTCGGTACAGTGTCCTCCCCTTTGTTAAATACAAAATCCCAATAGATATTGAATGTTTTCACAAAGCCGGGAGCTTGCCTTGGCCGAGTGTTTTCAAAAGCATTCTGTCCAGCCTGCGGTGAATCAGCATAAGGAAAGCTCTGGCAGGATGACATACTTACGGCGGCGCCTACGACAAGGCCGCCAAGCACTAAATACCGGTAGGGAAACTTCATTATCTTCATTGGTATGCTCTTTCTCCGAAGTGTTTAACAGACGAGGCTGTCCCTCTAAGAGTGCAGTAGAGATAACCTCTCACAGAAATATGTCGCGTCCATCACAAGCCTGCGTGTTGGCGGACCATCTCTAATCTCTTCTCTTCAGGAAGGCTTCGATGCAATTCAAACCCCTGTTCTGCGTCCGGTCCTGCGAGATACATGACTTTATACGCCCGAATTTATTAAGGGTTTCTGCCACTGCGGCTTCCACAGAGGCAGAATCGGTGACGTCAAGCGGGTACACTTTGATGTTCGGGCTGTGGGTCAACGCCTCACCGTCGGAGGGCTTCCGCATAGTGGCGACAACATTCCAGCCCTGTTCAGCGAACAAAACAGCGGCCGCATGCCCGATTCCGCTTGAGGCGCCGGTGATCAGAACAACAGGGTTAGTTTTAGTCATCATAATATTTCTCCAATAGCGAATATAAATTCGGTTAAAAGTTAAAAAAATACTCAGGATCGTATGCCATCCCAGCAAAGCTGGAAGGCAATCTCACGGGCTTCTTCGGTATCAGTAATCGAACCGGCGCGAATAAGACGCGCAGTTTCGCGGATTGATCCAAAAAATAGCGAGCTAATAAAAGGAATCGGGATCGGTTTCAGGATTTCTTCTCTCTGTCCTTCAACAACCATCTGTATCAGTCCTTCACCGTGTCGTTCGACAAAGGCGCGGCTTTCATCGCTCATGAAGGATGAACCGACAAACTGTTCCATAAAGGTTACTTGATCAAAGCGTTGCAGGCGATGATCGAGCATCTTATTCCATACATTGCGCACTTTGCCTTTGAGCGGCAGGGTTTGGTCAATGCCAGTGAAGTAGAAGTTCAGAGCCTCCCTCTTGGCCTGGCGATAGACCTCATTGAACAACGCTTCTTTGTCTGGGAAATAAACATAAAGCGTACTGGTGCCAATGCCAGCTTCTTTGGCGATCTGGGCCAGGGTCAAACCGAAGAGGCCGCGTTCCGCCGCTAATCGGCAGGTGGCGGTAATCACGGCTTCAAGTTTCTTCTCATCTTTAGGTTTCATAAGCGCCACCATAACCGAATAAATATTCGGCTTCAAGAGAAAAATGTATCCTTTTGTATTTGAGCTTACCCAGACCGGGATGATGCTAACAATTTATCCCCTTTCACTTGAATAATCCTCCCCTCCCCCTCCTCAACCGGTCTGAAAAGCCCGCTCCATTGATACTCCACAGGAATGGACTTTCAACGGCCTCTTGTTCAGCTCCAGGTGGCAATACTAAACTGGCGGAAGCTGATGGAAATTCCGCCGAGCAAGAGGCCGAGGGAGAAAGCCTCGACAAAGTATGGTCCCGCCTCTAGCTTTTTTACATTAACCGCACTGAAGGAATGAGCCGATGGCGCTACTCAAGATAACCCTCCTGTTCGCCGTCACGGCGATAACGGAGATTGTTGGTTGTTATCTACCATGGCTGGTAATCAAACAGGGCAAGTCGTTATGGCTGCTTGTTCCCGCCGCCCTGTCATTGGCGATATTCGCCTGGTTACTGACCCTACACCCAACCGCTGCTGGCCGCACATACGCCGCGTATGGTGGAATGTATGTCGTTGTCGCACTGATATGGCTCCATTTTGTTGAAGGGGTGGGATTAACCCGTTTTGACTTTCTCGGCGCCACCATGGCTCTGGCGGGTATGGCCATTATCGCGTTGCAGCCAATCTCCCATTCCTGATTACCGCCACCGATTTCGAATTAATTGCCGAAAGTCGATACTCGCCGGGAGTGATATCGTAGCGTCGCTTAAAAGCGCGGCTAAACGCAGCTTCAGAAGCGTACCCCACATCAAGAGAAACTTGAGATAAAGGGCGGTGACTTTGTTGAAGAATCTTGCGCGCCTGGTAGAAACGCCAGCTATTCAAGTACTCCATCGGACCCTGTTTCAAGTTCCTTTTGAAAAGAACGCTAAATGCAGAGCGCGACATCCCCACGGCGCCTGCGACTTGCTCCACTGTGAGAGGCTCATGATACCGACGATGAAAAATATTCAACGCCCGGGCGATCCGTCTATCTTGTATCACGCCCACCGGCTCACCTTGTTGCGATTGCTGCTGAAAGTAGCCTTCCAGGAAGCGGATCATTAAGGCTTCCGCCAAACGATTACTGACTGGATTATCGTTGCTCTCCAGTTCCTTCTTGCTTTCTAAAAGGCCTCGCAACGCATTCGCCCATTCCACAGATTTGCTCTGATGACGGACAACAAGCAAATCAGGCAAGGCTGCAAGAAAGGGAACCGTATCTCTATCCATGATGGCGAAATGACCGCACAGCAACCGATTATTAAACGGGCCCTCACGAAACAGCGGCGCGCCCTGCCGCAAACTTTCCAGGTACGCCTGATCAGTCGCCAGCGCCACATCAGGAGCATAAGAAAGCGTATGAACTTGCCCCCGCATGCACAGTGCGATGTCGCCAGGCGACAAACGAACCTGTTCCGTCGCAGTGGTTAACCAACAAACCCCGGCGGCGACGCAGTGAAACTGTATATATTCAGAGGCGCTCACCGCCATTCCCCAATCGCCGTGCAACTGACTATCAAAGTATAAACTCCCACTAATCCTGAGATTGAACAGCACTTGGCGTAACAACGGCTCTTGGGGAAATGCTCTAGCCTTAGACATGAAACCCACACTGTCCATATGAGCGGCTCCTGAATTGGATTATGGGTGATTGCCAATCCTACTCAGACTCCCCTATTTCTATTGAGTTCCTCAGCAAACAAAACAGCAGGTCAATTTAACAAAACAGGCGGTCATGGTTCATACGGGCGCGAGTCAGGATACTGAATTCGCCGCATAACGCGGCAGGAAAAATAGCCTGGATAGGAGCAAAAACATTATGAACTACAAACTTCTGATCGCCACAACGTTGCTGCTGGGAACAGACGCCGCTCTGGCGGCTGGAACCAATACCATTTGCGAGTATCTCGGTACAGGGCGCGTTGCGTGCGACACCTTCGTATCGGGTGACGCCACATATTTGACGTCACAAACGTGGCGCGCGGAATATGGCGCAATCATTGAAGATCAGGGCCTCGGCTATATGGTTGCGCGCTGTACATCAACGTCGTCAGACGGCCGTTACTACTTCATGGCGACGTTGAGCGATGGCGGCAGTATCACACAAAATGGCGCATTGGGCTGTTCCGTAGGCGGAGGAACCGGTACGCCAGGCCCTGGCCAAGGTTGCACCATCTGGGTGAACGACCAATGCCAGGAGCCTCGGTAGATTTGAGGGCCTGCGCATGCGCAGGCCCTGTCGTTGCAGACAAATCGAAGGAAGCTAAAGGAGGCTATTTGCCTGCCTGATGAACTAATATCGATGGCGTCAGGATCTGAGGCAGAACCGTGGGTTTACTTACCCCCTGTCTATACCATAAATACAAAGGCACGCCTGAGCGGCCATGTCGCGACAGAAATTCAGTTATCTCACTATCGCCGTTCGTCCAGTCGCCAACCATGGTTACTACGCTGTTTTGTTCAAATGCGTCTTTTACTTGTTTCTGATCAATAGACGTTTTCTCATTCACCTTGCAGGTCAGACACCAGTCAGCGGTGAAGTACAAAAACACATCGTTCTCCGCCAGCGCCGCCTCTAGCTTATCCTGACTAAACACAACGGCTTCTGAGACGTGTTTTTGCTCAATCTGCGCCGCTGCATGAGCAGGCGGAATCCAGCTGATCACCGCCCAGAAAGGCAATAGCGTTAATGCGATGGCGGGCCACCATTCCCCCCTGCGCTGACTCTGTTGCCACAGACCGGTAACCCATAAACCAACCGTGGATAACATCGTGGCTGCGAGCACCGATAGCACATAGTCATTATTGGCCTGGCGCATCAAAACCCAGACCAAGCCTATTACGGTAATGAACATCGGCAGAGAAAGAACGCGCCTTGCGGTCGTCATCCAGGCGCCGGGTTTGGGGAAGTGAGCGCGTAGCGCGGGAATAAAGCCCACCAGCAATATCGGTAACGCCATGCCGAAACCCAGGCCCGCAAAAATCATAAAGGCTATGCCGGTGGGTAAGACTAAGGCCGCCCCCAAAGCGGTCGCCATAAACGGACCCGTGCAGGGCGTGGCGACAAACGCCGCTAGAACCCCGGTCCAAAAGTCGCCCATTGGCCCTTTTTTATCTTGCAAACGAGACCCGGAAGTCAGTGTCCCGATTTCAAACAACCCCGCCAGATTGAAGCCGATTGCGCTCATTAATACGATCAACGCGGCGATCACCGCAGGGCTCTGTAGCTGGAAGGCCCAACCGATTTGATGCCCCACGGCTCTCAGGCCCAGGATCACGCCGCCCAGTAGAACACATACCAATATGGCGCCAGACGTGTAAGCAACAGAGCCTGTCCTGGCCTCTTCTTTAGACCCTTGCTGGGTGAGGCTTAATATCTTCAGACTCAATATAGGGAACACGCAGGGCATGATGTTGAGCAACAGGCCGCCCAGGATTGCGCCGAAGAAAGCCGCAAATCCGATCACCCATGTGTTCTTACTGGCGGAGCCATTGCTATTTGCCCTGTCGGAAATCAATGCGGCGGGGTCTGCTTTATCCGCTTCAAAGCTCAGGGCAACGCCGTTATCCAGCACTAAGACGCCCTGAAATAACTCCCCCAATTCATCACCTGCGTTAGTTTGCATTCTGAGAGTATCGCCGTCATGGGTGAATGACTGCCTGGCGCTGTTTACGATCGTATTATTCATGATCGGGTAGATATGGGCGTTATCGCTTCTGATTGAGTCTGGCAAGGGTAAGGCGAGAACAAACTTTCCGTTATCGACGGAAAACCGCCCTTTCGCGGCTAAAGGTCTGGGGAGTTTTTGTCTCCATTGACTGAATGTATCTATGCGGCTGTCAGAGGCTTTTCCATCCCCGACGATGATAGAGGTTTCAATAGTCTGTTGTTCAGGCAGGCACGCGGTGGAATTGCAAACCAAATAACTGGCGTCGAGCTTTATTGGCAATGAACTCCCGGCCGCAATACCTTTATCAATCTTTATAAGCGTCAGCAGAGTATATTCACCAGGATAAACGTAGTTCATGATATCCGTAGTGAGGAGCTGACTCGGTGCAGGGTATTGCGCCTCCCCTATCTTCACGCCCTGGGGAAGCCGCCAACTAAGCCGGGTCGGAAAGCCGGCGTCGCCAGGGTTAAGCCAGTAGCCATGCCACCCTTGCTTGGGCGTCATAGTTAACGCCAGCTCGTACTCGCCGCCAGCGGCGGGATTTTCTGATTCCAATAGAATGGATATTGAAAGCAGGCGCTGATCATCCGTTTGTTCGCTGGCCAGAACTTGCAGAGAGCCTATCAAGGCGACCAGCCACACCATCATTTTCATCAGGAACTGCATACAGCGCCTACTCTGATTAATTTAAGTTACTTGAAATTCGCAATGGTTTTCAAAGCGGCGTCAAAATCGTCATCCTGTATCGAAGATTTCAGGCTAACGATGCCGTCAGGCTCGATGACGGCGATGGTTGGCACTTGATTAACGCCAAACTGCTTAAACAACTTTCCATCTTCATCAAACACGATGGGCATGGAGGCCCCATAATTCGCGCGATAGTCTTTAAGATCAGCAGGCGAGGACCATAAGTTGGTGGAAACGGTCACCCATTGCACATCTGATTGCTTTGATTGGCTCTCCAGCAGTTCACGAACCTGAGTGCAGGCTTTTGATGTTTTCGGCTCCGTCTTCTCTAAATACCATTCACACCAGGGAGCAAAGAACACCACGGCCACTTTCTTGCTGTCAGGCGTGTTAAATTTGAAACTCAGCGGTTGTGCGTCAATGGGTGAGAAAGAGACATTCGGCACGATGTCTCCCACTTGGTAACCATTATCTTTGGCGGTTAACACAGGATTATTCAAAGGCTTTTCGGCGGATTTTTCCGCTACAACGCGATCCAGCGCCTGATGCAGCTCCTGATCATCCTTGTGTCCGAAATAAGCAAACTCACCTTTTTTATCGATTAGTACGTGCTGTGGAGTGACGCGCAATTGAAACGCACGCGCCAGCTCTCCGTCGTCGATGGTGATGGGCATTGTCAGTCCCGCTTTTTCACGAAACGCAGTGACGGATTGCTGATTGTCACTGATCCCTGTATTGATCGCGACCACCTGAATTTTGTCGCCGTACTTTTGAAAAATCTCTTCAAACCCCTGCATTTGTTCACGGCAGGGCGCGCACCAGGTGGCCCAGAACTTCAGATAGACAGGCTTCTCGCCATACACTTGAGCAAGATCGATGGTCTCGCCATCAATATCTTTAATCCTGATTTTGGGCGCCGGCGCGCCAATCAGAGATTCGCCGGCAATCTTGGCTCTTCGCTCACCCTCGGCTGAATAATCGACCTCTTCTGCATAGCCGGATTGAGAAAATGCAGATAGAGATAAAAACGCAACCAATGGTATTTTCATCAAGCCCTTGAACTGTGTTGGCATAGCATTGCTCCTGAGTTTGTTAAGCTTATGTATCGGAAAGGTCGGAAACGGTTGGAGAAGAAACCTGCTCTGAAACTCAGCAGGCCTTCCTCTAAATAATCATTTCATCAACGCTTGAAATCGCCTTGGGTACAGCGACGTCGCGGGTGAGCGGGTCGTGGGTTCCATCTATTCGGATGAAATTCAAATCACGGATTCCAACGTATTGGAACGCCACGTTTATATAAGGAGTGAACTGGTCGTGACTGACATACGGGCCATTCGAAAAAGCGCTGCCGCTGGCCATTACAACATACACTTTTCTATCTGCAACCAACCCGATCTTGTCGCCGCCATCAGTAAACCGGAAAGTCCGCCCCGCCCTGGTGATGTGATCAAACCAGGCCTTTAATACTGACGGCAACCCCAGATTCCACATGGGGGACGACAGGACGATCAGTTCACTGGCGAACAGCATATCGACCATTCTATCTGAGAGCCTGACGGCGTTTTTCTGCTGCTCTGTTCGTTGTTCGGGTTCGGTAAAGAACGCCTCGATAGTAAATCCATCCAGGTGCGGCAAGGGTTCCTGCGACAGGTCGAGCACTGTTTCATTGAGCTGCGGGTGTTTCACTTTCAGCCGGTCGACAAGATAGTCGGACACTTCCCTCGACGCCGAACCAAACAGGTTTGGACTCACTTTGATGTGCAAGAGATTCATACTGCTCTCCTTTGAGATTGGGGCTTAACGCAATTAGCGGTCAGTCAACTGCAGGGCGTCTCACACTATTAATCAGGCAGACAAATAGCTTCCTTCTATTTGTCTGCAACGACAGGGCCTGCCATGTCGGGCCCTGTCTCCCGCGGCTCGCCCAGGTCGCCATCCGGCGGGAAGACTGGTGGTGAATTATGAGCAAAAATGACGTACTTTAAGGGTACAAAAGCTGTATTTTTAGGTAGGACATAGAGTGGGCTACAAAGATATTTATGATCGCTTTATCAGCGCTATACACCGAGGCGACCTGAAGCCGGGCGAACGAGCGCCATCCATACGCAGTCTGGCGCAGGAGCTCGGGGTCGCCAAAAAGACGGTGGAGTCGGCTTACGATATTTTGATTGGCGAGGGCTACCTTGTCAGTCGGGGCCCCAGGGGAACGGTTGTTAACCCGGATCTGGTCATTGATAGCGCCTACTGGAATCAGTCGCCGACCAGGCTTGAGGACCCTGATTTAAGAACGGTCGTAGACCTTCGCGATACTCGCGGTTTCTTTCAGCTTGGCATTCCATCTCTGGATGAGTTTCCTTACAAAAAGTGGCTGCTTCTCTCCGGGAAGGCCGTCCGCTCCATGACCTATGAAGACATGAATTACCCGCCTGTCATGGGGCATCTCCCCCTTCGGCAAGCGATAGCCAACTACCTTAGTATTTCGCGTGGCGTCAACTGCACCGCAGATCAGGTCTTCATCACCAACGGCTATAATTCCAGCCTTAGGCTCATACTTGAGGCCATGGCGTCGAGTTCAGACAAAGTCGTATTTGAGGAACCAGGATATTTCTTCGGGCAAAAGCTGTTAGAGAGACGGGGTCAAAATCTCCACTACGCGCCCGTCGATTCGGAAGGCGTTAATGTCGACTTTCTAGAGACTCATCATAATGACGCCAAACTCGTCATCATCACCCCTTCCCATCAAAGCCCACTTACCGTCAGCCTGTCTTTGCCAAGAAGGCATCAATTACTGAATTGGGCTCAGGAGCGCCGGGCGTGGGTTATCGAGGACGACTACGACGGGGAATTTCACTTCTCCAGAAAGAATATCCCGTCGTTAAAGAGCCTGGATGTCTTTGACCGGGTGATCTACGTCGGGACGTTCAGCAAAACCATCATGCCCTCACTGCGCACGGCTTATGTGGTGATCCCCAAAGCATTGATCCCTCAGTTCTATGAGACAGCGGAAATCGTTGAGACAGGGTTGCCTCTACTCCCGCAGAGAATTCTGGAGTCATTTATATCCTCCGGCGCTTTCTTCAAACATCTTAAGCGCATGCGTTCTCTGTATGAGTCCAGAAGAAGAATGGTGCGGGACGCGTTCATAGAAATTTATGGCGACTTCTTCGATATGCCGCTCCAGAATGGCGGCATGCATATTGTCGCCTTCCTGAAGCACGGCGCCCAAGACAGAGAGCTTTGCCATATATGGCAGTCGCATAATCTGCAAGTGCTGCCGCTTTCAATGTGCTACGCCCAGAAGAAACACAGGAAATACGGACTGGTCATTGGTTACACCAATATCAAATCCAAGCAAGAAGCGATCTCGGCGCTGCGTCTCCCCTATCAGCAGACGCTGGAGTTACTGTAGAGGCGTATGTCGCTGAAAGCGCTATTTGGTGGAAAAGCTTAGATGCATATCCCAAAGAATGGCTATTATGAATGACCTAACGCTAGAGGCTTATAAACCGGGTCATCTCTTCCAGGTTCATATTCCTGTAAAGCCTCTTACAGTCATTAGGCGGGGCGTTGGCGAATGCGGGGAGCCTTCCCCGGGGGCGATGCGCCAAGTCCGGCGCGTATTCGGGAAGGTAGCGGCGTATCGCCTCGTCCGCGATGTCCTGGGGGGATTTTTGAGATTGCGAGTCCATCTGCGACGCCTGATAAAATTAAAATAAAAGAAGTGTTGCACTTCTAATCTCAACGCGCCAACCACGTCAAGCCGGGAGCGGGCTCTATTTCCAGGGGGCTATTCCCTATAGCCGATACTGCCCATCCACTCTCACAAGTAAAATATTCTTGTATTGTAATCAATCGTAACTTATTTGTTGTGCTCCGCGTCGTCTCCATCAGGAATGACGTCTTACAAGGGATATGTCCGCATGTACTCTAGCCGCCGTTACCGCGTCAAGCATCGGACCAATGAGAAAGTCGAAGAACTTTCGTCGCTCAGTCCTATCGAAAGCAGCTTAACAAGGATGACTGTTGAATGATCTCCACCCGTTATTACAAGATCAAGCATATGTTCGACGTCACCGTCGACGAGCTGCCTTATATCGAGTCCCCTTTTGTGGCGGCCAGCATTTTGGAAAGGTGCTTATCCATCGAACCCGAAATGGATAAGGTTTCCAAACACCTTGCTGGCAATCACTTCGGGTCACCGCTTAATGCCTTTCCTGGTCGAGGGGTAAGCAGTTTTCCGCCATGGCGCCATAAGTTTCTGAACGATGTAAAGAATGGCCACGTCCTACTGATCTTCACCGACCAGAAAAAGCCATTCATGCCCATAGTTGAGGAAACGCCAGATGGACTTGCACCAACCAATGCGGATTACCGCGTAGGCTCTTGGCTAATCAGAACCGCCGATCCAGCTCCGCCGCCACCTCCAGCGGTTACAGGCAAGGTCAGCGAAGTATCTTCGTTCAATGGCAATCTTGGATGGGAGAGCGTGCCGCAAGAGCGGAGGCCTCTTCCACCAATTAAGCCAGGCCAAAATTCTGAGCAAACCTCGGAGGAAGGCGCCAGTGACAATGCGACAGCCAAGCTCTATACCGAGCAGGAAGTAAACGAGATCGTAAATGATCCCGAAAAACGAAAGGAACTGTTTGACAAGCATGGCATCACGGTTGGTCCCTATCGAACGCTTCAAGGAGTTAAATTAACCGGATATCAACGCGAGCATTTTGTGCCGCATTCATGTTTCATGGCCAGGTCTAGAAACGCCGCCTCAAAAGAAAAGCGATCCGCCGTACCAATTAGGCCTGAGTTTGGAAGTTATACCGAAGGGAATGCGATTACCTATTTTGTGTACGATGGCCAATCCAATGGTACAGAGCATCGGTATTTAACCGATGAGGAAGCAAAGTTCGCCAAGGACCTTCAAGACGAAGGCAGATACGCAACTGTGACGGAGTGGCTGGATCACATGGAGTACGTCACCGCCATGTCTCTGCCAATGACCAATATAATGAGGGCGAAAGATGAGTATAGGGCTCGCGTTCCGGCTGATGACGCGGCACTTGTGGCTAAGTGTATTAGAAAGGAGTATGAGCTCTATCTGGAAAGTTGTGGTTGCGATATGGACGCACTTTGCTCCAACCTGATTGGTGGTGGTGACGTGCCAGCAGGCAACATTCGCACAGGCGAAGACTTCTAAGGAGACGAAATGTACGAAATAAACCAAGTTTTAGGTGTATGTGAAAACCTTAAAGGGGAAATATATGAGGTTTTTACACACTATGATGAAGGCGATGCAGTCTCTGCCGTAGGCACGATAACAAAGAGTCCTACTGACAAAAACGGTATTGTGCTCGGCCAGCGCCCGCCTCAAGTTCTTTGGGCCGACACTCAACTGAACGCCATGTGGATGTCGCCAGAGGGCAATTTATGGGTTGTTGACAGATCCGGCAATGCCTACACCGATGCTGACGTTACTTTCCCTACTCCACCTCAACCCAGTTTTAGGTATAAAAAATTAGCTGCAGACAAGGACTGGAACGTTACATACGTCGCCAACAATTTACTTCAAGCTGTTTGGGGCACATCCAACAACGATGTCTGGGCGAGCAGCTTTAGAGGCCAAGCCTATCACTGGGATGGACAGTGCTGGAGTGAGCATGATATTGGAAATGTCTCAACTGCAATGGATGGTTCCGGTCCTGATGATATTTATATCGTCGGCTATCACGGGAAAATTCATCACTATGATGGCCAAACTTGGAAACAAATTCCCTACCCGGATCATTTGCCGGAAGGGGAAGTCTTTACCGACGTAAAAGTAATAAGCGAATCTGAAGTTTACATATGCGGTCGAAGCGGAGACTTGCTCAAAGGCAATGCAAAAGATGGCTTTGTAGACATTGGCTCGCCGGAATACACTTGGTATGGCATAGGCTGCTTAAACGAGCGAATTTTCCTAGCAGGCGGATCGAAAGGAATCTTTGAGTTAAAAGACGGGCAATTCATTTGCCTCAAAGATAAAGGAAATCCTGTAGGAGTGTTTGAGACTCAAAAAGCTATCTACTTTATTCCAGGGGAGCAACAGGAAAATTCATGGATAATTCAATATTGGCCTGGCGCGGATAAAGAGTGGATGAAAATATCATCGTAAGGGAGCAAGAATTGACAATGCAACAATTCGACGATCTGCTTCATCAACATCTTTTACCACAACTTTATCGCCACAAAGCCCTGCGACTAGCTTATGGAGAGGATGCGCCGGAGGGATACGACTTACACCAAGGTGTCGCGTGGTATAACAATCAGGAAATGCCGATTCAGCTTCTGGGTACTTACTCCACTAACGACCAATCATTTTGTTGGGCGTGGGCCAGTCCCAACCCAATGCCGGCTCCGTTGATTCAATCGAGCCTCCAATTGAAGGAATGGTTCTCTGTAAATGGAATGAAGCATCTGGTTGACGCAGGAGGTATACCAAAGGTGGACCCATTGCGTCTCTGCGCTGTCTCCGCGGGCATTCTAAACGAGAGCTATGTGATAGAGATTCTACGTTTCACCAACACCATCCATGGCTGCATTCTGGTCTCGCACCCAGAGCCGCTCCCACGGCTCACGCCACATCCGCTGTGTAGAATGATGCAGTATGCGCTGCAGCAGCATTTGCACCGCCATCTGGAGCCAACATTATCGTTCCTTCAGCAAATAGGGTTCGAGGTAATACAGAACGGTCGCCATTGGAATGCAAACAGGGATGATGGAACGATCACGATCACTTTGGATGAGCAAGACTATGTGTCGCAAATCACTCCACTTACCCAGGATGCGACAGGTAATTTGCAATAAAAGTATGTGGACAACGTGACCTGATATTGTCGTTTCAAACTTTACTTTACCACTCACTGAAAGGCGCACGGCCAGATATCTCATCCTCCATCTGGCTGCCTTTCAGACCCATAAAGTAAAAATATAATCTCAAACAGTCATTCTTGAATATCCAAAGAGGGCCGGAAAAAGGACTCCCCGGCCATCTCTTAATCAAGAGCCCTTTAACATCAGCAATTTAATACAATAATTCTGTACGTTATACTTAAACTAAAGCTGTGGTTTATAGGCTTATCGATCCAGAATAATGACTGACAAGAGACTATATAATGAGAAAATTAAATGCCTATCAAAATGCCTTGGCTGAGCTTGAAGCGCTGCAGAATAAAATCGCGTCTTTGGAGCAAAGCGATGAGCTCAAAAAGGGTCTCGAATTCAAAAAGAAACTTGAAGCGTTGATGTCCAAATATAAGATGTCTTCCGAAGATCTATTAAGTATGTTCGGCGCAAACGCCGCTCCAGCCAAATCCTCTGGAAAACGTCGAGCCCCACGTCCCGTCAAGGTCTATAAGAACCCCAAAACTGGTGAAACAGTGGAGACGCGCGGCGGCAACCACAAGACGCTGAACACGTGGAAACAGAAATACGGGAAGGAAAAAGTCGAGAGCTGGTTGGTTTCGTAATTCACTGGAAATACCATCCTAAGCCAGCGACATTAGAGTTGATATGGATAGTCTGTACCAAGGTTGAGCACTGCGTTAGTTTGCGCCTCGTTCGATCCGAAGGTCGCCCGGTTGAGAATGTTCGTAGCGTATAGCCAATGGTGCCCCCGGTTTTGAAGCACATCCGGTCGTCCGGACATGCGCGCTTCGGCTTTGCTTTGCGTGTCGCTGCTGTGAAAAGACGGTATATATATTGATCCCTTACATTTGACTCTCAATCACAGCCAGACGCTACTCCGAAAATGACGTCTCATCTCTGTGTACCAATAGCTAATAATCGATCCCTTTCGCATAGGATACTGGAAGCTGATATCAAAGGTTGTTACTCATTGAGGTCAAGTTTAAGAGCAATGGGGTCCAGCTTCTTTTTCAGATCGGGATGATAGCTGCCCAACAGATTGGTCCCGAAACTATGGTAAGGTGACAAGTGTTTTACATCCTCCAGGTTGATGGAAACCCCTTCCTGTGCAGGAAGCAGTCAAGGCGCTGGAACGAGGGGTGAGCAAAAAATAACCAGAACAGGCGGATTTCAAATTTTTTTGTCTTTTTACGGCTTTAAAATCAATTGGTTACAGCAACTGTGGCCCCGTGTTCCAGAATCCCGGCCATACCTCTAACTGGCTGATTAATTCAACTTATCCAAAGTGCTGCACTTATTCTATTAATCCAAGGATCACCTAAAGGATTCTGGCGAGTATGAAAAATTCTATCAATTCTATTTTTTTACCTGATGATTGAAACACCCGGCAGTAACCGCGCCTAAAGACAAGGCGAATATCAATCTCTACCTCTGCGCTACCTTATGATCCTTCCATAGGCCAGTCCCGTCGAGAGCCGGGGAAATCTCTTGCAGTTCCCCCGTCATCGGCATGAACTTTTCGAGATAGGTGGATTGGTCCACTTTGACGGCAATGATGCGCTGCGCGCCTTCGAACTCATTCACCGAGGGATGATCCCATAGCACTTCGGCGCGTCCCACCGCCAACAGGGCGCTCCCTGTCGAGAAATCCGGGAAGAACAACCCTACTCGCCCGTCGGATTCAATGTTGCCCAGGGTATTGAAAAAACGGTTGCCGCTGAAGTCAGGAAAGAACAGGGTATCGCCCTCCACTTTCACGAAGCCCGACTTGCCGCCACGATGGGAAGCGTCAACGCCATGACGAGGATCTCTGTCTATCACCTTGGTGCGGGAAGCGATAAAAAAGGTATCTGACTGCGCTATCAACGGCTTTGCGTTCTCAGCTATGCCGGCGACGATCGCTGCGTTATCAACGTCCATGGCGGCGGGCTCTCCCTTGGCCCACTGCAGGTCCCGGGTTTGTATGTACTTGGGGCAATTGCCGAAGCTAAGCTCCACATCAATGCTGAAGCCTGTCGCGGTCACTTCCCCAATCACCCCGTTCACACGATTGCGTCGTCGCGTACTTAGCTGAATGCCCAGCGCGCCCACCTTTTGGCCTGGAGCGAAATTAAGGCCCAGTAGATGTGTGAGCGCCGGCAGAGCCCGCAACTCCAAACGGGTGTCGGCAGGAGAAGAAATAAAGCCTTCTTCGCCAAACAGCGGCATGCACCAGGGATAACCCTGCGTATCCACGAGCCCCAGGACAATAAAAGGCAGCCCGCCAAAAAACTCCCGATGCTGCATCGGCATCGCCTTGCGAATCCCCCTGCTGTACTGCGCCACCTGATCCACAACGCCAAGCCGTTCTTGCACCGCGATTTCCGCCGCGTGAAACGGAGAGTTTTCTTGCTGAGTCATTGCCAGCTCCTTTATTGGATTAAGTCTGAGAGAATTACATTGGCGGTAAGGGAGAGCGCTTCATGCCGATAAAGCCCGGATGTGCTTCAACTCGCTCCAGCCAGGCGCGAATGGCGGGATACGGCTGCAAACTGACGCCCCCCTCTGGCGCATGGGAGATGTAGCTATAGCCCGCCACATCCGCCAGGGTGATGCGATCGCCAGCGAGATATTCACGGCTCGTCAGCAGAGGCTCCAAGACGCCAAACAGTGACTCAGTAATGCTTTTGGCTCTGTCATAATCCAGCTTCATGCCAAAAAGCTTAACCAGGCGCACCGCGCAGGGACCCTGTGCAATTTCTCCAGCGGCGACAGAGAGCCAACGCTGCACTTCCGCCGCCTGCTCCGGTTTTCTGGGCGACCACTCGTCGCCATGGCTATATTTCTGCGCCAGGTAAGTAATGATGGCGTTGGAATCCGCCATTACGACGCCGTTATCGTCAATGGCGGGAACCTGCCCAAACGGGTTGATTTTCAGGTAGTCAGGCGCTTTGTGCGCGCCGTTCGCCATATCCAGATCTATCGTTTCGTATGGCAACCCCAGGAAAGAAAGCATGAGCTCAACGCGGTGGCAATGCCCGGACATCGGGTTGCGATAGAGTTTGATCGGCGCTTGTATATTGGGAAATTCAGCGTTCATGGTTTTCTCCTGTTTTCCTTGGTTTTCTCTTGTTTCTCAAGATATTGCCGCTGCCTTGTGGGGGCGGTTGAGCTAATTAAGCGGTTGATGAGCAGTATTATTCATGCAAATGCCGATGTAATTGACGAAATTTACAATTCACTATTACACTCGACGCAATAATCTGACGATGTAAACCAAGGTGGCGGCGTGGATAAACTGCAAACCATGCAGGTATTTATTGAAGTGGCGAAACAACAGAGTTTCAGCCTCGCCAGTGAGGTCCTGGGGCTTTCCGCGCCGGCTGCCAGTCGCGCTGTCGCCGCATTGGAAGAAAGGCTGGGGGTGAAGTTATTTAACCGCACCACCCGATTGGTGAGGTTAACCGAGTCCGGCGCCCGCTTTTTACAGGATGCAAAACGCATACTGGAGGATCTGGAAGAGGCGGAAGCCGCCGCGGCGGGGACTTACGCCAAGCCCACCGGAACTCTGGTTGTTACAGCGCCTGTGTTATTTGGCGAAACATACATCATGCCGATTGTCACTGACTATCTGGCGAAACACCCTGGCGTATCAGTAAAGATCATTCTGCTGGACCGGGTCGCCAATCTTTTAGAAGAAGACTTTGACGTGGCGATACGTATCGGCCGCCTCAAGGATTCCAGCCTGTACGCCACTACCGTCGGCCATGTTAAAAAGATCATTTGCGGCTCGCCGGAGTATTTCAAACGCTATGGCTACCCGGAAAAACCGGAAGACCTGATTAATCACAGCGTCATTTTTCCCGCGCCGTTTGAATATACCAATGGCTGGCATTTTCAGATCAATGGAAACAAAGAACTGGTTCGATTAACCCCGCGCTTACGCTGCAATCATAACGGCGCCGCGCGGAAGGCTGCGTTACTGGGTCACGGATTAACGACGCTGATGTCCTATCAGGCGGCCGAGGATTTGAAAGCGAACAGGCTGCAACGGGTATTAACCGAGTTTGAAGAGGAGCCGCTGCCGGTCAATATCATTCACCTGGAAGGCCGCCGCGCCAACGCCAAGACCCGCTGTTTTATTGATCTGGCCGCAAAAAAGCTCAGAGAGAATCCGTTTCTTTTTTTGCAGTGATATCTGAACGACCTGGCTTGACTATTAACCAGGCAGACAAATAGCTTCCTTCTATTTGTCTGCAACGACAGGGCCTGCGCATGTCAGGCCCTGTCTCCCGCGGCTTGCCGCCGCGCAGGCGCATCCATGCGCCTGATCATTAACATGCCAATATCATTGCCATATTAATAAGTAGCTTGGAGCGACGCTAGTCTGACTCGACAACTCTGGCGCCATCAGAGTCCGACGCCATGACCCTGTCCAGCACTTCCATATGCTCAGCAAAGTATGGGTTGAAGGTGAGTCGGGACGTTGCGTTATCAGACCCATCGCCGCCGTAGGCAGTACGCCAGGTTTCCGCGCCGCTTTCGCAGAGGATTTGATTTCCCTGCGACTGGCCGTTGTCGCAGATTCTCAGCTTGCCATTGACGCCGTACTCCGGGTTTTCCGGCGCAAACAGAACGCCCATGTGAGACCCGTTGGCGATTCTGAGTTCAGGCAGGTGCATGTTATACGTCAGGATGCGAGGGTCGCGGTCGGCGATATCATCGCCTTGCCAGATCAGCCGGCTGCCGGGATGGGTAAAGGTCCGGCCGAAGCGATCCCGCAGATATTGGGTGTCGATGATGCTGTCGTTTGCGCTGGCGAGAATGAACACCGGTCTGGCAAACCCGGAGTCGTTCATTTTCTCCCGCACATCCAAAACTGTTTCATAAAACATCGCCGCCGCATGCATGGGCAGCGAGTTGTACCTTAAGTAGTTGGACTCTTCATCCTGGTCCGCCCAAGTAATGAAATACTTGACGTACTTTGAGAAAACCAATAGTCGCGAACGCGCTTCAAACGCCGGCGAAAACAGGATCAAGCCGGCGATCTTTTCGTCATCGTATGCGGCCGAGGTCACCAGGTTCGCCCCCGTGGAGAAACCACCCAGCCAGACCTCATCCGATCGGGCCTTCAACAGCGCAATGTGATGCTGAAGCGTCGCCTTCCAACCCTCCAATGTCGCCAGGTTGAGGTCGGCGACCTTGCTGCCATGGCCCGGCAGCAGTATGGCTCTCACAAAATAGCCCTGGGTGACGAGGTGACTGGCGATATCGATGAAAGAGAATGGCGAGTCACCTAGCCCATGCACCAACAGGACGCTTTTGTTATTCGGGCGCCTGGGCGCCATTTCGAATGGAAGATTGGCTTCCAGTTCGCTAAGCCGGTCTTCTGTTTTGAAGGCTCTGTTCTCAAGCAGCCAGGCTTTGGTCTCGGCGACGTAATCTTCAAAGTTTGACTGGTAGCCATACTGCGGCAGATGGCTGGATGCCGTGAACTCCGGGCTTTCTTTTAACTTCTGGCAAGAGGCCAAAGACAGAAACGCCACGAACGAAATGAGAAAGCGCATCAGCGCTCGCAAGCTTGCAGAGGAAAGGGCGGAATTTTTTATGCGCGTCATGTGAGGTCAAATCTGAAAAATCTAATTCACTTATAGCCAAGATAGTGAGCTGTGCAAGCCTTATTCTTCAGAGCGACTGGCGTCGTCTCGATCGCGCTCATAGCGTTTGGAGAGGGGAAACGGCGGCAACCAGGACTCGCGGCGGCATATCCAGAGTTCGTAGGTGGGCGTGAGTTGATCCGGAGCGTCCAAAGCGCCAAGGTTCACTTCGATTTCGTCGCCGGTGCGTGAAAAAACGGACGAACCGCAACGAGGACAGAAACAGCGCCCGGCGTAGTCGCCCACCTCCCCTTCAATCGTCACCGCATCCTGAGGAAAAATCGCAGACGCATGAAACAGCGCGCCATGATGCTTACGACAATCCAGACAATGACACACACCCACCCGATAAGGACGCCCCGTCGCCGTCAAACGCACGGCGCCGCAGAGGCAACCGCCGGTGAATTGTTGCATGTTGCGTTTCCTCCAATGCCGATTGGCTTTGAGAATTCTATTACAGCCAAATCACAGAAGGCGTCCGTCAAGACGCCTTGCAAGACTAGGTTTTATGAGATCAGGAGCCAAACCCCAGCTGGCTTTGGGCGACTTTAAACAAATCGCCGACAGTGCGTATCACGCTGGCTCCTACACCACTGGTGTCCGCCCTCTCCTTAATGGTGGTCGTCACGTTTTCAGCATCCGCCCGGCTCATTAGAATCTGCATGGCGCCTCCCGGCGTCTTCACGTGACTGCCCAGCTCTTCAGTCGGCGCAACGGTGGAGGTGAGAACCGACGTCGCTTGAGTCACTCTTATCACATGAACGTCATACACATCTTTAGCATCAATGCTTCCAAGGGGCAATCCGAAGACGGCGGCGATGGAGCGGTTCGGGTCCGACTTGTCCACCGTACGAATAGCCTGTTCTAACGCAGCCCGTGTGGTGAAGTACGGCGAATAAGCGCTGGGCGTCTCTCCACGTTTGGTAATTTTGACCAATTCATCGCCCACATTGAGCTGTAAGCGCGTGGGGAGCCGTTCTCCCGACATGACCTGTTGCAGGGCGATATTAAGCCGAGTCTGAGTATTGCTGGCTTTCTTCTCGGCGGTTGAGTCATCCCAATTGGCGGTATTGCGGGCAATGTTCGCCATCAGCAATTTGCCGTCGTCATGGGTCATCAGAAACTCCATCGCCGCCGCTTCTGATACGCCTTTAGGGACAAAGGTCGCAAAAGAACGCATGTCATGCAGATCAAGAGAGTCGACAGTAGCGTCGCTTTCGCCGCGCGCTCTTTGTTCAACGTTTACATGAGGTTTTAAGTTATGCCAGGTTTCTCTGATATGACTTTTGCTGGGCGCCAGGCCGACCCTGTCCATCAGAGACGCGTACATATTCCCTAAGAGCCCCCTGTCGTCTTGCAGCTGTTTGGCGTGCTGAAAGACGTTTAAAACCGTTCTGCCGGTTAAGGCTTGCGTTTTGTCTTGGAGAGCGGTCCCTATCGCCTGCCCCGCGATTTTTTCTCCAAAGGCTTGCCGCATTACTTTTGCAAATTCGTTATTCGCGTTTTGGTTATCACTATTTATCTTCTTCTCTGCGCTGGCGGATGTGACATGGCGGTCACCCATATTTCCTGAGGCGGCCACAGTATTATTGTTGTTAACCACCAGTCTTCCTTCGTTCTGACGGGCGGCGGTCACAAAACTTGATAGAGTAATTGGATTCGGCATGAGATGGGCTCCTGAGTTTTAAACTTTAACTAAGTGGTCAGTGGAGTGGATGGGGGATGTCTGGCGAGGATCAGGCAGTTCCTCAGTCTGTTCAGCTGAGTCCTTTAGAGAGCGCTTCAATGACTCGGCGCAGTCCACAAAAGTGACCAGTAGCGATTCCAGCGCGCGCACATCCAACTCCTCGACGGGATGCTGATAACTCATGATGACGAGGCCGTCGTCGCTCACCCCCACTGTGGCGCCGCCTGTGTTTCGCCAGAACAGATTGGCCGCTAATAGCAGCCTGTATCTGGCGTTAAGGGCTTCCAGTGAGTGGCTGGAAGCGCCGATAACCTCACCGAGACTGCTGTAGATAATTAAAAAAGCCTCATTGGGACAAAGCTCGAAATTGACAATAATGTTGTCGTCAAACACAAGCTGGGGGGGCCGGTCCTCCTTGCGATGAAAGTCAGGCAGTCCAATGAAGCCGCCGAGCTCCGTCAGCACCAGAGATAACTTTTCTCTACCGTTCATGTGTGTGCTCCATATACTGATTTTTAAGTGCAGAATGTGTCGTTACAGGCCACAGAATAGGGAGGGATAAGAGACTTGGTTATCTATCGACCGGTCTATTTTTTGTTTGCGGATGACCTATATAACTGCCTCGCCAATAGCGTTACTTTTACGCCTGTTTGCACTGGCCCATTGAGTGTCTGACTTTCAGGAATTAATGTTGCGTTTTTGGTTTTATCTCGACGTTCAGTCGGCTAGAGTGCGGCTTTTACTTTATTGATTTCATTGTTCACTTATAAGATTCAGGGGGACGCGGATGCGTAGGTTGACATTAAAAGACGGCGCTTCGGATAAGTTCTGGGAAATAGACTTACAGGGAAATCAGTACACCGTCCGTTACGGTAGAGCCGGTACGGATGGGCAGTTAAAAACCAAAGAGTTTGACTCAGAGGCAAAAGCGAAGTCTGAGCACGATAAGCAGATCGCCGCCAAACTGAAAAAAGGGTATGTCGAAGACAGCGCCGCGACAGGCTCCCTTCCCGCTCAGGCCGTAACCGAGCCCCCCAAAGCCAAAACGTCTTCGCAAAAGAAAACGACTTCAGAAGCGTCCGCAACGACGCCGACCGCCACGGAAACCAAACCCATCGCCGCTTACGCTGAAGAGCCGGTCTCTCTGGGGCTGCTTCCGGTTGACTGGCGCTGGGCGCCCTGGCGGCCCCGGGAAGAGACGGAGATTCCCCCGCCGCGTCCTTTTAATCTTGAGCAGTTGCAGAAAACCTTCTCCGGCATACGAATCGATAAGTCCAGTTACTTGGGCGACTTTGATTGGCGAACGGCCGAGACGCCATTGCGTATGAGCAAAGAGGAAGCCGCGTTTTGGCTCGTCGCCATGTCAAACAACCGCAGGACCATTGCTGAGCGTAAAAAACACCTGAAGGAATGGGATTTCTCCAAGCCGGTGGACTATAAGCAGATGCTTTACAATGAAGCGCCCAGCACGCCCTGGTTAATGATCCCGGCGTTCAATCTGCTGTCCGAACAGGAATTTCTGGATCTGGCGCTTACGGAAAAAGAAGCCCGCTATCACGGCGCCGATCTTCAATGGGAGCGGGTGCGCGGTCTGCAATATGTGCTTCCTCTACTGTCGGCGCCGGGAATCGAGCGCCTGAAAGACGCCGCGCGGGCCCACGTCAGCGTGGCGAACTGGCCCGTATCCAATTTCTATCAGACCACCAACTACTTCGTCCTGGCCGCCGTACTGGGCCTGTCCGATCTGTTGACGGACGTGGTGGAGTCCTGGGACGACAAGCTATATAGCGGCGACGCCTGGCACGACCATTACCACAAACCCCAGGAAGTCATTTTCGGTCTACAGGACCCGGAACAGGTCAGCCGCCATTTCCGGCGCTTGAAGTTACGCCTGTCCAACCCTGACTATATTCGCGCCTGGCTGGCTCACACCGGGCTTCAGCATCTGGACTACATCGAGGAGTCGCTGAAACAGGAATCCAACCGGGATCAGGCGGAAAACCAGTTATCCGCGCTGATTGCCGTCAACGCAGCGGAAGTCGCTCCCGTCATGCTGTCCCTGACCAAGGCGTCAAAAGCGCCGAAGATGGCGAAAAACTGGCTGGACGAACATCCACAGGCGGCGGTGACCGGGCTGGCGCACTGCATCGCCAGTCATCGTTCGGGAGCGCTGCGTCAGGACGCCTTGGCCGCATTGCGACTGATGAAGCGCAAAGGGTACGCGGACCTGATGCAGCAGACGGCGGCGCATCAACCGACCCTCGCGGAGACAATAGACGAGGTGCTTAACTATGAGGACCCCGCTGACAACCCGCTTACCGACGCAGAGACGCCAGACTGGTTGCAGACGGGACTCACCCCGAAATCCAAGGCGAAGCCGGTGGATTGGATCGACGCCAACGACCTTCCGCCGATTATCATGGCAGGACGGGCTTTCAACGCACAGCACGTCGCGGCGCTGCTCCTGACCCTGAAAACGGCGGACAGCCAACAGGCGCCTTTTTTCCAGCAACTTAAAGAACAAACAGACGGCGGCTGTCTTGACGCGTTCGCCTGGGCCCTGTTTGAAGCCTGGCTATCGGAGGGCGCGCCCTCAAAAGAGAAATGGGCCATGATGGCGATGGGCTACCTCGGGGGCGACGAATCAGTCATGAAACTGACCCCGCTGATCCGTAAATGGCCTGGAGAATCCCAACACCAGCGAGCAGTGTCCGGCCTGGAAGTGTTGCGGTTGATCGGCTCTAAAACCGCCTTGATGCAACTCAGCGGCATTTCCCAGAAGGTGAAATTTAAAGGCGTTAAGTCCAAAGCCCAGGAATACATGGAGCAAATCGCCGCCGAAAAAGGACTGACCAAGGCGGAACTCGAAGACATGGTGATCCCGGACTGCGGGCTGGATGAAAAAGGCCGCAGGGTGTTTGACTATGGCCCCCGTCAGTTTCACTTCGTATTGGGCTCCGATTTGAAGCCGAAACTCAAGGACGACAGCGGCAAGCTTCGCGACAACCCGCCCAAGCCATCCGCCAAGGATGACGCAGAGCTGGCCAACGACTCCCTGCAGGAGTGGAAGCTGGTGAAGAAGCAGATTCGCGATATGGCCAAGATTCAGGCGGAGCGGCTGGAACAGGCCATGGTGGTGGGCCGTCGCTGGAAGGCGGAGGACTTCGATGCTCTGATCGCCCGTCATCCCTTGATGACGCACCTGGCGAGATTGTTGCTCTGGGGCGGTTACCAGAACGGTCAGCTGGCGGGGACGTTTCGTTTAACCGACGAACAGGATTTTGCTGACGTCAACGATGATCCCTTGGCGCTGGACGGATTTGACGAAGTCGGACTTGTTCATCCCCTGCATCTGACGGAGGAAGACAAAAACGCCTGGGGCGAGATGTTCAGCGATTATGAACTGCTGCCTCCCTTTCAACAGCTCAGCCGGCCGGTGTTCGCCCTGAGTGAGGAAGAGCTGGAGCAACAATCCATGTCCCGTTTCGAAAAGATGAAGCTGCCGGCCCCTACGCTGGTCTTCGGTCTGGAAAAACAAGGCTGGGCCCGGGGCGAGGCCATGGACGCAGGTGGGTTCGACGAGCACTCCAAGCAGTTCGCCGCCGCCAATGTGACCGCCGTGGTCAACTATGAAGGCGTCGTCGGCATGGGGTATATCGAAGCGGATGAAACACTGGAAACCACCGAGATTGTTTTCGTGAAAGGCATGCGCCAGCCCTCCGGTTATGGCTGGGATCAAAAAGATAAAATACTGCCTTTGAAGCAAGTGGACCCATTGGTGATCAGTGAAGTGATCAAGGACCTGAATCAACTTGCAGCGAAGGCCGAACAATGAGCGATCTAGCCCTGCAGCGCCCGCCGGTGGAGCAACGCTACGCTGAAGAGTTAGAGCAACTGGCCGCCAAAGACCGCAAGAGCGTCAAACCGCCGGGCTGGAACCTCTCCCCCCTGGCGGTCATTGACTTTATTTTGGGCGACAAACGCCAGAATATCAGTCCCAAGTTTGTGGGGCGGCGGCGCTTTGTGGAGCGTTGCGTAGCCACCCTGGCGACCAATCGCGGCCTGATGTTGATCGGGCCGCCGGGCTCCGCGAAGAGTTATTTGAGCGAATTGCTCGCCGCGGCGATCTCCGGGGACTCCGGATTAACGATTCAGGGGTCGGCGGGCACGACGGAGGACCAGATCAAGTACACCTGGAACTACGCCTTGCTGCTGGAAAAAGGGCCGGGGCCTGAGTCCCTGGTTCCGGCGCCGGTGTATCAGGGTATGCAACAGGGCAAACTGGTGCGCTTTGAAGAAATCACCCGCTGCCCCCTGGAGATTCAGGATACCCTGCTCTCCATTCTGAGCGACCGGGTGCTGCATATTCCCGAGCTGGAACAGGGGGCGAGCGCCGTCTATGCGCGCCAGGGCTTCAATCTGATCGCGACAGCCAACACCCTGGACAAAGGCGTCAATGAAATGAGTGCGGCGTTGAAACGCCGCCTCAATTTTGAAACGGTGCAACCCATCGCCAGCATTGAGGAAGAAGTGGCGTTAGTGGCGCGAGAAACCGACGCCTTGCTGCAACACGCCGGCATACCGATGACTCTGCCGGTGGACAAAGCCGAGGTGCTGGTGACGGTGTTTCATGAATTACGCAACGCCAAAGTCATCGGCGGCGGCGCTCTGGAGCCGCTTAACTCCGTTATGAGTACGGCGGAATCCGTGTCTGTGGCTTTCGCCGCCTGCGTGCAAGGGTATTATTACAATCAGGGCGCCCTGACCGCAGAGCATCTCGTCTCTGCGCTGGGCTCCACCGCCGCCAAGGACTCCAGTGAAGACCTGAAAAAGATCAGACACTATCTGCATCATGTGGCGGGTAAGCGCAAAGGCGCCGCCTGGACCGAGTTCGCCAATGCGAAACAGGCGCTAAGTGACTACTGATGCTGTCTGACCGTATTCATTTTTTCCCGGTTCGACATCACAGTCCGGCCTGCGCCCGCGCAGTATTCGACTATGCGCTGGCGTTGCGGCCGCAGGCCATCCTGATCGAAGGGCCCAGCGAATATAACCCGCAACGGGAGGAGTTGTTCCTCTCCCATCAGCTGCCGCTGGCGATCTATACCTACGTCGCCAATGACGACCACCGGGCCGGCGCCTACCATCCCTTCTGCGAGTACAGCCCTGAGTGGCGCGCGCTGCAGGCGGCGAAGGCACTCCAGTGCGAGGTGGCGTTCATTGACCTGCCCTGGCCGGAGATCTGCGCATTGCGACTGCAGAGCGCAGACCAGGAAGTTCTGGATCAGGAGCATCGCTACGCCGACGGTGAATTAAGGCGCAGCCGATACATTCAGGCGCTGTGTCAGACGCTGAAAGTGGAAGACTTTGACGCCGCCTGGGACGAGCTGTTTGAAATCGATCCGGCATCCCCTGACGAACTGAAACAGAAAGTCGCCGCCTTTTGCCTGGCGATTCGCACCTTTGAAGACGAAGACCGGGCGCAGCGTGGGCTGCCTCCCGATCCAGTCAATCTGGCCCGGGAGCGCTATATGGCTGACCGGATTCGAGACGTTGGCGAACGCGTATCCGGCGACATTCTGGTGGTGACGGGAGGCTTTCACACCTCCGCGCTGTCTGAGTTGATTACGGCGGAGACGCCGCCCCCGATTTCTGCCGCCTCTACGCAGACCGCGGCCTGGCGGGAACAGGGCGCCGCCCTCACCCCATACAGTTACGCCCGTCTGGATGCGCTGACCGGGTATCAGTCCGGCATGCCCGGACCGGAGTTTTACCATCAAGTCTGGTCGGCGCGTTCCGGCGGTGGCGAATTTCAGGCGCAGCCCCTTATCGACGCCATTGCGCAGCGATTACGCCAGCGTAAACTCACGTTCAGCACCGCCGACCGCATTGCCGCGGAGTGCAGCGTCCAGACCCTGGCGGCCCTGCGCGGCCACCCCGCGCCCTGGCGCGAAGACCTGTTCGACGGACTGAGCAGCGCCACTATCAAAGATGAATTGGCCCATGGCGGCTATCACCCCATGCACGAGGTGATTCATGAGGTATTCCGGGGAGATCGTCAGGGACGCTTGCACGATGAGACAAGCCTGCCGCCTTTGGCGAGGGACATTGACGCTCTCCTGCGATCACTGGATTTATGGCCGACAACGACGCCTCGCCTCGTCTCGCTGAACTTGCTCGAAGCCGGCGATCTGCAGCGCAACCGCATATTGCGACGGCTGCAACTTCTGAACGTTGCGGGATTTGAATTAGTGTCCTCGCCGGACTTCGTCGCCCGGGACGATCTTATGGAGGCGCAGGCGCAATGGAAACTGCGCTGGACGCCGGAATTCGACGCGGGAAAAATCGAAGCCTCCAGATACGGAGCCTCACTGGAGGAAGCCGCCAATCAGCGGTTGCTGGAAATGATGCAACGCAAAGGCCGCCTGGGCGACACGGCGGAGCTGCTTATTCTCACCGCACTGTGCGGGCTGGGCCGCCACGCCCGTAATCTGATGATGGAGTTGACGCAGCAGACGCGTCTTTGCAGTGATTTTGTGGAAGTGGTCTCCGCCTTGAACCACCTGAGCTATCTGCAACGATATGACGATATTCTTGAGTGGGATAATGTCGACGCCACCCGCCCCCTGAGTAACGCTTTATATGAGCGCGCGCTGTTTCTGCTCGACTCGTTGGGGCGTCCCGACCAGGGCTTTGAGTTTGTGGAGGCCATTCGCACTCTGCTGCATTGTCATTTCGCGTTATCGCAGGATTTGGACTGGTCCAGAGAGCCTTTTGCGGACAGCTTGCAAAGCCAGTGCAAAGAGCCGGAGCAATCGCCGGAAATTCGGGGAGCGGCTTTAGGCGCCTGCTTTATGTTGGGCGTCACGCCCGGTGAGAGCATCACCCCCTTTGTCCGGCAGATCGCCACATCGGAATTGGGCGACTTTCTGGTGGGTCTGTTTCGCATCGCCAGAGAGACCGTGCAGCGGCATCCGGATTTGATCAATGTGATTCATCAGGTGATTCAGGGTTATGACGCGCACGCCTTTATGCAGGCGCTGCCCAGCCTGCGTCTGGCGTTCACTTACTTCACCCCGCGGGAAAAACTGTATTTGGCGGATCATTTGCCCGGAATCGCAGCGCCAGCACACACAGGGACAGAGGTTGAGGCGTTCACTCCAGAACTGAAGGAGATTGAAGACGCCATGAGGTTTGAAAACGCCCTGCTCGCCACCGCCCGGGAATATGGCATTGATCTGGAGAGCGTCGATGAAGGCTGAGCAGCAATTAAGATGGCGCCTGATACTGGGCGAAACCGACAGCGAACACCTGAATCCCTCCATGACGCCGCAGCAGCGCCAACAGGATCAGCTGCTGGAATACCTTTACGGGCAGGAATATCGCCGGGACAATCGCAATATCCGCGGCGGAACGCTGGACGAATCGTCACTCACCATTCCCGAGTGGATCAACGGCATTCATGAACTGTTCCCCAAGGAAACGATAGAGCGTCTGGAGAAGGACGCGCTGGAGCGCTACCAGATTCAGGAGATGGTGACGAACCCTGAGCTGCTGAAGCGGGCGCAGCCGAGTCTGACCCTGCTGAAAGCCATTCTGCACACCAAACATTTGATGAACCAGGAAGTGCTCGCCCTGGCGCGAGCCATGGCGAAACGGGTGATCTCTGAACTGCTGGAAAAGCTGGCCCGCCCGATGCGCCATCCGTTTCTGGGACGCATTCATCGCTTAAAGCGCAGCCATCTCAAGATCGCGAAGAACTTTGACGCCAGAGAGACCATTCGCCGCAACCTGAAACACTACGACCGCGAGCGCGGCAGACTGGTCATCGAAACGCCCTATTTCCATTCCCGCATTCGGCGGCAAAGTGATAAATGGCGGCTCATCATCCTGGTGGATCAATCCGGCAGCATGATGGACAGCGTCATCTACTCCGCAGTGACCGCGTCCATTTTCTGGGGAATACAGGCGCTGGACACTCATCTGGTGGTGTTCGACACCAATATTGTGGATCTCACCGATCATTGTCAGGACCCGGTGGAGACGCTGATGAAAGTTCAGATGGGCGGCGGCACCGACATCGGCCACGCCATGCAATATGGCGCCTCGCTGGTTTCTCAGCCGACCAAGACCCTTCTTGTGCTGATTTCTGACTTTTGTGAAGGCGGCGACCCTCGCCGCCTGTTGAGCGTCACCCAGGATCTGGTGGAAAGCGGGGTGCAGGTGCTGGGACTGGCGGCGCTTGATGAGCGCGCCAATCCGGTTTATGACCAGCGCATTGCGCAACAGATGGCGAATATCGGCGCGAAAGTGGGCTGCATGACCCCGGGCGAGCTGGCCAACTGGGTGTCCGAGGTCATCGAGTGACGACCGGCGACGCTGTAAAACGATAAATCGATAATGTTGAGCACCAACAGTGAGTGACTTTGAATGACCATGCGCCGTGATGATTTACTCAGCATGACGTTGCAGGACCTGGAAGGCTATTCCAACCGGGGAACCGTCAAGCGAGCGCAGAAAGAACTGGAGAAGCTGAGCGCAGAACGGGACGCGGACCAGACGCTTTTGTCCGAGGATGACGCCGGCAATCTGGCGGCGCATTGGCCGGATGGCGCGATCACGCAACTGGGGGCGAATGAGGCCTTTCCACAAGGGCGCTGCACCTGCCCGTCCACGACCACCTGCCGCCATTTGATTACCTTGGTGCTGGCCTATCAGGAAATGCGCGCGGAAGCCGCCGAGAGTCCTGTCCCGGTCGCCTGGAATCCGGGAGACATCAGCGACGAATTGATGGCCAAGGCTTACACCCCAGCGCAAATCCGCAAAGCGAACAAGTGGTTTCAGGAGGGCGTACTGGCGGAATTGGCGCTCAGTGAGAAACCCCTGGCGATCATCGAGACGATCGGCGTGGCGGTCCGCTTTTTGGCGCCGGGCGATCCTCGCTATGTGCAGTCCGATGGCGATGAGGAACTGACGGCGGTGGCGGCGATTATCGCCATCCTGGCGTTCCGGCGACTCCCGCAGGGCCAGACCGCCGGTTACGTCAGCACCTGTCCACGTCCCCCTGTCGAGCCGGAAGCGTTGCAGTCCGTCGGCGACCTGTTTGTTCGCCTGCTGCAGGGCGGACTGTCTCAATTGGAGCCAGGTCTGCGGGATAAGCTCCGCCGCGCCGCCCGACGTTTGCAGGCTCATGACTGGCTGTGGCCGGCCAGCCACTGTGAGCGTCTGGTGGAGCAGATTGACCGCTACAATCGCCGGGACGGCTCTTTTTCCCCTTCTCAGGCGATCCGCCACATGGGCGAATTCCTCTGTCGGCAGCGCGCTCTCGCCTCGCCGACGCTTCCAGCGCCGGAAGTGGTGGTGAGAGGCGGAGGGCCGAAAAGGGCCAGGGAGCGAACCGGCAAGTCACGTTATATAGGCCTGGGCTGTCGCATGCGGGTGGATCATGGCGGCGTCTTCGCGGAGGTGTTTCTACAGAGCGTTGACACTGGCGCGCTGGTGATTCTGGAGAAGCGTCAAAAAACCTCGAAGGACGAAGACGCCCCCCTCTCCTATTATCAGATCGCCCAACGCCTGTATGTGCTGCAACACTCTATCCGGGACTACGGCAAGGGGCAGGTGCTAACCTCAGGGGCGAAGCTGTCCTTGGATAATCGTATGACGTTTGGTCGTCAGACGGCGCTTAATCCGCAGTCCTATCAATGGTCGACGCTGCGTCAGAACCTGTTAATGGAGGATTTTGACGAACTCCTCAGGCGTCTGGCCAGTCGCCTGGCGGGGCCGTTTCGGTCTCTCAAGGCCAATGAAAACTTCTATGCGCTCAAAGTGGCCGGGGTCGCCAACCCCCGTTTCGACACTGCGTCCCAGTGCGTCACAGCAGACCTTGTGGACGCCAAAGGCGCCCGTATGGCGCTTGCGTTCCCTTACTCGACCCGTGGAGCGGGAGGCGCCGAAGCGCTGTTGCAGCTGCTGCGAATGCATGGCTCGCACATCAGTTATGTCGCCGGCTCAGTCACGGAGCACACGCATGGGTTGATGATCGAGCCCGTCAGTGTTGTGTATTCCGTGAATCAACAAGCCATGATGCTGCAGCCCTATGTCGACGACAGCCTGCCTGGAACGCCCGTCGCTCATGCGCTACCGGCGGAAAACCGATTCGCCTTGGCGCGGACCGCCTTGTCCCGGCTACTGGAGCAGGTAGACCAGTTACTGTGCGACATACTGATTACTGGACTCAGGCGCGCCTCTCCCGGCGTTCAATCCCAGTGGCGGGAATTAACGCAGCAATGCGATGAGATAGGACTGCACCGGCTAAGCCGAATCATGTCCTCCGCGGTTGACTGGCGCGACGACAACGCCGCAACCAACCCTTCCGCCTTGCTTAACCTGCTGATTTACCTGCGGCTTTGCAAGTAACCGGATGCAATGTAATACGCCGAACGAAAGTCGTTGCAGATAAGATAGAAGGAAGCTATTTGGCTGCCTGATTAATAATAACGTCAAGCTGGTCTCCGCCGAATCAGCCAATCTGCTACGCTATTAGATGCCATGCACGACTACTCGGGTGACACTGATGCGCTGGCGTTTACAAAATCTTCCAAGCTTTTTGCTGCTGGAACTGGCGCTATTCTGGTGCGCTCCAGCGGCGGCGAAGGAAGTGATTCATATCGGCAGTGGCGAATGGCCGCCTTATATTTCTGAGGACGCGCCCCACTTTGGCCCCACCTCCCAAATTGTCACCGAGGCGTTCGCTTTGGTGGATATCGATGTGGAGTATCACTTCCATCCCTGGAATCGCAGCTTCGTTCTCTGCCTGCAAGGAAATCTGGACGCCACCATTGCGTGGGAAAAAACCGCGGAGCGGGAGCCTAATTTCGTATTCAGTGAAATGCCGATCATCACGGAGCGCACCGTGTTCTTCTATTCGAAGAATAACGCCCAGTCACTGGATGAGATCTGGTCGCCCTCGAAAGAGCCCAAGCTGCGTATTGGCGGTATATTAGGCTACAACTACGGGGATAAGCTGGATGAGGCCGAACGGAAAGGATTGTTTGCGGTGCGCCGCAGCGACTCTGAAATGACGAGCTTCAGACAACTTATCAAGGGCCATATCGACCTGTTTCCCAGTGATCTGGTCGTAGGCCTGGAGATCTTAAGAAAGCACTTTGACGCGCCGGAGCGTCATCAAATCAGATACCTGCCGGAGCCGCTGCGTATAGCGAAACTGTATCTGATCTTTTCGAAGAAAACGCCTCGCCATGATTGGCTAAAAGCGCAGTTCGATAAAGGCATGCAGCAATTGCATGACTCCGGAAGACTGAGCAATCTGCAAATAGACCCCAATCTCAGTCCCGCCAGAATCTCGGCGCACTGACCTTCCCGCCTCAACTTTTTTATTAATCAGGCAGTCAAATAACCCAAGTGTTTTTAGTTGACAGTATCAACCAATGCGATTATGGTTGACACAGTCAACTAATAACAGCTGTGAACCATGTCAGAAAACCATATCCCTGAAACCAACGTCGGCGAGTCCCTGCACCGCCTGCTTCATGCCTATAAGCGCGCGATGCGTCAGGCCTATCAGGAGGTCAACCTGACCTTGGCGGTCTCTCACATACGCTCACTGAAAGTGATCAACCACGCCCGTGAAAAGAACACTGTCTGTACCGCCCAGGTGATTGCAGAGCGCCTGCAGCGGGATAAGGCTCAGATCACGCGGGTGGTGAAAGATCTGCTGGAGGAAGGGCTGATCGAAAAACGCGACAACCCTGAAGACCGTCGCAGCCAATTACTGCAATTAACTCAGAAAGGCGTCGACGCGTACAAGACAATAAAAGAGGTGGAGGCGCTGGCGGGAAGCCGCATGGCGCAAGGCCTCAATGCTGATGAGATCCGGGAGTTCGTCAAACTCGCGAATGCGATGGCGGAAAACCTCAAACACTGAATACAGACGCTCCCGGCGACGGGAATCCAAATTTTACTGAATTCACGAGGATACAATGAGCAGACCTGCGCCACGCGAACTGACCCTGGTTCGCAGACAATCAATCCCAACATGCTGCGCGTCACCCTGGGGGGCGACGGCATCCACAGCTTTCCTGCCGACCAGGAAAGCGCCTACGTCAAACTGATGTTTCCCCGCGACGGGGAGCAGCGCCCGCTGATGCGCACTTACACAGTGAGGGCGCAGCGCAGCGACGAGATCGACATTGATTTCGTTATTCATGAGGACGGCGGCCCCGCATCCACCTGGGCGGTCAATGCGGAAATCGGCGCCCATATCATGGTGGGCGGCCCCGGCCCGAAAAAGCTGGTCGATACGGAAGCGGACTGGTTTCTGATAATCGGCGACATGACCGCCCTGCCCGCCATCAGCGTTAATCTGGAGCAACTGCCCAGCGACGCCAAAGGACATGTGGTGATTGAGGTGATCAGCGAGGCGGATATCCAGCCCCTCAAGACCCCCGCCAACCTCGACGTACACTGGCTGGTTAATCCCCATCCCGGCGCCGACAGCAACCTGCTGCTGAACAAAGTGCGCGACCTCCCCTGGCTGCAAGGACGTCCCTCCGTCTGGTGCGCCTGCGAACTCAACAGCATGCGCCAGTTGCGAGACCACTTCCGCGCCCAGGAAGGACTGGAAAAAAGCGACCTGTACATCTCCAGCTACTGGAAACTCGGCGTCAGCGAAGATGAACACAAAGTGCTGAAGGCGGCGTTGAATTAAAAAACGGGGCGTAAAGCCCCGTTCTCTTTTGCAAGCAGCGATGTTGAGCGCACTTTGGCGCCCTTATCACCGTTTATTTCCATCTGGTTTTACGATGCGTCTTCCAACTGCGTTGGGGACTTCTGGCGTTGACGGTTTCAAAACCGTGGGGAAAGCAGCGCGAGCAGCCGGACTCTTCCCCCAGAACCACTCTCGAAACCATTGTGCCGGACACCTTCTTAGGTAAATCCGCCAGCCCTGCTTCATTGCGCCCAAACGCCTTGATAAGACGAACTTCTCGTTTCTTCACTCTTCTCTCCTTTAGGAAAATACCTAAAAGAGAGCGCCCTTCAAAATTGCTACCAGCATGTGTTGTTTAACTAACCACTACAAATTTCGGGGGCGGACTTTACCATATTCAACCCTCCGAGACCCTCTCCTCAATCACCGCCTGCACCCATTCCCGGTATTTGGCGCTGGGTCTCAGTATTTTCATTAGCTCACTCAGTTCGACGTCGTCGGGTAGTCCCGGCTCGATAACAAAACGCTCGAACCAGGCTTCGCCGTTGCGTTCCCATGCCGTATCGACGATTTCGTCAATGATCTCCTCTCGCTCGGCCTCATCGCTGGCGTCGGTTAATTCCGCCATGGTTTCCGGTTCGGACAGAATCATCTCCGCATAGGATTCCGCTGAGGCGCGCAGGCCTTTTAACGTCTCTTCTTTAAATTTATCGAAGTTCATTTTCTTTCTCCCCCAAAAAGAAATAAGAATTTGCTTACCCTCGACAATAATCCAGGTTAGCCCTACGACGCCAATCTTTTGGTCGTTCAGAATAGAGGGCCATTGAAATAATGGAGTTGACAGCATGAAGGTAATCCTGGCTCAGAAATTTTTTTAATTTCTTTGCATCCAAATGCCGCATCCCTGTCGTCTTTATCTACGAGTTTCAAATTCAGGGTCCGCGACCCGCTAGCCACACTTAGATAGATCACACTTAGATAGATAAAGGATAGAAAGATGAAAAAGTTCGCCGCACTGACCACTCTGATGATCGCCACCGCTGGTTTCACTTCCGCTGTATTCGCCGAAGGCAAAGCGGATCGTTATTGCGATGAGAAATATTCCAGCTCCAGCGCCACCAAGAGCAACAGCTACAGCGCCAATAGTTACGCCAGCGCTGACGGCTATAGCAATTCCTACGACAACGCCGGCGGCCTGCTGAAAACGTCTTCCGCCAGCGCCAGCTCCTTTAAGGTTGTCACCAAAGTCACTACCTCTGTCGGTGAAGTATTCGCCAACACGCAAGGCATGACGCTGTACACCTTCACCAAAGACAGCAATGGCGCGTCTGTCTGCTACGACTCCTGCGCAGACAGCTGGCCTCCGTTTTTCGCCAAGAAAGAGGCTAAAACCTGGGGCGACTTCACGATCGTCGGCCGTAAAGACGGGACTTATCAGTGGGCTTACAAGAACCAGCCTCTGTATCTGTGGGTGGGCGACCGTCAGCAAGGCGACGCCACGGGCCATGGCGTAGGCAGCGTGTGGTACGCCGCCCAGCCTTAATTGTTAATCAGGCAGACACATCGCTTCCTTCCAATTGTCTGCAGCGACAGGGCCTGTACATGCAGGCCCTGTTTCCCGCGGCTAACCGCCGCGCAAAAGCCTCTTCCTTTGCTGGTTAAATAGCCATTTTTGAGCGCTGATGGGTTATCCGCCATCAGCGCTATTTTTCCCGCCTCACACAAACAATTAACGTTTAACCTGAGTTTTCAATAGACGCCCTGACAGCGTTCAAAGAATTTACACCTTCTTAATTTTCAGGTTGATTGAAATTCAATCTATCCCCAGCGCCGGGGGCGTGCAGGCCTATCGTTAGATCACACAAAAACGATACAAAACAAACGCTTAGATTTGTATACAAATCCCTCTGTTCTTGCCAAATTACACCCAATGGAATAAGCCTTTTGGCCCTTAGTGAAAATACTTATATAACAAATTTACAGTTCTTGAGGAGCCACTTTGCAGAAGAGTTAAAGAGAGCCCTGACAGATGGCGTTCTGATGAGATTGGCCTGTTTTGTGCCTTATAGGTTCCCTGAGCAATCTCAAGAATTTTTCATTGCAGTATCAAACTAACTACAACCCACACCAGGAGGTAACAATGAAAAGATTAGCCTGCTCACTCGCACTTGCCGCTTTCCTGCCGTTTACGGCGATGGCGGATTCCATCTCTCCCACTACTTTCTCCGCGACGCTTGGTGTCGGCGAAAGCGTGACTATCACCAAAACAGTCACTGTTGACGCCGAAGCGAGCACATCCAAGGTAGACGTATTCTTCCTGATGGATGAAACCGGCAGTATGGGTGGAGAAATAGCAGCCGTTAAAGCCGCAGCCAGCTCTATACTGAGCACAGCAGCGGGCTTCGGCGACATCAACTTCGGGGTAGGCGGCTATCGTGACGCCAGCGATTTCTTCGCTTATCGCACCCTGACCGATATGACCAGCGACACCTCAGCGGCGCAAGCAGCGATCAACACCTGGACCGCCTCCGGCGGCGGCGATTTCCCCGAAGCGAATATCTTCGCTTTGGAACAGGTCGCCACCACTGTTTCCTGGCGTCCGGACGCTGAGCGCATCCTGCTGTGGTTCGGCGACGCCACTGGCCATGACCCCTCTTTGGGCTCAACCGAAGCCAGCGCAACCGCCGCTTTGCAGGCAGCCAGCATCCAAGTGGAAGCCATTGACGTCGCCAACTGCTCATTCGGTTTCTGTCTTGACGGAACCGGCCAGGCCACCCGCATTACTGCGGCGACCGGCGGCACCTATCACGCAGGCATCGACACGTCTACATTAGTGGACACCATCAATGACGCAATTTCGACCGCGATTTCTTCCTATACTGAAGTGGCGCTCGATATCTCCGGCGCGCCTCCCGGCATGGTATCAGTCTCACCTGCGTCCTATAACGGATCTTTCACCCGTGACAGCGTTGAGACCTATGATTTTGAAGTCACCTTCACCGGCACTACCCCCGGCACCTACGATTTCGACATCTACGCCACGGTTGACGGCGGCAGAGTCGCTACCGAACGCGACCATATCGTTGTCGGCGCAACCGTTCCAGAACCCGCCAGCCTGGCGTTGATGGGTCTGGGTCTGGTTGGCTTGTTGGCCCGCCGCAGAAAAAGCTAAGTAATCCGCTACAATAAAGGGCGTTGTTAAACGCCCTTTTTTTTTATCCCGCATATTGGATTACACTCTCACAAAAGCATGATGCTTATTTGTCTGAGAATTATAAGGTCCCTATCAATGAACAAACGCCTCACTCTCGCGCTGGCAATCTTTTTCGCTGTAGGCGGCAGTCACGCCGCGATTACACAACCCAGCTCCAGCCAATCCGACACTAGCCTGTTCTTTCTTGATGCGCCTCCAGCCGGCAGCGAGCTGCAACCCGCCAATCAGGATCTCGCCACCGCGCTGGACCTGATACGCCAGCAAAAATTTATGCAGAGCCAGAAGCTGCTGGATGAGATTCTCGCCAAAGAGCCGAATAACTCACTGGCGCTGGAGCTGAAAGGAACCGTCCTGGCGTTGCAGGGAAAACTCAACGAGGGGCTCAAGCTGCTGCAAAAAGCCACGCAGCTGGCGCCCACGCAAAGCTCCGCCTGGACCAAGCAAGGCGATGTTCACACCGCCTTGAAAGAACCCAAGAAGGCGTTTAACGCCTACAAAACCGCCATCGGTTACAACAACAACGACGCCCGCGCCCACCAACGGTTGGGCTTGATCTTCCAGGAGCAAGGCGAGGTCGCCAAATCCATTGAACACCTGGAGAAAGGCCTGGCCAACACGCCAGAGGACTACGTCGGCGTCAAACTCAATCTGGCGGAGCAATACGTCAGGAATGGCGAGTCAGGCAAAGCCATCAAACTGCTCTCCCCGGTCATTGACGTCAGCAGCGACAACGCCGTCGGCCTGGTGCTGCTCGCCAACGCTTACGTCGCCAGTCAAAGTCCGGAAGCGGCTATTCCCCTGTTCCAGAAAGCGCTGAAACTATCGCCCCAACAACCAGCGCCCCTGCTGGCCCTGGGCATCGCCCAACGGGACGCCGACCAGCTGGATAATTCCCTCAACAGCTTCAACCAATTGCTCAAATTGAAGCCGGACTGGGGACTGGCGTACTTTCAGCGCGCGCTGACTTACGCCAAAAAAGACGATCACGATAAAGCCGTCAGCGACTATCAAAGTGCGTTGAAAGACAAAGCGCTGCCGGAAAATCTGGCGGTCCAGGCCGGCGATTACTTCGCGCAATCCGGCAAACATGAGCTGGCGGAAAGCGTCTACAAAGACCTGATGAAACGCTCCGAGACCCCTTTTCCTTACTATCAGCGCCTGGGCAGCCTCTATCAGTTACAAAACGACGCTTCCAAGGCGAAGGCGGTATACAGCGACCTTTTGAAAACCTACCCGGATAACCCGCAGAGTTATCTGTATGCGGGCTCATTTCACGCCTTCACCCGGGACTACGCCGCCGCTGCGGACTTGTTCGAAAAAGGGCTGAAACTGGCGCCGGACTCCAGCTCCCTGCGCATGGCCAAAGCCGTAGCGCTGAAACAATTGGGGACGTTGGACAAGGCCCAGCAGGAAATGGAAATCCTGGTCAAAAATAATCCAGAGTCTCACGAAGGCTTGTTCCTGTTGGGCTCCCTGTATGAAGAAGACAAGAAGACCGATAAGGCGATAGACGCCTATCGTCGCGTCCTGCGTCTGAACGACTCCCACCTGGGCGCGTTGAATAATCTGGCGTACCTGCTGGGTGAAACGGATAGACTCAAGGAAGCGGAAACCCTGGCGCTGCAAGCCGCGAAGCTCGCTCCCATCAATCCCACGGTTCTCGACACCCTGGGCTGGATACAATTCCGTCAGGGCAAAGTCGCCGACGCGGAAACCAACATCGGCAAAGCCTATCAGCTGGCCGCCAACAACCCGACCATCAACTACCATTACGCCAAAGTGAAGCAGAAAAGCGGTCAAGCAGCGGAAGCGCAAAGCCTGTTCAAATCCTCCTTGAGACTGGGCCTGGCCTCCCCCTGGAAAACCGACGCAGAAAAACAACTGCAAAACTAACCCGATCCGGAAGCGCGGGCGGCCCGCCCGCATTTCCCCCGACATCTTCCAACTCATAAACGTAGGTTGGATAAGCAAAGCGCCATCCAACAAACGGATTTAACAAACAATCTCAATCCATTGAATTAATTGCATTTACTTACATGAAAAAATAGCGTCGGAAGGCGCTGCACTTTTCCGACCGACCCAACTCGCGACGAAACACAAAGCCTGCTCAAGCCCTGACTGTCCTGGGAGCGCGGGCGGCCCGCCCGCACTTCCCCCGACATCTTCCAACTCATAAACGTAGGTTGGATAAGCAAAGCGCCATCCAACAATCAGGTTTAACAAGCCATCTCAAACCATTGAATTTAAATGCATTTATTCGCGCGACAACACAGCGTCGGAAGGCGCTGCACTTTTCCGACCGACCCAACTCGCGACGAAACACAAAGCCTGCTCAAGCCCTGACCGTCCTGGGAGCGCGGGCGGCCCCGCCCGCACTTCCCCCGACATCTTTCACACATCAAAGTAGGTTGGATAAGCGCAGCGCCATCCAACAATTGAGTTTAAATATCATCCCTAATAGATTGTTTTAAAACGATTTTAGTTGCGCATGAACATGGCTTTGGAAGGCGCTGCACTTTTCCGACCTTCTGTTAATTCCGGCCGCTGTTGTAGCGCCCGCCGTTTCAAGGCCGATTTACGGCGCCGTCAGAAAAGAGATCGCGCCGCGGCATAGTGATCCTGACGGCGTCGCCCGCCATCCCGTTGCACGCCCATGCACGAATAACCTTCAACTCCGCTTCACTGCGCTGTCATTTGTTTTTTTCAAGATGACATCGTGGCGGCCACTGCAAACGCCGGGGCCGAGAGGCGCATCTGTTTCTCGGCTCTGGATATCACACATCTTCCGCGTCAAGCGCACTTGAGGTTTTCAGCATTCTTGCTGCGAGCCTGGGCGGCGTTTGGCCGGAAATTGAGCAGAGTTGAGATATCGCATGTTATTCAAATGGAAAACGCCCGCCGTCCTGGCCGCCGTTTGCTCCGTCGCACTCTCATTGGGATTCAGCACAGGGGCCAACGCTGGTGAAACGTTCTATCCGCCGTTCCAGGCGAAAGCCGCCAATGACAATCATCGTTTTGACGAGCTGTATTACGCGCAACCTCACAACAGCTTTGAACATGGAAGTCGTTTGAGCGAGTGGCTTGAACGCGGTTATCGCACCCTGGAGCTGGATGTCATTGACCGCGGCGACTGGGAGAGCTGGGACAAGGGCCCTTATGTCTCCCATAGCGCCTCGCCGGGAAATCAGAACTGCAGCGCAGCAAGCAACGATCAGCTTGGCCATTGCCTGGACGATGTGGTGAGCTGGATGAACGACCACCCCAACGCCATGCCCCTGGTGCTGTTCGTCGATATGAAGGCAAGCTGGGACCCGTTGAACGCCTGGTACGCCTCAGAAGTGGAACAGCTCGATGAATTCATCGGCAATTACCTGAACAGCCGCCTCGGTAACCGGTTTTATCAGTATCAGGATCTGATCAACCATCTCAACCCGCACTTCCAGTCCAACTATCGCAACACCCTGAAAAACGTGGGCTGGCCGAAGGTATCGGAGCTGAAAGGCAAATTGATTGTGGTGTTGACCGGGGGCTTTATCGGCGACGTTAACGGACGTATGGAAACGGCATTGATGAATCGTTTCGGCGCTCAGTCCACCTTCCTGTGCCCGGACATCGACACCGCCGACGCGGACGAATTCTCCGGCGCCATCGACTCTATGTCCGCCGAACATTCCAGCTACTTTTTCTGCGGCAACGTGAAAGCGGGCGACCATTACCAGCTCACCGCCAACCGCGCGGCTCAATATAAACAGATCATGCATCTCTGGGGCGCCGCGGGAGACTTCGCCAATACTGCCTACGAAAGCGCCTGGCTGGCGGTGGCCCATGGCGTCTCCGTGATCAGTTGGGATCTGGACTCGCCCTCTTCCACGCCTGGCTGGACCGCCAGCTCCATTCCCCTGGTTGGCCAACGCAGGGGCTTGCCGGGATACTTCAAAATCAAACCCAAGGTGAGGCCGGAATACTGTCTGGATGTGGATAAGGCGCAGTACGGCAATGGTAGCGACCTGCTGTCCTGGGCCTGCGGCGGCGGGGATAATCAGCAGTTCGTGTATACCGCGGAAGGCCAATTACGCCCCAAAGGCGATAACCACTACTGCGCTGATTTCAGTACCGGCTCCGCAGACAACGGCGACAAAATGCACTTGTGGAATTGCGACGGCGGCAGTTCCGAGAAATGGCGCATCACCGAGGACGGCGCGTTCCAGAACCTGGACAGCAACGGCAGCCATTGCATGGATATCCCCGGCGGAACCGCAGAGTCCTCTGAGCAATGGCAAATCTGGCGCTGCAGCGGCGGCGACAATCAGAAGTTCTACCTGGAGTCCGTGTCGGACTGGCCGCAGACGGCGTTTTAGCCCTGAATGACTGCGGGAAAGCCCTTCTGAACGGTTTCAGCGGGGCTTTTTAGTCGCGACAGCCATCAAGCATTACGAGTGGTCGCCCGCGACACCAGCCAGGGGGCGACGCGGCGGGAGCGGGCCATGGCCTGGCCCTGGGTCAGAATGATCTCCAGATTTTCCATGACCGCCTGCGCCAACAGCTCCACCGGCTGACTGATGGTGGTCAGCTGATAACCCGGCCATTCCGCCATGGGCACGTTATCCGCGCCGACAAACTGGATATCTTGCGGCGTCTTTCGGCCCAGTTGTTGACGTATCGCGTCCATGGCCCCGAAGGCGCAAAAGAGGCTGTCGATCTCCGGACGGCGTTGCAGTAATTCCAGGGCGCTTTGATAACCACTTTGATAGCTGTAATCCGGGTTGTCGCAATGGCCCAGCGGTTCGACGCCCTGGTCCCGCAGACTGTCAAAGAAACCTTGCTTGCGCTCCTGAGAAGCCTGTCCGTCGGGACGGCCGCCGATATAAGCGGGTCGCTGGGCGCCGGAATTCACCAGATGCTCCGCCGCCAGGCGTCCAGCCATGCGGTTATCGGTCTGCACCGAGCAGATTTTGCCGAAAGGGTCGTCGCGGCCCATCAACACCGAGGGAATGCCCATGGTCAAACAGATCTGCGTCGCCTGCAGCGACAACGAACCGGCGGCGATAATCGCGCTGTCCACCTGATAAGCGCCCACCAACTGCAATGAGTTGTTGATGTCGCCGGATTCATCCGGCGTCACCAGCATGGAGACTTTATCCAGCTTCTGCAGCGCCTGGGTCAGCGCGTAAAACACTTGAGATTCATAGGGATTGGCGAATTCCGCCATCACCACCGCCACCAGACCGCTCTGCTGTCCCGTGAGTGAGCGCGCCAGGGCGTTGGGGCGGTACCCGAGTTTTCTGGCGGCTGCGATGACACTGTTGCGCGTCGATTCCGACACGCTGGCGCCAGGAGTAAAAGTGCGCGAGACGGCGGAGCGGGACACGCCCGCCAATCTGGCCACATCATCAGATGTAATGCGTTTGTCCTGCATCACCAGGCGGTCTCCTCTTCCCTGACCAGATCAAACAGTTCCGGTCGGGCGATCCACACCGGTCCGCCCCGGGTTAAACGCTCTCCGCTCAGGTATGGGGAACTGTGCAAGCCCGCCTCAGTGGCGATGAGCTGACCCGCCAGAGCGTCCCAACTGTTCAGCTGAGGCTCGTAGAAAGCATCTGTCCGCCCCAATATCGCCTGACTGATGCCTACCGCCGCCGAGCCCGTCTGCCGGGTAACGCAGCCCGCCTCGGTCCAGCTGCGCATCATGGCGATGGCCCGCTGCGCGTTGCCTGGCCTGAGATTGTAGCCCAACCCCAATACGGCGCTATCCAAGGTTACCGGCGTCGGCTCGATCTGATGACGCACGCCGTTGCGCCAGGCGCCCTGACTGCGAGCGGCGAAGAGCATTTCCTGATTCACCGGATGATAAATCAATCCGATATCTGGCGCGCCGTCGCACACCCGACACAGAGTGATGGCGAACTCCGGAATGCCGCGCAGAAAATTGGTGGTGCCGTCGATGGGGTCGATTACCCAAATACTGGCGTTGGAATCATCGCCCTGACCGGACGCCGCCAGACCAAACTCTTCGCCGAGCAGCCGGTCTCGGGGACAGGCCGCCTGAATACGCCGCCGAATAAGACTTTCCACCTCCCGATCCGCCTCGCTGACCAGATCCTGGCGGGCCTTGCGCTCTACCCGCAAGCAGGCGCGCTGACTGAAATAGCTCAGCGCCAGTTCACCGGCTTCCCGCAGAATCGCTTCAGCCTGCTCCCGCTGCATAGCGCTCTCCTTGCTCTCCCATGGATGTGTCCAGTTGCGTCCCGGTAACGCAGCACCAGCGCTCCCCGTCCTCCGCCACCGACACGTCGACGCGAGGCCGGATGGCTTCGGCCACTGCGTTATGCTGGCCGTCTTCAATGTGATACAGCAACAAATGCCGGGGACGGGCGGTTTGCAACTGACGCAGGCAGCCGGGCAAATCGCCGTGATGGCTGCCCTCGCCCTGCTCCAAAGGTGAAAAACACTCCTGCATGGCCATCACGCATCCTGTCATCAAGCTGGCGCTCGCCGCGGTCGGACGGCCGTCTCCGCTGTAAAACAGAGAGCCTCGAGCATGGCGGGCGGGCCCTTGTTGCTCCAGGCGCAGCGCCAGATTGCTGACGCTGTGCTGGGTCGGCGCCGTCTGCAGGCGCCAGGGGCCGATTTCCGTGGTCCGGGCGGCGTCGCGCCACTGGATAGCGAAAGGCAACTGTTCAGGCCAGGCCGCATAAGCGGACATCCATTCCAGATGCGGTTGCTGGCCGGGCTGACAGAGAATCTGCAAGGATCGCCGTCGCCCGGTGGAGGCCCATTGATTCAGCAGTGCGGTCAGGCCGGACGCATGATCCGGATGAATGTGGGTCAGATAGATGGCGTCAATGGCGTCCGCAGCCAGTTGGCGACGCCACAGCGCCTGAGGCACAGTAGGTCCGCAATCGATCAGCAGGCGAAAGTCCTGTTCCTGCACCAATACCGCGGCGTTCACCCGAAAACGGTCATAGGCTTCGCCGGTTCCGATAATCTCAAGCAGCATGGGCGCGCTCCATCTGCGAGGTCAGACTCATCCCATGCTCGTCAAACAGATGCAGCATGTCCGGCTTTAATCTGACGCCCACCTCGGTTCCGGCGCGAGGCGCTCGGGTAGTTGTCTCCATGATCAGACGATGCGTTTGAATACGTCCATGCACATAGGCGATATTGCCCAGCTCCTCCACCACGTCAACCTGCATGCGCAGGTCGCTGCTGTCGTCGATGACGAGCCCCTGAGCGCGTATGCCCAGCTCTAGTTGCACGCCAGCTTTCAGGCCTGCTCCCCCCGCATTCAAGTTAAATCTGGACGCGTCGACCTGAATCGCCTGCCCCCACGGCAGCTCCAGAGAAACATCACGGGCAGTCAGCGCCCTCATGCGCACGGGCAGAAAATTCATGGCGGGTGAGCCGATAAACTCCGCGACAAAGCGGTTGGCGGGCTGATGATATAACTCCAGGGGCGTACCCACTTGCTCGATAACGCCATTGCGCATCACCACGATGCGGTCCGCCATGGTCATGGCTTCTTTCTGGTCATGGGTGACGTAAATCATGGTGGCCCCCAGGCGCTGATGCAGTTCGGACAGTTGCACCCGCATCTGATCCCGCAGTTTGGCGTCCAGGTTGGAAAGCGGCTCATCAAACAGAAACACCTCCGGCTTGCGCACGATCGCACGCCCAATGGCCACGCGCTGACGCTGACCGCCGGACAGCTCCGCCGGTTTGCGCTGGACCAGCGGTTGCAGTTGCAGCAATTCCACCGCCTGTTGAATGCGCCGCTCCCGCTCCGGTTTGGCGACGCCGGCCATTTTCAGGCCAAACGCCATGTTGTCCCACACGGTCATGTGGGGATACAACGCATAGGACTGGAACACCATGGCGATGCCACGGTCTACCGGGTCCAACTGATTCACCAGGCGCTCGCCAATACGGATATCGCCGCCGGAAACAGTTTCCAGCCCGGCGATCATGCGCAGCAGTGTGGATTTGCCGCAGCCAGAAGGCCCCACCAACACCAGAAACTCGCCGTCTCTGACCTGTAAGTGGATATCCCGCAGCACGGTCTGTTTTTTGTATTGCTTGCCCAGGTTTTGCAATGTAACGGAAGCCATCGGAGAAATTCCTATTTCATTTGCATGGCGAAGCCACGCAGTAAATAACGTTGAACGTATCCCGCCATCAACAGCATGGGTAAAGATGACAGCAGGCCAATCCCCATCAGTTGTCCCCAGAAAGTCTCGTTTTCGGTGATGAAATTGGACACGTACAGGGGCAAGGTGAAGTGACTGGGCGTAGACAGATACAGCAAGGCGAACAGGAACTCGTTCCAGGCCATGATCAGGGTGAAAATAAAGGTGGCCGCCAGTCCCGGGCCGCACAGGGGCAGCACGATATGCCACAAGCGGCGCAGTAATCCGGCGCCTTCCAGACTGGCTGCTTCTTCCAGACTCAGAGGCACGTCGCGCACAAAACTCAGCAGCATCCAGATGCAAAACGGCAGGGTGTAGACTTGATACACCAGAATCAGGCCCAGCTTGCTGTCCAGCAGTCCCAGGCCTTTCAGCAATTGAAACAGCGGGATCGCCACCACAATCGGCGGCATCATCTTGATCACCAGCACCAACAGCAGAAAAGCGTGATCCAAGCGGCGTGGAAAACGAAAACGCACCAGAGCGTAACTGGCCAGAAAGCCCAGCGACAACGCCAGCAACGTAGCGCCCACGGCGACGATCAGGGTGTTCCCCAGACGTCCGGGAAACCCATCCCGCCATAAGACTTCAAAGTGCGCCAGAGTCGGATGCGCCGGGAGCAGACTCAGATTGTCGCTGACGTACTCGCCGGACGGCGTGAAGGCGATGCCCGCCATCCACACGATCGGCAGCGCAAAAAACGCCAACGTCACGCCCAGAGCAAGGTAAAACCCCAGGGTTCGCGCGGACAAACGTGAGACGTCGGAGAAAGGCGCCGCAACGGAATCAGAAAAAGCCGGGGCGGAGGTTGGCTTGATCGCACTCATGACTTGGCTCCCACATAGCGCCACGCATACACCGCACTCAGCGCGCAGGCGATGGCCAGCATCAACAGCGCCGCGGCGGACGCCAGCCCCAAGTTGAAAAACTTGAAGCCCTGTTTGTAGATAAACAGCGACAGGGTTTCCGTGCTGTTCCCCGGCCCGCCGCCGGTCAAGGCGTAGACTTTGTCGAACAGCTTGAAGGTGTCGATGGATCTGAGCAGCAGCGCCAACAGCACCTGAGGCATGATCAACGGCAAGGTGATATGGCGAAACCGCCGCCAGCCCCGCGCGCCGTCGGTCAGCGCTGCGTCCTTGATGTCCGCGGGAATGGATTGCAGGCCGGCGAGAATGATGAGGAACGCCATCGGCGTCCATTGCCAGATATCCACCAGCATCACGGAAAACAGCGCCATGTCCGGGTCAAACAGCCATTGCACCGGCTCCAGCCCCAGGCTGAGCAGCGCATTGTTCAAAAAACCAAAGTCATAGTGATACCAGGCGCGCCAGATGGCGGAACACACCAGGGTGGACAGCATCATCGGATAGATGATCACCGGCAGCGCAAAACGGCGTCCGGCGAACTGACGGTCGAACAGCACCGCCAGCGCCAGTCCGAGGCCGACCTGCAGCAGCGACGCCAGCACCGAGAAACTCAAGGAGTTCTTGATGGCGCCGGCGAAAAACCAGTCTTCCGACAACTCCACGAAGTTGTCCATACCGACGAACTGGCGCTCAGCGCCGACATAATCCACATAGGAAAACGCATTGATCAGAATCTGACTGATGGGATACAGGGTCAGCATCGCCAACAAAAGTGTGGCGGGTGACATCAGCAGAAGTAACTGCAGGCGGGAACGAAACAGCATTTAAATCTCCATGAAAACGGCGGCGAAGAGCCTGCTTCGCCGCCTGCGCGCTTGTTCTTAAAAAGTCGTTGCGGTGGCGCGTTCGTTAACGCTTCAGCGCCCGGTCGATCTTGCGATTGGCCTGATCCAGCGCGGTGCGCGCGTCCATCTGCCCGATCATCGCCAGTTGCAGGTAATCCCCCAGAATGCTCTCCACTTCGTTCCACTGCTTGATGCGGGGGCGCGCTTTGCCGTGCTCTAACGCTTCCAATTGATTGGGATACCAGCGGTACTTCGCTACGACGTCTTTATCGGTGTACACGCTGCGACGGGTCGGCGGCAGGCCCAGTTCCAGCGCCAGGGTTTTCTGGTTTTCCGCGCTGGTCAGGTAGTTGAGGAAGTCGCGGGCGTTCTTGTCATGCTTCGCATCCGCCGTCACGCCCATCTGCCAGATCCCCAGCATGGGCGACGAACCGTTCACCTGCCCCGGCGCGGCGATCACCTGCATCTCCTGTACGACTTTGGATTGGCTGGGATCATCCATGGACGGCGCCCAGGACGGCCAGACTTCAATGGCGATGGCTGTCTTGCGTTGTTGAATGGCGTCGCGGACTTCCGTGGAGTTATACACTTCGATGCCCTTGGGCGCGTATTGCTTCAGCTCCAGGAAGGATTCCAGCGCCTGCACGCCCTGTGCTGAATTCACTTGAGGCTTTCCGGCGTCATCGACAATAACGCCGCCATGGGCCCAGAACAGGGGCAGAAAGCCGGTGACGATGGGGTTGCCCTTCTGGCCGCGAAACACCACGCCGCTGGTGTCCGGGTTCTTGGCGGAAATGGTTTTGGCGGCGACTTTCACCGCATCCCAGTTGGCGGGTTTGCTCAGGCCGTATTGATCAAACAGCGCCTGATTGTAGGCGAACATGGCCACGTTGCCGACGACAGGCAATGAATAAGCCGGTCCCTGAGCGACGGGATAGCGGGAAATATCCAGGGTGGCGGCGATGAAATCACCGGTAATCTTGCCCTGCTCTTCCAGATTCGCCAGCCAGCCATTGCTCATGAACTCCGTGGCCCAGGTGTCGTCCAGCAACACCAAATCATAGGCGCCGGACTTCTCACGCAGGGAGATCACCAGCTTTTCATAGAGACTGCCGTAGGGCAGTTTCAGTAATTCGATATCCATGTCGGGGTGCGCTTCCTTATAACGCGCAACCGTCGCATCCAACGCCTGGCCGTAGATGCCGTCGCGTCCGGCAATCACCAGATCCGCCGCGTTGGCGCCCGCTGCGCCCAGTGTCAGAGACGCGGTCAGCGCCAGTGATAATGCACTTCTACTCAACATGATTGACCCCTTGTTATAACGATGTATGTCAGTGATTGACCAGCGACCGCCCCGCCCATTGCACCCGTGTGCAAAATTTCCAACCAGCGGAAGCGATCCCGGCATCGGCCTGATAATTCGTGGCGGCGCTCACGAAATGCAGTGTGCGGCGGCCAGATGACAACAAGGTGAAGGCAGGTTTAAGGTTTTTAGTGCACGCGCGTGCAGGGTGGGTCTTTAGAGGTGGTTTAGTCCACCAGGACACAAAAAACGGTCTTTAATCTATCGGTAAATTCAGAGAGGGTTGGACAATGAGAACTCTAAGGCAATAGCTTTTTCGTTATGCTCAGACAAGCGACTGCTGATAATGGGAGGGGAAGCGCTCAATCATTATAGGCCTAGAGGCTGTTATTAACCCGAACAATTTCTGAACACTCGAATATTTTCGATCGTCTTGCCACGCAGTGGCTATCATGAGCGGTTGATTCGGTTATCATTTGTGGGTGCAGACGATCACTCGAAAACCTTATCCAACCGATGTCAGCGATGAAGAATGGGCTTTTGTAGCGCCCTATCTGGCGCTGATGCCCGAATCTTCCGCGCAGCGTGCATGACTTGCGCGAGGTCTTTAACGCCCTGCGCTATATTGCCCGGGGCGGTTTGCTTTGGCGCCAGATGCCGCACGACCTGCCGCCCTGGCAGGTCGTGTATCAGCAAACCCGCCGCTGGATTGACGCGGGCGTGTTTGAAGCCTTGTTGCATGATTTGCGCGAGTTGATCCGGATTGCTGACAAGCGCAACGCCCAGCCCAGCGCCATGATCCTCGACAGCCGGACTTTGCAGTCGACACCGGAAAGCGGGGCGCGCGCCGGTTACGATGGAGCCAAGCGCCTCAAGGGTTCAAAAGTGCATCTGGCGGTCGATACGCTGGGGCAGTTGCTGGCGTTGCGGATCACACCTGCTAACGAGCAGGACCGGGATCAGGTGGCGGCTCTGGCTGAGCAGGTGCAGAAAGTGACGGGCGAGTCGGTGGAAGTGGCCTTCGTCGATCAAGGCTATACCGGCGAATCGGCGGCCCGGCAAGCCGAACAGCATGGCATTCGGTTAGAGGTGGTTAAGCACACTGAGGCGAAGAAGGGCTTTATTTTGCTGCCGCGGCGTTGGGTGGTGGAACGCAGCTTTGGCTGGATGGCGCGCTTTCGGCGGTTGAGCCGGGATTATGAGCGTCTGTCGACCGTACTGGCGGGCTTTCACTTCATTGCATTCGTGTGCCTGATGCTACCGACGGCGATGAAGGCATTGGCGGCATCAGGGGTGTCTATGAATTGAGCGGGCTAATAACTGCCTCTAAGTGCTGAAATTCATCTATTGAAAATTATTGAGGCGTTTTGAATTTTAAGTGAGAAAAAGTCGCTTCTCGTGGGGACGACTTCCGCTGCCTCAGTGCCCTAATCTCTCGGCGACACGTTTCAATCCACGCACTCACACGGAGAGCAACTCTCCAGCTATAGCTTGCTTAAATACGCTTTGTCATGGAAATGAGGTCGGCACAGGGTGTTCGTTAACGAAGCAGTCAAGATACTCGCACGCTTTGTAGTACTGAATGGTTCGGTTCTTCGAAAATGGGGTAGTTTGACTTTCCGGGATTTTACACAGGAATCAGTGATCTGGAGGGGGGTATCTTCGAAGTCTTGAAATTGAAAAACTCGTATGCGCGATATACAAATGTTAGCATTCCGAAGGATCATTCAAGTAAGGGATAAGCATGTTAGATCAGGTTAAAAATCATATATTTGGATACAGTTTGACTCTGATTGTATCAACAGGAGCAGTGGTTTCGTCGATCATTTACTTTTTAGTGATCGAAAAAATGGATAGAGATATGAATTTTTTAACAGGACAGAACTCTTCATTTCAACAGCAAATAACAAGTTTGCAAAGTACGCTTGCCACTATAAACCAGCAAAACGATAAGAGAACTACTGAAAGGCTGGCAGAATACAAGGAAATATTTAGTATTAAGGAAAATATATTAAACTCTAGAATATCTCAACTTGAAAGTAATATCGAAACATGTGAAATAGAAGGTGCTAACGCGTTGAAGATAGGAAGAAGTGACTGTGAAGGTTACCAAGAAATGCTCGAGTATATCTCCTATGTTAAGAAGCAAGAGGTGGAGATCATAGGAAACCTATCAGCTTTGCATGACCGTCATTATAACTTGAAGTCAGAATATATGCTTGATCAGGCAGAGTGTGAGAAGCGAGGGAATAACAATAATAATATTTGCGAAATTGCTTCATCTGAAAAAGGAAAAGTAGAGGCTCTTGAGCTAGAAATTGAAACCAAGAATAAATATCTAGCACAGCTCAATGAGCAATTATTGAGCTTTAGAGGTAGTTTAAATGCTAACAAGCGCGTCAATTAGTACGCTCGATAGTGTTCAAATTAGTAGAGCAGACCTCAGAATCAGTTCGAACAGTCTCTTTGGTTGCGGCTAGCCCCGCGTTTTCTCTCACGTGAGACGGGGCGAGCGCCATTACTCTTTGCTCAGTTCTACCATGGACATGATGCGTTTAGCGTCTTCGTACATGCGCTGGGCTCTCATGTCCCTATTACCAATTTCTGTTGTTAACCAAAAGCTGAATGTTAAGTAATAGCTGTCAGTCAATGGATAAGCCCAATAGTAAGTATATCTGGGTCCCGGAATACCTTCTCCATTGATTTGATATTGTAGCCACTCTACACCGTTGATTTTTTCCCTTTCATACACTTCCGGCAAATGAACCAACTGCAAAGCTTGCGCTTGAGCATACGGGTTATTGTCAACCACTCGATTTCGTTGCTCCCAGTTAGCCCCAGGTTTTCCATCCTTGTTTTTCTCAGTTTCGTAATACTCCCATAAGTCCTTTTTAAGATATACCTCCAGACTATCGAGGCCTCCATCAACAAGTGGGATGTGTGCCTCTGCTCGGTTAACGTCAATTGTGACACTTAAATCGCCAAGCCTACCAAAGTAGCCTTGTAAGAACAGCCCTCTATACGCCCACCATTCGAATTCCATTTGAACAAAAGTGCGGTTAAATTTCTGCTGAACTCTATACGAGTCAAATATATTGCGCTGTAAGTTGACTCTCTCAGGTGTGGGCTTCTTAGGTCTCCCGGTATTAATAGGGTTGCCAGGTAGCTTATACCGTAATCTGTATTCACCTATACCGCATTCCTTTGCGGTCAGATTGGAAAAGTTCGGCCCTTTACCTGTTAAGAGCAGCCTCACCGGTTGTTTGATCATAATAAGTCAAATTCCTTCATGGTTAGCTTGGCCAGCCTCTCCGCTTTCCTGTGATAACCATTCATCTGTAAGTGTCGGATAGCTGACTCTCTCCCGATGTAGGGTAATGTATGCGGGCTGGCTTCAACAGGACGCTTGTCACCCGTTACCAGTCTCGCACTACGAATGCAACGAATAAACGAACCGGGAGACAGATCGTTAAAGCCTAAAAGGTTGGGCACGAAATCATCGGGGTGATCCCGTCTGATTTCGTCTATGGTCATTCCTGCTTTTGTAAAAGCATTTTCAGCGCGCTTCTTAAAGTTTCCGCCTGCATGAATGGAAACGCGTTGCCCTTCCAAGCTAATGCCACGCATATTCACCAGTTCCACCGCTCGGGTCATGATAATGCCACCCTGACTATGGGCGGTCCATTTACGCTTAACGCCCTTTTTCTGACTCTCTATCAGCATAACTGCCAGGAACTCCGCCAGCTTCGAGGTGGAGACCCTGTCTTGAATACACTCAAAGATGTCGAATTTGCCGCGAGTGGGATTGTAGACCAGAGTATAAGCCTTTGCGTTGTCGCTCCAGTAGGCAGTGTCCACGTGGACCCCCATCAGCCATCTGGCCTTATCCAGATCGTTTGACATTCCGTTGATAGCAACATGCTCTGTATTGACTGTGTTGACAGGAATAGGACTGCCCCATGCGTTAGGCAAATTATTAATATCATTACCGTCAGAGCCTTCATGCCACCGAACATCGGATGTACGCTTTATTTCGAACAATCCCATTTGCTGCATCTTTGCAGGAGTTCTTAGGCCTGTAGGTTCTAACTCCAGCTGCATTCGGTTAATCACAATCATCTCAGGGTTCACGCTGTACATGAAGCTGATTCCACCCGGGCACATCTTTTGCCGCGTAAACATAGGCTCTTTCTTGAAGCCCTTGCTGTTCCATCCATAGCCGCCGTCACTGGCCAGCTTGAGCGCCTCGTTGTAAACCTGCGTTTTATCATACATGTTCAGTGAACGCATGAAGGTATCGGCTTCTTTGGTGATCATCAATTTCTTGCCAGCCTTCTTTTGCTTTAGATTCCATGAAGGCAGCGGGTTTTCCAAGTCGATAAGCTGGTGTTGGGCGGGGAGGTTGCTTTCTTGCACAGAGCTTTCCTTAGTTGAGTAGAAAAGCACAATGCTAGCGATATTCACACCTCTGCCAATTACCCGCTTGGCTGAGACCAATAGGCTGATAGGGTAAACCCTAGGGTCTTATATGGACTCCCGTTTGTTGTCAAAGAGAATTCTACTCAAACAAGTTGGATGCTGTCTTATATACGGGCTCACATTGAGGCGCTACCTCTGGCCACTGATGTTTTCGCACCTTCCTGACTTTTCTGTTGCCCAGTGATAAACACTTCAGGCCCTAACAGTCACTTGAAGGTTGGTCCTACCTGTTGGTTTCGCTCTCTCTTGGACAATACTCAATTAAGCCGCAAGCAATTCCGGCTGATACTCTTTGCCCTGCTTGAGCAAGGCGTACGCTGTCCGTACGGTTTTATTGGCTAAAGCAATGGCGGCCACTTTCTTACCCCGTCTGGCTACCAGCTGACTCAGCCACACCTCTTTTTGGGTTCGGCAGGGACGCCTTTCCAATTGGGTAATGGTCGCTAACGCCCCTTGAAACAGGGCGCTACGTAGCCTGCTGTTACCCGAGACTCGGGAGATCGAGCCGATTCTTTCTTTGCCGCCGCTGCTATGTTGCACGGGGGTGAGGCCAACGCAGGCGGCCGCTTCACGGCCATTTTTAAAGTGTCCTGGGTTGCCTAATACGATTTTTAACAGTAAAGCACCTACCAGACCCACTCCTTCCAGAGCCTGCAGGCGTCGGCACTGTTCGTCTTTTTTGATCAGTTCGGCCAGCTTGTGCTCGATGTCGGCGATCTCTTCAACGGTTCTCAAAAAATGCCGCCACATAGTCAAAAGTACCGAGCGAAATGACAATGTCAGATCATTCCCGGCATCTTCTAGTATTTCCGGTACGGCTCAATTTAATGCGCGATCCCCCTGAGCAATGGGGAGCCCAAACTCCAGTAGCAGTCCGCGTAACTGATTACTCAGGCTCACTTTTTGTTTTACCAGCAGGTCGCGCATGCACTCTATTCCTTGCAAACACTGCTCTTGCGCCGAGATCACTCTGCTGGTTTTAATGTGAGGCTGCCTGACCGCAATCGCCAACGCATCATTTGCGTCGGTTTTCTGGCCTTGGCGAAAGGCTTTCACTTGTCGTGCCGAAATGGCTTTGACATAGTGGCCAGCGGCTTCAGCATACCGCTCCCAGTAATGGGTACCGCCACAAGACTCCATGGCGACCATACTTTCATAGTTTCTCTTCAACTTGTCATACCTCGTCGCTATGGCCCGGTACTGCTTGAGTCGGGCGAAGGCGTTCTCCACCAAATGGCGATACTTGTATAAACCCCAATCCATATCGTCATTACCTTTGACAGAGTTTCGTTTTCTCGGTATCACGGCCTGGCCCCCTTCCTTTTGATCTGTTCCCGCACTCGTTCACTGTCGTAGCCTTTGTCTCCGACAATCGCCTCTGACGAGGGAAGCTTTTCAATCAACTCCGCCGCCGTGCAGTCATTGACCTCGCCTCCTGTGATCTCAAATTCCACTGGAAGACCATAGGCATCCACGGCCAGATGCACTTTCGTGGTATTGCCCGCCCGACTCTTTCCAATCGCCTGAGGCTCTTCCGTACAGGCTCCAGCGCTGTGCTGATGGGCCTTCACATAGCTGCCATCAATGAACCCCCATTCCAAATCCGGCTCGCGGACCAAGCTCCGGAAGATCCTCAACCACTTGCCTTGGGCAGACCAGGAATTGAATTTTTTGAACACCGAATTCCAGTCGCCAAACTGCCCTGGCAAGTCTCGCCAGGGACACCCCGTCCGCATTCGGTACAGCATGCCTTCCACCATCATTCGTAGTGTGGGCTTGTTATAGATTCGCTCTTGCAGCATGATCTCTTTTAGCTTCGACCAAAGCTCGTCACTGAGCATCAATCGGGGCATCGCAAACTCGCCTTGTTGTTGGTGTGGGAACCACAATATGACGAGTTTGCGCCTATCTATCACCTATGACGAAACGTCAACACGCCCTAGTTCAGGTTACAGCGCGGTCCAGGTCTGGCGCTATAAACATACCTGTTTATTAAGGAGTCGCGTTTGGCGGTTACTTCCGTTAATCGCCCCCCAAACTCATCAATGCCCCAACATCCCCCCATAAGCTTCCGCCTGATTAGCAAGAGTTTCCATGGCGGTTTCGAGGTCGTGGAGCTGGCAGTCGTCCAGGGGGAGTGTCTGGAACAGGATGACGCGGTGTTGTTGGTCCAGTGCGACGACGCTGGAGGTTTGTAAGCTGTCCAGTAGCGACTGTTGCATCAGGTGTTTGCCGGTTTGGGTGTGCTCCGGCCCTGCTCCCGGCAGTTCTTCCAGATCAACTTGCAAATAGATGCTCCCGCCTTGGGAAAAGCAGCGCACCGCCAGATTATCGATATACACCACATAGTGCAGATTGGCGTCCGGCCGGATCATGGCGATCTGGTGGCGTTGGCAGAAACGAAATAACAGGCTTTCGAACTGATTGTAGGTGTGCATGGGCGTCTCCTTGAGTTTAAGGCGTAAGTATCCTGCTCCAGACGCCTTGAGGCGTCGGAGGTTGTTCAGGTTTGGTTCTGTTTTTCCCGGAAGGCGTCAGGCGGTGGCGACGTTGTATTTGTTGATCGCCGCCACCCGATTGGCGGCGCCCAGCTTCCGGTAAATGTTGTGGACGTGAATCTTCACCGTGCCCAGAGAGCGGCACAGGGCGTCGGCGATTTCGGGGTTGGACATGCCGGTCACCAGCAGATCCAGCACCTGTTTCTCGCGTTTGCTCAAAGCGGCGAGATTGGCGCTGTCGTCGTCATCCTGGTCGATATCCTGGCCGTAATGTTCGATCAATCTGCCGACATAGGCGGGATAACGCCCCTGCTGTTTGGCCGCTGACAACAAAGGTTTCATTTCCGGCGCGTCTTTTCTCACCAGTGAATGCAGGCTGCTGGTCATGCGACCGACATGCAACGCGTCGTGAAACACCTGCTGCGCTTTTTCCTCTCGCCCCAGCTTTTGCAGCGCCAACGCCTCGATCGCCAGCGCGCGCGTCAACAACAGACCGCAACGACCTTGCTCCGCCCAAACTTTCACCTGACGCGCCGGTTCCAGGCTTTCTTCGGGACGGTTCAGCGCAAATAGAATCTCGCTCAGTATTAACTGTTCGTGCTGGGTGGCGAAACAGGCCTGGTCATAGTGACCACCCCAGGCTTGCAACAGGTGCAGCGCCTCGCGCTCGCCGCCTTGCGCCAGCAGTCTTTGCGCCTTGAGCGCAGGCAATGAAAACAGCGTCCGCCGCACAGGATCGGGTATTGAGTGCTGCAGTACTTCCGCTTCCAGCAACGCTTCTCCCGCCTCATCCCAACGGGCCTCACGAATCGCCAGCAACGCCTGCGCCGCCGCCAGATTGAAGCGCAGCTCCACTGGCGCACACAGACCATGCAACACAGAGGCGTCTTGCAATCCTTGCTTCACGTCGTCCGTGGAAGCGTTTTCCAGCAGACCGAACAAGGTCGATGCGCTGGTCCAGGCGAACCCATGCGACAGATCGCAACCTGGCGCGATGCGCTCCCGCAGCGAGGCCAGTCCACTGCGCCACAGGTCCGTTTCTCCGGTCAGATAATGCAGCCAGCCCAACACAGGGATCACCTGGGTCAACATCCCCGGATCATCCGCCAGGGCCGCCTCCATGACTTCGTTAAGTCGCTTTCTGGTCTCATGCAAACGCCCCTGATGCAGTGCATGCAGCCCCTGGTGATAGCGGGTCAACAGGCAAGACGAATCTTGCTCAGCAAGAGACTGATCATGACCCGTGACGTAAAGCGCCTGAGTAGACGCTATCAGGGCGGACGCCTCCTGCAGCCACTTCGCCCTGGAGGAGGCGTCGTACACCCCGTCGGGATGATCCAGCTCCTGTGCGGACGACAACAACGTCTGCGCCTGCTTGAAGTGAACAAGCGCTGACGCAGGCGCCGACTCAAACAGCGCCTTCCGCCCCAACAACATCTGCAAAAGCGGACGTTGCCCGACGATATGCGCCGGCACAGCCGCCAGCCACTGAACCACCTGCGTCCAGCATCCAGCACTGACAAGGGAGGGATACAGCTTTTCCAGCAGATGCACAGCGGCCCGCCAATAGCCGTTATCAATACACAGCGTAATCGCCGCCCTGCCCTGGTTGTTGGCCAAACGCCATCTGAACGCCTTGTTGAACAGAGCAGACGCCTCCGTGGTCGATGTTGCGTCCTGGCGCAGATGCTCCCGCAGTGGTCGACGCAAGCAGTATTCATCACCCGTTTGCGCCACTTTGACGATCAGGCCGGTGTAATGAATCATCGCCTGAATCAAAGCGGGTGATTCGCCGGGCAGCAGACACTGACTCAGCAGATCCCGATTGAATTCGCTAATCGGCGCCAGCTCCCGTAATCGCGTCTGCATGTCTTTTTGCACTAGCTGCAACGGCTGCATCACCTGCTCTTCCATATAGCGATGAAAGTCAGGCAGCGTGTTGAGTTCTTCCTTGGCGGCGAACGGCGTGTTTCTGTTGGCCATGCGGTGCGCCATGGCGCAAAAGAAGATCGGCCAGCCATCGGTTTGTCGCCACAGTTCGCTGAGCTGCGTCTGCATGCCAGGAGAACCAGGAGCGGCATAACGCCCCAGGAGCCCTTCCGCCTGCAACGCCCGCAGATACTGTTTGCCTTCCTCCAGCGTAAACGCCAGTTCGTCGGCGTTGAGGTGCTGAACCCGGTTCCAGGACGTGGAGGCGAACAGCGCCGGAGCAAGCGGATTTCTGGATAGCAGACATAAGCGGTGCGGGGCCGGCAGGTCACGCACCAGACAGGAAAGCAAAGCAATGGCCTCGGGGGCGTCCAGTAAATGCAGATTGTCCAGCACCAGGGTCAGTGACGCGCCAGTGCGACGCGCAGCCGTCTCCAGCTCGGCGATAAACAAGCGGCTCCAATGCGCCGCGCCGCTCGGCTCATTGAGCAAACCCAGCTCTTCTTTGCAGCCCAGAAAACCATAACCGGCGTTGGCGAAAGCGGCTAACAGTCCGCCGCCCAGGCGCAAGAGACGGTTATCGCTGCGCTCAGCCGTGAACCAGATAACGCGGCCTTTCTGCGGGGCGGCCCAATCCTGCATCAGCGTGGTTTTACCAAACCCGGCGGGCGCCGTCAGACAATGAATCTGCGCCTGTCTGGCCGCATCCAGCTTGCGCGTCAAACGGCTGCGGGAAATAACGATTTGCGATGCCAAAGGGAAGGAAAACTTTCCCTTTAAAAACTGCCCTGTGTCCATGTCGTTTACCTGTGTCGTTATTTGTTCGTCTTGTTATCGGCCATCGTTGCGTGGCGAGTTTTCAGACCGCTGCTCAGCGGCCGTTTAACTCATTTACGCCGCCCCTCCGGAAAAAGTTACAGGGTCTCGCGAAAAAATTTTCAGCGGCAAAATCAGCCGGTCGATATATGTCGTCGCTCCCCCGCTTTCAAAAATACTGGCCCTGTCGGCGGATCTGGCTGCGACGGCGACGCCTTGCGCGTCCCGCGCCAAGCCCGTCCGCCATAGCTAACTGAACAGGCGAACCGCATATGACCAAGCGACTCGCCGCTTACTTTGAAAGAGGAAACACCATGGAAAACATCGGCGGAATTTCTTCCCTCGGCGGAGATAAATTTCAGATCAATAATCAGGTCATGAGCCTGGCGGAACTCATCATGTTTCTGGAGATCGAGCGCGCCAATAACCTGGAGCAGCAACTGGCGGATGAACTGCAAAGCATGGCCGCGCTGAACAATCTGCTGAAAGAGGCCAATGCGATGCTGTCCATCGCCAGAACCGAGAAAGGCAAGCTGGAAGGCAAAGGCAACAGCACCATGCCGCCGGAGATGATCGATTTCTTCGAAGAGCACGACATTCAGCAGGGCCTCAGCAAGTACGACAAGGAGCACAAAGGCGTGCCTCACAGCGGCCTGTACCTGGATAGCGACGGCTACGATTTCTGTCAGAACAGCGATGAGTGGGAAACCTCCATCGAGAACCTCAAAGCCTTTATCGACGGCCTGAACAGTCGCAGTCAGCTGGAGATGATCCGCATCAGCTCGCTGATGAAGAAACGGGATGAGTCGCTGACCCTGCCATCTAACACCAACAGCAATATCCACCAGACCAACCAGGGCATCCTCGGCAAGATCTAAGGCTGTTGCTTTGCTTATTAATCAGGCAGACAAATAGCTTCCTTCTATTTGTCTGCAACGACGTGGCCTGCACATGTCAGGCCACGTCTCCCGCGGCTAGCCGCCGCGCAGGCGCATCCATGCGCCTGATTATTAACATGCCAATATCATTGCCATATTAATAACGCCCGGTCCCGGATCGGGCTTGAGTCGCCCTTGGCGAAACAGGAGGAGACACGACTATGTCTACGGAAACCCTTTCCCAACAACTTATTTACGAAATGGAGCGGCTGCACGCGTCGGTGACCGCCTCGTTCGCCGACACCGACGCGCTGATGGCGCAATGGGGCGTGAACCGGGAAACCCTGGCTCCTTTGATTGCACGCGGCAAGAGCCGTTTGTCAGAGGCGGAGCGCGGCGAACTGGCGCGACGGGAGCATGCATTGCGCAACCGTTCCGAACACGCGCTTGATCATCAGCCCACTGCGCCGCGACTACAGCTGGCGCGCATTCAACTTGGGCTGATCAATCGCATTTGACGCAAAAGGAGAAGCATTGTGACGCAACAAACCAACCCATTCACCAGCACAGACGCCGCCGCGCTGCTGCAACAGGTTATGCAGGGCGGCGGCGCTCTGGCCATCGCCCGCGGCATCACGCAGGAGGAAATCGAGGCGATCTATACGATCAGCTACAACCTGTATCAGCAGCGCAAATTCGAGCAGGCGGAAAAGACCTTTGCTTTTCTTTGTCTGTACAGCCACCTGGACGTGCGCTTCTGGACCGGACTGGGCGCTTGCCGCGAGTCTCTGGGCAAGTATGCGGAGGCCATTGAAGCCTATTCCTACTCCGCCCTGCTGCAGCATGATAATCCCGTGCCGCCGCTACAGGCCGCCAAGTGCTATCTGGCGCTTAACGACCTGAAGCAGGCTCGCAACGGTCTCACCGCGGCGCTGCATTGGTCCCAGGGACGCCCCCAGCATCAGGCGACTTATCACAAGGCGCAGGAACTGCTGGGCGCGATCGACAACAAAACCCAACCTCAGTCCGGCTTTCACGCCAAGCCGATTTCCAACCCTCCATCCAGCCCTCTATACAATCAAGGAGACGCGCTATGACTACGATAGGCGCTTTGCCGACAGACATCCTGAACGGCGATCTGGCGGAGCTGTTTCTGGCCAGCCAGGCAACCAATAACGCCACGCGGACTTCGCGCGCGGCGGATTCTTTTACCCAGTTGCCGGCGGTGGAAACCGACAACCGCAGCGGCGCAACCTCACAGGTGTCGCTGACGCCGCCTAAAGCCACCGTCGACCTGTTGCTGGCGCTGCAAAGTCTGCAGGTGAAGCTGGACGAAGAAGGCGTCAAAAGCGGCAAAGAAGACGCCAAGTTTCTCGCCCAGGAAAACAAGGAACGCCACAAAGAAGTGATGGAAGCCCTGCAAAAATCCATCAACGAGATGGAAAAGGCCAAGAAGTCCGGCATGTTCGCCAAAGTGTTCGGCTGGATCGCCGCGGCCGCCACTTTGATCGCCGGGGCGGCGATGATCGCGACCGGCGCCGGAGCCATCGCCGGCGGCGTCATGATGGCGTTGGCGGTGGACCAAATGGTCGGCATGGCCACCGGCAAAAGCGCGGTGTCGGAACTGACCAACGCCATCGCCAAAGGCCTGGCCAACGTCATGGGCGAACCGGCCAACGCCATCGTCGCATCAGTGATTGTGGCCGCCGTCTTGATCATCGGGACAGCGGGAGCGGGTATGTACGCCTCCGCCACCACCTCCGCGGGGAAAGCCGCCTCGGTCGCCTCCAACTCCAGCAAGACGGCCTCCTCCGCCGCTTCCGCAGGCAAGACCGCTGGCGCGGCGACCCAGGCCGGCGCGACCGCGTCGTCTTCCAGCCAGGCGGCGACGAACAGTCTCAGCAAGCTGGCGCAGTCCCTCAGCGAATGGCCGTTGCTGCATCAGGCCCGCAATATGTCGCTGTTCGTGTCCAGCGGCGCGCAAGTAGGCGGCGGCGCGGCGGGCGTCGATGCGTCCGTACACACCAAAGAGGCGAATGACGCCAAAGCCGAGGAAGCCCTGGTGCGCAAGGTGATCATGCAGAATCAGGCCGGCATCGAGCAGGCGATTGAGCATATCAAGAGTCTGACCTCAAACAGCGAAAGCACCCTGAGTCAGATGGTCAATTACATCAATCAGGAACAGCAGACCAATCAGACGTTGATCCGGGATATGGCCTGAGCCCGACGCAAACCTGACTGGCAATGTTTTCCTACACGCAACCCTTGAGGTAAAACCATGAACATCAGCAATACCGGCCTGGAGCTCAATATACCGGCGCCGGCGTCCCTGTATTCAACGCAAAACGTGTCCGCATCGGCTACGCGCACCGCGCAACCGCCCGCCCTGACGGCGTCAAGACAGCAAGACGTGGAGACGCCCTTCCCGCCCGCAGCAAGACTGCTGGACGCGCCGTCCACCGTCGAATCAGAGTTTGACGCCGGCGCCCTCAGCTTCAAGTTGAACGGGACCAATCACGGCGCCGACACTTTCAAAATCATGGAGGCGATTCATAAGATTTTTATCGAAATGCGCCGTCAGGCCGCCGAGTCCAGACAGGACGCCTATCTTTCCCAGTGGACCGCCCTGGAAGCGAAAGCGGAAGAGATCAAAAGCGCCGCCCGGAAAGACCTCGCCGCGTCGGTAGTGAATGGGGCCATGTCCATGGCCGGCGGCGCCCTTGGCATGTATGGCGGCGCCCGAGCGATCAGTCAGACCAACAAGGCCATGAAACTGGACATCGCCAAGCCCAAACTGGACGCTCCGGCGCCATCAAAAACGCTGGAACTGGAGATGCCGACGCCTGCGGTTAAACCGCCCACTCCGGGCAATACGGGCTCCACCGCGTCCACCGCCAGCAAAAGCAACGCTGGACAAACGCCTCCTACCGCCAACGCCGCCCCGGTGAACAAAACGCCGGCCAACGGGTCCGCTCAAAGCAGCCAGAGCAAGCCTGCTGTAGAAACGGAAGCGCCGATTAAGCCCGTAAACGCCGACGCAGAAAAAGCGCCGGACGCCAATGCCGCCAACAAGGCCAAAGAACAGGCGGACGCCCCAAAAGGCAAGAACGACGGACCGGATGCGTCAGCTAAATCCACGGAGGTGAGGCACAAGGAGCTGATGTCCGACGCGCAAAACTACAGCAGCATCGGCATGGTCGTCGGCCAGTTCTTTACCGGCTTTGGCGGTCTGATCGCGGCGCCGTTGAGCTACTCCGCAGAACTGGATCGGGCGCAGAAAGAGCAGCAGGACGCGCAAGCCACCAAAGCCCAGGCGGACGTGGAAAGCGAAGTGGAGTTCGTGCGCGCCGCCAGCGAAGGCGCCAAAGCCATTCAGGACTTCCTGGATCAATTCATCACCTCCCGCGCCCAGGTCAACAGCAAAATCATGGCCTGATAAAGCGCTCGCCTTTTGTTGTCCCGCGTTGATTAGCCATGACTTAGCCGGCGGCCTGTTGCGCCGGCTCTTTTTCTTATTAACCAGGCAGACAAATCGCTTCCTTCTATTGGTCTGCTACGACATCCGTTTATATCCACCGATCTATTTCTCTTCCCGCCTCTGAACGCAACACTAGCAACAACTTAAACGGGCTTGGCGGCGATTCCGCTCCCTGTCGTTTTTCGGTATCACACAGGTTTTGTCTATGTCTAACCTCACAGGCGGCGTTTCATTGCAGACGGACAGGAGCTATCGCGCCGATGCGATGAGCGCCTCGGTCGCGGCGGGAAACTGGCGGGGCGAGGGAGTGAGTCTGGCGAGCCATGACAAGTCATTGTTCGCTTCTGCGGCGGAGGAGATGTCCTTTCTGCGTTCCGAGAAAAAGAGCGATGACCTGAGCAAACGCAAGATCGGAGAACGCCCGCTGCATAAAGCCCAGGCGCTGGAGCGCGCGTTGGCCTATGTGGAAAAAGCCAGAGAACTGGATAAGGAAAAGCAGCTCAAGCCGTTTCTGCATCAGCTGTTAATCCAGAATGATCCCGCCAAAGCGGAGATCCGTCAGCGCGCCGCGCAGCAATTTGAGGATCTGTCGCAGCAGTATCTGGCGCTGGTCTTTGTGCGGGATCAGTTGCGAGGCAAACGCAAGGCGGGGGACGCCAATGTGGATGCGCTGCTGGCGTCTGTGGAAGCCGCATTGGATGACATGCTGGAGGAACAGGGCGCCGCTATTCTCGCAGGCGTCAATGTGGCGGAGGTCGCCACCCAGTTCAGCGATCGTCAGCTCGGCTCTGTCAATGGGCTGCGCAACCTGTATCGGGACGCGGTGCTGGATTACGGCAGTCTCACCGACACCTTCCGCAAGATTCTGGCCCAGTATGGCGAGGAGCGTTTCTCCGAATCCGTCTCCTACCTGATTTCCGCATTGGGCGCTGACCTGGGATCGGAAGGCCCTTCCCTGCCCAAAGAGCGCCTGCGCATGATTATCGAAGATCTCTACGCGCTGCAGGCGTTGGAAGGACTGGACGCGGAGTGCCGCGATTTTCTGGCGCAACTGGAGAGAATCTACCGCTCTCAGGCCCCGCTCAATAAATACGCGCTGATGGAGCAACTGCTCGCCCTGCTGGAAAAGAAATGGATCGGCGTGGAACAACTGGGCGGCGTATTGAAGGCGTTACACATTCCGCCCGCCATGACCATCTACTTCTGGCGCGGTTTCAAGGAGCTGATGCGGGCCATTCCGCTGAAAGCGTACCGCGACCCGTTTGAGCGGGACAAGCTGCTGACCGTCATCCAGGAACGTCTGGATCTCAGCATTGAGCAAGAAGCCGAACAACCTTAACGAGGCCCAAAGTGAAAGCCATTTTCCCAGTCGCCAAGGAGCCCCGCTCATGATGCAGGACGCCGCCGTTCACCTGACGATTACCGAGTTCCTGCAACAATTGGGATTTGCCGATTTTATCTGGCGCGGCGAGCCGCTGACGCTGGCGTTTGAGCGCTCGGGAACGCTGATGATCGAGCCTCACGAACAGGGTTTGCTACTGGTGCGGCTGCAGGAAATCAGCGAGTACGACTGTGCGGACTTGATCCCCAAAGCGCTGCGCGCGGTGCATTACGACCAGCCCTTGCCGTTGCGGGCGCACACCGGGATGAAAGGCGCCAGTCAACTGGCCTTCATCGTCGCGCTGTCCCGTCAGCAGTTGTCCATCGCCGGTCTCAACGAGGCGCTGGGCGTGCTCGATTATCTTCATCAACAACTGAATCAATAGGCAGGTGATCCATGGATCTGGTGACTTTCACTGAAGGCGTGCAAAGCATTCGTGTCCACGATAACGACGGACAGGACGCCAGTACGACCGCCAACGCCCCTTCCCGGCCTTTCGTGCCGCGAGGGGAATCCGTCGTCCAGCACACGGAGAAGCTGTTTCTGCGTCATGCGACCAGTCAGGAGATGCTGCGCACCCTGATTGGGCCGTCCGGCGCCACCGGGGTCGACCCTCAGGATTTTGACGACGTGGCCGCGTCCACCCAATCCGCGCTGGCGGCGCTGGAGCAAGAGGCGGAGGCCAGCAGCGACCCCGAATTCCGGCAAACCCTGCAAAGCGCCGTCGCCATTCTCAACGCGCTGTATGAAGACCGGCAATGGCTGCGCAGCAATCTGAGCGCCCTGGAAAAGCCATGAGTCCGACTCCATCCGTCGCCCCGCTTCCTACTGTCAGCGCCACGAGCAGACTACAGCCGCAGCAGGCGGTCTGGCTGCAGGAAGTGACCACTGTGTTTCTGCAATGCCGTCAGTACGCCAAGGCGCAACCGCTGCTGCGTCTGCTGATCAGACTGGCGCCGGACGATCCCGCGCCGCTGCGACAGATGGCTTATCTGTGTTATCAGCTCGGCCGCTACGAACTGGCGTTGAAGTACTGCAAGGCCTGCGAGAGACGGTTACAGGGCGCGTCGGAAGCGCGGTTGTCGCTGCTGCGCAGCCATTGCCATCTCAAGCTGGGACAAAGGGAGCCCGCGCTGACTCACTATCTGCAATTCTTAGCCACAAGGACTCCGTCATGACCCTCGCACGCCTGAACCAGACCCTGCAATTAATCGCCGGGCGCAAAGATATTCTGTTCGCCGCCATGCTGGTGGCGATCATCTTCATGATGATTCTGCCTTTGCCCACGGTGCTGGTGGATATCCTGATCGGGGTCAACATGGGGCTGGCGGTGGTGTTGCTGATGGTGGGGGTGTATCTGCGTTCGCCGCTGGAGTTCGTCGCCTTTCCCTCGGTGCTGCTGATCACCACCCTGTTTCGTCTGTCGCTGTCCATCACCACCACGCGACTGATTCTGTTGCAGGCGGATGCGGGTTCTATCATCGAAGCCTTCGGCGGCTTTGTGGTGGGCGGCAATCTGGTGGTGGGGTTGGTTATTTTCCTGATCATCACCGTGGTGCAGTTTCTGGTGATCACCAAGGGCTCGGAACGGGTGGCGGAAGTCAGCGCCCGTTTCTCTCTGGACGCCATGCCCGGCAAACAAATGAGCATCGACGGCGATATGCGCGCAGGGGTGATCGATGTGGACGAAGCCCGTCACCGCCGTTCTCAGGTGCAGAAAGAAAGCCAGTTGTACGGTTCCATGGACGGCGCCATGAAGTTCGTCAAAGGCGACGCCATCGCCGGTTTGATCATCATTGCGGTGAACATCCTCGGCGGCATCGCCATTGGCACGCTGCAAAACGGCATGACCTCCGGCGAAGCCCTGGAGCTATACGCCCTTCTCACCATCGGCGACGGACTGGTGGCGCAGATTCCCGCGTTGTTTATCGCCATCACCGCTGGCGTCATTGTCACCCGCGTGACCACAGACGAATCGGAAAACCTGGGCGCGGACATCGCCAACCAGATCGTCAGCAAGCCCCAGGCTATCCTGATCGGCGGCGGTCTGTTGTTCACCTTCGCGCTGATTCCAGGCTTCCCCACCCTCACCTTTATCGTGCTGGCGTTAACCTTGACGGGAATTGGCGTGTTCACGCTCCGGCAATCCAAGAACGCCAGCGCGGACAAGCATCCTCCACTGTCCGCCATGGCGGCCGCCGGCCAGCCGCCGAGCAAGGCGCAGCTCAACGAAGCGGAAGAGTTTACTTTTACCGTCCCGCTTTTGGTGGACATTGCCGCCGACGCGGAAGACGCCCTGGACCCGAATGCGTTGAATGAGGAAATTCTCAAAATCCGCCGCTCTCTGTATCTCGATCTGGGCGTGCCGTTTCCGGGCATTCATCTGCGCATCAATCACGGTTTGAGCGACGGTCGCTATAAAATTCATCTGCAGGAAACGCCGATTGCGGAGGGCTTTATCAAGCCCAGGCAGTTATTGGTGCGCGATCAGAAGGAGCAACTGGATCTGCTGGCCATCGAGCATAACAGTGAAGTGGAACTGCTGCCTGACGCGCCCGCTTATTGGGTGGAGCAACGTCATCAGACCTCGCTGGACAAGATGGAAGTCGCCTACCTGACCCCACCCCGGGTGTTGAGTTATCACCTGTCGATCATCCTGAAAAAGTACGCGCAGGAATTCATCGGCATTCAGGAAACCCGCTTCCTGCTGGAGAAAATGGAAGGACGCTATGGCGAGCTGGTGAAGGAAGTGCAGCGTCTGCTGCCGATTCAGAAGATCACCGAGATACTGCAGCGTCTGGTGTCCGAGGACATTTCCATCCGCAACCTGCGCAGCATTCTGGAAGCCCTGGCGGAATGGGCCCAAAAAGAGAAGGAAACCGTGCTGCTGACGGAGTACGTGCGCAACAGCTTGCGCCGCTATATCAGCTACAAATACAGCAACGGCCAGAATATCCTGCCGGCGTATATGCTGGACCAGTCACTGGAAGACGCCATCCGCGGCGGCGTACGCCAAACCTCCTCCGGCGCCTACCTCGCCCTGGAGCCGGACACCACCCGCAAGATCGTGGAAATCACCAGACGCACCGTGGGCGACTTGAATCCCGGCGCGCAAAAAGTCGTGGTGATCACCTCCATGGACGTGCGCCGCTACCTGCGCAAACTACTGGAAAGAGACATGCGCCAACTGCCCATCCTCTCCTACCAGGACCTGACGCCGGAAATCACCATTCAGCCGCTGGGAAGAATCGCGCTGAGCTATTAATCAGGCAGACAAATAGCTTCCTTCTATTTGTCTGCAACGACAGGGCCTGCCCATGTCAGGCCCTGTCTCCCGCGGCTCTCCGCCGCGCAGGCGCATCCATGCGCCAGATATTACCATGTCAATATCATTGCCATATTAATATTAAGGAACCTCTGAAAAACTACCTGCGGCCGCCATTGCGGCGTCAAAAGTCGGCTCAAAATGCTCATTTATTCTCGATAAACTGCGCTTTTTCGCCGACTTTTTCCTTGCCCTGACGGCCTCGCCAACGTTTTTCAGAGGCTCCTTATTCCAACAGACAAGCAGTGTTAAATTGACAGCCTGACAAGGACAGGGCCCGCGTAAATCAGGCCCTGTTTCCTATCCCTGGTCGCCATATCAATCATTACCCATCAAGCCGACTGATCCGGCCGATACACCTGGACACTCTCCTGCTCATTGGGATCATTACGGGACACCAAGGCAATGGCTTCCTCCGTATCACTCAGATTGATCGGCTGATGCGGCACCCCGTCAGGAATAAAAATAAAATCCCCTTCTTTGTTCACCACCGACTTCGACAAATTCTCGCCATACAGGGTCTTAACATTCCCCTTCAACAAATAAATCGCCGTCTCAAACCCATCATGAAAATGCGGCTCCGCCCGCGCCGAAGGCGGAATCACCACAATATTCATCGAAATCCCGGTAGAACCCGCCGTTTTCCCGGAAATTCCCACATAATTAGGCAACTTCTGAATCGTATCAATCGTCCCCTCCGGCCTCACCGTCACAATATCTTTATCCAGATTCATACGTGCCCTCACTTGTATTGTTGTGTTGATCTCTAATCCACGACCCGTGTGTCACTAACAAAAGCAGGTCGGAAAAACGCAGCGCCTTCAGACAAAAGGTCCCATGCGCCATCAATCCAATAAAGGTACACCAGAATAACGAAAGCAGCGTCGGAAGGCGCTGCGCTTTTCCGACCTACCTATATGTCAACGTAGCGACGTTGGTGAAGGCCCTCAGCTTTTCCAACCGACCTGAACTTAACGTAGGTTGGATAAGCGAAGCGCCATCCAACACCTTCGCTCAACCATTCCCCCTCATTCAAACTCACCAAAACAGCCTGACGCTTCATCCCCTCCACACCAATCAAGCGAATAAATTCCCTCGGAAACTGCCCGATGAAAACTGGAGAAAGGCCAATCACGTACTCGTGATACCCACCCATGTTTAAGCGGATTTATATGTATGTAATCAAAATGGCGTTGATAGTCCTGTTCATTCTGAATGGTGTGCTCCCAGAAACGCCGCTGCCAAATCCCCCGTTCGCCTTTCATTTTTCTGGGTTCTGGTCGTGGTTCGTTAATGATCAAAGACTTGGAAAAACGCTTTTTGATTTCACGCCAGCGAGAGGAATAATCGACGTCATCTTCAGGCAATGTCCAGATCGCATGCAAATGATCAGGCAACACCACCCAGGCATCAATATCAAAAGGCCGACGCGCCTTCACCCACCGCACCGACTCACGCAGAGCATGGACGTGATCCACCAGCAACGTCTGATTGCGCTCCAGCAAATTCACCGTAAAAAAGTAGGTCCCGCCTGCAACATAATTCCTCCGATACCGCACAACACCTCCCTGTTTTCACCTAACTCCCAAGCTGTCTATGACCATATAGCAAACCACTACAGATATGTAGACTGGAAAGCTGAGATGTCGGAAGGCGCTGCGCTTTTCCGACCTACCAAGAGGCCGAATCGGGAGCGCGGGCGGCTCGCCCGCATCAATTATAAGTCCCGAAGTAAGCTTTGATGAATGTGCTATCTTTTAACCAGTATCAAGTGGAGATAGGTAGCTTCTGTAATCCTGCCCCTAAGCATTCATTAAACTGTTAGCAGTCCGTTGTGATCGATGGAATATATACATGATCAAGAGCATAAAGCTGAAATTTGGTCGAGCTGAGGGCCTCCAGCAAGAGACGATAGAGGCAATGCCAGTTACTGTTTTTGTTGGCCCAAACAATTCGGGTAAGAGCAAAGTTCTTACTGAAATACATCAGTATTGTAAAATAGGACGAGTTCACGAAGAAAACCTAATCATAGATAGCATAGAATTAAATGGCATATCCGATGAACATATTAAGAGTATTGTTAACAGTGTTGTTTTAGCACCAATCCCTGGTGAGTCACTGAGTCCAACGCATATTTTTGTTGGTCAGAAAGGGCAAAGACACCACGTACTAAAACACAAGTTCATCAACGCTTTAGAAAATCCGAATTCTCAGCCAAGTCACGCTTGCCTATGGTATTTGTCTTACAACAGTCTTATTTTAAACGGTAGCAGTAGAACAATTCTGATTAACGAGCAGAGTGCGGGAAACCTTCAACACCCAGCAAATTCAAGCTTCCAAGTCTTGTTCAGAAGTGATGAGAAAAGAAAGGAGGTTAGAAGAATAGTTCACGAGTCTTTTGGTGAATACCTAGTAGTTGACCCAACGAACTTGGGGAGACTAAATTTGAGATTATCTAAAGTAGCGCCTAAAGATGAAATGGAAGAGAAAGGCCTACATCAAGAAGCAATAGAGTTTCACTCAAAAGCAACGCCAATTACTCAAACCAGTGATGGTGTAAAAGCTTTTACCGGGATGATAATTGAAGTAATAGCCGGAGATCCATCTGTATTACTAATAGATGAGCCCGAAGCTTTTTTACACCCATCCCTCTCATTTAAGCTGGGAAAAGAAATCTCTGGCATTATTTCCGGATCACATAAGCGCCTATTTGTATCAACTCATAGTCCGAACTTTGTAATGGGCTGCATACAGTCTGGAGCACCAATAAATATCGTAAGACTAACATATAAAAATCAAGTGGCAACAGCAAGAATACTTCCCAACAAAGAAATCTTGACACTAATGAGAAATCCGTTGTTACGCTCAACAGGTGTACTTAGTGGTCTATTTTATGAGTCTATCATTGTTACAGAGTCAGATGCAGATCGCGCATTTTATCAAGAGATCAACGATCGTTTACTTAAATATTCCAATGGGAAAGGTATACAAAACTGCCTTTTTCTTCATGCGCAGAATAAACAGACGGTAAAAACGATAATAAAGCCTCTCAGGGAGCTTGGCATACCCGTAGGAGGCATAGTCGATATTGATATTTTAAAAGAAGGAGGTACCGTATGGGCTAGTTTCTTGGAAAGTGGTTTCGTCCCTGAAATTGAACGAAAATCGTTGTCTCATACTCGGCTAGAAATAAAAAGGAAATTTGAGGCTACAGGTAAAGATATGAAAAGAGGTGGCGGGATAAAATTGCTTAAAGGAGAGGTAAAAGAAACCCTAGAGAACTTGTTTGATAAGTTGTCTGATTATGGATTATTTATTGTACCAAACGGCGAACTTGAATCATGGTTGTTAGAGTTGAATGCGAGAGGCCATGGCCCGAGTTGGTTGGTCGAAGTTTTTGAAAAAATGGGAGAGGATCCCGCATCCGAAGGATATCTAAAACCATCAAACGGGGATGTTTGGGCTTTCATTGAAAAAATAGCTGGCTGGTTTGATAACCCAAAAAGAAAAGGCATCCCCAAATAGTAACTTATATGACATTACCTGAGCCGGCTTCTAGCTCTAAAACCGAAGCTCCCCCCAAAAATTAGATCCCCCGGCTGATACAGCCTCTCCCTCTCCCCCTCTAATCTGCCCCTAAACCAAACATCAATCCGCTTTCGCGGTGTTTTTTCAGGGTGTGGATGCTATGGATCAGACAGTCTTCAGTGATAGCGCGTTTTCCGCGTCCAGGACCAGGTTGTTGCGGTCGTTGGTGGAGCAGGCGGATTTTTCGCAGGTGCGGGGGCGGGTGACGCAGGCGGTGGGGACGATTGTTAAGGCGTCTGTGAATGGGGTGCGGATCGGTGAGATTTGTGAGTTGGTGGACCCGGAGTCGCAGCGTTCGATTCTTGCGGAGGTGATCGGTTTTTCCAGGCAGGAGGCGTTGTTGACGCCGTTGAGTGAGATGGAAGGTTTGTCCGCTCATACCGAAGTGATTCCCACCGGCCGCAGCCATGAGATCCAGATCAGCGAGGGTATTTTGGGACGGGTGCTGGACGGCCTGGGCGCGCCTATTGATGACGGCGAGCCCCTGACTGGAGGCGTCCCTTATCCTATTATCAGCGCCTCCCCTAACCCATTGACCCGCAGACTGGTGGAAACGCCCATGACCACCGGGGTGCGTGCGATTGACGGCATGCTCACCTGTGGCGAGGGGCAACGCATGGGCGTGTTCGCGGCGGCCGGAGTCGGCAAGAGCACCCTGCTCTCCATGATCACCCGCCATACGGACGCCGACATCGTCGTCATCGGCTTGATCGGCGAACGCGGTCGCGAAGTCAGAGGGTTTATCGAGCGGGATCTGGGCGCAGAAGGCATGCAACGCGCCGTGGTGGTGGCCGCCACTTCCGACCGGCCCGCCATGGAGCGGGTGAAGGCCGGTTACGTGGCCACGGCTATCGCTGAACATTTTCGCGATCAAGGCAAACGGGTTTTGCTTCTCATAGACTCTGTCACCCGCTTCGCCCGAGCGTTGCGGGAGATCGGTCTGGCGGCGGGAGAACCGCCGGCGCGCAGAGGCTTTCCGCCCACCGTCTTCGCCACCCTGCCCAAACTGCTGGAACGCGCCGGCCCTGGCGCCAAAGGCGCGATCAGCGCGCTCTACACCGTACTGGTGGAAGGCGACGACATGACCGAGCCGGTGGCGGACGAAGTGCGCTCCATTCTGGACGGTCACATCGTGTTATCCCGCGCGCTGGCGGAATCCGGCCACTTTCCTGCGGTGGATATTCTCGCCAGCAGCAGTCGCCTGATGAACGACATCGCCACGCCGGAACAACTGCAACAGGCGCGGCGGCTGCGGCAACTATTGGCCCGCTACAAGGAAATCGAGCTGCTGGTCAGGATCGGGGAATACCAGCCGGGAACAGACCCGCTCGCCGACGCCGCGATCAAGGCCATCGAACCCATTAACCAGTTCCTGAGACAGCATGACGGCGCCCCCTGCTCCATGGCGGACACCTTGGCTCAACTGCAATCCCTGGCCCAACACTAACGGAGACTCAGCCATGATCGCCAGCATCGCCGAAATCAAACAGCACCGGACAAACCGTCAGGCCCGACAGGTCAAAAGCCTCGAAATCGCCCTGTCAGACCTGCGCGAGCGCAGAAGTCAGTCCGCCCACGCATTCACCGATTTTCAGCAATGGCGTCGCCGCGAAAGCGACCGCCTGTTTGCGGAATTGGCCGGTAAACCCGCCAGCCTGCAAGAGGTAGACGACTACAACAGCCGGGTGACGTATTTCAAAGTGCAAAGTAACGATCTGGCGAGCCAGCTCAAACAGATTCAAGCGCAGGAAACCGCCGCCGAACAAAAACTGCAAGCCGCGCTGGACCAATTGAAAGCAGCGCAAAGAGCACAGGAAAAGTTCGCCATTCTGGCCGAAGATTTCCAGGGCGCACTGCAGCAGAACCGCATCCGCCTTGAAGAGCAGCAGGCGGAAGAAATGGCGGCGGACAGCCTTCGATGTCCCGCCGGGGCTACGGCGGGTTTCAGTTTGGGGATGGAGGCGTCGAGATGAATGCGCAGCGCCCGCAAGGGGAAATCAGGAGCGCCGCAAAAGAGCAACATGATGCGCCCAAATTTCGCAGCAATGAGCACAGAAAACCAGCGTTGGATGAAGAGGCGTTAGCGCGCTTTCAGCGGCAGCTTGAACGTGGGGAGCAGGAAAGTTCCGATCAGAGAGACGAAGCCCTTCACTCACTGCAAGGCGGTTATCTCTCCCCATTGCATGAGCCCCGCTATCAACCCGGCATGACGGCCGCGGCGACGCCGACGTCGCCGACGGAGGAACTTGCGGATCTGGTGGCGAAGCTGGTTGACCAGATGTACGTGAAGCGCGCCGAAACACCCGGATCGCAGGAAGTCAGGATGGATCTGAAAAGCCCGCAACTGCCGGATACCACGCTCAGTATCGCCAAAGTGGACGGCGTTTTGACGGTGCAGTTCGCCACCGCGGCGGCCGCCAGTTATCAGCAACTGCATCAGAGCCGGGCGAGCCTGCTGCAATCATTGCAGCGCCGATACGGACAAGACGGCGTCAAGGTCAAAGTAGACATTGTGGATGGACGCGATACGGATTCGATGGCCAACGCCTCCGCCCAGCCTGCTGAATCTATCGGGAGGCCGCTGTGACCGCCTTGCGTATACATGCGGCCTCCGTCGCCATGCAGCGGTTGGCGCTCCCGCAGGTAGACCCGTTTACGCTGCGGCTGCAATCTTTATTTCCTATTGGTGCAGGAACCCGATTTGAACTGGCGACGAGGCCTCTTGAGGTACAGTTTGTCGCTCCCAAAGAAGCTCGTCTTCTTAACTTCAGCGTGCAACTTCGACTTGATCAATCCTCGGCGTCGTTACGCTTCGATCAACGCTTTTTGGACACTCTGCTCTCAGCGTTAGACGACCACGCAGGCCAGCCCAATGAAGAAGCGTTAGCGTCGCTGCCGTTTGAGAAAATCCCGGCAATGCTGCAACTGGCGTTGCTGCAGGCTGCGCTGGCGCCGTTGATTGATCAGATATCCGCGGCCAGCGGCTTACACATTGAAGTCGAGACGATACTTCCCATTCCTGCCCAGGAGCAGGATTCCGTCAGCCTGTTTTGTCGGTGTGTTTATGGTCGCCAAACAGGTTGGGCGTCGGTCGTCCTTTCTCATGAGGCTCTCGATCTGGCGCAGGGCGCTTTCGGTTTGGTGCAGGAAAGGTGGCCACGCCACGGGTCGCATTCGTCTTCGACGCTAGCCATCACTCATCTGCCTCTGGCGCTCAGCGCGTACATCAATGGCCCGAAACTCACTTATGACGAACTCCGCCAGCTGCAGTTGAACGACATGGTTCTGCTGCCGCCAGCCTCGATCAATCCAATTGGCGATTCACCCGCCGTTGGCGTTTTTTCCGTCGCGCTCAGCGTCTGCGGCAGGCGTTTGGGCTACGGGACATTGCAGCGCCAGGATATCACTCTCACCCATATCAACACGGATCAACCTATGACACACACAACGACTCCCAACAACGACGCGCCGTTGCAGCCGCTGCATGACCTTCCCGTTGAGGTGGTCTTTGAGGTCGCCCGACGCACCGCCACGCTTACCCAGATTCAGTCTCTGGCGCCCGGGCAAACGATCGCCCTCGACAAGCCTTTATCCGGCGCCGTCACGCTGCTGGTTCAGAGTCAGGCGATCGCGGAAGCCGAGCTGGTGCAGGTCGGCGATCAGATCGGCGCCCGCATCACGCGCTTGTCGCTCCCGCCTGCTGTCTCTGCTGAGACTGGACCCATACAGGATAGCGAGCAGCAGAAAGAACAGGAGAATGAGCATGACGTTGCCTGATCCTTTTTACCTGACCCTCGGGTTGGCGGGCATCGCTCTGATTCCCTTCTTTGCGGTGATGGCCACGTCCTTCGTGAAGATCGCCGTAGTCTTAGGGTTACTGCGTAACGCTTTAGGCATCCAGCAGATCCCGCCGAACATGGCGCTCTACGGGTTAGCCATCATCCTGACCGCCTACATTATGGCGCCGGTGGGTATCTCTGCTTACAACGAACTCAGCACTAAACCGATCTCTCTGGAGAATACCCAGGAGCTGAAAGCGCTGATGGATACCGCTTCGCAACCTTATAAAGAATTTCTGCAACGGCATGGCTCGGAGGATGAGCAAACGTTCTTTCACGAGACGGCGGCGGAAATCTGGCCGGAAGATGTCGCGAAAGGACTGGAGAAAGACAGTTTTTTCGTGCTGATTCCCGCCTTCACCGCCAGCGAACTGACCAGCGCCTTTGAAATCGGGTTTCTGATTTATCTGCCCTTCCTGGCGATCGACTTGATCATCTCCAACATCCTGCTGGCCATGGGCATGATGATGGTCTCCCCCATGACCATTTCCCTGCCCTTCAAGCTGTTGTTATTCGTGCTGATGGACGGATGGACGCGTCTTATCCATGGGCTGGTGCTCGCCTATCAATAGAACAGGCGCAGACATGGATAAGCGTTTGAGTAGAGACCGATAAAACCGGATGACAGAGAGTGAAGCTATGACCGAAGCCGACGTTATTCAATACACCACGGAAGCGCTGCTGCTGGTGCTGATTCTTTCCATGCCGCCGATCCTGGTAGCGACCTTTACCGGCGTGCTGGTAAGCCTGCTGCAGGCGGTGACGCAGATCCAGGAGCAGACCCTGGGGTTCGCCGTGAAACTGGTGGCCATCGTCGCCACCCTTTACCTGACCGCGCGCTGGCTCGGCATGGAGATGTACCAGTACACGGTGCTGGTATTCGACGCGATTCCCGATGTGGCCGGTTGATGCAAATGAAGAGCTGATGCAAGCGAAGAACGACTGATGAATATCGAACTAATCTCCCACACGTTGTTTGTGTTCTTTATGTCGTCCGCGCGCATGCTGGCGATGTTTATGATGCTGCCGTTTCTGTCCAAACAGTCTTTGGGCGGCGCGATGATCCGCAACGGTGTGGCCGCCAGTTTTTCCCTCATCACCTATCCCCTTGTCGAACATGGTCTGGACGCCCAGACTTTGGACGGGCTGCATCTGCTGCTGATTATCGTTAAAGAAGTCGGCATTGGTCTGGCGATGGGATTTGTACTGGTGATGCCGTTCTGGGCTATCGAATCGGTGGGCTTTTTCATTGATAACCAGCGCGGCGCAACGATGGCGAGCGCGCTAAACCCGTTGTCCGGATCGCAAACCTCTCCGTTGGGGATTCTGCTGACGCAATCGTTGGTCACCCTTTTCTTTATCAGTGGGACGTTTCTGCTGATGCTCTATGCGCTGTACAAGAGCTATTCAGTCTGGCCGGTGTTTGAGTTCCTCCCGTCTTTCCCCGTTTCCGGTCCGGCGTTTTTCCTGGCGCAGCTGGATACGATGATGCGCCTCACAGTGCTGCTGGGCGCGCCGGTGGTGATCGTGATGTTTCTGACCGAGTTTGGTCTGGCGTTGATCAGCCGCTTCGCCCCGCAACTGAACGTATTCATTCTGGCGATGCCCTTGAAAAGCGCGGTGGGACTGGCGCTGCTGTGCGTCTACGCAGGCTTTGTAATCCGTTATTTCAGCGAGCTGCTGGCGGATATCGACGGTCTGCTGCAACCGCTGTTTAACCTCTTGTCTTGAACAACCATCAGTTAGTGTAAGCCTTCACGACCCCCCATACAGATAAATGTAAGAAAGCCAAAGCAATGAGTGAAAAGACCGAAAAGCCCACCCCGAAAAAGCTCCTCGACGCCCGTAAAAAGGGTCAGGTGGCGCACAGTAAAGAGCTGGTTTCCACCGCCATGATGATCGCCATGTACGGACTCCTGTTCGCTTCCGGTTATAGTTTGGTGGAAGCGCTGCAAAGCCTGATCGATTTGCCCGCGCGCTTTTACGGTCAGCCTTTCGGGGAAGCATTGCAGGCGGTGCTGAATGGCGTGTTCGAGAAGAGTCTGGACATCCTGCTCCCTTTTATCCTGTTGGTGATCGTCACTGCAGTGGTCTCTAATGTCGGGCATGTCGGCCCGTTGTTCGCCATGGAGTCGGTCAAGTTCGATCTTAAGAAAATCGACCCGGTGGAAGGCGTCAAGAAGCTGTTTTCAGTACGGAGCCTGATGGAGTTGCTCAAGTCCATCGTAAAAATCCTGTTCCTCTCCATCCTGATCTACTGGGTAATCACCGCCAATCTCAACGACATCCGCAAACTCCCCCACTGCGGCTCAGACTGCATCATGCCCTTTATTGGCCACCTGATGCTGCAACTGGCGATGGTGTCCATGGTCGCGTTTGTGATCGTAGCAGTGCTGGATTTTCTTTATCAGAAGCACGAACACCAAAAACAACTGCGCATGACCAAGGATGAAGTGAAACGGGAATACAAAGACGCTGAGGGCAACCCGGAAGTCATCGGCCAACGCAAACAGATTCACCGTGAAATGCTGGACGGCGGCATGATCAGCCAAATCAAAAAAGCCTCCGTCATCGTCACCAACCCCACCCACATCGCCATCGGCATCTACTACGACGGCGACAAACGCAGCCTGCCGACCGTCATTCTCAAAGCCAAAAACACCACCGCCCAAAGAGTAAAGAAAATCGCCGCCAAAGAAGGCGTCCCCATCATGGAAAACATCCCCCTCGCCCGCGCCCTATACGCCCAGGCAGAGCTGGAGAACTACATCCCTTCAGAGTTGATAGAACCGGTGGCGGAAGTGTTGAAGTGGGTGGCTGGGTTGGAGAGTTAGGAGGTTGCAGGTAAGAGGTTTTAATCCGAAAGCCTGCATCAGCTGTTGTGGTTTAATGACCAGATGTCTATTACCTCTTCAACTTCGCGCCAAAAGGGACTCGCATTATCTTAGCCTCGGATATCGGTTTTTCTGCATCAAATGTTACACTGAGCTTGGAGAAGTCATCATTTCAGCGGGCTTAAGATGATTGACGTACTTCACGGTGCAAAATATGATCAGATTGAGTGGTCGTAAGTCGCCTATTTTATTAGAAAATTTTTATTTGGCTACTTACTGGATCTAATAGATGTTAACGAACCATCAGCATCCAGAGTAACTCTTCCTGTTTACTTAAGGTTAGACTGAAGCACCGTCATGAGTTCTTCATTTAAAATTATGAAAAAATGATAAGCGGAAAAATAAAAGTTTTTTACTTATTAATTTTTCTTACTCCACTGAAATGCTCTGGCAAGTATTTCCACACTTGAGCGCTCTCCGCTTAGAATAAAGTGCTTGCAACCCCACTTGCCTGCATTAACCTCTTGGCTAAAAATTGAGTTTTCGACCGTGTAAAACTGTGAGTCTGGGCAAGTATTAGATAAACTCCACTCAGAATCAAAGCGCTTCATCCAGTCCGATATAGACTCCCCCATACGACGCATACCTGTTATCTTTGTTAAATCAAAGGCTGATTCATCCAAGATACTTCTGTCGCTAAATGGGGGGCTTACCTTAATCCACCCTAGCCCACTGAAAGAAAGTGTAATTATCTTTTCTCCTAGATTCGTATGTTTCCCGAAAAGACCTAAAAACTCAATATAACCTTCCTGGTTTAGCTCTGAAAAATTCAGAGTTAAATCAGGTGTCGATGGACTGACTTGCCATGGAACTTGTACATTTAGCAGCACTTGCTTGTTCATTTATGAGTCCTTTGGTGTTTCAATTATTTCCAGTACTTCTAAATCATTCTTCCCAGGTGTTATTGCTATTTTCTCGCCTGGTATTTTTAGGTTTGAGTTAATAGGCTCATCAAGTAGTCGATTCAATTCTTTTTTTGTAGGCTCTACTATTTTGATATTTGTAGGTCTTAGTCCTGCTTTGCTTAAAGCAGCCAATCCTCTGTTATTAATTGTTACGAGTTGTCCTTCATACTCAAAAGCTTTAATGAGAATGTCATCAGAGGTTATTAACCAGGCATCGATATAGGCATTCTATGCCGCATATTTGATGCTTGGGTGATTAAAGTATTTTTTCACCCTCTCAGGTTTCTTTTGCAACATACACATATGTGATTGAACTTTCTTTTTGAGATCCCCTTTCTTTCGCGCCGGCTTACCACCGTGAACTCCCGCTTTTAAGTCGCAATTCAAGTATTCGTCCGGGTTCAATTCCGGGGAATAGGCGGGTAAATAGAATACTTCAATATGGTCCCGGTTCTCCTCAAGCCAGGCTTTCACCACCTTGGCGTGATGGACTCTCAAATTGTCCAGTATCAGGAAAACCTTGCGTCTGGCGTCTTTGATCAGCCGCTTCATGAACCCTGTCAACCGGTCCGCGTCCATCGTTCCATCATAGATTTGAAACCTCACTTTGCCCTGGTTGCTGATCGCCGAGATCATATTGACCGACTCCCGCCTGGCGTTCAGGCGAATCACCGGCGTTTTCCCTTGGGGCGCATAGCCCCGCCCATGCTGGGCGTCGCTTCGCAGCCCTGTCTCGTCCCCCCAATAGATCTCAGCCCCTTCCGCCTTGGTTCGTCCGCTGATGACCGGGTAGTCCTCCTTCAGCCACTTCTCGACTAGAGACGGGTTTTGCTCATACGCTTTTTTCGCCGGTTTCTGTGGCGTGAAACCCCAGGCGGCCAGATAATTGCCGACCGTTCGGATCGCCAGCTGTTCTCCCGTCTCCTGCGCAATGAGCTGCTGCACCGCCTTACGGGTCCAAAGCGCATACTCCAGCTTGAGCTGATCCGGGCTGTTATCGGTAATCAAAAGCCTGATCCGGTTCTCCTGGGTTAGCGTCAGTCGCTGTCCCGAACCGGGCTCTCGTCCGCGGGGCTTTGACTTAATCCCGCTAAACCCTTGCGCTTCATAAGCTCTGATCCATTTCCCTACCGTCAGGTTATGGACGCCGACCTTATCGGCTATTTCGTGATAGCTGTATCCCTGCTTGCGCAGTCGCACGGCTTGTTTTCTTTTTTCTTCCTGCGCGGCGGCAGGTAATGAGCGAGCATCATCTATAATCATCCGGGCATTGTATCATGCTTATATCGGCGCCGGATTAATAGTCTCCAATTTCTATTTCTGTTATGGCTGAATTAATGACGTCAACATCCCCGGTTATAGGGTTTCTGGGCGAAGCTTGGTACTGTATCGAAATGATTCCTGAATCAGGCAGGTTGAAGTACTCATTTAGAATAAGACTGCCCTTGTGTGAGCTATGAGGCTTGATTTCTATATAGTCATCAGGAAACGAAGATGGCTTTACTTTTATATTTATCCTTCTTTTTATCTCTTTTCCTTCTGCATTTAATGACAAGCATGAAATTGTGTATATACCATTATGGAAGGCAAGCTTTTTGTTCAGGAAGTAGCTTGTTTCTCCTGTGTTACTAAAAGTGACAGTGATGCTTAGAATTCCATTGGTGCTGTTTGTGATTATACTTGCTGCTACTTTATTATCTTCCATTGCTATCACGTCTAATAAAACTTGGCCAAAGCATAAATTGGTTGATAGATAGTTTCGAATCCTCTTTTATCTCTATTAATCTTGGTCCGAAGAACCTAGCTCCTCCTTGGTCCATTCGTCCAGATCCATACCGCCAATTATCACATCTACTAAAAATGAAAAGATATGACTGCGGTCGAGCTTCTCTGATAGTACATACTTAAGATAACTTTCAGCTCTCAATTCATCCAGTTTGTAGTAAATATCCCTGGCTCGTGATTTCGTTATTTCATCAACCTCTTGAAAGCTTGAAAACATACTCTCCTCGTTTGGGTCGATGGTGGCGCCGATTGCGGCTTCAATCTTCCTTAAGTACATTTCAGGTATTCTTACGTCTTTACTTGCCATTTTCTTGTCCATTTTTATATGTTTCTTCGTAATTATTTAAGGAATCTCTGAAAAACGTTGGCGAGGCTGCCAGTGCAAGGAAAAAGTCGTCGAAAAAGCGTGAATAAATGAGCATTTTGAGCCGACTTTTGAGGCAGCAATAGCCTTAGCTTGCCGCCCAGGAGGCCGACGGGGTCTTGGTTGATGGAACGGCTGCTTTGGGAAGCATAGTACCGATGGCGGTTGAAATGGACGCTGCATTCCCTAGCATAGATCATTTCCTGGGTCGCCCCAAACTATCAAAGTAGTGGTTATAGACTTCCATCCTGGATGAACGCTTGAGACCCGTATCATACTACCTACCTTCAATGTACAGGTATTATTTTGAGCTTATCGAGTCCAATCCCAATCCGGTTCTTGCATAGTTCTTCTCAGAAACTCCTCTCCCGTCATCAATTGATCAAAGTCATTATCGACTACCACAGAAATTTTTTTTGCAATAATATTGATTATATGCCTGGCAAATTCGACGCTTCTATAGTTGCACAAATACACATTAAATGATGAGGAAATATTTTCATAAACAAAATCTAACTCTTCCGAGTCATATGACTCAATGATACTAGGAATGTCTCTAATCTTGAAAAAGCTCTCTTCATTTTCTTTTTTTGAAATATATATTTCAGCATGGTCGACGCTCATAAAGTATTCTGTGCCAGAGAAAAGCAGGCTGATATTGTTCAAAACTACATGTGAAGGTGTAAAAATAATAAAGTCTTTCATGCTAATGCCTATTCTCTGTACTTTGAAATCATATCCAATAACTCATCAACATCGTTGGTAAACTGGAAGCCAGCTTTTTGGACATTTCCTTTTAAGTTCCACGAAATATCTGGTTTTCCTGAATTTGCAAACTTATTGGCATCAAAACCAATAGCGGGCATTCTTGTGATATCTGAGCTATCTTGAAGTTGCTGAACGAGACCTTTCCCTTTTCCCGTTTTAACTTGAATGACTACTCCATTTTTTAATAGAACATCTAAGTCGGTTATATTTTGAGGCGGCCCGATCCAGTCTTTTTCTTGCACTTTATGTATTGGTATTTCTACGTGCTTAACCATGCCAGGAAACTTCTTCTCAATAGCATTTACAAGTTCTGGATTCACGTTCTGTAGAAAATGGCTGGCTTCTTTGCGCCCGCGATGGTGGAAATCGGGGATTTTCATAGGCAGAGGTAGTGCAGGGGATAGTTTTTGTCTATTTGAGCTCCGCATTATTCTTATTTGAATGCATTAAGATTTGTTTTTCTTTTTATCCAACTTGCCAATTGAGATGATATTTCATATCTTTTGGAGAAAATATGTATTTCAAAATCATTATATTCTTTTATTTCTTTTTCAAGGTCTGAAGGCAGTAACGAGTCTGTGTAGCTTACATAATCAAGCCCATATAATGCATTAGGGGCGTCTTGTGGGGCTCCGTATAGGGCAACTCTAAAATTACTATTCTCTGCAATAAAGGAGACAACGTCATCTCTGTGAATCTCTTTGAATTCTATAAAGTTAAACGTATTTTTTATCTTTTCAAAAACTGTATGTATTTCGAGCTCTGGCTCAATACATATCATTCCTATAAATCCAGGGTGTTTCACTTGTGGCTCCAGATAGTTATTAGCTGTCTATGAAAGAGGGAGTGTCTCCGTCTTTCATGTTTTTTGATATTTCTTCGCTATTCCATATTCTAAAATCTATTTTTTCCTCCTTTTTAAATCCAGTTGGGTCATCGTGTTCATTTTTGTATGATCTATTTTTTATCGATTGACCTTTCGGATACTTGCTTTTTAATTGAATGTCTAGATCGTCTATATCACTTATTAAATCATCAGAAGCTAAAGACCTCAGTCCTTGCCATCTATTGCGATTACTTCTCATTGCGTCACTAACAACAAAAAGTCGACATCCCAACCCTGCTCATCTGTATAGGGTTTATCATTTTTGAAAGCAACGCTTTCATCGAATTTTACTCTCTGCTTCGCTTGACCAAGCTTGTGTGGTCCTTTCATGCCTGTGGTCATACTTCCTCTAAAGCCAACTTTGGCGCTAGGGTCCATTTCTTTGACTTTAGCAATGATTGATTTTAGCGCAGGCATTTGCGCTATATCTTCCATGATCAGCTTAGCCCTTTGTTGAGCTGATAACATGGCGTTATTTTTTATATCTAACTCTCGCAGGTAGTTAAACTCAGCTGCACGCTGTGCGATATTTTCAGCACTGTAAACACTGTCCTTGAGTGCAGGGGAAGTCGGAGGACAATCCCCTGGCTTCGCCGTCAACCCAAACGGGTCAACCCATCCCACCGGATTTGGCGCATATTGGTAGGCATTGGCGCCGCCCAGGAGGCCGATGGGGTCTTGGTTGATGAAGCGGCCGCTTTGGGGATCATAGTACCGGTGGCGGTTGTAATGGAAGCCGGTTTCTTCGTCAAAGTATTGCCCCTGGAAGCGTAGCGGGTTGTGGACGCTTTCCACGTCTTGCAGGGCCAGGGCGCCGTAGGCTTTGTAGCGGGCGGACCAGACCAGGGTTCCTTCCGCGTCGGTCATTTCCTAGGGAGGGAACAGAATGATTTGTCACCAATCAACCACTAAAACTCTTTATGTAAAGCACTCAGTGAGATTTGGCCAGAAAATAACTTGGCTAGCACAGAGCTTTGCCCCCCCCCTCTCATTAACCAAACTTCGAAAAACCAACTCTTCCCTGGCTCATTCGTCTCGATCCATACCGCCTACTATCATATCCACCATGAAAAAAACTGTACGCAGTTATTTTACAACTTCAGCGATTCTGCTGAGGCTATTTTAGGCATATAATTTTTGTCGACTATAAAGGCAAAACTACCACTTCCTAGCTTGTGTATATTTCCTGAAGGGATAAAGTCACATTTGTTCATCATTTCTCTTGACATCACATCCAGCCAATAATTTTTATTATAAGTAGTCACAACATCATGACTCAAAGCCTGCTCTTCAATGTCAGAAATTGTTCGAAAGGCGTTCAACCCCTCATGGAGTGAAACTATGATTTTTACAATAAACGAAATTTCATTTTTTAGTGTATAAATATTTTCTGAAAATGATACTTGCACACATCTCAAAAATGTTTCTTTCGGTTCTTTTAGGTAGGAGACATCTATACTTCCATTTTTATATCTAAGACCTACACATCCAAGCTGAGGCCAAGTGTTAAATCTATCTATAATGTTATCAATATTTATGGCACTTTCGATGTCAAAATCTTCTTCCATTTCGGGATCGTATAAAAACAGGGTGCTTTTCCCATCTATTTTAATACCTAATTTATCCAATATATTTTGCGTCTTCTTTATAGTGTCGACAAAATACTCGTCATTAAAAAGATAAATATTGGAGTTTAAATCTCTATCCATATATAAGCCATTAATCTTCAAGTGTAGAAATATCGATTTTATCTTGAACTACCCTAGCCCCTCTTTTCTCAAGCTTATCTGCTAGCTTAGGGTTCACTGGGCCGTCAAAATGATACACCAGGTCTTTACCAGTACGCTTCGCCTCATTTAGTTCAGCATAGAACTGCTTTTGTTTTTTAGGGTTTAAAGAGGACTGAGTTCTTAGACCTCCTTTGACTTCGATAATTTCTGTAGCAGTTTCTATGTCAAGTTGGGATATAAGGTCCCCGCTTTTACCAAAAATAGGCCTTTCTAAGGCAATTACAATATCCTCAGGCTTCCCTGATCTAAGCTTTTGTAGTGCAACTGCAGCAACTTGCTGGTTTGCAAGCTGCCCTGCTTCAGAGAACGACCTCCCAGAGACACCAATCAAATCCTCTACAAGACCTTTGCCGCCAGGGATGTTTGATAAGTCATTTAGAGCCCTTGGTCCAATTGCAATGGCTGCACTGATAGCAGACATTTGCCGCCCCGGATCTTCCTTCTTCGCCGTCAACCCAAACGGGTCAACCCATCCCACCGGATTCGGCGCATATTGGTAGGCATTGGCGCCGCCCAGGAGGCCGATGGGGTCTTGGTTGATGAAGCGGCCGCTTTGGGGATCATAGTACCGGTGGCGGTTGTAATGGAAGCCGGTTTCTTCGTCGTAATACTGCCCTTGGAAGCGTAGCGGGTTGTGGACGCTTTCCACGTCTTGCAGGGCCAGAGCGCCGTAGGCTTTGTAGCGGGCGGACCAGACCAGGGTTCCTTCCGCGTCGGTCATTTCCTGGGGCGTACCCAGGTGATCCAGGTGGTAGTGGTAGACTTTTTCGTCCTGGATGAACGCCAGCGGACGGAAGGTGTCGGGTTCGTAGACGTAGACTTTGCGCAGGTGTTGTCTTTGTTCCGACAGCAGCACGTCGCCGTTCCACAGGAATTCCGTCTGCCCGAAGGCGTCCTGTTTGGAGATGCGACGTCCCAAGGCGTCGTAACGGTATTCGGTGCGCTGACCGTCTTTCTCCACCGCGACCAGCTGATTCTGCTTGTTGTAGACGTAACGGGTTTCCAGTTTGCCGCCTTTGCCGCGGCGCTCTCGAACTAGGTTGCCGGCGTCGTCATACTCGAAATGGCGGTCGCCATGGAATTGCAGGCGGTTGCCTTTTTTCACCGCGCTATCGCTTTCTCCGCTCAGGATGTTGCCCGCCGGGTCGAAGTCGAACTGCTCGTTGCAGTAGCTCTCCACCTGCTTGAGGCGGTCCAGGGCGTCGTAATGGTAGCGGGTCGCGCCTTTTTGCAGATCGTCAATCAGCGCCAGATTGCCATGGTGGTCGTACTGATAACGACGGTCGATCAGTTGCGTTTTGTTGGCTTCATGGTTGACGCGATGGCGGCTCAGTCGCCCCATCAGGTCGTATTCGTACTGGGATTGCAGCGCGCCCTGCTGGCGGGCGACTTCACGACCCTGTGCGTCGCGGGTGATCTGCGTCAGCAGGTTATCGTTGTAGCGGGCTTCGCTAAACAGGCCGTGCTGATCGTAAGCGAAGTTCAACCGGGTTCCGTCCGCTAACTGGGTTTGCGTGCGCAGGCCCAGGGGATCGTAATCATGCCGCAGCACATGCTGGTCCTGACGCTCTTCGGTTAACTGTCCCAGGGCGTTGTAGGCGAAGCGCAATTGTCGGTGGGGATTGCTCGCTTCAGTGAGCCGTCCCGCCGCGTCGTAGTGGAACTGGCTGATTTCACCGTCCGGACTGTGTTTTTCCCGCAGTCGGCCCAAGGGGTCGCGGCTGAAGCGGGTGGTGTTGGCCTGCTCCGACGGCAGGTCGATGTGAACGCCTTCCAGATGAGAGATCAAATGACCCGCGCGGTTGTACTGATACTCCTGAATACGGCCGTCGAAGCCGATTTCCCGGATCAGACGCTCATTGCGGTCATAGCCCAGCTTGTAGCGCTCGCCCTTCTCGTTGATCAGACCAATCAGGTTGCGTTCTTTGTCGTACAGGTATTCAAACACCTGCCCGTTGGCGTCGATCTTTTTGCGCACCTGGGACAGGCCGTCGTACAGGTATTCCGTGCAGCGACCGGCGGCGTCGATAAAGTGGGTCAGCTGGCTGTTGGCGTTGTAGCGCAGCTGCACGGCGGAGCCGTCCGGATGCTGTACGCGGGTGACGTTGCCGAGCAGGTCGTACTCGTATTCCGTGGTGCGCTGGTCCGCGTCCACGACGGCGCCGATATCGCCGTCTTCGTTCAGCAGGTACTCGGTGCGACGGCCGTTGACGCTTTCGCTGACCAGCTGCGCCATGGCGTTCCAGACGAAGGTTTTTTCATTGCCTGCGGCGTCGGTGATGGTTTGCGGCAGGCCGCGTTCGTTGTAGGCGTAGCGGGTCTGGTTGCCGAGCGGATCGGTGACGCAGGTCAGCAGCCCTTTGCCGTTGTACTCGCGACGCCAGCTGTGGCCCAGGGGATTGATCATTTCCACCGGCTGGCCGCGGTGGTTGTAACGGATTTTGTAGGTCGCGCCGGCGGCGTCGGTCAGTTGCGTCAATAAGCCCTGCTCGTCGTAGACGTAGCGGGTGACGCCGCCTTCCGGGTCTATGTGCTCGATCAGCTGGCCGTTCTTGTTGTAGGCCATGCGCGTGACCCCGCCCTCGGGATCGATTTCCTTGATGATCTTGCCGCGGTGGTCGTAGTAGTAAGTGGTCTTGCCGCCGTTGCTGTCGAAGGCGTGGGAGACTTTGTTCTGGGTATCCCACTCGAAACGGTAATCGTAAATGCCGCGATCGCCCCACTGACGCAGACACTTGCCGCTGGGGCTGTACTGGCTCCATTCAAAATAGAAGCTGAAGCCGGTTTTCAGGGTGCGGCGGGTGATGATGTGATTCCGGTAGGCGTAGCTTTCGCTGGCGCCGGCCCGGTCTGCGGCGCGGATCAGGTCCTGCTGTTCGTCATAGTCGTAGCTCGCCAGGGTTGCGAAGGCGCCGTTGCTCTGGATCGACTGAATCTCGCACATCAGGCCCTGGGCGTTGTGCAGGATATGCAGGCGCGGTCCCCAGTTGGCTTGCAGGATAGTGATGGGATGCGCATAACCTTCCACGTCCTGCCAATAGGCGATGTCGATGCGATTGCCCAGGGCGTCTATCAGGGCTTCCAGGCGATAGGCGCCATTGCCGCCGACGAAGACTTTATCCGGTTGTCCCAGCTGTTGCAGCGCATAGGTGTTCTCGTCCACCCGATGCAGGGTCATGCGCTCCGCCGCGTTGCGGCTGGACTGTTCGATCAGGGGACGCGGGAAGTCGATATAGCGGCCTTCGTCGCTGGTGAAAGTGATGCGGCCGTTGTCCTCTTCCAGGGTCTGACACAACAGGTGGGTCCAGCCCACGCCCAGGCCGCGCTGATGGTTGTTGGAAGACTTGTAGGTGCGTTTCCACACCAAAGGCATGGGACCGGGCAAGGTGAAGTCCACCAGGTCCAGTAGCTCCTCGCCGGTGATCATGCTCACGGGATCGCCGCTGACGCAGGCTTCGTCGTTGGCGGTCTGGGTGTCGCCGTTATCGTTGTGGCCGCTGGCGTCGCTGACGGACGTTTCTTCAGGACTGGACTCGGATGAGGCGGGCGGCGGCGCGCCATAACTGGTTTTCTCCCCCTTGACGCTCGCCCAGCCTACATTGCCGTTGAAAGACGGATGGCTTTCCGCCATGGGATTGGAGGCGGCCGCGCCGCCCGCAGCAGTCCCCGCCGGACGTTTCGGCGAGGGCGTTTTCACCGGCTTCAGGCGATTCAGCAACTGGGTGGCGGCGTGGGTGTTGGACTGCCCCGGCGTCAGCGTTTTGTCTTTCTCAATAATCAGCGGATGGAAAGGTTTTTCCGAACTATCCACCACCAGCAACACATTGCCATGGCGCGCTTCGCGAATCAGGGTGTTGCGCCAGGTATTGAACGACGCTGCGGTGCGGCCGGGAAACTTGTTTGAGGTGGACTGAAAATGACTTCCCTGCAGCGAGGCGATGAAGGCGTCGAACTCTTTGCCGCGCCCGTCTCCGTCGCTCAGACACTTCTCGATATAACCGATGGCGGTGGTGGGCGATTCAATACGCGTCAACTCATCGGCGACGATATCCAAGTGATGTTTGACTTGGTAACGACGGGGGTAATGCATGCAGGAAACATCCCTTGTTGAAGGCCACTGGGGCGGAGACGGATAAATAGTACTTGGGAAAGCGACAAATCTGGCCGCATTGGCGACCGGGCGCGCTACATTGTACGTTTGGCCTGTTGGCGGCCCAATCCACCATTCGGCATATGCCGTAGGTGCAGTCCTGCAGATAAATGCCCTGTAGGGTAAGTGTTCGGGAAGTGCAAGAGTGTCCGCTTTCTGGAGCGTTTAGCCACGGTAGACAAATAGTTTGATAAGAGTGCGGGCGGGCCGCCCGCGCTCCCAGAGAGCATTTATTCTTGGGGAGCGGACAGGGCTTGTTCCACCAGTGTATTTAGCTTGGCGAAGCGGTCGGAGATGGAGCCTTTGATAATGCCGGCGTCTCCTTGCAGTACGTAGGCGTCGCGAGGAAGTCTTGGGTCCGCTGTGATGTCGAAGTATTCGATGCCCGGAAAGTGAGACAGGACATCCGGCAACGCCGCTTTCACTTGAGCTTCCATTTCTGGCGCGACATGGACTGTGACGCGATAGTCCTCGCGCAAGGACGCCAGGCCGGTTTGAATCAGGCTCGCGATTTTCACTGCATCGCCGATATCGCCAAACAGTTTCTCCACGCTGAGTTTCACCAGCTCAATCAAATCCGATTCCGCCATCTGCAACATCTGATGGGCCCGCATACTGGCGGTGATCAGGCGATCCGCGCTTTCCTCTTTGGCCTTCGCCAAACCATCCTGATAGCCGCTTTCCAGCGCCGCCTGCGCCTGTCTTTTCGCGTCAGCCAGGATTGCATCCGCTTCGGCGCGGGCGGCGTCGAGGAGCCTGTCCGCGTCATACCAGGACTGGTAATCAGACGCCTTAATAAGGCTATTTCTAACTTTAACTTTCTCTTGTATGTTTCTGATTAAAATGAAATTGGCTTCCATTTCGACATGACCTCCTGGGCAATTTTAAAGAGCAATCCCCTCGCCTTTTCCACGGCGTCAAGGTGGCCTTCATCCAACGTTATGTCGGGCATTTCATCATTTGTAGGACAATGCGCGAAGCAATGGGACTGTTGCTTGGGGAAGAAAAACGCCAGGCGTTTTTGCGCAGGTGGCGGCAGATTCGCTGACGCCGTCGCCAGCAACGTTACTCCCGCACATTGGATCATTTTATAGACTGCCGGCATATCTGAGTCGGCCAACGCGGGGATATGATCCCAGGCGACGCCCAGCATAAACTGCGCCCGCTCCAGAGCGAAACGATAGCCTTCCTCCCCGAACGCGACTTTTAATTCGCGCTGACGACGCCCGCAAATGATTCGCTTCAAGCTCCGATGATGGAGCGCCAATCCCGCCCACATGGCGAGTTGGGGGATATTCAACGTAGTTTGCGTCAGCAACTGCAGCAACGGATCGGAAAACGCCTCCGGGGCGACGGACTCTAAAGGCTCGGGCTGTTGCAGCAAAAAACGGTTCAAGGTTCTTGCGGCGTCAGTCCGACGTCGCATGGCGGCTAAACGCGTTGGCGTCAGCCAGGGCGCGAACCAGCTGGCGTCAGCGTAAATGCCCGGCGCGCCGTTAAATCGGGCCGCCTGAATGAGAAGTTCTGCTCGCATTGACGAACTCACCTTGGGGTCACCGTGGACATTACGCCTGCTCTATGGCCAGTGTGTGAGCGCTGCGTTGTTTTATACGTCGATACAACAGCAGATTGCCGCCTAGAGCGCAGATCAACAGCACCCCGCCAATGGCGAACAATCCATACAGGCGATCAATCGAGCCGGCGGCCACATTTACGGAAAGCACGCTTTCCATCGTAGCGCCGCCAGTGACCGGCGCGGCCTGGGTCGGAAATAGCGCGACGGCGATGTTGTCATAGCTGAGTCCTTCTATGCTGTTGTTCACCAGCAACTTAATCTGCGGCACGAAGTCGTCCAGATTGACGGTGCTTTCATACTTGATGAACACCGAGGCGGAGGACACCTTCAACGGCGCTTTTTTGTTCTCCACCTCCGGCATGACCACATGTACGCGGGCGGTAATCACCCCGTCCAGTTGCGACAGGGTCGCGGCGATCTCCTGAGACAGCCCGTATATGTAGCGCGCCCGCTCTTCCAGGGGCGATGAGATCAGGCCGTCTTTCTTGAACAGCTCGCCGACGCTGGTGAAGTCATCGCGGGGATAGCCCCGGCTTTTTAGCAGGCGAATCGCCTGGGACAACTGCGCGCGCTCAACGCTAAGAGCAACAGTCTGCCCTTTCTGGCCTGGGACTTTTTCCGCCTCCAGGCCCTCCTCCAGCAGAATCGACAGCATCTCCGCGCCTTCTTTCTCAGTCAGATCGCTGTACAGCGTCTCTTTACAACCGCTCAAGATGAACACGAACAGAAAGCCCAGCAAGAGCCGCGTTCGACGAAAGAATCGGTATGGGGTGGATGTGTTTTTCATGGTTACTGACTCTTGAGCAACGTATCCAGGTTCTGCGTGCTCTTGCTGACGGTTTTACTGATAAGCTCGCCCTGCAGCGTCAGCTGGGCGAGGTCCATCTGCAGCTTGAGCATATCGCTCATATTGAGTGGGTCGGCGCTGTTCAGGGTGAGCTGCATCGCCTCCATTTGCTGGTCATAGCCGGACTTTACGCTTTGCATGCCTTGCAGCACTTTATCTCCCAGCGTGTTCTCCGACGCCTCAACGCCCAATATGACAGGCGAGCCGTCCGATGTTGAGTGCGCAGACGCGTCCGGTTGTGGCTGAAGACTTTGCTGAAAGCGCTCGAGCGCCGCCGGGTCAGCCGTCAGTTCCGGGGCGGCGAGTTGATCTGAATTGAGAAAATTCAGGCTGTATTGAATATTGATAGGGTCCATGGTTACCTGCCTTCTATTTCATGCTGAATGATGTCTCGCGCCAGTCTGGCGGCGGTGGCGTCCGGCGACTGGGACGCCTTAGTCAGCAGCGCCCTCGCCTCCTCTTCGCGCCCATGCTGCAACCAGATCAAACCCTGGAAACAGCTCAACACCGGGTCGCCGTTCTGGCCGTCTCCGACGCTATGTCCGCAGCCGCGCCCTGGTTCCTGCAGTCGCTCCGCCAACGCCAGTCCCAGGGTCGACGCGGGGTTGTCCGGTTTGATCCGGTTCACCGTCGTGAGCACTTTGCGGGCGTCGTCGACAGCGCCTTCGAGCAGCATGTCGAAGGCTTCCAGAGCCAGTTTGCGCAGAATTAATTTATCCAGAACCAAGTCGTCGATACTGGCGTCCATGTCTGCGCTCACTGCATTTTCTGCACGATGCTGGCGATGGTGTCCTTGAGGGACTTGATCGTCGTGCTCTGCAGGTTGGTGATCAGTCCCCACTCCTGGACCTTCTGCTGAAATTTGATCAGGTCCGAGGAGTTATTGGGGTCCATGCTGTTGGCGAAGGAGCGCAACTCCTCCTCCTTCAATGTCGCCTGGCGACCCATTGCATCGTTGATTGCATCAAAATTGAACGCCATATCGGCTTCCTCCATCGTCAGTGTTGTTTATTCGAGACTCGTTAAAAAACGCGTTGTTAAATTGAGGGCGGTTAAATCGGCGGATCACCAGATCCACCGCCGCATCCAGATCCGCCAGCAGGTAATACTCTGACGGCTGGCATCCCACCCTCAGGCGCGCTTGCAGTTGCCGCTGATAATCCACCAGCAACTGCAGCCACTCTTGCGGCGTTCGTTCGCTAAAGTTGTCTCCCATTTGCTTCTCCTGTGGTTCCGTTGTCATGGATCTGACGGGGCCGCGCCGGGGCCGACGCGATACTTGATCAATTCCTCGCCGCGCCGCAGGACGACAGCATCCTTGGCGACCTGCTCCAGAAAATAGCCATCGCTGACATGGGCTCCCAGGCCGTAACGGCGCCCGTTCGCCAGCACAAGATGGGGAACCGCGCCCAGGCTGACGCTACGAATCGCCAGCGTGGGCCGAGCGTCGGCGATGACAGACAGATCCAGCGTCCCGCCGAAGCGCTCCTGAAACTTGCGTTGAACCCGCCGCCACGCCTCGGAGTCCTCCAGACGAATATCGGAGGTGATGGACAAACGCCCATCTTGCGCATTGACCAGCACTTCTTTATCGAGCCCTTCCTCCTGCAACCACTGTTTCAGCTGGTTCAACCGGCTTTCCGGCCTCTCTACGCGGTCCTGAATGTGAGTCAGACCGGGAATGTCGGCAAGCAGCAGCTCTTTTTGTCGCAACCAGTTGTCCAAATTTGTTTCAATACCGCTGATCACCAGCTCGCCGGGCTGAGCTCCGAGACTGACCGCCAGATGTGATAACTGAAACTGTTGCAGCAGGGTCTCCGTTGAGCGTTTGACGTTCTCCATGACACGAAGATCCAGCTCAAATGGCGCATTCAGCGCCTGCAGACGCTGCTTCAGATCCGCCGCTTGCGCAGCGGTATCGACGTAACCGCTGATCAGCCACTTGTTCGCGCCGTTGCTCTGGGTCTGTGGATTGACGGCGAGTCCTTCGAAACGCCAGTCCTGGGCGACAATACCGGCGAGATCCAGGGACGCTTGCGGCTGGATAACGCCTGCGTCAAGAAAGCGGCTGTTGAAGATTACGCCGCCAGCAATGAAACACAGAAATACCGGCAGCATGAGCTTTGAGCGTCGTGACAGCCCCCTGCGGCCGCTGTCCTGACGCTTGTTCACGGGGTCGTTCGAATGCTCCGACTCTGTGGCGGCAGGAAGATTAGACGCGTTGGATTCGGCCGTGTGATGAAGCGTCGGCAGCGGAATGTCCGGCCAGGCCGCGTCAGCGGGACCGAAGCAGAAATGCAGCAGCCCCAGCGAGTAGACGCCATAAGGCTCGATCGCGATCTCCAGGTCCTCAATCTCGCGCCCCACATGAGTCAACGCAATGCTTTCCACGTCGCGCTGCAGGCGCACGACGCCAAACTCTACGATCAGTGAAAACGCCAGGTCAGGCAGCAGCTTATCGTGCAGCACGATATCGCAGTCGTCCGCGGCGCCGACGCGGTAGGCGCGGTTTTCGAGGCGCATTTCCGCGCCTGCGTGAGGCCCGGAGAGCAACTTGATCATCCATTGTGCGCTAGTCATTGCTGTACTTGTGTCCGGCTGGTGAGTGAAGCGTTTGGGTTGCGGCGAAGCTGTATGGAAGTCGCCGCGCTTGCGTTAACAGTGCCGTAGAGACGCGCCTGCAACCATATATCCACAGGCCTAATTGGCTTCTATGGCGTAAAGAGTTCCGGAGCCGTGCTCAGATACTTGTTGATCAGGGATTCCAGCCGGCGGTTGTATTTAATTTCAGCCGTGTTGGAGCCGACGATGCGGGGTGAGATCAGAAACAGTCTGGCTCGTTTCTGCAGCTGACTGCCGTCGGTGCGGAACAGGCGCCCTAATAACGGGATATCGCCCAGCACGGGAATCTTGCTGCGATTGGTGGAGTCCTGATTGAAATAGTAGCCGCCGACCAGCAGGCTGCCGTTGTCGTTCACCAGAGCCTCGGTAGTGATGATGCTTTTGCTGACGGCGGGTATGTCGTCCACCGCCTGTCCCGTTTGCTGGCCGTCCTCGATATTGATATTCAGATGAATTTTATCGCTGAGATCGCCTTTCACGATGTGCGGCGTCACTCTGACCACGGAGCCGACGGACACCGGAAACAGGTCCACTTCCCGATCGCCCACCAGCCGCACGAAAAAGGTGGTGCTGTGATCCAACACCGCTTCGATGTTATCCAGGGTCAGAATCGTCGGCTGGGACAGCACGCTGGCGTCGCCATCTTCCGACAGAGCCCGAATGCGCGACAGAAAGAGATCCTGCGTGTTGGTCAGCAACGTAGAGAAGTTAGCGCCGTCGCCCACTACAAACGACAGCTCGTTAGGACTGCGCGGCAAAGCGCCTTGAGAGAAGTCCGCATTAGTGAAGCTGCCGTTGCGTCCATTGATCCGCCACTCAAACCCCATTTCGTTCAGACGATCCGTACTCACGTCGATAATCGAAACTTCAATCTCCACCTGGCTTCTAGGCTGGTCCAAAGTGTCAATAAGGTTCTGATAAAGAGGCATTTTAGATTGACGATCATGCACGATGACCGCATTCAGACGCTCATTGGCGATGATATAGCCCGCCGTTTCCGAATTGACGCCGCCCTCCTCGCTTCGCACGGAGACGATTTCTCGGTTGGTCTCCTGAGAGGGCGTAATTTCAGTCGGTCCGTAACGTCCCTGAACCAACCCTTGTCCTTTCAGTTTGGGAAGGGTTTTCGGCGCAATTGCGCTGACGGTCGGTTCAGATATGCGCCGACCTAGAATCGCCTGCAACGAAGAAGCCACGCCGGGAACCGCTATTCTTTGGCCGCCAACCACCATGGAGCGATCATCCGCCCAGGCGTGCTTGAGTTCAAACACCTGCACCACAAAGGCGTCGCCGGTTTTGGGCTTATCCTGTTGTCCAGAGCGCAAAATATCCGCCACTTCCTGAACCAGCTGGGTATAACGGGGCGGCCCGGACACCATTACGATTCCTTCCCCGGGAATGGCCCTGAGAGTATAGCGTCGGTCCAGCACGCCCAGGTTCGTCAGGGTTTTGATCAGGCGTTGAGATGAGACGTCCTGCAGATGAATCAGATCTGTCTCCACTTCACTGGCGCCGTATACGTAGAGCACCTGGCCGTCGTAGTACCACAGCAGGCTGTGCAGCTTGGCCAGTCTGTCGATAAAGTCTCGGGCTGGCGCTTTTTCGAAGCGGCCGTTGACCACGCCCTGAACTTTATCGCTGACCACCACCGGCGTATTGATCGCAGCGGCGAATTGTTGCAACAGCTCCTGAACGGGCTCATTTTCCGCATAATGGGCGTAGCTGAGTTTGGCCCACGGCCATCCCTCAGCGCGCACCGCCGCACTCGACAGGCACATTAACAATACGATTAATGACAGTAGCGGCCTCATCTTCTATTCCTCTGGTTTGTGCAGGCTAAGCAGCCTTGTGGATTCAAACTGAAGTCAGATTAGAGGGGTGGACGGTTTGGCCATATCAGCCTACCGATGTATTTGTGCAACATGGCGGAAAGACAAAAAGCCAGCGCCATCAAGTCTCGCCAATATCTATCTCACCACTGACGAGCCTGGATGACGCTCAAATCATCGCCTCTTAGCTGGAGAAAATATTCATGCGATTTAGAAACGACATAAAGTTCGCGGCGCCAGCCTGCAGGTTGCTGCTTATGGTTTTCTGGAATTTATCCATCAGGTTCGGGTTAGCGGTGGACGCGGATTTCAGCACCGCCTTATAAACGTCGATCTGCTGATCATTGTTTAGGTCATCGAAACGGGTATTGGCGTCCAATTCCTGATCCCTCACCAGCTGCGCCGTCTTCCTGTCTATCAAACCATCGAATCCCAATCCTTCTTTCTTCATAAAGACCGAAAGCTGACGCCCGAAGAAAGAGAGCTGATCACGGGTTTCCTGCATGGTGACGTTTCTTTGCAGAGACGCGCCCACACTCAGCTCTCCCCACATCCGATTGTGCTCCTGGGACTCATCCAGAGGCGGAAGATGATCGAACTGCGCCAGTTTTTCCAGTGCGATGATTTCTTTCTCCTGCTGCAGCCTGATATTGAAATCATGCTCAGTCCCAGGTACGCCATCAGACCAATTGTCAGACCGTTGCCGCGCATTATCTTCAGCTTGCCGGACTTCATCCGCGCTTAAATTATCAACATCAAACGCCAGAAATTCCTGAAATTGCCCCGCCACCTGGGCCGCGTCGCCCGTAGCGTGATGCGTCCCGCTAAAAGAGGTCAAGGCCTGTTCCCTGAGCCGCTCATGGTGATTGGCCCGGTCCATATCGTTAAAAAGCGTCTCCGCATTGCCTTCCATACGAGAGAGCGGAACCCTGTAGTTCTGCTCCCTGACGGACATATCCCGCAGCGGATTGTTCGGCAGACGGTTGTAGACCGCCGACTTGAAGTTTGCCACCCCTTCAAAAAAGCCGCTGAACATAGAACGGCCATTCTGATCCTGATGGGCAATAGGATTGGGGTTGCGCGCCAACGCAGGAGCGCCGGGTTGATTAGCCACTCCGCCGCCAGCCTGAACATGGTTTTGAGGGGCGATTGGCGCCACGCCACCGCCGTCAATAATAGTCATAATAGATACCTCGCCTTATCGACATATGAAGAAATGATGGATACTGGCGCCGCAGACGGAAAAATCTGCGGACCATAGAGGCAAAGTAGTCATGCCAGATAGTGGGAGGTATCGATCGGGGGATCTATTTTGCAGAACACGGACAGGTTTTAGAACTACGTTTTATTAACCAGGCAGACAAATAGCTTCCTTCTATTTGTCTGCAACGACAGGGCCTGCGCATGTCAGGCCCTGTCTCCCGCGGCTTGCCGCCGCGCAGGCGCATCCATGCGCCTGATCATTAACATGTCAATATCATTGCCATATTAATAATCCGCTTAACTACTTTTTCCTTGCGACCAGGAAATACACGTCTTTTGTCGTCTCGGGAATCCACTTGTACTCAATCTCAAACCCTGCGCTTTCGATGCTCGCTTCAAGCCCTTTACGGGACAGAAACTTCACGTATGGCATGAGTCGCAACAGCTTGCCCACGGGTGTGATAAGCCGCAGGTAGGGCCGCGTATCGGATAAACAAGCGGTATTGCTGATGAAAACGCCACCCGGTTTCAACAACCTGTACACCTGTTGTATCGCCTGATCCGGGTCGCGCAGTAAGTGCAGAATATTCAGTCCAAGAATCACATCATAGATTTCTGACTGCCCGTTATAATCATCCAATGTCGCCACATCAAACTTCAATCCCGGGACAGGCTGATCGCGTAGCTTCGCTCTGGCGATATCTATCATTTTCGAGGATGCGTCCGTCGCCACGTATTCAGCAACCTGGGGCGCGTGAACGAGCGCCGTCGAGCCAGTTCCACAACCAAATTCCAGTACGCGCATATCGGCTCTCAGAAACTGTTGTGTAACGGCGAGCTTCTTCTCATAGGCGCCGACATCGGCCACCGGTCTTCTGGCGTATCGTTCAGCGGCTTTGTCCCAGAATTTAATTGAGAAGTCCATTTGAGTCCTCTTGGCAGGTGTCGATTAAAGATTAAGATTTTACCTATACGCAGTTATTGCTAACATTCCTGAATATGAATGAAGGTTATGCATATTTGTATGGAATGGCGACCGGTAAATTTTGATTGGAACCAGGCGCGGGCATTTCTGGTTACGGCGGAAGAAGGATCTCTTTCGGCCGCCGCTCGCGCACTGGGCATTTCCCAGCCAACACTGAGCAGGCAGGTGAGCGCACTCGAAAAAGAGCTTAGCGTCGCACTGTTCGAACGAGGGTCAAAAGGACTGGAGCTAACGCCTAACGGGTTGGCGTTGTTAGGTTATGTTCGCGCTATGGGTGAGGCGGCGGGAGGTCTATCCATGGCCGCTTCGGGACATGCCCGTTCGGTGGAGGGAACGATAGTTATTTCCGCCACAGAGGTGACGGCCGCCTTTATCCTGCCTTCCATCATCATGAAGCTGAGAGCGCTATATCCCGGCCTCCATATCGACATCATCGCATCCAATATAGCCAGCGATTTAAAACGTCGGGAAGCGGATATCGCCATCCGCGCGTTCCGCCCTACTCAACCGGATTTAATCGCCAGAAAACTCAGCGATATAAAAGCAGCGCTTTATGCCGCGCCAAGCTACCTGGACAGGATCGGCCGTCCGAAAACTCCAAAGGAATTCAGCAACGCCCATTTCCTGGGTTTCAGCACCAACAATGACGCCTATATCAAGGCGCTGAAAGAGCATGGATTTGAACTAAGCGACAAAAACTTTCCAGTGAAGACTGACGGCCACTTAGCACACTGGGAAATGACCAAACAAGGCGTAGGCATCGGCGTAATGCCAATTGAAATCGGCGATACGGAGCAGACGGTCGAAAGAGCCATCCCTCATTACGAGGTATTCAAAGGCGAGAGCTGGCTCGTCTCTCATCGAGAACTGAAAATGAACCTGAGAGTCAGAACCGTTTTTGACTTTTTGGTGGGGGAATTGTCTTGATGTCCCCTCTCAGATTAACCGCAACCGAAGAAGCCTCTTTGATAATCCAAGAAGGTACGAATAATGGATCGCCCCGGGTTTGTCGGTTGATAAAGTACACTAAGCGCTTGGCCGAATCAGGCATCTTTTAAGCGGAAGGCTTGAGCAATCTCAAGGCCTCTGAAAAACCTCTCGCGAGCGCTCCACTTCCGCCCTGATGGCGCATTCTTCCGTGTGGTCGTTGATCAGTCCCATGGCCTGCATGAATGCGAATACGGTGGTTGGGCCGACGAATTTCCAGCCCATTTTTTTGAGGGCTTTCGACAGGGCGACGGATTCTGGGGAGGTTGAGGCGGTCTGTGGTTTTTGGCGTTGGTCGTGGGCGGGTTCAAAGCGCCAGATGAAAGTCGCTAACGATCCCTCTATCTCCACCAGCGCCTGGGCGCATTTGGCGTTGTTGATGACGGCTTCAATTTTGCCCCGGTGGCGGACGATGCCTTCATCTTTGAGTAATCGATTAACGTCCTCTTCCGTGAACGCGGCTATTTTATTGAAGTCAAAATGGTGGAAGGCGGCGCGAAAGTTTTCCCGCTTGGCGAGAATCAATCTCCAACTGAGACCGGATTGAAAACTCTCTAAACAGAGCTTCTCGAATAGACGAAAATCATCCCTCACCGGGAAGCCCCATTCATTGTCGTGATAGGCATGAAAATCCGGCGTCTGGCTCCAGCTGCAACGGGGTTTGCTCTCTGCACTTTCTATCGTGACGGACATTAATCTTTATCCTTGTGTAGGTCTGAAGTTGGAGGCAAGTCTTTTCAGTTCATCAAAAACTGTAAGCGGGCATCGGTATTGGACGGGACGACTTCAATGATTTCCGCGGATACGACATCTTCGGCCACGAATGGGTCGGCGTTGACTCTCTCTTGCAGCTCCGCCAGTGAGGTATTGTGCGCCATTATCCCTCCTCCTGCGCTGGTTTGAAGGCTCCCGACCAGAAGAAAGACGCCGTCGTCGAAGCCTTGCTTGATCCAGTCTTTGTGAGCTGACATGTATTGGCCAGCCTGACTTTTATTGTTTGAAAATTTCAGCAGCACGATAAACATGGATTATTTTTCTCCTGTTGGCTCCGGCGCGGAAGCAGGCTCAGAGGAAGTTATGTTCTCCTCGCATAGCTTCAACCAGTCGAGCATCTGATTAACTTCGTTTTTAATGAACTTTTCGTCTTTGAACACATTCGCCAGCGTGGCGACGCCCTGGCTGAAGGCCAGCGCATGCATGGCCAGCTGATCCGCGTCCGCCTCGCGACCCAGCAATACAAACTGCTTGCGCAACCAAATTCGAAAGAGCGTGAGTAAAGCGTTGGAGTCAGCCAGAGAACCATGGTTCAGCTTCGCCAGTTCTGAGCACAGCGTACCGACTGGGCAGCCGTAGCGCTTTATGTTCGCCTTGTTCATGACCAGAATCTGAATAAAGCTTTGAATGCGCTCCCGCGGATGTTTTCCGTCCGCCTCCCAACGATCCAGCATCTCTTGGGTCTTGGCCAGACGCAGCTGAATCACGGCTTCCAGGATTTCATCCTTGGTTTTGAAGTGGTGATAAAAGTTGCCGCGGGAAATATTGATGGCTTCGGCAATATGCGAGAACGAGGTGTGTTCAAAGCCTTGCTGGTAGAACAGCTGATCCGCCGTTTCCACTATCAGCCCGCGTGTGGAGAGATTGCTCATTGTCTTAATGATCGCTAATTGAAGTAACGTTACAGGCGACTTGTCCGAACGGCTCCCCTGAGATGCGCAATCGACCAAGTAACGCCACGTTTTAGGACGCACGTCCTAGAGCTAAAAATAGGACGACCATCCTAATATGTCAACCCAAAAGCCCGTCGCCAACCTGAAATTGGCGAACAAGGGAAAGACGGGGATGTATTGAAAGGAAGAGAATAGATCTGTATGGACGCAGCTTTAAAAGCGCTTTGACAGGCTATGATGAAAAGGTTTTGCCAATGCGCACTTACTAGATATTTCGACACCAGCTTTTAAGCGTTTGCAGCGTCTCATCGCTGATTGAGATGTTCCCCAGGTAGGCGCATTGCTGGTGAAAAGACCATTCGCCAAAGGCGATCAACCTCGCCTCGCCATCGACTTGCTTGATCAACATCCAGTTACCAAGATCTCCTTCCGCCGAACCAGAGAAGTACATCCAGTCATTCAGACGCTGAAGATCAAAAGCTTCAAACTGGTATGTGTTATTGACGATAGGCAGCCCTTCTTCCGTTTGCGGCGTCTTATTCAAGACCTCCACAAAGGTTATGGTTTCAAGCACTTTCACTTTGAGCCAGGCCTGCTGTTCCGTGTAGGAAAGAACGCGCTCTATCTGACATTTCACAAATGCCGATGCGTCTATTTCTTCCAGATGCTCTTCCCAGCCATTAATACTGGAGCACGCTGGCGTATATAACGTCCAAAAAGCCTCTGCTGCGCTCTCGTTAAAAGGGTGGCGGACGTTAATCACCCGGCTGTCGCCAGGCACAGGCGTTTCCTCAGATCGCATCCACCAATTATTGTCATTTAACGGGGGGATTTCATCGGTGTAGTCACTCCAATCAATGACCCCGTCATAAGCGGCGATCGGGAAGCCCTCGACTTCTCTGAACCCGTTTTTGCCACCGCCGCCGCAGGCCAGGCATTTAAAGGCGATATTCATGCTCCTTAGACATCTCGATATAGATTGGAAGAACGCGGCTTCGGCCGCCACTAGGGTCTCAGGTAAGGAAAATTGTTTGCAGGCTCACGCCTCTCTTTTCCGCAGTTCGCCAACACCAGCAACTCCCCGACAACATGACTGATAGTTTCACCGAAATTCCGCAGGATATTTCCCAGCGTGTGTGCGTCAAGCCCTTGGATTGCGACACGGAAACATAACAGAAGGCGTCTGCGGTCGCTATCCATTGCGAAAGTTGATCCCGCCAATGAAGCTGTGTCGTTGAAGTTCATAACCAGAAGCTGCGTCAGCCGTTCTGCATCCCCCAGGAACGAGTCGGCGGACGCCACTGGCGACCATAGCGACAACTCCTGCTCATCACTGCTAAGGGCGAAAGACAGTTCATGATTATCAAGCAACAAATGGCACTGGTTATTTGCGTCCAGCTCCAGACAATCCAGTCCCCATTGGCTGTTAAGCTCCATTAACCACTGCGAGAAAGCGTCTTTTTGTGCGCTCATTCGAACACTCCTTTCTATCCATCGTTATTGCAGATTTATTGAAATCATTGCTGACAGATTAGCGATGACGAGCGTGGTTACATACTGGCTGACAGGTCTATTTCTTTACCCGGCGACGCCTTTGTATCTAACCCGGGTTCGAAGCTAAACACGGACCTGAAAGACATAAAAAAACTGTGTCCAAAAATTTTTTTTAACTTTCTGCATCCAAATCCCAAAGCGGCGTCGTCTTTATCTACGAGATCGAAATACAGGGTCTTCAGGCCCGACCACATACACACAATTTTAAAAAGGAAAAATCATGAAAAAGTTCGCCGCACTGACCGCTCTTCTGATCGCCGCTGGTTTCACTTCTATCGCTAATGCTGAAGGGCAGGCGGATCGGGGTGGTTACTGCGATAACGACAAGCCAGGCTACAACGTTAAAACCTCCGCCAGCGCAGGTTCCTATCACTATGGCGCTTCCAATGGTTATAGCGATGGATACGGGAATACCGGCGGCTTTGTCAAAACCTCCACCGTCGCCAGCGCCTCCGCTACCGTCGTCACCAAAGTTTCCACATCAGTCGGCGAAGTATTCGCTAATGCTCAAGGCATGACGCTGTACACCTTCACTAAAGACAGCAACGGCGTGTCCGCCTGTTACGACGGCTGCGCGGATAGCTGGCCTCCATTCCTGGCGCAACAGAACGCGAAAACCTGGGGTGAGTTCACAGTGGTCGAACGTAAAGACGGCGCCTATCAGTGGGCGTACAAAAACCAGCCACTGTACCTGTGGGTCGGCGATCGCAAGCAAGGCGACGCAACCGGACATGGAGTAGGCAATGTGTGGTTCGCCGCGCAGCCATAGAGATAGGACGTCGGTAACGCCCTTCTCTTTCTGAATACGCCGGCGCAGAAGTAGCCGCCGGCGTCGATAAAGGACTTCCAGTAACAGGCGCAACGTTTGGGCCAATGCCGCTTTGCGCCCCCGAAAACAATCTTCCGTAGCTGTAACTTTTTTTCCGTGGGTGTCGTAACGGTGATGACGGCCGTCAACACCAGACATCAATCGATGACCTTGATTTAAACAATACGACTTAAATAACACGTAAAGGGTAAATGTATGAACTTGTCGAAAACCTGGATGGCGACCGCCGTTTCCCTCGCTCTTTTTGGAGGCGCGTCTTTGGCGCAGGCGGACATCGTCATTGGCAATGATCTGAATTCAACCGAAGGCGCAAACGCCGCCATCAACCAACTCTACTCCGCCAATCGCGGCTCCAATGGCGGCGGCGATCAAAGCCTGCAGTTTGGAGATCAGATATACGGTACCGAGAGCAACGACATTCTGATAGGCGGCCTGGGGATTGATGTCCTGTTCGGCTATGACGGCGACGACATCATCATCGGCGGCACCGAAGACTTCAACAGCTTTAATCGCGACCGCGCCTTCGGCGGCAAGGGCAATGACATTTTCGTCTGGACGCCTGGAGACGGTAATGACTTCTTCGACGGCGGCGAAGGCCAGGACATTCTGGTCATCGGCCTGATTGGCGAGTCCCAGGATAATGACGGCAATACGGATTTGGCCCCTTTCTTTAACGTTAGTCCTCCTGGTACGCCAGGAAGCCAGGATTTCGACGGCATTTTTATCAACCCCGACGTAGGCCTTCCAGAACTGAGGATTGAACAAACTCCCGGCTTCTGCCGAATTCTGGATAAATCCACTGAGGGCATGAGTGAGCTGAACCTCGATCATCTGGTTCAGTTTATCCTGAGAGGCCCCGCCAATAATTTCGATGAGGCCATCGCAGCTGATCCCAATATCGATCCGGATACGCTGGATACAGGCTTGAGAATCTCGGTTCATTTAAAAAATACGGAGTTTGTCGTGTGCCCTTCGCGGTCCGGCGACGAAATAGAAGTCTATGACATCTCCCAGACGCCTCCCGTCAGAGTCACGCTGGACGATCTGCCGCCCACGGCCGCCACATCTTCAGCCCGTTTAGCTCGCTAGGCGTTAGACGCATTACTCCAACTGAACCGAGAATCGACCAAGGAATACAGTATGAACCACTCAAAGCATGCGCTGAGCAGCGCAATCATTTTGTCCATCATGATGACAGCGGCCGGCTGTTCCAGCTCTGGCGACGGCGACAAAGGTCCTGACAATAACGACGGCCAGAACGGCGGCGATATCAATCAGAAGAATTTCACCGTTATTCAGGGGACGGATCTGAACACAAAAAGCTCCGCGCTGTTGTCTTTCAATCCCGGCGGTCCGGGAGGCTCTCCAAACCAGAGCCAGCGCGCAGGGGATGTCCTTCAGGCGGAAGACGGCGTTGACTCCACTCTCATCGGCGGATTGGGCGTGGACGTCATGCTCGGCGCCTCGGGCGACGATATCCTGATCGGCGGTACCGAAGACTTCAATTCCAGCGTCGACGGCGACAACAAAGGCGCCGACAACCGCGACAGAGCCTTCGGCAATGGCGGCGACGACCTCTTCATCTGGACGCCAGGGGACGGCAGCGACTTCTTCGACGGCGGCGAAGGCGTGGATGTTCTGGTGCTGGGCGTTGTCGGCGAGCAACGGGACAACAACGGCGCCACAGAAGGCGCCCCTTTCTTCAACGTGAGCCCGCCTGGACGCGAAGGCAGTCAGGATTTCGACGGCATCTTTCTGGACGAGACCAACAAGCCCGTGGTCAAAGTGTCCACATCGCCAGGATTCTGCACCGTCATCGACAAAGGCGAACATGCTGAAGAGCTGGAGCTGCTGAATCTCGACCACATTGTGCGGTTCACCCTGCGTGGCGTCGCGGAGGCCTTTGAAGCCGGCGTACGCACTGACGATGACGGCTTGCGCGTCGCCATCAGCACGAAGAATGTGGAGTATCTGGTGTGCGCGCCCAAAGTGACCATCGATGGCGAAGCGACCGACAATATCGAGGTTTTGGATCTGACGACCACGCCGCCCAGACTCGCCCTGTTGTCTGAGTTGCCTGAGCACATTGCGCAGATGATTCAATAATCGTTGAGCCCGTGATTCAGGAACCGCCCTGCTTTCCATGGAAGGCGGGGCGACCCCGTTCTACACCTTAGCTTAATACTATGCCTTGGCTTAGTCCTGAGCGTCGATGGCGACGCATCGTCAAACTCACTTTCTTCACACTCTCCACCCAAAAAAATTAGAGAAATAAAAAATATTCTGCATCCAAACACCGCGTCGGCGTCGTCTTAATCAATGAGATCACAACAACGCCGTTCAACTTACAGATTAAAAGGACATTCTCATGAAACATTTCGCCGCACTGACCGCCTTGATGGTTGCTTTCACTGGTTTCACCTCCGCCGCCCATGCAGAAGGACAGGCGGATCGTTATTGCGATGACGACTACGCCAAGAAAACCTATAGCAGCGCCACCTACGCAAGCGCCGGCGCCCAGGGCGACGCCACTGGCCACGGCGTCGGCAATGTGTGGTACGCCGCGCAACCGTAACCACCTTTATAAGCGCCCTCTTCTCCTCTCTGCGCCAGCGTGACATGAGCAGCCGCAGAGAGTCGCAGAATAAAAGAACGCTCCCGGAGAAATACCGACAAAAAAGTTTTCCTCTGCTGTAACTTTTCCTCTCCGGGCGTCGTAAATGGATGAGGGCCGCTCGTTTTTCTAATGGAGATGGCGACGTGTTTATCTGAACGCGTTTTCAAAATCGCGTTGCTTTCAGGCTGATCCCATCACGTCGTCCAAGTGACTCAACAATAAGGACGCCCCGCATTCCGCATGGGTCGGGGCGAGTTTTTTAGTGCCATGGAAAACACTTTCGACCCGGACGAACTGGAAAATCTGTTGGCGCGAATTGCGCTTAAAGATCAGAAGGCGCTGGAGCAGCTTTATAAACGCGTCGCGCCAAAGCTCAATGGAGTAGCCATGATCATTTTACGAGACACGGACTTATCAAACGACGTTCTGCAGGAAGCGTTTCTGCAGATATGGCATAAGGCGGATGAATACCGTCGCGGCCTGAGCGAGCCGATGACCTGGATGACGTCTCTGGTGCGCTATCGCGCGCTGGATAAGCTGAAGGCGGAAGGCCGGGAACAGAGGCGGCGCGAGCGACACGATGAAATAGAGCAATTGCTGGAGCAAGACCTCGTCGAGTCACCTCTGCGCGAGGTCGTGAACTCAAACGAAAAATGCCGCATCCACCGCTGCCTGAGGTCGCTGGATGTGTTGAATCGCAACGCCATTTTAATGGCTTATTACTACGGCTATAGCCGCGAAGACATCGCCGTGCATATTGAAAAACCCGTTAATACCGTCAAAATCTGGCTGAAGCGGGGTCTTGGGAGGTTAGCGCAATGCCTCGGCCATTGAGATACAAAAATCCGGAGCTTCTGGACCGCCTGGCGTCCAATTACGTCATCGGCGCGCTGCGAGGCAAGGCGCGCAAGCGCTTCGAAGCCATTATGCGCGAAGACGAGAGCGTCGCGAGAAGAGTACGACAGTGGGAAGAAAAGTTTCAGCCGCTGCATGAGAATACCTCGCCGGTAGCGCCCAAAACGGCTACCTGGAACGCCATCTCCGCCCGCATCAACGATGCGCCCAGTCAGTTGATGGAGAAGTTATTACGCAAGCTGAGCTTCTACAAATACCTCTCCGCCGCCACCCTGTCGTTGGCGCTGTGTCTCGCGCTCTATCCTCTTCTGTCAGGCACGGAGCAGATCCATCCCGGCCAGGCGTCCCTTGCGCCCAGCGTTAACTATGTCGCGGTGATGGAGAATGCGGACGAACAGGCGGTCATGGTGGTGACCGTCGACAAGACGGCGCGTCTGTTGTCCCTGAATATCGTGGAAAAACCCGTCATCGGCCAGAATGCAACATTACAATTGTGGGCCGTTTCAAGGGACGACAATACCGTCAGCAGTTTAGGAACCATTGAACTGATGGGGCAAACGCAAAGAGGTCTGTCACAGCAGGAATGGGGGTTAATTCAAAGCGCGGAACACTTGCTCGTTTCCATCGAAGAACCCGGCGGCTCTGCGACGGGAGAGCCCAGCGCACAACTGCTGGCCAAAGGGTTATGCGTGAAAGTGGCGGGCTGGCAAAGTTAGCTGTTCCCGCCGTTTTTGGTCGGTTCTCACTAGCGCTGCTTTATACAAGAAAGCTCAACGAGCTACTTTAGCGCCACAGACCACACAACACCGATTAGCCAGGGAACAGGCCTCACACATCTTCCACGCATTATTGCGATAATGCCGGCTTCCATCCGGCTGCTGCGCATCCCAACTCTGATGGCAAACGGGACAGACGCTGAACGATCTAACTTGCAATTTATTCCTGCACGCGTCGCTGCAATACAGCGGCTCTGGCGCTTTTGTCATGATTCGGCGTTCCTTGGTGGAGACCAACTTTAAAAAGAGAAGATTCTAGTCTTCAGTATGGGACAGAGACAATTTCGCCACTCTCAGCACTCTCCTCCCCTGGCCTGAAAGCCACAATTAAACCCAGTTCCCAGAATCGAACAAAGTACATATTACGTTAACCCCACTGTCACCAATCGCAGCTATTCTTTTTTGGCTGGTATATACCAGATAAACCCATAAACCTAGGAGAGATTATGCTTAACTGGAAGAGTTGCGCGGCGGGCGTTGGCCTGCTGGCGATGACGTCTTTGGCTGTGGCGGATAATAAAGTTCTCTTGATCGGGATTGACGGTCTGCAACTGGAGCAGGTTCAACGATTGAACACGCCCAACTTTGACCGGCTCAACATCACTAAGGCCTACACCGGCGGTATCCAAGGCGCGGCGTCGGAGCAACCAACGATCAGCGGGCCAGGTTGGGCGACCATACTGACCGGCGTGTGGCTGTCCAAACACGGGGTCAATTCCAACGACGCGGGGTTGGCCAACCCGGAGTTCCCCGGCCTGTTCAAACGGGTTAAAGACGCCAACCCTGACGCCTATGTGGCCAGCATCGCCAACTGGGCGCCCATCAACACCAACTTCTTCGCCAATGAGGCCGCCAATATCGACGAGGTCGTCAGCGGCGTTAATGACGAAGAAGTGGTCAATCGCGCGCTGCAAACTCTCTCCCAGACGTCCGCTGATTTTGTTTTCCTGCATCTGGACGACCCCGACCATGCAGGCCATGCGAGCTGTTTCGGCAGCGCTTACGATAAAGCCGTGCAGGACTCTGACCGTCGCCTGGGACAGCTCTTGGATAAAGTGGCCAGCCTGCAGAATCAGAACGCCGACAACTGGCTGGTGCTGGTGACCACCGATCATGGTCGTACGCCCATCGTCGGGTGCGGTCATGGCAATCAGACCGAGCCGGAAAAGACCATCTTTATCGGGTCCAATCAGCCGATGAACGCGGAGTTCTCGCAACAGGTGACGGACATTCCCAACACCGAGTTCAATTCGCTCTACGGCTATCCGTCGCAAGCCTCTATCGCTCCTACCGTGTTACGTCATCTTGGCGTGACTATTGACGCTTCCTGGCGCCTGGACGGCTTGCCGTTGATTGGCGATCTGGGGGTGCGCAAACTCATGGAGGACGGCTCCACCGCCCAGCGTTTCACTTGGTATACCGATGAGCAGAAACCGGCGAATATCTACCGTAACGGCGAGTTAGTGGATCAGGTTTATTCCATGGATCGCGGCTGGTCTGATCCAGATATGACCGCAGCGGGCGTCACGGATTATGTCGTGGAAATCAATAACACCCCACTGGCGCTGCGCATCAATAACTTCCAGATTGACGCCGCATTGAGCAAAGACGCTTTCAAGGCTTACTTTTTCCGCAACGACCAGCAGTATGTGCGTTATGACAAGGTGCTGGACAAATCCGACGGCGGTTACCCGAAGAACGTCAATAATCAAACCTGGCCGGGCATGGAAGCATATCGGGATTTGATCACCGCCAGCTTTCAAAAAGACGCGGGAACCAGTTACTACTTCCTCAAAAACGGTCAATACATCAATTACGACAACATCGGCGACAAGGTAAGAAGCGGTTACCCCAAACCGATCAACAACAGCACCTGGCCCGGCCTGGAGCCCTATAAAGATCAAATCGAAGCCGCCCTGCGCTGGCATAATCAGAAAGTGTATTTCTTCCTCAGCAACGGCGATTACATACGTTACGACATCAACAGCGACGCCGTGGACAGCGGCTACCCCAAACCAATCAACGACAGCACCTGGCCCGGACTGGGAAGCTACGCGACGGAGATCACCGCCGCCGTGAAATGGAGCGACAGCCGCGGCTACATCTTCCTGACCGGCCAACGCTACCTGCGCTATAACATCAGCGAGGATAAAGTAGACGACGGCTATCCCAAACCGGTGAATAACTCCACCTGGCCTGGGTTGTTGAATCCGTAATAAGGGGTTATTTCGTCGGGGGCATGCAGGAAGAGCAGTACCTGCCGCCCCCGATGATTATCTGTTTAGAAGCTATCCGTTCAGAAGCCATCTATTCAGAAACTATCCACCCTGGCGCTGCATCTGTTGCAGAGCTGCCTTGTTTACGTCAATACAGGCCGAGCGTCAGCGAGGTCCAGCCCATGCACTTTTCGCTCGGGCAATTCACTTGGCTTTGTTATGTATATTCGTGCTTGCTGCCTATAAATGATTCGGTATCTGACCAAGCCATGTATTCTTGATTTAGATTTGAAAATTCTCGAAAGAGCTTGCCGAGCCTATTTATAGCTGCTGGTTCAGCTTCGATACAGAATTCGACTATTTCTCGGTATGGTAAATCTCTGTTGTTGCTAAATCGAATTTGAAGCGCCGAGCTACCACGTGAATCAGTAGTAAAAGCTCTAAGCCTGAAATAGTACGCAAAATTATCTTCGGGCTTCTCAGAGCCAATTTCATATAAGAAAACGTCACTGCTGTGCCGGGGAAAATTTTCTAATCCACCAGCAATTTCTTTTAATGAATCTGCATTGTCATAATATTCGAAGCACGTTGAAACACTACCATTGGATGCATTCCAAACAAGCTGTACATGGTAAGGCTCTTCATAGGGGATTCGTTCAATTCTTATGTAATTGCTCATAACTCTCAAGGTGTATAACGCCCAGCACAGGGGTCGCTTGCTGCTGACTATTAGAGGTGAATTAGCCAACCAACTCAGCTCCAGGATTACTTCTTACAATTTCTTCGCCATGTCGAGGTATATCATGCCCCGCCAGCCATTGGTAATGCTCAATACCGAGAAGGTCAGCCAATTTATAAGCAGGCATCTCGCTAAAAATGTCGTCCAATGTGTCCAGACAAAATAGCTGAATCAGCTTTTCACGGTCGCCCTGATCAATTAGCAAGTCGACAAAGCGTTGAACATCTAATTTATCTTTTTCAATATACAGTTCCGGGTCCCATGCACACACATATGCACTTATCAAAACGCCATTAGAAAACAAATTCACAACCCAGGCGTGATCCTCAGCAAACATATAGTGCAGAACCATACCACTATAGTAAGCCGCGACATTATCTTTTTGTGAATTTAAATCGCCCTCCGGCAGTATTGTTATCCAGTTATTGGATTCATCAAACACTACCCCACGGACACCAAGCCTTTTTAATAAGTCTTTTCCTTCTTCTTTGTTCTTGGTACGCAGGTGATAACTTTCACTAAACTCACTCATTTATGTCTCCATAGTCGGGCTTCTAAAGCCACCATCATTGGTGGATTTGGAGTTATTTTTTTTGGCAGCGTAGTGGTATGCGACGGAAAAGACGTCAATTTAAAGGCCTTGTTAGCATTTAATTATTTCGGCGCCAACAATGGAGGCTTGTTGTTGAACCATGGAATATAACCGTCGACATCTTCATTTAATGCCTCTGCCTCTTCGTGGTTTTTCCAGATTTCCATGATGCCTCCTCTGAATACTAAGGCCTCATTATGCCTTGCCCACCACAAAAAATAGTATAACCATATAAAACTGTTTAGAAGCAGGCCAACTATATGATGAAACTTCCTTGTTTACTTCGTCAGATTGCATACCATCAACAGTCAATGCTACAGTTTCAATCTTACCACTTACATTTGACACAACCAATTTCACCCAGTGAGTTTCATTTGAGAGCTGCAATTTTGATAATTGCACTGATATAAGCTGTTCAAGCTTATCAAGGTGATATTTTTCTACTAATTCTCCCCGCTTCCCCCAGGCAAATCGCACTACATGGTTGAATAGTAGACAGTAAATCCATAGAGTACGCAGGGGAATCGCACTTCGTTTCTTGCTTGAAGTCTTATTAAAGCGGCAGAAAATTGCTAAAAATACGATTTTAAGGAAATGCTCTGCAGAAGAGAGCCCCGGAAACCAAGGCATAGCGAGTAAAGTAGCGAATTTGAGATATTGAGCGCCATTTTCACCTCCCATGGGGGAAAAATATGGCCAATTATTCACCATATAGTGCGATTTGCCTGAGGCGATCATCAGCGAGGTCCAGCCCAATGTGGCTATTTGCATTGGGTGATTGTGCTTGCCTTTGTTAGGCATAGTTCCAGGCTTTCTTTTGACAAAAATCGGACCAAGGATCTTCACCATTGAAGGCGCCTACGTAGAGCACCTTATTACCTCGAACAACCCATTCCATACCATGCTCTGGCTCCCACTCACAATTTAGCTCCATGTGGATTACTGGCTCGCGCTCATTTCCTGGACTTGGAACCAACAATACGCTCGGATAAATCAAGCTAAGAACTTCTGTAGGTTTTTCAAAGGTCTTTATCGGCTCACCAATTGCCTCAAGAAAGCCATTGCAATACCTGATAGAGGCCTCGCATAAAGAACTTATGACATCATCGGTTAGCTCATTTAGGTATTCCGCACACATTTGCGCAAATTCGATATTTTCGCCTTCTACGGATAGCGCAATATATTTATCGAAGCAGCGAAAGTAGACTTCGCCTTCTATACCAAATTCGCCCGACCCAATATTCTTGATTATTTCCACTTACGATCCTTGATGCCTAATAATTTGTATAACCCACATCCGCGTTTTTCCAATTCTGATTCCAGAAGATACATCCACCAGCCCCATGGTTCCATTGGAAGAACACTGCGGGGACTTTCTCACGCAATGCATCAACCACCCGCTAGCTGACTGCCTCTGCGCCAGCCTCCTTCCGTGCCTCTTCCTCACGCACTTTTTCGAGGTGGCGTTGTAGCATGGCGTGTAGGTCTTCTAGCGCCTTGGCCTTGTTCGTCCACCAGTCGGTTGACCAGACTCTGAACAGCGTCCACCCCAGCCCTTCAAGCACCGCCTGGCGGATCTTGTCTCTCTCGCGGGCGTAGGCGGAGCTATGGTACATCGCTCCGTCGCATTCGACGCCCGCCAGATATAGGCCCGGCGCGTCAGGATGCACGATCCCCAGATCGATACGGTATGCGGAAACGCCAATCTGCGGGTGAATGATCCAGCCTTTATCCTGTAAGGCCCTCGCCACCGCAATTTCAAAGGGCGATTCGAAGTCGCCAATTGAACCATGCACGGCGGCGCCCAAGGCGGAAGCGCCCCGCTCTGCGTACTCAAGAAAATGCTTGAGATCGGCGACCGCTCGGGCCTGTGTTCTGGAGAGATCAATACGCTCCGGCTTCATCGTCGAAAAGACGATCATTTCAGAGCGCGCCCGAGTCATCGCGACATTCAAACGTCGCTCGCCACCGTTACGATTCAGCGGTCCAAAGTTCATCGTCACATGGTCGCTTTCATCCGGACCATAAGTAATGCTGAACAGTATGACGTCCCTCTCATCTCCCTGAACCGTCTCCAGGTTCTTCACGAATACCGGCTCCAGGGTCGACTCTTCGGAGAACGCCCACTCAATGGAAGGATCATCGGAACGGGCTTTATCCAGCAGGTCCTCGATTAACGTCTGCTGTTCTGTGTTGAATGTGACCACGCCAATGGATTGAGTGCGCACTTTCGGATCTGTGGAGGTAATTCTGCGTACAATTTCCGCCACGATGGCCTTCGCTTCGCCTTGATTATGACGGGCCTTGCCTCTGGCATAGAAGCCTTCCGGGCGAACCAGTGAAACGCCTTTGTCCGGATGCACCGGCGCCGGAAAGGTAATCAGGGAGCTGTCGTAATAGCGGCTGTTGGAGAAAGCGATCAAACTCTCCCGGCGCGAGCGATAGTGCAGGTTCAGCACCCGTTGCGGGATACTGGCGCCGATCAGTTCATCAAGGATACTTTCAAGATCGCCCTCAGCGTCGATATCCCCATCGGGGTCATCGTCAGAGCGGGCGAAAAAGTTAGTGGGCGGCATCTGTTTGGGGTCGCCCGCGACAATGACCTGTTTGCCCCGCGCCAGAGAGCCTACCGCGTCCCAAACCGTGATCTGCGAGGCTTCGTCGAAAATCACCACATCAAACAGCGCTTGCTCCGCCGATAAAAACTGGGCGATGGACAATGGCGACATCATCAGACAAGGCGCCAATGAGGTTACCACGTCGGGAATTTCCTCCATCATCTCCCGAACCGGCTTATGCCGTGTTTTCTTCTGCAGCTCATGACGTAAAACGCCCCAGGAGGAACTGCGTTTGATGTCGTCCGGGTCGGGAATCTCGCCTGCCAGTTTCGCCGCAATATACTGCGCCGTAAGTTCACTGAACTGGGTGTCCAGATCTCTGAAATGAAGAATGGCCGACTCATGTTCCGGCGATGAGAAAGTTCTGAGGACTTCATCCTCTCCGATCACCGCTGAAGACCACCAGGCGCAATAGGCGGCCTCGAAGATATCAATAAGGTCCTCGGGGTTTACATCGCCGTTTTCAACCGCTTCCACCAACGGCCCCATCTGGAGATCTATTGCTTCAGAACGTCTGCGCACCCAGCCGCACCAGTCTCTCAGGGAGTGATGACGTTCTACTATTCCCTGGCAAAGTTCGTCTATCGCCTCTAACGCCGACGCCTCACTCGGCAGATGCCCATTCAGCGTATTGCCAATCAAGCCCTCAAATTGCTGGCTGATCGCCTTGAGTCGTTCCAGTGACGACAAAAAATCTGCAATGCCTTTTCCAACGGTCGCCTCCGGGGCCAGAAGGTCGTTGGCGTCGTATAGCAGGCCTCTGATTTTCGATCGCAGGAAGATCAATCCATCAGCGTCGTCGGCGAGCTTACTCACCGCAATACGGGCGCGAGACCCCAGCAGCTTGAGAGACGCGATCACATCCGGATCTGAGTCATGGGCATTCCAGTCGCGCAACCCTTTCAGCATTCCATCCAGACGATCAATGTATTCGCCGGTGGTTCGCAACTGCTTCAGGACAGGGATATCGTTGTTGGGATCTGGATCACCCAGAGCGCCATTCTGGCGCATCTGTTTCAGCACTTTTCGCTTGGCGAAAAAGCTTTTTGGCCACCATGTCTGATTGGCGTCTCGCCACTGTATGTCGAGACTGTCAGCATCAAGCTTCTTCCATGCCAGAGCTTCATACTTACAACTAAGCCTGGATTGCGCGTCGATATAGATTTTTAGTTGTCCAACGGCCTCTTCCAGCGCCTCCAGACGGTCGGGACCGTCCGGCTCCAGGGCGAACGACGCCTGTGTCCTGTAGGAGTCCAGTAATACCTGCCCCAGCTCTTCCACCGCACCGAGTTTAGATAAGTCGGCATCGCCAAAGCTGACTCCCAAGGCGCCCTCAAACACAGCCAGGTCTTTCGCCGCTTGTTTGGCGCTGGCCTGCAATTGCCCGGCGGCGCTGACCACCTCTTCCTGCCATTGGGGACGCCAATCGAAATTTGCGATTACTTTCAATGGGTGATCAACCAGTTCACCCACGGCCTTTGCCTGAATACCCAGCAACTCCGCGGCTTCCCGCAGCTTTTGCAGCTGCGAGTCATCATGATAGTCCGCATTAGGCCAGCTTAGCTTCACCTTCGCCGCAAGCTCGTTATCCCGGACTTTGACGCCGATGGCGTAATGAGCGGTCAAACCATTTCGGCGACGTGTGTGGAGAGCGTTGACGACCTGGTTCAAGCGGTCGCGCAGGGCCTTCAGCCGCTCCGCCTCCGCCTGCCATGCGTTGACTTTCGATTGCGAAAAGCTCTCCCAGGAGGCGCGCAGCTGATTCAGGACATCGGCTTTTTTCGCCTTATTGGAATGCAGCTCCAGGCAGAAATGGCCCAGGCCGATGTCTTTCAGTCGCCGGTGAACCACTTCCAGCGCCGCGGTTTTTTCTGACACAAACAGCACTTTCTTGCCTTTGCCCATCATGTGGGCGATAAGGTTGCCGATGGTCTGGCTTTTCCCGGTTCCCGGCGGCCCGATGATGACAAAATTCTTGCCCCGATCCGCCGTGGCGATAGCGGACATTTGAGACGAGTCCGCCGGCAAAGGCGTCAGCAAATCCGCCGGCGTATATTCTTTATCTATGTCGCCAGGGTCGACAAAGCGGATATCGCTTTCGTAGGGCTCTCTTGGCGTTTCCAGAAGATGCTTCACCACCGCACTCTGTTTCAGTGACTCGGAACGATCGACCAGATCTTTCCACATCAAATACTTGGCGAAAGAGAAATGGCCCAGGACGACGTCCTCCACCACTTCGAACCCCGGCGCGTCTTTGATCGCATGTCTGATTTTATTCCAGACGCCTTCCACATCGATCCCGCTATGGTCCTGCGGCAAGGGCCCATGCAGGCCGCCAATATCAATGCCGAAGTCTTTCTTCAGCATCTCCAGCAACGTGGTATTGAATCTGGGATCGTCTTCGCTGGCGGTCATTTTGACGCCGCTGCGAACGGACTTCCGCTCCAGAGAAACGGGCAGCAAGATCAACGGCGCGCGGTAGCGACGGTCGTCCTTGTCTTTCTGTTTCCAGAGCAGAAAACCAATCGCCAGAAACAGGGTGTTAGAACCGCCTTCTTTGAGGGAGGTCTGCGCTTTGCGATATATTTCAACCGCGCGCTTATCCAGCTCCTCTTGCGAGAGTTCAACCAGCAGCTGCTTTTTCGACAACGCGTCCCGGGCATATTCTTCCTTCAAATCGTCCCCGGTGCGCTGACGATAGATATCCTGATCTTGTTCCTGGGCATGAAACCTGGGGAACGGCGCGATAGAAATTCGCGCCCCCGTCGCCAGTACATCTTCCAAAGCGCCGGGGTCGCTGCAGACAAAAGCCAGACTGGTTTTGCCGGGCTTATGGTTAAGCAGCGGGTTGCGCGCGGACAGGTCCAATAACTTACGCTGCCAGCGCTCCAGGCGGCCGTCCGGGCTGCTATCGGACAGATCTTCCTCGTCGGGAACGGAATAGGAGGGCAACGACGGCGCCTCTTCTAACCCCGGCTCTATGTTCTCGCCCTCACCGTCTGACTCAGTGAACTGGGATCGGGGAGTCTGCAGACTGACCGGATTTATGCGATGCGCCCGGGCCCGGCGAATATCAATAGCCGCGATGAACTCGTTATCCTTTTCCAAAGACACCGCCAGACTCCCGGCCTGCACCGCTTTGGAGAACGGCGCTGGGGGATGCGTCGTCACTAACGTGGTTTCTATCAGAATAAGCTCTTTCAGCGGGATACGCTGGCGAAAAACCTCTGCTTCATACACCAGGACGCTTGAGAGATCTTCAGGCTGCAGCCAGAGTCCGACCAGGGCATGCCCTTCCGTTAACACCAGTATGGGGTTAAGCCCGGCCTGCTCAAACGCCGCGGCGAACAGCAACGTTGTGTCCAGACAGGTGGCGACCTTGTTGGCTTCAATCTGATTCGGCAGTCGAATTTTTTGACCGTTGCGCTCAAAGCTGGCGGGTGGCAGCGCATACCCTACTTGTAATTTGACCATGGCGGAGTAGATCGCGGAGGCGATCAGCCATACCCGCTCCCGGCTTTTAGCGTGATAGCCGTCAATGGCGTCCGGCTTGCCCGCCGTTCGCAGCACTTTGCCGGCCTGTCCCAACAGGCGGTCGACAGCGGGGTCATTGGGCGTACAAAAAGCGGCCAAAAGCTCGGGCATAAAGCTGACGCCGCCCCATTCATTGGAGGCCAGTAGCTCAACGTCAACCGCCTGCTCTGCAAGAAGCTCATCTGCACGGTTGACGCGAATATTGAGGCTTCCACGCATAGACTCAGCCAAACCAAATAAAAAGCCGCCGTCCAACTCCAAGTCACGATCCTTTATCACGATTTGTCCGTCTGCGGAGAGACTGTCTATCGTCCACGTTTTCGTTCTAAGGAACGCCGGCGCGGCCTCCAGTGTGACGACCAGGTCATGGAGATCATCAGCGCTCGAATTCTCGATCTTTAACTCGCGCAACACGGCATAAGCGCTCTGATGGCAGGCAAAATTGATCTTTTCGACTATGGTTGCGTGGATCTTGAGCGGCGACGCGTCCTGACCAGACATGGGCTTGTCCCTCATATCGACAATACATCTATAAAACGACGGTGATCAGCCCTTGGCGGCTGTATAAATGAGTAACATTTTCTCGGGCCAGGACTGTTGCATACAGTATAGGGTTTAGAAATCTTCACGCAGAACTTTATAGCTCCCCCCCACCCTCACAATGAAAAGCTCCCCAAGCTTCCCCGCTGCAACCAATTTTCCGGCGCATACTCACAAGCCCCATCGACCACATGAAACGTCAGGGCGATGCGGGATTTGTCGGAGCGGTTGGGGGCGCTGTAGTGTGGCAGGTGACCATGGAATACCAGGAGACTGCCAGCCTTGACGGGCATAGGGGTTCCACTTTTAGTTGGCCAGGGTTGGTCGCTCAGAGGTCGCATGCTTAGATCGCCCTGTTCGCACAAATAGCGTTCGCGCAAGGGGCCTTGATGACCACCGGGCTCCAGCCAGAGACAGCCGTTTTGCAAGGTGGCGTCTTCCAGAGCGAACCAGTAAGTAATAACGCTGGCCGGTTCGGTATAGAAAAAAGTGGCGTCCTGGTGCCAGGTGACCTCCCCACCGATGCGCGGTTGCTTGAAAATCACCATGGTCTGATACAGCGAGGGGTGTGATTGCCCCAAATCTCGGGCGATATCGCCGAACTCGCGGCGCTGCGCGAAGCGTTTAAAGACCGGGTCCAGATCATGCAGCGCGTGACCGATTTTGTTGATGGACTGGGCCCGCGGCTGCAGCAACTCACCTTCTGGGCTGAAGGCTTCCTCTTCGAAAAAGCAGCGAATCGTTTCAGCGGAGCCGAGAAAATACGCGTTATTGACCTGAGCGCGATCAATGGTGGAAAAACGCGCGGCTTGTTCCAGATTATCTTCTTCGATGATGGCGTAGGCGCGTGCGATTAACGCCTCACGCTCCGGCTGCGTCACCAAATCCGGCAACAATAGATAACCATCCTTTGCATACTGGGCTTTTTGTTGTTCTGACAGCATCTCATAAGTCCTTGTCTGGTATCCCGACATAGACCAAGCCTTTGGCTATCACGCTTAGCGCAGGGATATAGGGAAAATTCAAGCCAGTGTAACGGATGCGTTAAATTCGCGACAACCTTAAATTTATCAGCTGTTTATGCAAGAAACTAAAAGCTGTTGTGAGGAGATGACGGGCTGCGGAGGAGGATGAACTAAGGCGTATCAAATCGAAAAAAACGCCGGCTAACCACCTAAGTCCAGGGAGCGAGGAATGCTCCCCGGAAAGCAGTCTTGCCGGCGATCGATGTCTTATCTGAATTTTAGCTGGAAATCTTTCATGTTCAGCTTGCCAACGGCTTTTTTCGGTTCACCGCCGTATATGCCGCCATACATTCCCTGAGCTTCTCTTTCAAAGTCCGATGCGATGCCTTTCAGGTCGTCGCGGCAGGCGAGCCAATGCACATGACAGACAGCGCCGTTGGGCCTGATGGAATTCAGGATATCTTTAAGGTGTACGTACCAGTGGGTGACGCGATCCTTAACGGCGCAGTTCAACTGATCACGCAAGTTGGCGCCAATATAGTGCGGGGGAATCAGGGGATGCAGGGAGTCGTAGCCGACTTTCGATTTGATGCCGCCAGGGTGCGCCAAGCGGTAGTTACGGCAGCGTTGCGGACCTCTTTCATGGCTGAAGTCCGGGTGAGCGACAGCCTGTCCGGATCTGACCGCACTCTCCCAACTACTGTCGAACTTTTTGGTGTGAGGACAGTAAAAATGGAGCACCACGTTTCTCGGCATATCGAAGTAACCATCTTCTTCCAGCCAGCCGCCATGTCCAATCAAATAGACTTCCATATTGTTTTCCTTTTTCTTGCTGTTGATGTGTTTGATAAGAATTATCAATACAGGTAGCGAGCTTTCTGAAGCGCTTCCCGTCACGCCCGATACAAATTGTTACGTTTTATACGAGTACGGTAACTTCTCCCCAAATCCTCTTACTGCGTACATCTCCCTACCTGATTCCTTTGCCTCTCGCATTTACTTAGCTTGCTAAGCATATTACATTGTTTAGCATGCTAACTAAATTGAGCGTCTCGTCATGAATCCCCCTTCCAATACCTTCAAAGATCTTTCCCTTGCGGAGCAGCTTGGCCGCGTTTCCCGACTCTGGAAAATGACCGCTGACCGGGAACTGGCCCCGCTGGGTCTGACTTATCCGCGCTGGACCGCGTTATTGAAGCTGCAGCGTCTGGGGGACAACCTCAGCCAGAAACAGTTGGCGGAGGCGCTGGAAATCGAGTTGGCGTCGCTGATGCGCACATTGAAACAGCTGGAAGAACAATCGCTCATCAAGCGGCACAGCTGCGCCCACGACAAGCGGGCGCGCATCGTAAGCCTGACGGATGCAGGCAAATCACTGATCGCGCAAATGGAAGCCCACATACTCAAAGTGCGTCGGCGCTTGCTGAATCACATAGATGAAAACGACCAGAAAAAACTCGGCGCCATGCTGGAGCAAATCGCTCTCAATGCCCTTGAGTTTGAGAATCCGTAGTCCTTTTATTGAAAGAAGTAAGAGTGTATGACCCCCGATCAAAAATTCGCGCAGTGGATAAAATACTCCTGCATCGTATTCGTTCTTGTTTTCGCTTACTTTCTCATCGCTGACATCGCCATGCCGTTGACGCCCCAGGCCATGGCGACGCGTATCGTCACCAAAGTGTCTCCCCGCATCAGCGGTCCGATCACCGCGGTGCATGTAGAGAACAATCAACCCGTCCACAAAGGCGATATTCTTTTCGACATTGACCCTGAGCCGTTCAAAATCGCCCTGGAGCAGGCGCAGTTGAATCTGGAGCGGGTCAAACAGAACAACACGCAACTGGATGCGTCCATCGCCGCCGCCAGGGCGGATGTGGATGCCGCCGCGGCGACTTTAAGCCAGAAAAATCGCGAGGCCCTGCGCCTGAAAACCTTGTTCCAGCGCAATGTAGTGTCTCAGCAACAGCTGGATACGGCGGAAAGCAACGCGACGACAGCGCAGGCGAAATTGGCGTCGATGAAGGCGCATCTGAAGGAACTGGAAGTCAGCCGGGGCGAACTGAGCGACGCCAATCTGACCATTCGCACCGCGGAAACCCAGTTGAAGCAGGCGCAATTGAACCTCTCTTACACCCGGATCAAGGCGGAGGAAGACGGCGTCATCACCAACCTGCAGCTTGAGGCGGGAGCCTATGCCGTCGCCGGGTCGCCCCTGGTGGCGCTGGTTTCCGACAATCTGGACGTCATCGCTGACTTTCGCGAAAAAAGTCTGCGCAACTTTGACTTGAATAATGAAGCGCTGGTCGCCTTTGACGGCAAACCTGGACAGGTATTTCAGGCTCACCTCACCAGTCTCGACGCGGGCGTCAGCGCCGGCCAGTTCGATGCGGACGGTCGTCTGGCGACGCCCACGCAATCCAACCGCTGGGTGCGCGACGCGCAGCGTATGCGCCTGCATCTGCAACTGGACGCCGACGCGCAACATCTGCCGTCCGGCGCACGGGCCACGGTGCAACTGCTGCCGGATGGAGCGATTTTCTCCACCTTCGCCAAGGCGCAGATTCGTTTCCTCAGCTTGTTGCACTACATCTACTAAGCAGGCGCTGTTATGCGATTATGGGATCATCCACTCTCCGAGAATGACTTGCGCCAGAGCCTGCGCATCGCCACTGGCGCGGTGTTGGGGTTCACCATCAGTAAGTTGTTTGGCTGGAACTATGGCGTGTTTTTTACTGTCACGCCGGTGTTGCTGCTTGGCCTGGCGCCGGTGATGAACGCGCATCTGGCGCGCCAACTGGTGGCGTCATCAGTGATCTGCGGGCTCGAAGTCGCTCTGCTGAGCGGCTTATTCGGCGCGCATCCCGGAATCATGACGCTGATCGCTTTCGGGTTGTTTCTCTACAAATTCGCCTGCATGTCGAAAGGCCCTTTGTTTCTGTTCGGCGCGAATAGCGTGCTTAGCCTGAGCATCATGCTGCACTTCGCCAGCTATCCTGGCGTGGACCTGAATGATCTGGTGATCAGCAATATCCTGGCGGGGCTTTTATCCGTGCTGATTGCCTATCTGGCCACCTTTTTAATACCCGACGCCTCCCCTCGCCAGCCTCCCCCACCACCGGCGGAGCCAAAAGGATCTCATCGCATGCGCCATGAAGCGTTGATGGGCGCCACGTTGGCGACCCTGTCGTTTCTGGTGTTTCAGATTTTCGATCTGAATGACTCCATGTCCGCTCAGGCCACCACCTTATTGCTGTTGTTCCCCATGCACTGGAACGGCGCCTTGGGCTACGCCCGCAAACGGGCCATGGGAACACTGCTGGGCGTCGCCTTTGGCTTGCTGTGTCAGGTGATTCTGTATGATTGGACTGGCGTGTTGCTGTTAGTCATCCCGCTACTGTGGATCGGCGCGTTGTTCTTTAGCTATCTGCATGTCAAAGAGTCCAGCGGCTCCGGGGCGGGATTCGGCGGCCTGACCACCCTGGGCATCCTGTTCGGCCAGTATCTCTCCCCCACCAGCGACCTGGTTTTCAGCGGGCTCTACCGAATCAGCAGCATCTTCTTCGCCATCGTAGTGACGCTACTCGCCACCTACCTGGTGCATCGCGTGCTGAACCAGTTTGCGGCGACGCGGTTTAGTCATTGAGTTGGGAAGTTTTACGGGCTTGCGTGAACGTGATTTAAGCAAATAGCCATAACAAAAAAGGGAGCAACGATTGCTCCCTTTTTCTTAAGCCTGTTCGGCGGACATTACTTACGATTCACATCACTAACAACTCACAGAAGTAACGTCGCGCCGAAAGTTGCTTAGCCGTCGATCAGCGCGTTCAGTGTGTCGCTTGGACGCATGGCTTTGCTGACCAGTTTGGGATCTGCGTGGTAGTAACCACCCATTTCCACTGGGGTGCCTTCTTTGGCCAGCAGTTCGCTGACGATTTTGTCTTCGTTCGCCGCCAGCTCTTTGGCCAGAGGAGCGAATTGCGCCGCCAGTTCAGCGTCGTCGGTTTGCGCGGCAACAGCTTCGGCCCAGTACATCGCGAGATAGTAGTGGCTGCCGCGGTTGTCCAGCTCACCGACCTTACGGGAAGGCGATTTGCCGTTCATCAGCAGTTTCTCTGTCGCTTTGTCCAGCGTCTTGGCCAGAATCTCGGCTTTCTTGTTGCCGGTTTTGACCGCGATGTCTTCGAAAGATACCGCCAACGCCAGGAATTCGCCCAGAGAATCCCAACGCAGGTGGTTTTCTTCTGCGAACTGTTGTACGTGCTTAGGCGCAGAACCGCCGGCGCCGGTCTCGAACAGGCCGCCGCCCGCCATCAATGGAACGACAGACAGCATTTTGGCGCTGGTGCCCAGTTCCAGAATGGGGAACAAGTCGGTCAGGTAGTCGCGCAGAACGTTGCCGGTGACGGAGATGGTGTCTTTGCCGCGACGCAGACGCTCCAGCGTGGTGCGCATAGCGACGTCGTAGCCCATGATATGGATGTCCAGACCGTCGGTGTCGTGCACTTTCAGATACTCGACAACTTTGGTTTTCAGGTTCATATCGTGGGGACGGTCTTCGTCCAGCCAGAAAATCGCCGGCATGCCGGACAGACGAGCGCGGGTAACCGCCAGTTTCACCCAGTCGCGGACAGGCAGATCTTTGGTCTGACATGCGCGCCAGATATCGCCTTTCTCCACTTCGTGCTGCATCAGCACATTGCCCTGGTCGTCGACAATGCGCATCACGCCGTCTGCGTCCAGTTCATAGGTCTTGTCGTGCGAGCCGTATTCTTCCGCTTTCTGCGCCATCAGACCCACGTTAGGTACGGTGCCCATGGTGGTGGGATCGAACGCATCGTGGTGCTTACAGAAGTTGATGACTTCCTGGTAGATGGTGGCGTAGTTGGAGTCCGGGATAACCGCTTTGGTGTCCTTCAGCTTGCCATCCGCGCCCCACATCTTGCCGCCTTCGCGGATCATCGCAGGCATGGAGGCGTCAACGATGACGTCAGAAGGCACGTGCAGGTTGGAGATGCCCTTGTCGGAGTTCACCATCGCCAGTTCGGGACGGTGCTCGAAGCAGTTGAGGATATCTTTTTCGATTTCCTCGCGCTTGGACATTGGCAACTGTTGAATTTTTTCGTACACGTTGCCCATACCGTTGTTGGGCTCAACGCCAAGCTCTTTGAAGGTTTCCGCGTGCTTCTTGAACACGTCCTTGAAGAACACCTTCACCGCGTGACCGAATACGATGGGGTGAGACACCTTCATCATGGTCGCTTTCACGTGCAGAGACAGCAGGATGCCGACACGACGCGCGCCTTCCATTTCCTGCTCCAGGAACTTGCACAACTCTCTGACGCTCAGACGCATGCTGTCCAGGATCTCGTCTTTCTGCAGCTTCAGTTCGCGCTTCAATTCAACCGCGCCATCTTTGCCGACAAATTCAATTCTGGCGACCATGGGGCGATCGATGATCACGGATTTTTCAGTCGCGTGGAAATCGCCTTCACGCATGTGCGCAACGTGAGTGCGGGAAGCCTGGCTCCATTTGCCCATTTTGTGGGGGTGCTTACGGGCATATTGTTTAACCGCCGCAGGCGCGCGACGATCGGAGTTGCCTTCACGCAGGACCGGGTTTACCGCACTGCCCAGCACTTTGGTGTAGGTCTGCTCGATTTTCTTCTCTTCTTCAGTCACCGCCTCTTCTGGATAGTTCGGCACGTTGAAGCCCTGCTGCTGCAGTTCTTTGATCGTCGCTTTCAACTGCGGAATGGAGGCGCTGATGTTCGGCAGCTTGATAACGTTGGCGTCGGCTTGTTTTACCAACTCACCCAACTCCGCCAGCGCGTCAGGCACTTTCTGTTCTTCAGAGAGACATTCAGGGAAATTAGCGAGAACTCGCGCCGCCAAAGAAATATCGCTGGTTTCTACGTCTACGCCAGCAGCTGAGGCGAATTTCTTAATGATCGGCAAAAAAGAATAGGTGGCTAGTAGAGGCGCTTCGTCAGTAAGTGTATAGACGATTTTGGTATTACTAGGCATTAAGTCCCCCTAGGTTTGTGGCAAGGTCACCCAGTGTGGAAAAACGAACAGCTTTTGGCCGCCGCTTTTTTATACACAAAAGGCAGTGTAAATTTTTGGCGCCGCATTATACCTGAAAACCACACTTATTTTATATAAGTTGTATTAAAGGCGGGAACAACTTACCGCTGTTCACAACGACGCCAATTGTCAAAAAACTCTTCTTCTACAGGGTGGGTTTGATCGATAAGAGTAGGCTATACAGCGCGACTCTGTTTAGGCCGGTTAGCTATAAGAGTATTCCGCCCATAGGTTGAGACGTAATGTAAACGCGCAACCTGCAAAATGCATAAAATAAACAAGCCTACCGTCATGGAGAAAAACAGATCGTAGACGATCCCCTCACCCTGAACGTTACCCCATACTAATACCATGGGGATGCAGATTCCGAAATAAGATATAAGTAGTGATACGAATGAAAAAAACGTGTCTTTGAAAGCGGTCAGTACAATTCCCGCCGACGCCTGCACGCCGTCAAACAAGCAGGCGGCCAGCATAAGGGGAAAGACTGCAAACGCCAAATCCGCAACATGCGTATCAGATGTATAAAAATAGACCAATTCTTCGCTGAATAAATCAGCCACTTTGCAGACGGGCGTATTAAAAGAGCTTATTCGCCAATTTCCGGCGGAGGGCAATCAACGCCAATTACGACGCTGTGTTTATCAATGGATAAATCCGCCTTTAATACTGAAAAAGAGACTTCAAAACCGCTCTGTGGCGCAGGGGAAATAAATAAGACGGAGAAAGTCTCGGGCAGCTCTTCAATGGTGATTTTGTATTCGTTTAATAACTGTTCTATGGGTTTGGCGAAGTCGCCGTAACTCCCCCAATCGCCATGGCGCAGCAACGCCAGCTCGACCGCCGCGATGGCGGTCTGTTTGTCTGTATCGGCGCCCAGGTATTCGATCGTGTAAGTCATATTCTGGATATATAAGCCCTAACATCGTCGCGTCATACATATTATAAACAGGGCACTGATATTACCATGTTTATAACGACAAATCTTCACCCGGTGGGGACAATTATAGATGCAACCGGGACGCCTCTTATGTGGAAGTTGATGAGGTTTGTCCGCATTCTGTGAAGCAGTCGGAACACTATTCTCGACGAACGCCCATGCAATAATGAATCAAGTAGCAACGCTCCCAGGAGAGCTAACAGGCGGAGATCAAGTTATGAGTCGGCAGGACAAGGAGCGTTTATGGAATTGTCGCGCCGCCATTGTCTGGATGGAGAAACGTCTGGAAGCAGGCGACTGACGCCGGTTATTCCGTAACGAACAACGCCTGTCCGGATATGGACAGGCGTTTTGACGGCTTGGCGCTTCTCCCGTTTACGCCAGATCGAAGCGGTCCAGGTTCATGACTTTAGTCCAGGCGGCGACAAAGTCCTTCAGAAAGCGCTCCTGCGCATCGGAACTGGCGTACACCTCAGCCAGCGCTCTGAGTTGCGAGTTGGAGCCGAACACCAGGTCTATGCGCGTGCCGGTCCATTTCAGGTCGCCCGTTACTCGGTCACGCCCTTCAAACAGATCCTCCTCCTTCGAGGTCGCTTTCCAGACCGTGCCCATATCGAGCAGGTTCACGAAGAAGTCATTGGTCAGGGATTCAGGACGCTGGGTGAAAACGCCGTGCTTGCTCTGACCGACATTCGCGTTGAGAACGCGCATACCGCCGATCAAAACCGTCATTTCCGGTGCGGTCAGGGTCAGCAGTTGCGCCCTGTCCACCAGCAGCTCTTCCGGCGACACGGCGTATTTGCCTTTCATGTAATTGCGGAAGCCGTCCGCAATAGGCTCCAGCACCTCAAACGCCTCAATGTCAGTTTGCTCTTGAGACGCGTCCATACGGCCGGGGGAGAAAGGAACCTTGATGGTGTGTCCGGCGTTTTGCGCGGCCTTTTCAACCCCGGCGCAGCCCGCCAGTACGATTATGTCCGCCAACGAGACTTTCTTGCCGTCAGACTGGGCGCTATTGAACTCCGCCTGCACGCCTTCGAGGGTTTTCAACACTTGCGCCAACTGATCGGGCTGGTTGACCTCCCACTCATTCTGCGGCGCCAGACGAATGCGCGCGCCATTGGCGCCGCCGCGCATGTCGGAACCGCGGAAAGTTGAAGCGGAAGCCCAGGCGGTAGACACCATTTGCGCCACGGATAAGCCTGACGTCAGAATCTTGCTCTTCAGCGCACTGATATCCTGGTCGTTAATCAGCGGATGATCCACTGCAGGAATCGGGTCTTGCCAGATTAACTCTTCGGCGGGCACTTCGGGTCCGAGGTAGCGTGCGCGCGGCCCCATATCCCGGTGGGTCAGTTTGAACCAGGCGCGGGCGAATGCGTCAGCCAGTTGATCCGGGTTCTCATAAAAACGCCTTGAGATTTTCTCATACGCCGGATCGAATCTCAGTGACAGGTCCGTCGTCAACATGGTTGGAACGTGGCGCTTCGAGGGATCATGCGCGTCGGGAATTTTGTCCGCGCCAGCGCCGCCTTTGGGAACCCATTGATGAGCGCCGGCGGGGCTCTTGGTCAGCTCCCACTCGTAGCCGAACAGGTTTTCGAAGAAGTTGTTGCTCCATTGGGTCGGCGTCTCGGTCCAGGTGACTTCCAAGCCGCTGGTGATAGCGTCGCCGGCTTTACCGGAGCCGTAGCTGCTTCTCCATCCCAGGCCCTGCTCTTCCAGGCCCGCCGCTTCCGGCTCCGGCCCGACATTCGCTGCGTCGCCGGCGCCATGGGTTTTGCCGAAGGTATGTCCGCCGGCGATCAGGGCGACGGTTTCTTCGTCATCCATCGCCATGCGCGCGAAGGTTTCGCGAATGTCTTTGGCCGCCGCAACCGGGTCAGGATTGCCGTTAGGGCCTTCCGGGTTCACATAGATCAACCCCATTTGCACGGCGGCCAGAGGGTTTTCAAGGTCTCTGTCGCCAGAGTAACGATTGTCGTCCAGCCAGGTTTTCTCTGCGCCCCAGTATATATCCTGCTCCGGCTCCCAAATGTCCGCACGTCCGCCGCCGAAGCCGAAGGTTTTGAAGCCCATCGACTCCAGCGCCACATTGCCTGCGAGAATCATCAGGTCTGCCCAGGAAATCTTCTGACCGTATTTCTGTTTGATCGGCCACAGCAAGCGTCTCGCTTTGTCCAGGTTGACGTTATCCGGCCAGCTGTTCAGCGGCGCGAAGCGTTGATTGCCGGTTCCGCCGCCACCACGGCCATCGCCGGTGCGATAGGTGCCAGCGCTGTGCCACGCCATACGAATGAACAAAGGACCATAGTGGCCAAAGTCCGCGGGCCACCAATCCTGGGAGTCAGTCATCAGAGCCGTCAGATCCTGCTTTATCGCCGCCAGATCCAGACTTTTGAACGCTTCCGCGTAGTTAAATTCTTCACCCAGTGGATTGGATAAAGCAGAGCGCTGGTGGAGGATTTCGAGCCGCAACTGGTTGGGCCACCAATCCCGGTTCGATGTACCCTCCGCTGGCGCGTGATGAAAGGGACATTTGCTATCAGACATTGCGTTCTCTCCATTCGTATTCAAGCTATTAACAGGTCTCGTCCAGTGATTCAGTTATAGTACGTGCGCAGCCAAATTGACCAATATAGGTTCTTGATTATAACGATAGCTATTATCAGTCACAGGTATCAGTCACAGGATAGCAGAGCCTGCGGCTCAGGCTGTTTGAGGCGTATTGTTGGAGCGTATCCATCCATTTAGGGATGAATACGCGGTTAGCGGCGGCGTGGATTAAAGCTGGCGCAAACTCGCCCGGTTTGGACTCGATAATGAGCGTCGCCAAACGCCCTCACCCAAATCGCCCGCCCCGAGCGGCCAAGCAGCCGCCTGGCCGCAATAAACCCACAAAAACAACAGAAAGAAAAAATTGACGAAAACTATCGGCAGGATCATTTAAAGATGATGAGATGGACATAATCGTCGCTTAACGACTATCAAACACTCTTCTCAACAACATACGTTTCTTTGCCATCCAGACTGACTACGTTCTTTTGTTTCCAGTAGTCTTTGATGCCGTCGTCGCCTTTCTTGGCGGCCCAGTTTTTCAGCAGTTCACGGTCTTCGACGTAGTCGTAGAAGGGAACGGCCATGCCGCAGGAGGATTGCACCAGATCGACGTTCAGGTCGAAGATTTGTCTGGCGCCGGGGATGGGGTTGAAATGGGCGAGCAGTTGTTCCCATTCCGGGTCATTTCTATGAATCACTTTGGCCTCGCCGTACAGGCGTAGAATCAAAGGATTTCCTTCGAATGCGGCGAACATAACGGTCATTCTGGGACATTCCTGAATATGCGCCGAGGTTTCGTTGCCGCTGCCCGTGACGTTCAGCCAGATGACGCGATTGGGGCCAAGCACCCGCAGGGAGTCCATGCCTTTGGGAGAAATATTCACCCTGCCCTCACGGGCGGCTGTTCCCACGAAAAACAGCTTCTGTTCCTGGATAAACTGAGTCAATTTGTCTGAGATTTCTGAAAACTGCTGCCCCATTCTGTCTGTTCCTTTTTCCTGTCCTGATAAGCAAAAACCGGAAGCAAGCCAGCAGGCCGCCCCCGGTTTTTCATCACACTATACTTGAAGTTCCCATGGATGCTTACTTGAAAGTCAAAAGCAACTCGTCCAGTCGCTCCAGTGTCGACGTCAGTCCTTCTTTCATGCCCATCTGGATGACCGTTTCCAGATCTTTGAGGGTGTTGTAGGCAATGACGGTATGAACCAATGCGTGCTCCGCTTTTTCTTCGAAAGTCACGTCCCATTTTGAGCGCGGTAGCGAGGGATTGATCTCGCCGGAAGCATCAGTGAATCCGTCCAGCGCTGTGTAGTTTTCAATAGGACGGATGGTTTGATAGTCCAATCGCCCCCAGTACTCCGTTCCTTCGGGATCAATCATGGCGTAGCGCCAGTAACCGCCTTCGCGAAAGTCCATGGTTTTGGTTTTCGTGGTGAACGGCTTGGGGGCGAACCACTGATCCAGCAGCTCGCTTTTGGTGTAGCAATCCCAGACCAGTTGGCGCTTAGCCTGAAACTCTCTCTTGACGGTAATGGTGTTGTTTTCCTTATCAACGAGGAAGTCGAACTGAAGATTCGCATTCATTGCTCTTTATCTCCTGATTTGAGGGTGTTTAACAGCGCATCGAGCTGGCTGAAACGGTCTTCCCACAACTTTCGGAACTGCTCCAGCCAAATGTCTATTTCCTGCATCTTTTCCAGCTTGAGTTGGTAAAAGATTTCCCGCCCCTGCTTCTGCTGCGACACCAGACCACACTCATTCAATATCTGAATATGCTTGGAAGTCGCCTGACGGGTCATTTCGAAATGGTCGGCGATGGCGTTGGGCGTCATGCCCTGCGCGGCGATCAACACCATAATGGCTCTGCGTGTCGGATCGGCGATCGCCTGGAAAATATCTCGTTTCATGATATCGCAACAATTATGCAACTATTCGGTTGCAAGTGTATGCGCAACTTTTTGGTTGCACAACAGGGTTGATGAAATTTTATGCGGTATTACGGAGAAAGGCTGGAAGATGGGCGGCTCCGCGCACGATTACCGCCCATATGTTTTCAAACGAAGGGTATTCTTTTGCTGACCGAAAGCGCCATGCCCATATGATCGGTGAAGGCCACCGCGGAGTTGGCGGAGGAAGCCGCCTGGGAGATATAGTCGAACTTTTTGCACTCTATCGAACGGGTATTGTAAACAGCCACGTCGTAGACATCCTTGCCATTGCTGTTCGTGCCGTGAAAGAGATTGTCATGGGTATCGGCGGTGGTGAATTCGTGCGAATCGCCGGCATTGGCGAACGGGATATCCAGCGCTTCGGAGATCGCCGTTGCGGTAAATCCTCGGCTGCTCTGATTAGTGTCTCCCATCACGACATCCAGCCAGCCTTTTCCTTTTGTCATGAAGGCCTGGTTGATATCCCGGTAAAACTGCTGGACGCGCGCTTTATCCTTGGCGATTGCGTTGGGAACATGCACAAACGCAATGTTGATCCAGTCCTTCTTAACCGCTATCCAACCATCCCCTGACCCGATGATTTCGGCTTTGAGCTTGGCGCAGTCATAGACGCTAAAACTATTGCAGGCTTTTCCCGTTGAAACCGCGTGCTGCAGATCTCCGAAGTGGTCCTTCAGGAAGTTCCAGTCGGGATGGTTGCCGTCTATCTCTCCAAATACCCCCAGATCTATTGGAGCCCCGATGGCCCTGATCACATCCTGATGGATCTCACGCGCCTTGCCCTGCACGAGTGATTGAAACTGCACGACCGTCAGGGAGCCTTTGTTCATGGCCCCTGCAGGCTCCATAAACAGCCGCATTGGAGGGCCAAAAATGGGGGTTGTCGGCGGCGCGCCATGAACCGTGGGCGAGGCCAGCTTGGCCACTTTTTTGGGTGGAGCTGAAGCATCCCCGTCGTCCGGCGCAGGTCTCTTTCGAGCGGTCAATATTTCTCCAGAGGCCATTTTGTCATGGGTGCTGCGCGCATGTGATTGCGACAAGGCGGCGATGGCGTCTCGGGTTTTACTGGCGTTTGAATTAAATGATTGGTAATAGAACACTGTCATTCGCGATTATCCTTAACACTGGAAACAGCTTGATTTGAAGGAGTAATTCTTACTGATGAAGCTTGATTCTATGCGAATATCCTCCCCTTCTTATATCCGCCAAAAGCGCTAGATCGGTTTATAAAGCCGCCGTCATTCGCCCAGCCAGTCTGGCTCCAGTTTTTGTCAGTCTGTAGTGGTCAATGAATCACCGGCCTGGCCTTCCTGCGCTTCTTCACAATGCGTCCTGAAAATTCTATTTCTGGCTTTTTCCTGAACATAGCCTGCGATCAGCAAGGCTGGATAAATGCACGCCTCAATATGGCGACGATGCCTTGAACCCAGGAATATTTCCCTCAAACCGGTTCAAGGCGCTCGCGCCTTATTAATCAGGCAGACAAATAGCTTCCTTCTATTTGTCTGCAACGACGTGGCCTGCACAGGTCAGGCCACGTCTCCCGCGGCTAGCCGCCGCGCAGGCGCATCCATGCGCCTGATTATTAACATTCCAATATCATTGCCATATTAATACCTTTATAAGCCAGCCTATCTCGCCATCGCCGTCAATATGGTTTTAGCGGCGGGGCGTTGTCTCATGCGCCCGACATAAGCACTTAGAGTGGAGTCTGGCGCAATCAATTCGGCGGCGTGCGGCAGGTTGGAGAGATAATCCAGCATAGGCGTCACCAGAGCGTCGGCGATGCTGTATTGCTCGCCGCAAATGAAGTCGGCGTCACCCAGTTGTGCCTGCAATACCTGCAGCATTTTGATCACACCAGGCTGCGCTTCGGACACTTTATTCCAACGCACTTCGCCGTTTTCACCTTTAGGGAAAGCCAGCTCCAGCAGATACTCACGCACAACCGCCTGATCGATGTACAAGGAAATCGCGGCTGACCATTGATCCACCAGCGCCCGTTGATACACGTCTTCCGGTTGCAGTGCGGGCCCCTCGAACTGCGCGTCCAGATAGCGACAAATGGATGCGGTTTCGTACAGTTTACGGTCGCCGTGAATCAGCACCGGCACTTTACCAAATGGGTTGAGTTTGAGGTGTTCTGGGCCTTTATACTCCACCTCCTCGCCATTGACGCTGAAGCCATGGCTATAGGAAACGCCTTTTTCCTCGCAGCACAACATGACGGTACGAACAAAGGTGCTGAATTGCGGTCCCAGAATATGTACTTGTGCGCTCATTATCGAATTTCCTGTCTTTGTTAGTGTCGAACAACATGCTAGCCTTCAACACAATATGTTCAAGAACATATTTTTCGATTGCTTTATGCTGTCAACCACCCCTCACGAATCCTGAAGCGAGCCTGAAATGCCCTGGAAACCCGAACATAAACAACAGACCCGAGAACGCATTCTGGACAGCGCAGCGAGACTCTTCGCGCTCAATGGCTTTGACAAAGTAGGCATTAATGACGTGATGGCCCACGCCGGTCTGACCCGCGGCGCTTTCTACGCCCACTTCTCATCCAAAACCCAACTCTACGCAGAGGCCATCGTCACCTCCGCCCTTCAAGGCCGCGCCATGCTGCAGCCCGACGACAACCAGCCGCCGCAGTTAGAGGCATTAATTAATGGCTATCTGAGTTTAGAACATCGTCGGGGAGACCAGGCCCGCTGCCCCTTAGCCTTTCTCACCACCGATATCGCGCAACGGGAAGAACAAGTACGCGACACCTACACCCGGGTATTCAAAGGCTTCGTCAACGCCCTGCAACAACACCTGAACCCGGAAGACGCCGCATCCCAAGAACAAGCCATGCGCACAGCCGTCGTCATGATCGGCGGCATGGCCATCGCCCGGGCGATTAATGATGAAGAACTGGCGGGATCGTTATTGGAGGTTTGCCGGGAGGCGGCTTTGGTGGAACGTAAATTATGATTGGCTCAACAATACTTGACTCGAATAGTTTGCTTCATAACACCGCAAACAGTTTTACCATCTCAGTGAGCAAGCATAGTGATCGGATTACGCCGCCTTTCCGCTCCACTCATTAGGACAACGCTTTATTCACGCAGCTCAACAGCGGACATGATCCTGCGAGCGTCATTCAGCATTCTGTGTAAACGATCGTCCTTATCGCCTTGCTCAAAGGTCATGTCAAAAGAAACCGTCAAATAATATTCATCACTTAGAGGAACTGCCCAATAGTATGATTTACGTAATCCAGCCGTTCCTTCACCAGTCAAATTATATGAAAGCCAAGTAGCGCCGTTTATTTTCTCCTGAGTATATTCATCGGGAATTTGCACCAGGAACTGACTGGGAACGTCATCAGGGTCCATTCCATTTTTTGCAAACCTCCGCCTGACTTCCTGATTAACGCCATCCTCAGCTTCATAGTAGCGCCAATAATCGTTCTTCAAATACTGAATGAAAGAATCAATATCACCTTTCTTTACAGTGGAGTGGGGCTCAATCTTGTTAACGTCTATTGTTAAGCATAACTTTCCTAATTGACCAAGATCACCTTGAACAATCGTTCCTTTATAGGACCACCATTCAAATGCAACTTGAATAAAAGTCCTATTTAGCTTTTTTGTCGAAAACGGCTCAAAGTAGTCTGATTTCAAGTTCACCTGAGAAGGCAACGTATCCCTTGGTTTACCAGGCAAATAAACATTACCCGGCAATGTATAACGCAATTCATAGCCGCCGATATGACACACCTTGGCGTTTCTCACTGAGAAGTCAGGCCCTTTGCCAGTCATTAGCGTTCCAAACAGCTTTTTTAGCATCCGCCTAACCTGTTTTGCTCATCTGTAAATTTTTCTTGGCTGCTCTTTTTTCATACATATAAGCGCGCAATTCCGCCCCTTTGGTGGAGTGATCCTGCCCGCAAAGATTAGACACATCGTTAAGCGACTTTCGATGCTTCATAACTCTCTGGGCTGAGATACCCATTGGCGCTGTGAAGACGGGTCCGATTGTATTCCACTTCGATATACTCAAACACGGCTTCACGCATTTCTTGTCGGGTTGCGTATCGCTCCCCGTGAATCGCTTCCACTTTCAGGGAGTGAAAGAAGCTTTCCATACAGGCATTGTCATAGCAATTGCCTTTGCCGCTCATGCTGCAGCAAAGCCCAAGTACATGCGGCGATGAATCAATCCCCCTTAAACCGCCAAATCACTCCCACACCCATCAAATCCGCATGTTGGCCTTCGAAGAACGCGCGTTTCAGGCGTACGGAGGCGTCGATGTTTTTGTGGAGGCGGTAGTTGAGGCCCAGGCCCAGTAGTGGGTCGGCGTCGCCTTTGAGGTCTGGATTGATGTCGGCGCCGCTGAGTTGGATGTCGCCTTCCCAGAGGAATAGTCCGACTTCCGCCGACAGGGTGATTTTTTCACGCACAGGCCATAGGAAGCGGTTGGAGAGGGTCCAGCCGGAGCCGCTGACGGGGTAGTGTTTTTCCACGGCGTCTTCCAGTGTTTCCGGGGTCAGTGCGCTGGCGCTCATGTTGACTTTGACGTTCCCCAGGTCGAGGAAACCGATTTCCGCCGCCATATGCTGGTGATAGCGATAGCCGGCGAGAAACTGGTAGCCGTAGCGGGAGACGTCATAGTTGTTGACGCCTACCGTGACGTCTTCATTTTCCAAACCGCGCTTGAACTCCCCTGCTTCCTGGGAGCCGCTGACGTGATAAGCGCCGAACTCCAGATATCCGCGGTCCTGCAAGCGCGTCTTCATAGCCTCCCAGTCCGCCGCATGGGAGACATCAGGCGCACCCAGGCTGACCATCAAAAACACCGCCAGGACTGACGTGCGTAATTGCAGGTAGCGCCGGGACAGGATGCTCAGTCCCAGCAGCGCTAACAATAGCGTCCCGTTGATAGCGCCGCCGCCGGAACCTCCGCCCTCGCTTTCAATATCGGAAGGCGTGCGTTTATCCACCGCCACCACGCCAGGGTCTTCCACCGCCGCGTTGACCAGTCCGTCAGCATCGTTGGGGCCGCCATCTTCAATAGTCAATTGCAGACAGTAATAACCGCTGATCAGGCCAGTCTCCCAACTGTCATCTCCCGGCGGCGGACAGTAGCCAGGGTTGCCCGGCGCGGAGTGCAGCGCATTGTTGGCGTCGACCACAAATGTCGTCCAGCTATTGTTCTGGAACTTCCGGTAGACGCCGTTGGCCGGCAATGGCTGGTCTTGCGGCAGCACCACGCGGACGCTTTGGCCCAACGTAGGCAGCTCATGTACCTCAAAATCGAACACGCCTCCCAGGGGCTCAAACAGGTCGTCCGTACGGATATCGGGCAACGTCTGCAACTCCTCCGGCTCCAGGCGCGCGCCGCCATTGGCGCCCAGGATGGCGAATTGCCCCAGGCGGCAACGGACGCCAGGGTCGCATTCCACCAGATAGGAGCTGGTTTCCGACGCCACTTCCGGCAGCACGTTGGTGGCGACGATATTATCCAGATAGTCTGGAATACCGTCGTCATCGCCATCAGCGACGCCCTCCTCTGCATCGTTTACGCCATCGCCGTCCGAATCTACAGTCGGATCAAGCGTCGGCAGCGCGGCCACTATTCGGAAGTACAGCCTGGCTTCATCGGTGGCGTTGCTGGAATCCGCGACGGTCAGCTGAACTTTGTAGCGACCGCTGGCGAGACCGGCAGGATTGAATACAAGCTGATTGTTACCGGTATTGCCGTCTGTATCCGCCAGCGAGTTGTCCGTCGCAGTCCAGTTGTAGCGATGCGTATCGCCCGGATTAGGATCTGTGACGGTGGCGACAACCGTTACAGGCCCTCCTTCGGGAGTGACCTGAATGGTGTCCAGCCCATTCTGGCGCAGACGCAATGTCACGTCCGGCGCAACATTGCGTTCAACGATAGTAATGACATGGCTGATTTTGGCGCCTGCATTGATGTCGTAGATATTGGTCGGATCATAGCCGCCCGCCAGATCTTCCCCATTGGAGGTGCGGTCGTCCAGGCGGATAATCAGACGCTCCTCGTTCTCCGTAATGCTGTCCGCGGTTAGCGCAATGCTGACGCTGACCTCCGTCTGCCCAATATTGCCGGACTTAGTGAAGGTGACGCCGCCGTTGCTGAGATCGTGATCACTGACGGAAGCGGTGCTGAAACCATCGATAAGGTAAGGGATCGTCAGCGGATAGAACGGCGACTCTCCGTTCAGAATCACCCGGAACTGTACGGTCGCGCCTTCCACGCTGATCTGATCCTTATTTACCGACACCAGGGGACGAATATTGACGACCTGCGTGGCGGTCGCCGCATTGCCTTTGCGGTCCACGCCGCGATAGGTAATGAAATTGCGTCCTGGCGGCAACAACGCGGTATTGTTCAACAGCCCCTGCGCCCGCACGCTGCAGCAATTGTCGCCATCCACATTATCCGTCGCCAATACCGCCAGAATAGCTTCCACATCAGCGTCCGAAGCATTGGACGCCAGCCCCAACATCTGTCTCAACGTAACCGGTGTGTACAGCGCTATCGCGTCAATAGTGATGTCTTCCGGCGCGACCACCACCGGCGGCGTGGTATCGACGTAATCGCTGGCGTCGTTCGGGTTGGTGTTGTCCACGGACTCCTGATAATTGCTGATCGCGTCTCCGTCCAGATCCTCCGCCGCGTCGCTGCTGTCGAAGGGGTTAAAGCCATACAGCAATTCGAAGCTGTCGCTCATGCCGTCATTGTCGTCATCCGTATCGACGTCATTGGCCGCGCCGTCCGTATCGTTGTCGCCAATGACAGTGACGCTGAACGCCGCCAGAGACGTTGAGGCCTGGCCATCGCTGACGCTCAGGACGATGCCGCTGTATACGCCGGCGGCGCCAACCGGCGGCGTTCCACTTAAGGCGCCGGTGACTGCGTTCAGACTCAACCAGCCTGGCCGGTTCGCCGCAGTGACCGTCAGCGCGCCGCTGTCCACATCAGACAGCGTCGGCATGAAGCGGTATGCCTGCCCTTCCAAAATAGACGTCGTCGGGGTTCCACTGATAGCCGGCGCATCGTTGACCGGCGCGATGGAGAGGGTCACCGTCGCCGTATTGGAACTATCGCCCTCGTCATCTTTAACGCTGTATTCGAAGCTGTCAGCGCCGAACTCATTGGCGTTGGGCGTGTAAGTCAATGTGCCGTCTCCGTTGTCCGTCACCGTTCCCAAGCCTGGCGCGCTTTCGATACGGATAGCGGACGCGTCCAGTACGCCGTCCACGTCCTGATCATTATCCAGAACTGCGATCACCACAGGGGCGTCTTCATTGGTGGCCGCGCTGTCGTCATTGGCGAGGGGGGCGTCATTCAGACTTTCAATCGTCAGCGCCACCGTCGCGTTGTTTGACCAGTCTCCGCCGTCGTCCTGAACCCGATAGAGGAATTGATCAACGCCGCTAAAGTCGCTGGAGGGCGTATAACTGACCGCGCCAGTGCCGGCGTCGATGCTGACGTCGCCATAAAGAGGAGCCTCCATTATCTCTACGGTGGCTGGCTGTATGGTTCCGTCCACATCGCTGTCATTACCCAATACATTGATGGTATGCGCACTGTCTTCCAGTAGCGTCGCTGCGTCATCCAAAGCCACAGGGGCGTCGTTGACGCTGTTAACCGTAACGGCGACCGTGGCGATATTGGAGGCGGCGCCTTCATTGTCTTTTACGATATAGGTGAAGCTGTCTGCGCCATTGTAGTTCGCCGCAGGTTCATACTGGATCACGCCGGAGCCTGCGTTGACGCTGGCGACGCCATGGCTGGCGTTCGCAATAACCGTGACGGTTGACGCTTGCAGTGAACCATCTACATCCGCGTCGTTGTCCAGCACGGAGATATTGACAGACGTGTCCTCGTCCGTTGTCACACTGTCATTGGCGGCGTTCGGTAAATCGTTGACGCCTGTCACGTTGACGATCACCGAGGCCACATTGGACAAAGCGCCCTGCCCGTCTTTCACGCTGTAGGTGAAGCTGTCGCTTCCGTTAAAATCAATGTCCGGCGTGTAATCGATCTTACCGGCGTTCACCACCGCCGCGCCATGAGACGGCGTGGCGACAATCGCCAACGTCGTCGCATCCACTACGTCATCAATGTCCGTATCGTTGGCGGCGACATCAATGGACGCCATCGTGTCTTCATCAGTCGAGGCGACATCCGCCATCGCCACCGGCGCATCGTTGACCGCCGTCACGGTAATAGAGACCAGGGCGGCGGAAGAGATCCCGCCATGCACATCCTCCACGGTATAGCTAAAGCTGTCAGCGCCGTTGTAGTCGGCCTCAGGTTCATAAGTGACGACGCCTGTCCCGGTATTCACGCTGACAGCGCCATGATTCGGCGCAGTGGAGACTAATACACTGGCCGGGTTGAGCTGGCTGTCCACATCGCTGTCATTGGCCAGGACCTGAATGGAAATGGCGTTGTCTTCGTCCGTTTCCACCGTATCCGCGACGGCGGAAGGAACATGATTCCCCACGGTGAAGCTGAGCCCGCCGCTCAATCCGGCATAGGCGTTGCCCAGGGTATCGGTCAACGCCTCGGCGCCGATGCGTACGTAATACGCGCGGTTTGGCGTAAAGTTTTCCGCCGGAGCGACGGTGACCGTCGATCCGCTGACAGAGACCTGAGCGGAGCTGATCTCAATGGCTTCCACCAACTCATCGTCTGCCGCGCGATACAGGCTGATCTGGGTGGCGGAGCCGGAGCCGATCGCCAGATCCTCGTCGAAGGTAAACGACAAGGTCGCATTATATTCCACATCCACTGCGCCGTTGGCGGGAGTGGAGCTTTGCAGCGTCGGACCACTGCCGTCGTAGGTCAGGCTAAACTGGGCCGCCGCGGCGTTATTATTACCCGCTGCATCCTGGGCTGCGTCGGCGGCGATATCCAGGGTTACGGCGCCGTCAGCGATCGGCGTAACGGTAACGCTGAAACTGCCTCCGCCGTTGTCGGTGAGTCCGCTCAGACTGGCGTTGCCGGCCGCGATATCGTCTATCGCAAAGCCGCTGACGCTCTCGCCAAATGCAATGGCCGCAGAAAATGCCGCACTGGTTGGATTGTCGGCGGACGAGCTGATCGCCGGCGTCGGCGCTGTGCCGTCATAGACGATGCTGAACTGCGTCGCCGCGGCGTTGGCGTTGCCAGCTGCGTCTTCGGCCACGTCTGCGGCGATGTCCAAAGTCACCGCGCCATCTGCGGACGGCGTCGCCGTCACGCTGTAGCTGCCGCCGCCATTATCAGTGAAAGCGCTCAGGATCGCGTTGGCGGCGACAATATCGCTGACAGCGAAGCCGCTGACGGTCTCGCCAAAGCTGATGGAAACGGTGAACGCCGCATTGGCGGGGTCGGAGGCTGTACTGCTGAGATTCGGCGTCGGCGCCGAGGCGTCCAGCGTCGCACTGGCGGTCTGCGCTGCGCTGACATTTCCGGTAACGTCCGTCAGCGTCACGGATAGCGTCAGCGCACCATCGCTCAATCCCGACAGGCTTGCGAGAGAGATATTCTGACTTGCGCTGCTCAAGGTTCCAGAACCGGTTATGGCGCTTCCCCCCCCACTGGAAGTGACGCTGTAGTTGTATTCCGCGCCTACCTCGCCGGCAGTGAAGACAAAAGCGCCGGCGCTGGCTTCGCTGGCGTTGAGAGTCGTGTCGCTGAAAGCCACTGAGAAACCGGACGGCGCGGTGGAGTCAACCGTGAAGCTGGTCAAGGTCAGCGCCGGACTGGCGTTGCCTGCGGCGTCGGTCACCGTCAACGTACAGCCGGAATAGGTTCCATCCGCCAGAGCGCTGCTGTTATCCGTTCCCGTCAAAGTGATCGTCTGCGTTCCTGAAGGCGCAGCGCCTTCCGCTGCACTGCCGCAACTGCCGCCCACCGCCAACGTCCCCGCTTCCGTATTGGAGAAACTGACGTTCGGCGTGGTATCCGACGTCGGCGTCGACACCGGCGTGGTTTCCGCCAGACTCGGCGCCGTGGCGTCCAGGGTTGCGGTGGCGGTCACAGCAGTGGCGGCATTGCCGCCGGCATCCGTGAGCACCACGGACAGCGTCAATGTTCCATCGGAAAGTCCGCTCACATTCACTCCTGTCACCTGCTGGCTCGCGTTGGTGATCGAACCATTTCCGGTAACCTCGGTCCCTCCTCCGGCACTGGCGATACTGTAGCTGAACGTCGCCCCCACCTCCGCGCCAGCGAAAGTGAAGCTTTGGCTGGCGGCTTCTGTGGCGTTGATGGCGCCATCGTCGAAGCTCACCGTCTGCCCGGTGGGCGAAGCCGTATCCAAGGTCGCCGTATCCGTGGTCGCCATCGCCGCGTTGCCGGCGACATCCGTCAAGGTGACGGACAAGGTCAGGGCGCCGTCAGAGAGCCCGCTCAGATCCAGACCGGCGATCTGCTGACTGGCGCTGGTCACCGAGCCGGAACCGGTCACCGCCGTTCCTCCGCCAGAACTGCTGATGGTATAGCTGTAACTGGCCCCCACTTCTGCGCTGGCGAAAGTGAAGCTTTGACTCGCCGCTTCCGTCGCATTGATCATAGCGTCGTCAAAACTCACGCTATGGCCATTGGGCGCGGTTTTATCCAGCGTCGCCGTATCTGTAACAGCAGTGGCGGCGTTGCCGGCGGGATCGGTCAAGGTCACGGACAGGGTCAATGTTCCGTCGTTCAGTCCAGACAGGTTAAGCCCCGTCACTTGCTGGCTGGCGCTGGCGATAGTTCCGCTTCCGGTCACCGCCGTTCCGCCGCCGGAGCTGCTGATGTTATAGCTATAGTTAGCGCCGACCTCCGCGCTGGCGAAGGTGAAGCTTTGACTGGTCGCTTCAGTAGAGCTGATCGTGCTGTCGTCAAAGCTCACGCTGTGGCCATTGGGCGCGGTTTTATCCAGCGTCGCCGTGTCGGTGACCGCCGTAGCTGTGTTGCCGGCTGCATCGGTCAAAATGACCGACAGCGTGAGCGTTCCGTCGTTCAGCCCAGACAGGTTGAGCCCCGTCACTTGCTGACTCGCGCTGGTTACCGATCCGCTACCGCTGACGGCGGTTCCACCGCCGCTGGATGAGATGCTGTAACTGAAACCCGCGCCTACTTCCGCACTGGCGAAGGTGAAGCTCTGACTGCTCGCTTCAGTGGAGCTGATTATGCTGTCGTCAAAACTCACGCTGTGGCCCGTCGGCGCGGTTTTATCCAGCGTCGCCGTGTCGGTGACAGCCGTGGAGGTGTTGCCGGCAGTATCGGTCAAAGTGACCGACAGGGTTAAGGTTCCATCAGGCAACCCGCTGAGATTAATACCGGGAATCTGCTGACTGGCGCTGGTCACCGAGCCGGAGCCTGTCACCGCCGTTCCTCCACCAGAACTGCTGATGCTATAGCTATAGTTAGCGCCGACCTCTACGCTGGCGAAGGTAAAACTCTGACTGCTCGCTTCAGTGGAGCTGATCGTGCTGTCGTCAAAGGTCACGCTGTGGCCGCTGGGCGCGGTTTTATCCAGCGTCGCCGTATCGGTGACTGCGGTAGCCGCGTTGCCGGCGGTATCAGTCAGAGTCACGGACAGTGTGAGCGTTCCGTCGTTCAGCCCAGACAGGTTGATCCCCGTCACTTGCTGACTCGCGCTGGTTACCGATCCGCTACCGCTGACGGCGGTTCCACCGCCGCTGGATGAGATGGTGTAACTGAAACCCGCGCCTACTTCTGCGCTGGCAAAGGTGAAGCTCTGACTGGTTGCTTCAGTAGAGCTGATCGTGCTGTCGTCAAAGCTCACGCTGTGGCCCGTTGGCGCAGTTTTATCCAACGTCGCCGTATCCGTGACCGCAGTGGCCGCGTTGCCGGCGGCATCGGTCAAAATGACCGACAGCGTGAGCGTTCCGTCGTTCAGACCAGACAGGTTGAGCCCCGTCACTTGCTGACTCGCACCGGTTACCGTCCCGCTACCGCTGACGGCGGTTCCACCGCCGCTGGATGAGATGCTGTAACTGAAACCCGCCCCTACTTCCGCACTGGCGAAGGTGAAGCTCTGACTGGTTGCTTCAGTGGAGCTGATCATACTGTCGTCAAAGCTCACGCTGTGACCTGTCGGCGCAGTTTTATCCAACGTCGCCGTATCGGTGACTGCGGTGGCCGCGTTGCCGGCGGTATCGGTCAGAGTCACTGACAGCGTGAGCGTTCCATCATTCAAGCCGCTCAGATCCAGACTGGCGATCTGCTGACTGGCGCTGGTCACCGAGCCGGAGCCTGTCACCGCCGTCCCGCCACCAGAACTGCTGATGCTATAGCTATAGTTAGCGCCGACCTCTGCGCTGGCGAAGGTAAAACTTTGACTACTCACTTCAGTGGAGCTGATCGTGCTGTCGTCAAAGCTCACGCTATGGCCCGTCGGCGCGGTTTTATCCAACGTCGCCGTATCGGTAACAGCCGTAGCGGTGTTGCCGGCTGCATCGGTCAAAATGACCGACAGCGTGAGCGTTCCGTCGTTCAGCCCAGACAAGTTGAGCCCCGTCACTTGCTGACTCGCGCTGGTTACCGATCCGCTACCGCTGACGGCGGTTCCACCGCCGCTGGATGAGATGCTGTAACTGAAACCCGCCCCTACTTCCGCGCTGGCGAAGGTGAAGCTCTGACTCGCCGCTTCCGTCGCATTGACCGTAGCGTCATCAAAACTCACACTGTGGCCATTGGGCGCGGTTTTATCCAGCGTCGCCGTATCCGTGACCGCGGTGGCCGCGTTGCCGGCGGTATCAGTCAGAGTCACTGACAGTGTGAGCGTTCCATCATTCAAGCCGGACAGATCCAGACTGGCGATTTGCTGGCTGGCGCTAGTGATTGAGCCGGAGCCTGTCACCGCCGTTCCTCCACCAAAACTGCTGATGCTATAGCTATAGTTAGCGCCGACCTCTGCGCTGGCGAAGGTGAAGCTCTGACTACTCACTTCAGTGGAGCTGATCGTGCTGTCGTCAAAACTCACGCTGTGGCCCGTCGGCGCGGTTTTATCCAGCGTCGCCGTGTCGGTGACTGCGGTGGCGGCGTTGCCGGCGGGATCGGTCAGAGTCACTGACAGTGTGAGCGTTCCATCATTCAAGCCGGACAGATCCAGACTGGCGATTTGCTGGCTGGCGCTAGTGATTGAGCCGGAGCCTGTCACCGCCGTTCCTCCACCAGAACTGCTGATGCTATAGCTATAGTTAGCGCCGACCTCTGCGCTGTCGAAGGTAAAGCTCTGACTGCTCGCTTCAGTGGAGCTGATCGTGCTGTCGTCAAAGCTCACGCTATGCCCCGTCGGCGCGGTTTTGTCCAGCGTCGCCGTATCGGTGACTGCGGTAGCCGCGTTGCCGGCGGGATCGGTCAGAGTCACTGATAGTGTGAGCGTTCCGTCGTTCAAGCCAGACAGGTTGATCCCCGTCACTTGCTGACTCGCGCCGGTTACCGTCCCGCTACCGCTGACGGCGGTTCCACCGCCGCTGGATGAGATGCTGTAACTGAAACCCGCGCCTACTTCCGCGCTGGCGAAGGTAAAACTTTGACTGCTCGCTTCAGTGGAGCTGATCGTGCTGTCGTCAAAGCTCACGCTGTGGCCCGTCGGAGCGGTTTTATCCAACGTCGCCGTATCGGTGACTGCGGTAGCCGCGTTGCCGGCGGTATCAGTCAGAGTCACTGACAGTGTGAGCGTTCCATCATTCAAGCCAGACAGATCCAGACTGGCGATCTGCTGACTGGCGCTGGTCACCGAGCCGGAGCCGGTCACCGCCGTTCCTCCACCAGAACTGCTGATGCTATAGCTATAGTTAGCGCCGACCTCTGCGCTGGCGAAGGTGAAGCTCTGGCTGCTCGCTTCAGTGGAGCTGATCGTGCTGTCGTCAAAGCTCACGCTGTGGCCCGTCGGCGCGGTTTTATCCAGCGTGCTGGTGTTCGTGACTGCTGTAGCGGCGTTGCCAGCAGGATCGGTCAAGGTCACGACAGGGTCAATGTTCCGTCGTTCAGTCCAGACAGGTTAAGCCCCGTCACTTGCTGACTCGCGCTGGTTACCGATCCGCTACCGCTGACGGCGGTTCCACCGCCGCTGGATGAGATGCTGTAACTGTAACTGGCCCCTACTTCCGCGCTGGCGAAGGTAAAGCTCTGACTGCTCGCTTCAGTGGAGCTGATCGTGCTGTCGTCAAAGCTCACGCTATGTCCGCTGGGCGCGGTGGTATCCACCGTGAAGGCGGTAATCGCCAATGCCGTGCTGGCGTTGCCGACCGCGTCAGTGACCGTAACCGTACAGTCGCTATAGGTTCCATCTCCCAATGCACTGCTGTTGTCAGTCTGGGTCAGAGTAATACTGTGGTTACCTGTGCTACTGATCGTGGTGGAGCTACTGGTTCCGCAACTGCCGCCCATACTGAGGGTTCCCACCTCATCCGTACTGAAGGTGATATTGGGCGTGCTGTCGGTGGTGGGCGTCGTGACCGGCGTAATCAGGCTCAAGCTGGGCGCGATGGCGTCAATCACTAACGCCTTATTGGCGCCCAGGGAATTGGCCGCGCCCGGGGCGGCCAGGGTCAGGGTCGCCGCATTGCCTGCGTCATCAACGATCGTTCCGCCGTTCAAGCCGAGCGCGCCGGTTCCGGTGTAATCCAGATCCGCGCTGGCGTCGCCGGACTGCACCGTATAAGCGAAATTCAGCGTGGAGCCGCCAGAGCCTGAAGCGTAATCGACGTTACGGTCTGTTATTCCGGTTTCCAGTTGCAATTGCGGCGTTCCGGAGACAACCACCGATTGATCGAACAGGATCTGTATTGATACGCCATCCCCTGTTTTATAACTCCCATTGGCGGTCGATGAAGTGACCGAGGAGACCGTCGGCGCCTGAGTATCCACCGTGGCGTTGCTGGTGTCCGCTACCAGGGCTGTATTGCCGGCGTTGTCGGTGGCTGTCACGGAAACATTCAGATTACTGCTGTCGATGGCGCCGGCGACCAGCGTGTAACTGGCCGTCCAGGTATCGCTGCTGTTGGAGGCGCCGACCGCCGCGCCGCCGCCAAAAGCAGTGAAGTTGACGCTTACGGCGCTGATCGTGTCGCTGTTATTGTCGCCGGTGGCGGCGGTGTCATTCCAGGTGGCGGTAACAGTATCGCCGATTTTGTAGGCGCCGCTGGTTCCGGTGGCGCCCGCGATGGAAATCTTGGCGTCGGTCAGTGTCGGCGCGATGTTGTCCACGGTGACATTATTCGAGCCTGACGTGGTTTTGGCGTTGCCTGCATTATCTGTCGCCGTCACCAATACGTTCAGGTTCGTGCTGTCGACCGCGCCGGAGAGAATAGTATAGGTCGCCGTCCAAGTATCGGAGCTATTGCTGGCGGCTACCGAAGAACCGCCAAAAGCGGAGAAGTCGACGCTCACGCCGCTGATCGTGTCGCTGTTGCTATCGCCGCCGCCGGTATTGTTCCAGGTGGCGGTGACGATGTCGCCGATTTTGTAGGCGCTGCTGGTTCCGGACGCTCCCGACAGGGAAATATTGCCGGCGGTCACTGTCGGCGCGATATTGTCCACTGTCGCGTTGGTGGAGTCCGCCGTGGTCTTACTGACGCCGCCTGAGTCCGTCGCGGTGATGGAGACATTCAAATTGGTTCCATCAACGACGCCTGCCGTGATGGTGTATGTCGCCGTCCAGGTGTTGGCGGAATTGCTCGCGGCGACCGACGCCCCGCCGCCAAAAGCGGAATAGTCGACGGACACGCTGGCGATGTCGCCATTGTTATCGCCGGTGGCGGCGGTGTCATCCCAGGTGGTCGTGACGACATCGCCAATTTTGAACGCGCCGCTGGTTCCTGAGGCTCCGGAAATGGAGATCCTGGCGTCCGTGACCGTGGGCGGGACCACGGTAAGCGTGACGTCGTTGCCGCTGGAGCCGAGATAGCTCACGGTCAGAGGAACGCCATTCAGCGTCGTGGATTTATCCCCCTCCGACAGCCCGTTGAAAATACCGCTGACAGCGTCGCTGGCGTCGTTGTTGATGATCACGAAACTATCTCCGCCGTTGCCGGTGTAGCTGCCAATGACGCTCAAGGTTCCGCCCAGAGTGACGGCGCCGGTGACATTGTATTGATCATAGCCAGAGCCGGCGGTGGTTCCATTGATGCGCGTCACCAACGCGCCGCCGCTGTTCACGGTGAGGCCGTTACCGAGGGTGAGATCGCCAGGGGAGCTTCCTATCTGTAGCGTCCCGCCGCTGCTTACCGTCACCAGTCCGCCGATAGAGCCCCCGCCCTGCAGGGTGGTTCCGCTGGCGACGCTGACTGCGCCTCCGACAGCGCCGCTGACATCCAGGGTTCCAGCGGATAGCGCAATAGTTCCGGTATTGGTGTTGGTTGCGCTCAGCGTCAGCGTTCCCGCTCCGGTTTTAGTCAGCCCGCCAGAGCCGCTGATGACGCCTGACCAGGTTAAGGAGCTGGCGTTGCTGATCGTCCCATTGCTCCCGCCCAGGCTGAGCGCGTTGTCGACGGTTATCCCGGACCCGGTCACGATAAGTGAGCCGCCATCCAGCGTCAGTGTCCCAGACCCGAGGTTGCTGTCTCCGGCGATGCTGACGCTTCCTGTGGTGATGCTTAACCCGCCGGTCTGGGTCTGAGAACCGGATAGCGTCAATGTGCCCGCTCCTGATTTGGCCAAGGCGCCGGAGCCGCTGATCACGCCAGACCAGGTAATATCGTTGGCGTTGCTCAATGTGGCGTCGCCTTCCATAACCAGGTTATTGGCGATGGTGACGCCCGACCCCGTCACACTGAGAAGGCTGTTAACTTTTAATGTCACATTCCCTGAACCCAGATTGGCGCTATCTGTGATAATCAAACCGTTTGTTCCGTTAATGGAAGTTCCGCCGGTGTAAGTATTGGTGGCTGACAGGGTCAATGCGGGGCCGCCGGTTTTAGAGAAACTGCCGCTCCCTGAAACCACGCCGGACAGGACCTTGGTCCCCGCCAGCGCCCCGACTGTACCGCCTCCGGCTCCAAGTACGATGGCGTTATCGACGGTAAAGGTTGCGCCTGTCAGGTTCAGCACGCCGCTATCCAGCGTAATGACGCCGCTGGAGAGATTAGCGTCACTGGAAACCGCCAGCGTTCCCGCCGAGACAGTCATCGCGCCGCTGAAAGAGGCGGCGTTCCCCGTATTTGACAGGGTCAGCGTTGACGCGCCGGTTTTCGTCAATGGGTTAGAACCCGACAACAAGCCGGAGGCAGTTACATTGCTGCTGACGCTAAATGTACTGTCCGCCGCCACATGGATGGCGTTGTTGATCGTGGTCGATCCAGTCACCGTCAGCGTCCCTCCGTTCAACACCAACTGCCCGCTTCCCACATTGCTGTCAGACGCTATGCTGAGCGCGCCTGCGCTGATCGTGGTGGTTCCGCTGTAAGTCTGAGCTCCTGTCAGCGTTAGCGCGCCCGCGCCGGTTTTGCTCAGGCTTCCGGTTCCCGCAAATACGGTTCCGATGGAGCCGGTGTCGCCGCTGCCGTTATTCATTGTCAGCGTAACGCCGCCGCCAAGGGTCAGCGTTCCGCCAGAGATAGTCGCGCCGGAGGCTGAATCCAGGTCCAGAGTCAGACTCTCCACCAGACTGGAGGCGGAGGTGGCGGAAATCGTCTGCGCCGCCAGGGCGCCGGCGAGAATCAAGGTTTGAGTACCGGTTCCGTCCGCATTGGCGATGGCGATGGCTTCGCTGAAACTCACGCCATCGGTCCGGTCAATGGAGGCCGTATCAGTGGTATTGGTGATGTAAATGCTGTCGGACTGCACACTGGCGTCCGCAGTGGTGGATTTGGAGCCATCGCTTAAGGTGAAGCGGACTGAGGCGTCTCCTCCGGGCGTATCGTTGCGGTAGGTGATCCGGCTTATCACATTCGACACCAGCGCCGTCGTGGCCGCCGTGCTGGAGCTGTTAAACGTGATCGACAAAACGCCATTGGCGTTGGTGAATGAGGCGAAGCTTTGCCCAAATGATTGCAGATCACTGCCATTGACGGAAAACGCAGCACCGTCGACGTCAAACCCGAACAGATCGCTGGTGACGGCGCCGCCAACCCGTTGTACGGTCAACGTCCCGCCGGAATAGTCGCCATTGCCGCCGTTGAGCGCATCCAGCTCCGTATCGCTGCCGCCGGCGTCGCCGCCGGCGTCGAGATTCACGGTTCCCCCGACGCCGGCCCATGAAACGGAATCGCCGTTTAGATTGGAGATGACGGGGGCGTTATTCACAGTAGAGGTGATGGACGAGCTGTTCGCGCTGCTTAGCCCGCCCGAGGCGGCTCGCAGCGCAATGGTATCGGTCGCGCCGCCATTGGTGTACTGCAACGCCAGATTGGTATAGGTGACGGAACCGCTGCTGGGCGTAAGCGTCACCGTAGTTCCGGAACCGTCGCCATCGCCGCTTCCAGACAGGCTGTTGACGGTCCCATCCAGCACGCTATCGTTGGGGTCCGTTACGCTTAGCACGATATCCGTGCTGTAACCGACATCCAACGTATTGGCGCCATCCACCGCCTGCACCACCGGAACCGTCGTGAAGCTGGTGGAAGAGCCGCTATCAATGCTGGTCGGCGCCGGCTGTGTGGAGAATCTCAGCTGGGTCGCCACCACGTCTGAAGTGACGGTGTTGGATGTCCCGTCACTGAGCCCGGAAGCGGCGGCGGTCAAAGCGAAGTTTTCCTGGTCCGCTGAAGCGGTGTAGGCCACGTTTGTGAAAGTGGCTACGCCGCTGACGGGAGTCATTGTCGTTGTGCCGGACAAAAAGCCGCTGCTGGATTCCGACAGACTGATGTTGCTGGCGTAATCCACATCCACATTACTGAAAATATCCGTCGCCGCCACGACCGGTTGCGTGGTCAGCGCCGAGCCTGAGGTTGAGCCTGCTGGCTGCGTCGAAAACGTCAGCTTGGAAGCGGTGACATCCAAGGTTGCGCCGGAGCCATTGGTGACGGCGCTTTGCCCGCTCGCCATCTGCGTGCCGGATGATCCCACGACAAGATCGCTATCGCCGTCCACACTGAGGATAACGGTGTGATCTTCAGTTAAACCGGTGGGCGTACCGTAATAACCACTGACTGTGTAGGTTTCGCTAGTATTGTCCGCAACGGAAATGCTCAGGCTGGAAAAAGTGATGGTGTCCGAAACGCCGTTATAGCTGCCGGCGACAAAGCTGGCGTCATTCCCATTCAGACGCCAGATAATATTGCCCCGCTCCGTATCCGAGCTGGTTCCGGTGACATTCAGGACGACCTGACTGACGGTCATGGGCAGGCCATCCCCGCCCCCGCCATCCGTCAGGGTGAAGTCAAATAGATCCACCGCCTCCCCGATTGTGTCCACGGTGGAGCTTAACCCCACAGGTTCCGTAACGACGGCGGAGGCCGTCAGGGTTCCGTCAGAGTCCATACTGCTCTGAAGATTGGCGATGCTGATGTTATCCAGCTTCAGCCAATCCAGACTCGCATTGTCTGAGTATTGCACCGTAAAACTGGTGATGTCCGTCCACTGTGCGCCGGAAAAATTGATTGTGGCCCCTGTGCTTGCCGCCACCGGGCCAGTCGAGTCCTGAGTTCCTCCTTTACTGGAGGTAATTCTGATGGTTTTGGTCGGCGCGCCGAAACCGTGATAGACGTACAGGCTGTTAAGGGAGAACGTTTCTCCACTGGTGAAATAGACACTCGACGAGGTTTGCGTGGAGTCTCTGGTGCCGATGTAAATATACCCTGCGTTGTAGTTGTACAGATCTTTGGAGCCGCTGCCGCCGGATTTGAATTTTATGGTGTAAGAAGTGCCGCCGATCGTATAGCTCTTGGCGTTGGCGTACCCCGGGGTTACGCCGCCCAGCCCCAGCGTGCCGGTATAGGGCAATACGGCAGTGAAATCCACCATGGCGATGGAATCGAAACGCGGTTTGGCGTCAATATCGCCTTTTTTGATTTCAAGGTCCCAGTCGCCGCCGAGTCGCTCCGCGCCAGTAAGGTCGTCAGAGGCGGCGACATCCACACGGGCCTTGGCGGACACCAATTCCAGCAGCGCTTCTCCTTTTTCACTCTGGGCCAGATTGCAGCCATAGAACATGACGTCGGCGCCGTCCTGCATCGCCTGGTCCAGAGACGCCAGCGTATTGATTTCCCGACTTAACGTCTCCTTGGTCACCACGCTGTCGCCAAGGTAAAGCGCACCGTCTTCGGCATGAGAAAAAACATGCAGAGCCCGCAGGTCGCGATAGCGGGATAAAATCGCCCTCAATTGCGCCAGCCCATCCTCGCCTGGACGCAACGTCGCAAACGCCACGCCTGGCTCCAGCTTTTCATAGATTCTGCGCTTTTCCGGCACGGCGTCGTCGATGATCACCAACTCTCGGATAGCGGCGGCGTTTGTGATTTCCAGTTCATCAGCTCCGGCAGGCTTTGTCCCATCGCGCTTCCATCCCGCCCTCAGCACCTCCCTTACGGAGAGAGCGTCAACGGAAGCCAGAGTCATGAGACCTGAGTCGGCGCCCCTGGAACTTCCCCTGCGACCGCCCTGGTAGGAATACCCGCCGCCTGCGGCGTGTGAAGCGCCGGTCAGTCCCAGCGAAACAAAGACGGAGGTCAATCCATTCAACAGAAATCTGCTCATAAGCCTGACTCGCTATCGGACATCACGGATGTCGGTGTAAACCATAACCTTCGCCTGACGCCGTTATTGCCTGGGCGCGATGCAACTCGCATTGGTCCCTGAGGTATCAAGCCAGAACGCCAACTCACTGTATTTCTTGAAAAGATCGGGGGGCAAAATGCTGGGCCTGGGGCGGAACTCCACTTTCTTTCTCACCCTGTGCAGGCCTTTTACGCCAATGGCGTGATCAAACTCATCAGCGTCGAACTCAACATGGTTAAAATCATGAGGGAACTCTCGCTGGCCAATAAACTGATACAGGAGAGAGATGGTTTTCTGCGGGTATTGGGTTAACAGATCGTAGTCGATCAATAACAGCCGCTCAGATAACTCGCCATAGAACGCTTCTTTCAGCGCCGTCAACGCCATACCTACCGAACCGCTTTCCGCCGCAAGCGCTTCACACCGGGTATAAACAGTCTGCCGACTTTGCGGGTTAAACATGCGGCTGTATTCAAAAGGATTGGAGCGACACACCCTTTCAAAACTATCCATGACCCAAGCCGGATTACGCACGCAGCAGATCACTTTGAAGTTATCAAACAGCTCCACAAGCTGATGCAGACGTGCGGGCCACATGCGATTAGTGTCAAAAATCAGGGCATAGTCCGAATTCGGTTGATAATAGGCGTCAAAAATCCCCCTGCAGATCAGCTTGCGCCGATTCTCATCAAACAGCGTATAGAACTCCGACTCCGCCCCCATTTGCTCCAGACAACCACTCATCAGGGCGCAAACCGGGCTGCTGATTGCGGCGTAAAAACGGGGGTTTTGTCTGAAAATACCGGATAGAAGCGTAGACCCTGACCGGGGCAAGCCTGCAATGAAGTGAACCTGGCTTTCCATGAAATAATGACTGTCTCCCAGCCCAAGAACGATATATGGCCTCTATCCCGAGAGGGCCACTGCTCAATCTCGATCTGATTTTATTGTGTTCAGATTATGAGCAAGTATAGAGCACCCAGCTATTTCGCAAGGGCGCGGCAAAAAGAAATTACCAAATGACGAAGAAGCGATTACAAAGTCGACTTACGACCTGCAGAGGCAGTGGCATGTAGGCCATCAGCAAACCTTCGACTTTCTTGCCGCCTAAAAAAACGTCAACTAATCTTCCCCGTATGCATTGCCTTAAATGCAGACTATTCCGGCTGTTTAGTACTCTCGATAGCCACCTGTTGGCTGACGCCCTGTCGGCGCAACGGGGCTGTACAAGGATCAAACAAGGAGACGCCTCAATGACTCCGTATATCGGACAAATAAGCATGATGGGATTTGGCTTTCCGCCTGAAGACTGGGCGCAATGCGATGGCCAGATCCAGCAAATCACCCAGAACCAGGCATTGTATTCTCTCATTGGTATTTACTTCGGCGGCAACGGCACATCCACCTATGCGCTACCGGATCTTCGTGGGCGAACGCCAGTTCATCTCGGCGCGTCATATTCCTCCCAAGTAGGCGTCACCGGCGGGTTAGAGCAAGTTACTATTACTGAGTCCACCATGGGGGCTCACAACCATCCCGTCTACGCCTCATCGTCTCCCGCGGATAAAGGCGGCCCCAAAAGCGACCGCATACTGGCTGAAACACCAGATATTTACTGCCCTGCGGACAACCTGACGACGATGAACTCGCAAGCGATTGGCTTAAATGGCGGCAGCAGCGGCAGCGTAACGCCTCACGCGAACATGCAGCCGTCACTGACAATTAATTTCTGTATCGCGTTATCCGGCGCATACCCTCAACGCAACTAGTCACAGCAAAGGAGATGCATCATGTCAGATTCTTTTCTTGGTGAAATCAGAATGTTTGCGGGGGCTTATGTTCCGCAGCAATGGAGTTTTTGTAACGGAGAAATCCTTACCATCGCGCAGCAGTCCGCCCTATATAGCTTGTTAGGAATAGCCTACGGCGGAGACGGAGCGGTAAATTTTGCGCTACCGGACATGCGAGGGCGCGCGCCCATTCACACTGGAACCGGGACGGGGTTGACCACTCGACCGCTGGGCAGCGCCACGGGTACGGAAACGGTGACGCTGACCATGGCGAATATCCCTCCTCATACGCACGCCCTGCAGGCGTCTAACAACGCAGTGACGGTGAATGTCAGTCCATCAAACCAGGTGACAGGGGTCACCGCCATCAGTTTCTATACAACGACGACAGACCCGACAGGCATCACGACCTTATCGCCACAAGCGATCGGAAACAACAGCGGAGGTGGAGCCCACTCCAACATCATGCCTTATCTCGCACTGGCTTTTATTATTTCCATGTCCGGGACCTACCCGACCCGCAACTAACTATAGGAGCAAGGAGCCATGTCTGAACCGTTTTACGGCGAAATCCGCATGTTCACCTATCAATTCGCACCTGCAAACTGGGCGTACTGCAGCGGACAAATCTATCCGATTAACCAAAACCCAGGGTTATATGCCGTCATTGGCACTCTTTACGGAGGAAATGGCAGCACTACTTTCGGACTTCCAAACCTGGAGGGGCGAGCCCCAATCGCCTGGGGGACAGGTGTCGGGCTAAGTAGTTACCAACCAGGGCAAAGCGGCGGCGCCTCTACGATCCAGCTGACGTCCAGTCAAATTCCCTCTCATAATCATACGCTAAGCGCCGTTACAAGCGCAGGAACCACCCCTGAACCTGGGAACCAGTTATTTGCGTATCAGGGAGGCGACGCCCAACCAGACTACAAGCAACCTCCTTTGGGTACGCTGGTTACCATGTCTAACCAGATGCTTGCAGTCACTGGCGCATCGGCAGGGCATGAAAATAAACAGCCCTATCTGTCCATACCATTTTGCATTGCACTAGACGGAGTGTTTCCACAGCGCAATTAATCAACATACGCCGCAAAAAAGGGCGCTATGCGCCCTTTCGCTTCTTATCCAAGGCGCCATTTTCTCAAGTGTATTTTCACCTGACACCTCACAAAGCTCAGCGACCAGATTCTTTCTCACGAACTCTGCATGTGCTCTCAGGCAAATAACTATTAATCAGGCAGACAAATAGCTTCCTTCTATTTGTCTGCAACGACAGTTTTAAATGAAATATCTATATTTGTTAATGAGTTAGCTATAGCAACAAAAACCGGTTTGGGCTACTCTACTCCCGGTTTTTTCCGCGCGCCGCCCAACGCCATTTTCGCCCAGCCTTCATCAGGGAACTATTCCGGGCGTTATCTCAAGGCGCGCCTCTTTCCGCCATTGACAGGAGGTTTTATGGCCAGTATCAGCGTGCAAAACTTAACTTATCGCTTCGATAACGGCGACACCCTGTTTTCCGATCTGACGTTTACCCTGGACGATAAAATCACCGGTCTGGTGGGTCGCAACGGGGCGGGAAAATCTGTTTTGGCGGCGTTGCTCACAAGGGATAAAAAACCCTACTCCGGTTCCGTCACGCAGTTTTGTCGCGTTGGCTGGTTGCGACAGATTGGCGCGGAAGAAAAGCTTGTTCAGTATGAAACTGTCGCCGACTTTATGGGCGTTCGCGACAAGCTGGAAGCCCTCTCCCGCGTCGCTGCGGGCGGATGCGATCCTCATGACTTTGAGTTGATCGGCGACAACTGGCTGCTGCGGGAAGAGCTGGAGCAGCAACTGCCGGTGCTGGGACTGCCTGTAGATCCCTTATTGCCCTGTCAGGCCCTGAGCGGCGGTCAGCTGACCCGGCTCGCGCTACATCAACTTTTCCAATCCGACTATGGCTATCTCATTCTCGATGAGCCAGGCAACCACCTGGACGAACAGGGCAAACGCTGGTTGGTTGAGCAAATGCGGCGCTTCCCTGGCGGCGTGCTGATCATCAGTCATGATCGCGATATTCTGCGCTGTGTGGACGACATCCTGGAACTGAACAGTCTCGGCGTGCGTCACTACGGCGGCGCCTATGATGTTTACGCCGAACAGCGCGCTAACGAGCTGGCCAGTCAGGAACGACGCATCGAGCATGCGAAAACGCAGATCAAACAGATGCGCCAGACCATGCAAAAGAATCGGGAAAAGGCGCAACAACGGGCTGGCCAGGGCAAGCAGGTCGCGCGCTCAGGCAGTCAGGCGAAGGTCCTTCTGAACACCAGGAAGCAGGACGCGGAGCGCGCTGGCGGCGCCCGGGAAAGTAATCAGAACCGCCAAATGGCGCAGGTTCAGGACCAGCTCAGCAAGCTGAACAAGCAACATGAGATGCTCAAACAGCAAAGCCTGTCCCTGGGCCAAACAGAGAAACGCGTCTCCCGTATTCTGGATATCACCGAAGTGCGTCTGCCTTATATCCAACAGGAAAGCGACATCACATTCTCTGTCAATTTCGGAGAAAAAATCCGCCTGTCCGGCGCCAACGGCAGCGGCAAATCCACCTTATTGAAAGCTATCGCCGGACGACTGTCGCCGGTTCACGGAGAGATTCAGGTGCGCGCCGGCCTGTGCTATCTGGATCAGCATTTCACGCTGTTGGATAGCGCCAAGTCCGCACAGGAAAATCTGGCGCATTATTGCCCGCACTTGTCGGAAACGGATCAACGTACGCTGTTGGCGGGCATTGGTCTGAGACGAGAGCGAGCGGATCAGGCGGCAGCCACTTTGAGCGGCGGCGAAAAGATGAAAGTCGCTATGCTGGCTATCAGTCATCAACCCGGCGATACCCTATTGTTGTTGGACGAACCCGACAACCACCTGGACCTGGACTCCCGCCTGATGCTCGCCCAAGCGCTTCGCGATTTCACCGGCAGCCTGTTAGTCGTCAGCCATGATCAGGATTTTATTGACGATATTGGAGTGAGCGAAGAGGTGTGCCTTGATGGCTGAGCATGCAGCTTCGGCGCGGCTGAAAGAAGAAGTTCAGGGCGTCGCGCACGCGTGATCGCCCTTGATGATACATTACGGTAAACGCCTGTATGATTACTGCGGAATCGGCGCACTGCTGTTAAAAATGTCCCGATGCAGTTTCCATTTCCCGGCTTCCTTCTTCCAGATAACAACATATTTGCCCGCGAATTTCGACTAAATCGGATGTGTATCCAGTGTGAGGCGGTAATTTGACATGGTAACTGACGAGACTAAAAAGATTGCGGCTAGGCGCTTCGGGTGAGCGAACACCCATCGCGCCGAGCAGTTTTAATATTCAAATCAGATGATCGAATTAATTTCAGATATCCCTTAAATTCTAATTTTTAAGCTTTATATCTATTCTTCCGTAGCTTCCCCTCTACGCCTTCTTAAGGCTTCTGTCAATACCATCCAGATTAGACATCGTTGGGCAAAAACTCGATTAGAATTCGTACCCTAATCCTTCAATGTAGTCTTCAACCACATCACATACTTTCTCCGCATCAGTTGTATGTACTTTCTGATTTAGTACGACCACTCCTGACTCCATATCTTCTTGGACCTTCTTGCACATACTATCAAGAAAGTTTAAAACGCTATTTGCTTCATTTTCTGACTCTATCGACTCTTTTTCGAGAACCAGAAGAACCTCTGAATCTTTGAATTCTTCTGCATAATGTTGCATAAAAGCTTTTATAGTGTCGTTAATGCCTTTCATGGTTTTACCTTCATTCGTCCAATGGCCTCCAGGGAACCTCTGAATAACTCCCAGAATCATTCATAATACGGCAGCCCGACTCAGCAGGAATGCTTTTCATGGAACAGATGGCTGCTCCGAAGCCGAAGACCAGGATAATAAGCGTAAGGTTAGCCGGGAAATCTTTCTAGAGCGAATAGATACGCTGATTCTCTGGAAAAGGCTGGAGAAGAAGGTCGCCCGCTATTTCCCAAGGGTGAGAGTGGTCGCCCATCGTATCTGTTTTATCCGCAATGCTCCGCGTTCACTGCAGTAACTTTTTTATAACCTCAGCGATCCCGCAAGTCTCACAGTTATAAGCGCGTATTTTTAGTTCTATCGAAGCTTCCCTTCTTCGATGAGTGACAAGCTCGCCACGACCGTTGTTCATCGAGGGTCGCCGCGTTGCTTTTTTAGAGCCTGCTGTAAACGATCACAGTGCGGTCCAGATAGGCTTCATCTGTCACCACGTTCACGGTGCGCACCAATTTATCGTCAATCAGGTAGATCTGGTCGCTGATTGTGGTGTCGCCGTCGTCAAAGCGAAGAATCACGGAGTATCGGTCGGTGGGCGCCGCCCACGAAGGAATGTCGTCCGCCTGTAAAAATACGCCAGACTTGTTTGCCCTTACCACGCCGCTGAACGGGACGACCTTGGGTGTCAGAACGCCATCCGTATCGAACCACTTGACCTGGGGTTCGCCTTCTTTTTCTTCTTTGAACTCGCCATTATCGTCAATGGTCAAGGCCAGTCCGGAGGTGGGCTTGGCTTTCTCAATCAGTTCCTGACCTGCGCCGCGCAGCCCGGATTTAATTTTGTCGTGACGGACCGCGCCCGGCTCCTGCGCGATCTCGCTGCTTACGGAAATACTGCTGACCAGCAGCCAGGTCCCCACAAAGGATTCAATGCTCATTAGGGTTCTCTTTTAGGTAATATTCTATCTTGTTTACTGCGCCTGGTTTTTATTGGCGTCGCCGCCAATCTTACCTAATTCGCCAAGGGATTTGTTTTAAGAATTTCTAACGTTTTCGCTGAGTTATACATGGGCGTTACACGTCTGACATTTTCATCTAGCTTAACGGCGTCAAGGCCTTGGTTGCCTGGAAGTGATAGAATCGCCCTCTCTTTTTCGGAGTGCGCAACGATGGAATTACATAAGCTGGGATATCACGACAAATGGCTGGAATATCAGATTCTCGATCCAGAACTATTCAAACGGCAATGGCAGGTCTATGAGGAAACCGGCGATAGCAATACAGAGCACTACCGATACGCCGCATTTCTGCACTGGATCACAACCAGGGTCGCCGCCCCGGATGAGGCGCTCAACCATTTCGTTGACCTGACGCTTAATGATCCAGACAGCATGATGGGCGGCAGCGCGTTTATTCAGTTACTGTCTGCCCCCTGGCTGACAGACGCGCAATTCGACTTGCTCAGTCGCCGGTCGCAGGAGTTCGGAAACTGGACAACCGACAAAGTTGAGCGAGTCGCCCTGATGCGACGCCTGAGAGCCGGCGGCTTAACCCCGTCCCTTTTTCGCGATTGTTTGCAATTGCAGGATTCCGGCCTTCATGAAATCCTGCTGGAACGTAGCGATATGGATCGGGACATGATGAAACAGCTGGCTGACCAGGGCGCCAATAAACGCATTCGCAATCTGGCGAAACAGTATTCTGCGTCGAAGAAGCGCTGGGTAGACGCCGCACAACCATGAAAATCACACTCTACGACGTTGTTGGAACCGCCATTATTATCAGTTGTAAATCCGGGGTGGTTTACAGCAATCAAACCGGCGGGACCGCCTGCTTGCAGCCCGAATACGAAGGCGTATTGATCCCCATTGCGAACACAATTGGTATACCGGACTTGAATCTGGTCAGCCCTGAAAATGAACTGGAAAATTACTTCACCGGCCCACCTTGGTTTGGCGGAGGAGCAACGCGCGGCATCTCCGAAGATGACGCCTTGGCGATAGAAGCGATCTTGCAAGAGTACGCGCTTGACGATCAAATCAGCGTTGACCGCAGTAGGCTTCGTCAATCCCACGAAGCATGGATACATATCAATATTGTCGAAGTGGAGGGCCGCTCACTTTTTAGCGGCTTCGGCCCTTATCCAAGGAAAGGCGTCCTGACCTGGCAGAACAGCGATTGACGCCCCATTTGCATTAAATCTACCAAAGGTTCCTCCCAGAAAGATTCTCCGACTCAGCCACTCCGTTCACCCCGGGCCCGTCCAAAGGCCTCCCCCGAAAAACCACCCAACTGCACAAAGCAACCACTCCCCGTTCGCCCTGAGCCTGTCGAAGGGCCTCCCAGAGCGCCCCAACCAAATCGGCTCAAGTGGACTTTATTTCCCGTTGGGTCAGTTTTGCTCAAGGTCACTGCGAGTCTGCCGCCCTTCGACAAGCTCAGGGCGAACGGTTTCTTAGTGGTTGTTATTATCCAAGCAACCAGATTGCTGCTGATTTTCCCATAAAGCAGAGGACACATAAGCAAACCACAAACGATAACCCCAGCCCGTTAGGTCTGAGCCCGTCGAAGGGCTTTCCGGAGCGCCTCCAACCCAGTCGGCTCAAGTGGACGTTATTTCCCGTTGGGTCATTTTTGCTCAAGGTCACTGCGAGAAGGTCACTGCGAGACTGCCGCCCTTCGACAAGCTCAGGGCGAACGGTTTTTTGGTGGTTGTTATTATCCAGACAGCCAGATCGCTGCCGCCTTTCCGATAAAGGAAAGGACACGTAAGCAAACCACAAACGACAACCCCACCCTGTTCGCCCTGAGCCCGTCGAAGGCCATCCTGAAGACTACCCAACTGGGTAACCCCCGTTCGCCCTGAGCCTGTCGAAGGGCCTCCCAGAGCGACAAACTTATCCCGCTTCCGCCCACTTTCGAATCTGATCAATCGTCGCTGTCGCCCCACCGCACACAATCACCAGAACCCTGTCGAACGACGCCAGAACAGGATGGTTTTCATACACAACCGCCAGACTGGCCCCGCACGCCGGCTCGACCAAAATACGATGATCCGTCAAAAAACGCTCACAGGCGGATAGCGCGCTGGCGTCAGAGACGACGACGCTGTGAACAGGATGCTGCTTCGCACACTCCAGGGCGCGCGTTGATACTCGCTTAGCCCCCAGGGAAGTGGCGATGCTGTCGATGCGCTCCAGTTCTACGCTATGGCCGGCCTCCAAAGCAGCATGAAAAGAGGCGGCGCCTTGAGTCTCGACAGCGATAACGGGAACATTCGCCCACTGATTACGCTGCAATCCCTCGACCACGCCAGAGAGCATGCCGCCTCCCCCCACACAGAGCAGCACGGCATCCGGCTTCATTCCCGCCTTGGCGACCTCATCGATCATGGTCGCATGGCCGCGCCACAGCAAAGGATCATCAAAGGGATGGATAAAGGCGTCCGATGCGCCGACAAACGCTTGGGCCCGCTCGTTCGCCTCCTGCCAGGTTCCACCGTGAACGATGACTTCCGCCTGCTCCAAACGCAGCAGCTCGATGGCTCTTTCGGTGGTGGTTTCCGGCACGAAAACCGTCACCGGAATCCCAAGACGTCGCCCCGCATAGGCGACCGCCAGCCCGGCATTGCCGCCGGATGAGGAGATAAAACGCTGTGCGCCCTGCGCTTTGTGATGCTCGCAGGCGGCGCCCACGCCGCGGATTTTGAATGATCCCGGCGGTTGCAGCGCTTCCATTTTAAGCCAGACTGCGCGTCCCGATTTAACGCTAAGAGGAAGCGACTCCAATAGCGGCGTTTCAATATGAAGGCTCATGATGACCTACCTTTTGCATCCATCCAGTTTCCAAATCCAACTTGGTGTGAAGAGTTAAGTATAAGAAGGACAAAGGATAGCGTCGCCCCCACGGCGGGGATTGTAAAATATTGACGCTGACCGGTTTTTTCATGCAGATTAAACCGCTTACACCAGCGCTTTTGCTCCGTATGTTTTACTGCACTTCCTGGCGACTCATCCCTCAATGAACGACAGCGTCCACTATCAACGACTCCCCCATATCCCCGGTCTGGTGCTGGGCGCCGGACGTTTCGCCAAGTTTGATTTCGGCCGTCATTATCATCTGGATTATCACATCGGCATTGTGACGGAGGGCGTGCAGCGGCAGCAGTACAAAGGGGAAACTCAGGTGCTGGGGCCCGGTTTTATTTCGCTGATGCCGCCGGGAGAAATCCATGACGGAGCCTGCGACAGCGACGCCTATACATTGAGAACCTTTCGGGTCTCACAGAAATTGATGCTGGAAGCCAGCGCTGAACTCAGCGACGCGCATACTGGCCCGGAACTGCTCGGCAATGTATTTGAAGACCCTCAAACGGCGGCGCGACTTTTCCGGTTGCATAACGTCATGTGTTCAGAGGCGGTTTCCACGTTGGCGATACAGTCAGAATGGTTGTCCGTGCTGGATGCGTTATTTACGCAAACAGGGGCTATCAGGTCCGGACGCGATCCCAACGCCCTTTCCCATGCACAGTGGCGGCGCATGCAGGATTACTGTCTGGCGAACCTGTCTGAAAAAATCACGCTGGACGATTTGGCGACCTTATGCGGCCTGGGCCGCTTCCTCTTTCTCCGCCAATTCAAACGCACAGTAGGCATGACGCCCCACGCCTGGCTACTGCGACTCCGCCTGGAACAAGCCTGCGCCCTGCTCACCCAAGGCTCCCTATCCGTCGCACACATCGCCCAACGGGTAGGCTTTTACGACCAAAGCCATTTCAACCGGGCGTTTAAACAGGCGTTTGGGGTGGCGCCGTCGGGGTATTGATATGAGGTGACTTCACTCAACATCTGCGACGCCTTATTTACTGATGAATACTTCCCCAGTGCAACATTGTTAAAGGACTGAATCTCGCCCCATCAACTCATCACCTGCCAGATCAACACTGCCATAAGCACCAGCGACACCCCCTGCCAAAACATCACCGGGTTGCGCTCCAGAATGGGCGGTCGGGTTTGGTTGAGGTAGGCGGGGTTGGGGTGGCGGAGGTCGTGGAGGAATTCCGAGAGTTCGGTGTAGCGTTTGTGGGGATTGGGGTGGACGGCCCTCTTCAGGGTGGCGTCGATCCAGGCGGGAATATCTCGTTCTTCGCTGAGCACGGGTTTGTAGGTCAGGCGTTTCTGCGCGCCGGCGGTGCGGGTTTTGGCGACGTCGGCGCCGTATGGGAATCCGCCGGACAGCATGTGATAAGTCAGCACGCCCAATGAATAGAGATCGGAACCGGGGGAGCCGACTTCGCCCAGGAAATATTCCGGCGCCGCGTACAGCGCTGCGCCCAGCAGATTGGGCTGACGCACGCCTTGGTCGTTTTCCGCGACGCCGCCTACCCGGGTTGAGCCAAAATCTATGATTTTCACTATGCCGGACGCGTCGATCATCAGGTTGTCCGGTTTTAGGTCCTGATGCAGCATGTCCATACGGTGAAACGCCATCAGCCCCCTCGCCGCCTGCTCCACAATACCCCTCACCGTTTCCAGATCCGGCCGCGGGTGGTCCCGCAACCATTGGCTCAGCGTTCGGCCTTCAATGTATTCGCTCACTGTGTAGAGATAGGCCCGCGGTCGCTCGAACTGCGCGGCCTTCGCCACATGCAGGCTGTTGATGCGGCGTGCGATCCACTCCTCCATGAGCAGGCGCTCCAGGTAGGCGGGATCGCCCTGCTGATCCGTCGCAGGCGTCTTTATTATCACTTTGGTTTTGGAAACGATATCCAACGCGAGATAAACATGACTGCGGCGGCTGGTTTGCAGACATCGCAAAATTTGATAGCCGTCGAACTCCGCTCCGGCCTGTAAAATCGGGGGAAGCGGTATGGTTTCGACCTGTTGTTGAAACAAAGAATCCACGTCACCGGGCAACGCCTCAACGCGAATGATCTGCAGCGTCAGGTTGTCCTTGCCGCCCTGCTCCAACGCATGATCGACCATGCGTTTGGCGATAGCGTCCAGGTCATCGGGCTCCTGTAACGCCTCGATCAAAGTATGGGCGTCGCAGTATTCATACACACCGTCGGTGGCCATGATAAAGATGTCGCCCAACCTGAGCCGCAACGGCTGGTAGTCGATTTCAATGTGCTCTCTGAATCCCAGCGCCCGGCTTAGACAGCTCTGACTTTGCGACACCCACAAACGGTGATCGTGGGTCAGCTGCTCCAGAGCACCGTCCCGCAGACGGTAAACGCGGGTGTCGCCGACATGCAGGATATGCGCAACATCGGATTTGAATATGACTGCGCTGAACGTACAGACATACCCTTTTTCCTTGTCATAGCGATAGACGCTACGCTGACCTTCGGCGTAAAGCCAGGAATTGGTCGCCCTCAGCACCCGCTGAGCCGAATGCTGCACAGTCCAGGCGTCAGAGGTGCAGAAGTAATCCTCGAGAAAGCTTTTTACCGCCGTTTCACTGGCGATCTGACTAACCGAACTGCTGCTGACGCCGTCAGCCATTGCAAACGCCGCGCCTTTCACCGTCAGTTGCGCGCCCTTGGGAACATAACCGCCATGAAAGTCCTGATTGATCTCTTTACGGCCTTTATCGGTCCATTGACCAAAGGAAAGCATCAGCTCGTTGCGCATATATATCTGGCCCCGCTCATCGACGCCGGGACCCGCCACTGTCCTCATGTAGTGTCTTATCGGACGTTTTGAATCAAGCGATTGCCTGCTTTCCGGACGCCGCCAGTTTGCGCTTGGGCGCTGTTTTGTAGTGGGTGCTGTACCGGGTCAGTCCTGTAAAAGCCAGACCGCCCACCAGATTGCCCAATGCTGTAGGAATCTCGTTCCAAATGAAATAGTCCATGATGGAGAAATCGCCGCCCATGATCCATGCTGCGCCAATAAGGCGCACAAGCCCTGCTATCGGAACCTGGCGATCGCCCCCCTATGAGGAGCCAAAGTCATGCGTAATGTCCTTATCAGTGCATAGAAAAACTCTGAGGCGCGAATAGGGTTTTCAGGCTCATCCTGAACGGGGAAAGTGTGGCGGTTGTATTTGAACGCCTGCTTGCCGAGGCTTAGAGAAACCGCTCGCTTACAGGCCCAAGTGGCCAAACTCGTAATGAATTTTCCGCTCCGCCGTCAGTAGTTGTACTGTGGCGTGCGCATTGAGCGCACAAAAAACTTCCTGGCTGAAGCCGTCGTCATGGTCTGAGAGAGAGTCCTTACAACGCAAGAGCGCATTCATCAAGGCAGTGTAATTGAGCACCCGCTCCAGGGCGCATTCTCCGCTTTTGCGTACAATCCATTGCGCAATGTCTTTGATTTGCTCCAGCTTGCGATTGACCAGAGACAACATCGTCCCCGTATCCAGAGTTCCATCCCCGGCAGCCAACCAAGAGTGATCAACCAACCGTACTTGCATAGATAACTGACTTTTGTTGAGTATTTGAAGGGGCCATTCGTGCATCAGAATGGATTTGAGAAACGCTATCGACAGGTATACCCCATGAACATGACAGAATAACTACAACCGTCATTGGCGCGCTTCGAGACGCAAGATCTCAGGCCGCCAAAGGCGCCGTTTTTTTACAAGTCAGGAAGATGCCTCGTGGATAAGATGGCTTCGCTTCGCTGCGTTGACAGAGACCGCACGAAGAGCGTCCTCAGCGCAGATCCAATCATAGTAAAAGGAAATTTATCTATGTCGCGTTCATTTCTATCAACAAAATCTAACCGTTCTTCACCACAATTATTTATGCGGACATTCCCTGGCGTTTTAGCGTTGGCGATAAGCGCCGCGGCTGTCGTTACCATCGCCCACGCAGACGAGTCGGCGCAGAAAGCGTCCACAATGCGCTTTGAGGACTATCACTTTAGCAATCCGTTGCGGAAAGACCTGCAAAGCGGCGCCATTACCGAAGCGCAGGCCAGCAGCTTGTTTTACAGCAACCCTAAAGAGTTCGCCCGTCGCTACTATCCGAAAATCACCTTACCCGTGGAACGGAAAAAGTTCCGAGGCATCTGGCGCTATTATGACCATAGCCATACCTCCAGCACTCAGCCGTACGACGGAGACGCCAGCAAACCGGTTTACGATGGACACAGCGGCACGGATTTCTGGACCAGCTTCATTGATTTCGGCAAAACCGGTGAATCCGGCAACTATCTCGTTAACCCTTTCCCGAAAGGGGCCGACACCTTTGTGACAGGCATTTACGACGGCGTAGAAGACGCCCCCAACCAACCGGTGGGGTCGTCGGGCAATCATTTGTTCTTGACCACCTATCTGAACAAAACGCCGGAAGATTGCGCTCGCGCGTTTCCATCAGGCTCCGCCTTCAAGCAGTGCGTTGACGACATTCCCAGTTGGAGCAAAATGAGCATGCGCTTGCTGCATCTGGAGTGCGGGACAGTCATGATCAACGATGTAACTGGATATCCGGATAACTGCGCGCCTGCGCCCTCCTCCCGCATTCAGCTGCCGGCGCGAGTCAGCTCCCTGCAACGACTGGCGCGAATTGGCTATTCTGGCGATGCGGGATTGCGCGGCACGCATACGCATATGGATATGTCGCCGCGTTTGGTCGCCCCCTTCAAAGGACGTTACAACACGGGCGTCAACGAGTCCTTATTCTTCGATCAGAGCTGGGTGGAGCGCATTGAGAATTTCGCCGGCGGCGGCGATCCTCACTTCCGCATCAACGGCAGCTTCTTCCCCCAAGTGGTCAATCAGGCGAGCAATAACTATAAGTTCACTTCTTTAACGCCGATCAAGCGTCTTTGGTTGACGGAAAAGCCCAATGGAGTATCCGTGCCGGCAAAAACCATTGACCTGTTGACGACCGCGGTCACCAGCAGCGCCCCGGCGTTTTCATCCCGGGTGGAGTACGACGCCGATTATCGCTCATACACCCTTTACAGCGTGTCTTTCAAAACCAAAGATAACCTGCTGCCCCAGACCGGCGAATGGGGCGTCGTGGCGGAGGACGACAGGGGCAAGCTGAGCAATTCGGCGTTCATCAACATAACCGGCGAAGGTTCATTCAAGCTGAGTCAAGCCTCTGTGTCTCCCAGTAGAGTGAGCAAAAGCGACAACAGCAACGTTCTGTTTCGCTGGAATGTGAAAAGTAACGACAAGATGTCGCGCTTCCAGCGCAAGATCACCCGTAACGGACAATGCATCAACCCGACGACAGGCTCCACCACCAGTCAGTGCTGGAGCGATTGGAACGTGCTGACCACCACCTCCTCCAACGCCCCGTACTCGTATAACTACAGCGTGGAACTGGCGCCCGCCAGCGCCTACCGCAACTGGCGAACCGGCAGCTATGTCATTTCCATAAAGGGCGAGCATGCGACGCGCGTATGGAGCGAAGAGAAGACAGTTAACTTTTATCTCCAATAATCTGTTTCTTTAAGCCTTAACTGCTTTATCTTTGGCGATAATGGGCGCGTCTCCATTATCGCCTTTTTACATTCTGACGTTCGAATAGCCTGTCGTTTTTTACTGATTTAATGCTTTGCTGACAGTTTCCAACCCCCCTTTAAACAAAAGGGTATAAAGCGGTCATTTTCAGTGTAATCCCACCTTTACACTGGAAAACCCTAGGTTTTTTCATTGCTCTATCCCCAAGAGACTATCCCTTAACGGAGAACCAATTAGAGAGGCCCCAACTTATTAACTATAAGGTTTAGATTAGTTTTGCTTAACATTGTTTATTTTTGGCCATTTTATAATCGATACACTCTATATATGTAACTATTAATCACATTAAAGCGACATTATTTCCGCTCTATGTTTTGTCAAATTAATTGACATTAAAAACTTGTTATATAGCTGAAACCATTGATATTTGCGGGTGGCATAAGAGTTGCTGAGGTCGATTTGCTTTGTTAAGTAAATCTACAATGGAGAGAAGTATTCATATGCTAAAAACATTAACCAAGGGATTGTTATTATCAGCGCTGACGGTGTCTTCCGCCTATGCAAGCCAAATCACCTGGGACCTGACTGAAGGCGTTCCTTACGGCTCATACAATAACTCTCTTTCCTATTCGAAAGATGGTTTGAACCTGACTGTAACCGGCTGGAGCGACACAAAAGGTCCTGCGGACGATAAAATTGAAGACGCCCGCCTGGGTCGCTGGAATGGACTTGGCGTCTGCAACGACGACGAGTACAGCAAGACTCGTTGCGCCTCCCCGGAACATTCCACTGACAATGACCCCGGTCGCGACGGCGATTTTGACATGATCATGCTGTCCTTCTCTGAAGCGGTCAGCCTGAGTTCGTTTCAAAACGGCTGGTACGCCTACGACTCCGACGTGTCTCTACTCGCCTACACAGGCGGCTCCTCTTCCTACAATCTGAATGATAAAGATTGGGAAGGACTGCTCAGCGACGGCTGGAGCGTGGCCGGCAATTACTCCAACACCATGACCAAAGAAACCGCGACCAGCACGGATCTGGTTTCCAAGTTCTGGTTGATTGGCGCTTACAATCCGGCCTTCGGTGAGTTGGGCGAGCTGTGCAACGAACTGAACGATCATTTCAAACTGAGAATGCTGACCATCGACACTGTAGAGTGTCCTGAACCTGCCACTCTGGGAATGTTCGGTCTGGGCCTGGCGGGCCTGTTGGCGGCGCGCCGTCGCAAGGCCTCTTGACCTGGCCTCCAAGTAGCGCCCGATTCCAAGCCGGCCTTGCGCCGGCTTTTTTCTAACCTTGTGACTGGATTCGCTGAGAGTTGCAGCTATTGATTGAATCCAAGGTCTAAAGCGCCAACACCACCCAATCAATTTATTGATTTTAAAGGATAAATATAAATTTGAGAGAAATTTGATAGAAACCGGATACCCGCGAGATTCATGAAAAACGTCGCCTCTCGATAATCGATCGCATTGACATGTTATCGATGCGTGAGGTGAAAAATGGATCAGTCGCTGTATTATCATTGGAACAACTTATGTCTTTATATGGGTCGCTTTGACGGGACCTATCATTGGCGCCATATTGCGGATAGTTTCATTGTCAGTCTGGATAATGAATTTGACGTTAAACTGGCGAGTGGCGAGATTATTTCCACTCGTTGCCTGATGATTCCCGCTAATGCCCGTTGCGACTTTATTATAAGCAACCAGCGCATTGCATTTGTGTCTTCTCATTTCTGGCGCAATATTAAAACCACCCTGATCTATAACTATTATTGTTGTGAGCAGGACGGTCTTCTTTTTGACTTTTTGGATGCTTGCGACATTGCGCGCGCTTTCCGGGACTTATATAAGAGACGCCCGAGCGCCGATGACGCCAGGGAGATATTGGATCAGATTCTTAATCCAAAACAATATCCACTTGCTCCGCCTTTAATGGATCGCCGAGTTCGCAAGTTAATCGAATTATTATTGAAGAACCCGGATCTTTCCCAATCTATCGACGATTATGCGGAACTTATGCCGATTTCAGCCGCGCATCTCAGTCGATTGTTCAAGCAGGAAACCCATATTTCTTTCTCGCGTTTTCGCCTGGGGGTTCGTGTGTTGTATTTCATCAAACAGTTTTCGCGCAGTCGTAATTTGACCACCGCCGCCCATGATTCCGGTTTTGCGGATCTGGCGCACTTAAATAAATGCCACAAATTATTGTTCGGCATCTGCCCCTCGCAGTTATGGCTGAGCGAGTCTGAACTTAAGATCTGCGTGGCTTGAACCCCCTGGGCGAGCCCAGTGAATTGAGAATAACTCTTAACTCCAGTGCTGATATCCGGTAAAGGATTTGTATAATGCAGTCCAACCGTTTTCAGCGCAGGAGCGCCCATGACCGACCGAGATTATGAAGAAATGCAGATTGGCGAGTGGCGCATCAATGTGGAAACGAACCGTCTCTATCGCGAAGCAGCGGAACATCAGCTGAGCGATAAAGTCTGCAAAGTCCTTCTCGCGCTGGCGGAGAATCCCGGCCGAACGGTGAGCCGGGAGACCTTGATCCAGAAAGTCTGGAATGAGAACGAATATGTCGGCGAGCAGGCGTTGAATACCGCCATCTGGCAGTTGCGCAAAGCGTTTAACGACAGCAGCGAAGCCCCTGAATATATCGAAACCATTCCTAAAAAAGGGTATCGCCTGCTCAAGGAAGTCTCCGTCATACCCTATGCGCCCAGACAGGATATTACGCCCCCGCCCTCCGCAGAGCCTGCACCCGCTCCGACTCCCGAGCCGGAGACCAGTACGCCGGATAACGCGCCGGAGCCGCCGCCAGAACCAATAACGGAAGTGACTCCCTATCCCCATACAATGACGCCCGGCGCCCCACCGCGACGCGCAAGGTCCATGATGCTGGGCGGTGCGTTACTCCTGCTGGCGGGGACCGCGCTTATCGGCAAACTGATGTACGGGCGCGAGGATGCGCCCCCGGCGCAGGCTTATTGGTGCGGCGTCGACACAGGTAGGATGGAGCGGCTGGGAATCGATCCCGCCAGCGCCTGCATGTTGGAGACGGAACAAGGGCAGTTTGGACTGGCCATCGGCGAGCGCATGGCGAAGATCAATTCGTCCTACTATCAATCGCCGGACGCGGGCGATATCGCCGGCGACATCTTCTTCTGCGAAAGCAACCATAAGAGGCTGGGGCATAAAAGTAATACCCTGCTGAGTTTCGTCACCCTGAAAAACCATTGCATGACGCAAAGGGACGGCGAAGTCGACATCGCCGAGCGAAGCGGCGCTCGCGCGTCGCTGGTCTGCGCGGAATACCAGCCGCAATCCATTCATTTGCAAACGCCGACGGCGGAAAAGCACTGCCCGTTGCCGCCCGCATTAACGATGAATCATCCTAACGCTGTCAAAGATCCGGATTACTGGTACGGAGTTCGCCGTGACGAACTCGCCGACTTCGGTATCGATGAAGACGCCAGCTGCACTCTCAACGCAGAAGATCCAACCTGGATCGACACCATCGAGTTCGGCTGGATATGGGGCGCGCGACGCTGTGCGGACAGCGGCTCCAACCCAGTCGGATGCGGCGTCGTCAGTCACAATGCGCAGCGCACCGGGGCGACGGTGAGCGACTTCTTCACCCAGGACCAACTGCATAACCACTGCGCCGCCGGCGCGGACAAATTGGCCTTAACGCCGGCGGGCTGGTGGCGACCGGAGCACAATGACAAAACTTCACTGGATGCCTATCTGCTATGCGAACAGCAGCAGCCCAAGGCTATTCAGCTGTCGTTCAAGCCCGTCGTGGGCGCCGTCGTAGAAAAGACCTGCGCGCTATATTATTAATCAGGCGGACAAATAGCTTCCTTCTATTTGTCTGCAACGACAAAGGGGTTAACCATGAATGCTAAAACCTGGCTGCTTGGGTTTTTGATCGCTCTTGTTTCGACGACGCCGCTCTCCGCCGAGCCCAAACTGGTGATCAAAGAAAATGATTCCCTGCAGGACGTGCTGCGCGGACAGGCGGATAAAAAAATCGGTGTGTTGCTGAACTCCGGCGTCGAATTACACGGCGTATTGAAAGAGGTCGGCGCCAAAGTGATCCGCCTGCAGGAACTGCGCAATCGGGAAGCCTTTGATGCGGTGATCCCGCTTAGCGAGGTCTCCGCTGTGCTGATCGACAATCATTTGTTCGATTGAGCGCCCTGGATTCACACTCGTGCAAGCCTGTCAATTCATTGATTTATAAGCATTAATATAAATTTGAGATAAATTAGAGAGCGATTGGATAGCCGCGAGATTCAGCGGCGCATGGGGTCGCCCTAACATCCGTTTCATCAACAACGCAAACGGAGAAACCCCATGAACGTAGCACTTGTTATTGTCCTCATTCTGAGCGCAGCAGCGATTGGCGAATTGAGACACCGCTACAACAAAACGCAACTCAGCAACAAGAACAAAGAGGACGGGACTCACTGAGCCCGTTCTTTGGCGGTCAGGATTTATGAACGGGCTTATCCTTCAGCAACGCCTCTGGTATGGGACACTGCTTTTCCTGAGTTTCGCCAACCAGGGGTTTAATCGCCAGCCTGATGCCCGTTGGCGCGCCTTTGGCGCACTGGATATAGCCCTTCACGTAGGACAGGCTCTCATCATGATTATCGAGACGCCGAAAGGGTTTGGTCACCGCCACTTCGCCGTTCTTCGTCTTCTGGCACAATCTGGCCAGAATCGGTTGCGCGTAAAAATTGGACATCTTCGAGCCGCGCATGCCGTTATCGTTAGCGAACCAGCCGCAGGCGTGCTTATCCTTGTAGTAGGTGGTCAAATGACAAGCTGCGTCGCCCCAGACAAACGCAATAGTGAGGTCTTCAGGATAGGTTGGGTCCGTCACCGCCAGCGAACACAGCTCCTCTTCCGGAGCGATGCCCCGTCGCGTGACGTCCGCGCTATCGAGCCCATATTTGGCGGATTCAATTTTAAAATGCGGCGTCGCCACCTTCAGAACCTCCGGCACGCCACAGTCCTTCTCGCCGGCTTCCGTCTGGATTTTAATATTCGTGGCCTGATAGCTTTGGCATTCCACTGTCGCCTGAACGCCCTCGGAAGTCAGCAGGTCATGCGCGCCGTCTTTTTGCAGGCTACAGATTTTTTGCAGTTTAGCGGTGGTCAGCATGGTGTCGCCGGATAAAGTGGTCGCCTTGCCCCCTTCGCACTTGCGCAACATAGCGCCAGGATGACGTCCCTTCACCGGCGTAAACCAGGTATTGCTGGATACATTGAAGTGCTTTTCGGCCTCGATCAGCACTAACTCCCCCGCCCCTGTCGGCAGGCGGCATTCGCTGGCCTTATTGACCCGCCAGTCGCGAATGTTGTCATCACTGTAGCCGCACCAATATTCCGCGTTCACATGAGCGGCGGCGAATAATAAACAGAGGGGCGCCAGTACGTATTTGAGAGTAGCCATGATGGGTTTTGTCAGCCAGCTTGCAGATGGTCAGGGGAAATCCGTTTTGTTGAATGATTATAGGCGTTTATCTGTGGTTTTAAACCAAGCCTGCAAGCCCCGACACAGCAGGTTATTGCAAGCTGACCTCGCGCGCATTTGCTAACATAACGCCTTGTCATCTCTTTTTTATCTTATTTTTATCCACTTTCATGCAGCCAAAGCTTTACGAATGGGGCGATAAGTCCCTGCTCTTTTACAACGGTCGACGCCAGCCGCATCATTCAATGGGTATTACGCCCACCCTGTTAATGGGGAGTCAGCCGTTCGTCATTGAAATTATGGGAGAGCGATATTGTTCCAATACCTTTCTGCTAGCCCCCAACAAACCGTTTACAATAAGTTCGGAAGCGCCGCGGATGGCGTTGCTTACACTCAATCCCGCCGCGGAAGATCATGTCTTTTTGCTACGCAATTACTCCTGGGACTTCTGCGCAGAAGGCGTTATTTACAAGCTGGATAATGATTCTCTGCAGCAAACCTTATTCTATCTTGACGAAAGCGACATACCACATCCCATCGCCACCTGGTGTCTGTTCAACGCCATCTATGGAGAGGACAGCCTCATTACGCTGAAGAAATACGATAAGCGTATCGCCAGGGCGGTCGCGCATATCATTCGCAATCCAACCAGCGATCTGTCCGTCGACGAGATAGCCGCGCAAGTGCATTTGAGCCCGACCCGATTCATGACCTTGTTCAGCGCTTTAAACGGCTTGAGCTACAACAAATACAAGATTGTCAGCCGCCTGCAGTATTTCTTCGAGCGCTACAGTATCGCTCATAACCTGACCCATGCGGCGGCGGAAGCGGGTTTCTACGATCTGTCGCATCTGAACAAATCGGTGAAAATGTACTACGGCATGAGCCCCAGAGAATTCCTGGCGGTTGGGCAGGATCTCATCACCATTAACAGTCCGTCCCATAATCGCATGTGGTACGCCGACTGGGTCCAGTATGGCTACTTCGAACTGGCGCAGGCTTATTCCGAAATCAGCGTGCCGGAATTACTGGCGTATCTGCGTGACTATGTCAGAGAGGAATGACGCGGCTCGACGTTTGCGCTCTCTTAATGAGCGCTTTTGACATGAAGACAGCGGATATTTACAAGTAAGGCCCGCGCCTGATCTCTTAAAGTTCACTCCAACGCAGAGCAACCATCGCTCGCAACGTATAACGCTCTTCCAGACCACTGGGAGAATCGCTCATCAAACGTATTGGAGTCACATTATGAATCCCCTACTGAAACAACTCAGCCGATCCCTGGCGCCAACCATGTTCGCACTTTGCGCGCTTCCCGCATCCGCCACAGTGATCAATATCGACTTCACGACGAGCGCCGCTGAAGCCGCCTACGTCGGTGCGGACGGAATTCTCAGCGCCGGCGGGGCGCACTGGAATCAGGTCGTGGCGGGCGACACCCCAACCCACTTGCGCGATGAACAAGGTCAACAGTTTGACGCCAGCGTCGCCTGGACAGACCATGCTGCGGATGCCCTCTATCATCATGCCGGCGGCAACGAACTTTCAAACTCTGGAGTCGGCGCCGCGCCGGACGATATTGACGGCATCAACCGCGTCTTTTTCTCCGGCGCCAGCTTTTCGCCCTATCAGCTGACCCTCTACGGCACTGAAGATCTGAGCTTCGCACTGCTGACCGCATACAGCGAGATCGGTTATGCGCCGGATGCGCCCAATAGCCGCTACAGAGCGGACGGCTCCTGGGGTGACGGCATCTATTATCAGGTGGATTTTGACGAGTATCCCGTAGACGGAAGCATCGCTGGCGTCGGCGGCGAGTTCGGCCTGGGCTTTGGTTTCGCCATCTTTGAAGGCGCTATCACCGGCCTGCAGATCGCCGGCGAGTTTACGCCCTTTGACGCCGGCGAGCCCCATGACGTGCCAGAGCCAGCCGCTTGGGCGCTGTTATCTTTAGGCTTGCTTGGCGCAGGCGTTAGAAAAGCGGCGCGATCAAAAGCGCGGACAGACGTCTGATCCGCTTGCCGCGCCAGAGTCGTTCGCAAAGAAGAGAGGCGGCGGGGATCGCCGCCTGATTAATAATACTGTAAGCGTGGCGGCGATATTGCTGTGTCAGTGGCTCGCGCCGCCCGCCTGTTCGCTCAGTAGGTCATGAATGGCCTGGCCGGCTTCCAGAATATGCTTTTTCAGCAACGCCGACGCGGCTTTTTTGTCGCGCTGGCGACAGAATTCCAATAAATCCGCGTGCTCCCTTTCGGCTTTTTCTATGCCGGTGGTAAACAATAGTTGCAAGCGGATGTAGCGGTCGGATTTGATATTAAGGCTTCGCACCACTTCCATCGCCTGAGGCAGGTTAGCGGGCTGATAAAGGGCGGCATGCAATTCGTAATTCAGCTCGCTCCAGCTTTCTACCTGATCGCCGCTTTCCACCGCTTCCTCGAAGGCTTTGAGAATTTTTTCCGCCGCCGCCAGGTCCTGGTCAGTCATGTTATCGATGGCCTGCTCCAGCACGTGACATTCAATCAGCGCCCGCAGCTCAAACAGCTCCCGAATTTCCGAGGGGCGCAGTTCCGTCGCCGTGGCGCCTTTGTGCGGCTCGAAGCAAACCAATCCCTGCGCTTCCAGTTGCAACAGCGCTTCTCGCACCGGAATACGGCTGACTTTGAACTCTTTGGCGATGGCGTCCTGTCGCAAAGGTTCTCCCGCCACAATTTCTCCAGAGAGAATTTTCTTACGCAGGATATCTGCGACCATCTGTGTACGGGTTTTATAAACGGCTGCGGTGCTCATAACGGACAATAAATGATCCCGGTGTCAAAGAACGGCGATAGTAACATTTTAGGCGCTCTCCACAGTAGTCAAGAAAATTCACGGCGGCGAGCGTTGAAATTGATAGAGACTTACACCGCCTACTTCACCTCAAACCCGTGGGCGTAGGGGTCTTCGCTATCCACCCAGATGGTGTTGTGGCCATAGACTCTGGCCCACCCCTGTACGCTGGGTCGTATCCCCTGATACGACCCCACAGTCGCCACATCTTCCACCCGGCCTTCGAACAGGCTGCCGATGATGCTTTCGTGCACAAAGGTATCGCCGACTTTCAGCTTGCCTTTGGCGAACCACTGCGCCATCCGCGCGCTGGTGCCGGTGCCACAGGGAGAACGGTCGATGGCGCGATCGCCGTAGAATACTGCGTTGCGGGCGTCCACGCCGGGTTGCGTGGGCTTGCCGGTCCAGAGCACGTGGGACACGCCCCGCACCGTCGGATCATCGGGATGCACGCACTCCACCACTTCATCGACAATACGACGCACCAACGGACTGAAGCGCAGGATCTGATCCACGCTGAAATGCTCCAATCCCGGAAAGTTCTTCTGCGGATCGATGATGGCGTAGTAGTTGCCGCCATAGGCGACATCCACCACCAACTCGCCCATTTCGGGAACCTGCACCGCCACCTCGCTGTGCGCCAGATAAGCTGGCACGTTATAGATTTTGACGCTTTCAACTTTAGCGCCCTGCTGCTCATACTCAATGGCGATTTTGCCCGCCGGCACGTCCAGGATCAGTTTGCCGGGAACCCGCGGACGAATAATGGCGTTCTCTATGGCCGCCGTGACGGTTCCAATGGTCCCATGTCCGCACATGGGCAGACAGCCGCTGGTTTCAATAAACAGGATCGATGCGTCGGCGTCCTCGGAACAAGGGGGATACACAATAGAACCAGACATCATGGAATGGCCGCGGGGCTCAAACATCAGCGCCTGGCGAATCCAGTCGTAATGCTCCATAAAGTACTGCCGTTTCTGGCTCATGTTAGCTCCAGTCAGGGCTGGATAACCTCCCGCCACCAGCCGCACCGGGTTGCCGCAGGTATGCGCGTCAATACAGAAAAACGTGCCTTCTCTCATATCCTTGTCCCTTCGTGTCTTATTTTTGCAGTGATTCTTTGATGTTCATTAGAGCGAGTCTATAGATCTTCGACCATAGCGTCCGGTTACGGATTGTCCGCCTCCAGATAAATGTATATTTTATACAATATTCAATTTCACAAATGAAGAGGACTTTCGATGCAAGAGCTGGACACGGACATCACGGTACTGGGGGGCGGGATAGTCGGCGTCTGCTGCGCCCTGTCGCTGCAGCAAGCGGGCATGAAGGTCAGCCTGATAGACGGTCGGGGCGTCGGCGAAGGGTGCTCCCGAGGCAATGCGGGCCATTTTGCTACTGAACAGATCCTCCCTCTGGCTACGCCGGGCCTGTTGTGGAAAATTCCCGGCATGCTGATGGACCCGCTGGGACCGGTGGCCATACGCTGGTCCTACCTGCCCTATATCGCCCCCTGGCTGGTCCGTTTCATGCTCAATACCCGCGAAGCCTCCTATAACCGCAGCGGTAAAGCCTTACAAGCCTTGAACGCCGCTTCGCTTCCCGCCTGGCGTCGCCTGCTGGCGGGCACGGGCGAGGAAAGCCAGATCCGCGTCAATGGCTCATTGCTGACCTTCGAGCGCAACGCCAGTTTTCAAAACTATCAAACCACGCTCGAAACGCTTCGCACCCGCGGCGTCAAAACCCAGGTTCTGGATGGCGGTCAGGTGCGAGAGCTGGAGCCTGGACTGGGCTCCGCCATAAAACATGGCGTATTTTTCCCGGAGACAGGGCATACCGCCAACCCTTATCAACTCACCCGCACGCTGGGAGCGCTTTTCCAAAGTCGGGGCGGAACCGTGCTAAACAGGACAGTAAAAAGCGCCACGCCGACAACAGATGGCGTGCAACTGCACTGCGACGACGGCCAGATTCGGGTTCCCAAACTGGTGCTGGCGGCAGGCGCCTGGTCCAAACCGTTGGTGAAACAACTGACCGGCAAATCAATCCCCCTGGATACAGAGCGGGGTTATCACCTGATGCTGCGCAACGCCGGCGCGTCCCTGTCGATTCCCGTGACCTCCGCAGAACGGCGCTTCATCATGACTCCCATGAGCGAAGGGTTGCGTCTCGCCGGCACCGTTGAGTTCGGCGGATTGAAGCAACCCGCCAACATGCGCAGAGCGACTATGCTCGCCACCCACGCCCGCGCCATGCTGCCAAGCCTGGACGATACTCCGGGCGAGACCTGGATGGGGTTCCGCCCTTCTCTTCCCGACTCACTGCCGGTCATTGATCGTGTCGGCGAGCGACGTCAGATTATCCTCGCCTTTGGGCATCAACATCTGGGACTGACCCAGGCGGCGCTGACCGGCGAGTTAGTGCGTCAGTTGGCGACAGATCAGACGCCAACTGTCGATATACAGTCTTTGCGTCTGAGCCGCTTTTAAAAAATCGAAAAGTCAGGCGTCTACTCCACGCCTGACTTCCCTGAAAGGAGTGTCATAATAAGTATTACTCGAAACATACCCAAACCATAAATATACACTTGCACTGCAAATATCTGTCGCACAGTTATTTAATTGAATTCCATTTAATTAATATTGTTAACTTAAAAAAAGCGGATGATTTATTGAAAATCACTTTCGCCCAGCGGCGCTGCACTTATTGGTTGAACCCAAGGCTCTCGCAACAAAATAAACCATTAGGCTTAACCCATTAAATATAAACCTCAAATAAATAATTACAAAAACAAAGTTAATTTATCTTTTCCCGTGAAAAACCTCACAAAAGAAATCCTGTTTCATATACTCTTCATCGCCATCAAAATATATTCAATTCACCCTCCGTTTCCTCAAATATACAAAGTAAATAATTCCAGGGAAAAAGATGAACATGAAAACACACAGGATAGGCTTTTGCGTTGTCAGCCTGTCATTACTCGCCGGCACATTGCTCTCCCCTTCATATGCTGAAGCGGCCAACTGTGAAGCAACGCCAATAAGCGGTAAAACTTACAGCATCGTAAACAGGGAAACCGGACTGGTTCTGGATATCAGCGGCTACAGCAAAGCGGACGGAGCGGCGGTGGTACAGTGGCGCGCGAAGGGTTCCGCCAATCAAAAGTTCAGAGTCACGGATGTCGGCGGCGGCGCCTTGAAAATTGAAGCCATACATTCCAACCTGGCGCTGGATGTCCTCTACCTGGCTCAACATGACAACGCTGAGCTTATCCAATGGCCGTATTGGGGCGGTCTCAACCAGCAATGGTCCCTGGTGAAGTCGAGCACTGGCGGATACAGCATTCGGGCGCGCCACACCGAGAAAGCGCTCACCGCGCAATCCCGGGATATGGGCGCCCGCATCGTACAGTCGGCGGACATAGGCAGCGGCTTGCAGCGCTGGTACTTCAATCCTGTCGATGGCGAGTGCAGCCAGGCCAGCGGTTTCGCCGGACAGAAAGGGGCTGACGGCCTAGCCGCCACCACTGGTGGAGCCGGCGGCGCCACGGTTGTCGCCGCCAACTGTCAGACGCTGACTACCGCCCTGACTTCCGAGGGCGCTAAAACGGTGATTGTTCCTGACAACACCGCCATTGATTGCCGTACGCCAGTGCGCAAAGTCAGCGCATGCGCCATGACCTGCCCTTCTTATCAGGACCAGAACAAGACTTTCTATAGAGTCCCGGTCGGTAGCCAGACATGTACGGAGCTTGGCGGTGCGACCAACGACACCGTATCCGTCAACCGCGATGAAAGCCGGATACATATCAAATCCGATAAAACGCTGATGGGCCAAGGCGCAAACAGTCGCATCATCGGCGCAACACTGATTATTAACGGCGTAAAAAATATCATCGTCAAAAACTTAACAATCGAAGGCGTAAATCCACACTTGGTGGAGGCCGGCGACGGCATCACCATTGAAAACGCCAGTCATATCTGGGTGGACCACATTCGGACCAGAATGATCAGCGATGGTCATATTGACATCAGGAACAGCCGTAACCTAACGCTGAGCTGGAACCACTTCGACGGCTACAATCCCTATGTGTGCGGGAATCAACACCACTACACCATGCTGGCGCAGGACTCCCAGGTCACGATAGACCACAACTTCTGGGATCGCGCCTCCGGCCGCAATCCGAAGCTGTATGGCTGGGATACTCGCGCGCACATATATAACAACTACTGGAATAACATCACCTATTTCTCCATCAGCACCTCCAATGGCGCGCAGGGGTTAATTCAAAATAACCATTTTGAGAACGCCCGCTCCCCACACTGGAACGAATCCGGCTACATGAGCGCATCCGGCAACGTCTATACCAGCTCGTCCGCCACCGACCCGAAACGGGATGAGGGGGACAGCGTTTTTTACGATATCGATATGTATCCCTATAAGTTGGATAGCGCCGCCAATCTGCCTTCTGTCCTGAAGTCGCAAACCGGCCCTCGTTGATGCGGGCAAGGCATCGCTTCCTCATGTTTTGACAGGGACATTTCCCCCATGGCAAGGACGCCAACTCTCCGTCAGATTCAGCTACATCCCGGCTCTCCGGCTCCTTCCCGCACTCGCTCTCCCTTTCATCTATCCTCGCCATAGCCACGCTTTCGGGTTTGGCCGTTGATAACGGTTTGTCTCTCCCCCGGGAACCAGAATCCTAAATTTCCCGGAAATGTATATTGTATACAATATACGCTTTGCATAAGATGAAGAGCGATAACTCCAGCCCAGCCCCTTTCCTTAACCAAGGCGGCTGGATGGAAAAACAAAAACGATCAATCGCAAAGGAAATAAGGATGAACATAGATGGCGTACTGGTTCCTGTCGTCACTCCATTCGATAACCGCAATCAGATTGACTATCCGGCGCTGGGCCGACTGCTCGACCACCTCATAGAATCCGGCGTACGCGGCGTCGTCGCCTGCGGCACTACCGGCGAGTACTACACGCTCAGCGTGGAGGAGCGCCGCGACTTGATGGCGTATATCGCCAGACATGTCGGTCAACGCGCGTTATTGATCGCCGGCGTCAACGACACCCACACCGCCGGCTCCATCGCCAAAGCAAAGGAAGCCAGAGAGATGGGCTATCAAGCCCTGATGCTGGCGCCGCCCATTTACTGTCTGCCTCAGCAGCATGAAATTATTCAGCACTATCAAAGCGTCAGCGCGACAGTGGGAATGCCGGTCATCATGTACAACTTTCCCGCCCGCTCCGGCGTAGAAATCGGCATAGAAGCGGTCATGGAACTCGCCCGGGACAAAAACATCATCGGCATCAAAGAGAGCAGCGGCGACTTCAGCCGCGCACTGACGCTGATCAACGCCGACCTGCCTGACTTTCAGGTTGTGTGTGGTTCCGATGATCAGGCGGCGGATTATTTCTTCTGGGGCGTGCGTTCGTGGATCGGCGGCGCGGCCAACTATCTTCCCAAGGAGCATGTCGCGCTGATCGACGCGGCGCAAGCTGGCGACTATCAGCGCCTGCGCGAAGGCATGCGCAAGATCCTTCCTGTCCTCAAGAATCAGGAGAAAGCGGATTACAACCAGAAGGCCAAAATCGGCTGCGCTTATCTGGGCTATCCCGTTGGCGACACCCGTCCGCCACTGGCGCCGATCAGCGAAGAGGACAAAGCGGAGTTTCTGGAAGCTCTGGCGGCCGCCATCGTAAATTCATAACGACAGGGACGGAGCAACATCATGCCCTTAAAAAAAGAAGACGTATTTCAACTGGCGCGGGACGCTCAACTATACGCCGGCGCGCTGATCCCAGGTCTGGACGATGACCATGAGCCTCATTTCGATACCTTGAATCCGTTCACCCAGCAAGTGATCGGACGGGTGCAACAGTGCAACGGCGGCCATGTGGACGCGGCGGTGAAAGCCGGTCGCGCCGCCTTTGAATCCGGCGTATGGTCGAGACTGTCGCCGGCTGAGCGCAAACGCATTATGTTGCGCTGGGCGGCGCTGCTACAGGAGCGCCATGAGGAATTGGCGGCGCTGGACTGCCTGGACGCCGGCAAACCCATCACAGAGTGTCTGAATACCGACATTCCCGACACCATTCACACTATCGCCTGGTACGCCGAAGCCATCGACAAGCTGTTCGGGAAAATATCCCCCACCGCCAGCGACAATCTTGGGCTGATCGTGAAGGAGCCCATCGGCGTCGTCGGCGCCGTGCTGCCCTGGAACTTCCCCGCCCTGATGCTGGCCTGGAAAGCGGCGCCCGCCCTCGCCGCCGGCAACTCATTGGTGATCAAGCCCGCAGAGCTGACCTCTCTAAGCGCCTACCGCATCGTGCAACTGGCCCACGAAGCGGGCGTACCGAAAGATGTCCTGACGCTTGTCACCGGCCTCGGTGAAGAAACCGGAAAACCCTTGGGGCTGCACCCCGACGTGGACATGGTGTCTTTCACGGGGTCAACCGAGGTGGGTCGTCTGTTCCTCACTTATTCAGCGCAAAGCAACCTGAAGGAAATCGTGCTGGAGTGCGGCGGCAAGAGCCCGCAGATTGTGTTTGAAGACAGCTACGCGCTGGAGGAAATCGCGGACAGTATTCTCTCCGCCGCATTCTGGAACATGGGTGAAAACTGCAGTTGCGGCTCTCGTTTGATCGTTCACAAAAGCGTAAAAGACAAGCTGCTCAAGATACTGCAAAAGCGCTTGGTGGACGGCTGGAAAGTCGGCGATCCACAAGATCCGGAAACCGCTATCGGACCTATGATCGAGCCGGCGCACTTCGAGAAGGTCTGCGGTTACATCAAAACCGCGAAAGGGGAAGGAGCCAAATTGATACGGGGCGGCGAAGCCCTGAAATTGGGTGCGGGAATGAGTGTCGAGCCAACGATTTTTGATGGCGTCACGGCGGAAATGACGTTGTTCCAGGAGGAAGTGTTCGGCCCCGTGCTCGCAGTCACCACATTCGAAACCGAAGCCGAGGCGATTCATCTGGCCAACGCCACCAATTACGGTCTGGCCGCCTCTCTCTACACTTCCGACCTGCGCCGCGCGCAACGGGTCTCCCGCGCAATCAAAGCCGGAACCGTCTCCATCAACTGCTTCTCCGAAGGCGACATCGCCACGCCTTTTGGGGGCTACAAAACCTCCGGCTTCGGCGGCAGGGACAAAGGCCTGGAAGCACTGGAGCAGTATGTGCAGACCAAGACACTGTGGTATGGGGGATAAAGTCTAATTGCGCCAATAACGCTGCGCATCACCGCGCAGCGTTGGCAAAAATCCGTCAGGTCCTAGCCTGCAGAACGCTTAAATAAATTATAGGCGTCAACGCCTGGATCGAATCCTGTTTGCGCGAACTCCAGCCCTTCACTGGCGGGGTCGATGCAATTCCAAAACGAAGCCGCCGTATTCAACACAACGCCTCTCAGATACCAGTTAGGGTCCAAGGAGCTGATCGCGTTATTCAGCTGCATATCCTGCGGTTTGCGCCATTCCCGCAACCAGTGCCAGGCTTCCCGTCTATGCGCCGTGCTGGAAAAAATTACGCCGTCATTCGCTTTTCTGGCGTTTTCTATCACAAAGTTGGCGCTTTGATCGCTCAAAGGCACTTTATTCTCCGCAAGAAACTTGTTCGTTCCGTATACCAGCTGACCAAACCAACTCTTGCTGGATTTGGTCGCCTCGGAAATACGCTCTCTCGCATCTGGCATTTCTGTTCTCCTTACTCGCCAAACTTCTAATTTCTCCCAAAGGAAATAAATCCCCTTTGGATACCTCTTTCTGCTCATACAACATGATCAATAACGCCAACAAAAGCCGGCGCATTAACCTCTCAGCTCAAACACCGCCAAGATGCCTCGATAGTAAATTAACTGGCGTATAAACAGTAAGTTAAGATGAAATTAAATGTTCTACATCACTTTCTGGAAGGGGTTCAAGAGAATTAGGGAGAACCTGCTTGACGAGAGAGAACAGAACAACCCAAGGCTGCTTTAGGTAACGAAAGGCCCTTGATTACTAGGAGCAACCTGTCATCGTGGATCTACAAATCAACGCCATTGATAGAAAACCTGTAACGCCTAGATTGTTTATCAAACTCCACATTGACTTCCTTCAATGACAAACCGAGATATTCTCTGACCCAGCCAGCCATAGCGCAGGATAGCCCCTCTGGCTGAAAGTCACATTCATTAAAGTCTATTTCTTCAATATATATAAACGCATCCTTTCCAAGAGACTTTTTTATATCACCATCAACAATGCTTAATCCTTTGACGAGGTAATGTATCTCGTTTTCATCCATCCAAGAAAGGGAGTCAGATAAATAGACAACTTCCTGCACTTTTCTCCATTCTCCACGCACACTGGAGCAAACCGACGCATGGAGATCAACAGACACACCCCATTGATGTTTTAAGACGGTATACCTGTAGCCCGCACAAGCCTACGACTCATACTCCTCATACACCGGCAGCTCTTTATTGATGTCATACCAGCTTGCTTTGTCGGAGACCCAGATGTGGCTTTTTTCCTGGGATTGTGGGTCATTATCCAAGGAGCCCAGTCGTAGAATGATGAAGGGGGTGTTTTCTCTTTTCGCGTAGACCTGCGTGCCGCAATGGGAGCAGAAGAAGCGGGATTTTCCCGGGGAGGATTCGAAGGCGTTCAGGTGCTCAGCGCCTTTCAGGTTGAAGTCATTGTCGTCGACTCGCGCCACGCTGGAAAAAGCGGCGCCGTGGGCTTTTCTGCAGGTTCGGCAGTGGCAATGGATGATGTCGCCCACTTTTCCCGTAATGTCGTATTTCACTCTGCCGCACAGGCAGCTACCTGAAATCATGATTCAACTCTCCTTAACGATTTCCGAGGCGACAAACCCCGAATCAGCGCCTTAGTGTATCCCACAAAGAGTGACGCCGACATTATTCCTCCCCCCCATAATGGCGTCCTTCCGCAAGGATATGGCGCCCTCTTGCACTCTAGCGCCCTTGAACGCTTCGGCGCCTACAAGCGAAACTCGCGGCTCTTCCGTGAACATAGGCGTAGACATCAATAATGTCATTGAGTTTCTCTTATTAATCTTTTTCTTAAACTATTAACTTGACTTATCACATTAATCGTTCGGCTTAACTTTCAGGGATGTCGCATATACTTTTTAGATTTATAGAATAAATATTTTTTATAACTCACGCGCCATTAATTAAAAACCTAAAAATCATAAATCAATATATAACAATGGCCTGACGTCCCGATATAACCGGCCGCGATCAGCCCATAAAAAGTAAGACAAAACTGTTTTAGTTTTTTCTCCGTGGTCGCCTTGCTTAAACCGATAATCCTGACTAAACAGTTATGACGCATCAGGGGAGTCATTCCTCTGAGTATGCGCCGAAAAGTATGGCGCGTTCCCGCGCACGCTTCTCCGGGACATGCGAGATAAGCCGAACCCCCTCTGTTCTCGCGCCGTGAGTAAGGAAGCGCGCGCACTGCCGCAAGGCGAAGTTTGTAGTACGAAGGACTCTCTATTCACTACAACGATTAACAAGGACAAGTACCATGTCAACAGCCGCTTCCACCACTAAACCGGACCAAAGCAAAGAGTGTGTGATCACCAATAACTGCACCTCTGATATCGTCATTCTGTCTCCTACTACCGCACAGGCTCCTGGCGATACACAGAACGCCAGTGTTTACGATCAGGATCTGGAAATTCTCTCTCTGCTCGAAGGCGGAACCGTTATCAGTCAGAACGGTTCCGGAACGGTTTATCTGGATCAGTATTACACTGATCCCAATACCAAACAGCAGCAGTATTCGCTGGTTTATAACCTGCTGGCCAGCACCTCCAGCTGGTACTTCCCGGTAGACAATATCGGCGTCATGCAAAATATTTTCGGCACGCCCGTGACCTTTCCCGCGCAGACTGTCACCACCGCCGAACAACAGTCCATCGCAAATGCGGCCACTTTCTATCAAACCATCGCCGCCTACCCTACCTCCCAGTTAACCAAGAACTATGAAGCCGCCATGAACGGCGCGCAAACCACGGCGCAGGGTCAGGCGGACGGCAGCGCGAATTCTTCCGACAATGTGGCGAACTCCATCACCAATAGCGTCAATGCTTTCTTTGCGTCCACCAAGGGCTTCCAGAACGTCACCCTGGCTGGCCTGGTCGCGGTGGAGTCCTACTACAGCAAGTTCCCTTTCGTGTGGGCGCAATATGACAGTACGACCTATTACCTGTACAGCAGCGACAGCAAGACCACGTCCTTTGTGGGCACGCTCTCTTTAACCAAACCGTCCGCGCTGGATCTCAGCAAACCCAATGCGGGCTACACCTGCACCTTTACCCCAGCGAAAAATCCCACTGACACCAGCACCGTGGATGTTGACTCATCACAGGCGAAAACGCTGACTTACACTAACGCCTTATTTGTGGACAACGTAAACGCGGATATCCCAGACGTAGCGGTGAAAGGCACATTTCAATTGAAACGCGTCTTCACCCAAAACCCGTCCGACACCCAAATCATTCCGGTTATAACCGGCAGCATCGCCGGGGAAACCTGTATTGGGTTCGACTCTCCGCAACTGAGCACCGACCAGAGTTCGGAATTCTGGAATACCCTGTTCCACCCGAAAAACTCCGCGCAGGTGTTCAACTCCATCATGACCATTGGCGGCGCGGTGATGATGTTGCATTTCGCAGGATCGACCCTGTACGGCATCTTCAAGTGGGTCAAAAACCGCGGCAAAGCCAAAGAGCCAACCACTGAGGATCTGTTCAAGCAACAGCAGGAAGCTTTAGAGAAAGCCCTCAACGAGAAGATCGACACCGCCGTGCAGAAGCTCACCAATGGCCAGCAGAACGCCCCAGAGGATACCGAAAGCGCGCTGGATGAAATCAATTCTGAACGGGGCTCCATTGATGACAACCTGAACGCCATCAATCTGGAAGAAGGCCTGAAAGCCGAAGCCAGCACGCTGGAAATTCAGGCGCAATATGAAAGCGAAATGAATGGCCAACAGCTGGAGCAACTGGAATCCAGCGCCACCAGCATCAAGAACTCCAATGACGCGCTGAACAGCGCCACAGAAGAGAATCTCCATGATGTCGTCACCGAGCAGACCAGCGCATTCAAAGACATTCAGGCCAATACCTCCGCACTGACAGAGTCCCTCGATCAGACCATTTCCAGCGAGCAGAAGGCGCAGATCGAAAGCAATCAGGCCGCCAGCGAAAAAGTCAGCGAAGATATCGAGAATTCCGAGAAAAATGCGGAAGAGGACGCCGCCAACGACGATCCCAAAGCGGAAGACGAAATCAAGCCGTTCGAAGACTTCTAAACGTCTAACCCACTGACCATTGGCGACGGGCTGCACGACGACGCGCGGTCCCGTCGTCGCCTTTGACACGTCCTACCCACGCTTGAAGGAGATCCGCATGGCCGCGAATGTGGTTAACATCGACAATCAATATAGCGAAGCTCTTGATATCTATACGTTTACCGTGCCCTCCGGCGCCTCGGCGGATAATCCCAGCACGATGTATCCGGTCTACACCAAAGTGGACTCCGTCGCCGCCAACTCCAAAAAAACCTACACCCCTTCCAACCCGCTGGAGAATTTATCGTTTGCGCGCCAGTCCGATGGCATGCCGCTGCTGAATCAGGTCACCAATATCCTGGGCGACACCAATGTCACCATCACATCGGACGACCTCACCAGCGCGCAGAAAGCCTTTGCGTTCTACAAAGCCTACAAAGGCAGTCCATACAGCCCCAATGCGCTGGCGGTCAACGACATCATTCTGAACAACAGCGACCTGACGCAACAGAACCAGAAGCTGAACCAATGGTTCTCCGACAACAACGTCGGCTTTGACTACAACACCTTTTCCTCCGTTTCCTATTGGGCGGAAAACGACGTGCGCGCCTGGGCGGGCAGCGAGGGCCTGACCCTCTACTGCTATAACCCACAGCCGCCGCAACCCATTATTCCGCTGGTGCTGCCGAAAGACAGCAGTGGCCAGATTATCCTGGGCGCCGACGGCAGCGCCCTCTACCAGCCCACCAGCGGAAGCACGGTGGAGCTTACGTTGAGCAAAGGGACGCTGACCTCCAACGGCGCCACCGACACCAGCGGCGTCAACCTGAGCGCGGTGATGCAGGACATGATCATGCATAGCGGCGACGCCGGCGTTTACGAGCTGTTCTTTACCGGCAAAGTCAATGGCGACGACGTCATTGTCCAGCCCTATCAGGTTCCGCAACTGGCCTGGTGGATGTCCGCCTATGACCTGGCGTACACCGCCTACACCGCCATTAACATCATCATGATCAGCCAGACGGTCATCGCCCTGGCGAAGAACCTGCCCACGCTGTTCAACGCGCTGAAAACCGGGGGCCAGGCGGTGATCAGCGCGGTCAAATCCGACCTCAGCAACGTCGCGCAATGGATATCCAGCAAGTTCACCAGCGCGGCGGCGGAAAACGGCGATCTGGTGAACGTGGATGTGGATACCGATGTGGACGTGGATGTAGACGTTGACGTCGATACCGACGTGGATACGGATGTGGATGTAGACGTGGATATTGACGTCGACATTGACGTGGATATCGACGCCCTGGTGGTGGTGGACGTGGATGTGGATATCGACGTGGACATCGACACGGATGTGGACACCGTAGTGGACAATGTCGTCGACAACGTGACCGATATCGACACCGACATCGACACCGATATCAATGTCGACAGCTCCGCCCTGGGCTCGTTGGTGAAGAACATCGGCCAGTCTCTGTGGGCGAACAAAGGCGCCATTTTCAAGTTCGTGCTTAAAAACGCCGCCGTGATGGGAGGCATGACCGCCGCCCAGAAACTGTTGGGCATGTGGGGCAAAAAAGCCGGGGCCAGCTACGCCGACGAACAACCTTCCGAAGCCGCGCCGCTGGGTCTGTTGATGGATTACATGGAAAACCCCGCCAACACCATTCAGGAACGCTGGACCACCTTCTCCTACTACGTGGATCAAGGCGCCAGCGCCGATGAACAGAACATGGCCGTCTCCGGCATTCTCTCCCTGAAAAACGACGCCGAGGATCAGGCCTTCAGCGCCTGGCGCTGGAGTCAGGACGACGAGAACGCGGCGGTCAACGCCATGGCGCAGTACTCCGCGCAAAGCGACTGGCCCAAGGCGTACACCACGCTCGCCGGCTACACCTATCAGGGTAAAACGCTGCCGTTGAAAGTCGGCGCCAGCGTCGCCCTGAAATTCGTCGCCAAAATTCTTTAAGGGAGACCGATACATGGCGAGCGCTTACCCTAAATACGAAGAGCATCAAAAGCACTGGGAAGAACTGGCGCAAGGCATCGCGGCGCTGAGAGACAAAGTCAGAGAGGTGGAAGAAGGCGAAATTCCCGCCGGCTCGAAGCAAGGCGAGCTGATCATTCTGGGAACCGGCATCGAAACCATTGGCGTCTCCGTCGGCGACATTCGCCTCATCGAGGAAGCGGACAAAGTGCTGTACTGCGTGGCGGACCCCGCCACCGTGGTCTGGCTGAAGCAGTTACGACCCGACGCCCTGGACTTGTACGTGCTGTACGGGGAAGACAAAGTCCGCTACACCACCTACATGCAGATGACGGAAGCCCAGCTCTACTGGGTGCGCGAGGGACTCAAAGTAGTCGTGGTGTTCTATGGTCACCCCGGCGTATTCGTACTGTCCACCCATCGCGCGATTAAGCTGGCGCGACGGGAAGGCTACAAAGCCACCATGAAAGCCGGCGTGTGCGCGTTGGATACGCTCTGCTCCGACCTGGGCATCGACCCTTGTTACCCCGGCCTGCAGACTCACGAAGCCACTGACTGCCTGATCCGGCGTCGCCATCTGGACGCCAGCCTTCATGTGGTGCTCTGGCAAGTCGGACTGATCGGGGAAATGGGTTATCGCAGACAAGGCTATCTGAATAACAAGTTCTCCTATTTCATCCATTGGCTGCAGTCTGTTTACGGCGACGACTATGAGGTGACTCATTACATCGGCTCCCGCTATCCCACCATTGATCCGGTCATTGAGACCTACAAGCTCAGCGCGCTGCACAATCCGGAAATTCAGATCAAGATCACCGGACTCTCCACGTTTTATATTCCCCCCATGCAGGCGGTCCCGACGGATTATCAAACCGCCGTGGATCTCGGCGTCATCGAGCCCGGACAAAAGCTATTGACGCCCCGCTCGCCTTTAAGGGAAATCGACCGCTACGGGCCGAGGGAGATGAAGGCGTTCGACGCCTTCAAACGCTTTCGCATCCCCGCTTCCTACCAGTGGCAAGACCAAACCGCCGCCAGTCGCTTTCTGATTGAACTACGTTTCGACACCCGCTTACAGGACCTGTATCGCCGCGATCCTCTCGCCGCCCTGGAAGATCCGCGCTTTAGCGGCTTATCGGACCGTGAACGGGCGATGCTGGCGTCGCGGGATTCCGGCGCTATACAGATCGCCGCCAAGGGCGCCTATATCCGCTCACCGGCGACGGAGGCCATGGTGACCGCCTGCCTGACGCAAAAATCTTTCGCGACGGGATTAATGAGAGCCCTGGGAAATCTGCCGAAAGCCGAAGCCAGGGTCGCCTTTGAGGCCTGGCTGGCGTCGCGCGGACATCAGGTCGAATGGGGACGCCTGGGTGGCGCCGTCGACTTTATTTTCCGCAATAACCTGTACCCCTGGACGGGTATTTATATTGAGCCGGAACAACGTTTCGTCATTACGATCATCGGCGCTCGCAAACATCGTCACAAAAGCATTCTCTACATCAACGATCAACGTATTCGCTCCTTCGCCTTCGAGGCTGGAGCGATTCGCTGGAAAGCAAACGCTCATATTCCCCACCATGGCTTTCTGCGTCTGGATATAGACGCCAATGGCGGCCGGCGACTGATCGGAAAAATCTGGAGCGACGCCAGCCTCGACGGCGCACAGCCCGCTTTCGTCGCAGCGGAAGCCAACCCTGAACGCAAGGCGCTCAGCGCGCGGGCGTGCGGCTTCAGCGAATGCGATGACCTGCGCGCGGTTTACGGCGAATACGCCGTCAGAACCGATGGACGTTTCCACCGCGACATCAACCAATTCACATTGTCGGAAACGGGACTGACGATCAATCAGCGCTCCGTGCCTGAGTTCTCTTTCAGCAACGGCGCACTGCGCTGGCGCGGCGGCGATAAAGCGTGCCATCAGGGAGAGGCCACTTTTTTACGCGACCCCATTATCAATACGATTGAGCTGTACGGCGTGACCCGTTCCAACGAAGAGGACGGCGCGTTCACCTGCTACGGCTCATCCATCGTCCAGACGCCGCCCGCATACTGCGGCCCGTCGCTCCCTGATTGGGCCGCGGGCTATGTGGCGGATATCGTCTATCGCAACAGCAGTAAGGGAGGATTGTTGTTATGGCACAAGTGGGAAAAGTTCAACCTCACCACGCTCATCGTCAATCGCTATTTAACCCATCTTCTTTAGAACCTTGAGGAGGAATGCGCCTTGAACGCCACACACGAACTCAGCGATCACCTCGAAGCCTCAGAGCATATCGCCAACGTCAGCCAATTGGCGGGTGAAATAGCAAGCCTGCCGAAGAACGCTTCCACAACCCACTATGGCCCCGACGGCCAGACCGTCGCCGCCTATTCCAAAACCGATTACGCCAACCTGAAGCTCTCTCCGGAGGGCGCTGTTCAAGGGGGAACCCTCAGTCATACGTCAACCGACACAGACGGGCGCCCCATCAACAGCTCCACCCTCACCTTCACCAACGGCAAAGTGGCCTCCGCCAAAACGGACATCCACAATCGCTTCGCTTCCGGCGTAGCCAAACAGGTGGAAGCAGACTTCACTAATGTACGCTGGACGCCCGCCTCTACTATCCACAGCGGCCAGGTCAAGTTCTCTTCACGACGGGGAGACACTCAGCGCCTGCGCAGCGACGGCGTGGTGACGTACGACAACGAACAGATCGCCACCGGCGCTTTCCGCCACTATTCCCCCGAGGGACAGGGCGGCGTGGAAGGCTATACGGACATCGATTACAGCCAGACCAAGTTCATTGGCGACCGTATTACCGGCGGCTATTTTTCCGTTTCCTCCAAAAACGCGGCACGGGCGGAAAACGCGCAGTCTCACGTTTTCATGACCTCAACCGGAGCCATTGATCAAATCCACACCAAGAACTTCGACCCGGCTACCGCACAACTGAAATCCCAAGTGCTGACCGAGTTCAAAAACACCCAGTTCAACGCCCGCAACAAGATTTCAGGGGGGGAAGCGCATTACAGCGTCAGCGATAGCAATAACGTCATCCAGAGTAAAACCGTCGTTTCATATCAAAACGGCGTTCCCTCTAACGCCGTCACCCAAAACTATGTCGACGCAAAACTTCACAGTAAAGTGGTTTCCTCCTATGAGGGAGCGGCTTTCGACAACGAACTGAGGGCGATCAACAGCACCGTCCACACGCGTGGATATGATGCGAACGAGAAGCTGACATCCATGACGGACTCAACCTACGACAGCCATGGCGCGCCCAGCAAGACCCAAAGCCGCACCCTTGATCCGGATACGCAAACGCCCCTGTTTCTGACCGAGACCGACTACGCGAATACGGTGTTTAACTATCGCAGAAAGCCCATAGGCGGGCATGCGAAAATCACCACCACCAATTTGCAGGATTCCAGCACAGTCGAGACAGTGAAGAACTTTACTTCTCCCACAGCGGTTAACGCGGCGATCGAAGCCAGCGAGCTTCTCGCTGCGTCGGCGCAGGCGTCTACGCCGCAGTATGCGACTCACACCAGCACAATGAAGAATGCGGACGGACAAACGACGGCCTATAAAAAAACCATCGCCCGCAGCGACGGTTCACCGCTGAAAACAGTGATCACCAACCTGGCTGACGGCAAGCCGACAACCGTCACCGTGACGCTGTACGCCGCGGACGGCAAAACCATCGGCAAGACCTACAGTATCGACGTCAGCGGCGTTGACGCCGGATCAGGAAAAGTCAGCGGAACGATGAAAATATCCACAAAATTCCGCGGGCGAACACTCAGCAGCGAAAGCACGCTGGAGTTCTGACGCCATGCTCAGCCGCGCCCTGACTCTGACTTACGATACGGAGCTGTACCCGTTTCAGAAAGTGCTGTCGCACTATGTGTTCAAAGTGCGGCGGCTGGATCAGCTTCATGTGGCGTGGCGGCGACAGAATAACCGGGAAAAACTGCATTATCAGGACAACATGACGCTGCGCAGACTCATGCAGCGTCTGCCTGACGATTCTCCGTTCTACAAGGTTTATCACGCCTGGATCGCCGCTGTGCTGGCGCCCTGCTACGGAGGCAAAATCAGCTATTCCGCCCACCCGAAGATGCGCGTGCATCTGGCTGGAACAGGCTGCGTCAGCGACTTTCACCGGGATGCGGACGTTACCGGTCGTCTGGACCAGATCAACTGTTATTTGCCGTTCACCGACGTCTTCGAAACCGCGACGGTATGGTGCGAAGCCGGCTACGGCAGCAACCGTTACCAGCCGCTCAACCTGAAATATGGCGAAGCGTTGCTGTGGGACGGAGGGTTATTGAAACACGGCACCTTCCCCAATCAGACTGACCACACCCGGGTCAGTTGCGACTTCAGATTCAAAGCCAAAGCGCCTGACAGAGTAGCCTCTCCCTGGCGTGATGTTCTGGCTGATCGCCAGCCCGCTGAAAAGATGGAACTATGACCCGTGGTCGTTCAGCTTCACCACCATCTTCTCCAATAGCTTGAGCTCATCGGTGGTCAGGCAGTGGTGAGTGATATGGTCGTCTCCGCCAAGGTGACGTTTGAGATTATCCATCCAGTTTTTGCAGATTCTGATTTGCCGCAGTATGTCTTCCGACAGCGCCTTGTCGCTTTCCAGTTCGGAGAGTTGGCGCATCTTTCCGTTGATGCAGGTTAACGCTTCTTGTTTCCGGTAAGTAACCCCAATCCTGCTCCAGGCTTCGTCAATCAATAAGGCGTTGTTCATAGCGGACCTCTAAACATAATGGCCACGGCCCTTGTGAAGCCGCCATTATTCAGAATTTGAAGGATGTAGAAAAAAGAGTCTGGCGCAAAACGGATGACGCTGGCGCGCCAGACTTGTCCAGAGTTAAGTATCTCCAAGTCGTTACTCTAGGCGAGTATCGGCGAGAGAGTAATGCGGGCGGCTACGGAACTTTCTATTGAATATTTCCGTAGTATTACTGAGCGCCAGCTTAATGAACTCACATAACCATCGTCTTATCTGGCGCAGACCCAGGTCATAAACCACGCTTACTACTGTTTTTTCGCTCCGACTCAGTAGCGCTACGGATATGACTGTTCATTTTTGCGTAGCGGTACGAATACTCAGGCGGGCGTCAGCCGTATATTCTGGACAGCATTACAACTTTTCTCGTATGTGTGACGCCGAAGTAGAAGGAGAACTTCCCTTGTACATCAACTATTCGACCCTGACCGCCGGTATACAAGACCTTAACGCCACAATGTCTCGCCCCCAGGAAAACGCAAGCCGACTTGGCGCGATACTGGACATATCCATAGGGCGGATCGTAGAAGATTCAGGAAAGCGCCATGAATTCTCCATCGCCAAGAAAGCGGTTGAAATACGGCGCTTGTATGACATTGCGTCCCGTAATTCCGAGGTGTCGCAAATGCAGCGATTTGTGGAAGAGCGCTTGCAGGAAGATAGTTATCCTAAAAACAGTTTATTCAAGAAATGGGCAATGCAATATTTTCAGTTGTACCAGGCTCACTGAATAGGGATTCGGCTATCTGACTGTGTTATTAATCCCGTGGCGGAGAGCCGAGGGAGACAGGGCCTGACATGTGCAGGCCCTGTCGTTGCAGACAAATAGAAGGAAGCTATTTGTCTGCCTGATTAATAAGTTACTGGGGATTTGCGCGTTCTCGGCGGCTTAACTAATCTTTTACTACCCTCCCAATGGAATTCCTGGCTAGGACCGGCTGATGAAGCTCAAGTATTTGCTGATTGTCGCGTTTACATTAGTTGCGTCACTTCCTCTCATGTTCACGTTGCAGTACCTGAACAGTTTCACTACCGAACAATACCACTCCAAAATCGAGTCCCGCCTGTCTGAAGTTTCACTCGCCCACAAGAACCGCCTGCTTGGCTCCGTAGAAAGTCTGCTGGAAAGCACCGCGCTGATCTCCAGCCGAACGCAAATGCGCGTTAGCCTCAGCAACTGGAATAACAGGGAGAATCAGAGCGAAGCGCGGACCATAAAAAGCATCATAGAGGACGCCAAGGCTGGCCGGGAGAATATCAGAAGCATCACGGTTTACGATAAAAGTCGTCATCCTGTCTCCAGTACGGCAAGTACGATGCAACCTCTGCGTACGCCGCCGTCAGCCCACGGCAATATCTTCTTTTCTTTCAATCAAGAGGAAAACGTCACGCAGGTGTCCGTCATCATGCGTTTGATATTCAATGAGGCGCTAATTGGCGCCATTAAGGTTGATTACGACTTGAGCAGCATCCTGCATGAGCAAAGCAAGGGGTTAGGCGACAGCGAGAAATGGAGGTTCGCTTTGCGCGACAATGAAAAGTTCTTGCTGGTTGAGTCCATAGATCACAAACAAGCGCGGGTTTCCTATCAAGTCATTCCGTCCGGCCCAAAGAACACGCCAATCATTGAAGCGCTGCAAGGCAACGAAGTCATCCTGCGCAAAGCGACAGACCTGGATGGAACGTCAGTAATCGCTTCCACCCGATATCTGCCGAGCCTGGGCTGGGGCCTGGTTTCCATGCTGGACGAATCCGAAGCCGCCGCCATCGTCGCGGAGGAAAAGCGTCGCTTGTTCTTTATTGAGACGATGATCGTTATCTTTTCAATAGGACTGGGCGCCGCCGTCAGTCTGTATGTTGCGAGGCCGATCGAAGGTCTGATCAAACATGTGGAAAACGCCGCCGACGGTCGCCCTTATGAAGACACGCTTCCAGCCAGTTTATTCGAAGTTAAACGTCTGACTGGCACCTTTAACAGCATGTCCAGATCCATCAACGAACTCAGAAATAATATTGAAAGTCAGGTATTCGAGAGAACCAAAGAGCTCGATAAAGAAAACCTCGAACTGCGTGAAATCGCCGCCCGGGATTCTTTGACCGGACTCTACAACAGACGCTTCTTTCAGAACCGCTTGAACTACGAATTCAACCGGGCGAAGCGATACGGCTCGGGACTGACGCTGGTGTTGCTGGATATCGATCACTTCAAAATAATTAACGACACCAAAGGTCATCCTGCAGGAGATGAGGTGTTGATCAGGCTGTCTTCGTTTTTAAGCCAATCGCTTAGAAGTTCCGACTTAATCGCCCGAATAGGAGGCGAAGAATTTTGCATTATCCTGCCTGAGCATTTGGATGAGGGCGTGAAGACCTTTATCGACCGGCTCCGCATTGAAATATCGCTATTGGATTTTCAACATGAGGGTGAAGCCTTTCAGGTCACCTGCAGTTTTGGCGTGGCCGAATACCGCAATGAGTCGTCTCATCCTAAAGACATCCTCAAAAAAGCGGATGAAGCGCTTTACCAGGCAAAACGCACGGGAAGAAATCGCATCGTGTACGAATCAGCCGTCAACGTGGTTGTCGACCTCAAAAGCAGAAAGAAGTGACTCGATCCATATCTTTGTCGGGACGCCGGAAATTCAAGACCCATTAGTGAAATCCGACCTTCCCGAGTGAAGAGCGACTAGAGGACATCAGCGTCGGACTCAATAATAAAAGACTTTTCAAATTTCGCTATTTCGAAAATCTTCCTGATCTCATTAGAGCAATTGATGATCCTGATTTTCGCCCTATTGCCTCCGAGATATAGCCGCATATTCAGCAACATGCCCAACGCCGAACTGTCTATACGGACTGTCTGCCGCATATCGACGCAAAAGCTTCGCGCTTGTGGATGCGCTTCATAGGCTTTTCTGAATTGATTGACCACTCCGAAATCAAACTGACCGCGAATGGAAATGGTCACAGAGCCATCAGTGGAGGATTTTGTCTCTACGCTCATAGCCCGCTCTTCCCTGCATAGTGAACGATTTCAGAACTTTAGGTCAGCCTCGCGAATCTTCTAGCGCGCCATGAAGAACGCGGATGCAGACGTCCCATGACGTTATATAGCGAGTGTAGTAACTATAGTTCATCAAAAAAATTACAACAGGCGCTGTTTCGCTCTGTGCCGCGATGATTCCCAGAGAACTTACACCCTTTATTACGATGAGCGCCACTGCGGCTTGAGCCGGCAGGACGAAGGGGTTTTCAGCAACGCTTTCTCCGCCCTCGCTGGCGTCAATGGGCTTAGCTCCGGTCTGACGGGCAAATGCTCCGGTAACCTAACGTTCCACACCAGTCCGATATTCATAAGCCGGTTTAACACCCACCAACCGGGATCAGACTGTCCTTTATAAATCCCCAGCATGGCGGAGCCAGGGAAAGCGTGATGATTGTTATGCCAGGACTCTCCCATGGTCAGCAGTCCTGCAAAGCGAACGTTATGTCCCTGAACCGCCGCGCCATTGACATGCCAGTCCCGCTCGCCGCTGTTATGCGCAAAGTATCCGATAAGCCAATGCCCCGTCACAGACACCGCAATACGCGCCGAGATCCCCCAGACCACCCAGCCAATGTCTCCGAGCCAATACAACAAGAGCGCCCAGGGTAATTGTTGCCACATCCAGGTTCTTTCCATAAACCGATAGACAGGATCATCTTTGATGGCGCTTTCTGGACAAAACTCGGGAGGATGCTCCAGACGCAAATCACAATTCAGCTGCCGCCACCCATCCGTCAAAAAACGGGTTCCATGGCGAAGATACGAATGACACTTGGCCTTCCTCTGCGCCCAGTCCCGCAGATCATGCTGATACACCATTCCCAACGGCCCCGCCATCCCCACCAACACCCCGAGATGCACGAAGAAATACTCCATCCACTTCGGACACTCATAACTCCCATGAATCAACCGCCGATGCATCCCCAGGGAATGTCCCAGACAAAGCGTCGCCGCGGTAAACACAACAAACACCAACAACGCATCCAGCGAAAACGTCAAATACCCACCAATAAGCGCAATCAACAAATGCCCCAAATACCAAAAGGATTTCAAAGGCGCCCACACCACCTCACCCGTGTCCGGGCAACAATTAGCCGTTTCTTGAATTCTGGGAACGCCCTGGTTCGTTCGCATATTTGGCTCGCTTTTTCGCACAAAAATCTACTGGGATTAATAGTGTAACCCTGCTCTAACGAAAATGCCTGAGGCATTTCGGACCTTACGTAAGCCATGCTCAGCCAGCGCTTCAAAGTAAACATCAACCAAGTAAATCGATATTGAACTCCATACTCTTGAGTTTTTTCTCATTACTGATAAAACATCGCCACTGCCAGACGAGGGATATAAAAGAGCTTACTTTCATATCGATGCTAGATCTTGAATTCAACCAATAAGTACAGCATCACCTGTTTTAATGCGCCGGAATATTCTCCCCCAAAGGACTCAAACCTTCGGTGCTGCTCATTCCACTACCCTTTAGTTACAGTTAAGAATAGTACCGGAGTCCTTTTTAATAAAGAATACATTACAAAACTCCGAATCAAGATTCTCAACGTTATTAAACAGAATATTTATCCCTGAAAATTTTTCAGGCTTGTCATAGATATCGTGTTCTTTCGCGGCATAACTTCCATATATATCTTCAACATCTTCATTAAAGCTAAGACTTACAAAGGCTCTAACAAAACCGTGATGACCTTCTACTGGCTTTCTTAACTCAGGCAACCTGGCTATCTCCACCGGCAACCCTTTTAACTCATTTGCGCTCAAATCCAACATAGTTAATTTTCTCGCCTTTCCAATTTCTCTAGATACCTCCCTCAGCTTGTTACCTGACAAGGAAAGGCCTACAAGAGCATGAAAATTTCCAATCTCATTCGGAATAATAGAGATTTTATTCATTGACAGATCAAGTATCTTGAGCTCTTCATTGCTTTCTAGCTGAACGGGAAATTCTCTAAAATCATTCAGCGAAACAATTAGTCTTCGAAGTGATCTTAATTTTTCTATCTCTTTTGGTATGGAACCAATATGGTTGTTAGACGCAAATATATCTCTCAGGTTTGTTAATGAGAATAAAACGGTAGGAAGCTCAGAAAAATCATTATCGTCAATATATATCTGCCTTAATTCCTTCAGCTCAGTTATTGACTTTGGCAACTCAAAAAGAGAGTTATTCCCCAACCTTAATATCCGAACATGTTCCATTCCCTCAAAGGCATCTTCCGGCAGGCTTCTTATATCCATGCCTTCTAAGTCTAGAATTATATATTTACTTATTCTATTCAGTGTGGTACAGGCAACGACGCTAGCTTCTGAAGGCTCATCCGCATCACACAGTTTAGAAAGCTCCCCCAGTTGAACCTCTGAATACTGAGGAGCTGTCGAAGGCTCTATTTTTGGGGGTTCGGATTGCCCGCATCCTGCAAGCAAGATGAGTATAGTCAGAGTTAGAACACGCTGAAGCATAGAAAAGCCATGTTACCAGTGTTTATATAGCTATAGGTGACATCCAAGAAATCGCGCCAAGTGATAAATAATTGACTTGGCATCTTAATGGTTAACCAATGAGACAGGAAAAGTTTCGAACTCATTACAATCCAGACCAATACGTCTTTTACATACTAAACTCTCTAACAATAGCCTGTATTAGTACTTGACTCCTATGGAGGATAGGCACCACAGGAGCTGACATTTTCCTCGACCTTGTCGCGGTATACTTTGGCGCCACTTCAGTTCCAACACTAGCTTTATAAGGCTTTTAACATCGAGATACTAAAAAAGGAAAATACAGTTGAAAAACTGCTATTGAAATCACTTACAAAGGGTTTATTGAATGACCTTGAAAGCAAAAGTCACCTGAGATTAAGGCGACTTTATTATCCGCAAAATTAAAATCTACTATTTTGCTTTATTACCTTTTTCTGACGTTCAGTAAGTCCCAACAATTTAGAATCCCTCGGTAGTATAGGTCGATCTGATCCAACTAAATGCTGGTTATAAGGCTGACCAAGTATATTCGCTAAGCTCTCTGCTTTTACCAAAGACTCTGCCGTTGGCCTTGTCCCCCTCCAATAGGAAAACTCGACAATATTCCCATTGTTATATATCTTATTCGCCAACCTATTAAGTTGCTCAGCAACCTTATAACCATAAGGTGAGTATACGACTCGTTGCCCAATCAGTCCGGTGTTATTATAACTTTGCGCGCGCTCGGGCAGTGTATTTGGATATCCAACCTGGGATGGCGAGTGGTAGATAGGTGTACGCACATTTGTAGACTTCACAAGTGGACTATTTTCATATCGTTGAACCAAAGTATCACAGTCCAGCAATCTAGCAAGATACATTGAAAGTTCGATTTTTTCTTGAACCCTATCTTTCATTTGTTGAGAGAAAGAGGCCTTGCTGCCAGAACTATCCGTAAAAGGTGGAAACATATACTTACACCCAATAACCTCACTAATTGTATTGTTATAATTATCCAATCTATAGCTTTCGAAACGCGTACCGACAGAGATGAGATACGACTCCGCCGCGTCTCTTAAGGCATCACTCAAAAGACTAGCCTTATGCTTTATATAATACATCATTCCAGATAGAACAGACATTTCACTGTTATTCGTAGGAGTTTTCACATATTGGTATTTTCCAACCCCTCCTTTGATGGCGCCAATGATTTTCTGAGAGAGTGCATCCTCCCCTTTCTTTATAATCCCACCAACAATACTCTTCACCTTCTCATTGGCATAAACACGATTAAAAACAGTTTCAAGATTATTCTTACAAACAAATGAAAGGGATTTATCATAAACATACTTTTCAATAGATCTCGCCACAGAAGCGGTTATAATACCTCCACCAGCCAAGGCAAGCGCTGTAAATGCATAGTCAACAGCCTTTCTCTCAAGCTCTTCCTGCGACTGAATGGTTGCTTTAAACCTTAACAGCGCCACTTCATAGCTTGACATAAATTCCCATACAGATGCTTCCCATCTCTTAGATGCTAGAAGTATATCTTGAGTAACCCTAGTAAACTGGTCATTTACCAATCCTTCGCTTAAGTCAGGGTCTAAAGCCATACAGTCTCACCTCTTAATTACAATTAATAACAACCTTACTATCTAGCTTCATAAAGAAAACTTTACAAAATTCTCTATCCAGCGATGAAATGTCATTAAATAGAAGGTTTATTCCTGAATATTCGCTCACTGAAGGGGTGGTTTTATAACCTTTCAATATTGAAACACCATAAATTTCCTCGCCATCTTCTTCAAACCCTAAGCCCAGCAAGTTATTTACAAATCCACTATGATTTTCAACTGGTTCAATTAGTTTCGGAAGATGTGCAATCTCAATAGGTAGTGACCGTAGATCATTAGAACTTAGATCCAACATGGTTAAATTTTCCAGACCACCTATTCCCGCAGGAATTGCTTTAACATCATTATAAGACAAGGACAACCCTATAAGCCCAGACATATTTCTTATAGATTCAGGGATTTCACTGATAGCGTTTGTTCCTAGGTCAAGGATCTTAAGTTTCGGCATCTCTGTAAAAACATGCGGAAACTCTTTCAGTTCATTATGCGAAAGAATAATTCGCCTCAAAGAGTTTATATTTTTCAAACCTTCATCAATATGAGATATTTTATTCTTTGATATATATACATCCTTCAATCCTTCTATATCAAACAATTCAACTGGGAACTCCTTAAATTCATTCCATCCTAAGTGTACAACTTTAAGACTTTTCATTTCAGATATAGACTTTGGCAAACTGGACAACGAGTTCTCGCTAAGATATAGAATTTTGACATGCTCCAAGCCCTTAAAAACATCATCGGGAAGACTGTCGATATTTAGTCCCTTCAAATCAAGAGTATGGTAATGTGTTGCTTTAATTAATTTTACACATGCCCTCACAATCTCCAGTGGGGACTTCCCATCGTGCTTGTCACACTGGTCCACATATCGTTGGATCTCAGCCTCAGAATACTGAGGAGCATTATTAGCCTCAGGTTCAGCTTTTTGAGGTTCGGATTGTCCGCATCCGGCAAGCAGAGTGAATATCATTAGAGCTAGAGTGCGCTGAAGCATAGAAAGGCCTTGTTTAACGGTGTTTTATATAAATAGAGACGGTAATCGACGGAGGTCTTCTCTCCGTGAGCGCCAACCGGGATGGATGTTATCACTCATGATTGCGTCAGCATAATTCTTCACAGAACAACGGCCTATAACCTATTCGTATAAACAAACCGGCTTACCAAGTTGGATTTGCTTTTGGAATTGAAAGCACATAAGAGGCATGAGCTTGGGAGGGAAGTTGTGTGGATGCCTTCTTGCATACTGTGTTCCGAAAGAATGAGACAAAAGTATTTTCATCCTAACGATAGATAAGCACTTGTCTCAATCGGTAAACCGGCGGGGGCTATTTGGCTGATAGGGGAAACCCTAGAAAACTGAGAGAGGTTCTTTAGCGTAGCTTTGAATTCAATGTAGATATCGCCGAACGCCAATAGTGTTATTTCTTCCGCCTTGTTAATCCCCAAGCACCATCTACACTCCATTAACAGCCATCTGATACGGCATGGCGGGTATCTGATTAACCAAAGGGAGTGTGTTATGACGAACAGCAGCAAATCCGACGACCAGATTGTTTACGCCAAGATTCATCCCTCCATTGGCATCGCTCGGGTTGGTAATTCCCTCGCAGAAGACGGTTTTTATATTGGGCCGCAGGTGTCGAACCCGCCTCCCAAGGAGCCTGGTGAATATCGTGACGCCACCGGCGCCTTGAAGCGTGAGGTGGCGGAGTTTCGGATCTATGGATATGACGGTAACGGGCAGGTGGTGCGGGAGTTGTCGATTGACGATGTCACCGAGATCGAGTGGACAGTGGAGCTGGCCAACCACAAGGCGGCCTGGTACAACTTTGAACTGGCGCTGGATATTCCGGAGGCTGCGACGGCCACGCCCAGCACTTTACGCAACGCCAGCGTGCAAGACCGCAGCGAGCTATCCATTACTCCTGGCCCCCGTTCTATCAATACCCCTTCCAGCTATGGGCCGGAGTACCAGTTCCGGGGCGGTAAGTTCATGGGGATAGACGTACCGTTGGGAGAATTGCGCACTGATTCGACCGGTCGTCTGCTGGTGTTCGGCGGTCATGGCAAGTCCGCCTCATACGATGGCAAGCCGCCCACTACCTTCGCCAATAACGACGGCTGGTATGACGACACCAGCGATGGTCCGGTCACCGCTACAGTCGTTTTCAACGGTAGAAAACTGGATGTGGCGCCGGCCTGGGTGGTGGTGGCGCCGCCCAATTACGGGCCGCAGCAAAAGTCCGTGCGCACCATGTACGCATTGATGACGGATCTGGCGATCAACGCCGGCATGGCGCCCGCCCCCACCTGCCCCTCCTTTCAGAATGACATCCTGCCTGTCCTCAAGGCCATGTGCGACTTGCAGTGGATGAACGCAGGATTTGCGGCGGGCTTCGGATTCGGCATGCCGCAACATTTTCTCGACCCTGACTACCTGCGCAAGCTTTCCATGCCCGGCGATGATTATGCGGAGCTGCGACGGACCGTCGCCAACGCATTTCGTCATCCCGGCCGCAATGATATTTCCCTGAACCTTTGGCCCTGGGTATATGGCGACGCCATGAATATCCCGATGCCGCCGGTCACCAACGCTATGAACGCGTTGACGGAAACCCAGTTGGCCATGCTGGGCTACTGGGCGCAGGGGCAATTTGAGTCTGATTACGACCCGGACGCCAACCCGCCCCGCTCCATCGACGACGTGCCGATCAGCGAGCAGCCCGCCTGTCTGGACAAAGCCGCGCTGGAGTTCTGCCTGGCGGACGCCTTCCATCCTGGTTGTGAGATGACCTGGCCGGTACGTCACGCCACCATGTATAGCGAACCTTATCGCTGGCGTCACCGCACGCCCAATAATCCAGAGCCGAACTATGGAAGCACGCTCACCTCGGCGGAAGCTTTGTCCTATAACGGGCCTCTCTATGCTCAGTTCCCCGGCTCCATTACCCGCTGGATGGCGATTCCGTGGCAAACGGACACGGCAAGCTGCCGGTCCGGCTATGACTCTCAATACGATCCTTATTTGCCCACCTTCTGGCCCGCCCGGGTGCCGAATCAGGTATTGAGCGAAGAGAACTACAGCAAGGTGATGGATACCGGCCTGACGCGTCAGGAACGTATCGCCGCCTATCAAGCGCGCTCTGACTGGGACCGCACCCTTGGCGTCGGCTATGACAACCAGCTGGCCAATATGATTGATCGCTTCCCGGAAATGGGCATTGTCGAAGTGCGTCCCGGCGTGCCTAATGACCCGGACTTTCCGCCGGTGATGCAGGTCGAGGATCGCGGCGGTCCGGCCATGACGAAAGAAGAGCGTCGCCTCACTGACCACGCCATGCGCCGGGAGCTCATGCGGCAGAAAGCGCCACGGCGATAGTCAACTCATGATGGAGGCGACAGGGAGCGCGTCGGACCAGCGGCGCCGGGATGTCATTATATTAGGCGCAGGCCCCGCTGGTTCAGCGCTGGCGAGACTTCTGCGCCCGACTCATGACGTTCTGGTGATTGAGCGGCGCGCGACCGTAGAGACAGGTCCACGCATTGGCGAGTCGCTCCCCGGCGCCGCCAGCGTACTGCTGCGCAAGCTGGATCTGTGGGAACGCTTCCTGCAAGGCCCCCACTTGCAGCGGGGCTCCGCCTTATCGGTCTGGGACACCGAATTTCCGGTTTGGCGGGACGCGTTGTTAGATCCCTCCGGTCCCGGTTGGCTACTGGATCGGCGGGGGTTTGATCAGCTCTTGTATCAAGGCGCGATCGACGCTGGCGCCCGTATAATTACAGGGTGTCGCCAGATTGACATCGACAGGCGCGAGAGTGTCTGGCGGATTCAATCTCCTCACTTAGACTCGCCCCATACCGCTCAAGTATTAATAGACGCCACCGGCCGCTCCGGCGCCATTGCCCGTCGTTTAGGAGCGCCTCGCCAGGGTGATGACGACCTGCTTTGCGCCTTCGCCTTTTTGCCTTGCCTTCCCAACGATCAGGAAGCAACGCTTCGCACCTGTGCGGACGCAAACGGCTGGTGGTACAGCGCCCGCATTCCTCATGGAAAAAGAGTGCTCGCCTATCATTTTGACGCCCATGACCCATTGCGACATCAATGGCGGGAACCCCGCGCTTTTTTGAATCTCGCTCGCCGTCACGCCATTCTGCGGGAAGTCATTGCAGATTCAGAGCCGGAATCCCTGCGCTATCATCCCGCCGGCGCCGCGATGCTGGATTTAACCGCTTCACAGACGCAGGCGCTCGCCCAACAGGGGCTTATGGCCATCGGCGACGCCTTGATCGCTTTCGACCCGATCTCTTCTCAGGGATTGTTTCACTGTCTGGCGAGCGCCGTCAGCGCGGCTAACGCAATTAACAAGGGTTTTCCTTTTAAAGCTGACGCCTGGGAAGCCTATCGTGCGGAAATGCTGCGCGTCGCCGAACGCTATCAAACCCACCTCCGGCTCACCTACGCCGGCCCCAAAAGGTTCGCGCACTCTCCATTCTGGGCTAAGCGGCGAATTGGCGTCGGCCATTTATCGGATGGCGCAAAAGAGGCCATGCTGACGACAGAATAAGGGAGAACCCCTAAGGTGGAGATTTAAGGTTGCATAAGCCAATTGTAAAAAGTATAAGTCACCTTTGAGCGCCAAGGCGCGCTCAACTACACTTCAAGTCGATCCCCCCTTAAGGAGTAACTTTTCCATGAAGGCCATGAAAAATGCAGCGTTGATCGCGCTGACCATTATGGTTTCCGCGTGCGCCACTGAAAGCCACCGCGCCATCGAACCCCAGAAAGTCGCCTCTTACGGCACATCCTACAACGGCGAGCGCACCACCCTGGTGGTCGGCAATTTCCAGAACCGCTCCAACTACATGCAAGGACTGTTTTCATCGGATACGGACCGTCTGGGCAGCCAGGCCAAATCCATCCTGAAAACCCATATGCAGCAGACCCAGCGTTTCAACCTGGTGGACCGCGACAACATGCAGGAGCTGCAACAAGAAGCGCAGATCGCAGGCGTTAAACAAAAAATCGCCGGCGCGCGTTATGTTATTTCCGGCAGCGTCACCGAATTCGGCCGCAAAGAAGTGGGCGATAGACAGCTGTTCGGCATCCTGGGCCGCGGCAAGCAACAAGTCGCTTACGCGAAAGTCGCCTTGTCTGTGGTTGACGTAGAAACCTCCGCCATCATCTATTCCACCCAGGGCGCTGGCGAATACGAACTGAGCAACCGCGAAATCGTCGGTTTCGGCGGCACCGCGGGCTATGACGCCACGTTAAACGGCAAAGTGCTGAACTTCGCGATTACCGAAGTGGTCAACAACCTGGTTCGTGACCTGGACTCAGGCTCACTGAGACTGAAATAACCGCTTACATTCGCTGTCAGGTAATACTGGAATGAAGAAAACTTTACGCCTTATTGCGCCGGCTCTGGCTCTCGCCATCTTGGCGGGGTGCGCCAACCAACCGCGAGGCCTCTATTATTGGGGGTCTTATCAGGACGTTTTGCTGGACATGTACACCAAGCCCGGCGAAGCGGACAACAACACGCAGATTGAAAAACTGACGGTCACCATCGAGCAGGCCAACAACCATGGCCAGCAGGTCCCTCCAGGGCTTTACGCGCATCTGGGCATGATCTACGCCAGCGCGGGAGAGCCCGGCTTGGCGGTGGAGGCGTTCAATCAGGAAAAAGCGCTCTACCCTGAATCCGCGACATTTATCGACGGAATTCTGGAGAGAGCCAAAAAGGGGGCGGCTAAATGAGATCTTTACCACTTTGGAAGCTTCTCAGCCTGTTGTCGCTGACCGTTGTGTTGAGCACTGGCTGCGCCACGCAACAGCCCTATGACTATTCCGCGCTGTTGGCGAGCAAACCGCGTTCAATTCTGGTGATTCCGCCGCAAAACAACACAGTGGAAGTGAATGCGCCCTACATTTTCCTGTCCACGATCTCTGCGCCGCTGGCGGAAAAAGGCTACTACGTCTTCCCTGTCGCGGTGATAGATCAGTTTCTGAAGGACAACGGCCTGCCTACGCCGGCGGAAATGAACAGCGTCCCCCTGGACAAGTTGCGCGAGCACATTGGTCCGGACGCGGTGTTGTACGTCACCATTGACGATTGGGGACAGCAATACCAGATTATCTCCTCCGTCGCTGTGGTGTCTTCGTCCTGGCGCCTGATTGACGCCAGAACCGGCGAAACTCTGTGGCAAGGCCGCGCCTATGCCCAGCAGTCCTCTGGTGACGGCGGCGGCAATGGCCTGGCGGGCATGCTGGTGGCCGCTGTGGTTGAGCAGGTAGTGAACTCCGTGAGCGATAAAACGCCGGAACTCTCCGCCAACGCCAACTACAGAACCATCAACTCACCCGGTAATGGCCTGTTGCCGGGGCCGTATCTGAAGGTTGAGACGCAGGGGCAGTAAGCAGCGAGCCTCGCAGAGAGATAGACGCTCTGCACAAATGGCCTTCCTGATCTCACATGACTCAGGGAGGCCATTTTTATCTCCTGATTATGCGACTCGGCAGAGCTATTCATATACCACTCAAGTATCACTCCAATACCTGTACACGTTTCTGGTAAATAAAGAATTCCGGCGGAAGTTTCTCCACAGAAGGATGATACTCCTTGCGGCAATATCGCCACGCTGATCGTAACAATCGCAGGAGGACGCCCTGTTTCCGTATATCTTTTCCGCCCTGCCGCAACAACCTCCATTGCATCCCACAAATCAGCGCAGCTCCTGATGTGATCCAGAAGGAAAAAGACCACCAGACCAGAATCATTCCAAGCACTCTTGCCCCTTGCCCCACTCCTTTTTCCTGCATCAGGTCATAAACATGCTCCCGATGTTCTATTTCCTCCACGAAATGCCAACTTAGCATCTGCCGGAACGACTCTTCTTTGCTGATTTCGCTCAGTCTTTGCAAACCAAAGCAGGCGATTTCCGCGTTTAATTGCTCCATCGCGGCGGCGAATGACAGCTTCAGTTTCCAGGGCGCCAGAGTCTCAATCACGCCGTAGTTCAGAAAGTCGTTCACCTTTACGAATTTGCGCAGTATTGGCCTTTGTTCGAAATAACCCTCGCTAAATGCGCCATGGCTCCTGGCGTGTTGCGCTTCCTGAAAGAAACAGAGTTTCAGGTTGTCTTTTAATTCGGCGTTGTCAACGTCCCGCATGGCGTCGCCGGCGCTGCGAATAATAAAGCGCTCGGCGGAACTCACCAGAAGACAGTAACTCAGAAACCAACAGGACAAGAAAGACTCACTTTGAATCCGTTTATAGTTCATCGATGTCGCTACCTGCGTCGGAAGCTTACGTTTTTTCATTTTTAAACTCCTTATTTCAGAGACGCCAACCGGGAATCACGGAGCAATTCTAATGGCGTCGCGGATGCTGACTGCACTTGCCGAACTGCTTGCATGTGGGGCCAATACTCACGACTTAGCGGCCGCAGACCGCAACGTTCAATCAACACCGCCAGACGCGTTAAAGACTCCGAATCCACCTTACGATGCAGAGAGAACCGGATGGTTGGCGCAGGCGCTACGGGAGGAGGAAAAAAAGCGCCCGTAAACCCGTTCTCCAGCAATAACTGGTAGGCCTCCACCACCTGCGTCTCCGAATCGCCATAAAAGGAAAATATAGGGTGCGCATACGTGTTGGCGTCCTGATATTGCTTAAGACTTCTCCTGTCCAGCGCCTGGTTAAAGAACCTCACCGCCTGATTAAGGTCGGCGGTGAAGGCGGACAGATTGGCGCGTAGATGCTTGAGGTTGAAATAGGATTGCGCTGTCGCCAGGGGAGATAAATGCGAGGTATTGATGTTCTGCCGACCGAAGCAGTCGATCACTCTCAACACAGGACGACTCGCCGCCACCATGCCGCCAAACCCGGCCAGGCCCTTAGCCAGACTGGCCGTTAATACATCCGGGCGGGATTCATAGTAATCAAGCACGCCGCGGGCGCGCCGTCCGATGGTGGCGAAGCCATGGGTGTCGTCGATAATGGAAAGCAGGTTATGCTCCTGCTTAATAGCGGCGATGGCGTCCAGATTCGCCATGGTTCCGTGGGCGCTGAACACGCCGTCGGACACAATGCCCGCACAGTTATAGCGAGATCGATGCTTTCTCACGAGGGCGCGCAGCCTGTCGTAATCCAAATGGGGATATATCACCACATCAGAACCAGTCAGGCGCATGCCGTCGATCAATGACGAGTGATTGTGCTCATCGGAGAAAATCACGTCACCTTTCTGAAATAACGCGAACAAAACCGCCTGTTGCGCAATGTAGCCACAAGTGGCCAGCAGGCAGGATTCATACTCTAGAAAGTCTCGAATTTCCTCCTCCAATTGAGCGTGAACGGGCAGCCGGCCGGCTATTTTTCTCGACAGGCAGCTCGACAGCGCATTGGTCATCACGTATTCCGCCAATTGCTGCCGGGGAGCCGCTTCCAGGTCCAGATCCTGATATGAATTGGTGGCCAGATTCAACGTCGCGAACTCGGCGCCATCCGGTTTACGGACTTTGATGCGCACGCCGTCCTGCTCGACAATAATCAGGTCATTAACCAAGTCCCCTTCACGGCGCCGGTCCTGATAAGCCTGTTCGAAAGCCTGACAAGCCACGCCGAGATCTGCGTTATGACGCCGTTTATTCAGGTAATAATGAGCCATGGCCTGTTTATAAACCGCACTGTCGGGAATGCCAGCCACTCCCTTCCTGAAGCGAAAATTGTTGAACCGTAACGATAATGCAAACATAGCCAATCCTCCTCTAGTGACCTTTGGTGATGGGAATAAACGCTCTGACCCGTGAGGCGTAGCGTCGGTATTCCTCACCAAAAACCTGCGCCAAAAACTGAGATTCGCGAGCGGCCTGTTTCAAGTTGAAAAAGATGGCGTATAGCAACGCCACTGACAGGCCAAGGCTTATCTCCAAATGGGCTTGCGGAAACCAGTCCGAAGCATGAGGAAGAACCAGCAAGGCGCCGCCGATCTCCACCAGATGCACGCCTGCATATAGGGGATGGCGCAGCCATGCGTAGATACCCGAGGTTACTAAGTGCGGTGTGACCAGCGCATAACCGGTCCAGGTGAAGGCGCCACTCTTCTCCAGTTCTTTTTTCGCTTCACGCACCAGTAAGGCGCCCGCCAGAAAACATAACAACGCGACGTAGTCCGTCGGTCTCAACCGTGTGAGACATGCGATTGCCGTCACCAGTATGACGCCCAGAGTCAAAGCTGCGCTTTTCATTATCCGGGTGCTCCTGCCTGGAGCCAGCTCGCGCCAGCCAGGGCGTCGCCGCATGTCGTAACCGTAGTAGAAGAAAACGCTAAGGATTAACCAGGAAAGCATCTTAAAAACAATCAGGAATGTCATGGCCTTCTCCCGTCCAGATTGAATACTGCGGATCACTCCGCCGTTCGCACTGTTGCCTGTTGCAGGCGTTGGGCCAGTCTTGGCGATCAGATATAGCCTGTTGTTTTTATTGAATTATCTATTTCTTTAAGGGACGTGGTTTTAAAAAATGGGTCAAAACGAACAAGAATGGAGACATCCAGTGTCGGCATAACAGGCATCTAATGCAGGCTATATTATTAACGTGGCAATAATATTGACATGTTGATACTCAGGCGCATGGATGCGCCTGCGCGGCGGCCAGCCGCGGGAGACAGGGCCTGGCATGCGCAGCCCTGTCGTTGCAGATAAATAGAAGGAAGCTATTTGTCTGTCTGATTAACAGCTTCCTGCACGTACCGCTTAACGGTGCGCCAATCCAAACCCGTTCGGCGCGCCACATCCTGATAAGCGCCCAGTTGTTGATACAAATGCGCACAGTACTGCGCCAACAGCTCCGAGGCCGACAGCGATCCGCATTGCAAGGCTTCCTGCAGGCGCAAGAGGTTTTCTGAGGTTATTGGCGTCGCGACTTCCGCGTGAAGGCTTCCGTTGTCGTTGAGATAGCGCCCGGTCAACAGAATTCGCCTGACCGCCTGTTCCAGCTCGCGCACGTTACCAGGCCAACCATAATCCTCAGGAACATCTCGATGGAGAACCTCCTGCACGTAGGCGCTCAGCTTTCTATCCTGCTCACCGAGCAGCCGTTGCAACGTCAGATCCGCCAGCAACGCCATCTCTCCGGGGTATTCCTGAAGGCGCTGACGTAAAGGGGGAAGAATAATGACATCCGAACACAGGCGATGATAGAAGTCATCCCGCAGCCCCTCCGCCCGCAGTTCTTGCAACGGCCGGTTGGCGGCCGCGATGACTCTGCCGCTGAATTGCTGCGCCTGCTGACTGCCCAAGGGCGTGTAACAACGCTCCTGCAAGACCTGCAGCAGTTTGATCTGAATAGATACGCTCAGCTCTCCTATTTCATCCAAAAACAAAGCGCCGTATGCGCTGCAACGCCCGAAGACGCCGTAATGGTTGGCGATTGCGCCAGTAAAAGCGCCTTTGCGATGTCCAAACAGAGCGGATTCAATCAGACTTTCAGGGAATTGAGAAAGATTCACCGCCACGAAAGCCGCTTGTAAGGGTTCGACAAATCTACCAGTAAAGCGGTCGTAGGGAATATATCCAGAACGTCCGATCGCCGCAGCGGCGGTCCCTTTCCCGACTCCGGTTTCGCCCAATAGCAGCGTTGAGAAGTCACGCATCCGCCGGCATAAGTGGCGCTCATAAAGAAGCAGATCACTGGTGAATATGTTGTTCCACAAAGACGCCCGTAATTCGTTAATACAGGGCGCTTCGCCTACAAGAGCGTCGAGAATGAAATGAAAGGTGCGTCGAAACTGATAGAACAGCGCCAGGTAATGATCCGCCTGCGCGGCAGTGAATCCTTTTTTTTCGAGATTATCCCGGATCTCCGCCAGAGGGGCGACATCGTACTTTTTACCTTGCAACTCATCGGCGATCAGACGATCCAGTGCAGGGAACGCTCTGTGGTATTGACGATAGAGATAGAGCATGGTGACCAACGCCTGGTCCGCCAGAGGAAAATCGTTAATACGATTTCCGCCTAAAGCGCGCAAGGCGCTGATGCGTTGATCCAGCCAGTCAACGAGCGCGCCTTCCGATGGCGGAGACGAAACCCCGATCAACTCAGCCAACTGCGGAATGCGCTCACCGCCAAAGGGATTCAGGGGAATCGACCGCGCCAGCCCTTCAAGCAACTTCCGCTCGTGAGAAGGAATCGTCAGTTGCGTCATTCCGTTCACCTCCAAGATGGGTGAGTTTTCACTTCTGACCCAAACAAATTCCAGTTACCTAAAAGGCTAGACCAAATCCTCGGAAGCCAACGACATGCAAAGCCTTTATTAGACATTCAGCAGCATTTCTTCGTCTGTCCAGCCGAGACGGGCCCGAAGCAAGATCCTGCGCGCTACTCCGTGGCCTTATGCCCCCAATTCTCCAAGCCATATTTTCTCTATATATCCAGGCTCTTTAATCTCTTTGATCTGCTGAACCAACCCTGACACGCCAAGACTTGAAAGTGATTCTGGCAGGTCGCTTACAAGAAAATCGAAAACCTTTGACCAATCGCCTTCGGTATCAATTCTTGAGTGCTCGAAGCGCAATAGCTGTGATTGGTATTTTAACTTTTCGCCAAAGCTATTCAGCGTTAATTTAAATGGATACTCCATGGGGTCGTCGTGGTATTTCCCCTTCGGCCTTTCCATATAGTCAAAGCTGATTGGTCTTGCGCAAATTACAAAAGCCTTTGTCCCTGCTTGCTGAAACCGTCCGCTTAGCCCTATGAGCCCTATCACCCACTCACCAGCGTACCCAAAAGCACTTGCTGTCCCTAGCTGTTCGAATCCCGACTTTTTGAGCTTTTCTATTAATTCGGCATGATTCATAACTGAATGTGAAAGTCTCCAACACTGTACAAGTAGTCATTGATGCAGCGAAAGTTGACCCGCGTGATTTCGTAATTTACGTGGACTCACTGGTCTGCCCAAAACACTAGCCTGACTTCGCTGTCTGGCAAGGCGCCTGGGAACAGGATTAAGTCTATAGCAGGGCAGCGGCCATTCGCGTCTTCTTGTAATAGTTTTAGTTCCGACATTAACAGCCACGACGGCCGGTTTGCATCCTGCCAGTACTCATTTATGAAGCTCAACATCTCAGCGCTGAGGTCAGCAGGGAAACCCCTTTCACCCGATAATTCGTAAATGTCTGCGTATGCGCTCTTGCCCCACCACCATGGAGCGACGTTCTTCGGAACCGGCTTACCCTCATACTCCTCATCTTCAACGAGGTTATCCGCAATGATCCACTCCCCGTTGTGATTAATTTCAATGAAGGCGAATACGTATGTGCTCATAAACCAGCTCTTATCCGGTCTTCCTATAAAGACCCATTAAAAGAATAGAAACTCAGCTCGCGATAAAAAATAAAATGCCGGCTTGTAAGGATCGACTTCAAACGCCTTGACCACCATCGCCCACATAATCCAATGGGAAACGGTATAACACAGCCCTTAGCCGCTATCCTTTCAACAACCTGGTCAAAGCATCAATTTCTGACGAAGGAAATGACCTTTGCCACCTTTTATCAAGTTCTTCTGCGCTGTGCATCCCTTGAAGTCTACGCAGGCCCCGCCAAAACGGGAGGCAGATCTCTTCGTACGTTCCTTCGGCTGCGTAAATAGTCTCAGATTTGTCCATTCTTCGATGGTCAGGATAACCAACTATATTTAGGTGAACTTTTTCATTCTCTTTTTTGAAGTGAAATTCATATTCATATGGCTCAGTATTAAAAGTGGCTTTCTTTTGCACAGGCCACTGCTGGGACTTCATGTCAAACAGGGCGTCAACCAGCTCTAAAAAGGAGTCGTAAGGGGTATAGGAAAAACCTTCATGGATTTGGTTCTTTCCATTTGCTTCAAGTCGAAAATCCACCCAGCCATGCTCAATATTCTCGAAATATACTTTCAACGGCGGCCACCTAAAGTTTTGATTAGCTATTCAACCACAGCCAATCCCAACTCCCCAACCAGTCTCACTTTCTGAGACCGCCAAGCTCTGATTCTGATCCTTCATATTGAGGTCTTCAAAGGCTATTGAGAACAAATTGTATACAATATACATTTCGTCGTTGCATAACGAAAATAATATGACGAGGTAGTCATGAAGATAAGCAAACTACTGATGCTGGGCGCTATTTCTCTGATGAGCAGCGTGTTTATGGTAAGCGCGGTGGCGAAGCCTTACCCTCCAGGAACTCAACTCGCGGCCAGTCAGGAGATCACCCTGAATAACGGCGGAGAGGTTACTTCCGTCGATCCCGCCAAGTATGCGGCGGAGCCTGCTTTCAATCTGGGTCGCGATCTGTTTGAGGGGCTGGCTATTCAGGATAAGACCGGTAAAACCATTCCCGGTGTGGCGGAAAGCTGGTCGGCGAACGACGACAACACCGTTTATACCTTCAAACTGCGGCGCTCCGAATGGTCGAACGGCGATCCGGTGACCGCGCATGATTTCGTTTATAGCTGGCGCCGTCTGCTCGATCCCAAAACCGCCTCGCCCTACGCCTGGTTCGCCGCCATGCCGAAAATCAAGAATTCGGCGCAGATCATGAAAGGCGAAGCGGACCCCGCGACCCTGGGCGTGCGCGCGGTGGATGATTACACCTTTGAAGTCACCCTGGAGCAATCCGTTCCTTTCTTTCTCAAACTCATCAGCCATCCCGTGCTGGTCCCCCTGCATAAGGCGACCGTGGAGAAATACGGCGCTGCGTGGACCCAGCCGGCGAATATCGTCACCAACGGCGCCTTTATTGTGTCCGAGTGGAAAGTGAACGAAAAAATGGTGCTGAAGAAAAACCCTCATTATTGGGATGCGGATAATGTAGTGCTGGAAAAGATCACCTGGCTGCCCATCGGCGACGCCAATGTGGCGTTGAACCGCTATCTGGCCGGCGAGATCGATCAGGCCCTGTCCATTCCTTCCGCACAGAAGAAGCAACTGCTCAAGAAATTCCCTGAAGAAGTGGCCAACACCAGCGCCTCCCTGGGTTCCGTCTACTACTATATGAACACCGTCGCCGGACCTACCAAGGACGTGCGCGTGCGCACTGCGCTGTCCTACGCCATCGATCGCGACATTATGACTAACGCGATTCTAAATAACGGCGGCGTTCCCATGTACACGCTGGTGCCGCCGCAAACCGACGGCTACAAGCCTTACACGCCAGAGTACGCGACCTGGACCCAGAAGCAGCGCAACGAAAAGGCCAAACAACTACTGACGGAAGCAGGCTATAGCAAGGACAAGCCGCTGAAACTGACCTTCACCGTTCCTACCTTCTCCACGGACGTGAAGATCGCCACCGCCATGGCGGGCATGTGGAAGAGCGTGCTGGGCGTGCAGGTGGAGATCAAGCAACTGGAGCCGAAGGTGTTCTACGCCTTGAAAGATACCGGCGACATTCACCGCGGCGGCTGGGTCGCCGACTATAACGAAGCCTCCTCCTGGCTGGACGTATTTGTGTCCACTGGCGAGTTCAACGACTCCAAATACAGCAACCCGCGCTACGACCAACTCATGCAAGCCTCCAAAGTGCTGAGCGATCCCTCCAAGGAATACCGTCAGGCGGAGACCCTGCTGATCAATGACATGGCGATCATCCCGCTGTACCGCTACGGCAATGATCAATACCTGATCAAGCCTTACATCGGCGGTTATGAACGCACCAATCCGGAAGCCTCTTACTACCGCAAGAACGTGTATGTGAAAGCCCATTAAAGTGGGCGATCTCTTGGCCTGGATGTCGGAAGTACAGAGCCGGCGCCTCCAGGCCTTTTTTAACGGATTCCTGAGAGCGTCATTATGTTGCTATACATTCTGCGTCGCCTGCTGATCGCCATTCCGACGCTGTTGTTCATCGCCCTGGTCTCGTTCTGGCTGATGCATATCGCTCCCGGCGGCCCCTTCGACATGGAGCGCCCCATGCCGGAAATCGTGCGCGCCAATATTGAAGCCAAGTATCACCTGAACGAGCCGTTTTTCACCCAGTTTTTCATCTATATTCGCGACTTCGTACAAGGCGACCTGGGGCCGAGTTTCGTGTACCAGGACTTCACCGTGACGCAACTGGTGGGCCAGTCCTGGCCGGTGTCGGCGACGCTGGGCATGTTGTCTTTCTGTATTTCCGTGCCGGTAGGCATGCTGCTGGGAACCCTGGCGGCGTTCAATCGCAACAGCAAGCTGGATTACGCCCTGATGTCCCTGTCCATGACCGGCGTGGTGATTCCCGCTTTCGTGCTGGCGCCGGTGCTGGTCACTATTTTCGCCATTCAGCTGGACTGGCTGCCCGCCGGCGGCTGGGAAGGCGGCAAGACGGCCTTTTTAATCCTGCCCGTGCTGAGCCTGGCCATCGGCTCTGTGGCCAGCATCGCCCGGGTCATGCGCGGCGCCATGATCGAGACGTTGAACCAGCCTTATATCCGCACCGCCATCGCCAAGGGACTGTCCACGCCCTATCTGCTGTTTCATCACGCCTTGCGGCCCTCGTTGATTCCCGTGGTGGCCATGCTGGGCCCCGCCTTCGTCGCGGTCGTTACTGGTTCGGTGATTATCGACATCTTCTTCGGCACTGGCGGCATGGGACAGCACTTTGTCTCCGGCGCGCTGAACCGGGATTACGGTCTGGTGATGGGCATCACCCTGATCGTGGCTTCCCTGACCATCTTTTTCAATCTGGTGGTGGACCTGCTGTACACCGTCATCGACCCGCGCATTCGCATTTAGGAGGCCGTCGTGCTGACAACCAGAAAAATCGACCCGCAGCTGTTCGCCGATCAGGTGTCGGACCATGTCGAGGCCGTGGCGGGACGCAGCCTGTGGCAGGACGCCTGGATGCGCTTTCGCAAGAACCGCGCCGCCATGACGTCGGTTTACGTCTTATTGTTTATCGTCGCTTGCATTGTGGTCGGGCCGCACGTCGCGCCTTTCAGCCACGATGAAATCGATTGGAATGTGGTGGCCGATCCTTACGAGCTGGGCAAGCCCTCCCTGGAAACCGGGCATTATTTCGGTACCGACGATCTGGGCCAGGACCTGTTCGCCCGCACCATGCAAGGCGGTCGCCTGTCCATCATGGTGGGTTTTATGGGCGCGCTGGTGGCGGTGGTGATCGGCACGGTCTGGGGCGCTATTTCCGGCTATGTGGGCGGGCTGGTGGACAGCGTCATGATGCGCGTGATCGAAGTGCTGGATTCCGTGCCGTTCATGTTCATGGTGATCCTGTTCGTCACGTTGTTCGGCAACAATATCTATCTGATATTTATCGTCATCGGCATGGTGTCCTGGCTCAACATCGCCCGCGTGGTGCGCGGCGTCACCTTCAGCATCAAGCGACGCGAGTTTATCGAAGCGGCGCACTCCATCGGCGTGTCCAAACTCACCATCGTGCGTCGTCATGTGCTGCCCAACGTGCTGGGCATTGTGATGGTGTATTCCTCGCTGATGGTTCCGGGCTTCATTATGTTTGAATCCTTCCTGAGTTTTCTGGGACTGGGCGTGCAGCCGCCGGACACCAGCTGGGGAATTCTCATCGCGGAAGGGGCGAAGACCATTGACGTGGCGCTGTGGCTGCTGATGTTTCCGTCTCTGTTTCTGGTCGCCACCCTGTTCTGCTTCAACTTCATCGGCGACGGCCTGCGCGACGCCCTTGACCCGAAGGACCGCTAACTCTCATGCGCCCCGGACCTCTCATGCATCCAATAAAAAAGCAATTATCCAGCAAGCGCCAGGAGCTCTCATGACCATTTTATCCGTTGAAAACATGAATGTTCGCTTCGCGACGCCGGACGGACTGGTGCAGGCGGTCAGCGATCTTTCCTTCACCGTGCGCGCCGGTGAAACCCTCGGCATTGTCGGCGAGTCCGGCTCCGGTAAAAGCCAGTCGGTGTTCGCCCTGATGGGACTGACCGCTGACAACGGAGAAGTTTCCGGCGCCGCCAACTTTCATGGCGAAAATCTGCTGGCCATGTCCAAACGCCAGTTGAACCGCATCCGGGCGGAAAAAATCGGCATGATTTTCCAAGACCCGATGACCTCTCTGCACCCCTTCCTGAAGATCGACAAGCAGCTTACCGAAGTGCTGATGATTCATAAGGGCATGAGCAAAGCGGCGGCGCGGGCGGAATCCATCCGCATGCTGGATGCGGTGCGCATCCCCTCGCCGCAGACGCGCATGGGGCAGTATCCCCACGAGCTGTCCGGGGGCATGCGCCAGCGCATCATGATCGCCATGGCGCTGCTGTGCCGTCCGGAACTGTTGATTGCCGACGAACCCACCACCGCCCTGGACGTCACCGTGCAGGCGCAGATTCTGTCGCTGCTGTGGGAGCTGCAGGGCGAGTTCAATACCGCGATCCTGCTGATCACCCACGATATGGGCGTGGTCGCGGAAATGTGCGACCGGGTGCTGGTGATGTACGGCGGCCGCAAGATGGAAGAGGCGGATACCGAGACGCTATTCGAGCGCCCGGCTCATCCTTACACCCAGGGACTGCTGAAGGCGATTCCCTCGATTACCGAGGATATGCCGCGCCTGCCCACCATTCCCGGCAATCCGCCCAACGCGCTGATCAACAGTAAAGGCTGTCCGTTCCGGGAGCGCTGCGACTTGCAAAAGCCCACCTGCGAGACCGCCCTTCCGCCCCTGACGCGGCTCGGCGCCACGCAACTGGCTGCCTGCCACGCACTGGCGCAGAACAAAACCACGCCGCTGGCCCGCACCGCCTGACGCCATCGACACAGGACCCGCAGGATGAATACAAAAGACGTTTTACTCTCCGCCCGCAACCTGGAAGTGCATTTCCCCGTCGGCAACCACATCCTGCCCAGCCGACGCCCGCGACTGAAAGCCGTGAACGGCATTGACGTGGATGTGTACCGGGGCGAAACCCTAGGCATTGTCGGTGAATCCGGCTGCGGCAAGTCCACTTTGGCGCGCGCCCTGTTGCGACTGATCGAACCCACCCGTGGGGAATTGCGCTGGAAAGGCGAAGACATGCGCGCCTTCAGCAAGACCACGCTGGTGCGCCGTCGTCGTGAATTCCAGATGGTGTTTCAGGACCCCACCGCCAGCCTCAACCCGCGCCTGACCGTCTCGGAGTGCATCGCTGAGCCTTTATTAACCCATGAGCCGAGACTCAAACGCCGGGAAATCAAGCGCCAGGTGATCGCCATGATGGACAAAGTGGGCCTGTCCGCCAGCCATCGCAATCGCTATCCCCATGAGTTTTCCGGCGGCCAGTGTCAGCGCGTCGGCATCGCCCGCGCCCTGGTTCTCAACCCGGATCTGGTGGTGTGCGACGAACCGGTCAGCGCGCTGGACGTGTCCATTCAGGCGCAGGTAATCAATCTGCTGGACGACCTTAAACAAGAGATGGGGGGGACGCTGGTGATGATCGCCCACGACTTGAGCGTGGTGCGCCATATCAGCGATCGGGTCATGGTCATGTACCTGGGCAAGCCCATGGAAGTCGGCCTGTATGACCGGGTTTTCGATCAGGCGCAGCATCCCTACACCAAAGCGCTGTTATCCGCAGTCCCGATCGCCAATCCCAAACTGGCGCGGAGCCGGGAGGTGCAGCTTTTGCCCGGCGATCTGCCCTCGCCGCTCAACCCGCCCAGCGGCTGCGTCTTCCGCACAAGATGCCCGGAAGCCACCGATCTCTGTGGGCGCCAGCCTCCCACCCAGAGCGGCTCGGAGGAACACCGTATTTTCTGTTCCAACACCTTGTTATTGGCGGGCCAATGAGATTGCTCGCCAACTTTCCCGCGCCGGGATGCGCTTATCTCGGGAGACGGGACCCGGCATGCGCAGGGTCTGTCGTTTTCAGTTTTTCCGCCGAATTAATCGTCTGTCATTAGGAAGTTATTAACTATGAACACGCCCTCAGTCACGCAACGACTCGATCATCTTCGCAAGGCGATGAAAGCGCATGCGTTCGCCGCCTATATCGTCACCAATAATGACCCGCATTCCAGCGAATACTCCGCCGATCACTGGCTGGCGCGGGCGTGGATTTCCGGCTTCAACGGTTCGGCGGGCAATGTGGTCGTCACCGGCGACGGCGGCGGCCTCTGGACCGACGGTCGCTATTTTATCCAGGCGGAAGAACAACTGGCGGGGTCCGGCCTGCGCCTGTTCAAGGCCAAGTTGCCGGAAACGCCCACCATTGCGGAATGGCTGGCCGCCACGCTGCCAGAACAATCCCGCGTCGGCGTGGATGGCCGCTCCATCAGCCGCGCGTTTTATCAGGAGCTGATGCAGGCCTTCGCGCCCAAGTCCATTCAGTTAATTCTGGACCAGGACCTGATTACGCCGCTCTGGTATGACCGCCCCGCCCGGCCCAAAGCGCCGGTGTTCAACCATGATTTACGTTACGCCGGCGTGGACGCGCAGGAAAAGATCCAGCGCATCCGCCAATGGATGGCGGAGCAGGCAGTGGACGCGTTGTTGGTGTCCAACCTGGACAATGTGATGTGGACGCTGAACATTCGCGGCGGCGATACGCCTTACTGTCCCATTTCCGAGTCCTATCTGCTGGTCAGCGCGCAGCAAAGCCGGGTGTTCATCGACCGCGAAAAACTGCCGGAGGCGGTGGAGTGCACCCTGGCGGAGTATGGCGTCACGGCGCACGACTACGACCAGATCGCTGACGCCCTCGCCCAGCTGCCGGAAGGTTGCAGGCTTTCCATTAACCCGGCCAGCGCCAACAGTCTGCTGGTGAATCAGGCGCCGAGCTCTGTTTCTCTGGTGGAGACGCCCTGTCCGGTCACGGACATGAAAGCGCAGAAGAACCCCACGGAAATGGAGAACTTCGAGCAGGTTCTGCGTCTGGACGGCGTGGCCATGGTGAATTTCATGTATTGGCTGCAGGCGCAGGTTCCCGGCGACAAGGTCACCGAGCTGTCTGCGGAGAAGCAGTTGCGGGAGTATCGGCGCGCCACGTCCAGCTATATCAGCGACAGTTTCCGCACTATCGCCGGGTTTGGCCCTCACGCGGCGAAGATGCACTATTCCGCCACCGCCGACAGCAACGCCACCGTGGATGAGAGCAACTTTTTCCTGGTGGATTCCGGCGGCCAGTATCCGGGCGGCACCACCGACATCACCCGCACCTTTCATTTTGGAGCGCCCACCGCTCAGCAGCGCAAGGATTACACGCTGGTGCTCAAGGCGGTGATCCGCCTAACCCAGACGGTATTCCTGAAAGGCGCCACCGGGGCCAATCTGGACATCATGGCGCGAGGCATGTTGTGGCGGCATGGCATCGACTATAAGTGCGGCACCGGCCACGGCGTCGGCCTGTGCCTGAATGTGCATGAAGGTCCGCAGAACTTCTCGCAGAATCCCAAGGAAGTCGCTCTCAAGCCCGGCATGGTCATCACCAATGAGCCTGGCGTCTACCGTGAAGGCGAGTACGGCGTGCGCATCGAGAACATCATGAAGGTGGTGGAGCTGGAGGAAAACGAGTTCGGCGTCTTCTATGGCTTCGAAACCATCACCCTGGCGCCCATCGCCGTCAACGCCCTGGATCTGTCCATGCTCAGCGCCGAGGAAACCGATTGGCTCAACGCCTATCACTGGCGCGTGTATGAAGCCCTCAGCCCTTATCTGGAAGCTTCACAGACCGCGTGGTTGAGAAACGCCACCAAACCGATTTAACGGCCTCGTCCCAACCGATAACCAGACCCGGCGGACAAGCCGCTTTCCGGCTGTTTGTCCGCCATCGGCCGGGCCTGTTTCATGTTCGGGCCCGGCCTCCCGCGGCGTGTCGCCGCAAAAGCGCCTTCGTGCGCCCGGCTATTAACCTGTCAGCATCGTTGTCATGTTAATAGCCAATGAAGTACAGGTAGTAGAAGTACAAGAAGGTCCATCCATGTTATTGCCCGGCGTTCGCCGGGCTTTTTTTGTGGGATTCGCATCAATTCAGAATTGCCCTTCCCGTCGATGCGACTCAAATCCACACGCTGTCAGCGAACGTTCCGGATGTTTACTGGCCGCGGACAAATTGAGCGCGCCAGCTTTGAATATGGGTGAGATAACGCTGACAGGCGACATCCAGATCCGCGTCGGTCAGGTAATCCGCCTGATACACCACGAACGGATCTCCCCAGGGCAGACGGCAACGATTAGCTGTCGCTTGCAGCGGCGTCAGCAGGGTTTCCATGGTGAAACGATTCTGCCCCCTCGGTTGATAGGCGGCCTCGGTATTGCCGGCAGTGGTGGCGACCAGGATGGGCGCGCCTTCGAAGCGTTTTCCGGTATTTTCGTAATCCAGGTAGTACATGTGGGTCAGCACGAGGTCCTGCCAGCGCTGCAACAATGGCGGCGTGGAGTACCACTGAATAGGAAATTGCAGAATCAGGCGTTCGCTTTGCAGCAGTCGGTCGATCTCCGTGGCGACGTCAATGCGTTCATCCGGATACAGTCGATTCATATCCACCACATTCAGGTTGTCGAGGGTTTGCGCCGCCGCCATCAACGCGGCGTTGATGCGTGAAGGACGATAACGGGAGTGGAACATCAGCAGTGTGGTTTTCATGTTGGGCGGTCCTTTTCAGTTCGTTTTCAGTGCGTTGTAGCGCTTTGTTTCGATAGGACCTAGCTTGCGCCTTAGGCTTATATTAATCTAATCGATAGTTTATATATTTGATTATTCGTTTTATGAATTTACGCGGCGTCGATTTAAATCTGTTGGTGATTCTTGATGCCTTGCTGGACGAGCGTCATGTCACGCGCGCAGCGAAACGCCTGCACTTGTCGCAACCGGCCACCTCCAGCGCCCTGGAACGCTGTCGCCACCTGTTTGGCGACCCGCTGTTGATTCGCGGTCGCGGTGAAATGCGCCTCAGCGCCAAAGCGGAATCTCTGCGTGAGCCGATCAAGGCGTTGTTGACGCAGGCGGAGCGCGTGATTAATCAAGCCGATACGCCGCTGGCGGAACTACGCCAGACCATACGCATTCTGATGGCGGACTTCCCCGTTTCCGCCCTGCTGGGCCCATTACATCAACGCCTGATCACCAGCGCTCCCAACCTGGATTTGATCGTGCAGCCCTGGCATGGCGCCAAGTCCGCGCTGGAGCAGCTTGCCAAAGGAGAAGCCGATCTGGCCGTATCGGTGTTCCCCAATGTCGGCGCCTCATTCCGCTGTGTTGAACTGTTGTATGAAGACTATTGCGTGCTGATGCGCAAAGACCACCCCGCCGCCCAGAACTTCAACCTGCAACAATGGCTCGCCTATCCCCATGTCCTGGTCTCCGGCCGCGGCGACGCCGACAGCCCCGTCGACCAGACATTACAAGCCAGAGGACTGCGCCGCCGCGTCGGCCTGGTCGTCCCCTACTTCCAAATGGCCCCCGACCTCATCGCCCTCCTCCCCACCCACTGCGTCCCCCAAGACACCACAAAATTCACCGTCTTCCCGCCCCCCATACCAGTAGAAGGCTTCCCACTGCACCTGGCATGGCATGTGAGAAAGCATGGGGATCAGGCGGTGAGTCATGTGGTGGAGGTGATTCGGGAGGTTACTGGGGGGTGAGTTGTGTAATTATCCACCATACACTTAGTTCCACAGAGCCTAACTCGTTATGTTTATTAAAAATATAAACATACCCATTAAATGTAGAAGCAAGAATAGTTAAAAATTCTATACTTTAATGAGCTCAACCATAGACATGATACGTTTGGCATCTTCGTACATACGTTGGTATCTCAATTTCTTATCACCGACTTCTGACGTCATCCGAAAGTTAAATGTCAGATAATAGTTATTGGTTAATGGGTAAGCCCAATAATAAGTAATACCAGTTCCCGGAATTCCTTCTCCGTCAATGCAATATTTCAACCACTGCACTCCATTGAGAGACAATCTTTCATATGTTTCAGGCAACTTTACGAGCAAAGGAGATAGTCCGTACCCATGAGGGTTTTCTTCACGCTTGTTACGTTTTTCCCAGTTGACTCCTACATTGCCATCATTGTTGCGCTCCGTTTCGTAGTACTCCCAATAGTCCCTTTTTAAATATGATTCAAGGCTATCAAGGCAACCCTCTTGAAGTGGGGTATGGTGTTCTACACAGTTTACGTCAATGTATAAGCACACACGGCTAAGTTGACCGAAATAGCCTTGTAGGAACGCGCCCTTATAGGCCCACCATTCAAATTCCATCCGTACGAATGTGCGATTGTATTCTTTTTCGCAACCATAAGAATTGAATATGTCGCTCCCCAGATTGACTTGTGCGGGTCTTGGTTTCTTAGGTCTGCCGATATCAATAGCGTTCCCCGGCAACTTATACCCTAGCCTGTAGTCACCTATACCGCACTCCTTTGCGGTCAGATTTGAAAAGTTCGGCCCTTTACCGGTTATAAGCGGCCTCACCAGTTGCTTGATCATGATATGCCAAATTCCTTCATAGTAAGCTTCGCCAGCTTTTCCGCTCTCTTGTGATAACCGTTCATCTGTAAGTGGCGAATGGCTGACTCTCTACTGAGATAGGGGAATGTGTGTGGGCTGGCCTCAACAGGGCGCTTATCACCAAATACTAAATCCATGTTACTTAAACTACGCCAAGATGCTGTTACCCGAACAACACTTCCCGCTATATTTGGCGTGGCGCGAACTTTCTTTGAGTTTGTACAACATCACAAATCGTTATTCTCAATATCCTCAAGAAAATCACTGACATCGTAATTCACGCAGAAGCCCTTTTTGGCCAGTAGGCCGTGAAATTCAAATTCGGAAATTCCCACGATTTTTCCAGCTAAAGCGCCGTGAATGCCGCGATCTTTGTACAAGGCGATCGCCAGTAGTTCTAGCGCCTCTTTCTCTGTGAGTTGCAGCTTTTGGGCTATTTCGTCATCTATTTCGATTTTCAACTCTCGCCCTCATTCGATAAGTATTCTTTCCAGATATCAGGTCGTACCTTAGCTCATGACGCCCCCTCAGTCCCCCCTCTCCTTCAAATAACCCGAGTTGATCATCTGATTTTTGATGAGGGCCTGGGATTTTTTCAGGGCGTCGTCGATGGTTATTTTGTTTTCCAGGATATTGGCGAAGTGGAGGCTGATTTGTGCGCCGAATGAGGAGAATTCGTTGATGCTGACGTATTGCGCGCCGGTGTAGGGAACCGGGAGGGCGGTGACTTTGCTGACGTCTGAGCGTTCGATGGCGTTCAGGACCTGGTGGGAGAACGGCGCTGCCTGATGGTAGGCGGGGTTTTCGTAGGTGGATCTGCGGGTTCCCGGGGGGACCGTCACCCAGCCTTTGGTTTTCGCCACGAGGTCAATGTATTCCTTGGAGGTGGCCCAGGTAATGAACTTCTTCGCCGCCGCTTTGTGTTTGGACGCGGCGGGGATCGCCAGCGACCACGCCCACAACCAGCTTTGATTCATCTTGCCTCTCGGCGCAGGCGCAAACCCTGTCTTATCGCTGACCTGGGAGAATTCAGGATTATAGAGAAAGCTCGCCGCCACGGTGGCGTCGATCCAGACCGCGCAATGACCTTGCGCAAAGAGATCCAGGCTTTCCCGATATCCCAGGCTGGTGGGATTCGGCGGACCGCTGGCGGTTATCAGATTCACATAATAGTCCAGGGTCTGACGCCATTCTTTTGAATCAAGCTGAGGCGTCCAGTCCATATCAAACCAACGCGCCCCGAAGGCGTGCGCCAAAGAAGACAACAGCGCCACGTTTTCACCCCATCCGGGCTTCCCTCTCAGGCATATGCCGTAGACCTGATTGTCAGGGTCGTGCAGCGCGTGCGCGATGCGCTCTATGTCGGCAAAGGTGGGATGCTCCGGCATCGTCAGACCGGCTTTCCTTAGCAGGTCCTTGCGGTAGTAGGTCATGACGCTTTCGCCATAAAACGGCAGCGCATAGAGCTGTTCTTTGTAGGTCAGCGACTGCCTGACCGTCAGCAGAATATCCTCGATGCGGTATGCTTCCGGCAGCGGGTCGATGGGAGAAATCCACGCATTGCCCGCCCATAAGGGGATTTCATAAATGCCGATGGTCATCACATCGAACTGGCCGCCGGAAATGGCGAGATCGCCCAGCAAACGCCGACGCAACGTGCTCTCGTTGATGATCCGCCAGTCCAGTTCGATGTCCGGGTTTTGCTCCTCAAACACCTTCGCCAGCCCCTGCATGATGACCATGTCGGGATTGTTCACGGTGCCGATAACCAGCCTGACTTTATTGTCGCCGCTATCGACATTGGGGAGCAGGCCGTATTCAAAGCGCAGCCTGTCCAGCGTCCCGTCCTCGCGCATTTGCCTGAGACCGTGATTGAACGCCGTCACCCACTTGTCGGCGGCCCCATGGCGGGTCGAAAAGGCGACATGAAAATGCTTGCTGGCGAGAGGCGGATAGACAAAGTCCAGTTTGCCGATGTAGTGAGGTCGATATCCGACAATAAGATCCGCCGCGGTGAACTTATCGATCAGCACAAACTGGATTCGGTTGATCGCCAGCTTATCGATGTTTTGCAGCTCGCTGGTGACTTCCTCGATTTGGACGCCGGGAATGCTGCGCAATTCCTGCAAGGTGGACTCGCCCCGAACCAGTCCGATCACGCCGCCGGAAAGGCCGCTTAACGCCTGCATCAAGTTTACCGATGGCGGAACGGGATACTGAAAGTAATTATCCTTGCGCTTCAGAATGCCGATGGAGTCTCCCGGAAAAGGGTCGCTCAGCCTGAAATCCTGCTCCGGGAAGGCGCCCTCATAGACAGGAACAATGCCCTGAACCTTGCCGCGCTGCGCCATGGCGCTGGCTCGCGCCCAGGGATGGAACGAGATATGGACGGAAACGCCGGAACGTTTGAACGCCTCCGTCACCACCTGATGCGCGTAGCCTTTGTTCCAGAGATTTACGCCGATGTAGGGTTCTTTCTCCCCACTTACCAGCTCAACCACCGGCTCCGCTCCCACCGCCGACATCACCCCGAACAGGAGAATGCATAGACAACGCTTTATTACTGTGTGCAAGGCCATTTGCTCACCTGATGAGAGAGGTTATCTAGCAAGTCTTATCAACCAGGGCCGCTTTTTCAAGGCCATAGTTGTTTCTTCCTGCGTTGCGCGTCTAACGACATTTCCTTTCATCGCTTTTCAGCTTTTCAGTTTTTCAACAACACCCCTGCCATCAATAAGCATCAACGCCTTTCTGCCGCAGCCTTTCCGCAATATAGCGCGACGCCTGCACGAACTCAGACATATGGACCAGCTCCTGCTCCAGATTGATCGGTTTGCCGGTGAGCTTTCGCTCCAGCAGGACGGACAGCTTTTTACCGATAAAGTCGCCTATCTGTTGAAACTCCTCCACCTGAATGAACTGAATACCCCGGTAAGGAACCGGCTGCATGCTGGGGCTGTCGAAGTCGGCGCTTTTGATGGCTTGCAGCGTGATATCGGCGAAGCTGGCGTATTCACGGTAGGAGGGATTTTCATACAGCGCGTGACGGGCGCCCGGCGGCGTCTGCGAGATGCCGAAATTGCTTTCCACCAGGCGATGATATTCATCCGAAGTCGCCCAGCTCACGAAACGCCAGGCGGCCTCTTTATGGCGTGAGCCTCGCGGCACGGCGAAGCCCCATGACCACAGCCAGTTGGTCCCCCTGTCAGTGACCTGGGAAGGCGCGGCGGCGTAATCCACCTGGGAGTAGAAAGGCGCCTGGGCGATAGCGCCGCCAGCGGCGGTGGAGTCCACCCAGATATCACATTGGCCTGCGATAAACGCCTGCAGATTCTCGGAATAGCCGTTGCTCCAGGAAGACGCCAGACCATATTCCGCCATCATGGATAAGTAGAACTCAATGGTCTCTTTCCAGGCGGGCTCAGCCAGCGCCGAACGCCAGTCTTCATCGAACCAGCGACCGCCGAAACCGTTCAGCATGGTCGCCAGAATAACCACATTTTCACCCCACCCCGGTTTGCCGCGCAGGCACAATCGCCCATGTTCGCCTTGCGACGCCTGCCGCAACTGCGCCAGGGTTGATTCAATACCACGCCAAGTCGGCTGCGGCGGCATCTGCAGACCATAGCGACGCAGCACATCCTTGCGGTAATAGGTAATGGAACTCTCGCCGTAATAGGGCAAAGCGTAGTATTCGCCGTTATATCGAAACCCCTGAATAATTTCGGGAATCCACTTCTTCATCTCAGGCTCAGATTGATACGCCTCAGGCAACGGCGACAAACGCCCTTTGCTTCCCCATATGGGCGCCTCAAACAGACCCAGGGTATAGACATCGTATTGGGCGCGTTTCCGCTTGCTGTCGCTGGCCTGCATGCGCCGTAAAACCGACTCATCCACAATTTTCCAGCTAATCTGGATGTCCTGATTCTGCTGTTCGAAATGGCGCGACAGTTTCTTCATATTCAACATATCCGCGTTGTCGACTGTGGCGACGACAATCTCAACCGCCCGACTTGGAACGCTTGCAAGCAGCGTGGCCAGACTCAACATCAACAGGGTTACAAACGGATAGTTACTGCGGTGCTTCATGGCGTTTCTCTCTGGTTAAAAGCTCCTCGCCTCCGCGGCGACTGACGTCCACAGCGACGCGAACTTTCTGCAGGCGACAAGCGACCTGCCCCAAAGACGCGATGGCTCTGGGCGGCTTAACTTGTCAGATTGAAGGTTTGGGTATCAGGAAAACAGGGAAAGCCTGAGAGTTCAATCATTAGACAACGTGCGCCTATCTGGCTCAAATACTAACCAGGGGAATTACCTGTACATTTTTGTGCATTGTTTTAACGGTTGCTTCTGGGGGGGCGCCGGAAAACCAAACCGGTTAATTCACGCTACACTATCTGTGCAGGAAGATTTTCCTTATCAACCCAACACAACAAATCGGCATTTCAGCGGTCCCCTTAATGAAAGCTCTCGGCATCATCAGCATCCTACTGGCGCTCCTTTACGTCGCCTTCCTGTCCGTCGAACACAGCGAAGAGGCGGAGCGCCAGAAAGAGAAAGCCGAACAGCAGATCGATCAGGCGCAGAAGCAGATTGAAGAGGCCATGGAGAAAAATCGGGAGCGGTTGGAGAAAGGGGCGCAATAAGCTAAGTACCGTTTAAGGCTCCAACCTGGAGCCGCGCCTGGGTGACCTGCATAATTTGAAACTGGCGCAACAGCCGAAAAAATGCAGCTATCGCATCCTGTTCCCCGAAATGCTTCAGAATCATGTTACACCAGCCAACAGTTGAACTCCCCTCGTCCAACTCCTTGGCGACAAAGAGATCAAACGCAGTCAGCAGCTTATCATCCTTCGCATCATTCCGCCCCACAACCCAACCGTTTACGAACGACATCAAGCAAGGCAGATCGTGATTCTGAAGCCACAACCAAGGCCTTTTTTCGACTTCGAACAACGCCTCAAGCAGCGGCTTGTCTCTCAGGTTGATGACGTTAATGGGGTACGTGTCGCGTGGGTCTTTTTCCATGGGGAGGTTCCTTATTGGCGTCCTATACCTTCGACGCATTCAGTGAAAAAACATATTTCTCTATAGCGTCAAGTATCTTCATGGATTTAACCGTTTTCGCCTTGTCGATAAGAGAGATAAGGTTGTCTAGGATGGACTGATTTGGCTTAACAAACCAATAAGATTGATAGTGAAGTTCGAACCATTCTCTTAGCGCACTTTCTGGCAGGTCGGCCAGACTAAGGGAAGTTCAATCGCCAGGTCAAACCCTAATTCATTTCAATCGATCAACCACTTTCCAGCTCTTCTTAAGACGGCCTTAATGTCCCATGGTATTGAATGCTGTTTCCTGATCAACGAGTCGACCGCTTCACCCACTCAGCAACAAAAGAACAATCGGGGCATGACGTTGAAAAAGTTCTCTCTGCTAACCAGTGTTCTCATGTTTTTAACCGCATGCGCTGACTCTCTGGGCTGGTTATCCAGACCACAAGATCCTAAAGACAGGAACTATCGTATTGAGCAGGTGCGATTTCAGGGAGGCGACGCGGATATCACCCTGGCGGGGGAATTGACCATGCCCTTTGGGCAAGGGCCGTTCCCGGCAATTATATTGATTACAGGCTCAGGCCCTCAGGATCGTAATGAGACCATCGCCGGTCATAAGCCCTTTCTGGTTTTGTCGGATTTCCTTACCCGCAATGGATTCGCGGTGCTTCGCTATGATGACAGAGGTGTTGGCGAAAGCACTGGTACGTTCTCAAGTGAGAACAGGTGGAAGCCCACTTTAAGGGATTTCGCACAGGACGCCGCCGCTGCATACCGGTTCCTTCAGAACATCCCTGCCATCAACCAGGAAAAAATCGGCTTTCTTGGTCATTCGGAAGGCGGTTATATCGCTTCCGTCGCTGCGGAGTTTGTTCCTGCCGCGTTCATGATTTTTCTCGCCGCGCCCGCCCTTCCCTTACTTCCTGATGTGATGGCCACGCAAGTGGCGGATATCGCGCGCTCGCAGGGTAAATCTCAGCAGGACATAGAGCGGGAGAAAGCGTTATGCAGGGACCTTACGGAGATACTGAGAACAAGCCCTTCCGTAGCAGATGCAAGAAGCCAAATAGAGAAACGCTTGCAGTCCCATGGCCTCACGCGGGCGGAAATAAAAGCCAACATGGAAGTATGGGGTTCGGATTGGGGACGTCATTACGCAAGTTACGACCCGCTTCCTGCATTCAGGAACTTTCAACATCCCGTTTTGGCCCTGTTTGGCGGCAGCGACTTGCAAGTGTCGGCGGCTGAAAACGCGCCCGTCATGAAGAGTCTCCTGACTAATCCTGAATCCGAGGTGCTTGTATTAGAAAAGCTCAACCACCTGTTGCAACCTTCGGAAACAGGACGGATAGAAGATTACATCTTGATCGATACAACGATTGATCCCAGGGTGTTGAATGCGATCAGCGAATGGCTTTCTGGAATATTGTAAGTATGGTTTTTAACTTAACGTTTTGATCTCTTTGATATCAGTTGACTCCAGCACAAGCACCGCCTCGCTAAATCCTTCGATATCGTCGGACACCCACTCCTCTCCAACGCGGTCGACATGAAACCTTACAGTGCCGCCATCATCGTCAATGCTGACGATAGTCTTTTGTCTCTTTAGTTGGTGGCGGTAATTGGGTACGTGGCGAATATGCTGTCACTCATGAGCATTCAGCAAATCGGCATAAAACAGCGCTTTATCCTACATCTGTAGGATACAAAAAAGGATTGCGTGACAATATAAATTAATAATTATTTTTATACGAACTCCTCAGAAGAAAAAGGACGATCATGGCAAACACTGTTAAATGCATATACTCTACTGATGACTGGAATAGCCACAATGAGGCTGGATCAGGTGGTGGTGAGTCAAACATGGAAAAACTACATCATATAATTGACAAAGAAAATGACAGTCTTAGAAAAATATACTTAGAAGTCATATATAATCATTTCTCTAACTCTAGATTCATAAATAATCATGATAGTAAGGACTGCGCTGAAGCTCATGCTGTCATTAAGACAGCAATTAGCGACAAATGGAGGCAGCTCCCTAATTTAAAAATAAAGAACATTAAAAATAGTAGTAATATTCACGTGCCACCTTGCGAAAACTGCCAACGATTTCTCGGTACAACTAACAACCCTGGTGAGTTTAGACTTAGATTTCAATTTCCTATAACCGCAAGAAAGACTTACTATGAAGAAGTAGCTGAGGTACTGGAAGATCACCGTATGGCTGGGCTTGCCTGCTTAGCCAAATCTATTTCTCATGTTAATAGCAGTAGCCACCCAGGCATAAATACATTGCTAAATACTGTTTTGAGCCAATTAAAATCAAGAGAGGATGAAAAGTTGAGACAATCTCTAGCTGGCAACTTTAGAACTAGTCGAGGTAAAGGAAAGAAGAAGGTCACATACAGTTTACAAGCCTTCCATAACACATAAAAAGATGTAGTATTTAAGCAATCGGTTAACGCCTGTCCGTTAAACTAACGGTCCAAAGGTGAATGTTCTCGCAACACCTCCTCCAACTCCTTCCGCACCGGCATTGGCTTAAACGCGCTAACGTTGGCGCCGCCGGTGTTGCCGATGGGGAGGCGGCCGGTCAGGTGGCCGAACGGAGTCAGGAACAGGCGCCATAGTTGGCCGAGGACTTCGCGTGAATCTCGTTTCACCCAGCCTACCCGCAGCATCCAGAGATGGACGTGAAAGTGCCAGCCCAGGCGGCGTTGCCCCAGAACGTGGGCGTTTTCAAGATGTGTAAAAGCGGCGTCGAGGCGGCCCTGGCGCCAGTTATCTCGCGCAGCGTCCAGTTCTGCGGCGAACGCTTGTTGCAAAGCCATAGTCATGGTTGATCTGTTCCCATAAATTCTTGAGGCGAAAGGACATTATTAATCAGGCAGACGAATAGCTTCCTTCTATTTGTCTGCAACCTATTTGTCTGCAATGACAGGGCCTGAAGCAGGCCATCCAGAATAAGGAACTCTATCTCAAAATAGCGCCCACGGCTCCGTAACGCTACGTAGTTTCCAGCATAATATTCCGTAGCGCTCCTCATCTCCCAAACTACGAATACAGGCATATACTTACTTCTCACGCTCACTTTTCGCCGAACGAGGACGATTCATTATGCGGGTCAACCAGCCTGTCACAGGCCGCAACCTGGAACTATCGCCGGACGCCAATATCCTGTCCACCACCACGCCGGACAGTCATATCACTTACGTTAACCCGGATTTCATCAAAATCAGCGGATTCTCAAAGGAAGAACTGGTTGGCCAGCCCCACAACATCGTACGCCACCCCGATATGCCGCCCATGGCGTTCCAGCATATGTGGCGGACGTTGAAAGGCGGCCGCTCCTGGATGGGACTGGTGAAGAACCGCTGCAAGAACGGCGATCATTACTGGGTCAGCGCCTACGCCACCCCTATTACCAAAGACGGGCGTACGGTGGAATACCAGTCCGTGCGCACCAAACCGACGGCGGGCCAAATTGACGCGGCGGAAAAGCTGTACGCCGACATCCGCAACGGCAAAACGCCCCTGGCCTGGCGTCTGCCGCGCCTGGACGTGCGCCTCAAGGTTTCCCTGTTGTCCACGCTGAGCCTGATTCCGGTCCTGCTGTTCCTTTCCCATATGCTGTCGATCAGCGTCGCCGACACCGCCATCATGGGCGTCTCGCTGGGACTGCTGAACGTGCTGTTTATCTATTTATGGCTGTCCCCTTTACACAAACTGGTGAAAAAGGCCCGCACCATTGCCGACAATCCGCTGAGCCAGGTTCTGTACACCGGTCGCCATGACGAGTTTGGTGAGATCGAGTTCGCCATGGCCATGGCGCAGGCGGAAACCACCGCCGTGATCGGCCGCATGGCCAACGCCGCCAACCAACTGGAAGCGCTCACCGAAGAGCTGGTGTCGGAAATAGAAGATTGCAATAACAAAACCAATGGCCAGCAATCGGAAACCGATCAGGTGGCCGCCGCCATCAACGAAATGACGGCGACCATTCAACAAGTGGCCGCCACCACACAGGAAGCCGCAAGCGCAGCGGATCATGCCGATCAGGAAACCTCCCAGGGGCAGGAGCTGGTCACCAGCACCAAACGCATCATCAGCTCACTGGCGGATGAGATTCATCAGGCGGCGGAAGTGATTCATCAACTGGACAGACACAGCAAAGACATTTCCACCATTCTTAACGCCATCCAGGACATCGCAGAGCAAACCAATCTGCTGGCCCTGAACGCCGCCATTGAAGCCGCCCGCGCGGGAGAAATGGGACGCGGCTTCGCCGTAGTGGCGGATGAAGTGCGCCAGCTCGCCTCGCGCACCCAGCAATCCACCACCGACACCCAGCAAATGATCAACTCCTTGCAGGCCGGCGCCCGCTCCGCTGTGGCGGCCATGGAGAAAAGCCGCGAAAAAGCCAACCACAGCGTGGATCACGCCCATCAGGCGGCGGAGAAATTGACCGCCATCGGCCGCCGCGTCAATCAGATTTCGGATATCAGCACACAGATCGCCAGCGCGGTGGAACAGCAAGGCGCCGTCAGTGAAGGCATCAACAACAACATCGTCGCTATCCGGGATACCGCCAGCGCCAACGCCACCGTGGGCCAGTACAACCGCAAGCGGGCGGAAGACGTGGCGCAGCTCACTTCCGCTTTGCAGGAACTGGCTAAACAGTTCTGGAGCAAACGAAGTCAGTCATAGCTTCTATTAATCAGGCAGTCAAATAGCTTCCTTCTATTTGTCTGCAACCTATTTGTCTGCAACGACAGGGCCTGCACAGGTCAGGCCCGTTACTCATAAGTTATTAGGCAAACTAAGAATTAACGGACGTCAGACTTATACAAGCCCTCCCCCTGTCATGCGCGCTACATTGGCGTCTTCGCCCATTATCTGGATCAGGGCCAGTTTAGCCAGTTTGTTGAGACTTAGGCCTGTCCCGTCTTTTTCGTCAATTTGCCCAGCGTTATCTCTATAGACTCTCTGACCAAGGGCGAAACCTCAACCCGCAGGGCGGCCTCCAGTTCCGAAGCCGCCCGTGCGACGCCATGGGCGCCCAGTCCGAAGGCGGCGATATCCCGCACCGTCGGCTCGGAGTCTTTAAGACGGGCGATCAGCGCGTCCTCAAAGAGCGGTCGCGTCAATGCGGGTATGTTTTCCTGCTCCAGGCCTGCCAGCGTTTTGGTCGCCTCCTGACGCACCTCCGCCGCCTTGTCTTCCGTCAACGGCGCCAGCATCGCCACAATGCTTTCATCCGGCCAGCGACCGACGACGCCACAGGCCACGCGGCGCAGGGTTTTATTGGCGTTGCTCAGCAAGGGAACAAACGCGGCGCGTACACGGTAGTCGGCGAAGTAACGGTGGACAATATGGGTTAATGCCAGTGCGGCTTCTTTGACGAGTCTGGCGTTGCCGTGACTGAGGGCGTCAATCAACAGGTCAGTGACGCGAGGGTCGCGTATCCAGGCGTGAGTAACTTTGTTCGACGCTTTCGCCGCCTCTTTGACGATAGCGGCGACCGCTTTGACGGAGGCTTCATCATAAGGCGGCTGCAATGCGGTTTTGAGGGGATCGAGCCTGGCTTGCAGCGTCTCTCCCAGCGGAATCAGCTCGTAATAGGCGTTTTGCAATAACGGGTTATCGCCCTGCTCAAAGCCCTCCCGCAGCAACAGCTCCCGGGCGTCTTCCAGCGCGCCCTGCTGCAAAAGCGTCTGCGCTTTCTCTATAAGCCGGGTTTGCTCCGTCGCATCCTGTCTTTGCATGAGCCTCCTCCTGGCTTTCCGTTCTCTGTATGGCGAAGCGTCCGCGAATCAGGCGGAGTCGATTTTCTTCACCACATGAATCAGGCGCTCCACCTCGGTGTAACCCAGAGCGGCGTGCGCTTTCAGGCTGATTTCATTATTGACCAGCATATCGCTGCCGATTTCACGCAGGCCACGGTCCAGGGCCCATTCTTCGGCGGCGTCCATCAAACGACGACCCACGCCCTGACGACGATGGGAAGGAAGCACATACCAGCCTTCCACATAGGCGACCGGGTGACTGGCGCAGCCTTCCCCGTATGAGCGCAGCCCGGCTTCCAGAAAGCCGAGCATATCGCCGTTGTCGGCGATGGCGACAAAGGTGGCGAGGTCCGGCATGCTGAAGTAGGCGTGAATTTCCGCTTCGTGTTCCTGCGGTGGGGTTTCCGGCCAGAGTTCCTGACGCAAGGCCAGCCAGTTGGCTTTGTCGGCCTCCATGACGTATCGGATTTTCAAAGGTTCATCTCCCATGTTCCGCAAGCGTACAGGCAGAGTTTTTCAGGAGCGGCTTCGTTTTGTCAAAGTAATTTTTTCCATTCGTTCCCAGGCCGACGCGCATCAGCCTGGGAACGCCTGCGCGAGGAACGTTTCAAGCGCTTCCCCCGCGCATCAATCGCAACTGCATTCTCCGTCCACATCCACATCTTTGCAGGAGATGGTTGCGCCGTCTTCACAGTGCAGCTTTCTCAGCTTCACCGTGCATACATCGGCGTATTTGCAGTCCAGATCCATTTCGCCGCCATGCACCGAGATTTTCTTGTAGGTGACGTTTTCAATGCTGGAGCGGGCGTTTTTATCGCACTTGCTGCTGCCCGGGTCGTCGCAATGATCATTGTGGTAGTCCGTTTTGATCTGGATCGGCCTGCTGGAAATACGCTTCACCAGGCTGTCTTTGAATTTGATGTTTTCCACCTTACCGTTGGCGTACTTCTGCATTTTGATGCGCAAACCGAAGCGCGAGTCCATCACCGTTACATTCTCGATTTCCACATCCTTGACCACGCCATTCATCGCGATGGAGCCGATGGAAAGGCCATGGCCATTGTGGCAGGTCACGTTAGAGATGCGCACGTTGGATGCGTTGGCTTTGACGGCGATGCAGTCGTCGCGACTGCGGATTTCCGAGTCTTTGACGCTGATGTCGTCTCCGCTGATATCGATGCCGTCCAGACTGCAGGAGCTGTTCGACCCGGTATGGTGCGTGTTGATGGTGACGTCTTCAATCTTGATGCCGCCGCGGGAGTGCTCGACATGCAGGTTGAATCCAGGCCCGTGGGATAAGGTAATGGACTTCACCAACAGGTTTTTGGAGCCTTGCAGATCCATCATGATGGGCCTGACTTTACCGGAATAGTCGCCACAGTCCTTGTCTCCCATCCAGGTATTGTTGCGGCCGTCGATCTCGCCGTCCCCGGCAATCACCACGTTTTCCAGATTTTCTCCTTTAAACAGCGGGGGAAACCGCTTCTCGCCGCTTGGAATGGGCGGCCAGTCGTCTTTGGAGGGCGCTTTGAGTTTGTGCAGAATATACAGATTCAGGTTGCTGCAAAGCTGGATCGGCACGTCCTGACCGTCCACTTTGGAGTCCTGGTTGTCCATGAAGACGAACTTCTTCACCGAATCTCCCACCGCGCAGCAATTGGCGATGGCGGAAGGCAGGTTGTAGTTATAGTTCGACGCATAGCAGCACATGTTTCCCGGCTCTGAGCAGACTGGATTTTCATCCGCCTGAGCGAGACCGCTCCACATAAGAACAACAGCGAGTAGTTTTATCCTTATCATCCTGTTCATAATGATCCCTCTTTTCCTGCCGTTAGGGGTTGAGCGCGCTTGAGGTCGTTTTTTTTGGAAAGGCCTGAGCCTCTCAGCAGCCCAGTCTGATTTTCCTCCTTATTTGAACCCATAGACAAGAATCCATTATCCCCTTCCTGGTCATTTAACGTGAGACGTATGTTAGACGCATTGCGCATAAAACCATGGCGACGATAACGTCTCCGGGCAATTAGAAGCCGCTGCAATAAAGAATAAATAATCAGTAGAAACGGAAGGAAACACTGCGGCCAAGCTGGCTTGCCAGACCGCAGTGTTTTTAGGGAGAGGTCGCCCTCTCCAAAAGCGTGGTTATAGCGAGTTCAGGAATTGCTTCAGGGCGTCCCGCTCAGCCGGACTCAACGCTTCGTAGTTCTGGCGGCTGCCGGCGGCTTCGCCGTCGTGCCACAGAATCGCTTCGTCCAGGGTTCTGGCGCGGCCGTCATGCAGGTAGCGCACGTTTTCCTGACCGCCTTGCACAAACTGCAGACTGCCCAGCCCCCACAAAGGCGGCGTGCGCCACATGGACGCCGCGGCGTCGCCTTGCGGCAGCGTATCCGCCAATCCCGGTCCCATATCGTGCAACAGCAGATCTGTATAGGGATGAATCGTCTGATTGCGCAACTCCGCCATAGGGTGGGTGTCCCCCGTCTTCAATGTGGCGGTATGGCAGGCGACGCAGCCCGTTTGCGTAAATACGTCCTTGCCCTGGCTGATTCGTTCCGGGTTGACGTCATGTTCCGGCGACACCCGGATTCCGTCAGGATAGCCGCTACGCAGACTGCGCTGGGCGGGTACGCCCAATAACGCCAGGTACTGACCGACGCGATCCATTTCGGCGTTGTCGATATGGGTGTCGGCGGCATTGTTATGACAGTCCGTTTCGGTCTTCTGACAGGCGCGCGATGGATAGGTCGGCGTGGTGACGCCCATGTCCTGCAGGAACGCGGTTCCGACCTGATGGCGCAAACTCAGCTTGGAAGCCTTCCAGCCAAAACGCCCTAATTGCACCGCGCCGGTTTCGGGATTTTTGATCCAGTTGGGCTGACCGCGCACGCCATCGCCGTCCGCGTCATTCTCGTCCACGCCGGCGAGAATTGTGGCCTCGGAAACGGCTTCCAGCAGACCCATACCGATCACCTGCGGCGCCTGCCGCACCGAGTACAGCTCCGGCGTCGGTCCCTGGAAGGCGTAGTAAGGCTTACGCAACTCAACCACATCACCGCCATTCAGTTCCTTTGTGGTCACTTCATAATGGCTGAGATTGACGGCGTAGCTTTCCTGGCTGGCGTCCTGGGATTTTTGCAGCACGTTAAAGCCATAGAAAGGATCGGGAACAGCGCCGTCCTGAGAGCCAAACGCCGCGGTCAACACCGAATAGCCTTCCAGTGTCTGCCCGGCTTTGGCGGGCTGGCTGCGGCCATTGTTCTGGTGGCAGCCGATACAGCTTTCGTTGTTATAGCGTGGGCCAAGTTGTCCAATATGGGCGTCGAACACCGGGTTGGAGCCAGAGAACTCGGAGTGCTCGCCGGAGGCGAACGAGGTGTGGAACAGGCGTCGCCCTTCCACAAAGCGCTGGCTGTTCTTGATGCCGATGTTGTTGGCCATCTGCTGGAACATGCGGTGCGGTTCTTCCGAGTAGTTGTAGGACACGCTGGCCTGACCGCCCAGCAGAGTGTCCGGCGGCAGCGGCTCGGAATCCAGGTTTGGCGCGATGCCGTACCAGGGACGCATGCCCTCGCCCACTACGTAAAGCTGTTCGAAGGAATAATAGCGCTCGCCGCCGCCGTCGATCACGGGCGTCAATAAGCGCGGCGCCGGCGCCAGTTCGATTTTGTCGCCAACCTTTAATGGGCTGTGGGGTGAGGTGCGCCAGTTGGAATTGAAATCCATCATGCATTCACGCTTGCCGGCGTGGCAGATGGGCTGGCCGCCTTCATTGGGATTGTTGAAGCCGTAGTTCAGAGACCAGCCGAAGTCGCGCACGTCCGGGTTTTCAATGTTGCGGAACAAACTGAAGGTCGTGCCTCTGAAGGTGTTGGCGTTCACATGCAGCCAGACTTCGATTTTATCGCCGCCAGCGGGAACGGAGTCGCGTATTTCCAGACCGAAAGTGCGGTTCTGGAAGTAGAACGGCGGGAACGTAAGATAACGCCCCGGCCCCTGGTCCGGCGCGTCCCAGGGCTCGCCCCGTTCGCGGGCGTGACGCTCAGTGGGTCGGGCGCCCATCAAAGTGACCAGCGTACCGTCCGTGTCCACATACTGAATCCGCTCCAGCACCTCCGCGCCTTTGGGATACAGCGGCTGGAAGGCGGCGGGCAGATTGTCCGGCAAGTCCGGTTCATCCGGCACATCGGGAACGTTAGGATCACCGGGACCATCAGGTTCATCTGGGTCGTCCGGGCCTGACAGCGGCGTTCCGTATATCTCCAGATCGAATATGGAATACCCCCAGCCGTTGCCGCGACTACGCTGGGTGGCGAAGATTCGCACATAACGAAATTCGCCGCTGACATCGACGCTATCGGTGCGGTCTCCGAAGACGCCGCCGCTCTGGCTGGAAAGCGTGGTCCAGGTTTCATTGTCATTGGAACCCTGGATTTCGTAGGTTTCCGGGTTGGCCGCCTCCCAGTCAATGACGACCTGCTCCAGATTGCTCGTCTTTCCCAGGTCCACGGTCAACCAACTGGGCGACACGCCATGATTGGATTCCCAGCGCGACCGACTGTCCGCATCCACGGCCAACCTCGCCTGACGCAACTCCGTGCTGGCGAATGTGTTTTTTCCCGCCGCCAGATTGACCGCCGCCTGCGCAGCGGAAAATGACGACGCCGCAGCAGCGACGCCGATAAGTGTTCTGGCGAGCTTGCGCCGAAGCGCATTGTGGCACGAATCATTCGTATACATAGTGACCTCCTTTTATCGCTCTCGTTCTTTGTTTTTTTCTAAGTTGTCTGAGTCTGGACATAAAAATTCACAGCGGTGGTTAGGTGATAGCCGAACAAATGACAACGCTTTCATTTAGATCTCAAGCGCTACAAAAAACAAATACAATACTGGCTTAAATTAATATATTTTTGGCATATCTAGCGTCGCCAGTCAGTATTCGCGCCCTTTGATAATGAAAACGCTTGCACAACAAAAACTAACAACCCGCCATATCTCAAACAATCGCCCGAACGGACGAGGGAGCGGAATTTAGAGGACCAGTATGCTACTGATACAAAACGGTTAGGTGACACTTTCCCAGCTATCGGATTCTTCATCGCCCTACAAAAAAAGTAATGCGAATAACTGACTGGCGAGCGGCTCATAAATCGCATTATTTAGAGCCTGACATTAATCGCCGTTAGAAATTAACTACACTCAACAAAACAGGACAATGTGTTTCGTTGATCGATAAAAGGAAAAAGAAAGGAGAAGTTATGTGGAGTGAACTGGAAAGAGTGATGGGCTCACTTAGAAATGCAACGCCTTTGTATACCACGCCCTATTTTGTGGATATCCCCGGCTCCACCTCGAAAGGTCAACGGGCCATCAAAATAGTGGCTTCGGAATCGCCGTTTCGTTTCAACTTTGTGCTGGGCGACGGCGCCAATTCCAGAACCGTTCAGTGGTTGCCCTGGGAGGAAGGCGGCGTCACCAAATTGAAGCTGAACCGGGACAGCGCCGACTATTGGTTCGTCACCGCCGCGCTGTCCGGCTGCTCCGTCGGTTTTGACCGCAACCGGGGCGAAGTGTTTCACCTCAATGGCGGCTACAGCGACATACCCGCCGACTTACGCCAGACCAGCGACTTCCTGTGTCCCCTGCAAAGCGCCACCGGAGTGACCCTGGACGCCTGGGCGGAAGGCGCCGGCGTACGCTCCAATGCGAACAGCAATATCACTCAATATGGCTCCATAAGACGCAAAGACGCCGTCCCCGCCCGCCCGGCGCGAACCACCGGTCCCGCATTCATGCGCAGAGCCCGCCCAGCCGAACCCGCCAAGTACATGACCGACATCGCCCGCGCCACCGTCATCGGCCGGGTAAGCGGCGGAACCCTCACCCTCGCCTACCAGGACATCTCCGAACAAGGCAAACAACTTTACCCCTGGTATGAAATTACAACGGCTGTGTTGGCCTAAGCGGAGAAAGCAGTAGGAACAGTTGAGTAAGTCGGATCAGCGAAGCGCTATCCGGCTTCTTGCTCTCCCATAACTCCGGTGTCGGAAGGCGCTGCGCTTTTCCAACCTACCTTAAAGTCCAATGCTGAAAGGCAATCGGGTACCGGGAGGTGCTTATTGGCGTTTCTAATCGCCTCTGAGAGCGCATGGGTGAGATAGGATCGTGCCTCTGCAATCCCACAAGCTGGTAAAAATAGCAACTTTACCAATGAAAACAGATTGCTAGAGCTGTTACATGTGGGTATAAGGTTCCTCACGTCAGCCTAGACGAACTTAAAGGCATGCTAATGAAGTATCAGACTCAACGCTGGGATTCTGCGCGAACAGGTATGAAGTAATGGAGATTAAGTTTTGCTCACAGTGTGGTGAGACCATGAGATGGCGATTACCTGAGGGTGATAATCGCAGCCGCTTTGTTTGTGATAAATGTAATTTTATCCACTATCAAAACCCTAACATCGTCTCTGGTTGCATTGTTTACAAAGAAGATTCCGTACTACTCTGCAAAAGGGCCATAGAACCCCGGGCCGGGCTTTGGACTCTCCCCGCAGGCTTTATGGAAAACGGCGAAACGACGAGACATGCAGCTGAGAGAGAGACCTTTGAGGAGACTGGGGCAAGAATCTCTGCCGACAAACTTTTCGCAATTACAAACTCGCCTCATGCAAATCACGTCAATATCTTTTACCTCGCAAAGCTAAAAGACAGCCGCTTCCATCCAACTAGCGAAAGCTCAGAAGTTCAACTATTCAAAAAAAGCGATATTCCCATGGATAACATTGCGTTTCATACAGTTAAGGTTGTACTAGAGCTTTTCTTTCGCGATGTGGAACGAGGAAATTTCAGCCTACATGAAATAGATTTTTAATTATTTAATGCCATTCCAGTCGCAAGGAACATGCTCCTGGACATAACCAAATAATATTCTAGGCAAGGTCTCCAGACTAAACGCCGCAATTAAAAACTAAATGTAGATCGGATAAGCGCAGCGCCATCCGACAGGTGAGTAAATAAATTTTCGCTGCGAATCAGGAGCGCCCCCTGAATTTGTTTGCACAAAGATTTGAACACCATCTGTATGCATGAGAAACAACCTATTCATATAATCATTAATTCGTTGACAATAAGTCATCACCATCTATTTCCGAAAAGTTCCTTTGGCTTATATCCGACACTTCTCCTGAGTTGATATCAATCCTTAACGTAAAAAGTTTTACAGCTTCGCCTCCACCGCCGGATATTATATATCGTTTTTCTCCCGTATCAGGGTGATAACTCACCAAGCGATACCTCCCGTCTTTGTCTTTCTCCCAGCATTCATTTTCTCCAAGCGAACTTTTCAAATGCGCCATAAAGGAAAGCTCCCAATACCTTCCCTCAACAATGCTACCACCATACATAGTAGAGTCCTTAAACCATTCAGGGAGGGTTTCAGCTGGATTCAACTCCATAAATTTCTCAAAAAAAATATCTAATGCTTTGTCAAAATCTATCTTCTTCACATTTACACCTTAAAATTATTAAAGGGAACCAAAAAATTAAACATTCAAGCCTTACAACCATCAATATTTAATAACTATATTTTATATAAAACACCACCCCCATTAATCAAAACCATTAACTACTCAATAATCTCAAACTTTAAACACTCTAACCGCCCCAGGTTTAAGTTCTTCCGGGAGCCAATTCGAGAGCCGCGTAAGTTATTCATCAGCGGCATTCATCCAGGGGTAGCAACTCATATTGGAAACTCCTTATTTGATTGACTGTTTCTGCCGAGCATCGCCGTGGAACGAGATATCGTAAAGCAAACGTAGGTTGGATAAGCGTAGCGCCATCCGACAGCTGAATCCATGTAATGTAACCTCATTTGTTGGAAGGCGCTGCGCTTTTCCAGCCTACAACACTCAATATGTACCTCCTATCTGGCTCGATGCACAACACCTCGGATCGCCCAGGCTTTTGCTTTGAGTGGGATGGTTCCATTTGGTTGTATGGGGAATATTTCTCTTAATTTGTCCGCTATGGCGTTTCTTAGATCGGCCGTGAGGGAGGCGATGTAAGTGGGTGCGGGTCCGGTTGCGCCTAGGAAGGGGAGCCAGTAGTCGTCGAAGTGGGTGAAGAGGGTTGGGATTTCCACGGTTTCGCACTGGAGTTCATCGAGGCCGGTTTTGGTGAACAGTTCGATGAGTTTCTCGTGATGACAGAGAGGAAAACGATAGCCTTCGTCCAGTTCTTTCGCGGCGGGATCGTGCGCTGTCGCCGCATCTGACAGAGGCGGGTTGAGCGACATTGCAAATCGCACGGGTCAGCGCTCCCGTGCCGCAACCCATATCCAGCCAGTGCAGCCCTGGTGGCGTATTCAGCCAATGCACATATCTTCGGCGATGCGTCGGCTCCAACGCCCCATGAATGCGTCATAGCTCGACGCCGCCGCCCATTTGTCATCTGTATTCGCCATGACTTTTCACGCCTCACGCGGCCCTCGAAGGTCGTCCCAGTTTGTCCCTGCAACGAAGCAGGCAATTTCAGGTTAAGATTCGCTGGAGTTATCCACCAGGTCGCCCACCACTTGGGAGACGTATTCCGCGCCTTTGAAGATTTCGTCGATAATTCTGGAGGCTTCTGCGATCAGGTCGGCGTTTTTCTCCGCTTGTTTGGTGACCTTATCCATGCTGTCCCCCGCCTGCAGCACCAGTTGGTTATTGCGATCCACCATCTGGTTGATTTCCTCCGTCGATTTGGTGGTTCTACCCGCCAGAGAGCGAACTTCATCCGCCACTACGGAGAAGCCTCTGCCGTGTTCTCCCGCCCGCGCGGCTTCGATGGCGGCATTGAGCGCCAACAGGTTGGTTTGTTCCGCGATGGATTTGATGGTGGTGACGATATTGGTGATCTGACTGGACTGTTCGTTCAATTCCTCGACAAGTTTGGCTGAACGTCCGATATCCGTGGATATCTTCTCGGAGTTGGCCATGTTCTCCTTGAGAATACGCGCGCCTTTCTGGGATACCTGCGCGGTTTCCACGGACGTGCTGTGGGCGACTTCGGCGGCTTTCTGAACCGCCAACTGACGCTCGACTCTTTCCGTTACATCGCTGGCGACCTTGGTGATTTTGACTACCCTGCCCTGATGATCAAACACGGGATTGTAAGTGGCCTCTATCCAGACTGAACGCCCCTGTTTGCTGACGCGGCGGAACAGGCCATTCTTGATTTCGCCGTGAGCCAACTCGCGCCAGAAGTTGGGATTCTCCTGGTAAAACTCGTCGGGGCAGAATATCTCATGATGTTTGCCCTTGATCTCCTCCAGATCGCTATAGCCTAAGGCTCTGACGAAGTTTTTATTGGCGTTCAGTATTGTCCCGTCCGGCTTAAACTCAATGACCGCGTTGGCGCGATCGATGGCCTTGACCAAAGCCTGGTTATCCGCCGACTGCTCATGGTCTTTAGTGACGTCATTGGCCACCTTCATTACGCGCACCACTTGTCCGTCCTGAACAATGGGAATATAGGTCGCCTCCAGCCACACATCCGAACCGTTCTTGTGTCGGCGTCTGAACGTCCCCCGCTGGGGAACGCCTTTCGCCAGATCCGCCCAGAACTGGCGATATTCCGCAGTATTGATAACGTCGTCCGTACAGAAAAGTCGATGATGGCGTCCGATTATCTCATCCAATTGATACCCCACACTCGCCAGAAACAGTTTGCTGGCGTCGAGTATCTCCCCCGAAGGTGTGAAATAAATAGTGGCGCAGAAGTTGGAAATGCTGCCCAGCTCAGCTTGCAAAGCTTTGGCTAAATTGTGGGCGTCGTGTTGTTGCTGTTTATTTTTCTTGATTGAGAACATATAACGCCATACCTCAAATAATTGACCTGTTGTTCAGTTTATATGCGACGGCGGACACTTCAATCATAGAACAAACCAGCGTCTTTGGTAGGCCGCCCATTCGCGCAAACGCAATGAGCGGGGCCAACTGCGAAACTATTCCCGTGAACCGTTCAGTATTTATACGGACCACTGTGGTGAGCGGACCTTCGCTGTCGGAAGGCGCTGCGCTTTTCCGGCCAACCTGGTTATAGGTTGTTCGTTTCTTGTAGGTTGGATAAGCGCAGCGCCATCCAACAAGCGGCTCTCCAACAAACCGCCGTCCAGTCATGTCGCGCATTCGCAATTGTTGGCGGGTTCAGCTTACACTCCCTGTCATATTGTCCGTGGCCGTTCAATGGCTTGCAGCCGGAAACCGAGGAGAATCAGGTATGTACGTAGGCGTGGATTGTGGGACTCAGGGAACCAAGGTGGTGGTGCTGGACCCGGATCGAGAAACCATCCTGGGAGAGGGCTACGCGCCTCATGCGCTGATCAGCGACGCCAATGGCCGTCGCGAGCAGCATCCCGAGTGGTGGACGCAGGCCTTCGTCGACAGTTACCGGCAGGCGCTTGAACGCTCCGGTATCGACAGCCGTCATATTCGCGCTATCGGCGTATCCGGACAACAGCACGGACTGGTGGCGTTGGACTCTCATGGTGAGGTGATTCGGCCGGCGAAGCTGTGGTGCGATACGGAGACCACGCCGCAAAACGCGGCATTATTAGAACAGATGGGCGGGGAGCAAGGCTCTCTCGAACTGCTGGGACTGACGCTCGCTACCGGCTACACCCTCTCCAAGCTGCTCTGGCTGCGTCAGCATGAACCGGACGCCTTTCAACGCATCGCCCATATTCTGCTGCCTCATGACTACCTCAACTACTGGCTGACCAGAGAGATCGCCGCCGAATACGGCGACAGCTCGGGAACCGGGTATTTCGATATCCGCACTCGACGCTGGGTCCCGGAAGCCCTCGAACTCATCGCCCCCGATGGGCGTTTGACCAGCGCCTTGCCGCCGTTACTGCAGGCGCAGCAGGCCGTAGGCAAGGTCAGCTCCGCCGTCGCCCGCCTGTTGGGACTGTCGGATAACGTGTTGGTGGCCAGCGGAGGCGGCGACAACATGATGGGCGCTATTGGCACAGGCAATATAGATGAAGGCGTGGTGACCCTCAGCCTGGGCACTTCCGGCGCGCTATACGCCCATTCAAACCGGCCGCCAATGCAAGGACACCCATCCCTTGCGGCATTCTGCTCCTCCAGCGGCGGCTGGCTGCCCCTGATATGCACCATGAATCTGACGGCGGTGGTTAACCAGGTGCGGGGTCTGTTCGGCTACGACCTGGACCGTTTCAACCAGGAAGCCGCGCAAGCGCCCATCGGCGCTCAGGGCGTCACCCTGCTGCCGTTTCTCAATGGCGAGCGCGTGCCGCCGCTTCCCGATGCGACAGGCAGCTTACTGGGCCTGAACATGCAGAACCTGCAACCCGCTAATGTTTGCCGCGCGGCGCTGGAAGGCGTCACCTTTGGGCTGCGTTACGGCCTGGACCTTTTGCGGACATCCGGCATCCATTGCCAGGAAATCAGATTGATCGGCGGCGGCTCGAAAAGCCGGTTATGGCGCCACATGGTGGCGGACATGATGAACGCCCGCGTCATTTGTCCACAGGTTGGCGAAAGCGCAGCATTGGGCGGGGCGATTCAGGCGGCCTAGTGTGATGCACGCGCCCAGGGCGACGCCATCTGTCTGCATGACCTGTGCCGGCGCTTTGTGAAGCTGGATGAAGACGCCGCCGTGTCGCCAACACAGGAAGCTGTGGAGGAATACGAAAACGCTTATAAGTTGTACAGAACAAGGCTGATGGAGATGCATCCTATCGCGTAGGCAGCATCTCATTTATACTTTAAGTTTCTTGCTTATCTATCTGTTTATAAAGCAGTAATTTCCATTATTCAATTGTCGACATCTGATCATTCCGCTATGCTTGCTCTTTCCTTCTCGCGAACTCGCGAAAGCAAGCATTGCCATCAGGGCGTTTAAGCCCATTCAATCACTGATCCCGCGCATGGATAAGGAGTATTTATGCCATTTGATGAAGAACTATTCTTAAAGACCTACACGCCGAAAAATGGCTTCAGCAGCCTGTCTGGCGAGCAAAAAGGCCTGTTACGGGAGGAGCTCAACCGCCAAATGACGCTGGCGGCGCGTAGTTTTCAGAGTGCGGAGCAGGAAGCCGCGGAGAATGACGGCTTCGTCACCGTCCATAAAAAGAGCACTAAATCCACCTCTAAAGCCATGTCGAAGGGCGCGCAGAGCAACCCCAATAAAACCGGCGCGGTGATGGTGGGCATCCTCCCGAAGTCCAAAAAGCTGGTCAGCGTTTATCGACTTTCTGGCTCTGAATACAAAGACTTAGTGAACGAACTTAGAACTTTCCTAGATATCAATTCTGATAAGGCCACTTATTGCGCGGAAGAGAATATCATCGCCGCCAATCCCGGCGTTCGTTTTCTGGCCGCCTCCGCCTTTCGTCTGGACGACAATGGCGCGACCTATAAGATTCCCGCCTGTGGTTATGGCGGCCAGCCGTCCACCAAGTGCAAGCTTACTCTGGGAACCCTGGATATTCAGGAAGTGGAGTGGCAGGTGATGAAAGAATAACGTCGATTTTGTGGCGTTACTCTTTCGCCGAGAAGTTACAAAACACATTAAATATAACTTTTATATTATTGTTTTTATTAAACATAAATCAGCTTAGTTGTCAGCCAAACGTATGTCCGCCCCCGATTTTCCAGCTTTCCCCCTCTTTGACGCCCACCGCGAGTTCGTCAAGCTGCCTCTCGGTCTCGCCATGCTGGATAACTACCCGGACAGCAGACAGTTTCTTGCAAAGCTGAAAGAGACCGTCCCTGGCGTGAACGAAGACTTCATCAGCGCCCAGCGTTTTCTGAAAAGCTATTCCCGCAAAAGCGAGAAGACCTTCACCAGCTTCCGCAATGAGGTGGAGCGTTATCTGCTATGGAGTTGGACCGTGGAAGGCAAAGCGGTGTCCCAGCTCCGCCGTTCTCATATCGAGAATTACTTCGATTTTCTACACGCGCCGCCAGCGGGCTGGATTGGAACCGGGACGGTGCGGCGCTTTGAGTATATCGGCGGACAGGGTATGTTCCGCAGCAACCCCCTGTGGCGTCCGTTTGTGATGCGGGACACCGCCAGGTCCATGAGAGAAGCGAAGCAGGATGAGAAGGACGGGACAACCCCCAAGAAATCGGACAAGAAAGACATTCTGCAGCCGGAAAAGAAAGGCTACCGCTTGAGCAACAGCGCCACCGCCCTGGCCTACTCCGCCATCAGCGTGTTTTATGACCACCTGGTGCAGGAGGATATCGTTCTCGGCAATCCTATCCCCGGTATCCGCAAGGCCTCTCCCTATCTGATCAAAGATGCGCAGGTGAAGCAGATCAAGCGCCTGTCTGAGCTGCAATGGGAATATGTGCTGGAGACCCTGAAGGAAAAAGCCGCGGAGCAGCCGAACTATGAGCGTACTATCTTCATTATCGCCTGCCTGAAATCACTGTACCTGCGTATCTCCGAACTCTCCGACCGCCCTAAATGGACACCCATGTGGGAGCATGTATGGAAGGATCATGACGGTAACTGGTGGTTCAAAGCCTTCGGCAAAGGCCTGAAGATCCGCGATGTCTCTGTTTCCAGCGCCATGTGGGAGTACATTCGTCGCTACCGCGAGCATCGCGGCCTCACTGCGTCGCCTTCCCCCGGCGATAAGGAGCCGTTGTTACAGAAAATGCGCGGCGGCGGCGGGCTCACCAGTCGCCAGATCGCCCGTTTGGTGCGGGAGGCCTTTGAGCTGGCCTATCACCGTATGATGAAAGACGGCTTCGAAAATGACGCCAAAGAACTGCGCAAAGCCACCACCCATTGGTTGCGTCACACCGGCGCCTCTCAGGACATCGCCAACCGCCCGCTCAAACACATGGCGGATGACCTCGGCCACGCCAGCATGGGCACGACCGACCGGGTGTATATTCAGTCCGACATGAAAGAACGAGCAGCCACCGGCCGCTCGCGCAAGGTTTAGGGGTCTTTATAAAAACCCCGGAATTTATCCGGCTTAATTGCTCTTGCTGACTTTGAACCAATTGATATTCCAGCCTCCGGACAGCGCTTTGATGCCGAATTGCAGCGGTCCGGCGGGCAGATTCACTTTGTGCTGCACCGTACGCCAGTTCTGCCAGGCTCCGGTGGCGGGAATCGACACACTGCCGTAAACAGGACTGCCTCCGGCTTTCTCCAGTTGCAGTCTGCCGCCGCCGTTCAGGCTCGCCACCCGGTATTCCACGGTGTAAGTTCCGGCTTGCGGAATGTTCACCGCCGGGTAGGACATCCAGTCATTGGCGTCGATATAGCCGACATTCTGGCCGCCGCCCGCGTCAGTGGTGGGCTCCACCTGTACGCCGCTCATGTAGGCGTAGCTCTCCGCCTGTACGGTGATTCCGCCCGGGTTCGGGGGCGTGTCGCCATCCACGGTCTCCCAGATGGTTTTCATCAACGAGGTATCGTCACGGGTATCCTGGGAGATTTCCCAGAACATGACGCCGCCCGCTTCTGACAGCGCCAGCTCAGTCTTAGCCCGGATAGTGGGCTGCCCGTTATAGTCGAGGCCGCCGGCGTCATCTCTTTGCGCCGCCCCGGCGCCGTAACGGGCGATCACGTCTTTGTAGGCCACCCAGTCTTTATGGGAATAAAACGGCACGCCCAACACCGCCTTGTGCTGGGGCAGGCCTTCGTTGTACTTCCAGTGAGTCAGCGCATTCTGCGCGTGCTGGTAGGTGGAATGCGGATATCCCAGGTCGTACACCATCAGATTGAGGAAGTCGACGCTGTTGATAACGTCCGCGTCCACACTGCCAGGAAAGTCCGTTGCAGTGACCGCTGCGGTGAGTATCTTGCCCCGACTATGCAGCGCTGAGCCCAGCTCCCGCATCAGGATTTTGAAGTTATTGGCTTCGGCGCCGGCTTCCGGGTATTCCCAATCCAGGTCCACACCATCCAGGCCGTAGGCGTCCACCATGTTCATCAGATTGCGGATAAAGTTGGCGCGACTGCCGCTGTTGCCGGAAAGCGCGACGAAGGCGGAATCATCGCCGTTATTCCATCCGCCCACTGCAATCTGCACTTTCACCCCGGCGGCGCGCGCCCGCTGCACCAGCGTACGCAGGCGCTGCTCCCCGCCTTCCAGGGGCTGTAATCCGCCATTGGCGGTGGGCAGTACGAATGAGTAGTTAATGTGAGTGACTTTATCGTAGGGAATACTGTTCACGTCTCCCTGCCAGGTCGGAAAGTATCCCACAACTTTGAATTCAGCCATCGCCGGTGCGGCGGTCATGGCGGTGGTCAGCGCGACTGCCGATGCAATGTGTTTGAGCTTGATAGCCATAATTATCACCTGTCCTTTTAAGGTCATGTTTGTCGTGCTGGTCGGATGGAAGGCGCTTGCGGCGTACTCTTCGGCTTTATATTTAAGTTTTGTATTATTGCTGATCGCGCGCGCTTATTGGGAAAGCGACCATGCAAGCGCTTTCACAACATACTCAAAAGCCATGGCGAGGGTAATCACTCAAAAAGCCTATAACCGCCTCTGACAGTCCCATGGGTAATTCTTGCAACCATATTGCAAGGCTTGCGCGTTCCTCATCAATTACTAGTAGTCAAGTAGCTTATCTCACACGGAGGATCTTGGATTAATAATGAGTGAAGCACCTCCTTTGTAACCAGCTCTAAGGAAACGTCATGCCACAAAGCGCCGGGGCCGCAAGGTCCTCTTTCCATTCGAAAACCCTCGTTCGCGGTTTGCGACGGCCGCCCCAGGATTCGTGCTAAGCTTCGCAAACAAGGTCAAAGCGACGGGAACGCCGGATTAGAAAAGGAGCGACGTCGACTCATCGGTTAGCGGCCTTCGCCTTCGACAGTCCGTCATAGAATCGTCATATAGCTTCAATAGCCTTGTCTTATTTTTGGAATAGACCAGAAGACCCTTTGATGGAAAAGCAGATCGACAACCATTACCGCTACCTGCAACAGCACTTCAGTTATTTAATCCGCCAGCAGGCGCTCCTTCCCGGAGAGAAGCTGCCCTCGGAACGGGATATCGGCGAGCGCTTCAATCTCACCCGCATGACCGTGCGCCAGGGTTTGCAGACACTGGAAGCCGAAGGATTGATCTATCGCCAGAACCGCCGCGGCTGGTTCGTCTCGCCGCCGGCGGTGGTGTACAACCCGGCGCGGCGGCAGAGTTTTATTGAGTACGTGTCCAGTCAGGGCTTTGAACCCAGCACCGACCTGATCGGCGTCACCGTCAATCCTGCGGACGCGCGCATGGCGGAGCTGATGAAAGTCGACAAAGGCGCGCGCCTGTTGTTCTTGCAACGCCGCCGTTCTATCGATGGACGTCCCGTGTTGATCGAACACATTTATATCAACACCGCCCTGCTGCCCGGTATTGAGAAAGAAGACATGTCGCAATCGCTGACCCATCTGTTGCGCAACAAATACGGGCAGGCCTATCACAGCATGAACCTGATTTTTAAATCCACCGCCCTGCTGGAAGACGCCGCCCGAGAACTTGGCGCGGCGGCGGGTCTGCCCGGCCTCCATATCGAGCGCACCAACTACGACGCCGCCGGGCGGGTGCTGGAATTGGATTACGAATACTGGCGTCATGACGCCGTGACCATCCAGATCGACGTTAATGACGCCTGATCTAACCGCACGCAGGACTATCAGCCTGTCGATATCCCCGCCACGTTAATCATAAAGTTCTTCAAAACGTCACCTTTCTGCAACATTCAGTCGCTACCGTTGCTTCTGGTATAGACCAGAAGCAACCTCCATCCCTCACCAAGGAGACTGAAAATGACGTTGAAGTATCTGTTGAAGCGTGTGAGCGTCCTGGCCGGCGCAGCTCTGTGTTCCCTGGCGGCCCAGGCGGCGACCACTGAATTGACCGTATATACCGCGATCGAAGCGGAAGACCTGAAGAAATACGCAGCGCGCTTTAATGAAGAGCATCCAGACATCAAGATCAACTGGGTGAGGGATTCCACCGGCATCATCACCGCCAAGCTGCTGGCGGAAAAAGAAAACCCACAGGCGGACGTGGTCTGGGGTCTGGCCGCCACCAGCCTGATGTTGCTTAACGACGAAGGCATGCTGCAGCCCTACAAGCCCAAAGGCTATGACGCCCTATCCCCCAAATTCCGCGACAACAGCGCGGAACCGGTCTGGACTGGCATGGACGCCTGGATGGCGGCAGTGTGTTTCAACACCGTGGAAGCAGAAAAACTCAATCTGCCCAAACCCACGTCCTGGAAAGACCTGACTAAGCCGGAATATCAGGGCCATATCATCATGCCTAACCCCAACTCCTCCGGCACCGGCTTCCTGGACGTGAGCAGCTGGCTGCAAATGTTCGGCGAAGAAAGAGGCTGGCAGTACATGAGCGACCTGCACCAGAACATCAGCCGGTACACTCATTCCGGCTCCAAGCCTTGCAAAATGGCCGCCGCCGGAGAAACCCCCATCGGCATCTCCTTCGCCTTCCGCGCCGCAAAATCCAAGAAAGACGGCGCGCCGCTGGACATCATCTTCCCCCAGGAAGGCCTGGGCTGGGACATGGAAGCCACCGCTATCGTGAAAGGCTCCAGGAAAATGGACGCCGCCAAAACCCTGGTGGACTGGACCGTCTCCCGCAAAGCCAATGAAACCTACAACGAAGGCTACGCCGTCGTCGCCATGCCCGGCGTCGCCAAACCGGTGCAGTACTTTCCGGAAAACGCCGAAGCCCTGATGATCGACAACAACTTCACCTGGGCCGCCGCCAACCGCGAACGCATCCTGGCGGAATGGCAAAAACGCTTCGACGGCAAAAGCGAAGCCAAGTAATCAGCACTAACAGGACACCCACTTTAAACACCCTTCCCCGTTCGTCCTGAGCCTGTCGAAGGGCGGCCGACAAACCCGGTCTAAAGTGGGTGTCCGTTTAATGACTTTGATGATGGCCGGAAGTTATTAGGACACCCATAAGAGCGCTTCGACAAGCTCAGCGCGAACGGGTGAGTCTGAGATTAAAAGTGGGTGTCCATTTAACATCACCGTTCGTCCTGAGCCTGTCGAAGGGCGGCCGGCAAACGGGTTCTGAAGTGGGTGTCCGTTTAACAACTTTGATGATGACAGGAAGTTATCAGGACACCCACAAGAGCGCTTCGACAAGCTCAGCGCGAACGGGTGAGCTTGGAATTAAAAGTGGGTGTCCATTTAACACCGCCGTTCGTCCTGAGCCTGTCGAAGGGCGGCTGGCGAACCTGGCTTAACATGGGTGTCCATTTAGAGCATTAAGCGGACGCCGGTTTAATTTTGATAGACAGAACAAGAGTAACAAGAGATGTCCAAGTCCCCCGCACCTTATCTGCAGTTGACCGATATCGATCAATACTTCGGCCATTTCCAGGCGCTGAAATCCGTCTCGCTGTCCGTAACGGAAGGCGAGTTCGTCTGCTTTCTGGGGCCTTCCGGCTGCGGTAAGACCAGTCTGTTGCGTATTATCGCTGGGTTGGATGTCCTCAGTGCGGGACAAGTGACGCAGGGGGGGCGGGACATCACTCACGCGCCGGTGAAAGCGCGGGATTTCGGCATCGTCTTCCAGTCCTACGCGTTGTTTCCTAACCTGACCGTGGCGGATAACGTCGGTTATGGCCTCAAGTCTCAGGGGATGAAAGCGGATGAGCGACGCCAGCGGGTGCGTGAGCTGCTGAGCGTGGTGGGCCTGGATGGCAGTGAAGACAAGTATCCATCGCAACTGTCCGGCGGACAGCAACAGCGGGTCGCCCTGGCGCGAGCGCTGGCCACGTCCCCTGGCCTGCTCTTGCTTGATGAGCCCTTATCCGCTCTGGACGCCCGCGTCCGCGCGCATTTAAGGCAGGAGATCAAACAACTGCAGGCGCGACTTGGCGTCACCACCATTATGGTCACCCACGATCAGGAAGAAGCGTTGACCATGGCGGATCGCATTGTCGTGATGAATCATGGTCGTATCGAACAGGTGGGATCGCCCCAGGAAATCTACACCCACCCCCGCACGCCCTTTGTGGCGGAGTTTGTGGGCGAGATGAACTTTCTGCCCGGACGCGTCGACGCCAATCACGCCCTGCGCGCCGGCCCGGTGACGCTGCAATGCAACCGCGCCGCGGAGATGAGGCAGTCCGCGCCGGTAAAAATCGCCGTGCGTCCCGAAGACATTCGTCTGCGTCTCAACGGTGATCGCCACAACGTGCTCAGCGGCAGTGTTCTGGACATTCAGTTTCTCGGTTCCCGCGTGCGCTCCCGTCTCGCTTTGGACAGCCAGGACGCGGTGCTGGTGGCGGATATTTCCATGAATGAGATGGCGGAGCTGGGACTGCGTCAAGGCCAGTCCGTGGAATTCCAATTGCCCCGGGATCGCCTGCGCCTGTTCGAGGAGGCGTCATGAGCAGAGCGACTATGACGTTACCTGCCCGCTCCCGCATTGCTTCACCCACCTTCAGTTTGCGTCGCAGCCGCGACGAATGGGTCCTTGGCGGCGCCATGCTATTGGGTCTGCTGGCGTTATTGGCGGCGGTCGCCGCGCCTTTGTATGCGCTGCTGTCCAAAAGCCTGCAAAACAAGGCTGGCGACTTTATCGGCCTGGAAAACTTCATCGCTTACTCGAACACGCCATCTCTAGTGGCGTCGATCGGCAATTCTCTGACAATAGCATTACTGAGTACCGTAATTGTGACCAGTATGGCGTTTCTGGCCGCCTACTCGCTGACCCGCACCCGTTTGCCGGGCAAAGGCTTATTCCGCATGGCGCTGACGGCGCCGATTCTGGCGCCTTCTTTACTGCCCGCCATCAGTCTGGTGTATCTGTTCGGCAATCAGGGCGTCCTCAAAGAATGGTTGCTGGGCGAGAGCATCTATGGCCCGATCGGCATCGTGATCGGCTCCTGCTTCTGGACCTTTCCCCACGCCCTGATGATTCTGGTGACGGCGCTCTCCAACACAGACGGACGCCTCTATGAATCCGCCTCCGCGCTGGGCGCATCGCCTATGCGCACGTTTTTCACCGTCACCCTGCCCGGCGCCAAATACGGCCTGATCAGCGCCGCCTTTGTGGTGTTCACCCTGGTCATCACTGACTTCGGCGTTCCCAAGGTGATCGGCGGCCAGTACAACATGCTCGCCACGGATATCTATAAACAAGTAATTGGCCAGCAGAACTTTCAGATGGGAGCGGTGGTGAGCGTGATCTTACTGCTGCCGGCGATCCTGACCTTCCTGGCGGATCGCTGGGCGCAGCGACGCCAATCCGCGGCGTTGACCTCTAAGGCTGCGCCCTGGACGCCGCCCCGTCGTCCCTGGACGGATAAAGGCTGCGCATTGTTCATGCTACTGCTGACGGTGACGATCCTGGGCGTCATCGCCATGGCGGTCTACGCCTCTCTGGTGACGTTCTGGCCATACAATTTGTCTCTGTCTCTGAAGAACTACCAGTTCGATCTTATGGACGGCGGCGGTTGGGAGGCTTACTGGAATTCCATACGAATGGCGACATATACCGCATTTTTCGGCGCTATCTTCATCTTTTTCAACGCCTATCTGGTGGAGAAGCTGCAAGGCTTCCGCCCCTTGCGCGCCCTGTTCCACTTTATCGCCATCCTGCCGCTGGCGGTACCCGGCATGGCGCTGGGGCTGGCGTACATCTTTTTCTTCAACGCGCCGTCCAACCCTTTGAACGGTCTGTACGCCACCATGGCGATTCTGGTGATTTGCACCATCGCGCACTTTTACACGGTCTGCCATCTCACTGCAGTCACCGCGCTGAAGCAGATCGACCCGGAGTTCGAAGCGGTATCCGCCTCGTTGAAGGCGCCCCAGTGGTTGACGTTCTGGCGCGTGTCGTTGCCGGTGTGCCTGCCCGCGGTACTGGAGATCGGCGGTTATTTGTTCGTCAACGCCATGACCACCGTGTCCGCCGTCATCTTTTTGTATTCCCACAACACCATGCTGGCGTCCGTGGCGGTGCTGAATATGGACGACGCAGGCGACATCGCGCCCGCCGCGGCGATGGCGGTGATGATCATGGTTACTTGTCTGGCGGCCAAACTCCTGCAATCCCTGCTGGGCGGACGGCTATTGAAGCGCACCCAGAAATGGCGCTGCGCCTGAAGGCCGCCCATTGATCAGCACGATTTTCTCTTTCGATTTTTGAGGGCTCATTCATGAACCAACCCAACTATTACCTGCTCACCCCCGGCCCGATCACCACTTCCCGCACGGTTAAAGAAGCCATGCTGAATGACTGGGGTTCCTGGGATCAGGACTTCAACCAGGTCACCCAGACAGTGCGGGATAAGCTGCTGGCCGTCGCCAATTCGCAGGACACCCATGTTTGCGTCCCCTTGCAGGGCAGCGGCACTTTCGCGGTAGAGGCGACCCTGGGGACTCTGCTTGGCCCGCAGGATAAGCTGTTGGTGCTGATGAACGGAGCCTATGGGCAACGCATCGCCAACATCTGCGACTACCTTAAACGCCCCTATGTCTGCATCGACACCGGCGACTATCTGCCTCCTGACCCCAATGCAGTGGCGGAGCTACTGCGTCAGGACGCCAGCATCACTACCGTGGCGGTGGTGCACTGCGAGACCAGCTCCGGGATATTGAATCCGGTGGAAGCGATTGCGGAAGTGGTTAACGGCGCCGGACGCAAGTTGATCATCGACTCCATGAGCGCTTTCGGCGCCCTGCCCGCCGACGCCAAAAAGCTGGGCTACGCCGCGCTGATCTCCTCCGCCAACAAGTGTTTCGAAGGCGTCCCAGGCTTTGGCTTCGCGTTGATTCGCCGGGACCTGCTGGAACAGGCCAAAGGCAACGCCCATTCCCTGAGCATGGATCTGCATGACCAGTGGGCCTATATGGAGAAAACCGGACAATGGCGCTACACCCCGCCCACACACACCGTGGCGGCCTTCGCTCAGGCGTTGCGGGAGTATGAAGAAGAAGGCGACGCGCCGGCGCGACTGGCCCGCTACACCCGCAATCGCGATCAACTCGTCGCGGGTATGCGTCAGTTGGGTTTTCAGACACTGCTGGAAGAACGCTGGCTTTCGCCGGTCATCGTCACCTTCTTATCGCCCGCCGATCCCAATTTTGATTTCAAACGCTTCTATCAAGAACTGAAGCAGCGGGGCTTCGTGATCTATCCCGGCAAACTGACCCAGACCGAAAGCTTCCGCATCGGCTGCATCGGCAAAATCGACACACCTGAAGTCGCGCGCCTGCTGCAAGCCGTCAAAGACACCCTTATCGCTATGGAGATCTCACTGTCATGAGTTACGCCTATCAACGTTTTTACCGCGGCCCTATTGAAGCCGTCATTTTCGACTGGGCCGGCACCACCTATGATTTCGGCTCGATGGCGCCGATTCGCGCCTTTCAAAACCTGTTTGCGGAACAGGAGATTCCCATCACGCTAGCGGAAGCCCGTGAGCCCATGGGGACGGAAAAACGCGAGCACATCACCCGTATTCTGAATATGCCCCGCGTGCGCGAAGCCTGGAGAGAAAAATACGGCGCACTGGCGAGCGAAGCGGACATCGAGCGCCTGTATCACGCCTTCGTGCCGATGCAGATCGAAGCTATTCGCGAATGCGCCCGCCCCGTCCCCGGCCTGATGGAAACTGTCGCCTGGCTGGAGCGGCGCAATATCAAGATCGGCGCGAACACCGGCTATAACCGTGACATGCTGGACGTTCTGACGGATATCGCCGCGGCTCAGGGCTATCGTCCCGCCAGCAACGTGTGCGCGACGGACGTGCCCAAAGGTCGCCCCTACCCGCATATGAGCCTCAAGAACGCATTGGAGTTAGGCGTTGGCGACGTGCGCGCCTGCATCAAAGTCGACGACACCCTGCCCGGCATTGAAGAAGGCCTGGCCGCAGGCATGTGGACCGTCGGCGTCACCACCTCCGGCAATGAAGTCGGACTCAGCCAGGAAGACTGGACCGCCTTGGACAGCGCCAGTAAAACCGTGCTTCGCGAGCAGGCGCAGGAGCGCTTTCGTCGCGGCGGCGCGCACGTCATTATCGGCAGCGTCGCGGACCTGCCCGCCGCCGTAGAGTATATCGAACGTTGGCTGGCGCAAGGCCACGGCCCGGACACCACCGGTCTGGCGGGCGTCACCCTCACCGCGGCGGGAGTTTCCCTGCGGTGACATGGACGGCTTTGGTTCTGGTGCTGATTTCCGCTGTCGCCCACGCTGGCTGGAACTTCTACGGTAAGAAGTCCAGCCCGAGTATCGCGTTTTTCTTTCTGGTGACCTTGTTCGGTTTTCTGCTGTTCGCGCCGATTCTGGCCCTGCATACCGAGCTGATCGCCGCTTTCGACACGCAAATTCTGCTGCTGTTGCTGGCCACCGGACTGTTCCAGGCGGTTTATTTAAGCGCATTGGCGGCGGCTTACCAGGCGGGAGAGATGTCTATCGCTTACCCGATCGCGCGCTCGTCGCCGTTGATTATCGTCTGCCTGACCGCCTTCGCCCTCGGCCAGCGCGACAGCATCAGCACACAGGCGATCATTGGCGTGGCGTTGATCGTGGGTGGGTGTCTGTTTATCCCCATGACCCGTTTCAGCGATCTGCGCTGGTCCAACTACGGCAACCGCACCACCGCCTTCGCGTTGCTGGCGGCGTTCGCCACTGCCGGGTATTCCATAGTGGATGACGCCGCCACGGCGCAGATGCGCGAGCTGGTCGACCCCATCAGCGCACGCCCCTGGGCCGACCCGCTGCAGGTGTCGCTGGTCTACGTCACCCTGCAGTGCCTGAGCGCTGCGTTGTGGATGTCCTTGTTAATCGCCGTAGTCAGCAAAGAACGGGAACGTCTAAAGCCGTTACTGCGTCATTCTTTGGTGAGATGCATAGGGACTGCTGCGTTTATGACCGGGGCCTACGCACTGGTGATTCTGGCTATGGCGTTCGCCAGCAACGTCAGCTATGTGGTGGCGTTTCGTCAGGTCAGCATTCCCTTGGGCGTGCTGATGGCGGTGGTGGGATTCAAGGAGAAACTCTATCCCCCCAAAGTCGCAGGCGTCTTCACCACCGTATGCGGGCTGGTCGCCGTGGCGCTTGGGTAAGCTCTGTTAACGTGATTGATGAAAGATGATGAGCACAATAAATCGACATTTTGACGTCATTGTCATCGGCGCAGGCATCCTCGGATGCGCCAGCGCCGACTATTTGAGCGCACAGGGACAGAAAGTCTTGCTGCTGGACCGTCTCCAGCCCGCCAGCGCCACTACCAGTCAGGCCGCCGCCCTGCTGGGGCGAGCCCGCGGCGACGCCACCGCTCTGGATATGGTCGACGAAACCTGGCGGGCGATTGAACGCCTGCAAACCGACCTGAAAGAAGACCTGGACCTGCGCGCCTGCGGCAGTTTGCACGCAGGCGTCAGCGCAAACGCCATCGCCAAGCTTCACGCGCTGGCGGAGGAAACCAGCGTACGCCGACGTAACGTCCACTATCTGGACACCCACGATTTGCGCAAGCGTCTGCCCTGGCTGCAAGCGCCGCAGGACGCTGTCACGGTATTTGTTCCAGAAGACGGTTATATCGATCCTTATCGTTTGGCCAGCGCCTACTTGCGTCAGGCGCGGCGTCGCGGCGCAACCTTGCAGCTCGATACGGAAGCGACGGAGATTCTCACTGACAGTCAGGGCGCCTCTGGCGTACGCAGCGCTGACGGCGCGACCTATCACTCGCGACAAATTGTCGTTACAGGCGGCCCCTGGAGCGCGTTGTTATTACGTCCGCTGGGTCTGGCGCCCGCCATGGCGCCGGTGCGCAGCCAGTACTGGATCTCCGCCCCGGACGCGCGCATCCAGCCGGACACGCCGGTCCTGGTGCTGCCGGACGCTAACGCATACGCGCGGCCGGAAGTTGGCGGCCTGTTATTCGGGCTGCGCGACCGTCAGCGTGTGCATTGCTCGCCTGAGCAACTACCAGAGGACATCCATCGTTTTAGTTTTGATCAGGACAGCGATGGCGTGGCCTCGCTGGAAGACGGCTACGAGGATCTCCAGCGTTGGCTACCCCTGTTGGACGAATTAAGAATCGCCGCCTACGTCAGCGGCGTATCCAGCTACACCCCGGATGGTCGTTTTCTGATCGGAGCGCTGAGTCTCCCTGGACTATGGCTGGCGTCCGGATGCTGTGGCGGCGGCGTTGGCGCGTCCGGCGGCTTTGGCCGTTTGATCGCCGAACTGATCAGCGGCGTCACGCCTTTCACCAACGCTGAGCTGTACGCCCCCACTCGTTTTAACACCCAGGAGACCGATCCCTTTGATCCCGTTTTTCGACTGCGCTGCGCGTTGGCGCGGGAAGGCAAGGTTTCCGGATAATTAACTGTTTCTAAATGATTTATGACTTCAGGTTTGCTCTATGTCCTTAGCGCTTTTTGATCTCGACAACACTCTTCTGGCCGGCGACAGCGCCCAGGCGTTCTCGGAATTTCTCACCGCCCAGGACGAAATTCCCACGCCGCACAATTTTCTACAGCGCAACCAAGCCTTTATGGATGACTACGAAGCCGGCGCTCTGGACTTCAACGCCTACATGTCTTACACCCTGGCGCCGCTGGTGGGACTGCCGCCGACGCAACTGCAAACGCTGATCCGCGCTTATGTGGACACCCACATTAACGCCATGATTCCCGCCCGCGCACTCGCCCTGTTGGATGAACATCGCCGCGCCGGCGACGAGATCGCTATTGTATCCGCCACCGGCGCGCATCTGGTGGCGCCTATCGCCGAGCGACTCGGCGCGCCCCATGTGCTGGCGGTGGATATCGAGATCCGGGACGGCGTAATCACCGGCTCTCTTATCGGGACACCCACTTTTAGAGAAGGCAAAGTGACCCGGGTGCAGGCTTGGGCGGCGCAGCATGGCTGGGATTATCAAGACGCCGCTTTTTACAGCGACTCACATAATGATCTGCCGCTGCTGGAAGCCGTGCGTCGTCCGGTCGCCGTGGACCCCGACCCGGTATTGCGCCGCATCGCCGTCGAGCGGGGCTGGGAAATTCTGTCGCTGCGAGATGAAAAGGCGTAATCATGGCTAGCTCTCAATTTCTGGCGGAACTGGAGCGCCTGTTCGACCTGTATGGACACAGGAACTACGGCGAACACTGCACACAATACGAGCATATGGCGCAATGCGGGTGGTGGGCGCAACGCCAGGGCGGCTCTACTGCATTGATCGGCGCCGCCTTTCTGCACGATATCGGGCATTTACTGGCTGAAGATCGCAATTTGCCAGGTCGCGACCGATGGGGTTATGTCCATCACGACAGTCTGGCGGAGTCCTGGCTGCGTGAACACAGGCTGCCGGAAAGTCTGGTCAGGCCTATTGCCCTGCATGTACAGGCGAAGCGTTATCTGGTGGCCACCCGGCCTGAATACGCGGAAGGTCTATCCACCGCCAGCAAGGCTACCCTGGCGCAACAAGGCGGCCCGTTCACATCGCAACAATGCCGTGAGTTTGAAGCCGATCCCGCTTCTCGCGACGCCATTCGATTACGGGAACTGGACGAATTGGGTAAGGCGGAAGAGTTCGAATTGCCGCCGTTGAAAGTGTGGGTGTCCTGGTTAGAACGACATATGACCTGAAGGGCGTTTTCGACGCAACCGCCTGATAAAGGCAGGCATTAATTTGTTTATATTCAACAAAGTATAGAGACTTATTAATTCACATTCTAGAACTAAAGAATCACTGCTTCTCAAGAAACCAGCGCAGCTAGGCACTGGCTTTCAGCGTTTTAAAGATGGGTGTCCTGCTAAGGTTTCTCATCCATTGAGGAACGCCACCGTTCGATTCTTGAACAGGTCATCTTCGATCAGCTTGCTGACTTTGGCGGATTTGATATTGAAATTGACATAGCCAACGGATTCCAGCGGCATCTTGATCCACCAGGCGATAACGAAGGTGGCGGCGTAGGCGTGGGTGGAAATGATGGTTTTGTCCGCCAGGGTCAGGTTGTCGAGAAAATTAAAGATGCGGGAGACGAATGCTCTTTTGGTTTCTCCGCCTTCAATGACGGCATGATCCAGGCGATTGTTTTCCGCAACAGGAACGATTCTCTCGTCCAACCACTGCTGCGGACGTCCTTCAGCCACTCCGTAGGACATTTCTCTCAGTTGCGGGCTCAGCACAACGGTTGAGTTAATCGCTGCAGCGATGCGCTCTGCGGTTTGCGCCGCTCGCTTCAAGTCCGATGAATAGATATCCGCCTTCTGCGCGCCCCATTGTTGCAAGCGATGTCCCAGCGCCTCAGCGTCCTTAAGACCTTGTTCAGTTAATTCAGAGTTGTACCAACCGCCAACCAGGTTATCAACGTGATGCCGGGACTCAGCATGGGTGACAACGTATAGTTCTTTCATAAAGTAGCCTATTAAAAACAGATAGTTAAGTAATCCGGCCCAGACTACGACATTCAATTTTGTTATGAAAGTGTTCGCCACATGCAGCTCCAGACTGCCAACCCCGCCGCCGCAAGTGAAACGTCATTCACAAAGCCTCATCAGGCTGCGCTGAGGTTAAGCTCCTCCTCGGGCGCTTCAAAAACGTGATAGGCCTCCGGGCCAAATGGGTCGAGCGCGGTGTCCAGATAACAGTAATCCTCCGGCACCGGCTCACCGGACATCACCACGTAAAACAGTCGGGGTTGCGAGGGAATCTCTACCGCCAAGGGCTCCTCCACCCAGATAAACACGGCTTTCTCCGTCACCAGATACTCAGATCGGACAATACGCGCGCCCTCCTTCAACTTGATTCGATTGGCGGTTTGCGGTCCTTCCAGTCGGTATTTGTGGATAGCTTTCATCGTAGCGTCTCCCTGTTGCTTGCTTCAGTTTCAGTCTGACAAAGCATCTGGATCGATAAAAGCAGATTTAAACGTCGGTTTGCTACGGTTTTTCCGATGCCTGAACGACTTAAATGATTCAGAACGCCGTATGCCGCATACAGATCGCTTCAATGGCCGGGTTACCGGAACGGACACTGCGGGTGACCGCGTAGAGTCGCTCCGTCACCGCTTCGATGCTGCCCACCAACTCCACCTGATACTGCCGCAACACTTCGTCGCGGATAACCGTTGGGGCGGCGAATACGCCCAGGCCGCGAGCGCCAAATACTTTGAGCAGTGCGCTATCGTCTATTTCCGCTTTAATCACAGGTTTAACCCCATGCTCCCCTAGCCACCTCATCAACTGCTGAAAATACGGCGACTCCAGAGTGGTCGCCAAGAATGGCTGTCCATCTAAGCTAAGCGGGAAATTTTTGCGTAAGACACGCGCCAGATCCGGCTTGGCGAATAAACTGATGCTGGAGCTTTCCAGTTCGCGCCAGTGGGTCTGGCTGTCCCGCTGCAGAGGCGGCAGTCGATCCGCCAGCACAATATCCAGGCGATAACTCAGCAATTCCTGCACCAGATGCTCGACGGTCCCCGAGCGACACGAGAGCTTCACTTCCCGATCCAGATGCAGGGCTGGCTCCAGCATGCGATAGGCGAACAGTTTATGAATCGAAGCGGAAATACCCACCGCCAGACTGATGGAGCGCCCGCTGGTCACTAGCAGCGCGACCTGTTGCAGCTCGCCGGCGACCCGGAACATGTCATCGGCGTAACTGAGCACCAGACGGCCAAGCTGGGTCAACGTCATGCGCCGCCCCTTACGATTGAACAATAAGCCGCCCAGGGACTCCTCAAGGGAAGACAGCTGCCCACTGAGCGTCTGCGGCGCCAGGTTAAGCTCTTTACTGGCGGCGACTAACGATCCTTCCCTGGCGATCACCCAGAAGTAATAAAGATGTTTAAAGTTCAGCGATTTCAGCATGAATGCGGCTCTCCCTCCTTGTCTGCTACCTCTCTGTTTAGCAGAAGGAAGGGGGTTGTTGAAACCCGCAGAGCATTTATGTGCAAGTTATGCACAAGTCCTTTTGCCAGCCAATAATCAGGCCGTTAGGATGGGTGTCCTGTTAACGTTTGAGCTGGACCCCCGCCAACCAGGGGGTCCCGTTGCGTCATAAAGATGGATGTCCTGCTAAGGTGTGCGAAGACGGTCATACAAAAAAGTGGGTGTCCTATTATCAGTCAGGCCCTGTCGTTGCAGACAAATAGAAGGAAGCTATTTGTCTGCCTGATTAATATTAAGAGCGCGGGCGAGAAGGCTAAAACCCAACCGCCGCTTCCAGGGCGATTTCCACCATGTCGTTGAAGCTGGTGCGTCGCTCTTCCGGGGACAGTCTTTCGCCGCTCAGCAGATGATCGCTGACCGTGCAGAGCGCCAGGGCTTTGCCGCCGCATTCCGCAGCGACGCCGTAAAGACCGGCGGCCTCCATTTCCACCGCTTTGACGCCGTGGGCGGAGAGACGCTCTGTTAAGCCGGGGTCAGCGGCATAGAACAAGTCGGTGGTGAACAAGGCGCCGACGTGAAAGCGCGCTTCCCGGCGGCGGGCGGCGTTAACCACCGGCTCCAGCAGGTCGTAGTCAGCAATGGCGGCGAAATCATAATGATTCAGGCGCACCCGGTTCACCAGGGAGTCCGTGCCGGCGCCCATTCCGATGACGATATCCCGCACTTTCACTTCATCGCGAATGGAACCGCAGGAGCCGATGCGAACGATATTTTTCACGTTGAACTGAGTAAACAGCTCATGGGCGTAGATGGAAATGGAGGGCACGCCCATGCCCGACCCCATGACTGAAAGCATACGCCCACGATACTCGCCGGTGTAACCCAGCATGCCGCGCACGTCGTTCACCAACACGGGGTTCGCCAGGTATGTCTCCGCAATGTGTTTGGCTCTGAGCGGGTCGCCGGGCATCAGGACAGTATCTGCAAAGTCGCCGGGATTCGCGGCGATATGAGGAGTAGCCATAATCGTCTTCCTTATGTGATGAGGTGAAACTGATGGGCGCGTATCCCGGCGCCCAGAGATACTTATTAATCAGGCGGACAAATAGCTTTCTTCTATTTGTCCGCAACGAGAAATGACTCGCCGAAGTCCAGTCGATCCAGCTGAAAATATTCCGCCAGGGTCTGTCCGATATCGGCGAAGGTTTTTCTGGCGCCGATAAAACCATGTGGCGCGCGCTTGCCGTACATCAGAATGGGAATGTGCTCCCGTGTGTGGTCGCTTCCCGGCCACGTGGGGTCGCAGCCGTGGTCCGCAGTCAGAATCAGCAGATCATCATCCATCATGGCGCCGAGAAGGTCGGGCAACATGGCGTCGAAATCTTCCAGCGCCTTCGCATAGCCAGTTACATCGCGACGGTGGCCGTAAAGCATATCGAAGTCCACCAGGTTGGTGAAAATCAGGGTGTCCTGCTTAGCCGCGGCTTCATCGGTCTCGTTCATCACCGTCAATGTCGCCTCCACCAGCGCTCCCAAACCATCCGCTTTAACAGAACGGCTGACGCCTTTGCCAGCGTAGATATCAGAGATCTTACCGATGGCGATCACCTGCTTCCCATGGTTGTTCAGTTTGTCCAGCAAGGTGGGTTTGTGCGGCGGCGTGGCGAAGTCGCGACGGGCCCCGGTGCGACGAAAACCCTCTGGCGATGCGCCGACAAAGGGACGCGCGATGACGCGGGCGATGTTATAGGGATCGATATGTTTACGGGTGATCTGGCACAGCTCATACAGGCGCTGCAGACCGAAAGTTTCCTCATGACAAGCAATCTGCACGACGCTGTCCGCACTGGTGTAAAAAATCGGCTTGCCCGTGGCCCTATGCTCCATGCCCAGGTCTTTGATGATCTGAGTGCCGGAAGCGTGAACATTGCCCAGTACGCCGGGTAGTCTGGCCTCTTTGATAATGGCGTCGAGCAGCTCCGGCGGAAAGCTTTGCTGCTTATCGGTGAAATACCCCCAATCGAAAAGTACGGGAACGCCAGCGATTTCCCAATGACCGGAAGGCGTGTCTTTGCCGGAACTCAGTTCTTCCGCGAAGCCGTAAGTGCCGATAATCTCCGGAGCCTGCTCCAATCCGGGCGCCGCAGCGCCGCAACTGGCTTCCCCGGCTCTCCCCAGCCCCAGCCGGTTCAGGTTGGGGAGCCGCAATGGACCTGTTCTGCCTTGGCTGTCGCAGGCGCCGGCGGCGCAGGCTTCAGCGATATGTAACAAGGTATTGGCTCCGGCGTCGCCAAAACGTTGCGCATCAGCGGTGGCGCCAATGCCAAAGCTGTCCAATACGATCAAAATTGCCCTGCTCACACTCTCTCCTTAAAAGTACTTGTGTCTCCATGACGGCTCGTTGTTATTAATCAGGCAGACAAATAGCTTCCTTCTATTTGTCTGCAACGACAGGGCCCGCACATGTCAGGCCCTGTCTCCCGCGGCTGACCGCCGCGCAGGCGCATCCATGCGCCTGATTATTAACATGCCAATATCATTGCCATATTAATATTGTGTCGCCAGCGCGGTTCGCTCGACGCGGATTAGTATTCCAGAGTGGCGTGGTCGGAACCGTGTCCCAGCAACACCAGCAAATTATGCAACAGACTGCTTGCGCCAAAACGGAAGTTATCCGGGGACACCCAATCATCGCCCATGATGTTCATCGCCAGACTAAGATAGAGGCGCGCCTGCTCCGGCGTGCTGACGCCGCCAGCAGCTTTGAATCCCACCGGCGCGCGGGACTCCCGGATACAATTAAGCATGACTTCCGCCGCATCCAGGGTCGCGTTGACCTTCACTTTTCCGGTGGATGTCTTTAGAAAATCCGCGCCGGCGGCGATCGCCAACTCGCTGGCGCGTCGCACATTATCCGGGGTTTTCAATTCACCGGATTCAATGATGACCTTCAACCGCACAGCTTCGCCGCAGGCGGCTTTCACGGCAGCCACCAATTTGCGCCCGGTGTTTTCATCTCCCGCCAACAGGGCTTTGTATGGAAACACAAGGTCGATCTCATCCGCGCCGGCGCGAATGGCTTCGGTGGTTTCCACAATCACCACATCGGCTGGCGCTTCACCGTGAGGAAAATTGACCACCGTCGCCACTTTTACAGGCGCCTCGCTCAAAATCTGTTTCGCCAAAGCGACAAAGCGGGGGTATACGCACACCGCCGCCACCCAACCTTCCGGGGTGCGCGCTTTCTGGCAAAGTGCGGTGATGCTGGCGTCCGTATCCGCGTCATTCAGCGAAGTCAGGTCCAACAATGGGATTGATAATCGTGCGGCTTCTTGTAGTGTCAAACGTCTCATTCCTGATTCCTTGGTCACATATAAAAATCCTAAAAGCGCATTATTATGCGCAGATAGCAACACTTCAAAACGGATATACATCAAATTTCGTCGTAATATCGCAATTCTCAGCCTCTATTCCAATGGCGGTCTACAGCCAGCCCTTGCGCTTGAAATACAAGTAGGGCGTCACGGCGGACACAATCATCACTCCAATCGCCCAGGGATATCCCAGCAGCCATTTCAGCTCAGGAATATAGTCGAAATTCATACCATAGATACTTGCAATGAGAGTGGGCGGCAGCAAAACCACGGAGGCGATGGAGAAGATTTTAATGATCTGGTTCTGATGAATATTGATGAACCCCTGTGTGTAGTCCATCAAGTAGTTGATCTTTTCGAACAAAAATGTGGTGTGGGACATCAGCGTCTCCACATCGCGCATGATCTCCTGGCAAGTCTGCTGCATCTCCGGCCAGGGTTTGGCGTGTCGCTGTAGAAAGGAAATGGAGCGCTGCGTATCCATCAGACACAGACGCACCTTGCCGTTTAAATCCTCCACTCGCGCCAGTCCCCCGATGGCGGCCTGCAAATCGCCGCCCTGCTCCAGCACCTGATGACTGATATGGTCAAGCTTACGATGGGTGTCCTCGATTATATCCGCCAGATTTCCCACTTTTTGCTCCAATAGCGCCACCAGCAACTGAGCCGGGCCAGACACTTCCACCTGACCTTTCTCCGCCCGCGTCAGGAACAACCCAAAGTCGGCGCAATCGCTATGCCGCAGGGTAATCAGTCGCTGTGTTTGTAATATAAACGCCACCGTGACCGTTCTTGGTCGGCCGTCCCCGCTCGACAAAAACAGCGAGTGCACATGCACGCCGTTGGCGTCGGTGAAAAAGCGCGCGGAGGACTCAATCTCCTCCACCGCCGATGACTCCGGCAGATCCTCTGGTAATAAAGCATCCAACAGCTCGCGCTCCGCCGCATCCGGCGCCTGCGCATCAATCCAGGACGCCGCCTGTAGCGTCTCCAGGGACACAGTACTCGAAGACTCATGAACTCCGTTGTCCCTGATCGTAAACAAACTCAGCATGCTGATTCCCTTATGTTGTGCAGATCGGTTTGTGTCGAGTGGCGCGGTTAGACTTTTTTATCAACGGCTGTCGCGTCAACCTGCTCTTATCAGGACACCCATATTAGCGTTGAATTTGAGCAAGTACTTAAATAGGACACCCACTTTTTTCCTCAGCGAGTTACCGTCAGGCAGGCTCTCATATCAATGAGCGCATCGCCGCCGTACAAATTACCAGGACACCCACAATTAATTATTAATCAGGCAGCCAAATATCATCGCCATGCTAATAACCAGTTAAACAGAGGTAATAGATGCCTGTATCTGGACAGAAGGCGGCCCACCTTTGGACTAGATCCCTTTTAGCCCCTTTGGATAATCGTTTGGGAACGATTCCCAACCTAGACTCGAAAACGTATCACGTTAAAGACAGGCGCCGCCCAGCCTGACCGCCAATGAACCCAACTAAAGCAATAAGGTAGGACACCCATGATTTCATCCCACTGGCGTAAACATTTTCTCGCCATATCCGTCGCTGCGGGAGCAGCCTTGAGCCACGCGGTCTTCGCAGCAGAGAATCTGGCGCATATGCAACCAGTCACGACCTCTTCTATCGAATCAAGTGATCTCAGCGGTTACATGGCGGTGGATGGCGACGCCAACACCCGTTGGGGCAGCGCCTATGGCGGAACAGCCTGGATCTATGTCGACTTGGGAGAGAAGCGTTCCATATCCCGCGTGAAGCTCTTGTGGGAAGCCGCCTATGCGAAAGCCTATGACTTGCAGGTATCCAATGACGCCTCAACCTGGACGACAGTCCGCTCAGTCACCAATGCGGATGGCGACATTGACGACCTTACCAATCTGAACGCCTCCGGCCGTTATGTTCGCATCAAAGGCATAAAGCGCGGAACAGAATACGGCTATTCACTGTGGGAGCTGGAAGTATACGGACCGGCATCAGGCGGCGACGGAGAGAAAACCGTCAAACTCTATGAAGACACCCACTTTAAGGGGTACTCCGTTGAGCTTCCCGTAGGCGATTATAATCTGTCCAGTCTGATTTCCCGTGGCGCATTGAACGACGACCTCTCCTCCGCCCGAGTTCCAAGCGGGCTCAGGCTGGAGGTATTCCAGCACAATAACTTCAAAGGCGTACGCGACTTCTATACCTCTGATGCAGCCGAGTTAAGCCGTGACAATGACGCTTCTTCCGTACGCGTATCCAAAATGGAGACGACGAATGGAGACTCCGATGATTTTCCAGACTGGCGGTCAGGACATAACTATGTGGAAGGAAACATTGTCCGCTACAAGGGAAAACTGTATATCGCCGTTCACCCCAACCCTGGTTATGACCCAGTGATCAGCCATTGGTTTTGGGATGAGTATCGAGGGGATGATGACGGAGGCGACTCAGATGATGGAAGCGACAACGGCGCCAGCTGCTCCGCCATCAATAGCTGGAATGAAGCCAACCTGACCAACTATGAGTCATACCCTGACCCAAACAGTGAAGAATGTATCAAATACAATGGCTGTCAATGGGCCGGACAATTCGCTGGCCTGGATGGCGTACAACCGGAAAGCTGGGTCAAGGCGCATAACATCGCCGCAGTCCACTCCAAGGATTTCAACTGGCTGAACGGCAAGACCCTCCGTCTTCGCCAGGGCGATAAGGAAATTGATGTCGTGGTGTATGACATGTGCTCAGACTCGGACTGTGACGGCTGCTGCACTCAAAACCTGGGCCGCACCGGGTATCTCATCGATATCGAGAAATACACTATGCAGCGTTTTGGAACCGGCCACGGCGACGTTCAATGGCAAGTGTGCGATTGACGCTCTTCTTTTCCTAACCATAAATCCGGTGGGCGACCACCGGATTTATCTTGAACGGCTTTCCCTTCGTCAAATAGCTGCTATCTTTTTTACTCGCGTTAAAGTCTAAGCGCCGTCTTCCACTCGTTGTCCGACTAGAACAAAAAGGATTTTTACGTGGTTGCCTACGTTATTTTCGATTTTGATGGGACTATCGCCGACACTTATTCCTGGTTCCTCAAGAACATTCAGGACATGTCCAGGATTTATAATTTCCGCTATGTCACCGAAGAAGAAGGCGAAACGCTGAGGGATAAAACCTACGGCGAAATCATGGAGTTTTTGGGCATTAGCGCCTGGCGAACGCCACAGTTAGCCAGAGAGTTCAGGAAGCGCGCCGCCGGCAAGATGACCAGCGTCAAGCCGTTTCCCCACATTAAGGAAACGCTGCGTCGCTTAAGCGATCATGACTACAAATTGGGCATCGGCTCCTCCAACTCCGAGAGCAATATCCGCATGTTTCTCAAACACAATGACCTTGAAGTATTCGACTACTTCAGTTGCGGCATGTCTTTATCGGGCAAGGCGCACAAGCTGAAAGCCCTTCTAAAAAACGAAAAAATACAGGCCCACGAAGCGATTTATATCGGTGACGAATTGAGAGACATCGAGGCCGCGCGCAAAGCCGGACTAAAATGCGGTTCCGTCGCCTGGGGCTACAACACTTTCACGCGCCTGAAAGAAGAACAGCCGGATTATTGTTTCGAAACGCCCCAGGAAATCATACAAAAGCTGGTGAAAAGGGTTTAATCTCAGCGCTTATTGTGGGTGTCCTTCTAACAGATCCAGCTCATTTTGCTCTTCATGCCCCTGCGCTCTGCTCTGCCAAAAGCAATGTGCATGTGGCGCGGCCTGGAATCCGCGTGTAACCCAACTTGACGCAGACCGCCTTCAAACGATAATAAGCTCCCACCCAGCCACTAAAGCGACTCTCAAATTTAAGACTGGCCGTCAGCCAATGATTAGGTTCGAAGTTTAAGCGTTGCAATATTGGCGGATAGTTTTGCTGGATATAGCCAGGTTTATCATCCCTTTGAGCCCTGCCCGTCCAATCCACGAGCGCCAAATAGTCGTCCAGGGCGAAGGGAATGCCCTGAGAGGCCATATTTCGCTGAGGACCCACAAACGGCATGAGTTTAGCGGGCTGATGCGGTTGTTCGCTTTTTAAAGCACTGATTCGCCTTTGAACAGACGTGTACGCGCTTTCTTCCGGCGTCCTGGCCAGATTGGCTCGCACGGGATTCAAATCGACATAAGCAAGGCAAGCCAGTAATGCTTTTTCATCCAGCAGCGCCTGAGACTTGAAGCGTCCCTCCCAAAATCGTCCAGTGCAGCCGTCTTCCCGGTTCGCCATTCTTGCAATAGGTTCATTCAGACAGCGCATAAACCAACTGATGCAAGCAAGACGCTGACGCCAAATAGCAATCTGCTTCTGCAAACGCTGGAGATCGACCTCATCTAACGGTTCTCCCCGCAAGTAACGCCAGCTCAGTTCAGTCCCGGTGAAGAGCTTGTTCCAGCGATTAACAATTTCCCTATCACTCCATGAGGCTACTTGTTTGTGATTAATATGGAGTACGACATGGAAGTGGTTGCTCATCACCGCGTAGGCGCATACATCTATGGAGAATACCGATGCGAGAAATAAGATTCTGGACTCCACCCACTTCCGACGATGCGAATAATCCCGGCCATCAACATCCTGACCGCATAAATACGCCTGGCGTACACAACGGGAAATACAGTGATAAAACGGGGTGGCGTCGATGGATATCTGCGCTTTCCGCGGCTTTGGCATGGTTTTCTTCCTTGAACTAACAACCCAGACTACTGGCCATATAAACAGCATTGTTTGTGAGCGTCAAGTCCTGACGCCAGACAAACAACCCAGCAAGAAGAATTAAAACCAAAAAGGACATCCACTTTATTAAAGTGGATGTCCTGATAGGCTCATGTATCTATTAGCGCTGCATGTCCCGCAGTCTCAATCTGTTACAAGTCTTCAGCAATCGACTGCAAGTATGCCGCCACTTGCACAGGCTGAGTCAGGTTTGGGCAATGACCAGTCGCTAATGAGTAGGTGCGGCGGACGCCTCCCTGCTCAGCCATTTGCCTTTGCGCAGCCAACGGAATTGCGTTGTCTTCAGTGGTTTCGATGTAATACTTGGGAATGGCTCCCCAGCGCGTCTCAGTGATGCTCAGTTTTTCAAACAAAGGAGCTGCGGGCTCCGCCACCATATACTTGGCGGCTTCGCCAAAGGCTTCTGCAGAAGCGTCCTGCGCGAAGGCGGCGTGAGCTTTCTCCGCAGCGACATAGGCTTCAGTTTTATCATCAGACAAATAGAAGTTATCCACCGCCAAAGACCCAGTAACACCGGCCACCGCATCGCCAAATGAAGCGTCGTTGGGCAGCAGGAATGCGGCCAGGTAAACCAGACCGCGAATTTTCTCTGGCCGCGCCTCCGCCACTTGGCTGATGGTGACTCCCGCAAAACTGTGCCCCACCAGAATAACCGGTTGCTCTGAGCGATCCACCGCGTCCAGCACAGTCGCCACGTAGTTTTGCAACCGGACCAGCTTGGCTGGCGTTTGATCCGCTCCGTGGCCGGGCAAATCAGGCGCAATGACAGTGTGCCCCATGGCCGTCAGTTGGTCCGCAACCGGTTTCCAAGCCCAAGCGCCCAGCCATGCGGCGTGTACAAGAACATAAGTGCTTTTCATAGATACCTCTGAGTTATCGACAAACGTTGAAATGGGTGTCCGGTTAATAATGTGGGTGTCCTGATAAGCTCAGTCGCTTTATTGTGGGGTCAGGCTCAAAACGCTGAAGTCGTCCTGCGCCAGTTTCCATTCACCGCTGTCCTGCTTGACCCAAAGCTCCTTGCTGATAAAGCCGTTGGCGATGTTCATGCGCCAGTTAGCCGAAAGGACAGCGCTCTTGGCGTCGATGACTTTAATGTTTACGTCCAGATACTCAAGCTGCGAGGGGTTGAGACTGGCGAAGTCGCGCCAGAATAAGGCGATAGCGCCAGCGCCTTTGAACTCTCCAACGGGGTCCACACGCATGACCGCGTCGGGCAGGTAGCCGGAGAGGCAACCTTCCACATCGCCACGGTTGAAGCTGGCGATCCATTTACGACTGGCGTTTAGTACTTCTTCGATAACGATTTGAGACATTTCACTTTCCTCTCTACTTGCTGTTTTGGGAACGGAAGGCATAATATTCGAATCCAATAACGCAATAATTAGACCTATTTAAAACTCAATGTTTAGAAATAATGAACAAAAGGCGCTACCGTACCGTATGCTGGTGTTTAACGAAGTGGTGAAGTGCGGCTCTTTCACTGGGGCGGCGGAAAACCTCGGACACACCCGTTCAGCCATCAGCACCTATATCAGTCAACTGGAAACATTAGTCGGCACGAAATTGCTGAGTCGTAGCACCCGACGACTGCATCTGACGCCTGCGGGACGCCAATTCGCATTGCGCTGCGAACAAATGGCGGAAACGCTGCAGTTGGCAGTGGATGAGTTGCAGGACTTTGAGCAAGAACCTCAGGGTCGGATCGCGATTACCGCCCCTCACGCTTTTGAGTCTCTGTTGGTTGAGTCAGTCATCGCAGACTTGTGTCGGCAGTATCCTAAACTCACCGCCGATGTTGTTTTTTCTGATCAAAAACTTGATCTGCTTGAACATAAACTGGATATGGCGATTACAGTCGGTCCCCAGAAAGACAGCGACTATCACGCACTAAAACTGGGTGTCCTACGTTCGTTTCTGGTTGCTTCGCAAGCCTATCAGGACACCCATGGCAAGCCAGACCCCAGACAACTGGACAATCACACCCTCATCCTGCTGCCCTGGCAGCACAAAGCCTCGCTATACAGCAACGGCGAGCAGGTTCCTTTGCAAGCAGGCAAGGCAATGCACGTCAATACGCTACCGGCGGCCATCAACTATGCCCGGCATGGCTTAGGTCTGCTTCTGGCGCCCTCAATTTTCGTGGCGGACGCCATTGGGCGGGGGGAATTGGAAAGAGTCGCGCCGGACTGGCAGGCGGAAGACAGAGACGTGTACGCCTTGCACTCCTTTGGCAAGCGCCTTCCCTTCATACTCAGGCAGGCAACGGAGCGGCTGAAATGGAAACTGGAGTCTTTGGGATAAAGCCGCATTTTCTCGGGTGTTCTAAATGGACACCCACTTTTACAGCACATTGAGATTGATAGCGCGCCATTTCACTTTCGTTGCTTAGCAGGACACCCATCTTTAGTTCTTATCCTTATCAGCCCGACCATCATCAATTCGCCAAAATACGCCACATACCTCATTTTCGTCTCCACAAACACAACTAAAGTTTCAAAGTTCACCCATAACGTTTACGCCACTTACCCTAAACGGTATAGAGGATAACCCTTTAGAGATAACCCCACCCCTGACCGGACGAGTCGAATTTCTGCCGTTTTACTGATACCACCGGACCCGTCCTTCATACAGACTGCGCAAGATAACTCTAATACTTACAACTCAATCCCAAAGAGAAACCTCATGAAAAGGATGATTAAGTCTATCCTGACCTGCGCGTTAACCGCCCTGCCGTTTTTCGCACAGGCCTACGATAGCAATGCAATTCCCGACGACCAGTTCATATACTCCTATGACGAGATGCTTAACTTTGACGTGGCGGCATACCTGGAAGAACATGCGCCGCATTTGAAAGATCAGGCGGACGTCATTACTCACTGGGCCGGTTACAGCTCCGTCAGCCCCAAAGTCCTGATAACTTTGATCGAAATGCAGAGCGGCCTGCTCAGCCGGGGCGAGCGCCAGTTTGCGGCCATGCAGCAGCCGATGGGAGACCTGTCTTCTGAATCCGGCTTCAATGCACAGGTGCAGGACATCGCCACCCGTCTCGCCACCAACTACTATAGAACAGTAGGACAAGAGCAACAGAACCTGGCTTTCGTCGGTCAGGGCATCGCAACAGAGTCTTTGTCAGATGAATTGCGTAACAACTCAGAGGGCGATATTGAGGAATTCCAGGAAGTTTACCATCGCCTGTTCCCGGAAACCGCTCAATCCACCACGCCTTCAGCCGCTCCGGCACTGAATCGTTTCGCCGCGTACACGCGCAACGCCCTACCGCCGGATAACTTACTGCAGTTGCCTTTTCCTGTGGGCGAACAGTGGTACTTTGGCGGCGCGCACACTTATACCGGCAGCGGCAGCTATCCCCTGTCTTCTCTGGACTTGAACAACGGCGGCTACTGGGGCTCCAACACCTCCAACAAATGGGCGGCGGCGTCAGCGGGAGGCACCGCGATTCGTCACTCTTCCTGTTTTGTTGAAGTACTGCACGAAGGCGGCTGGTCCACCACTTACTATCATCTGGACAATATTCAATTCCAGAATCGCGCCACCGTTTCCAGAAACCAGAAACTGGCGAACTATGCCAACAACCAGTCTCAGGCGCTCTGCGACGGCGGCAGCTCCACGGGCCCGCACCAGCATTTCAGCTTGAAATACAACGGCAGCTACTTCCACCTCGAAGGCGTTTCCTTATCCGGCTACAAAGTGAAAACCGGCCGTTGGAGCTACGATGGCGACTGTAACTACTTCTGGCTGAGCAAAGACAACTACCGCTACTGCGCCAACCGCTCCCTGAGCAACCCCGGCGTCCCCAACGGCGGCGATCCAACTGACGGAGGCGATGATAACGGCGGCGACGATGGCGGGGACGACAACAGTTCTGAAACCACCCTGCGCAACGGCCAGACCGTACAGAACATGTCCGCCAATAAAGAAGACCTGACCTACTATGTGTTGGATGTCCCAGCAGGCTCGCGCAATCTGTACTTCAAGATCAGCGGTGGACGCGGCGACGTGGACATGTACGTCAAACGCGACGGCCGCCCCGGCTTCAACAACTATAACTGCCGCCCTTACACCACCACTCAGGACGAGCTGTGCTACTACCGCACGCCTCAGGCTGGCAAGTACTACATCATGCTGCACGCCTTCTCCAACTACTCAGGGATCTCTCTGCAGGTTGGCTATGAAAACGACAACGATCAGGGCAATAACCGGGAAATGTCCAATGGGCAGGTATACCGCAACCTCTCCGGCGCACAGGGTGAGAAGTCATATTTCCGCCTGAACGTGCCCGCCGGCGCGACGGATCTGCGCATCGAAATGTCCGGCGGAACCGGCGACGCGGACATGCACGTCATGCACCAGTCCCAACCAACGCTGAGTAACTACCACTGTCGTCCTTATTCCACCAAGCAGATGGAATGGTGCTCCTGGCGCTATCCCTACGCCGGCACCTTCCACATCATGCTGCACGCCTTTAAGCCTTATTCCGGCATACAGCTGGTGGCCACTTATAAAACGGGCTCTGGCGCCAGAGCCTCAATGAATTTGACGGAGCATATGGAGGAATAACATTTTCCGTCATCCGAAGCCCCCATGATGCCCTGGGGGCTTTTTTTGTTCAGCGCTAACCAAGTCCTACTTACAGCCTTCGTTGATAATCCTCTTCTCAAGATCCTCCCTGCGAATCAAGCCTCCGCCATCCTCCTTTTCAAACATCCAGAATCGCTCTTTGATGATGACTACATCTTCAGAGACATCCATGCAACGCTCTCGCTCGGCATCGGTCATCAAAACAATGTCCAATGAAAAAGAGTCGCCATATTCAGTCGCCAAGAGCTCTAACGCTTTGTTCAGATCCAGCGTCATCAGCATTTTCAGGGAGTGATATTTAAGACAGGCGGTTTTATCCATCTTCGCGCACTTGTTCGATCTCTATCTGAATCAATTCAAGCAAGCGATTCGTAAAAATGTATTGGGGATAATAATCGTCGGTGGAAATACTCTTCATCAGAAGAGAGAACTGGTCTTTGCAGTCGTCCAGATTATTCAGCACGTTATCGGACAAGTCCTCCTTGCTCCTTATCTCGTCAAGCTGTCTCAACTTGCAAGTGATGTACGCAGTCGCCTGCTCGGGGCGACAGTCAGGCGCGCCAAGTTTATGCCAACCTTCGTCAACCAATGTCGCCTTTTTCATGGTTCGCCATTCATCGATGCGCTTACCCGAAGTTGTGTCTTTTCCGCCCTACCAGCCGCGGCCTGACCTCAGTATATGCCTTCACGCTTCCAAGGGGAAAGTCGGGAAGTTTTAATTGTAAGCTTTACAAGACAGTTGGAAAAAGTTCCGTCGAAATCACAAATCCGAGATGCTGCTCTAACCGCTCTCAAGCCCTCCCACCCCCCACCTTGCTTGAATCCAGCCATGGCAAGGAATTTGCCGCACCTATCAAGACACCCATCGCAGCGTGGCTCCAGGACTTGAAACCGCGCCGCAAGACGGAACTCAAAAAACGGAAGCATTCACTATGAATATTAATGAAGCCAAGGTTCTCATCATCGCCACACATGGGTTCGAACAATCCGAACTGGAAGTCCCCCGGGATCGTCTGCGGAACGCAGGCGCCACGGTTCACGTAGCCTCTTTGGAATCCGGTCGCATTCGTGGATGGAGCGGCAAGGACTGGGGCGAGGAAGCGCCGGTGGACAAAACCGTGCAGGATATTGATGTCGAGGATTATCACGCAGTTGTGTTGCCGGGAGGGCAGATCAACCCTGATCTGCTGCGGGTGGAAAAAACAGTGATAGATCTGATCCACAAGTTCAATATCGCCGAAAAACCCATCGCCGCCATCTGTCACGGCCCCTGGCTATTGATTGAAGCTCAGATTGTCCGCGGCATTCGCGCCACCTCTTACAAGTCCATCATCACCGACATGAAAAACGCTGGCGCTGAATGGGTGGACGAAGCCACGGTGCGCGACCGCAATATCATTACCGCCCGTCATCCCGGCGACCTCGACGCTTTCGTGAGCGCTATAAAGGACGCCATCTCCGCGCTCTGACAACTAATCGTATCCGCCCGTGAACACACAAAAGGAGCCCGCTATGCAGGAACAGATTATCCGGTCATCATCGCCATTTTCGCGCTCCATCGTACATCGCGACCAATACCGGGCCCTGCATAGCCGCAACCTGTGGGCTCACTTCATGAACATGGCCCTGGCTTTCTGGCTCGTCTGTTCGCCGGCGCTGCGAGACTACAGGGAGCCAGGCATGGTTTACAGCGATATAGCGGCGGGCGTCGTATTGTTAGTCTTCGCCTCCGCGTCCTTGTCCTGGCGGTGGAGCTGCGCTCGCTGGGTTTGCGCCATAGTGGGACTGTGGCTGTTGTCCGCGCCGCTGCTATTCTGGACACCCAACGCAGCTGCATACTTGAACAGCTCTCTGACGGGCATTCTGGTTATCGGCTTCGCTATCGGGCTACCGCCCTCTCCCGGCGTTTCATCACGGGCGGAGCTGGATGAAACCAACATTCCCCCTGGGTGGGACTTCAACCCCTCAAGCTGGTTCCAACGTCTGCCGATAATCGCCTTGGCCATAGTCGGACTGCTAATTTCAACTTACCTGTGCGCATATCAGTTGCAGCATATTCCCGAAGTGTGGGACCCCTTCTTCGCCGGCTCTCGTACCGATCCCCAAAACGGCGCTGAGGAAATTATCACTTCGTATGTGTCCGAAGCCTGGCCGGTTCCAGACGCCGGCGTGGGCGCATTAACTTATGCGCTGGAAATCCTCTCAGGGCTGGTGGGCTCCCCCAAACGCTGGCGCACCATGCCCTGGCTGGTGGCGCTGTTTGGATTCATGATTGTGCCTCTGGGCATAGTCTCCATCACGTTCATCATTATTCAGCCCATTTTGCTGGGGACTTGGTGCTCCCTCTGTCTGATTGCGGCCACCGCCATGTTGTTGCAGATCCCCTACTCGCTGGACGAGTTGTTGGCCACAGGCCAATTTCTGTTTCGACGCAAACAGGCGGGGCGCTCGCTTTGGAAAGTGTTTTTCCTCGGCGATGAGGACAGTGGCGGACGCGTCGCGCCGGAGCCCAGCTTCGAGCAACGCCCGGCCGCCATTATGAAAGATATCGTGGGCGGCGGTGTGGGACTCCCATGGAACCTCGCAGTGAGCATACTCATCGGCGTGGCTTTGATGTTCACGCGACTGCTGTTCGGAACCGAGGGAGGGATGGCGGACTGGGACCATCTGATTGGTTCGTTGACCATTACCGTGGCGGTGATCGCGTTGACGGAGGTCGCCAGACCAGTGCGCTTTCTGTTGATCCCGCTTGGCGTCTGTCTATTGTTTACGCCCTTCGCCTATGGACCCGGCCTGTACGCCTCGCTCGCTAGCATCACCGCCGGCGTAGCCTTGATCCTGTTGAGTCTGCCGCGCGGCGACATCAACAGGCATTACGGTAATTGGAATCGCTGGATGTTCTAGCCGCAGGAACAGTAGTAGACGCCGCTACTTGCGACGCCAACGCCAGTCACGCTTTACATACTTCTCTTTGACGGCAGACCATGCCACCCGACGCACCCACCTTAGTTCTTACCAGGACACCCATTTTAGACTGGCACGGCCCTTGTATCCGATAACTGACAAGGAGGTCGTTTTCTCACGGCGGCGGTCAATCCGTATCCACCGCGCCACGCCACCGCAGTGCGCAGCAGGAAGCGGCCGCATCACTCATTAGATAAAGGAAAATTGGAAAGAGTCATGTCCGATACTACAAACACCTCAACACTCCCGCTGGTTATCGTCACCGGTTCCGCCGGCGATATCGGTTCCAGCCTTATTCTTAATTTGACGGGTAAATACCAAGTCATCGGTATGGACCGTGAAGAAACGCCTCTCGCCGACCATAGCTACACCTTGGACCTGACTTCCTGGGATGACGTCAAGAAAACCTTCGACGTATTTCGGGAAAAGTTTGGCCGTCACATCGCCGCCGTCTTTCATCTGGCTGCGTATTTCGACTTCACGGGAGAAGACTCTCCACTCTATGAAAAAGTCAATGTGGACGGCGCGCGCAATCTCATGACGGCGTTACAGGACTTCTACGTGGAACGCTTCATTTACTCCAGCACCATGCTGGTCCATCGCGCCAGCGAGCCTGATGGAGCCCCCATCACCGAGGAAACGCCTCTGGACCCGGACTGGGTGTACCCCGAGTACAAAACCAAAGCGGAAATCGTCATCAAGGAGAACGCCGGCGCCATGCCCTACAGTATCCTGCGTCTCGCCGGGCTGTATGACGATAAACAGGCCGCCCCGGTCTTGTCGCAACAGATTGCGCGTATCTATGAGAAAGATCTGGAAAGCCATTTGTATCCTGGCGACACCGACGCCGGCCAGGCCTATGTGCACCGCCAGGACTTGATGCAGGCATTTTTAAAGACGCTGCAGCGCCGCCGCGATCTGCCCAAAGAGAACATCATGTTGATTGGTGAGGACCATGCCGTGAGCTACGGTGAATTACAGGATCGCATTGGCGAATTGATTCACGGCAAAGAACACTGGCGCACTCTGCGGGTTCCCAAACCGGTAGCCAAAGCCGGCGCCTGGTTGGAGGAAAAGGCCGAGCCGATTATTCCCGACAGCATCGACAAAGGCGAAAAGCCTTTCATCAAGCCCTTTATGGTGGATATGTCGTCGGATCACTATGCGCTGGATATCAGCCGCGCCATCAACCTTCTCGATTGGAAGCCCCGGCACGCCTTATATGATGACTTGGAGAAGTTGATCGCCAACTTAAAGAAAGATCCTCAAAGCTGGTATAAAACCAACGGCGTTACCCTGCCGGAATCCCTTAAGGCGTCTTAATCGTTTAGGCTAAACAATTGATTGCGCGCTGAAAATCGCTCCCTCGTCGGTGAGTCCGGCGAGGTTTTTATTTCCCCTGGCGCTCACTCAATATACAACTTCGCTTTCAATATAGGTTGTCACCTATCCGCCTTTTGGCCATCTTCCCTTGAAATACAAGCCAATTACACTTGACATCGATCCCGTCATGCCTTTTAATCCAACTTGCTTATACTTGTATTTCAGCCCAGGTGTTGCATATGGATACGCAGTCTCAAAAGTCTCCTCGCCAACTCGCCGAAGAAGCGATTCAACGTTATCGCTCTGAATATCTGACAGACCTCGAAAAATGGTCTGAAGAAGAGCCGGTGATGCTAGGCGATACCCCCGCCTCCAAAGAACAAAGACGCTATAAACAGCTGTCCTTAAAAGAGATCAGCCGCCTGATGGATCAATCGTCCATGGAGTATCAGCTCAAACGCATGAAATCCCGTGGATGGTGAAGGCGCCCTTGTATACCTGGTCTCCCTTTACCTCAATGGACAAATCCGACTCCGACAAACCAGGCGCATCACTTCAGGCGCGAATTTCGTAAAAATTCGGATAGATATTAAGCCCCCATAGAGCTCAGTGCGAAGCACACTGCAGGACTATTCCGCCAGCTTGAGATAGTTGTCCGCGATGGCTTCATAGCGACCATTATCTTTCAACGTCTGTAGCCGTTGATTGAATAAATCACGCAGCTTGGCGGATTTGAAAATAGCGTAACGGGGAGCGCTGTTGAACAAGGGGTGAACGGTGTATGGCGCTTGGTAAATCGGGCTGGTCGACTGTAATTGATTCAAGTAGTAATGGAAAATGCGCTTATCAAGAATGATCGCGTCGGCGCGCTCCAGAAACAGCATCTGCACTTGCGACTGCTGATTAACGACTTCTTCAATATGCGGATTTTGCGCCGCCATCCTGGCGTATTCCGGGGGCAGATAAAGGGGCGCGTTCTGGAACACAACCAGACGTTTATCCTTGAGATCATCCACCTTGATAATCCCTTCCGCATGGTCGCTCAGCGTCACCACTACGTTCTGGTAGTAAACCACCGGATCGGAAAGGTAATAGCCGCCTTCGGAGTAATTGCCCGGAGGCAGATTAAAGGCCCCATCCACGCGCTGATTTCGTAACTCCGCAAACAAACGCCGGTTGGTGGTGTATATGAAGTTAACTTCATAGTCCCGCTCAGACAGCGCTTCGCGAATGATATCCACGACCAGCCCCCGATTTTCCTCGGCTATGACATAAGGTGCGATAGAAGACGACGTGATTAATTCCAGTTGGCGCGAAAACGGTTGATCAGCGGCGAAACCGTAACCGGCAAGCAGCAGTAAAAAGCCAAACACACAAGATAAAACACAGCGAATCATGGACAGCGCCACCTAATCAAATGATCACCGACAACGTTAAATCAACGGACGCCAAGCTCTCTTTCTCCAGTGAATACTCCCTTAACAATCATAGACGTCCGCCGGGTTAGCGCAAGTCGCACACAGGTCCTGCGCCATCACACTCAGCTCTCCCACGCAGAACCGACATTCCCTGGATACGACCTACTGCCACGCCCTCCTAATAAGTACGTTAACCGGCGCCCATTGGTTCTCAACCGATACCTGTAGCGGCTTCTGCATTGGAGTCTATGTCTGTTCGTTTAAACGGAATTGGCGACTTGTCAAAAGTTCAGGTAATTCCCTTACTATTAATACTTTAGAGATGGTTGCAGCATCTTCGGTGACGTTCCAGTAATCTCAGCCTTGAGTGAGAGTCATTTAGAGGCCGCTATCACTCCTCACAAGCGCTCTCCCCTATCTCCATCAACTGAAAATCATACCCGCCATAGCCTTTGTGGAAAGGACGGAGGTAGTCGATGGGAAACTGGTGCAATACGCCTTTCATGCACACGGAAATCTGGCTGTCGGATAGCAGATTCGCCAGGCGTGTAGCGACCTCGTCTTGCGCTTCCGAATCGCTGTAGGGATAAATCAGCTTGTTGACGTACTGCTGATATTTTTCTGCGCCGACGGACTCGACGTCAAAAGCGATGCAGTTTCCTCGCGCGCAGTTATAGGTGACGGGAATGGCCTTGAGGGCGACGGTTTCATCGCTTTTAAGTTCCCGCAAATAAGGACCCAGCACACGAAAAACAAGGAAGACCAGAATAACTATTACAACCAGAAACAATGCCGTTTTTTTAATCATATCTACTACTAAAAAATCTGTATTTCGCCGGGTTAATGCGTTATGTGCGATGACTCAGATTCAGCAACGCAATCGCGTAAGCGCGTCTTTTTGACCTTCCGGTAAATGGCGAAATAGAGTCAATTTGTTATGTATGTTCAAGCGGAGTTAACCAAGTAAACTCAGTGGCGAAACAGTAACAGATGCGATCTCTTTCACAATATCGCAAACGGACTACGCCCCGATCAGGGGGCGCAATATTGGCTGAATTTTGTGCGCATTATGGATGACAACGGGGAGCTAAAGTCCCTGGTGTTTGCGCCACTCCCCTGGCGAGCATCCAACACAGGCCTTGAACGCGCGCGATAACGCCGCCTCGCTTCCATAGCCCACCTCACCGGCTATCAACTTAAGCGGCTCCCCTTGCATCAAGGCCCGTTGCGCAAGACTGATACGCCAGCGTTGCAGGTAAACGCCCGGCGTGCATCCGACGCGGTCGCGAAACAGATTGGCGAATACGCTACGGGACATACCGGCATGATCAGCCAGTTTTTCCAGTGACCAGTCCTCTCCAGGCTGTTCATGCATGGCCACCAACGCCAGTCGCAGTCGCGGGTGCGCCATTCCAGCCAGCATGCCGACCTGGGTGCGTCCGTCTTCCATTAGATACCTCAGCACCTGTATCAGGACGACTTCAAAGAGGCGGTCCAACACTGCCTGTCGTCCGCAATAACCGGCGAAGGCTTCCTGAAATAGTAAGTCCAACACCGGCGCAGCGCCCGGCAATGAAGATAGAGGCAGGCAGATAAATTCCGGCAGCGCGGCGACGACAGGATTGTTCGCCCCGCCCTCAAAACTCAGATTGGCGCAGGCGAAGTCGGCGCCGAACACTGGATCAGTGACAAAGCGATGAGGCAAAGGCCGCGGATAAAACAACAGACTCGGCTCCGCCACTTCGGCGACGACTTTCCTGCCATGCCGCACTTCCACCGCCCCCTGGCGCACCAGATGAAGCTGCCCATACTGATCCTTTCCGTATACGTCAGTGACCCCGCACAAAGGGCCGGTATTGAACACACGGGCGTTAATCGAAAAGTGCTCCAGCAACGCCGCCAGGCGATCAACCATAAAAAATACTCAAAGTTAAATTTGACAGACTATTTATGATATATCGTATTGGAAACATAGGTAAAGTTGCTCCTGCTTGTTGGCCAAGACCACGGGCGCCATAAACATCAAAGCATTAAGGAGAAAACATGAAATCACTTACCCGCCCTCTCAGCGCACTGACTCTGGCATTTTTCACACTGGCCGGCTCCGCGCAGGCATCCGCCGCCGATACATCCATATCAACGCATTCCGCCGCAGCAGTCGCCCAGACCGCGAACTACATCACCACCCGTGACGGCGTACAGATCTACTATAAAGACTGGGGGCCCAAAGGCGCGCCCGTGGTGGTCTTCAGTCATGGCTGGCCGCTGAGTTCGGATAGCTGGGAGTCGCAAATGCTGTTCCTGGCTGACAAGGGGTATCGCGTTGTGGCGCATGATCGCCGCGGCCACGGCCGCTCCAGTCAGCCTTGGGAAGGCAATGATATGGATCATTATGCGGACGACCTCGCCACCGTGATCGAAACTCTGGACCTGAAAGACGTCACTCTGGTGGGATTCTCCACAGGCGGCGGCGAAGTGGCGCGCTATATTGGTCGACACGGAACGCAGCGGGTCAAAAAGGCGGCGCTGATCTCCGCAGTGACGCCTCTGATGTTAAAGACGGACAGCAATCCCATCGGTTTGCCGCTGCAAGTGTTTGACGATATCCGCAATGCGTCTCTCAAAGATCGCTCCCAGCTTTATCTGGATATCGCATCGGGCCCTTTCTTCGGCTTCAATCGTCCCGGCGCTCAAACATCTCAAGGGATGATTCAGTCATTCTGGGCCCAGGGCATGCAAGGCGGACACAAGAACACCTACGACTCAATCGCCGCGTTCTCCGCCACAGACTTTCGCGATGACCTGAAGAAGTTCGACATTCCCACGCTGATCGTGCACGGCGACGACGATCAGATAGTCCCCATCGACGCCTCCGCCCGCGCCGCGGTGAAACTGATCAAAAACGCCGAACTCATCGAATACCCAGGCGCGCCTCATGGTATTACAGACACTCATAAAGATCGGCTGAATCAGGATTTGCTGAGCTTTTTACAACATTAAGTTGACCTAGCAAGCCGCCTCGAATTAATGGGGCGGCTCAGTCGCTCATAGTTATTGGGAAAAGAACAAACGGAGCATGGCAAGTGCTTTTAGCTCGCTTTCTCAATGAGCTTGTCCACCAACTCCCACGGAATCAAAGACTCAAATTCCGCATAAGAAGGCGCTCTCTCCAGTTGGCGCATTAAAGTATCGTCGATACCCGACTGCGCCACTCTGAATAAGCCTCTTAACGCCTCCATGCGTACGAAAATATCTTCCGTTTTATCCCGCAACAGGTCATTGAGCCTGAGAAGGACTGCTGGGTCTTTTGTCCCTGCGTAATACCCCACCCAATTGATGAGCGCCGTTGCTCTGACGTCATCGTCCACATCTTTGCTCATCAAAGGGACTAGTTCATGTTTGAAGTCCGGTACGGCCCAGTATATACCGAGCACCATGATGGCGGCGCGCTGGAGATCCGGCTCCAGGTGTTGCAGAAAGCGCCTGACATCTTCCATCAGCTCGTAACAGTCGGTTTTGCCGATATCAATTAACGCATCATAAATGTCGTCAATATCTTCAGAGGCAAGTTTTTCTTTGAGTCTGGCGATATTCACCCTACAGTCCTGTCGATATTTCATGTTTTTTCTGATTGGTCGGCTCTTGGCCCACCTCGCCGCAGAAGTGAGACCTCTCCATAGAAAGCCCTCTCTTCTATTGCAAAAACGCCACAAAAGTTTCACCAAATATTCTACAAACACCGCAACGCCGGCTTCTAGAATTAACAGGGTTAGCGGTAGACCTTTTGTGTAAGTAATACCTCGGAATCAGGAGGCGTCTTTCGCCGCCTTGCTAAAAGGGAAGTCCAGGAGTGACAGGGTTCAAGCTAACCTGGAATCACCTCCGCATAAATGCTGAAGACTGAACTAACACCTCTTGGGGGCGGCCCAGCCCCCGTTTTTACTCTCTACCATCTGGTATCCGCCAACTGAAGAAAGCTACGCTCGCCAAGGTCAGTTGGAGCCTCTTTGATCCCCCGCCAACGCCTTCAACGCTGAACTTTCGATACTATCCCACGCTTTCGGTTCAGCCGTCTGTAGCTATCCAAGCGATAAGGGTTCGCCTCCCGATAGGCGTCCAACGGCGCCAACATGGTCCCGCCGCGATTCAAGGCGGTGTCGATAGCCTCAACAATGCGTCTGTTCGGCCAGGGCTTGCAGGTGATCTTGAGCAACTCGTTAAAAGCGTCTGCCTCCCGCCCCTGCCCATGCATTAACGCCAAAGCGCCATACCCTATTGCCGTAGAGCGACTCACGCCGGCATGACAGTGGATGACCAGGCGGTTTGCGGGGCCCTCAAGAATCGCCTGCAAGGTGTTCAAGACGTCGCTGATCACCGCGTCAAAGTGGTGGGTGGCTTCCGCTCTCTCCTGGTCAAATATTCTAATGATGTGATGCGCTTCCACATGGGCGGCCAGCTTGGGGATCGCCTGTTCGCTGATATCAGGATCAAGCAGAGAAATAACGTGTGTCGCCGGCCAGGCTTTCGCCAGCGCTTCCACACGGTATAAACATGAAATTTGCAACGGCAAGGCAGAGACAGTAGAGGTCACAACAATATCCTTATTGGTCATAGGGCTTGATTGCGCCAAAGCCTATCAGCCGCAGCACAAGATTGACAGCTTCGCGTCCAGCCGCACTCGACTGGACGCAGCCTCTTGTCCTTACACCGACAGTATCACCGCCCCAACGGTTTGCCCGCTTTGCAGCCGTACGCTGGGACGGGTGAATTGAATCGACCGCGCCACAGTTTCCATAGGCAAGTTCTCCAGCATGCCGGGGGGCTGCCCGGAGCGTTTTTATCCTCAATTACAGCATATCCATAAGCCCGCCTGTCCGGTTATGCGAGAGCTATGGCTGGTCATCCACCCGGACCTGCGACGATCTCCACGAGTGCGTAAGGTTGCAGACGCCCTGATCGCCTTCTTTGAGACCGGCGTCATATAAGCCTCACGTGCTTGTCGCCGAGCTTTATCTTTGCCGTGGGCCGTTCTATATTCGCTATCAGGACATTGAGCTGTCGTTGATGCAGTCATTTCAAGCCGCAGCTACTCACTCAAGCACCACAAGGAGGCACCCAAAATGGTAACTCAAGCTGACATCACCGCTCCGAATAAGGTGATCAAATCCTCTACTTCCACGATCCAGCAAGGCGTCGCCAAAGCCGACGGCAAGTTGTGGATGACCGCAGAGACCCTGCACTTCGCGCCCTATAACGAAGACCTTGGACCTGGAACCTACAACATCCCCCTCACTGATATCGCGAAAGTGGAAAAAGACAGCCTGCCGCCTTCATTGCCTGAGGGCTTCAAGATCACATTGCTGAACGATCATACATACCATTTCATAGTGGCCAATTCAGAAACCTGGATTGAGTTGATCGAGAAATACCGGGACGCGCTCGGCGCTAACGTGACCGAATAATCGGATAAGGCTGGCTTGAGTTCGTCTGAGAAAAGTCAGCCTATTGGTGCGCAACAACCTGAAAAATCAGGACGCAGAATAAGGACCTCTCAGGCCTATAAGATTACCAAACGGGTCCGTCACCTGGCACATGCCTAGCCCGTTTTCAATCTGTATAGGTCCACGGTAAACAGTCGATCCCAAGACCAAAAACCTCTCCATCTCATCCGCCAGACTCGCGACAGACCAATACAACACCGCACCCGCCTTACCGGCAGGCACTTTGGCGTCCGCCCAGACAATCTCAATGTGAAAGCCATCGACGTCAAGATAACGAAACCCATCAACAACCCTTTCCTGCGCTGCCGGAAAGGCTTTCTTGTACCAGGACAAACCTGATTCGATATCGTTAACGTGTATGAGAATGGCGGTGGGGGACATCATGATTTTTTCTATTAGGAATTTTAATTTGACTCAGTGTCGAGGCAATCTTGAGCAATAAGAGTAAAGCTGGCGCCCGCCAGCTTTATTTGAGGAGCAGTCTTTATATAGATTTTGCGATTAGATCCGCTTTCAACAAGCCGCCTTTAGTCAGAAGCTTCGCTGTAAATTTTGGATTTCGGCGCGCTTTGTAGGCTTCCACGATTTTTTTCAGCCCGGTAGCTTCGAGTAAGGAGATATTTACATCGGCATCCAGCTCCGCCGCCTCAATAAAATCCTGTGAAAAAGCCGGAGCCACAAGAAGCACTTGCTGCACCCGTTTACCTTGCGCCTCACACCGGTTTACATAGGCTTTAACTTGTCGTGACGTTGAGCTGTATTTGGAGTATTCACCACTTTTGAAAGATTTGGCCTCCCCGACAATTACATCGTCATCGGAAAGTGACACCACGATATCCATTTTATCCTTGGCGGAGCCAAGCTGCTTACGTAGGTCTTCGTCAACATTCAGTCCGAGCTGTCCTAAAAGCGCCCTGGTGGCCTCCTCAAATTTTGCGCCTAAATCCGGTTCGCGAATCTGCACTCCAGCGGTGTCCAAGCCTTTCAGGTCTCTTTGCGCCAATAGCTCATAATTTTCTATGATCTTATCAGTCGCACTGGCGAAGCTTTCCAGTATCGCCATTCTTGGCTCTTTGCGTTTGGAAAGCCCCATTTCGCTTCTAATAGTTTTGACTTCCTCATTTGAGTAGAGATACAGAATATCTACCGGTGAAATGGATAACGCCCGCATTGTCTCCGTATCTATTGCGTCAGAAGGCTCAATCTCAAAGGTCTCTTGCAACCGTTTGGCCACGGGAGGCTCGGTGGTCTCAAGCATGGTGAGCATTTCTTTGAAACCGGATGAAGTCAGCGAGTTAAACTCACCCTCCTCTGCGGCGTTAAGAGCACTGACAATCAGCTCAATTCTCTCCTCAATCTTGGAGCCCAGTTTATCCACTTCCAAGTTAAGGTCGTCGATCATCGTCTTCAGTCGATCTTTACGTTCACTGATTCCGCTTTTGGGGTCATGCATATCTTCCGCCAAAAGGTTGTGGACGGAAAATCCCGCGCGAATGATGTAGTTGATCTTCTCCTGTCGATGAACGCCTCGTATTTGCTGATCGTGAGCTTTGAGAACGTTTGACAGCTCTGGATCGGACATAGAACGCAGGATACGCACCAGATATTTGTCTGGAAGCGCCTTCCCCTGAATTCCATTCAGCACTTGAACCACTTCGTCAGGAACAAACACTTTATTATTGCGCTTGCTGATAAAAACAACGCCATACTCCCGTAAAGTATTAAGCGCATCCAGAACTCCCGATGCTGGAACAGGGACGATCAAATGTTCTATAGCCGCTGCCTCTTGACGGTTTATATCAAGCCTGTCCATCAGGATATTCAGTATCATGCGCTCATCATCGCTGATCCTCGCCTGACGATTCACACGCTCATCATTAAAGTAAGCTGTTTTAAAGCAGTCCTGATATATCGATAATCGATTGCCACGGTCAAACCTGTCGGTCTCACTTGCATCCTTGATCTCTGCTTCCAGCGCCTTGGACATATTACTCAAGCGTTTATGCTCTTGATCGTAAAGTGCTTCAATCCAGTTTGTCCTGGCCACGCAATTGCCATCTCTGGAAAGGATATTGGTTAACAGAGTCAGTTGCGGGCCTTCCAACGCCAAAGTATCACGTAAATACTGGATATAGTGATCACGCACAGCGAAGAAGAGCCGGGTTATTTCGTTACTAGAGGCGCTTTTCAGTTGCCCATCAATACTATTGAGCTCCTTCGCGAGCTTTTTATCCGCATCCCCGGCTGATTGGCACACTCTGTCGAGAGAGTTAATGAATTTTGACTTCTCGATTTGGTTCAGCTGTCCGAGCACTTGCGCCAGTTTCATCTTTTACTCCTTACTCCATGATTCTGCTTGCTTAACTATAGCTATGATTTTCCAATGAAGCTCTTGCACTCCCTTCATATAACGGAAGCCAGGAGTTACTCGGAAAATATTCGGCATGTCATTGTGGGATAACTTCGGCGGGCTATTTGTTGTTGTCGACTATACACAGTAGCCAGCGCAGTTACTGCGCTATCAAAACATTCCCTAGCGTCAGGTAACAAACTGCCACGTTTGTCAGGATAAATCAATTATATTCAATAGCTTATATTGATCTTGCGCAAATCTAACCTGCAACCGCTAACAAGGAACAATATCTTCCAGTCCGTCATACAAGCCAGCTCTCCGCAACTCAAAGACTACGTGGTCCCAGACTGAATGAGCGAACCGCCTGACACAATTTTCCCAATCCCAGGAAACTTACTGAGCCCAAGATTCGCTCATCAATCCCAAAATAAGGGTATACAATGAACAACTTATGGTTAACCCATAACCACTTGTGAGTTATCCAGACTAAGGATTGAAATAACAACAAAGTGAGGAAGACGATGCAAATAGGCATACCCAAAGAGAGTAGACCTCATGAAAAGCGTGTGGCGGCGACGCCCAAATCGGTTGAGGAGTTGATCAAACTGGGGTTTTCGGTGGCGGTTGAGGCCGACGCCGGCTGGCTGTCCAGTTTCGGCGACGGGATGTATGAGGAAGTCGGCGCCAAGATCGTTACGAGAGAAGAAGCCTGGGGAGCGGATATTGTCCTCAGAGTCAACGAACCCAATGATGAGGAAGTCGAGCTGCTGAAGCCCGGCGCCACCCTCATCGGATTTATCTGGCCCTCCCAGCACGGGGAATTACTGCAGAAACTGGCGCAACGGAACATCACCGTACTGGCGATGGACTCCGTCCCCCGCATTTCCCGCGCCCAGTCCATGGACGCGTTAAGTTCAATGGCCAATATCGCCGGTTACAGAGCGGTGGTGGAAGCCTCTCACCACTTTGGGCGCTTTTTCACCGGACAAATCACCGCCGCCGGCAAAGTGCAACCCGCCAAGATTCTGGTCATCGGCGCTGGCGTTGCGGGATTGGCGGCGATCGGCACAGCGGGAAGTCTCGGCGCCATTGTGCGCGCCTTCGATACACGCCCGGAAGTGAAAGAGCAGATTCAAAGCATGGGCGCGGAGTTTCTGGAAGTGGACATGGAAGAAGAAAGTTCCAGCGGCGACGGTTACGCCAAAGTGATGAGCAAGGCGTTCATCGAGGCGGAAATGAAGTTGTTTCTGGAGCAGGCGAAAGAGGTGGATATCATCATCACCACCGCCATGATTCCCGGCAAACCAGCCCCCAAGCTGATCACGGAAGAGATGGTGAAAGCCATGCGTCCCGGCAGTGTGATCGTCGACTTGGCGGCGCCCAACGGCGGTAATTGCGAGCTCACCCAACCTGGAGAAATGGCGGAGATTCACGAAGTGAAAATCGTCGGCTATGTCGACCTCCCTTCGCGCCTCCCCACTCAGGCCAGCCTGCTGTACAGCAATAATCTGGTCAATCTGATGAAGCTGCTGTGCAAGAACAAAGATGGAAACATCGACATCAATTTCGAAGACGAAGTGATTCGCGGCGTCACCGTCGTCAAAGACAGCGAAATCACCTGGCCCCCTCCCCCGGTTAAAGTCAGCGCGGCGCCGCAGCAACCCAAAACCGCACCTGCCCCGCCGCCCAAGTCCCAGCCGATGTCGAGCTCCTTCAAACACGGTCTGCAGGCCGCAGGAGCACTGGCGTTACTGTGGATCGCCAGCGCCGCGCCGTCGGAGTTTCTATCTCACTTCACCGTTTTCGTACTCGCCTGCATTGTGGGTTACCACGTCGTCTGGAGCGTCACCCATGCGCTGCATACGCCATTGATGAGCGTCACCAACGCCATCAGCGGCATTATCGTGGTCGGCGCGTTACTGCAAATCAGCAGCGACAGTCTGTTGGTGACTTTATTGGCCGCCGCTGCGACGCTGATCGCAACCATCAATATCGTCGGGGGATTTGTCGTCACCCAACGCATGCTGAAAATGTTTCGGAAATAGGAGGAGCGACTCATGTCATACAGTGTAATCACCGCCTCCTATATCATTTCCGCCGTGCTGTTCATTCTCAGTCTGGCTGGGCTAAGCAAGCAGGAGACTGCAAAAACCGGCAACCTCTACGGCATTATTGGTATGGCGCTGGCGTTGCTGGCGACTATCGCCAGTCCGCAAGTAACTTCAGTCTGGTTGATCATCCTGGCCATGGCCGTCGGCGCCGTGGTCGGCGTTAAAGTCGCTTTGAAGGTGGAAATGACGCAGATGCCGGAGCTGGTGGCGATCCTGCACAGCTTTGTCGGTCTCGCTGCGGTTCTGGTGGGCTACAACAGTTATCTGGAGCATGGACCGCTAAGCGGCGCATTGCTCAGCATTCATTTGACTGAGATCTTTTTGGGCGTCTTTATCGGCGCAATTACTTTTACCGGCTCGGTCGTCGCTTTTGGGAAGTTACGCGGCTCCATCAGCTCCAAAGCCCTGATGCTGCCCCATCGTCATAAAATCAATCTGGGCGCGGGCGTCGTTTCCTTTTTACTCATGTTGTATTTCGTCAAAGTCGGCGGCAGCGGTTTCAGTCTGATTCTGATGACATTGATCGCCCTGTTTATCGGCTGGCATCTGGTGTCCTCCATCGGCGGCGCGGACATGCCTGTCGTCATCTCCATGCTCAACTCCTATTCGGGCTGGGCCGCGGCGGCGGCGGGTTTCATGCTGTCCAACGACCTGTTGATCATCACCGGCGCGCTGGTGGGCTCTTCAGGGGCGATTCTCTCCTACATCATGTGTAAGGCGATGAACCGCTCTTTCATAAGCGTCATCGCCGGCGGCTTCGGGAATGACCCCGCTCCTGAAGACGCTGACGCGGAATATGGCGAGCCCCAGGAGATTAATGCGGAAGGGGTTGCGGACATGCTGAAAGGATCGCACTCCGTGATTATCACTCCGGGATACGGTATGGCGGTGGCGCAGGCGCAACACCCTATCTATGAAATCACCCAGAAGCTGCGTGAGCATGGCGTGGAAGTTCGTTTCGGCATTCATCCCGTGGCGGGCCGCCTTCCAGGGCATATGAACGTGCTGCTGGCGGAAGCGAGAGTGCCCTACGACATCGTCCTGGGCATGGATGAGATCAATCAGGATTTTCCGGAGACGGATACCGTGCTGGTGATCGGCGCCAATGACACGGTGAATCCCGCCGCGGCGGAAAATCCAGGGAGTCCGCTCGCCGGCATGCCCGTGTTGGAAGTGTGGAAAGCGAAAAACGTTATCGTATTCAAACGCAGCATGAACGCAGGCTATGCCGGCGTTCAGAATCCGCTGTTTTTCCGCGATAACGCCTTTATGTTGTTCGGCGACGCCAAAGCCAGCGTCGACGCCATTTTAAAAGCTATTTGACGTAGAGGACCGAACTCAGCAGGTCGCCATTTTGAGACCTGCTGAGTTCGGTCGCTTAAGTACGCTATTCAGCAATGGACAAGTAAATATCCACCTGTGACTCTGCGCTATCGGGGCCCATGAAACGCCTGTCGTACAGCTCAAAGTCCGGGCCATCGACCCTTTCCAGTCCGCTTTCCGGCAAGTCGCGGGAACAGGCTTTGCGGAACGTCGCATTAAGTCCCGCCACAGGCCCCGTATGGGTCAGCACCGCGTAGCGAGCCGCCGCCACCGTGACCGACACCATTCCCTCGGGAACTGGCGTTCCCTTCTCGACTTCGACGCCGGCGATATAACGAAACTCACCGTCCTCCAGCGGCAGACACAGCCCGTAAGACACCTCGTGATTAACCCTGCCGCGAATCTCATCCTCCCTGGGCAAATAACGTCCCCACAGCATGGGGATAGAGTCTCTGACGTCGCTGCTGCGGTACTCCATACCAATAAGGGTGAATGCAGGAAGCTCTTTGACTTGCGGTTCCACCGCCGCGCCTTGTGTGGAATTCATATTTATGTTCTCCATGATGGGTTGCTTCAGGTAAATCAGCAATTCATTGAGAAGTTTCCGTTTGTCTTCAATCTCCCGCTCCAACGCCGTGGCGTGTCCACACAGTTTATTGCGCAAAACATGCTCGTCGCTTAAAGCGCCCTGCTCCTTAAGGCCGCGAATGCTTTCCAGCGGCACGCCCATGTCGCGCAGCCATAAAATGCGCTGCAGCTCGTCAATTTGCGACGGCGCGTAATAGCGATAGCCATTTTCGCGACCGTAAATCGCAGGACAAAATACGCCGGCGCTTTCGTAATAACGCAGCGTCTTGGTGGTGACATCGAATAAACGGGCCATCTGCCCTATCGTCAGCATGTGATTTCTCAACTCCGTCAATGAATGCTCGCATACAGCGTGAAGCTTGCCCCAAGGGGAAGGTCAAGTCTGGCCCATAAACAACAAATCCCCCTTTAGCTTTTATATATCAAACTGTCCTCATCCCAAAGCACTAATAAAACAGCCTATTTGGCTTAATGATAGCTTTAAGTAGATGCTTTATTTTATTGATTCATAGAGCAAGGAGCGCCGTATCTCCGTCTGTCAAAGCAAAGATGATTTATTGGAGGAATTCCAAATGCATTTAAACAACATCGCCCGTATTCTGTTGCTGACCGGCGCCGTAACTTTAGTTGGTTGCGGCGGCTCTGGCGGGAGCGGCGGAGATAACGTCGCTGACGACGGCGGAACCACCACTCCTACTGATTGCCAGATGACGGACTTGGACAAGCAGTTGCTCAAGGCGCACAACGAAGCTCGGGCGCAAGCGCGCTCCTGCGGCGGTGAAGACTATGACAAAGCCCCCGCGCTGACCTGGAATTGCAAGCTCGCCGCGGCCGCCAGCGCCCACAGCAAAGATATGGCGGACAACAACTTCTTCAACCACACCGGCTCCAACGGCCTCAGCGTAGGCGCACGCGTAAAATCACAAGGGTACTTCTATCAACGCGTAGGAGAAAACATCGCCGCCGGATACGGTTCCGTCTCGCAGGTCATGAAAGGCTGGCTGGACAGTCCGGGTCACTGCGCCAATATTATGAGTAAAGGTTACACAGAAATGGGGGCCGCCAAAGTCGACGCATCCGGCGCGGACTACCCGACCTATTGGACGACGGTTTTCGGACACAGATAACATTCATCACGCCAACGTCGTCACATTAAACTCATAACGAAATAGTTTTTCGGCAAGATATATTAACAATTAGGCCAAAAGTACTAATTTAATTTAATGTTTTTGGCTTAATGAACCCCTAATGGATATGTTTTATCCTCTTCAACTCTCTTTTTATATCTCTCTAATTATCTGTTTTTAAATGCGATATTTAAATATCGCCTCAGTTTTATCTGTTTACGACATATTCGTTACGTTTTATTCGAAAACAGTAAATCAATAACACATAAGTACACAAATAATTACATATAAATTGGCGTGACTTCACATTTTATAATTGTTGTCACGCCGCTTATATCCCGCGTTTATACGTCGACGTAATATTGCGGGTTTTTTGATCAACGCCAATGTAGAAAACGAGGAAATAAGATGTTGCGGTTTCATCCTTTAGCCGGATCGATACTCCTGGTAAGCGCTATAGCCTTGACCGGCTGCGGATCTGACGACGACGCCAAGACCGGCGGTAATAACAGCGGCGACAACAATGGATCAGAAGTTGACGGCGGAAATAATTCGGACGACACAGGGACCGACAGCGGCGACGACAGCTCCGATACAGGCGACAACCAGGCCCCAACCATTTCCGGAACCCCAGACCCGGCCGCCAAAGAAGGCGAGCCCTTCAGCTTCACCCCAACCGTCAGCGACGCAGAAGGCGATACGCTCTCCTTTCAGTTAGTGAACGGTCCAGCCTGGCTGAGCATCGACGCCGCTACAGGTAAAATTTCCGGCTCCCCTGACGCAGATGACTTAGGCATGGCTAAAGGCATAGTCATTCGCGTATCCGACGGGAAGAAAACCGCCGACCTGCAGTTTGACCTGGAAGTCGCCTTCAACCCCGTAGAGCAAGCTATTCGCACAGGCAATGCAATGGTTGTCGAGAACAGCCGCGATCTGGCGTCCGCCGCGTTACGGACCATAGAAAACAACCGCAGCCGCTTTGCTCAGGCCCGCATCGAACTGTTCCAACTGAATACCGATGGAGCCGCTAAAAGCGATAGCCTCACCGCCATTGACTGGGACCCAACTCATGATGCGGCGCAGATAAGCGCAACGTTCGGCGAAAACGAAGCCATTTTAATATCCAATGCCGCCAATGAAGGAAAAACCGTCTATAACCGCGGATTTGGCGTTATCGGTGAAAGCGACGCGCGTTATCTCGTGTTGGGCGGCAATCCCATGCGCAATCGCGGCAGCGCCAATGAGCAGATGTATCAATTCATGCACAACGCCATCGTCTGGCTGAGCGGCAGGGATAATTTCGATACCAAACCTTTGAAGCTCGTCATGGCGCAAATGGATGAAAGCTACTGGTTTCACGACGCCAGCGGCGTGCGCAAGTGGCTGGATGATCGCTACGGCGAAGCAGTCAGTTACAACGCACAGGGAGATTGTGACGGGGCCAAGCTGGCGGGTTGTCTCAACGACAATCCCGACCTGCTGATTATTTCCCAAAAAAGCGAAGAAGCGGATGTTGACGCCATCACCGCTACGGTGGCCGCCGCCATGGCCAAGGGCACGCCCGTGCTGTATCTTCATTGGGACGGTAATTTAACCAGCTTGGGCGGCCAGCTCTTCACACTGTTTAACGTGTCCTACCAGGAAGACAACTACTGGAAAAGGCTCTATCTGAGCGGTTATGACTCCATCGACGATATGGGCGAAATCCCAGAGAGCGTTGCGCAAGTAAAGACCATGCTGACCCACTTTGAAAGCGAAGACTATGCTTTCGACTGGTCCGCCTGCGACGGCGAAAATTGCTCCGCCGTCAGCGGCCTGAATGCCGGTTTCTTTGAAGGCGCCGACCAAGTGCGCAACATCATGTCCAATCTGGACAAAAATAAAACGAATATCTTCGCCGACGAAGGTAAACGCTATCAGAAGTTGCTCGCTTTATTGGGCGACCACTACCGCGCCAGCGTCACCTATCCCATGGACAAAATCACGACGGAAGACAACGCATTTCTGAAATCACTGTACGCGGATTATTCTGTCTACAATTACCGCGCACTGAACCCCGCACAAAAGGACATGGGGAACTTCAGCCGCAGCAGCTTCAACCATGTCTCGCCAGTCACCAAGACCATAGACATGGAAAGTAAGCGTTATTTCCGCGCCGCCGGCGTCTACGCCCTACCGGGTTACACAGTGAAGGTGACCCGCCTGGACAATGCCGATGTGGCCACCTCCATCTTCGTAAACACACAGCGTTCCGGCGCCACCCATCAGTTTGAGAAGAACGGATATACACGCCCTAAATTCCTGCAGACGCCGAAATTCAGTATTAAATCCGGCGAGAGCATCACTTTCACCTCCACTTACGGGGGCCCGCTGCAGATTGAGTTTGGCGGCAACGGCAAAAACGTCTCTTTCCGTTTCGAGAACGTGGGCGAACACCCCTTCTGGAACGGCGAAGAAGATAACGCCAGCTTCGAGCAGGCGTTAGCTCAAGGCGACTACGATTGGGCCGAGTTAGTGACGCCTGGCTTCGAAGTCCACTCCAAACTGGACAAAATGCGTAAGTCCATGCAGGACGAAAACTGGAAGACCGGCGCAGCTTTAGCGGCGGGAACCATGCGTTACATTCATAACTTCCCTCATGTTCTCGCCGGCTTCAAAGGTCCGGGCATAGACGTGGTGGCGGAGATTCATGATTTCGCCACTGCACACAACCTGGATATCGAGCATATCGATATCGTGAAGCACATGAATGCGGATCAGGCCACCTGCGGTTACGGATGTTCCGGTAATCCCTATGACGCCTATTGGGAATTCAGCCCTATCGGGCACGGCGACATCCACGAGCTGGGGCATGGTCTGGAGCGCGGCCGATTCCGCTTTAGCGGCTGGGATGGGCATGCAAGCACCAACCCCTACTCCTACTACTCGAAGTCGCATTACTACATCGATACCGGCAAAAACCCAGGCTGTCAGTCGTTGCCTTTTGAAAGCATGTTCAAGGTGCTGCGCGACTCCGTCAGTGAATCCAACCCTCAAGCCTACGTGCAAAGCCAAAAGTTAACCGGCTGGTCCAACGGCGCAGGAATCACGGTACAAATGATGATGACCGCTCAGGGCGAAGGCAAGTTGAATGACGGCTGGAATTTGCTGCCGAGACTGCACATCCTCGACCGCAACTTCAATGCGGCTTTAGCGAGCGAAGAGGCCTGGTCGGCGGCGAAAAGCAATCTTGGTTTCTCTCAATACAGTCTGGCGGAAGCAAAAAGCATTAACAGTAACGACTGGATGACGGTTGCCGTGTCCCATGCCACCGGGCTGGACTTCCGCGACTACCTGACTATGTGGGCGCTGCCGTTTAGCGCCAAGGCCTCAGCCCAGGTCGCATCCTTCAGCCTGCCTGTAGCGCCGCGCAAGTACTATGCGTCTGGCGGCGACCAGTTCTGTTATGGCCTGGATAAACCGAGCATCTTAGTGGATGGCGTGCAAACCTGGCCTAGCCTGTAATAATTTTTCTCACCAGCGTGGTAATGTATGGTGATTAAAAAGCGGCGCTTAGCGCCGCTTTTTCTTTTCAGACAAGCCGATGAAAGTGTCCGGGATAACGTACAGTTGTCAGAAAATTTACAGCGTTCATTTTAAGAATTTCCTTTTATCTGTCCGATCCTGTTGACATGTAAAAGTGCGAAGGCCTTTCAAAACATCCCGTTTATTTCTTTATTATCAATAATATATGTGATTTTTGTTAAGTACTTTCATATGTCTGCATTCTCAGACTTTTCTTATTCACTGTCAGTAAATTTTACGGATTATATAATACGGACTATTTGGCGACTGTCTGTCACATTGAAAATTAAGGTTAATTTGGTTTTGGCACAACCAATGCCTGAGAAAGCGGTGATGTACTCAGACCTACTTTACCCAAATAAAAGAAAAGGAGTTGGTTATGACCTCAAGAATAAAGCACGCCCTTACAGCGCTGTCTTTGAGCGTAGCCGCAGTCAGCGCACATGCCGTAACGATCAATGATGGATATAACGGAGCCGGTCTTTCATACAACGGCGACGTATATGGTAACGCAGACGTCTACCAAATTACTCATATGGAAGTGACTCACGATAGTGACAATCTCTATGTGTCTGTATTCACAAACTTCTTCGAAGGTGCAGATAGCCTTGGCCATATGTATGGCGACCTGTTCATTAGCGTTAACGGCTGGAACCCCTTTGGCAGCGCAGCAGATCGCTACAAAGACGACGACGTCAGCAACGGTGAAAAATGGGAATACGCTTTAGATGCTTCTACCGGAGATCTTTACAGTTTATCCATGGTTGACTACATGGACCAACTGGTTATCACTGGCGCCAGCAGCAGTGTAAGACAGAATCAAGAAGTCAGCGTGAACACCAGTAAAGCCACATTGGTTGCAGGCGAGACTTCCAGCGCAGACCTGAGCGGGGTTAGCAATACCGTCGGCACACTGGGCGTCCTGTCATTTACTTTAACCTTGGCCGATCTGGGCATCACCGATCTTAGCAAGTCCACTTCATTGGGTCTGCGTTGGTCCGCTACCTGTGCTAACGATGTGATTGAAGGCGGCTTGAGCGTTCCTGAGCCAGGCACATTAGCAATGTTGGGACTGGGGCTGGTGAGCCTGAGTCTTTCCCGTCGTAAAAAAGTCTGATATCTGAAAATTCGTATAATAAGTCGATAGAAACAGGGTGACAGGTGTAAGGCGCAGCGAAGAGTGTAGATATTTTTTACACTCTTATTACACCCCTCCCGACTACAACCGAACAGGGACGTTTTTACTCACTCCGTGACAAACTCCAACACCAGCGCTAGCGTGTCGCTCCCTTTGGCGATAAAGATAGTCGCCCGCCACGCCATCCGTCCGGTAATGCACACAGGCAGATACCCTTCACCTTGATAGGACCCATCCGCCATCTGCGTCAGCCTGGTTTGATTCAGGCCCATATACATATCGGCCCCCTCAAAGTCGACTCGGATCTGATCCGCTTTTACGCCCTGCAATTGAAGGCGAATTGGAAACGCGCGCGCGGGACGAATTGGCTCATCGCCAAATGAGAAGCTCACACTGCCTTCGTTGACAGGAACCCGACACTCACCTTGCCCAGGCGTACACTCGACGGCGTTCACATAATGGATATTCTCGAACTGGTCGAGATCAAGAGAACCAACGCCGGGAAGCCACTGCCTCACCAGGCTTAGCCCCACCATAAACAAGACCAGGGCGAGCAACGCTGCGCCTCGCACCCAATAACGCTTGAACTGCAACTTCAAAACCTCATTCGCGTTGACGATGGGAAGGATGTGGCCGCGCAGTGTGCCTTTCGGATCAGAAATTGTCCAGCGACAATTGGACGCATAACTCCCCGTTAAAGCTACGTTTTCTCAGTGTGCGCCCTGTGGTAGGCTTGGCCTCCAGTTATATACCCGGAATGGTTGCCGCCTCAACCTTGTGACCGCACTTGATAGCTCTCAATGATGATGAAAAAAAGCCTGATTCGAGCCCTCCTCACCGCCACCCTGATATCATCGCCAGTTCTCGCCTCCGCGCAAAATGAAGAGGCGAAGGCCGTCGAAACCAGCGACGCATGGATTCGCTTTACGCCGGGAACCACTCCCATGGCGGGCTACTTCACCCTCAACAATGCGTCGGATCGGACAATCACTATTACGAGCGCAGAAAGCGCGGATTTTGGTCAGGTTATGATGCATCAAACCATCAACAACAACGGCCAGATGAGCATGCAGCACATGGGGGAAGGCTTAGAACTGAAAGCTGGCGAGTCCCTTTCCTTCAACCCCGGCGGCATGCATTTGATGCTGATGCAACGGCAACGTCCGCTGAGCCCTGGCGACCATGTCAGCGTCACCCTGAACCTTGCTGACGGAGCCCCCATTTCGGTGGAGTTTGAAGTCAAGCCCATTTCTTACGAAGGCCCCTGAATCCAATCCCGCTCTCTTTTTCTGGCCGCGGGCGTATGACCGTATCCTTGTCTACACTGGAAAAGAATGCAAACAAGGGAGTTGGACATGCTGCGCCTAGCCATAGGGGTCTTCATCCTCGCCATGACCGGTTGTGCAGGACAGGGTTATTCCAATGCTCACAGCGCCCACGTAAATCTGGCGGCGCACCCCGCCTGGTACAATGGCGAACGCGTCTACTATGTCACCACTGATGTCTCCGATCGGGCCATGGCGGAGAGCATGCAAGCCAATTACGCTCCCCGCTTGCGGGACGCCATCCCGGATTACCCCAAGCCGCCTCAGGTTCGTACGGTGTTGGAGAGGGTCTACCGAGTCCGCAACTTTGATCAACCCAGCATATTTCCCTCTGCGCCAGAGCCGCTGAGTTCGAACCATGTCAACTTACAATACAGTCCTTTGTGGCTGATGTATGAGGTCGTCTGGAAGGCTGGCGCAACGCCCGTGGAGCTTAAATCCGAAGAGCAGATCTTCGTGGCGGAGAGTCAGGGAAAGCTGGAGATTCTGCGCACGGACATTGTGGTGAATTGTCCCGTAGTGCGTTATGAAGGCGAACGCATTGACCGCTATCAGTGGTGATTGCGGTCTATTCCAGCATGCCCGCCTGCGACTTCAGCGCGTCCATATCCAGAATCTGGATTTCCCCATAGGAGGTGGCGATCAGCCCTTTCTGCTCCAGCTCCTTCAGGATCTGGTTCACCGTTTGTCTGGACACCCCCAACATCATCCCCAGCTGTTCCTGTTGTATATGTATCACGCGTCGCGCCTGTCCACTGAAGTCGCCATAACCCTCCGCCATCACCACCAGCCTGCGCGCCAATCGCAGAGGCGCAGGTAACAGCGTGGCGTCTTCCACCGCGCGAAACGCCAGGCGCAGCTTGAAACAAAGCAGAACTCCAAAGTCCCTCCAGAAATGCGGCTTCGCCGCCAGTAGCGTTTCCAGCCCTTTTTGCGGTAAGTGCAACAAGGTGGTCGGGGACTCCGCCAGGGCGCTGTGAGTGCGATCCAGTCTGTCAAATAAGGCGATTTCTCCGAACCAGTTAGGCGGTTCGACAAACGCCAGGATCGCTTCCTTGCCATTTTCGTTGACGCCAGCGACTCTCAACGACCCTTTCACCACGGCGTAAATACCTGCGGGTTTGTCGCCACGCTGAAACAGAAATTCTCCCGTCCGCAGCGCTTTTATCTGCGCCAGATTCAGCAGCTCTGTTTTCAAATCTTCAGGGATAGCGCGAAACCAGGCTCCGCGGTTTAGCAGGTCGTAATAATCGTGAATGAGCAGCTTGTCGGGCATGGCGCAGTGCTTATTATTTTGAGGTGATGACAATGAAATTCGGCGCGTTTCAGGTTTTGATCTTACAAAACTTCATTGCTAATTGCGCGCGTATCCTTTGTCCGACAGTCGCAGAGTGTGGAGATTCAGGAAGGAGTTAACATAAAAAGACCGCGCCGCAGGAGGGTCCAGGCGGCGCGGTGATAATGCCGGACTTATTCCCCGCCGAACACGGAGGTCCAATAATGCGGATAACTGGCCGAGGACGTGCTTACTTTCTTCGCGCCCATTTCGGTGTACTCCGCTCCCATGATATTGGAGCAATGACCCGGGCTCTTCAGCCAGCCCGCCATCACTTGCTGTGTAGACTCATAACCCGCGGCGATGTTCTCGCCTACGCGCCAGGAGTTATAGCCTTCCGCGCGGGTGCGATCGCCAACTTGAGAACCGTCGGAACCGGTATGGCTGAAGAAGTTGTTGTTGACCATGTCTTCAGTGTGTTTGGTCGCCGCGGCGCCAAGCTTACAGTTCCATACCAGCGGCTCCGCAGCCGGGAAGTAGGCTGAACCGCAGTTACGGCCCTCGCTACGCGCCTGGTTATGGGCTTCCAACAGAGCTTTTTGCGATTCGGTCAGTTCACAATCGTCCGGATTAGTGGGATCGGTCGGGTCCGTTGGATCTGTCGGATCAGTTGGGTCCGTCGGATCGGTTGGCTCACCCGGCTCGTTAGGATCATTAGGGTCATTTGGATCTGTCGGAAATCCAGGATCGTCCGGGTCCGTCGGGTCCGTCGGATCGGTTGGATCAGTTGGATCAGTTGGATCAGTTGGATCAGTTGGATCGGTTGGATCGGTTGGATCGGTTGGATCGGTTGGATCAGTTGGATCAGTTGGATCAGTTGGGTCCGTCGGATCGGTTGGATCGGTTGGATCGGTTGGATCAGTTGGATCAGTTGGATCAGTTGGATCAGTTGGATCAGTTGGATCAGTTGGATCAGTTGGATCAGTTGGATCGGTTGGATCGGTTGGATCGGTTGGATCGGTTGGATCGGTTGGATCGGTTGGATCGGTTGGATCAGTTGGATCAGTTGGATCGGTTGGGTCTGTCGGATCGCCATCATAGGAAGCGGTTAAAGTAACGCCGCTATAGCGCAGATAACCATGCAACATGATGTGATACACGCCCGCTCTGACAACTAAATCGTCACAGACTTCCTCATTTCCGTTTTTGTAAGGGCGGCAATCATATTCGGTTAAGGTCGGATCTTCTTCCGCCCGAACATAAAGATCGACGTCCCCGCGTCCGCCTTCGATCTTGACGCTCAGATTCTTGGCGTCTTCAGGCACTTCAATGGTGTAATACACCTTGCTGTCGGATACGCCGTTCAGATCGTCAATCGGCTTACCGTTGCCGAGCACATTATCGTCGTCGCCATCACCGTCATCAGGACCGTCTGGATCATCCGGGTCGCCGGGATCAGGCGTATCGCCGCCCACGTAAGAAGCCACCCATTCCTTGAAGCTGGGCACAGAGGTATACACACCGTATTTTCCTGGTCTGGCGCAACCGTCGCCCCAGCTCACAATACCCAACTGGCGGAATTCGCCTGCCTGATTGACAAACAAAGGCCCGCCGGAGTCGCCCTGACAAGAGTCTTTTCCGCCCTGCTCCAAGCCCGCGCACAGGCTATAGTCATAAATGGCGCCGTCACCGTAAGCCATACGACATTCTTCAAGCGACACCACTGGCACGTCCACTTTTTGCAGAACATCCGGCGAGCCGCCGCCTTCGCGCAGCGCACCCCAGCCGATCACGGTCACATCGCTGCCGGGCATTATGTCTGTGGAGTCACCCAGAGTAATGCGGGTATATTTCTCATCCACCTTCTCCGACAGTTTCAGCAAAGCGATGTCGTTTTCCAGGGTCTGCTCATTAAACTCAGGGTGATTGATCACCTCCACCACCTGGATTTTCTGCGCATCGCGCATGTCGTTCTGATCGTGCAGACCGATCACGGCTTTGAAGCTTTCGGCGGAAATGCCTGCGGTACAGTGCGCCGCAGTGAGCACATAATAATCATCTATCACCGACGCGCCGCACCATTGGCCGCCGTTGTATTGCAGATACACCATAAAGGGAAATTCGCCCTCGGCGGCGTCTTCACCGCCGACGATCTTGGGCGTCAAATTGCGATATACGCTTAGATCTTCCGGCGCGCTTGGATTCGCATAGCTCACGCCGCTAAAGGTGAGGCCGGCAATCATCCCTGCCAGCAGGTTCTTTTGAAACGGTTTCATAGTTCTATCAGTTCATTGGCGATTGGTGTTAATAACATCAGGCAGCTTTTTCTAGATTATTCTGACAACGGCTACCTGCTTGATTCTGAACGCTAATTTCGGGACACAACGACGCTCCCGCAACAGCTGACCAAATCGGCGCCCAGCCTGACCAAGCTAACACGCTCACAAAGTGGCCTACAATTCGGACAGATATGCTAGGAACCAGGGCCTACCCGCGACGCCGGGGAGACATCCGGCAAGACCAGGAACGACAAGGCTTTCAGACAAGGTCGATACAAATGAGACTAGACTCTAATGCATCATTTAAGCGGCGAAAAACGGGAATAAAAAGGGATATGCAACTATGTGATTGTATCTCTGCTTTCAAGCTGTATGTGATTGATGGAAAAGAAAAAAGTGTACAACGTGAATATTCATGCATTGGTTGTTCACAAAGACGCCGCACGACGACGTCTGTGATTTAAGCTAACTTAACCCTGTATCGGCTCCAGGCTATCCAGCACGGATTGCGGCGCTTTGCCCATGCGGGAACGCTGGGGGAATTCGCCGACAGGAATACGGGCGGCTTCCTGGGTGGTGTCGTAATCGAATACGCCAACCGTCCCTTCCACGCTATTGGAAACGAAGCAGTAGACGCCGTCAGCGCTGGTCGTCGCCCAATATGGAAGATCATAGCCATCCATAATGCGATCCGCGACCAGGGTTTCCGTAGAGACGATAGCGACGTAGTTATCGATGGTTCCAGCCAGACACAGCTTCTTGCCGTCGCCGGACAACGCCAGTCCGTGATGAGCGGAATTTTTAGGGAAGTCATCGTAGTTCGGGTAGTTGGCTTTCCCGAACGCGCTGGCGGGCAACTCCACGGTGTGGGTAATGGCGCCGTGCTCCAGATCCACTTTCACGAAGCCGCGTAAGTAGGAAAGCTGGGCGTATAGCGTTTTCTCATCCGGCGTAAACACGTTGGGACGCACTCCCTGGGGAAACTTGATCGTGCGCAGCAGTTGCAGCGATTGCGCGTCCACGATGCGTAATGATCTCTCCCCTTTCATAAAGTTCAAAGCGTGAGGCAACAAAACATTACCGATACTGGTGTTGTAGATGCGCTTGCCGTCAGGGGAAAAATCGTTTTGATGGGGAAAGTCCCCGGTGGCGAATTCGCCAGTGCGTCTGCCGGTGACGGCGTCAATCAAGAAAGCTTTCTTTGATGTGGAGTCTGATACGACCAACGTTCCACCGTCCGGCGACAACGCTGCATGATCCGCATGAAAGCCTGGTACCGGATGCCGCCAAAGCATGCGATGCCCCGGCGCAGTCAGGTCAAACGCCGCCACGTCTCCGAGGTATCCGCGGGACACATACAGCACCGTTCCGTCGGGGGACAGAAAGACATCGTCCACATTACGCTCGCCGCCGTTCTCGTTGGTGAACGCATCGTACAACAGCTTCAGGATGCCCATTTCGCTAATGCGGTCTTCTTTATCCTCAGTCACGTTCACTGAGCCCAGGTTAAGAAAGGTGTGCGGATCAATAAAGCTCACCGTACCGCTTTGCGCATTACCCACCAACAACACATCCCGCATTTCCGACGCGGCGGTCTGTGTTTCCGCACTCACCATGCTTGAAGCGCCCATCGCTAATACAACGGCGGTCACGCCTTGCGCCAGTTTCTTGAGCCGCCTCGCCCAGCCAAATCCTTGAACTTTACCGTGGGCGCCGTGCGCCTTGATCAGACCCGTTTTATTCTTTCGCATCGCTTCAGCTCCTTGATCTTGTATGCTTTATTAGGTCTTTTCTGGTACGACTCACTTCTCCAGCAATGAATGGTGTAAAAGAGCTCTTTCACAGACAGGGATGACTAATCCCGCCAGACATGAACAGGATTCAATCAAGCTCAACCCGGTTAACACTAACTGCTCTCAACAAAGCGATACTGTCGCCTTTCCGACTTTTTTGTAGAGGGATAAGGTTCAGGGCTGGCGAATCACAATAATCGACAGGTCATCCGCCAGCGCGCCTTTTTTATTGCGCGCCAAATCGGCGAACTGAGACGCCGTCGCGCCACTAGCAGAGTTCGCTAACTGTTTGACTTGCGTTAACGAGACGTAATTGAAAAAGCCATCGCTACCGACAACCAGTATTCCCTGAGAGGCCATAGGACCAAAGCCGATTGGAACCGCTTCCCCGCTCCCCAACAGAGGCTTGCGTCTTTGCAGTTGCGTCAGCTCATACGCAAATTCCGGGTTAAGTAACCAGCATTGAGAGTCGCCGACACTGGCGCCAATCACCTCGCCGTTGGTGACTTTACCAATCACCGCCGTCGTTTCGCCCAACAGAGACATCGCCGCGATGTCCTGATCCCAGCGCCGTAAATGACCCTCAAATTCATCTGGTGAATGCAATTCTTCTTCAAGCATCTGCGAGAACGCGTCAGCCACATAGTGCGACGCTTCCCTTCCTCCGGCTTGGCCACCGGCTCCATCAGCGATGCAGAACCAGATGCAACCGTCTCTTTCGTGTACAAAAAGAGCATCCTCACCCTGTGCGGACTGGGCTTCAAGATAGTGGGAAAAATCGAAGGGGGAGAATACATCCATGACGGTGCTATACTCGGCAATGTGGTTGAATTTCATATATTTTTCATAGTGATAGTATAATCGCCGACTCACAGAGGTTTCTCTTAAAGCTTGGCAATATCGCAAAGGAAGAAGCTCGGTTTACTACTTAGAAGGACTAAATTATGAAACTGGATATTCAGGAATACGCCAACAAAAGCGTACTTTGCTGGCTGGCTACATCAAGTCTAGAGGGAGAACCCAATGTCTCGCCGAAAGAAATTTTCCTCGCTTTGAATCCCACGACAATATTAATCGCCAACATCGCTTCCCCCATCAGCGAGCGCAATATTCGCAATAATCCCAGAGTTTGCGTCAGCTATATCGATGTCTTTGAACAAAGAGGCTGCAAAATAAAAGGCGCCGCACGGGTAGTCGAACCTGCCGATCCGGAATGGAATGACTATCTGAATAAGCTTAAAACCTTGGCGGGAGAGAACTTCCCCATTAAAAACATCTTTGAAATCAGCATCTCCAAGTGCGCTAACATTCTCGCCCCAAGCTACCTGCTTTTTCCTGAGGTAAACGTTGAGCAGCAGATTGAAAGCGCGAAGAAGGCTTACGGCGTCGAGGTGAAGGCCGATTGAATTTCGGTTGTCGCCAAGCGCTTAACAAAGCGTTAGGCTCTGTCACTCACAATTTCCCATTCCTTTTCAAAGCCCTGGACAGTCAAATAACCACTGATGATCGTCATCAACCGTTCCACCCAGAATGGGGTGTTTTCATCGAGGAGGCTCCCGCTTTCTCTATCCGCCTCGGATTGATCCAGCATCCACCAGAAAAACTCCGCCAGCTTGACGGCCTGTTCAACCGTCTCGACTGCGGCGGAGCCTTTCGACAACCTGATGAGCAACAGGTCACCGTGTCTCTCTGCGAAATGCGCCATGACCTCACGCGCCTGGCTGTCTCTACCGCTGAAGTCCAGCATTGCTTTATGGACTTCCTCCAGTTAAAACCTTCAACGCCCTGGGCTCCCCTATCGCAAAGCGGTCTTTCGCAATAACGCCTCTGGCGCCGCAGTAATAGGTGCGACAAGCGCCATCTACATCCTCAAATACCAGGGATTCATCTTCGAGGTAGATGCGGAACAGGCATTGGCCTACGTCCAAGTCATGGTATTCATAGGCGCCGTTCTTAGCTTGTAATGCCTCGCCTTCGACCGTGCAACTGTGGCCGTTGGCGTGATTGGATTCGTATGCAAATTGCAGAACGCCGGCGCCATCGCTGTTAACTTCCAAGTAATCGATTATGTCTGGCGATACTTCGTCGTCCTGGATCAGGCGCTCATATCGCGCATTGAACAGTGTGGACAACCCACTCAGTTTAGAAAGCACATCCAGACGCTGATCATATACGCGTAACAGGCATTCAGCGTCTTCGCATAGATTACGTGAGTTGTTCAGCCATAGCGTCTGACTGAATTTAATTTCCTTACCGAATCCAGATTCCCTGGCCTGCTTATAAGCGGCGGCCAATCTCTCATCCAGGCTTGATAACTGATCGTCCTCGCATATTAGCGCCTCAACACTGGAACTCGCCTTAGCGCAATCAAAACTGGCCGCGGCGCTGACAGAGCCATCAAGCGCCAATATCGCCACGCCGAGGGCGGTCCCATAGCGGCGCAGCTTAAAAGTCAATTTCATGTAGGCTGAATTTACCTTTATCCAAGTCTTCGAAAAATCGCATTAATCCATATTTCACGGTATAGAAGCCGACTTCTTCCCACGGCAGATCATCTTTGCCAAACAACGTTACTTCAGATGTTTCTGGTCCATGCGGGCCCGTGTCCTTCAACTCCGCCAGATACAGCATATACACCTGATTGGCGTGCGGCAGATTCGCCACCAGAAACAAATCCTGCATCGCCACGATAGCGCCGGACTCCTCCATGGTCTCCCGCTTTGCCGCATCCCGGGTGCTTTCGCCGTTCTCCATAAATCCCGCCGGCACTGTCCACATCCCCAGCCGCGGCTCAATAGCCCGCTTGCACAGCAACACCTTGTCGCCTTGGTACACCAGACAACCGGTTACAACTTTAGGATTCTGATAATGAACATAACCGCACTGAACGCAGATATGACGGGGATGACTATCGCCGATGGGAGTGGCCAGACTAACGGAGCCTCCGCATTGATTGCAGTACTTAATCTCCACTGAACTACACCTCTCATGATGAGTATTAAGTCGCTCGAGACTGACTGTAAATCGACCAAAAATCAATCTCGACAAGCATTCACGTCCCCTCTGCGGCCGGCATTGTAGCGGGTGGCGCAACGGCAAGCCCGTAGTTTAAATGTATGGGTTTTGGCGATTTGATTATAATCGCTGATCTTCCACCGATTCGCCCCACCTCTCTGCGACGAAATTATTCGTAGTCTTCGAACTTCCCCAGCTAACTTTAAATTCATTGCTTTTATGGGATTTTCAAATCCGTACAATAGCCAGCCATTATCACTCCAGAGAACTAGCCAGTAATGTCTTCTAACCGTCTACAGGTCTATCAAGATTTCCTAGCCGCTATCGATCATTGCAGAGAAAGCTTTGATGAAGCGAAATTTAGAGAGGCCTTCAGAGCCCTATTTCGAGGCTACGTCAATGAGAGAAAGCATCATGAGCTAGAAGGGCTGTACTCAAAGCTCTTGGACATTCATCTGCCGACTCTTGACTATAAAAGGATGTCTGTTGGGTTCGGAGAAGTAGAACATGCCATCGAAGAAAATCTGACTCACTTTAAATCCATAGATTGGGCGCTGTTCGAGTTAAATGGGATCAATATCATCTACTATTGGACACCTCCCAAGTTAGTCAGCATTGAGCTATACATGTGCTCAACCTATGAAGAAAATGGTGATATAGATTTTTTCGGTTGTGGTGAGTTCGATAAAATCGATTACAAAAACTTAGAAAAATACGGTTTTCCAGAGCACGGTGACTATTTCGAATATTCACTTGCAAGCAAGTTCTTACAGGTTTTTATATTCGTAAGGGCTGCTGACCTGATGAAAAAGCATGGCCTTGACTATGTCCCCTTCTCCACCTCTCTATTTTGTGGCTCTTTCGACGCCAACCTTCCGCCAGCGCCTAACGCGGAAGCTATTAAGAAAGAGACGTTGGCAAACTATTACGAGAAGGTCAGAGAAATTAATGACGAGCATCAGTCAGAAATAGAGAGAAGAGCAACGGATCTGTTACCAGTTAATGACGATGACTTCGTTGATATTCCTGAAGGGCGTTTTAACATGGGAAGCCCTATAACTGAAAAGGGGCGATACGCCAATGAAAGGCTCCATACCGTACTTATTGATAACTTCTCCTTAATGAGGGCGCCAGTTACTTATGCCCAATACGAACTTTATTGTGATAAAGCTGGCCTATCCAGGCCGGAAGTTAGCGATTTGGAAAAAGGACTCATTCCTGTACAAGTGAGCTACTGGGAAGCTGCCTCTTTTTGCCGCTGGCTCTCTGCAGAATGTCGCCATTATGACTACCGCTTACCCACGGAAGCAGAATGGGAGTACGCTTGTCGAGCCGGTACGACATCCGCTTATTGGTATGGCGAAAAAGATGATGAAACGAAAGCGTATTACAACCCTGTTCAAACAAACGGTTTAGGAAAAATCGCCCAATTTCCTCCCAACCCCTTTGGCTTGTACGACATGCTAGGCAATGTATCTGAATGGTGTAGCAGTGAATGGGACGAGAACTACGGTGGCAAGGAAGCCCGAGACGCAAGCAAAGACACGGCTAACTCCAACCTCAGGGTGACCCGTGGCGGTGGTTACAGCAGATCAGCGCAGCGGAGTCCCCGCCCTCCATCCAGCGAATACATTGGATTACGCATCGCCAGGAACAAAAAGCCGGCAGACTTCTAGTGGGTTGCCTCGCAGTAGACGCCATACGGCGTCTGCACGCTCGGCGTCAACGAACTTAGGTAACGTTCCCTCTCATACGCAGCCAATAGAGTCCATAAACGCCATAGACACATGCAATGCCTATCAGAGGTACAAGAAGTACTTTCGGATTTGAAAAATCAGTTTGGACCCATTTAGTGACGATGGGAATTGCGAGCACGGCAAATACGGAAATGCCTAATATGTGCACAGACACTGGCGTTCGTGAGTTTTTAAAATACTTCATTCTGCGCAGTAAACTACTGGCGCTAATGGCGAACATTCCCCAAAACACAAATATCAGACCTAAATAAGTCGCTTCCCTGGTGCTGTGAAGTCCAAAAATCGCCCCCGTCATTCCCAATACGCTTATGACAACAAAGAATACCGCTAAATACATGTGCTACCGACCAACTTTCCCTTATCACTGTCTTCAAATTCAGCCGTAGCGTTTCCAGTTCAATACTTCACCGCGCCAAGCTGCTATGGGGGCGGCATTGTAGCGATTAGCGGCTTCATAATCCCGCTGTTTATAAGAATTCCTGGGACCTAATTACGGTCGTCGATTTCTCGCCATTGTTGGTAGATATCGTCCGGCCACAAGCTTTGGAAATAGGCGATCAACGCCAGTTTCTGCTCCTGACTGAACTTATCGCCAAAGGCCGGCATCACACCTCCCACCGGCGCGCCGCCGTTTTCGATCGTCGCTAACAGGGTTTCCATGGGATGATGCCACGCGTGCGCCGTTCCGTTCAGCGGCGGAGGCGGATAATGTCCGCTGGCGTCCGGCTTCTTCCAGTCCTCCGCCAGCCCTTGGGCGCGACGCCCATGGCATACGCCGCAATTAGCTTCAAATAACGTTTTTCCGGTTTCAGCCTGAGCTTTTGTGTACCAACGGCCGGTGTCTGTTTGGGGTTGCGTGCAGGCCGATAACATCAGAGTTAAGCCCAGCCCTATCGCCATAGTGAATCGGCTGTATGCCGCTCGTCGCTGCACTATTTTCATAATTAAGGTCATAACTCCAATACCCTCTTGATCCGCTCTGCAATTTCTCGCGAAGGCGTGCGAATATTTCCAGAGTTATTGATGTTATTTAAGTGGTAATTCGCGCGCGCCATAACATGATGGTTAATGTAGTGCAGAAAACTGTCATACCTATATTCGACTTCCTTGGCGCCGGGATACCAAAATACTATTCGATACTCCTGTATCGCCTCGTTCCAATCGCTTGTATCAATACAGTCGCAACATCGATCATGACCATGATTAATCACTATATACGGCTTTGGTTTGGCGGCCCGCCATTTATCGCCATGCGCCCTTCTGCGCAACCTGCGAAATATCCTGTTTACTCTGATGATATGGTAGTGGTTGTAGTAGTCTTCTCCCAGGCTGGCGAAGAAACTGCCAAAATTAGCCGATAGTATTGCGAAATCTGTCAGCCCCTGGGGCAACGAGAATCCAAAGTGTTCATTGATCCGGTTAATGCTGTCCAGAGTTGGCTTTTCTTCGTGACAGACATATCCGCTCACCATATCGTTCACTTTGGCCAGCTTTTCCAGGCTATACATCACCACCTCATCGCATCGAATAAACCCGCAAGGCGGAGATATAAGCCGTCTTGTCGAAGTAAAAAGGGCCTGTTCTTTTCATCCACTCACTCTGGCTTAAGCCTTGCTCTAAGGGCCCCCATCCAAAGTCGCTCCTTTGTCTCTAGAATTTGGGGCGCTATATATTTCCAGTGTATGCATCGTATTTGTGGCGCTGAAGCCTGCGTAAAAACAACGAATTTCAGCTTATCATTTTTCGCCGCGACAGACTCGACTACGAGGCCTTAAGCCACGCATCCCTGCGCAGCTTCGTAGCGGTGTTATCGCAACTGCGGTTATTTCACCGTCACGTCGCCGTGCATGCCTGCTTCATAGTGGCCCGGTATGTTGCAGGCCATTTCGAAGGTTCCGGCGCTGGCGAAGGTCCAGATGATTTCGCGGCTTTCGCCGGGCTCCAGGGAGACGGAGGCGCCGTCATCGTGTTTCATATCCGGCATGGCGCGCATCATTTCGCCGTGTGCTTTGTGTTCCTGTTGCGTACCCACGGAGAATTCGTGGCGCACCTGTCCAACGTTGGTTATCACCAGTTTCACGGTTTCTCCCGCCTTGACGTCAATAGCTCCTGGTTCGAATTTCATAGCGTCGGTGGCTTTTATCTCGATAGTGCGGCTTACCTTGGCGGCGTCGCCGGGAGTCCCGGCCGGAGACACTTTTGACTCATGATGGTGAGAGTGGTCATGGCCGCCGGACGCGGCGACAGTCACACTGACGCCCATCAACAGGGCGCCGAACATCCAGTTTTTTAATAACATTATTTCTCTTCTCTCTTCGCTTTACTTAAAAAAACTCAACTTACTGTGTGATTTAACGTTCACAGCAGCCCATAAATCAGGGATGTCAAAGCTCATGCAGCCCTGTCCGCCGGCAGCCCGATTCGTCTCCACAGGTAATACAAAGCGGGAATCACCAGCAACGCCAGCGCCAGAGTACTCAGCATACCGCCGATCATGGGGCCGGCAATGCGCTGCATCACCTCCGAACCGGTTCCCTCGCCCAACATGATAGGAATCAGTCCCACCACAATGGCGGCGACGGTCATCATGATTGGCCTCACCCGCAAGCCGGCCCCCTGCATCACCGCGGTCAGCAGATCATTGCGATTCAGTGGGCGTCCCTGCTGCTCCGCCTGTTCGCGCACCGCCGCCAACGATTGATTCAGATACACCAGCATCAACACGCCAATCTCAACAGCTACGCCAGCCAGGGCGATAAAGCCAACGCCCACCGCCACGGACAGGTTATAGTCAAGCAGATATAGCAACCAGACGCCGCCCACCAAGGCGAACGGTAGCGTTCCCATGATGATTAACACCTCAACAAAATTGCGGAAGTTCATGTACAGCAACACCACAATAATCATCAAGGTCAGCGGCACTACCAAAGTCAGCTTTTCCTTGGCCCGCAACATGTACTCATACTGGCCGGACCAGGCGATGGAATATCCTGGCGGGACATCCACCTGCTCCGCCACCACTTTCTGCGCCTCCCCCACATAGGAGCCCAGATCGCGGCCTTCAATATCCACCAGGGTCCAGCCGTTGAGGCGGGCGTTTTCGCTCTTGATTGCGGGAGGTCCGTCCTCGATATAAATATCCGCCACATCCGCCAGGGCGATACGCTGTCCCGCCGCCGTGACCACCGGCAGTAGTTTCAGTTGCTCCACGGAATCTCGATAGGCCTGCGGATAACGGATATTTACCGGAAAACGCTCCAGCCCTTCCACCGTTTCCGTCACATTCATGCCCCCCACCGCTGCGCTGGTGACATCCTGAATGTCCGATACCGATAAGCCATAACGCGCGGCGTCGGCGCGACGGATATCCACTTTGACATAGCGCCCGCCCGCTACGCGTTCTGAATACACCGAGGCCGTTCCCGCCACCTTCGGCAACACCTGCTCCAGGCGCTTGCCGATCTTTTCTATCTCCTTCAGGTCCGGGCCGGAGACTTTCACGCCTACCGGGGTTTTAATGCCTGTGGACAGCATATCGATACGCGTCTTGATCGGCATGACCCAGGCGTTGGTGAGGCCGGGCAGCTTCACCCGTCCATCCAGCTCTTTGCGCAGGCTTTCCGGCGTCATGCCGGCGCGCCATTGCTCACGGGGTTTCAGTTGAATAAACGTCTCGATCATGGTAAGCGGCGCGGGATCTGTGGCGGTATCCGCCCGACCGATCTTACCGAAAACGGAGACCACTTCCGGCACCGTGCGAATCAGCTTGTCAGTGCGCTGCAGCACCTCCCTCGCCTCTTCGATGGACACGCCGGCGTAGGTAGTGGGCATGTACATCAGATCGCCTTCATCCAAGGGAGGCATGAACTCCGCGCCCAGTTTATTCACCGGCCATACGCCGACCGCCAACAACAGAATACTGAAGCCGATCGCCAGCCATGGATGCTTCAGAACGCCCCGGATGACCGGCCGATACAGTGCGGTCAGCAGACGATTCAGAGGATTTTTATGCTCGGGCGTCACCTTTCCGCGAATGAAGTAGCCCATCAATACAGGAACCAGAGTGATCGCCAGTCCAGCCGCCGCGGCCATGGCGTAGGTTTTGGTGAACGCCAGCGGGGCGAACAACTTGCCTTCCTGCGCTTCCAGGGTGAACACCGGCAGGAAACTCATGGTGATGATCAGCAATGAGAAGAACAGCGGCGGTCCCACTTCCGAGGCCGCGTCGGCGATCACCCGCCAGCGGTTCTCAGCGGTGAGAGGCGTGCGTTCCATATGTTTATGCACGTTCTCCACCATGACAATAGCGCCGTCCACCATCGCGCCGATAGCAATGGCGATGCCCCCCAGAGACATGATGTTGGCATTGACGCCCTGATGCTGCATGACGATGAACGCCGCCAGAATACCAATGGGCAAACTGACGATAATCACCAGTGATGAGCGCAGGTGAAACAGAAACAGGGCGCAGATCACGGTCACCACGACAAACTCTTCCAGCAGCTTCTCGTAGAGATTATTCACCGCCCGTTCGATCAGATGCGAACGGTCATATGTGGGAATGACTTCCACGCCCTCGGGCAAGCCTTTTTTGAGCTCTTCCAGCCGCTCTTTGACCCCTTCTATGGTCTCTTGCGCGTTCTCGCCAAAACGCATGACGATGACGCCACCGACCACTTCTCCCTCGCCGTTCAGCTCGGCAATGCCGCGTCGCATCTGCGGACCAATCACGATATCCGCCACATCTTCCAGCAGTAACGGCGTGCCGTTCGCGTTCAGCCCCAGGGGAATTTTTTTCAGCTCGTCGATCCCCTGGATATAGCCAGTCACCCGCACCATGTACTCCGCTTCCGCCATTTCAATCACCGACGCGCCGCTTTCCCGGTTGCCTTTCTGAATCGCCGCTTTGATGTGCGCCAGGGGGACGCCGTATGCGCGCAGACGATTCGGGTCCACCTGCACCTGATACTGCTTGACCATACCGCCCACGGTCGCTACTTCCGACACGCCAGGAACCGTTTGCAGCTCGAACTTCAGGAACCAGTCCTGAATCGCGCGTAATTGCCCGATATCGTGACCGCCACTGCGGTCCGCCAACGCATAGGCGTACACCCAGCCCACACCGGTAGCGTCCGGCCCCAGCTGGGGTGTGGCGGCGGACGGCAGTTGTCCCGATACCTGGCTCAGGTATTCCAATACCCGCGAGCGCGCCCAGTACAAGTCGGTTCCGTCTTTAAATATCACGTAGACGTATGAATCCCCAAAGAACGAAAATCCACGCACGGTCTGCGCGCCCGGCGCCGACAGCATGGCCGTCGTCAGCGGATAGGTCACCTGATCCTGCACCACCTGCGGCGCCTGCCCGGGGTAAGAAGTCTTGATAATGACCTGCACGTCGGACAAATCAGGAATGGCGTCGATAGGCGTGTTGCGCAAGGCGTGTAGGCCCCAGCCCACCAGAATAAAAGTCGCCAGCAATACGAAGAAACGGTTGGCGACCGACCAGCGTATGATGGCGGCGATCATTGCGCGCCCTCCGTTTGCATCGCTTCCTGTGCGTCAATCGATGGCGCGGCGGAGATAATATCCAACGCCGTTATCTGAAAATCCGAAGGGCTGCTGCGGGTGATTTCGAAACGCACGCGCTGACCAGGCGCGACATTTTCCAGCGGCAATCCTTCGACGGTCGTGAAGTCCATGTCCATAGAAGGCCAGTTCCAGGCCTTCACCGGGTCGTGAGAGATATTCAACATGCCGTGGCCCGCCATCACGCTATTGATAGTTCCTGTCGCCCACACGGTTCCTGGCGCCGCATCCTGTTGCGCACTTTGGCTGAAGGATTCCAGCGCCGCCAGCGCGACATCAACTTTGGACTCCGAGTCGATCAGGAACTGTCCCGAGGTCACTACCTGATCTCCCGCCTTGAGTCCTTTCAGCACTTGCACGCGGTCGTCCGCTTCCACTCCCAATTTCACGAACGCGGGACGATAACGGCCGTCGCCTTCCGCCAGCACCACACGATCATGGCTGCCGGTGCGTATCACTGCCTCACGGGGAATGGACAAGGCCTGATCATCCACTTTCGCCTGCAAGGTCAGGTCCGCAAACATATTGGGTTTCAGGGTCAGGTCAGGATTCGGAAAACGCAGGCGCACACGCAGAGTCCGAGTCTTGGCGTCCAGCACCGGGTACAGGTAATCCACCTTGCCTTCCCAGGTGCGTCCCGGCGCCGCCGCCACTTGCATGACCACCGGCTGTCCGGCTTTCACCCAGCCCGCCTGCCGCTCAAATACCTCCGCGATCACCCACACTTGCTCCAGGCCGCCAATCGACATGATTTCCGTCGCCGGTTTGATGAACATGCCTTCCCGAACCATCAAAGCGTCCACCACGCCGCTCTGCTCTGCATATACGCTGATGCGTTGATCCACCAGACGACGTTTTTCCAGACGACTGATCTGGGCGTTGTTCAAACCCAACGCAAGTAACCGTTCCCGGGATGCTTTCAGCAGAATCTTATTAGCCCCGCGCAACGCCGCCAAATACTCTTCCTGCGCATTCACCAGCGCCGGAGAATAGATTTCATAAAGCTTTTGTCCCTTGCTGACCGGGTCGCCGCTGGACTTCACATTCAGCGCCTCAATCCAGCCTTCCACCCGGCTGTGCACATGGGTCAGCCGGTCTTCATCAAAAGCCACGTAACCCACGGTATGAATAGGTAGCATCAGCTCGCCCTGCTCCACCTTGGCGACGCGCACACCGAGGTTATGCTCCATGGTCGGGTTGATGGTGACGCCGCCGTCATCGTTCTGCCCCTGTGCGTCCTCTTCATAGACGGGCACAAGGTCCATGCCCATGGGGGACTTGCCGGGTTTATCACGGCGGTAGTTAGGGTCCATGGGCGCCACCCAGTACAACGGTTGCTTCTCCCCGCCTGACTCGGCGGCGGCCATGTCCATCTCTCCCATTAGCCCCGTCAGCGCCGGATGCCGACTGGCGAACCATCCGGCGACAAAAGCGGCGACGATAAAAATTATGCTGATCACTAAGCGCATGGGTTACTCCTTGAAAGACAGGCTATCGATGGGGGATTCCGAGGCGAAGAAGTAATCGAGTCTGGCCAACGCCGCGCGGCCGTCGATATCAATGCGCAACTGTTCCAGCCTGAGCTTCTGTACGGTCAGGTAGGCACGCATCACCTCCGCAAAGTCCGCCCTGTCCGACTGATAGGAAGTTAACGCCGAATCAGCCTGGCTTAGCGCCTGAGGCGTGATCTGTTCCTTGTACAAACGACCGCGATCCTGAGCCTGCCGCCAGCGGCTGAAGGCTACTTGCGCCTCCGCATCCATCATGCGCAACATTTCCAGACGTCGACTGCGGCTCGCTTCCTGATTGCGCGCGGCGGCTGCGACGCGGCGATCTTGTCGCTGTCCGGTGAATAAGGGGAGTTGCACGCTTACCGCAGCGGAGAAAAAGTCCGCGCGCGCGGAGCCATCCATGTTTTCGCCGTCGCGCCAGGCGTAGCCGACATCCACGCCCCAAGAGGGTTTGTAGGACTGCTGCGCCAGCGCCGCATTGGTAGCGGACACACTCACTTCCGCATCCAACGCTTTCACCGCCGGATGCGCCAGCAACGCGCTTTCCAGCGCGCCGACGTGAGGCGCATTCAGATCCGGCAGCGCCGCGTTCAATTCTCTGCTTATCGCTTCCGGCCCCACCCAGCGCGCCAGCCGCGCCCGCGCTTCATCTTCTTTCTGGCGAGCATTGATCAAACGGTCGTTGAGCTGACTCAGCTCCAGGTCCGCCCGCAGTACGTCCTGTTGTTTGCTGCGACCGACGCTATACAGGGATTGCGTGACTTCCTGCAGTTGCTGGAACAGCCCTTCGTCCTGTCGATATACATTCTGCGCCTGCTTCCAGTACAACGATTCCAGCCAGGCCAGACGCACTTCGCGGCGCACCTGATGAGCGCGATCCTGAGCCATCCAGCGTTGGGCGACGGCGTTCTGTTCACCGCGACGGCGAGTCAACGCCAGTGTGTCCCCCGCTGGAAACTTTTGTCCCAGCCCCACGCGGAACTGCGTCATGGGTTCCTGGTCAGTGGCGAAGCTGTCCGTAGGCAGGTTCAAGACGCCCAGGGACAGGCTTGGGTCCGGCAATTGCCCGTCCGCCACCGCCATGTCTTCACTGGCCAGGGATAACTGTTGCAGACGCGCGATCTCCGCATCTCTCTGCAACGCCAGACTTTCCGCTTGCGAGAGCGTCAGGCTCTGCGCGGACGCGGCGATGCTCCAACCCAACAGCAGGCTGGATAAAAACAGGGTTTGCAACGGCTTCATGGGAAGCTCCAATCTCAATGATCATGACGTGCGACGCGGCGAATCCGGGTCGCAGTTCCAAAGCCGGGACGCAGAAAATCCCGCCGTCACGCCGGCTATGCGAGCAATTGAGAAAGGGCGCTATTTAAGATAAGTGCAGTTCACGTCCTGCAGGGAGGGAGGTTTGGTATCGAGCTTGTGGTTGCGATAACGGGTGCGGCAGACGCGAATCACCCGAGCGATCAATACCAGCCAGAAAATGAAAATGGTCACCGCCAGCATCAGTTTCAGCAGCTGCGAAGCCTGGGCTCCGGTGGCGGACTCATGCTCATCGCAACAATCCATGGAGGCCATGGCGCCAGATGCCTGCGTCGCCTTGACGTCGTCCTGAGCGGCCACTTGCATGACGCCGCCATGGTGTTCGTGTCCGCTCTGCATCTGCGATGCATCCTGGGACGCTCCCGGGACCGGAGCCATCGCGCCCGCACAGGCGACAAAGCTTGCGCACAGCAGCCACAAGGCCAGCAGTGGCTTTATCAACCAACGGTATTGTTGCGGGAAACGGCTCAGCATGGGGTAAGAATGGATCTCTTTCTAACTTCGTACTATTCGTACTATTAACCAGGCAGACAAATAGCTTCCTTCTATTTGTCTGCAACGACAGGGCCTGCGCATGTCAGGCCCTGTCTCCCGCGGCTTGCCGCCGCGCAGGCGCATCCATGCGCCTGATCATTAACATGCCAATATCATTGCCATATTAATAACTAATCGGTGACTAGCTTCGTTCTGGGAGTCACATGAACAAACTGGGGCTAATGTTACTCTTTATGTGCGCTCTGATGTCAACTTAAAAACTTGATTTATGGAGCAAAGTTAATGCAAGAATCATCAAGCTGAACGCAGTTCTCAATTTCCCCTACAGGTGGCGAACAAACCCGGTTGGGATTAAGGCGGGAGTATGTGGAAAAAGTGACCGCGGAGAGACAGCCTCCGCGGTCAGACGGCATGACGCCGTCGCTGGGGTCAGGTTACTTCAAAGGAGTATAGGTCACTTTCAGGTTATAGGTGGACGTCGCGCTGCTATATCCACGCACCATCACATAGGCCTCCTCCTGCCCTGCCGGAACCTTGAGATCGCAGGTTTCGCTGGAGCCGCCTTTGTAGGGGCGACAGTCGTAGTTCCGGGTGGTCGGCGCCGCGCCGAAACGCACGTACAGGTCGGCGTCGTTAGTGCCGGTCATCACCGCGCTGAAGTCCGTACCCGGCTCCACTTTAAACGGTCCCAGGTTGTCCGACTGACTACGCCCGACGCTGCCGCTGAACTCTTCAGTGACGGGATCTTCTGGATCTGGATCGGGGTCAGGCCCTGGATCGTCGCTGAAGTTGCCTTTCGCCAGTTCCGCCACATACGCCGCCGCCAGTTTACCGAAGTTCACTGCGTGGTCAGCATTGCCGCCGCTCTTGTCCAGGGTGTCCTGGGCGGTGTGGATATGAGGGTTGGAGCCATTAAAGGTGGACTCAAACGGGAAAGACGCCGCATAGCCCTGGTTGGTCCAGGAAGCATGGTCGGAGCAACCGTAGCCACACTCGCTGTAGCCCAGGGTGACCGTCGGTTGATAGGTGCTCACCAGGTCCGCCAGGAAGTCGTTCTGCCCGGCGTTGGTGTAGTCCTGCATGATATAAATATCGCCGCTGGAGCCTTTGTAGTTGGTCATATCCAACTGCAATACGCCCACCACGTTTTTACCTTGGCTACGGTATGACTGTGCGATCGCCTGCGAGCCGCGCAAGCCGACTTCCTCCGCCGCATAGGCCATGAAAGAAACCGTGCGGTCCGGCTTATAGCCAGCTTCCATCGCAGCTTTGATGACGGAGGTCAGCGTCGCGATGCCGGACGCGTCGTCATCCGCCCCGGGAGCGCGGGTGCCTTCTCCAGTGCTGAAACCGGCGATGGAGTCCTGATGCCCGCCGAGCACTACGATTTCATTGGGCTTGGTTTTACCCTGAATCGTCATGATGACGGAAGGCTGACGCCAGCTATGGTTGTAAAACTCCACCGTGACATCGTTGCGTGAACCAGCCAGCGTCTGCCATTTGTCTTTAATCCACTGCGCCCCTTGCAGACCGGTTTGCGTGGTGTAGTAACGGTTGGTGAAGTTAGCCAGGCTCTGAATGGTGGAACGGATATCCGGCTCCTTCACCTTGCCCTGCATGGCCGCCACCACTTCCGCATTGTCGATGCTGTAATCCACCAACTGCGGCGCGATCGTCGGCGCCATCAAAGGATCGTATAACGCCGCACTCTGAGCGGACTGCTCGGAAGCATGGGCGATAAATCCACCACAGCGATTTAATTCGTGGTGCATCATCGCTGAAATTCTCGGGATCTGATCTTCACTCACCAGAAACGCAGACACCCCATTAGCGGTAAAAGTTCTCGCCCGGTTCGCCTCGATCACCTCAGGAAAATGCCGCTTAATGGCCGAGAAGCCATCGGCGTCCGTAGTGATCCACACATCATCTGCAAGAGCGAGTTGCGACGCCGCCAGCAAAGCCGGAACGGTTAGTCGTAGGTACTTGTTCATTAAGTATCTCCATTACTTAGAAGCCATTCCTACCACTACAGCCGGACAACCACGGTCAGTGGGCCGCCGCAAGGAAAAGCAAACGTTTTATTAGGCCTATTTAGTAGTTATAGAGCCCGGATTTTGTCCGGTCGCTCACATCAGTAACCGACCAACCGATTAATCAGCCAGCTCTGATCAAAAAACACTCTAGTAACGGATCGTCAGTTTCACAATAGTCCCTACAACCTAAATTCAAAATTTGAGGTAAGAAACAAGGATTAAGCTGATAACCGTGGGCTTGCAAGGGTGTGACAAAATGTCGCATAAGGCTAAAGAGAAAATATAGGAGGGGTGGTGGGTATTGGGAAAAGTGAGTGACGCAGACTTGTGAATGGAGCAAATTCAATTGTGCGAAATACTGCTTCAGCCTTTTGAAATATGGAGGCTATAAGCCCACTTCAAAACGGCCAAGTTTATCGGCCAATAGCACAAACACAGACTCTGCCGATTCCCCGTTCGCCCTGAGCCTGTCGAAGGGCTCTTAATGATGCCACCGGCTCAACACAGGTGGATACGTAAATTAGTTGGCCACTAAAGTAAAAAGCCTGATTGTTTTCAACACGGGCTGGTTAGAATATGGAATAACGCTCTGGGAGGCCCTTCGACAGGCTCAGGGCGAACGGTGATAAGTGGCGCAGTAGAATTTAGTTCGCGAGAGCTATTCTTTTTCTTGCTGAGTTTGTTGGTGCAACTGAACCAAGCAAAGACCAAATAAAGAAGGCCAATGGTTTAGCACTTTGGTGGACAACTCGAAATATGCTCCGAGCATCTCCAGACTTCTGTTTGAGACAGATACGACTGCGCTTTTTCGGCTTATATACAAAATAAAGAGTGCATGGCCGGCCTATAAATAGGAATCCGGCCATATCCGTAGTATTAGTCTTTTCTTTGGGAGAACCTTTCTACAGCTTTAGCTAAGTTTGTGAACACCTCCGGCAAGGCTCTTACAAGGTCATCCATAGATCCATAAATTCCTTCAACAAACTTGAGGTCCAATTCTTTCTCTAATATTCGTTGATTATTTCTCATTCGTCGTGCAATTTTATTTCTTTTGCTTCTAAGCTTCTTAAGTTCAGTTTGCCGTCTCTTTATAAATTTGGGATCATTGCCAGAATGAGAATTCCACCTCGCATAAATATCTGCAAAGTCTTGCATCTCTTTCCAAACCGTCCTTTGCAAGAAGTTTCCATCAGGAATTGCAGTGGCAGCATTCACAATCTCGCCTAGGGCTTGTTTAACTTTATCACATTGAGCATCTTCAAAACCCACGTTTTCCCTACAAAGTAGGTCATTCAAGAGCTGAGACAATGCATCAGACCTAAACTGATTTATACCCCACAACGTAGAACCTCTACGTCTATCTACACCTTCTTTTTTAGTCATGTTAGCCCCTCCTTTAACTACAGCAAGCTATTTAGGCCTTAAACCACCCACCCCCCTCTACATTATGAGTGACTTGTTCAAATAACAGAATAGCTCACTTTCCTAACACTTCCATAAGTCTACCGAAAAACATTATTGGCGGCATAAAACACAAAACAATAAATATATAACCGTAATTTATATATTAAACATTTTACAAAAACCTACACAAAAATTAAAAACTGTCCGGCAGATGTTGCTTAAGGGCTATTGGTTGGAACAAGCCGGGATTGGGATGGACACCGAAGTTTAAGTCAACGTCACGTTTTCACCGCTGGGGCTGGTTAGTAAGCGCTCTGGGAGGCCCTTCGACAGGCTCAGGGCGAACGGGGGGTGTAGAATCACTCGTTGTGGGTCATCATATGTGAGGCGCTCGAAGTTCGTTAATGACTGGCTAAAGTGAAAACAATGACGGCAACGAGTTGCAAGACTTAGTGTAGCCCAAGGTGGATAAGAACGGAGCATTGATGAAGATTTTCTGGGTCATAGACACCAAAGTTACAGCGCTGGAAGGATGCGGTCTCAGTGATGACGGTTCGACGTATATATTCGGCCGTACTGTTGTTCCCGCCAGTACTGAAGAAGAGGCTGTTTCTGCATTGAAAGCGCATTTCGATCAAGGCCGGATTCAGCTGGAAGAAGTCATTTCTGTTGTCGCCTACGATGAAGGCGACTGGAGTAGTGATCGTCATCTCCTGAGCAAGGCCTATAGGTTGGCCAAAGCAACCAACGATATCAGGAGCGCCGCCTTTATTTCTGAAAGGTCGCGTGATTACACTGAGCGGAAACAGCAGGGGCTGTTGGATGAAGAGAAGTAGCAGTACCACTGAGCGAAAAGTACTTCAAAATTAGAACTCCAGGAGATTTACAACCAATATGAGCAGCTTAGTCAAACGGGTTAGCGTAGTGTTGACTGAAAGTGAAGCAAGGTATGCTATTCAGGCTCTTGTTCACTACAAGGAAATGTGTCATCTGAAGGCTACAAACCCAGAGGCGACAGAAGATGATGAGTTCTTCTATGCGAATGATCAAATGGGGGCAGCGATGGCGTTAAAAAGCATCCAGAAAGCTTCCATAGAGGTATTTGGCGAGCAGATATTAGAATTTGGCCACGACTCGCTGTAAGGTTCTCACCGATATTTTTTCGGCGCATAATGCGCCTGAATCTGCGCTTGTCCCCATCCATATTTTTGGGCTGCTCATGCTGTTTCTAATTGAGCGTCCGATGTAATCGTTAACGTACAAGGTGAAGTAAATATGCCGCATTTGACTTTGGAATATACCTCTAACTTGCGTGGCGCTGCTGATTTTCAGCGGTTGTTCAATGACATTCACACCAGAATGATGAGTACGGGCGAGTTTTCGTTGAATGACATTAAGTCGCGGGCGTATGAGGCTACCGAGTATGTTATCGGGGACGGTGATATCGGGAGGTCTTTCGTTCATTTGAAGGTTGCGCTTCTTGCTGGCAGGAGTCAGGAGCAGAAGCAGCTGGTCGGCGATTTGTGTCTGCAGGCGCTTCGCGAGGCGTACCAAAAAGAGCTATTGAGTGGCGACTGCCAGTTGTGCGTTGAGCTGTTGGATATCCATCGGGAAAATTACTTTAAGGCGCTGGCGTAGTTATCGGCGGGGCGGCCAGTTTTCTATGAACTCCCGTCCGTTCGCCCTGAGCCTGTCGAAGGGCGGATCTATATAACCGCGTTCCATTTTCAATTTGCGCCCTCTCTTCCCTCTTTCCCACCTTCCCACCTTCCCTCGTACTTTACTCCCCATACTTCGCCAGCCCTGCAGTTCTCGCCTAAACTATGAGATTACGTTCAAGCCGTCGTTATTTTTAGAGAACAATAATTAATGAAAACAAACATCATATTATCGACGCTGGCTTTCTTGGGAGTCGCCTCAATTCTATTCATATTATGTTTTTTACAGTATTTGTTTGGTTCAGAAACGACCTTGTTGAAGATATCGTATGCAGATATGACCAAGTCCCGCGTTCACATGCTCATTGAGGGTAAAAGAATCTGGTATATTCTTGGCGATAACAGAACCATTGAGCGTCCCGGTTTTCTGTTGGATTACGACCTGAACTCTAAGGCGCTCACACTGTTTGGCCTTGAGCCGGATAAACTAGCCCTCGACTATGCGAATATCACAAGCGACCACACCCTTACCGCGGGCTACATTATGTCAAGGCAAGCACAAGACCCTGACTATCTTGTCTGTCTTTCTCGCACTTTACAGCTAGAAATCGAACCCTATTCCTGGTCAACAGCACAACGATGCAGACGCGGAAGTTCAGAACAGCCAGACGGAGTTCCTGACGCGGACAGCAGTGTTGAGCCTGTCTCATACAACGCTCTGGATACACGAGGGATAGATCGTATATCGCCAACTCTGTTTTTCAAAAAGCCAAAAAATGACGGCGACTCTTATCAAATCATCGACGCCAGTGGGCAAATTATCGCGGAGCGCAAGAGTCCAACAGAGGAAGACATGAAACGAATAGTGTCCGCCGATCCATCATTCAACTTTGACCCGAACGCCCCGCTCTCCCAGATGCCCGTTCATCACGAAAGTCGTGCTCTAGGTCTACTGCCCAGCGGTGAGGTGTTGCTTGCGTTTGATTCTATCTGGTCTGCGAAAAAGTCTGTTGTCCTGATCGCCTGGGACTTGCAGGCCAACACCACACGCCTGGAGAAGCATATCTTTTATGAGTCGTTATTCACGCCATCACGATTTGAGGCGTTTCAGATGGATTGGTGGTCGCGACTCAAATATTTCGTGTGGCCAGAACGGCGGCCGATTGTACCGCTGCACGCCATACCCGCTACAACTCGATAACCCAAACATTTACAGCGCAATCCGTCTCTCACCGTTGTATCCTAAGCGGCTACGGCCTGCGAGCGACAGGCCAGCCTGTAATGGCGCCAGCATTCCGTTGATTAATTGAGAAAGCGCATGAATCAAGATCAGATTGAGCAAATACTGCAACTAAGCTGCGATGAAAGATACGACTATTCACTGATGAACATGGTGGATAGCAAAGAGATCTGGATTCTGATTAACGACGATAACCAGTTTTTGAAGCTGTTTTCGGAAGAAGAGGATTTTGAATACCTGCCTATCTGGCCCGCAGAGGAATTCGCCAGAGAATATGCTAATGACCTGGGTGAGAAATTGACGCCTAAAAGCATCGCGTTGCCCCACTTCTTGAACAAGTGGATTCCCGGACTGCAACAGGATGGTCTGCACGTAAATGTCTTCCCCGCCCTGATGGATGATTCGAGCTGGATCATGCCGCCGGATGAATTAAGAGATGAGCTGAAGAACGAGCTGTCCAATCAGATATAGGACCGGCTTAGTGATTCTCCTGAGCCCCTCCAGGGGGCTCTGTTTTCAAGTCCAATACCCGCCGCAAAGCCAGATATAGCAAGCACTTCACGTCCTCGATCCTGTTTTAGGTCTCGCCATACGCTCTTCTCGCGCTTAATAAAGGCTCCCTGAATAAACGAGACCCAATCATGCACAGCCCCATATTTTTTAGCCTCATTTTAGCCCTGCTCACCAGCGCAAATCTCTTCGCCGAGCCCATTGGTTTTCGTGAAACGCAGGTGGCGGACGCCTCTGCGAACCGACCTTTGCATGTCAGTATTTGGTATCCGACGCAGGCACTAGAATCATCCGAAGCAACAGGAACATCAACGATATCCGTAGGCGAGAACCGGGCTTTTATCGGCGTGCGAGCGGTCCCCGACGCGGAACCGGCGCAAGGCGCTCACTCGTTGGTGGTGCTGTCCCATGGTTATGGCGGTAATTGGCGCAATCTTAACTGGCTGGCGGCGGAGTTGGCGGCTCAGGGGTATGTAGTCGCCGCGCCGGATCATCCCGGCACGACGACTTTCGACAGACGTCCTGCACAGGCGGCGACGTTATGGGAGCGCCCTCATGATCTCAGTCGGGTGATTGATTTTATATTGGCGCATCCGCAGCTGGCGGGAGAGATCAATCCAGATCGCATCGCCGCCGTCGGCCATTCGCTTGGAGGCTGGACAGTGATGGCTCTGGCGGGCGCCCGCTTCGACCAGGCGCACTTCGCCGCAGAGTGCCAGGCGCATCCCAATCCCCGGGTTTGCGGGCTAAGCGATGAGTTGGGCTTGAACACTGAAGGCGCGGCCAAAACGTCCCTTGAGGCCAGCATGCTGAATCATCGGGTGCGGGCGGTGGTCTCACTGGACCTGGGTCTTGCCCGCGGCTTTACGCCCGCCAGTCTGGCGGCGGCGCCAATACCCGTGCTGATATTCGGGGCGGGCGTGGATATCGGCGACTTACCCGCCCGTATGGAGTCCGGCTATTTGGTCGCCCACCTTCCTCCCGCGCAGACTCAATACATTGAGATTGCTGACGCCGCCCATTTCAGTTTCATGCAACGCTGCAAACCCGGTGCGGTGGAAATGCTGGAAGAAGAGGTTCCCGGCGACGGCATTATCTGCAAAGACGGCGATGGTCGCAGCAGAGAGGAGATTCATCAGCAGGTGGCAAGCCAAGTTATCGCCTTCCTGGAGCAGGCTTTCGCAGAAAAAATCACCGCGCTATAAAACATGAAAAACGCGTATTTATTCGCCAGATGAAACCGAGCGGCGATAGTCGCTCGGCGTCATGCCAGCGACCCGCTGAAACTCGCGGTTGAAGTTCGATTTGGTTTGGAAACCCGCTTCAAACAAGAGGCTGGTGACGGGAAGGTCCGTCTCCTGCAACAGCCGCTTGGCTTCTTCGATGCGATATTCGTTCACGACCTGAGAAACATTACGGCCGTATACCCGATTAATCGCCCCGGAAATCTGCCGTGATGGAATCCCCGCTCGTCGCGCCAGACGATTCAGGTTCAGGTCCGGATCGCGAAACAGCTGTTGCTGACGCATTATCTGATCAATATGTTGAATGATCTGCTGGTCATCTGCGCCTGATTCAGAACTGGCCTCCTGGGACGTTACAGGCTCCATTTCTGGCTGAGGGATGCTCTCAATAAGGTTATCTGCGACGTTCTCCGGCATAACGGGAGCACTCTCGCCAGTAGGACTAATAGCGCCGCCCTCTCCTTCAGGAATACTCCGGCCGAAAGTCACCACGCCATAAACAATCACCGGCAACAGCAGCAACTGTACGACGGCGACAATCGTCGCGGCGTGGGCGCCCTGGTAAAAATCAAAATCCCCGGCGATCAGCACATCGCTTACTGCGGAGATAATCAGCGTACACCCTGCAATTTTTGTGGCTTTAAGCGCTTGCAGCGTCTCGCTGAAACGGATGACCGGCAACGCATCCGGTCCACGAGACGCCATGCGTATCAAGGCGACGCCGTAGACGAAATACAATCCCGCCAACAATAGATCTATGGGCGGAAACCAGTACGCCCAGGTGAAAGAGAGCACCGTCACCACGCCGACTGGCGCCAGATGCAGCCAAAATTTTATACGAGAGGAAGCCTCAGCTCCGGTAAAACAATACCAAGCGATTGCGGGCAGCATGGAGGCCATGACAGGTTGAAGAAAGCGAATAAAACGGACGTCAAAGGTCCAACGCAGCCCCCCGATGATCACCATTAGCGTACAAGCCGCCGTAAATATTATCGCTGGACGCAAAGACGGCTCGTTCTGACGAATAAGCTGAAACAACAGAATCGCCAGCAATAGCGCAATCACAAAAGGAAGAGGAACAGCGGGCATCATGGCGCAGTGAGTCCGATATCAAAGAAACGAAAAAATGAGACGCAAGGCCCCAACAACCGAGGCTTATGCTAGGGGGTGAGACGGGATTTCACAACCGCCGGAATATCGGGCTTTCTGTTAACCCTTTATCTGTACATAAAATCATCGCCATGTGCTTGACGCAACTGGTTCTGGAAAATTGTTACTCACAGTGTAGGGGTAATGCCGCCAAAGTGATTCTGTGCATCCTTTGCGAATAGCCAACTCTTAAATACCAGAACAGTGAGGGGAATTTGATGGATAGATTACAAGGGCATACGGCCGGAAATTTCAGTATTCAACAGACAATGGCCAACCAAGCGGCTCACCCGGTAGGAGGAAACCAACCATCACGGCCAGAACCTAGGCAAGGTCAAATAGGCGGTGAAAATAATGTTATCTTCGGTTTGAATGGTAAGAATGAAAACCATATTGCAAGCGCCATCTCTGCAGGTTACAGGACCTTGGACGCCGGGGATACCTACGGCAATACCCTGGAGCACTTAGCCTCCGCCATGGCGAAAAGCGATATTCCCAGAGAAGAATTCAACATCATATATAAAGTGGTGGGAACAGAAACATCCAAATTGGGAGAACACCTGAGCGAAGTATCCAATAAACTAGGGGGCTATATTGATCAAGCATTGGTCCATAATCCAGAGCAACTCTCCCACAATGACCTGAATGCTTATATGAATACCTTATCCTCTCTCAAAAATGATGGAAAGATTCATAACGTCGGGATGGGCGAGCCCAGGGTTGGCCACCCAGAAGATTTCCATGCCAAGGATAGTTTTGAGATCAATGCACAGTCACTCATTGGACCTAATGCCGGTGCTCTTATTGATAGGTTAGAAGCCGAAGGGAAACCTGTTTTTGTATATAACGTCGCCAGCGCAGCCAAGGAGCTAATGGGAGATGACTTTCAAAGTATTCATGTATGCGCTCTGATTACACACATCAAGCAAGGCATTTCCGCGGCAGAGCCTATATTGAGCAGCTCAGACGATCAAAGAATCAAAGACAACTTCGGGTTGGCGAATGAGGAACTACTATATACTGCGGATAATCCATTGGCGGCTCTGGAAACGAAGATATCTGAGCTAAATAATGTTGAAGCAACCCCATTTACAAGTATTAGCGGCGAGCTAGCGACAAAACTCGCACAACTCTCTGCCCAGCATGATTGGGACAAAGAAATTTTCAGCTCACCTGGAGAGTACGCCAGCGCCAAGAACGAAGCGCTAACCGCGTTTACCGACGACCAGTTAGGAACACGTGTTGCTTTAGGGGCAAAAAGCCATACCGTAGAAGAACTGGTGAATATGCTTTTTGAATCAAGCGGAAACTGCAAACGTGTCGAGGCAAGCAACTTTATCAATGATGGCGGATTTCAACGAATGATGAATACTGGCTCGACATGAGCCAGAGCAGCGCGCCACTAGATTCACAATTCTTGGATTAATAGAACAAGTGCAATTACTATTAATCAGGCAGCCAAATAGCTTCCTTCTATTTGGCTGCAACGCCAGGGCCTGCACATGTCAGGCCGTTTCCGAGGGCAGTTTTAGAAGCGTTCCAGTGGCATTAATCACCTTCCCCCCTATAATGACAACAACACCACATGCCTTCTGAAACATTATGCTCGTAAAAGAACACAACGCCTTAAAAGAAAACCAAGAGTTGGTCTCCATAGAAAGAAACTGCCACGATGAAGAGTTAACCGGCTTTATTCATACCGCAACAGAGAACACAAAGCGATCGCCAGCCTGATCGACAACTCTCAGAACGCCAACCTCCCCCAGATTAAAGGCGAGACATTCCTGGATATTCTTATCGAACTCAATGAAACCAACGACAGCCTCTGCCTGCATCAATCTCATTCGGAAGGGCAGTTTAATGTAGGCAAAATTCTCGACCATGACAAAGACTGGCTAAAGCTTCACGCATTCGCCGGTAAAAAAACGCTGTCGCCGCTGAATAAGTTGATACCAATAGACAATATTTCCCGAATCGTCATCGACTCGCCTTACCAGAAGAAGATTGTGAGTCTGCACAAGACTGCGGTGTGATAGTAAAGTTGGAAGAGGTCCAGTTTGGGGATCTCTTTCAACCGTAAACAATCCACTGCCCTTCAGGAATATCGAAGCATTGCTCCCCCCAGCTAATAAATACTCAAAATCAGAGAACGCCTGCTCATAATACTTGCTTCCTCTCTCCCAAATTTATTCCTTATAGTGACGCCCTGCATCGAAACCGTTACATTCGCTCCGCTAAGGTTGCTTCAACTTAGACGATTAATTCAATGCAGCAGATTGAAACAAATAAAAAGGGTGAAAATATGCAGTTTGATAAGGTGAACTGGCTGTTCCTGGCAGGGATAGGCAACTCTGGCGAGCAGCACTGGCAAAGGATGTGGGCGAATAGACTGCCTAATTCTATCTGGCTGGAGCATTCAGAATGGGAAGCGCCTCAGCGCGATCTGTGGGTTCAAGAGATGAACGAGGCGGTCGCTCAGCTCAGCCAGCCCACTGTTGTGGTATCGCATAGTCTTGGCTGCTTGTTGCTGCTTGAATGGGCCAGCAAGCATGGTTGTGAGCACTTGGTGGGCGGCTTTCTTGTTGCTGTTCCCGACCCGATGAGCGACGCGTTTCCTGCTGAAGCGAAAGGGTTTCGTCGGGGTTTTGAGCACAACGCCGCTATGCCTTTAACCCTCATCGCCAGCCAGGATGATCCTTACGGCTCCATCGACTATGCGCAACGCTGCGCCCAGCAATGGGGAGCCAGCATCACCAATATTGGTCCCAAAGGACACATTAACTCCACTTCCAACCTGGGAGACTGGCGTGAGGGATTTGAGCTGCTGACAGGGTTTGTGGACGGCATTGAATATTAAGCGCGGTCTGTTAACATTTAAGCGCGCTCGACTCGCGCCGCCCCCCTTCAACGGGAAAGCACTTAAGTGCGGAGTTGTTCATCACCGCCTCTAACCTTTAATAGGGTTTGAAACAGAAGAAGGGAATGTTTAGAGACCCGTTATTAAAGGTTCTATATGAAACTTACCGCTCCCGTACATGTTCTTAAAGGCAAAGCTAAAGCCCTGAAACGTTCTCAGTCCCTCACCATGACTGAAGCCTTGGATCAAATAGCCAGGGCTGAGGGCTTTAGCTCCTGGAGTCTCTTGCAACCTAAAGTGAAAGCTTTCACTCCCAAAACAACAGAAGAGCTTTTAGATTACCTGCATCCTGGCGACTTGTTATTGATTGGCGCCAGGCCGGGCCTGGGTAAAACAACGATGGCTCTGCAGCTTTTATTACAGGCAATCAAACAGGGACGACAATGCTTCTTTTTTTCTTTGGAATATTCAAAAAAAGCGCTCATTGAAAAACTCACCGCGCTTGACCAGCAATTCGAGCTGAACCAGCCTCTGTTAGCGCTGGATATATCTGACGAGATATCTGCGGACTATATAATAAATCAGACAAAAGAAAGGGTTACCGAAGGGTCGTTAATCGCCGTAGATTACCTGCAACTGCTTGACCAAAACCGCAACAAGCCCCCTCTTCAGCAGCAGATCGAAGATCTGAAAAGCTACGCCAGAGCCAAAAAGTGCATCCTGGTTTTCATCTCGCAAATAGACAGACGCTTTGATGAAGGTGAGCGGGCGATACCGACGATCAAGGATGTCAGGCTGCCCAACCCTTTGGATATGAACCTATTCAATAAATCCGTATTTGTGAAAAGCGGTCAGATATATATCTAACTGACGCATGTAAGACGGCAAGTCGCCCGAATGCGGGCGGCCTGTTATTGAATTGATTCAACAAGTGCAGCAGGGGCGTGGCTATACAGAAACGAAACGCCCGGCTCCCCAGGACGCCATCCCTCTGACAACGCCGCACGAATACAAGCCTCAATCATTTTTGGGGTAACAGGCTCCGTAGGTCTCTCAAGCCAATTATCGCATCTGGGAAACGGAAAGCTAATCGCCAATATCGCGCCTGTATTATCCGCCAGCTGAACCCCGGCCAGCGCATCGGTTACAAACGCTGCTTGGGAATAGGTTGGTTTATGTCTGATTATCCAGCGATATTCCACCGAATCTACGATTATCTTTCTGGAGCCTTTCTTGGGTATCGCCATTAGAGCTTCACTTGTCTGATAAGGTAATTACTTTGCGACATTATTAAAGCTTCCTGCGGAGCCGCTACATGTTTATGTCACTCAGGATTTCATGCCCATTCTCTGTAACCAGCACCATAGCGCTATACCCCACACATAATCCACCCTGCGCGCTACTCACTCCCCAGCCGTCACTTGAATGCTCAATCTTTGCCCTCTTCTCGGTGGCCATGACATGAATATTCAGAATCCGCCCAACTTGGACTTTTGGACCGGTATCGGGCCGACCGAAGCATAGGATTTGAGGGTCTTGAATCCTGTTTTTTCCCATTCCGTATCCACAATACTCCCTAACGACATGGCATCCAGCGTTCTCAACCGCAGATTGAATCGCAAATGAGATATCCCCCACTCTATTAGAAGACCATACTTTCTCAATACCGCAGGACAATGCATCCAGCGCCGCATTGCATATATTCAGGCGCTGCTTTGACGCATCGCCTTTAACAAAGGTCCAAGTCTGAGAAGCATAGGCGGACGTGGAGGAGGCGCCCAGCTCAATCGTTACCACCGATCCATCTGTAATGACTTCATCCGTGGGTGGGTGGTGAATAAGTTGGCTGTTAACCGAAACGCCGATGGCTGCCGGAAAGCCTCCATATCCAGCCATCGCGGGATAGAGTTGCAACTCATCAAGGCGCTCCAAGATATAGGACTGAATATCCTTTCCCGTCACTCGCTCCCTTTTCAACAGCTCTTTAACAGACCGAAGTATGTCTGAAACTATTGGAGCTACTCTCCTGGATTCAGCAATAATGCTCTCTTCGCTAACGTTCTGGATCTGCTGATATGCATCTCTGTTAGCGGAGGCGTACCTCTCAACGACATCAAAAGACCTATCATTAACTTTCGGCTGACGGGCCCTAAAACGGGACAGGAGTTTATTAATCACGCTGAAGACCCCCCGCGACTTGTTGTAGGTCTTGTAATTTCTATGTTCTTTGACCCACAGGGTAGAACAAAAAGGCGAGGCTTGCTTAGCTTTAGGGGCCCATTCGTTCCGTTATGTCCTAAACAGAAACCCTCTTAAAATACGCCTCGCCTTTCCCTTCCACCTGCTTGATTTCAAAGCCGGTGCGCTCCAAATGGGCGCGTAATTTCAGGTTGGGGTTGGCGCAGTGGATGGCGTGTACGACGCATTCTATGTGTTCAGCGTTCTTAATTTGCGCCGCTTTTTTCGCGATGCGGGTAATGGCGGGCAAAACGCCCTCGCCTCCGCCGTCGATTTGCGCCAGTTCGACAGTCAGGATTTTGTCTGTGTATGAGAACTGTCCCAGTACGGATGCGGAGCCGATGTTAACCACCAGGGGCTTATCGGTAAGGACCAGGGCGTCAAACTCCGCCTCTGTCCAGCTGAGTATTTCCGCCAGTGAAACGCCTTCTATCTGAATATCAGCCATTCGCCCTGCCTCCGCTCAAATCGACTCACAGATTCAACTACGCTACCGTCTTGGCCTGCTGGTCAAGCCATTGCTTACGGCGCATGAATCGCATCGCCTGCGCCTCTCTGAAGCGTTGTAGCTCCCGCTTTTTCCTGAATAGCACTTTCGCCAGTAAGCAATACGAGAGTGCAACGGCGGCTGTCACGCCATACCGGGTCAGATCCGTAACGGTGATCATCCAGACTGCAGTCAGCAGCATCATGGAAAAAGTGATCAGCAGCGCGTTGATTCTCTCGCCAAAGTACTGCTCGCCCCATTCTTTTTGAGTTTGAAACTCTTCTTTGCGGGTGAAACGCCTTTCTGCGTTTCTCGAATCGATCTGGCCCGCCGCCAGATCGCTGTATGCGCTATCGCTCATTTACTACCTCGATAATCCGTGCGCGTGTTGGGGCGGCGATTATATGTCATATTCGCGACGCCCGCCTGAAAAACCAGACTTAATCGAAGTCGCCATAAGCATCTATGGTTAAATTTTTGGCTTGCCGGTACGCGTGAGGCGTATCGCCAATCAGTTTCTTGAAGTATCGGATCAGATGAGGCTGATCAGTAAAGCCAAAAATGGCGGCCACATCCGCCCAGCTCATGGATTCGGTATTTTGCTGGTATAGATACAACAGTAGCTCATCCAGTCGCACCATGATCTGATATTGTTTCGGCGTCAGTCCCGTCACCCGCACAAAGGCGCGCTGCACCGCCCGCAAAGAACGATACAGCCCTGTCTCAAGTTCAGACGCTTTCGTGGTTGCAAGCAGCGCCAGAGCATCTCGCGCAAGCCGGCTATGCCGATCTTCCCTGATGCAGTCCGAATGCGCCTTGAACCATGCATCTAAGTTCCGGCCTACGGTTACAGCGTTGTCGGCGGCGTTTTTGAGAACATCCTCTCTCAGCAGATCAGGCATTTCAGCCAGAAAACCCGGCGGAGAGATGACGTCATCAATAGCGGCGAGACCATTGGCGATTGAATAGAGCGCGCCCGGCTTGAATTTAACCCCCAGGATGGCGAACGGCTCCGCCTGATGCAAAGTCATACTGCTGGTGTTGGGAAGCTTCAGATGCGTCCCTTTTCCGGAAAGCTCCCGCTCGCAAAGCCCGTACGTATAGGGCTGCTCTGGCGGGGCAATAATTAAATGGGCTTCTGGACAGGGATTCAGTTTGGGGCTGTCATGAGCGATATCGTCCTGGTCTTTGCGAAGAAACCAATAACACTCTATGTAACGGGATACGAACGCATCCTCTGGCTGGTGTTTCCAAGTTATCATCGTTTTTCAACAGCGCACTTTACAGACTTTTGAAAACTCGCCGCGCTACACCCCACTGTAAAACCAGCGATAAGCCATAACAAAAAACAACAGCGTTGCGGCGATGCTCGCCCTGAAAATCTTATCGCCGTTCTCTTTCCCCTGAATCTTCAACTGTCCCCCGTAGATCACCAGACCACCGAGAAAAGCTTGGAAGAGGGACATAAAGTAGATGGATTCATCACTAAGACCGGCATTCTCACCGCTGAAAATTTTGATGAGCAGGAGCGCAGCTGCGATCACCACCATCGCGCCGCCGGCAAACTGCGTGAATCTGACCATCCTAATAATCTCCCTCTGATGAATTGAGATGAAACGCACTGCGCCTGGCGCGCTTTGGCTGTGGTTTTGCGCAAGCGCGAATTTCAGGGCGGTAATTTAACACTACACATAGGCCTTCTACAGCCGTAATTCGGTAAACTAGGAGCCCGATTTATCTATTTTATCTACGGAATAGAAGAATGCTTCCAGAATTACAGCTATTTCCCAGCGCAGGCTTGCTGACAGAACGCCTTTCCCTACGCTTGGCTTCTCCTATTTACGCTCAAAACGTGCTTGATTACTACACAAGCAACAAGGCCCATTTAACGCCCTGGGAGCCCGCCCGGGATGACGATTTCTATACTTTCTCTGGCCAATTACGCCGCCTGACGGACATGGCTCAGGTCATGGAGCAAGGCTACGCGGTGAACTTATTGATGTTCCGCCAACAGTCTGACGACGTTATCGGCATCTGCAACTTCTCCAACATCGTGCGCGGCGCCTTCCAGGCCTGCCACCTGGGCTTCGCCATTGCAGGACAAGAACAAGGCAAAGGCTTAATGCAGGAGGCCCTGACAGCGGGGATCTACTTCATGTTTCACCACTACGGCCTCCACCGCATCATGGCCAACTATCGCCCGGAAAATCACCGCAGCGGCAAATTATTAGAATCCCTGGGTTTTGAGGTGGAAGGAAAAGCCCGGTCCTATCTGAAGATAAACGGCGAATGGACGGATCATGTTTTGACGTCGTTGATTAATGAGGCGATGACGTAGTGTTTATGTCAACGCCGAACGCGTTATGCCTGAATTCCATCAACGTCAGTTCTCAATCAGCTTGGATAAAAAAAGATCAATCTCCTGATTCATCAACTTATGCTCATCTGGGGATGCTTCGACCGCGATAAAAAATGCTTCTCCATTTTCTTTGTTAACCAGATAAAACTCTTTGACATAGCTCGCATCGATATCCAGAAACTTAGCGGTCCCACTTTGCTCAATGCCGTTTAAGCCAAGCCTGCTAATTTCCCTAAATACGGGCTCGCTTTTCTCGCTGGCCGCCACTAAAAACGAGTCCGAAAGCCTATTGTATTGCTTGACCAGCTTCTGCAAGCCAAAATTGTCCTCTTTCTTTAAGTCCCGGACATTCTCAGCGGTGTATATTTCTACATTTACAATGGCGTCATCCACGGCATCGAAAGACAAAAACCGAGTCCCCCAAGTTTGATAGGAATCCTCCGTCGCACGCCAACTACCAGGGATAGTCATCGTCAGGCCATCTTTGGTATACGTTTTAACTTCTAATGGCTCTCCTCCACATGAGACCATTAAAAACAGTGTAGAAAGCACAATAAAAATTCGAACGCGATTAACTGCCTTTTCGGGCGTATCCGCTAAAGAAAAAAACACCATTTTCGCTATACCGCTATTAGATAAACGCCCTCAATCATAATCAAAGTCGCTTAGCGAACGATAGATAGCATTACCCCAAACCAAATAATGATTAAACTGCTTTGATTTAAAGGTTGAGAAGCGCTATGGACACGAATATTAACCTGCCTGTTAAATGGCAAGAAGACACTGAAATTCCTGGCGAGGGATTGTACTTGGTGGCGGTGCGTTACCCTTATGGTATGGGAACTTACGATATCGTTTACTGGAACGGCGAGGAGTGGGAGCTTGGCTATACGGCCGAGGTTGTAGGCTGGGTGACGGTAGACAATCTGATCGGCGTAATGAAAGCCGGTTGGCCAGCGGGCGATACCTTTGATCTGGATAACGACTAGACTTCTGGGTTAGCCTTCAGGCTGTTCAGTTAACCTTGTTACGACTAGATCCAGGAAACGCCTTATGCATGAACTCGTCAAAGACTACTACGGCAAACAGCTGCAAAGTTCTTCTGACTTGAAAACTTCCGCCTGTTGTGATGTCAGCCGTGTTCCCGCCTGGTTGAAGCCTTTGTTGGCGCGGATTCATCCAGAGGTGTCCGCCCGTTATTACGGGTGTGGCCTGGTGTGTCCGCCGTTGTTGGAAGGCTGTCGGGTGCTGGATCTGGGCTGTGGTTCCGGGCGGGATGTGTATGCGCTGGCTCAGTTGGTGGGTGAGCATGGAGAAGTAGTCGGCGTGGATATGACGGATGAGCAGTTGCAGGTCGCTCGCTCCCATCAGGCCTGGCACGCGGAGCAGTTTGGGTTTGATAACGTGCGCTTTTTGCAGGGTTATATTGAAAAACTCGACGAGCTGAATCTTGAGCCTGGGTCTTTTGATGTCATCGTCTCCAATTGCGTGATTAATCTGTCGCCGGATAAAGCCTCCGTATTGCGCGGATTGCATCGCCTGCTGAAGCCCGGCGGTGAGTTTTACTTTTCTGATGTGTATGCCGACAGACGGGTTCCAGCAGACCTCCACGACGACCCTACCCTCTATGGCGAATGTCTGGGCGGCGCGCTGTACTGGAACGACTTCCTGCGGCTGGCGCATCAGAACGGCTTCGCCGATCCGCGTCTGGTGGAGGACAGACCACTGGCCATCACCGATAACAGTCTGGCGGACCGTATCGGCAGTATTAATTTTTACTCCGCCACCTACAGACTGTTCAAAATCGATGAACTGGAAACCGCTTGTGAGGACTACGGGCAGGCGGTGATCTATCAAGGGACTGTTCCAGACCACCCTCACCGGTTCATTCTCGACAAACATCACGCCATCGAAACTGGCCGGGGCTTTCCGGTCTGCGGCAATACCTGGCGGATGCTGCAGGACACCCGCTTCGCCGGGCATTTTCAGTTTATCGGCGACTTTAGCCGACACTACGGCATTTTTGAGGGCTGCGGAACCGCAACCCCGTTTGACGGAGCCTCTTCTTCCGTCAGCGCAGACGCTCCCTGTTGCTAATTCTCACCGGCGCGCCTTACCTGGCGCGCACTCGACTTTCTTGGGACCCGGCTACAGATTCTCAAGTTCATACTGCAGGCTCGCCATGTAATCGCTCAAGCGATAGGTTGAGCCGCTGACATTGCTAAACTGGGACGCCACATAACGCGCCAGAGTCTGCTTGTTCTTTTCGCCGAACTGCAGATAGATCGTATTCAGGAACGCGCTATTGGGAAATTCCCGCAGCGCCTCATTGAGAGTTGGGATAAAAGCTTTATTTTCCCTTCCCAGGCCGATCACATAACTGTTGGCGAACTTCTCTTTCTTGAGAATTTTCCAGCCGTATTCGTCCACTTCTTTCAACGCATCGCTCTTGCCCGCATTGGCGTATAAGAAGCCAAGCAAGTCGTAATACAAGGACTCTTGGGGAAATTGCGCCGCGTAGCTTTTCAGTTGCGCGCCGTATCTGTCGAACAGCTGGTTGGGCGTCGCCGCCTCCATTGTGGTCAGCTGAGCAAAAATACGCCAGATCAGTGTGGCGGAAACGGGCAATTGATTATCTGGCGGAGAAATCTTCAGCGCCTGCAACCTTTGCAGCAGCTCTTCTTTTGAAAGCCTGTCGATGTCCTGACACAGACGCAGTTGCGCTGCCTGCGGCGAAGCGTTATCCGTCACCATCCTGGCGATCAAAGATCTGTCGAACGCCAGGTAATCCGCTTTCGGGCGCTGATTCCACCAGTCTACCTCCCAGTTCGAGTCCAGCGTCCACAAATCACAAAGCTTCTCTGTCGCCCCCGCCTCAATATCGCGAATAAGCGCCTCTCGGCGCGCCTCCTGACGGCTATTGGAGAATAGCGTATACATGCCTTTTTCTATGGCGATATGATGCTCGCTGAAATCAGACTTGCGCCAGGCGTTAAACGCTTTGTCCACGTCTCCCTGCATCAGGTATGCATGAGTGATGTACGCCCAGGCGATGGGATTCAGCCCCTGCGGCCTGGCCCTGACCAGCCTTTCATAGTAGCGCAACGCACTTTGAAACTGGCTGTTGCGATGTTCATGCATGCCTCTCTCGTAGAGGATCATGGGGTTGTCAGGCTCCAGCCGCTCGGCGCGAATCATATAGCTGTAGCTGCCGTTCGGGTCGAGCTGGTAGAGCATGTTGCCGAGAATGAAATAGTCATAGACGGTCTTGGCGTCGTCGGGAGTCAAGCTCTGCAAACGATGAATCGCCTCACTGGCTTTACCCTCGACAAAAAGTTGGCGAAACTCCTCTCCGTCCGAATAGGCGACATACACCGCCCCGGCTTTCTCCGCTTCCTGCTTGAACGTATCGAAATCAACCGCCCGCAAATCCGAGATCCACAGAGTGTTGATCAGAAGGGAAAACAACCATGGACAGACAGAAGGTAATTGCTTGGGTTTTATTCTGGCATCTCTCATAGACTTCACCCGCCGATAGAATCGACCTTGTTGATGATCCATGCAGAGACGTTTTGCAGTAGGTCCGGAACGTCGCCTCACGCGCAGTAAAACTAACTCCAGGCTTTCCCGGCTCTACTTTAATTATAGTGGAGTGGAAAAAGCCTGCCGCGCGCGGATTATTAAAATTTACACCGAAAACATCCGGCGGTTATTTACCGCAGTTTTTCAATCACTTAACATCGATGCCTGATTCATTCAGGGGCGTTTTCACGCTAGCGTCGTCACCTTATCCGTCCACAGTCGTCCCGGAAACGCCCTGCGTCAACCACACCCAGAGAACAGGACTTCACCCCATGATCAAACTGCACCACCTCAACAAATCCCGCTCCCGCCGGATCATCTGGCTGGTGGAGGAAATCGGTCAGCCTTATAGCGTGATCCCCTATCAGCGGGATAAAACCACCTCTCTGGCGCCACCGGAATTGACTCAGATCCACCCTCTGGGCAAATCCCCGGTGATTGAAATAGATGATATTGTGCTGCCGGAATCCGGCGCCATTACCGAATATCTGATTGAACGCTACGCCCCGGACAGGCTGGCGCCAGCCCGCGACAGCAAATCTTTCGCGGAGTATCTGTACTGGATTCACTTCGCGGAAAGCTCGGCGATGCTGCCGTTATTACTGAAGCTGTTTCTGGATAAAGACGGAACTGAAACCCGCTTTTTGCAAGGATACGCGCAGTCCGAAATCGGCAAGGTGATCGGTCACCTGGAGCGCTCTCTGGAAGGCAAAGACTATCTGGTGGATAACCGGCTCACTGGCGCGGATATCATGATCTCTTTCATTTTGGATTTCCTGCAGCGCAGCGGCGCGATGGCCAAATATCCCAATATTCAACGCTATCAGGCTGTGCTGGAGAAACATGCCGGTTATCAGGCGGCGCTGGAGAGTGAGGCGAAGTACAACGCAGAGTAGTTCGCAAAAGCCAGCGCACGTTATCGAAAACGTGCGCTGGCGCTGCAAGATGGGAGGCTTACTGCAAACGCAGCTCGCAGGCGATGGGATAGTGGTCGGAAGGCGGGTAGTCGCCTTCGCGATAGGTTTCCAAAGCACAGCCTGCCGCATTGACGCGGGAGCCGACGACATGATCCAGCTGATCCCCGGCCTGGACATTCCAGTTATTGAATGTGCCGCCGCTGAAGAAGCTGTTAAGTGGCGTCTGGTTAACCAACGTATTCACCGGCCCGCTCCCAGGGATAGCGTTCAGATCGCCCAGCAATACCGTTGGCGTCCCCCAGTTCTGATTCACCTCACCTAGACGATCTCTCAGGATATTGGCGGAGCCCTGCTGGGAATTACCATCCACGCCCCAGTGGGTATTGATGAACACCAGCTCACGGCCATCGGCGTTGCGGCGCATTTTCGCCCACTCCGCGCTGCGAGGGCCCCACACATCCGCCACTAGATCAATCAGGCCGCCGTCCACATAGGTGTAGCGGTCGGAGCGATAGAGAATCTGCCGGTAGCTGGTGGCGCCCCAGTTGGCGCCCAGCGTGTTCTTGATGAAGTCATACTGGCCGCCAGTAGTCTCCTGCAGGCCCAGCAGATCGGGATTCTGGCGCTGAATCGTACGCACCACTTCTCCCTTGCGGTGGCTCCAGTTGCGCTCTCCAGGGTCGTTAGCCTGTTCCGTGCGCACATTGAACGTCATCACACGAACGCTGTCTCCCTCTCCGCCAACAGGACAACCGCTGGCGTCCACCTGAGTTCCCACTGGCGTATTCGGGCATTGGTCCAGGTTATCGGCGACGCCGTCATGGTCGCTGTCCGCATCACTGTGAGTGAGGATATTCAGCCAGTTCAGATTGAACTCGCCGACGCTCGCTTCCACCCGCACGCGATGTTCGCCCTGGTCTACGGTGAATGTTCCGATGGGGAGCGTACGATAGGACTGCCAGCCGCCGGTATTGGCGACGGAGCCCGTTCCCACTTCCGCTCCATCCACCAGCACGCGGAAGCGACCGCCGCCCACGGCGGAGGCGACGCGGGCCGTGAGGTCATAGTCTCCAGCGCCCAGGGTCACGTTGTATTCCAGCCATTCCGAGCCGGCGATCCAGCCCACGTTGTGGCCGCCATCGACATCGCCGCTGACTTCGATGTCCACATCGTCATTACGGTGAGCGCCACCCTGATTGCCGGGCGTGGTGTCGAAGTAGGCGTCATAGTCTTCCGCCTGCACGACGACATTCTCAGTTCGCACTATGGTGCAGCCGTTGTCGTCCACTTCATCGCCGGCTGGCGTGCCTGGACACTGATCGCGCTCATCCTTGACCCCATCGCCATCACTGTCGATGACATCCATGGAGCGAATTTCCAGCCAGTTCAGGTTGAGTTCGCCGCCATACATTTCCACTTTCAGAGTATGCTGTCCGCGCTCGACGTTGAAGCTGCCGACTTCCTGGGTCACAAACGTCTGCCAGCCGCCAGTGGCGTCAACCGTTTTTGATCCCACCAGATCGCCATCAATGAATACCGCGTATTTGCCATTGCCCACCAGGGAGGCGACGCGCGCGTCGAGACTGTATTGTCCGTGCCCCAGGGTCACACTGTATTCCAGCCATTCGTTGGCGTCGGTCCAGCCGATGTTGTAGCCGCCGTCCACGTCAGAGGTTGCTTCAATATCCACATCGTCTTCACGGTAGACGCCGCCGTTGTTGCCTGGGCTAGTGTCAAAGAAGGCGCTGTAATCTTCCGCCTGCACCTTGATCTTATCGGTCACGATGACCTGACAGCCGACCTCATCCACTTCAGCGCCCGCCGGGGTATTGGGACACTGGTCGATGCTGTCTTCCACGCCATCGCCGTCCGCGTCCTGCTCCAGAGGACAACCGTCCGCGCCGACTGGCGTGCCTGCCGGCGTGCCGGGACACATGTCCTCATTGTCGTTGACGCCGTCATTATCGCTGTCCACCACAACCGGTCCGCCACCGCCGGTCCAGAGAATATCGTCGATGGCGAACGCGAAGTCCGTTCCCGGCAACTGGCCGTCTTTGCTCAGGATTGCAAAGGGATATTGAATCGAACGCAGGTCAATCAGCGGACCGCGCAACTCCGACACCGGGATGCTGACTTCTCCCCATTCGCCGTTGCGGGTCAGACCGTATTTGTCTTCATAAGCGGGGAAATCCAGCCAGTTCTGGTTGGTATGAGTGTCTGTCACGCCGATGCGGAAAGAGACGTCGGCGGGAATCTTGATGCGGAATTTCAGCTCGCCTTCGTCAAACTTGCTCAGATTCACCGGTTGCCGGGCCTGAACGCCGCCGCCAAACCAGGTGTTGGCCTTGGCTTTCCAGGAGATGACTTTGTCTCCTTCATAGGGCGATTCCGAGCCGCCACTGGTGGTTTGGTCCCACACATAAATATCGGAAGATGAGCCCGCTTCCAGCTTGTTAGTGGTGGCGGACTCGTCGGTGAATACGCCAAAGGTTCCGGTTTCCGGACCTGGACGGCCAAGTTTGACTTCGCCCTGCCCGTCCAGCTCATACACGCGAATGTAGTCCACCAGCATTTTACCCGGCAACGGCGCGGAGACCTGACCGTTCTCGCGCGCGTCGGTGAAGTTTCCGCCCACCGCCAGGTTCAGCAGGAAGTAGAACGGAGCCTGAAACTCTTCCGCCTCGCCGCCAATGGGAATCGGATTGTCATAGAGATCATGCTCTTGACCGTTGTCCACGATGGCGAAACGAATCTGGGACTCAGTCCAGTACAGGCGATAGGTGACGAAGCGGTTACTCAGCGGCGTGGACGCCACATAGGCGTTGTCGGTATTCCAGGCAGTGCTGGCGGCGCAGGAGGGATTATCCGGCACGCAGGCTGAGTCCGCATAGAAAATCAGGTTGGAGCCGACGTAGTTGTTGATAGGGGCGCCGTCATGACCGGCGTTCTTGCGTCCCGCCGCGCTGTGGCCCATTTCCATGATATCGATTTCACCTTTGGCCGGCCAATTGGCGGTGCTGGTCCCCAGCATCCAGGCCGCTGGCCACAGACCCACGCCCACTTCCGGCGACTGCATGCGGATTTCGATCATACCGTAGCGAACGGAGACGGCGTCTTTAGTGGTGATTTTGCCTGACGTAAAGGCTTTGCCGCCTACGTCCTGGCGACGGGCCTCAATCACCAGCGCATGATTGCCCGGCTCTGCGGGAATCTCTTCGATGGATAAGTTGTCCTTCGCGTACCACTGCAATTCCTGGTTGCCCCAGCCGCACAGGCTCGGACAGCCGTCACCCTCGTCAACATTCCAGACGGAGGGATTCAACGAGTCAAAATCTTCTTCCCACAACAACGCGCCGACATCCGCCTGCGCCATGGCCGCGGACAGCGCCGACAACATAAACAGCCCGGCCCTGGCGGTGTAACGCCGTGGTGATTCCTTGTTGTCCTGTACAAACGCCATGATTACCCCCTTTGTAATTCTATGATTTCCGTTAATGAAAACGCTTTCATAAATTGCCTAAAAAAAAGCCCGGGGGCAATGGGCTTTTTGGGTTAATCCTTCACCAGTTACAAATCTGTGAGAGGGATATCAGTTTTTTGCTCAATGGGCGACCAGATCAAGATTCATGCAAACGCTTGCGGTCGGTATGGGTCGCATTCATGTCGCGTATTAGCGTCGGTCCGACTTTTTCTTCGATAGTGAGCAGAACTTCCCGCCGCAAACCGAAGTAGAAACAGGCTTCCGCCGCGACGAAAAGCGGTCCGATGATCAAACCAGTCAGATCGTCCACAAACGCGGGTTTGCGCCCTTCATAGTAATGACCAACGAACTGAAACACCCAGCCCACGACAAATAAACCAATTCCCGCACTCAACCACACAGCTTGTGACTGCGCAGCCAGCGCCGCTCCGCCCCACAGCGCGAATCCATACAGGACCGCCATCAAAATCGCGAAGGCGACGTCCAGCAACAAATAGAAAACCAGAGAGGCGATCACCACGACCGTCGCAGGTGTGATCCCGACGCCGAACAGCTCAAAGCCCGGTCGTGACAGCAGCGTCGCAATGGACAGCACAATCATGGGAATGCCGATAAAGTGGGTGGCGATATTGCGGCGATCACGATGATAAGCCGCATACTGAGTCAAGTGCTCGGACAGTGTCTTCATCCCGTTTCTCCCGTTATCGGACGCTGGCGTCGACACCAAGCGTCCGTGTATTGTTTTTATGGGTTTAACGAGGAGTATAGGTGAATGACAAACCCTACACTGTCGTGTAGATGACACGGGGCTTTTTGAGAAATGAAGCCATAGTGCTTCCCCTTACGATTCAATATTCTTTTTTATACCTACGTTAAAAGACACATTATTTCCTTTTCATCAAACCATCCATTTAACCTATTGACGAGAGCTGGGCCCATGAAATCTAATTTTACAGATTTTTTACCTCCTCTCAAAGTCAAAAGTAGCCAATCGGATTGGTAGCGCCCCTGCTAAAAATGACATTTATAAAAACCTAAAAGAGTATTCCATGGAAAAATTATTTGCTTGTAACGATCGAGTTTCGCCTGTTGAGAGAAAACTAGATATCACTCTAAGAGTTGGAACTTATCTACCTTTGGATTCAAAGTTTGAGTCAGGAATAACGATAAGAAGCCCATTACTCCCCAAAAAAGAAATAGTATTAAAAAGCAAAAGATTTTATAAAGACGTTAAAGGAGAAAGGTTAATTATTGAGGTGGGCTGCACCACCGTAATATTCCTACAAATATCTCCAGAGGACAAATCCGTCCACAACCGCATATTTATCCAAAGGCACGATGAGTTTATTTATGATACGGATTTAGCACTCCTTCATCAGAAGTTATATGAGACGACAAAGCCTATAAAAACTTTAGTGAAATATGAAATGTACGTAATGATGGGGTATATTTCAACATTAGGTATTGCAGGCCTTTTAGCATCTGCAGGGTCATCTACGGCATATTCCTTGGCTCAGAACCAGCATTTAGTGTACGCCTATATCACTTTAACAAAAAGTCTAGGATTAGAACTTGATAGAATGGCTAGTTTTGCACCAACTTTTAGAATAGTACTCCTCAACTTTATGGTATCCGAAAGAAGAGATGGCTTAAAAGATACTCTTCAGAGAATTCCAAGGGCCATTATTAATGATGAGGCCGTGCAAGGCAATGTCGTTGGCATTTTAATGGGAGAATATGATAAGGCTCCTCAAAAATTCAGTGGCTGGTCAGTTATTTCTGTTGTTCTAATACAAGGCATAGTAAACTCTTTTTTGAAATTCCCCAAAGCTCTTTCTGTAGAAATAAATGAAAGATACATTAAAATTATCAATGATCTGCGAAATTTAGACATATCAAACAAAGAGCAAAAAAAGCAAGCAACTGCGAAAGTAGTAGAGCTTTTTCAAAATTCAGGAATCAGTATTTCAGATAGAGAAACACAGCTAATCCTCGATGAGATCGTGGTAAATCCAAATGAATTTTTAAATAGTTTAAACAACATAGAACTTGCATTCAAAGAGTTTTTATTCAGAGTAAAATAATGAAAAGACATTTCTTTTTTTTAGTTTCAATAGCTTTATTAGGGTGTAGCCACCCTGGCTCTAATATGGAAGAGCTAAGAGCCCAAGCAGCAGCATTTTGCGAAATCCATAATCCCAAATATTGGCCTGACGTCGACTCAATGAGTCTCGAAGAGTATCGAACCCAGTTGGGCGATAAAATTTCCGATGTGGTCAAATCCAGGGAATTCAGAGCTGCTTTGGCGCAGAGCGTCGATATGGGCTATGAAGCATTTAAAAAGAACTATCAGGGTAACATGTATCTATTCAGCCGCGATCAGGTCAGGCTCGTCCTGAGCGATCCCTCCTGGGATTGCGAATACATGAAGTTTCATTACGGAGAGCCCGAAGCCGCCAATTAAGGCGGCTTGGCGATCACTGCGAAAGCGCCATCAGTCAGGCGCGATATAGAGCTTGATGGCGCCATGGCGCAGCAGCGCTTTGTCGTCCAAGCCAATGCGCGCCACCTGAATTTTCCAGGCGCCGGCGGCGTTTTCGTCATGGAAATCCGTAATGAAATGATCCGCCAGTTGCAGGTCGTAGTCGTTGAAGCTGCCGTTTTTGTCGTGGAGCACGTATTCCGTACCCGCCGGCGATGTCAGAGTGACGGTGTATTCGCCCAGCCAGGCGCCGCTGATGGCGAGATCCACCGCAACGCCTTTGATTTTGCCCACCGCATGCTGTGGCAGCGTGATTTCCGTGATCTCGCCTTTGGGAAGGGTGACGTCTCCCGTGCTCAACGTCAGCTCATGCAACTGCGCCCCATCCTGCGGCTGACCGCGCAAGCGCATTTCCCAATGATTGAGCACGCCTTCCTGAAACGGCGAGGCGTCGATCACCTGCAGAAACCACAGCCCCTGCGAGGGAATATTACGCATTTGCGGCAAGCGGTATGAGCGCACAAGGTCGTCTTCCGTCAGACCGCCCCGCTCCCGCAAACGAAAGCTCTGTCCATCCGGCGACAGCAGATTGACCTGCAAGTCGCCGCGCCAGGGATGAGAGATATCCAGACTCACTGCGGCGTCCCACAGGTTCAGGTTTTCATTCACCAGCATCGGGCTCCACAATCCACGGGAATGATGGTCCGGAATCGGCGTCGCTTCGCCGTTGGCGTAATCAAAGTCCCGCGTTCCTTGCGGCAGCACATTGACGGTGATGCGCTTGGCGCTTTTGAAGGGCTGGCTCCCCTTGTCGCTTTCCACGCCTTTGAGTTCAACGAAATAACGTCCCACCGGCGTCTCCGCGCCGACGCTAAAGGTCAGATCGCCGCTTTCGTTGGCTTGCAAGGCGCGGGGAAGCTGCACATAGACGCCAGCCTGAGGCTGCGAGACGGACAGGTCCGCCATTCCGCGCCAGTCGAACAAAGGCTGCAACCGCGCGGTCAGCGAACGCATCTCGCCCTGGGGAATATCCACCACGTCCGTTTCCGGCGCGATGCGAAAGCCCGGTCGATCATCCGCCGCCAGCAGGGCTTTTTCCAGATTTAGTCGGCGTCCATCGGGAATCTTGCCTTGCAGCGCCGCAATCCGGTCGGCGCCATCCAGCAACGCCTGTTTAAGCGCTTGAGCGTCCAGCTCCGGGTTATGCGCCGCCATCAACCCCAGGGTTCCGGTAATCATCGGCGCCGCCATAGACGTGCCGCTGAGGGAGCCGTATGCGTGATTGGGCAAGGTAGAATAGATATCCGAGCCCGGCGCCGCGATATGCACTTTCTCCAGCCCGTAATTGGAAAAGCCGGACAACTCCCCTTCCCGATCCGTGCTGGCCACGGCGACGATGGCGGGATTGTCGTAGTTGGAGGGAAAGTGCCCGTAGTGATCATTGTTGCGTCCGTCGTTGCCGGCGGAGAACACCATCAGTACGCCTGCGGCCTCCACCCGGCGAACGGCTTCCTCCATCGCCTGTCCCGGCGCGCCGCCGCCCCAGCTGTTATTGATGGCCGCCAGCGCTTCGCCGCGACCCTTGAGGTCCACCATATAATCCATGCAGGCGATGGCGTCGGAGGTGTAACCGAATCCATCCTCATCAATGAATGCGCAGGTGACCAGACTCCCGCGCCAGTTGACGCCGACGCCGCCCAGCCCGTTGTTTCCCACTGCAGCCATGATGCCCGCGACATGGGTGCCGTGCTTATTGGCGTCCATCGGATCGCCAGAGCGGTTCACCACATTGACGCCGTAGATGTCGTCCACGTAGCCATTGCCATCGTCATCGCGGCCATTGTTGGGAATTTCGCGGGGGTTGATCCACAGGTTGTCCTGCAAGTCTTCGTGACGATAATCCACGCCGCTGTCGATCATGCCCAGCAATACATGGGAGTCGCCGGTTTGCAGGTTCCAGGCGTCCAGAGCGCGAACGTCGTTGCCGCGATCATCCACGTTGAATAACGCCCATTGTTTTTCCAGATCAGGGTCATTCGGGCTTGCGTCCATACGCAAAGGATAATCCGGCTCCGCGTAAGCCACTGCCGGATCGGCGGCGAAATGCGCCACCGCCGCCTCCGGCGTCATGCCGTTAAGGTCGTAACGCACCAAAGCGCCATCCCGGGTAACCGGATCAGCTGCTCTGACGCCCGCCAGCGGCGCTGCGCGAGTGAAGCCGCGCGCAAGGGCCTCGCTTTTGTATTTCACCAGCACCGCCTTCACTGGTGGCGCTTCCGACGCCGCCCAGGCCCCGGATGACAGCGACAATAAACAGGGAAACAGCGCCACCCCGGCGCTGCAAAGATATTTACGCATATTGGGTCTCCGACCAATCAATTAAATCCGATATTCCTTTCAGATCCCGTTGCGTGCGGCGCCATAGCCCTGCGCGGGCATACGGCGACGCGCGTCGATATTGTTAAATACCTTCTCATCAGCGTTTTCGGGCTTGGTGGGCGATTATTTTTAAAGGAGTGAGCGCCCAGAACCGGGCAGTTTATCTAAAGGAGAAAATACTGTCTTGGGTAGAAAAGCAGGTGGCGAAAGGCGAATTCCTGCTGATTCCGTCGGCAACTCGGCGTCCACGAACGCTAGGACTTCAGACTGGAGCGTTCGTCCGCCCATACGATGCTGTCGCGGTAGAGCTTGCTAATGGCGGGGCCGTTCAAGCCCAGCTCTTCCAACTGCGCCCAGGGAATGTTCTGCATGTCGCAGCGCTCGTATAAACGCACTGTTCTCAGAGCCAGCCCGGCCCTACCCTCACCTCGGAGCAAAGCGTCCAGCACCATGGCGGACAGCGGAAGCTTGCTGAGTATTTCTTCGATAGTGCGATCAAGAAACGCATCCAGCGTAGAAAACAAACCGATGGTGAAATAGGTGTCGCGTTTCTCAGGCTCGATGGTCGCCGCAATCTGCTCGCACATGCGCGCGCGAATCAGCGCGATCACAATCAGCGCCTTCGGTTTGTCTTCAATGCCTGACAGCGCCAGCAGCATCACCCAGGCTCGCAACTGCTCCAATCCCAGCAGCACCGCCGCCTTGTGGATGGAGTCAATGGGCTGCGGACGCCGAAATGAAATGGAGTTGATCAGTTGCAGCAGTTTGACGCTCAGGGGCGGATCGCTGACGATGGTTTTCACGATCTGATCGAAAGAAGCGTCCGGGTTCTGCACCATGGCGATCAACCGTAGCACCGCCAGCTTGCTCTGAGGCATTTTGCGGCCGGTGACGATCTCCGGCTTACTGAAGAAATACCCGTGAAACAGGTCACAGCCGTTATTGAGGCAGAATTCGAAGTCCTCATGGGTTTCAATTTTTTCCGCCAGCAAGCGCACTTTCTTGCGTCTACGGATCTTGTCCACCAAGCCTTTAAACGCGCCCTTATCAATCGCCGGAAACTCCAGTTTTACGATAGAGGCATACTCCAGCAGCACTTCCTGTTTGCTATGCAGATCGTAGTCGTCCAGAGCGATGGTGTAACCGCGTTTGGCCAGGCGCGCCAGGGCTTCACAGATTTCCCTGGTGGGCTCGACAGACTCCAACACTTCGATCACCAATAGATCTTTCGGAAACGGCGGCGGCTCCATCAACAACTGCTCAGTGAAGTTAACGAACGCCAAGTGACCGGACGTAACGTCCTGGATACTTTTCTCGGTAAACGCGTTCAGCAACACCACGGAAGTGGCCTTATCACCATCCAATATCGGACCCGCGGCGGGGTCATTGGAGCGAAACAGCAACTCGTATCCCACCACTTCCAGCGATGCGTCGACAATAGGTTGGCGGGCGAGCAGTATCTGTTCCATGAGAGGTCGCGAAATGTCCTCGGAGGGTATGTTTGGAATGTAGAAGTGGACGCTGGTTACGTCAAGGCCGGGGTCCGAACAGTTTAGTCTATCGAAACTTGTGCTTAAAACCCGCCCCGACGCCATCGTCATTGCAGCTGCGCGCTCGGCAAATCAGGTATCGCACTTGCCCGCCAGACGCCTTATAGATGAGAGTTTCGCGCATACGCTCCGCCTTCAACGGTCTACCATCCACGGAGCGCAACGGGTTCGGAGAAAAGTAAACTCGCACTTTTTCCAGACCGGTAACCTCATGCCGACCAGACCCGCACTCACATCGCGTGCTTCCCCATGAAAGACTATTAATCAGGCAGTCAAATAGCTTCCTTCTATTTGTCTGCAACGACAGGGCCTGCACATGTCAGGCCCTGTCTCCCGCGGCTGGCCGCCGCGCAGGCGCATCCATGCGCCTGGTTATTAACATGCCAATATCATTGCCATATTAATAAAACTGCGTAACAAATCATAAGTGCAGCTCCCGTTCGCCCTGAGCCTGTCGAAGGGCTTTCCAGAGCGCCAGCCCCAATTCCCCCTCTCAATGGAAGCTGGTTTCATCCTGGAGTAGTTATACCGCCAGGTAGGGGGCGATACTCAGCCCCTTCGACAGGCTCAGGGCGAACGGGTCTTAACTGTTGTATCCCCAAGAAACATCAATTTACCAAACAGCGTACTTAGGAGCGCAAAAGCTTGCCGCTACGTCTATTAATCAGGCATACGAATGCAATGAAGCGCCTACGTTTTCCCCTATGTCTATGGTTCAGTTTGGCATGGGTGCGGCGTTTACGCTTTGCTCAGCAGCCAGTCTTTCAGCTCGCTGACGTTACGGCTGACCGCTTTGCCTTTGTGGGTGATGAGGTAGTAGTTGCAACAGGAAGGCATTGCAGGAAGCGGTGCGATGAGACGACCGTTGGCCAGCTCTTCTTTTACCAGCGAACCGCGCGCAAGCGCTACTCCAAGGCCTGCGTCAGCTGCAGCGATGGCCATATCAGAACGGTTAAAGTAATGTCCCTGCTGGCTGGGCGCGTCAGGCAGTCCTGACTGGTCCAGCCAGTAGCGCCATTCTGCGTCCCGGGGAGAATCCGGCCAGGGCATCGCATCATGTAACAACGAGACGCTATCCCAGATGTTGGGGTCTTGCCAGTTTGCGCCCTTCATATACTCAGGGCTGATGACCGGCAGCAGGATTTCCTCCACCAACAGCGTCGCATCAAAGTTCTGATACTCGCCTGCGCTGTAATCGATGGCCAGGTCAAAGCTAGCGGTACTCAGATTAAGCAGCGCAGCTTCCGCATAAGTTTCAATCTTTATATCGGGATGGCTGAGATTGAACTCTTTGAGCATTGGAATCAGCCATTTAAAAACAAACGACGGCGTAGAGGTAAGTCTGACGGCGGAATCATTGGTACTCGTCTGCAGACGATCAACGGTCAGCCTGATGGCGTCAATCGATTGCCTCGTCACGGTCAATAACTCGCTGCCTTTAGCCGTTAATCGGATACCTGACGGGCGACGCTCAAACAGCTTGATTCCCAGCTGTTCTTCCAGTTTGCGAATTTGCTGGCTCACCGCGCCCGTCGTGACATAAAGTTCCCGAGCGGCCTCAGAAAAGCTTAACAGCCTGCCACAGGCCTCAAAATAGATCAGCGTGGAAAAAGTCCGCGCCCCCAGTCCTGACATCCTCAACCTTCCCGTTTGTGTTTAGCGATACTAAACAGCTGTTGAATTTCTATCGTTTGCTTTCTGATGATTAACATGGCGATGATACTGCCATGTTAATCATACAAATGTCAGCAAGCATGGATAAACAATGAATCCCCTCAGTATCGCCCAAGACGAACTTAAAGCCATTCAGAGCAGCCAACCTATAGTATGGCTAAACAGGAATTATCAAAATCCGGCTTCAGCCCCCGCCACACCAAACGTCGATGCACTCTACGCGGCGGAAGCCCGCCTTAAACGATTTGCACCACTGCTACAGAGACTGTTCCCCGAGCTGGAACCCAGCCACGGACTGATTGAGTCTTCTCTGATACAAGCGGACCGGCTTAACAACAGGATCAATCCAGTGGGTGGTTTGCTGTTCCTGAAAGCGGATCATGACTTGCCGGTAGCAGGCTCAGTCAAGGCTCGCGGCGGCATTCATGAAGTGCTTTGTTTTGCTGAATCCCTGGCTTTGACGCACGGCGTGCTTAAGGACGTAGACAGCGACTACTGTACGCTCGCATCACAATCAGCTCGTGACCTGTTTTCAAAGCACACCATCACGGTTGGCAGCACAGGCAATCTGGGCCTGAGCATCGGCGTCATAGGCTCTGCGCTGGGCTTCAAAACCGTAGTCCATATGTCATCAGATGCTAAAGAATGGAAAATGGAGCGCCTTAGAAAACGTGGAGTGCGGGTGGTTGAGCATGACGCCGATTATGGCGCGGCGCTTGAGGCCGGACGCCTTGAGACTATTGCCGATCCGTGCGGTTATTTTGTCGATGATGAAAGATCCCCGAACCTTTTCATGGGCTACGCTGTCGCAGCCAAACGCCTTCAGGCGCAGCTGGAAGCTCTGAACATTAAGGTGGACGCCGACCATCCTCTGTTTGTGTATCTGCCCGCCGGCGTGGGCGGGGCGCCAGGCGGGATTACCTATGGCCTGAAACATATTTTCAATGACCACGTTCACTGCTTTTTTGCGGAACCGGTACAGTCGCCCTGCATGCTGCTCGGCATGGCCGGCGCACCGGGCGCTGCACCGACCTCCATCTACGAACTTGATTTAAAGAACCGCACAGATGCTGATGGCCTGGCAGTCGGCGCCGCATCGCAGTGGGTATGCGACGCCACGCGCAACCTCCTGTCAGGCGTGTATACCGCGACGGATGAACAGTTATACCAGCAGCTATACCTGCTAAAAGACCTGGAAAATATCGAGGTCGAGCCCTCTGCGGCCATAGGCTGTCTCGGCCCGGCGATGTTGACGTCCGAGGCCGGACAGAAGTATTTAGACTCACATCGCCTCAGCCATCGCATGGAAAATAGCGTGCATATCCCCTGGCTGACGGGAGGCTCTTTTGTTCCCGATGAGGAGTATCAGCGTTATCTCGCGAAAGCGGTAAACGTGTCTACTTGAAAACCAGTCTGAACAGAGGGGCGGCGCTCATCTGGGATCAGATTAAAGCCCCTCCCCTAAAAATAACGGTCAAATTTACTGAGAGACATGACCTGACATGCGCAGGCCCTGTCGTTGCAGACAAACAGATTGCAGACAAATAGAAGGAAGCTATTTGTCCGCCTGATTATAGTATGATGAAGATGGCAATAAATTCAGCCAGTTATGAAAGGCGTTCAGGAAGATTATGAGAGATCCCACTGGCGCTGTTCTCAGAAAAAAAACCGGTGAAAGACTTCATCAAATCGACAAAAGGAAGGAGTTCTTATGTCTGGAGAGTTAGAGGCGAAAAATCATGCGGATGCGGTACTAAACGCCTATAAATTAAATTATCTGCCTTTAAACAAAAAAGGGTTAACGATTGACGGTATCGGGCTTATGTTGCCTGATCCTGACATGCCGCTAGGGGTTATTCTAAAGAAAGACAGCAGCTTCATCGTCCTGCTTGGCGAACAGCATAGTACAGAGACCTTATCGCCGCTTTTACCCGGCGATCAGACTTTGATGATTGCAGGCGCCAAAGCCGTGGTCGCCGCCATCGGCAAACTAGGGGCCAAGCATACGACCATTGCGGCGGTCGAACTCCCTATCAAGAATGGAAGCATCGTTGGATCAGGCGCCGGACTGACCAAGATGGAGAAACTCACCATTTCCGGTTCTAGCGATAAAAACCTCGGATCGATCAATCACTCTTTGTTTTATTACAGGGCGACGCTCTTGAAAGACGTGATGTTCGCAGAAGGAGAAAATACCGTCGAAGTCGTCGAACAGGGACTGGCGGCCAAGTCAGACGAACGCAATCCGGGGATCGCCGCTCATTTGATAAACGCAGCCGCAAGCGCCAAAGGGCCCAGCGTAACCGTGCTGCCCGTCGGACTCTCGCACTTAGGTGGAAACAGCATACAGAAGCAACTGACCATGAAAGGATGGTCCATCACGACAAAGATTGTCTAAGCTGGCGATATTGTCTAAGCCGGCGATATAGCTCCGTATGAGCCTGTTCGTTGTTCATGGAGCCTCATTGAGACAATGAGGCTCAACTGTTCCGAACTTTAACAAACGGATTTCAACGATTAATTCGAGACCGTTTTTGCTTTGATTATCAACCTGCTTGGTGCAGCCAACGCCGATGAATCAGACTTTAGCTCAGGATAAATCTGAAGCGTATGTGTTGGATGGCGCTTCGCTTATCCAACCTACATTTCGCTCTGCACCAATATGCAGACCGAAGAAAACACCAGGCGTTTTGACAGAATTCATACGTTTCCTCCCCCCACCCTCCGATCAGAAGTGGGTAGGTCGGAAAAGTGAAGCGCCTTCCGACATGCGGAGCTGAATGGCCACACCAGTTGAAACAAGCCCAGACATAACTTCTGTTGCCGAACGAGCTGAATGATTAATAGTAGGTGCTGATAAAGGCTTTTCGTAGTTTGTGCAAATGGGGAGCGCCATCTCCTTTAGCCCAGCAAAGTCCAAATTCACACCCTAATATTGGCGCTATTTTTACTGCTGCTCCCGAAGGCATATGGTTAACTCATTGCTTTCCATTACTACGCTCACTCCCTCATGCTGGCCTAAACACCCGAGAATACGTTCCAATTCATTCTTAACTTCCATAGGGCCGTGTTTGAAGTTTGCAGGAACAATTAACTTATCCAACTCATCAAAATAGACTGGGTTTGCGCCTAATATTTTGAAGTTGTCCATCTGCTCCTGTTTATTTGGCAAATACATAAAGAACTCAACGCCATTACGCATGCGCCACTTACCAAATGCTCTTATATCGTTGTTAACGATAGATCCAAATACTGATTTCCAGGCGCTCATTTCAATCCCAATAGTTGAAGTTCTGAAACTTTAAGGCATTCAGGCCAGAATGTTTCTTTAATTGGTGCCCCTATTATGTCCTTGATCGCTTCCGGTTAGCGAGGCTGCCCCCCGAACTCGTCCAAGATACTTGCTGACCATCAAACCACTTCTCATGAGTCGAAGTTCGGCGCGCCATAGCTATTCAGGCGAACTTTTTTCTGGTTTCAAACCACAACGAACGTCGCATCAAGCCCTCAAATCTTCGCAATCCGCACCGCAACTGCAAAAAGCGAAGATGCTGGTGCATTTCGATGTGAACCAGTCAGAGTTGTCAGAGGGATATCGGGATTACCTCACCCGTTTATCTGCTGGCAGACGACTCGGTATCTATCGAGCTGATTGGACACACGGACCAGCGTGGCGAAAACGACGCCAACCAGCGTCTGGCCCAAGCCCGCGCCAAGGCAGTGGCGGCGTTTCTTGCGCAAGGCGCGCATCCTTATCTGGGCCGAGGACGAAGAACAGACATTTGTTGCAGGACGCTATCCATCTCAGTAAGGCAGTGTTCCATTGTTCATCAACGAAGCGTTGCGGCATGTGTCCCACCTTATGGGTTCATCCCTCTCCCTTAGACCTCGCCATATCCCCCTCTCCATCTCATATATCCCCTGATTCAAGACGCCTAATCCAGGGCGCTGTGACCATCTTGCAGTTCGTTTTCGATCTGCCTCAGCAGGTAAGTCACACGTCTATAAAGCAATGTATGCTCTCTGGTTTCGAGATTTGTCTTCAGATTAGACAGCTCGTTAATCGTTATATCTATCAGGTAACTTTGTTTGATTGACAGCTTTAACTTCTTTTTCAGCTGCGCTAACTGCTGCCGTTTGGCTTCAATCAGACCGGCTTTTATTGCGGAGGAAGTCGCGTCGACTCCTAAGCTCAAGCCCCAATCAGCGTCAACCAATATCTCAGCCATATCCTTTTCCCCGCACTTATTGGGTCCTATTAATCAGGCTGCGTGAGACAGGTTTTCTCTGTGAGGCGCTGACATCCCCCTTAAACCTTCTATACTTTGGCTACATGGTCCAGCAAAAAATATCAGGCTTGACGCCTGTCCGTTTCTTTATGATCCAGAGCTGATATTCCCATGCGTCTAACTAACCTATGCGAGCTACCGCTTCCTCATTTGCTTGCGGAAACAGATCACGAGGGCGCCTGGATTGAATGCAATGATTTATGGCGCAAGTATTCCGGGTTGTCCGCGGCCAATTCTCTTGGCATGAGATGGATCGAAGTCATCCACCACGACGACGTCTCTGTCGTTCAAAGAAGATGGCGAACCGGCATCAAAACCGGAGCCCCCTTCGAGCTGACGATGCGCCTTCGTCGCGCTTCAGACTCGTCTTATCGATGGCATGTGTGTCACATCGTCCCCCTCGGCGATGAGCAAGGCGACATCCCAGGCTGGCTCGTTTCATTCACGGATATTCATGGCGGCCAGACGCAACAGGAGAGCGATCACTCCTCTGTCGCCAAGTTACGGAGTGAAAGAGAAGTGCTGGCGACCTCCAATGACTATCTGCTCGAAATATTGCGGGAATATCATGAAACAGAAGTCCGGCTGGAAAAAGCAACGGAGAAATTAAACCAAATCGTTGAAACGCAGTTCCATCTGTCTCAAGCAGAAATAGATATGGCCGCCTTTATGCAGCTTGTGACAGATAAAATGCTAACCCTCACGCCCGCCACAGGCGCTGTCATCGAGTTGATGGAAGGCGACGAGATGGTTTATCAAGCCGCCAGCGGCTCAGCTCATCAATACAAAGGACTCAGGCTAAATTTATTCAGCAGTCTGTCCGGCCTGTGCGTCATTGACCGCAAGGCCCTCATCTCCGAAGACACCGCCAATGATCCAAGGGTTAATCCTGAAGCGTGTAAAAAAGTCGGAGCGGCCTCAATGGTGGTGACTCCCCTCTATGAGGAAGGTAATGTCATAGGCGTACTGAAAATTATATCCGACACGCCCCACGCATTTGATGATGAGGATTTAAAAACGCTGGAAATGATGGCCGGTCTTATTGGCTCAGCTATTGGCCGTAAGATCAGGATGCAGGAAAAGGAAGATTTATTGGCCGCGAAGTCTCTGACGCTTATGCAGTTGGAGCAAGAGGTGGCGCAGCGAAAGCAGATTGAAGAGCAGCTCAAAGCCAGTGAAATGCGCACCAGGCGTATCATTGAAAGTTCACATGAAGCATTTATCGCAATGAATTCAAGCGGCTTTATCACAGACTGGAACCCTAAAGCAGAAGAAACATTTGGCTGGACTGCGACAGAGGCGATCGGGCGCAAATTATCAGAATTAATCATTCCCTCAGGACTCCGTGAAAGACATGAACTTGGCATGCGTAAATTTATTGAAACCGGCCAGGGGATCGTTTTAGGAAAGCGCCTTGAACTGCTCGCCCTCAATATAAAGGGCGAAAAAATACCTGTAGAAATCACGATTTCCGCCATATCGGCACAAGAACAGTGGCAGTTCTGCGCCTTCCTCCACGATATCTCTGAAAGGAAGCAGACAGAGCAAAAGCTACGTCATTTAGCCCAGTACGACAGCCTCACCAGCCTGCCCAACCGCGCCTTATTCTATGACCGTCTCAATCAAGCGCTCGCACGCTCCCATCGCAACCAAACCCTATTCGCCCTCATGTATCTGGACATCGACCACTTCAAATCCATCAACGACACCCACGGCCATGGAGTCGGCGACGAACTGCTGAGCGCGTTCAGCAGTCGCATTCGGCTTATTATCAGAGAATCAGACACGCTTGCCCGACTAGGGGGCGATGAGTTTGTCATCATCGCGGAGAACATTAGCGTCCAAGGCGACGCAGAACACATTGCGCAGAAAATACTTTGGGCGATGAAGCAGGCGTTTCAACTCAATGAATTGAGCATCCAGGTGGGAACAAGTATTGGCGTCGCCCTGCCGCCGCCCCATGCGGTTAACGCTGACGATCTGGTCAAGATGGCGGATAAGGCGTTGTACTCGGCCAAGGCGGCGGGCAGGAACACCTATAGGGTATATAAAGAAACCAATCAGGCGGCTGAAAAACCTTTCCGCTAAATATCCTCAACGTCATTATTTCCGAAGACGGCCCCTTCGAATACCACGCACTGGACCTGCGCAAGTCATTGCAAGCCAGGTCCTGTCCGCCAGCAACCCGGGCCCAGCCACCGTCAGAACTTATAAGACAACGCCGTGGTGAGGTCGGCCTGTTTCTTATCGACGCCGAACTTGGGCTGGTTGTCGTAACTCACGTTGTAGCTGACGCTGACGGAAAGTCCATATGCCATGGGAACGGCGGCGCTGATCATGGAGCGATAGCGGTAGTCATCGTCGTCATCCTTGTTCTGCGAGTAAATCACGCTCTGGGACAGGCTCAAGGCCTTGCCCATGAACGCGCAGTCAAAGGCCTCGTAGGCGCCGTAGCGCCAGCTTTCCTCGTGCGGGTCCTCTCCCGCCAGGATAGCGGTTTCCGAGTAGTCCTGGGACAGGTAGACCACCCCCGCCGCCGTGCTCAAACGACAGGTCTGGGTGCGGTAGGGATAGAATCCCGGCGCCAGAAACACTTCGTGCTCTCTGTCCACCAGCTGTATTTCATCGGTGGAATAACGATAGCCCGCCAGCAGGTAATAGAGCTGGGAAAAGTTGTATTGCCAGAAGTTGTCGCTGCTTTTCTTATCCGATAATACTTGCGGACCGGTCTCGCTGCGTTGGATCTGGTTGTAGGTCGAGATGATGTTCTTGCTCGTGGTCCAACTGGCCTCCAGCACATAGGTGCGGCTGTCGTAATCGGTCTGTCCTCTACTGGAGGTGATGCTGGCGGAAGCGCCGATGGTCAGAGCGTCCGGCATGTTCAGCATCTTCCGCAATGGCGACTGGGTTTTATCCTGGACGGACTGGTTTTTGTCCTGGGCGGACTGGGTTTTGTCCTGAACGGACTGGGTTGAAGCAGCCGCCGTGGACGTAGAGGCGGACTCTTCAGCGGCGGCGACAGGCGAAAACATCAGGGCGAAGACAGGGAAAAAGACTGACAGAGAGGCGACGCCGGAGGATCTTTCCATTGTTTTTCTTTGCTCCAGAGAATACCAGGGGAAACCTGCGCGACGAGCGCGCGCAGGCATGTCCGCGACGCGCTGCTGCGCGCCGGGATACTATGCGGTCAGGATGAACGCGTCTGTTCGGCTAAACGGTCAGCGTTCGGCTTACGCCTTGGCGCCGGCTGTTGTTTTGGCTGACTTGTCGTCTTTACCCAGGTTTTCCGCGTAGGCTTTGCCCTTTTCCAGTTCTTCCGCGTAAAACGCGCGCACCGCTTCAGGGTCAAAGTTCAGGAAATTGCCGCCGGACTCAAAGTGTTGGATGAACACTCGCGCCAGCGCGTAGGTGGAAGCGCCCGCGATAATCGCCACGCTAGTGGAGCCCAGTACTGTGCCGATGACCGGAATCATCTTGGTCAGACTGGCCAGACTGACGCCGAGAGGAACAGGAGCGGCGGAGCCGACCAGAGAGGCGATCAGGGACTTGCCGATGTCCTGGGAAAATTTGATCCCATAGATCTTGGACATGCTATGCAGCATTTTCAACTGCAGCGCCGTCAGGCCTGCGAAATCAACGACAGGAATCGGCACCAACCCTACGCCCATGGACCCCAGCACGTACTTCCTGGTCATCGCGCGCACGTTCGCCAAACGCTCTTCTACATTCACTTCCGTTTCTGTTGTGTCTTCTTTAGTTGCTGTTGCAGCCATACTGATGTTCCCATATTGATGATTATTAGACTTACGCAGGGTATATACGTCCGTAAAACATCAAGTACAAATTCACGGGCGGTTATATATATCGTTACTATTTTATTTCACGCCTCTTAAAGCGCCTGTAATAAAACAAACAACATATACAAAAAGAAGTCCTGGACCTCCGAAGTGTCCGTACTGAGACTAGTTCAATACCTATAGGCCCGCAAGTACTTTTTTTGTGCATTCGCGCCCTGTTTCAGCGCCGCCGCTACTGTATTTCAATCCTGCAAACCCCTTGTCATATAAGGCCTTCGAGCCGCCCCTCTGATTTTTCGGATAACGCCCGCCAAACCTGTACGCAAAAGAGCCGCCAGGCCCTTCGCCAGGCCCGCGGCATTATTTTTAATTGCTTAATTGATATCGTCATAATTTGGGTCTACCATTTGACAGCAGCTGGAGTTAGCCCTACATGCTATAGCCGTTACCTAGGATTGAATCGTCTCTCCGCCGAGGAGAGAGAAAGGCATGGAAAAGGATCAGAATAATTATGCTTCACGTCCTGTTATATCTGCTTGTATGCTTATTTGTGGCGTTCCTTGGCAAAAATAAGAAGTTCGGTTTTACCTTAAACTTTTTTATTTCCTTTATATTCTCCCCCATTGTCGGCCTGATCGTCGTCTTCGCCCAGGCGGACAAGCATCTCGTCAAGACCTCGCCATGACTCCCTGATCGGGCTTCATGGTCGTGTTTTCCAATATTTTTTCACTCAGGTGGCGTTAATGCGCCAGGCAATCACGCCATCGTTATTGAAGAAATATTAGAAGGCTTTACCGGAAGTAGCCTGAAGTCGTCCCGTGGCGTTTTGGCCGTGGGCCTCTATGCGGTAGGGAGGCATGCGCCATGCGTCGTTTAAAAATAATAAATTACGACATCGAAACATGGTTACAGACACTACTCGCCGCGTTACCGACGCTACTCGCCGCCCGTTTTTCGCCGACATTCGTTGCGCGTTGCAGTCTCATGCAATCACCCGGGGAGACGCCGACGCCTTTGTCTTCCTGACGGAAGATCGCGAGGCTCGTTTCCCTCTCACCTACGCCGAACTGGATCGCCAGGCGCGTCGCGTGGCCGCCTTGTTGCGGGGCCACGCCCAGCCCGGAGACCGGGCCCTGCTGCTGTTTCACCCCGGGCTGGAATTTCTGGCCGCCTTCTTTGGCTGCATGTATGCAGGGGTCACTGCGATCCCCATGCATCCTCCCAAAAAGAATCGCAGCGCAGAGCGCCTCGACAGCATTCTCGACGACGCCGACGCCCGCGTCATCCTCGCCAATGATTCAGTCGTCGCCGCCATCGCGGATGCGGACGCCGGCGATAAACGTTTGCGGGAAGCGGTCTGGCTCACGGTGGACGCGATTCTGTTAAACGGGACGGACTCAGCCAGAGCAAGCGACAAGGACAGCGCGCCGGCGTTTCTGCACGGAGACGACCTCGCTTTTCTGCAATATACCTCCGGCTCCACGTCCGCCCCCAAAGGCGTCATGGTGAGTCATCGCAATCTGATTCTGAATCTGGACGAACTGCATCGCTGCTTCGGCCATGACGACGACTCCATCCTGGTCAGCTGGCTGCCGCATTTTCATGATCTGGGGTTGATCTACGCCATTTTGACGCCCTTGTATGCAGGCTCAATCTGTTACCTGATGGCGCCGGCGACCTTCATCCGCAATCCGATGCGCTGGCTGCAGGCGATCTCTGATTGTCGCGCCACACACAGCGCTGCGCCCAATTTCGCGTACCAGCTCTGCATCGATAAAATCAGCGCTGATCAAAAACGGACTTTGGACTTATCCTGCTGGCGCGCCGCCTGCAACGCGGCGGAGCCGGTGCGTTACGAGACCCTGCGTGGCTTCGCCGCCGCCTTCAGCGATTGCGGCTTCAGTTACGACGCGCTGTCCCCCAGCTACGGTCTGGCGGAAGCCACTGTCAAAGTCTCCATCACGCCCATTTCGGAGCCGCCAACGGTGCTGCATGTGGAGCGGGAAGCGCTGTCTCAGGGAAAAGTAAGAGTGGTCGCCGCCGACGCCCCTGGCTCCACGCCATTGGTTGGCTCCGGACGGGTCGACATGGACACCAAAAGCCTCATCGTCGACGCGGAAACGCAGACCCCCTGTCTGCCTGACGAGATCGGCGAAATCTGGGTGCGCGGCCCTTCCGTAGCCAGTGGCTACTGGGCTCGGCCAGAAGCCACCGCCGACACCTTCGACGCCCATCTCGCCAACCCGCAGGGCAGGTATCCCGGACCCTATCTGCGCACGGGAGACTTGGGATTCATCCACGGCGCGCAACTGTTCATCACCGGTCGCCGCAAGGATCTGCTGATCATCGACGGCGTCAACTACTACCCCCAGGACATTGAAAAGACGGTTTTCGCCTGCCACCCGGACTTGACCGCCGATAACGGCGCGGCCTTCTCGGTGGATATCGATGGGGAGGAACGTCTGGTCATCGTACAGGAAGTGAAACGCACCGCCGTACGTCAGTTGGACGGCGACGCGGTGGTTCGCGCCATCCGTCAGGCGGTGTTTCAGGAACATGAACTGCCAGTATACGCCATCGCCCTGTTGAAACCCCTGCAGGCTTACAAGACCACCAGCGGCAAAATCCAGCGCCAGGCTAATCGCAAAGCCTGGCTGGAGGGTGCGATGCAGCCCATTCACCAATGGCGCTCCGGCGCCCGGGACGATGCAACAGCACAGGCTGCGACGCAGGCTCCAATACAAAACCCCTCTCAAACCACCACGCCCCCCCTAGCGGCGGAAAGCCGGAGCGCCCAGGACATCGCAGACTGGCTAACGCAACAATTGGCGACGATCACCGCCCTGCCCGCCGCCGACATCGATCCTGGCGCGGATTTCGCCAGCTTCGGATTGGCCTCCCGCCACGTGGTCGCACTGAGCGGCGAGCTGGAGCGCTATGCGGGGGAGCCTGCGCCCCCCACCCTGTTCTATCAGCATCCCAATATCGCGCGACTGGCGACGTTTATCGCCGCGTTGGCCAGCGGGTCGCCCACTGCCAAAGACAACGGCGGCGCGTACAAAGTGAAGCGCAAAAACGCGCGTCTGGTGGACGTGGAAGCCACGCCGTTTGAAAGCAACGATCCCATCGCCATTGTCGGTATGGGCTGCCGTTTCCCTGGCGCAGACAGTCCACAGGCGCTGTGGCGATTATTAGACGAGGGAGTGGACGCGATTCGCGAGACGCCTCCGGAGCGCTGGAACAGCGAGGCCTACTATCATCAGGAAGCCGGCGTCGATGGCCGCATGAACACGCGCTGGGGCGGTTTTCTGGACAATATTGATCAGTTCGATCCACAGTTTTTCGGCATTGCGCCGCGGGAAGCGGAAACCATGGACCCACAGCAACGTCTGCTGCTGGAAGTCTGCTGGGAGGCGCTGGAAGACGCCGGCATTGCCGTCAGCTCTCTGGCCGGGAGCGACGCCAGCGTCTTCATGGGGGTCTGCAATACTGAATTTCAACGCATCAGCTACGCAGACCGCAACGCCATTCGCATGCACACCGGCACCGGCGCCGCCGCCAGCGTGGCGTCTGGACGCATTTCCTATTTGTGGGACTTGCGCGGCCCCGCCATGACCATCGACACCGCCTGCTCTTCCTCCCTGGTGGCGGTGCATCAGGCTTGCGAATCCCTGCGCCGCAACGAGTCCAGTCTGGCGCTGGCGGGGGGCGTCAATCTGATTCTGCTTCCCGAGGGCTCTATTTCCCTATCCCAGGGACGCATGATGTCGCCCACCGGGCGCTGCAAAACCTTCGACGCCGAGGCGGACGGGTACGTGCGCGGTGAAGGCTGCGGGGTCGTCGTATTGAAACGTCTGGCGGACGCGCGCCGGGACGGCGATGAAATCTACGCGCTGATCCGCGGCTCCAGCGTGAACCAGGACGGCCACAGCAACGGCCTCACCGCGCCCAATGGACAGGCGCAGCAGGATGTCATCCGCTCCGCCCTGTTCAAAGCCGAAGTCCAGCCCTGGCGCATCCGCTATGTGGAAGCCCACGGCACCGGCACGGCGTTGGGCGATCCCATTGAGGTGAACAGCCTGCGGGACGTGCTGGAAGAGAACCGCGACGCCAACCACCCATGCAGCATCGGCTCCATCAAGACCAATATCGGTCACCTGGAAGCCGCGGCGGGGGTGGCCGGGCTGATCAAGACCGCCCTGGCGCTCAAGCATCGGGTGATTCCCGGCAGCCTGCATCTGCGCCACCGCAATCCGCTGATCGATATCGACGAGCGCGTATTTCATCTCCCCCAGCGCAGCGAGCCCTGGAATGGCGAATTACTGGCGGGGGTCAGCTCTTTCGGTTTCAGCGGCTCCAACGCCCACGTGGTTCTGCAGGGAATGGCGGATGCGCCTGCCGAGTCCGCTTCCGACGTTGCAGCGGCCACCGCTCCGCAACCGGGCGACGCGCCTTATCGGCTGCTGACTCTGTCCGCCGCGGACGCGCAAGCGCTACAGGCGCTGGCGCGCCGTCATAGCCAACATCTGACGACCCTGCACGCCAACGCAGAACTGGCGAACAGCGTAGGCTGGGCGGATTATTGCCATACCCTGAACACCTCCCGGGAGGCGCTGCCCTATCGCCTGACTCTCAGCGCACAAAGCGCGCAGGACGCCGCCGAAACGCTCAAGACGTTTCAGGGCCAGGAGACGCCGAATCTGAGTCTCGGCGTGGCCAGACAGGGTCCGGTGGTAGTGTTCCTGTTCTCCGGTCAGGGCGCGCAGTATCCCGGCATGATGCAGCGTCTGTATGAAACCGAACCGGTGGTGCGGGCAACCCTGGACCGTTGCGAAGCGGTGGCTGCGCCATTATTGGGGCAATCGCTGCTGACGCTGATGTTCAATCCCGACCCGGATTCCGGCATTCATCAGACCCGCTTTACCCAGCCCGCCCTGTTCGCCTGTGAAGCCGCGCTGGCGCGGCTGTGGATGTCCTGGGGCGTGCAGCCGCAATTGGCGTTGGGGCACAGCGTAGGCGAATACGCCGCCGCCCACGCCGCGGGTCTGTTCAGTCTGGAACAGGGCATGAAACTGGTGTTGCGGCGCGGCGAACTGATGCAATCCCTGCCCGCCGGAGAGATGCTCGCGGTGTTCGCGCCCCGGGATAAAGTCGAGGTGCTGCTACAGGACGCTGGCGCCGCCCTGGCCGTGGCGGCGGACAATGGCCCGGACCTCACCGTGATCAGCGGCCGCGGCGAAGCCATGGCGCAGATACGCCCTCTGTTGTCCCGGCAGGACATTCGCTTCCAGCCCGTACAGGTTTCCCACGCCTTTCATTCGCCGATGATGGCCCCCATCCTGCCGGATCTGCGTAAGGTGACCGAATCCACGCCCCTGGGACAGCTGCAATTTCCTTTGATATCCAACGTCACCGGCGACTTTATCGAAGCGGAGGATTACGAACACGATTACTGGTTGCGACACACCATGAATGCGGTGGAGTTCCGCAAGAGCATGCTCACCGCCGCGGATCGCCACGTGGACCTGTTTGTGGAAATCGGCCCCGGCGCCAGTCTGTGCGGCATGGGCAAACGTTGCCTGCCGGACAGCAAAGCCGCCTGGATTCACAGCATTCGCTACGGTGAAGACGAACACGCCTCCGTGCTCAACGCCTTGGGGCGCGTGTATTGCCATGGCGGCGCGCCGGACTGGCGCGCGCTGCCGGGACGCCGTCGCCTGCGGGACGCCGCGCTGCCCAGCTATCCCTTCCAGCGTCATCGCTACTGGCCGCAAAACTACCAGGAACCCCAGGCAAGCGCCGACCGGGTCGCCGACGGCCATCCGCTACTGGGACGGTCCACCGCGTTAGCGGAACCGGCGGGGGCTCTGTATGACCAGCATCTCGACGCCGGCGCGCACGCCTATCTGGCGGGACACAAAGTCAGCGGCGCCGTCGTGTTTCCCGGCGCCGCCTACATCGACATGGCCCTGTCCGCCGCAGCGCGACACTGGCCGGACGCCGGCGCGCGCTGCCGCAACATGCAGTTTCATGCGCCTTTAGTCGTCGACGAACTGGACCACTGGCGACTGCAGACGCAATTTATTCAATCAGGCGCTAACGCCGCGCAGATCAAAATCTTCGCCCGCCGTGACGGTCTTAACGAGAGCGAAGCGCCCTGGCGACTCCACGCCAGCTGCGAAGTCAGTCGTCAGGACGCAGCGGCGGATCAGGCGGAGCAATACCCGCTCCCCACCGAAACCGCTCTGGCGCAATATGAAAACAGCCTGTCCGGGGAGCAGTTCTACGCGCAATGGCGTCAACGGGGCAATGACTGGTCCGGCCAGTTTCAGGGCATTCAACGCATCTGGTCCTCGCAACAGGAAGCCTGGGCGCTGATACAGGCCCCTGAAGAGACCGCCGCGCAGCTTGACGCTTACCGCACTCACCCCGGAGTGTTGGACGCCTGCGCACAGACCCTGGCGGCGCTGGGAGGCGACGAAAAAGGCGCATTTGTCGGACATTCGGTGCAAAGTCTGCGATTTTTGCGCAATTTCAGCAAATATAGCTACTGGGTGCGCGCCCGCCTCACCCCGCAGACAGCGCAATCCGACCACTTGCTGAGCGGATCGCTGTCCATTTTCGACAACCACGGCGAACTGCTCGCAGAGGTAGAAGGCTTGCGCTTCAGCTTCCTCGACGCCGCCGCGGCGGGACAGCCTCCCACGGCGGAGCAAGGATTCCCCTTTGAGCAGGTTTGGGAGCGGACTGAAATAGCGCCGGAGGCGTCCCTCAGAGAAAGCCTGCAGAAGGATTCAGAAACTGACGCAGTCTTCTCAAACAGATCAGCCCAATTAACCCTGCGCCGCTATGGCTCCGCCCTGCTCTGCATCGCGCCGGACGCTCCCGAAGACTCCGCCGAACCGGACGAGTTGCTGGACAACCTGGTGGAACAGCTTGAGGCCATTCTTGACGCCCTGGCCGCCGCACAGGAAGACGACGAGGACGCGCCCCGGCTGTGGTTGCTGACCCGTCGCGCCTGCTCTGCAGAAGAGGCGGACGCCGCCGTTTGTCCTTACGCCGCCGCGCTGTGGGGTTTCGCTCGCGCATTGGCGGTGGAGAAGGCCAATTATTGGGGCGGCATGGTGGATCTGGATTTACAGGCGACGGATGGAGAACAGCAACCGCTGCTGGACGCCATTTTGCGACAGAACCACGGCGCTGACGCTCAGTTCGCCATTCGCCACGGCGCAATTCATCGCGCAACACTCAGTCGCACCAGGCTTACCGCATCGGCAAGCCAGACTTTTTCCCTGCGCGCCGACGCCAGCTACCTCATCACCGGCGGTCTGGGAGATTTGGGGCTGCGCTGGGCGCGCTGGCTGGCGCAACAAGGGGCCAGACGGCTGGTGCTGATGGGCCGCAGCGGTCTGCCGCCGCGCTCCGAGTGGGCGCCATTGTCGTCGGATTCCCGCGACGGGCGACGCGTCGCCGCGCTTCGCGAGATCGAAGCGCTGGGCGCGCACGTGACCATCGCCGCCATAGATCTCAGCGACAGCGCAGCCTGCGTCCATTGGCTGCGCCAGTACCAACAGCAGCAGCCCGCTATTCGCGGCGTATTGCACGCCGCCGGCGTCGCCCACGCCATGGCCGCCGAGACGCTGGACCGGGAGACGCTGCGAGCGGAAATCGCCGCCAAAGTCTGCGGCGGCGAAACGCTGCGTCGCTGTTTCCCTGTCGGTTCCCTGGATTTCCTGTTGCTGTTCTCCTCCACCTCCGCCGCACTGCCCTCGCCGCGGTTGGCGGCCTACGCCGCCGCCAACGCCTGGCTGGACGGACTGGCCGCGCAGCGGCGCGCCCTGGGAGAGCCGGCGGTGTCCGTACAATGGGGTCCGTTCCGCGACATCGGTTTGATGGCGCGGGCGCAAAGGGATAACAACGCAGCTATTGCGAGTCTGACGCCAGACCCTGGCGCAGGCCTGAGCCCAGACGCCTGTGTGGCGCTGACGCCTGCGCTGCTGGCGGCGAACCAGGCCGTCATCGGCGTCACTCCGGAAGATCCCAATTTGGCGGCTTACGCTGACGGCAGCCTGTACTTACAAGGACTCAAGCCAGTTCACACTAACGCGCCAGCCAGTAGCGCCTCGGAGGAAAACCCAGCGTCCCCGGATTGGCTGGATCAGCCTCTGGAACAACGCCAGGCGGCGCTGCTGCGCTGGTTAACCGCCCAGGCCGCCGCTGTATTACGCCTGAATCCAGACAATATCGACCCTGCCGCGCCTTTAACGCAATACGGGCTGGATTCTCTGATGGCGGTGGAGCTGCGCAATCGCATCGAGAAAAACCTGAGCGCCAGCGTCAGCATCGTCGATATCCTCAAGAGCAATGGCCTGGGGGAACTCGCTGCAAGCGTCGCGGAGAAACTCACCGCCCAGAACGCGGAAAACGGCGCCTCCGTCACGACAGACGCTCTGCCCGCGCCCCTGGATTGCGGCGCGCCCTGGGAGCTGTCCTACAACCAGCAGGCGCAATGGTTCCTGCATCAACTGGACCCAGGCAGTCCGGCCTATCATGTGTCCTTCGCTGCGCGCCTGCGCGACGGCTTTGCGGGCGAGCAGGATCACGCTTTCCTGCAGGCCGCTTTGAACCAGATCGCCCGCCGTCATCCGGCGTTGCGCACGGCGATTCAGGTGGACAGCAAGCCACGCCAGCAGGCTCGGGACGATATCGCGATCCCTTTACAAGTCGTGAACGCCCATGACCTTGACGCCAACGCGCTGTACCGGGAAGTGCGGCGCGCCTATCAAGCGCCGTTCGAATTGTCCCGCGCGCCCTTGCTGCGCGCCTGCGCGTTCGTCACCGCTCAGGACAGCGTGCTGCTGCTGACCGCCCATCACGCGGTCTGCGACGGATGGTCGCTGTGGGTGATCCTGGATGAACTCAAGGCCCTGTATGAGGCGCGCCGCGCAGGCCTCGCCCCGGAGCAGGCCGCGCTGCCGGCGTTGTCTCATTCGCAGGTGGATTTCGTGCGCTGGCAAAACGCCATGCTGGATACGGAACGCGGCGAAGAACTCTGGCATTACTGGCGCGACGCCCTGGCGGACGCCGACTTCGAACTGAACCTCCCGGCGGATATATCCCGTAGCGGCGCAGTGCAGAAGGCGGTGGGCGAATCCGTCCACTTCCAGCTCTCTCCGCAACTGGATGGGGCGCTGCGCGCTCTTGCCAAGCAACGGGGAACCACGCTGTTCAGTCTGATGCTGGCGGCGTACCAGTTGCTGCTGCATCGTCTGTGCGGACAGCAGCGCATCATCGTGGCGACGCCGGTGCACGGTCGCAGCCGTCCCGAATTTCAGGCGTTGGTGGGAGACTTTGTGAATCTGGCCCCAGTAAGCAGCCGCTTCGACCCCGAGCTGTCCCTGGACGCCTACCTGCGCAATCAGCAACACACCTTGCTCGACGCACTCGCTCACGGCGACTATCCCCTGCCGTTGCTGGTGGAGCGATTGGGCCTGCAGCGTAACGGCAGGGGGCAGTCTCTGGTGAAGACCACCTTCATCATGCAGAAGCCGCAAACCGACAACGCCACCCTGGATCTGTTCCTGGCCGCGGACGATAACCTGCGGGTGAGCTGGGGCGATCTGCAACTGTCGCCCTATCCCATGCCGCAGCAGGAAGGCCAGTTTGAACTGTCCCTGGAAATCGCCGACAGCGCCAACGGCCTGCAGGGCTTCCTCAAATACGACGCCAGACGCTGGCGTCGCGCCAGCATCGAAAGACTGGTGCGGCGCTATCGTCATGTTCTGTCCGCGCTCAGCGCCGGCGAACAGCTCGCCCGGCCATTGGTCAACCTGCCCTGGTACGATCAGGACGAGCGCCGTCAGGTGGAGCAAAACGCCAGTCAGAACGCGCCCGATGCCGCCAGGATCAATGCGCCTGATCTGGTCAGGGCGTTTCTCGATATGGTCCAGGCGCACCCCGAGCGCATCGCCGTCGCAGACAACGCCCGCCGGCTCAGCTACGCCGAACTCAATCGCCGCGCCAATGGCGTCGCCGCCTGCCTGCGCGAGCAAGGAACGCCCGCCGGCGCCGCCGTGGGACTCTGCGTGTCCCGCAATGTGAATCTGATCGTCGGCCTGCTGGGCATACTCAAAAGCGGCTGCGGCTACCTGCCGCTGGACCCGACGCACCCGCCCGCCCGACTGAGCGCGCAACTGCAGGACGCCTGCGTCGCCGCCCTGGTCACGGATCGCGCCATCATGCCGACTCTGGCGGCGCTGGAGGGACTGGGGGCCGCACAATGGGTATGCGTGGAGGACGTCACCGCCACCGCGGAGGAACCTGAAGTCGCCATCGGCCCGGACAGTCTCGCCTATCTGATATACACCTCCGGCTCCACCGGCGCGCCCAAGGGAACGCTGGTGGAGCACCGCAGCGTCCTCAATCTGGCGAACGCCCTGTGGGATCAGGTTTATCATCGCTATGATCAGCCTATCGCCGTGGCCCTGTGCGCCAACACCGTGTTCGACGCCTCCGTGCAGCAGATCTTCGCCGCGTTGCTGCTGGGACATCAGCTGGTGATCGTGGACGCCGACAGCCGTCGCGACCCCGCCCGACTCTCCGCTTTACTCGCCGCGGAGCAGGTGCGCGTCGCAGACTGCACCCCCAGTCTGCTGAGCATGCTGACCGGCGCGGATCAGGCCGGCCAGTTGACGCCGGACTGGCTCCTGGTTGGCGGCGAGGCGCTATCGATGGAGCTGGTGAACGCGTTCTATCGCGCCAATGACTGCGCCACATTGATCAACGTTTACGGCCCTACCGAGTGTTGCGTCGATGTCAGCGCCTGCGTCCTGACCCGAGACGCCCTGCCGGAAACCGCCACCGCGCCGCTGGGTCGTCCTCTACGCGGCGCCCGCCTGTACGTGCTCGATCCCTGGGGACAACCGTCACCAGCGGGCGCCGTCGGCGAGATTGTGATCGCCGGCGACTGCGTGAGCCGCGGCTATCTGCAGCGTCCGGAACTGGAGGCGGAGAAATTCGTCGATCTACCTCCATTGAATGAATCCCGCGCATACCGCACCGGCGATCTGGGCTGCTGGCTCGACGACCGCCAGCTGCACTATCTGGGGCGCCGGGACGCCCAGGTGAAAATTCGCGGATACCGGGTGGAGCTGGGCGACATTGAGAGTCAATTAAGCGCTCATGACGCCATCGCGGAATGCGCCGTCGCCCTGTTCCCGCAACGCCAGCAACTGGCGGCTTATGTGGTGTATCGCCAGGACGCCGACCCGCCGCCCACCGTCCAGGATCTGCAAAACCACTTACGGAGCCGGCTGCCGGAGTATATGGTCCCCGCCTATATCCTGACGTTGCCGCGCCTGCCTGTGAACGCCAGCGGCAAGCTGGACCGCCGCGCGCTGCCTGAGCCGGAAGGCGTCGCCGCCATGGACGGAGGCGCGCCGGTATCCGACGTGGAGCGGCGCGTCGCGGATATCTGGCGTCACTGCCTCAATCTTTCTCGTGTGGGCCGTGACGACAACTTTTTCGACATCGGCGGACACTCGCTGCTGCTGGCCCAGGTGCAACGCCAACTGAGCGACGCCTTCGGACGGCCGGTGGCGATGGTGGATCTGTTCGCCAATCCCACTATCGCCGCCACCGCGCGTCTGCTCAGCGCCGCCCCGGACGACGACGGGCTGTCGCAGTCTCCCCGTCGCAAGAATAACCGTCTGGCGGGTCGCCGCAACGCCAGAGAAGCGCAAAGGAGTCTGCGTTCCAATGAACAGCTTTGAAGACAACCTCGAAGCCGGCGCCGACAGCGCCATCGCTATTGTCGCCATGGCCTGTCGCTTCCCCGGCGCGGACACGCCGGAGGCATTCTGGCGCAACCTGATCGCAGGCGTGGAAAGCGTGGCTGAACTGACGGACGCCGAGCTGGACGCCGCCGGCGTACCCAAAAGCGAATACCAGCGTCCGGACTACGTACGCCGTGTGGCGGCGCTGGGAGACGTCAGCGGGTTCGACGCCGCCCTGTTCGACATGAATCCCAGAGAGTCGCAATTGCTCGACCCGCAGCACCGGTTGCTGCTGGAGTGCGCCTGGGAGGCCCTGGAGCGCGCCTGCTGCAATCCGGATGAATTCCCCGGTCCCATTGGCGTCTTCGCCGGCTGCGGCATGCCCAACTACTTCTATCGTCATGTGCTGCCGAATACGGACGCCCGCAGAGTGTCGGATCTGTATCAAGCCCTGCTGCTCAACGACAAGGATTTCCTCAGCACCCGCATCGCCTATAAATTGGGTCTCACCGGTCCCGCCGTCGGGGTGCAGACCGCCTGCTCCACCTCATTGATGGCGGTGCATCTGGCCTGTCAGAGTCTGCTGGCGGGAGACTGCGATATGGCCCTCGCCGGCGGCGCTTCGGTGCAACTGCCGCAACACGGCGGCTTTCGCAGCCAGAGCGGTATGATTCTGTCGCCGCGGGGTCAATGCCGGGCGTTTGACGCCGAGGCGGACGGAACCGCTGTCGGCAGCGGCGCCGGACTGGTGGCGCTGAAACGCCTTGACGACGCCCGGGAAAACGGCGACCGCGTGCTGGCGGTGATTCGCGCCACCGCCGCCAATAACGACGGACGCCGCAAAGTTGGCTTCACCGCTCCCAGCGTGCAGGGACAGGCGGAAGTCATCCGGGAGGCGCAGCTCACCGCCAACATCGACCCTCAGGCAATCCAGTACGTGGAAGCCCACGGCACCGGCACCCATCTGGGCGATCCCATTGAAATTGAAGCGCTGGCGCGGGCTTTCGACATTACGCCGAATGGCGGCCGTCGTTGCGCCATCGGTTCCGTGAAAACCAATATCGGGCACCTGGACGCCGCCGCCGGCGTCGCCGGTCTGATCAAGACGGTACTGTGCCTGCACTACGAAACCCTGCCTCCCAGTCTGCACTGCCAGCAGCCCAATCCCCAGATCGACTGGCTGCGCACGCCTTTCCGGGTCTGCAGCGAAACTGAATCCTGGCCCAGAGGAGACGCGCCTCGACTGGCGGCGGTCAGCGCCTTCGGCATGGGCGGCTCCAACGTGCACGCCATTCTGGAGGAAGCCCCTCTCGCAACCCGCGCCCCCCGCAGCGCGTCACGTCAGGACGACAAATCCGCGCCCAGCCAATTGCTGCTGCTGTCCGCCGCCGGCGAACAATCGGCGGATCAGGTGGCGGAACGTCTGGCCCAGCATCTGGACGAGCGACCCCATACTCATCTCGGCGACCTCGCCTATACCCTGGCTCTGAGCAAAAAAGCCTTGCCCTATCGGGCGACCTTGGCGGCAGCGACGCCAGCGGAAGCCATCGCGCAACTGCGCTTTCCCAACGACCTGAGCTGGCGACGGGTGCAGGACAGCGCGCCGACGGCGGCCTTCATGTTTCCTGGGCAAGGGGCGCAGTATGCAGGCATGGGCGCAGAGCTGTACCAGTCAGAACCGGTTTACCGTGAGGCAGTGGACCAGTGCCTGCACGCCGCGCCGCCTCTTATAGCGCAAAAGCTGCGGCCTTTGCTGACCCGTCCTCGTGGCGCGGACGCGGAACAGGGAGACCAAGACCTGAAACAAACCGCCCTGGCGCAACCGGCGCTGTTTATCGTCGACTACGCCATGGCCATGCTTTTGCAGAGCTGGGGTCTGACGCCGCAGGCGTTGATCGGACACAGCCTGGGAGAATACGTGGCCGCCTGCGTGGCCGGCGTGTTCAGTCCGGAAGACGGCGTAAGGTTAGTAGCGGAAAGGGGCCGCCTGATGCAGAGCATGCCCAGCGGAACCATGATCGCCGTGCGCATCGGCCAGCGACAGGCGGAGGCCTATGCGGGAGCGGGAGTCTCCCTGGCGGTGGCGAATGGCCCGCACGCCAATGTGTTCGCCGGTCCGCCCGGTCCCATGGAGGACTTCGCCGCGGCGCTGGAGGATGCGCAGATCGGCTATCACCGCTTGCAGGCCTCCCATGCGTTTCACACGGCGATGATGGAGCCCATGCTGGACGCTTTCGCCGAACTGCTGGACGCCATCCCCCTACAGGCGCCGCGGCTGCCGGTTTACGCCAACCTGAGCGGCGCCCGACTGACCGCAGAGCAGGCTGTCAGCGCGGATTACTGGCGTCAGCACTTGCGCCGCCCGGTGCAGTTTTATCAGGGCTTACAGACCCTGTGCGCGGAAACACAGGTGGATACGCTACTGGAAGTGGGCCCCGGACGGGCGTTGACGGGCTTCGCCGGCGCCTTGCCGCAAAGAGCCGAGCCTGGGCTGGAAGCGATCGCCACCTTCGCCGCCGGGCCAGGGCAGGATTCTCGCAAAAGCGCGCTGGACTGCGTCGGCCGTCTGTGGAGCAAAGGATTTGCTATCAACCTCCCAGGGCTGTTCGGAAACCAGGATGGGCGATTCATCCCTACGCCCACCTATCCTTTCGACCGTCGCCGTTACTGGATCGATCCTCCCAAGCTCACCGACCACGCCTTATCAGAGGAACGCCAGGCTCTGGAAGACTGGTTCTACACCCGTTCCTGGAGCCGTTTGAGCGGAACGCCGAACGTCAACGCCAGCGGCGGCAAATGGCTGCTGCTGACCGACGCAAACGCCCGTACCGACGCATTAGTCCAGGGGCTGTCTGATCATCAATCTCACACGCTGGTCACCGTCACCGACACCGCCGTGACCGCGCTGACGCCCCACGCCGAGCATCCCGACCAGCGCCAGACCATCGCCCTGCCCGCTGACGTCGCCGGAGATCCCGCCGCGCTGTTCGCGTTGCTGGCGGAGAATGACCTGTTGCCAGACCATGTGCTGTTCGCCCGTAACCTCAGCAAACCGGCTGCAAACAGCGCTGAGTTTGAGGCAACGTCTCAGGATCTGTCTCTGCTGAGCGCCTTATTGCAACAGTTGGGCGCATTACGATCCGAGGTATACGTCGCCGTGGCGACCACCGGAACCCAGTCGGTGCTGGGCTCGGAATCCTTGCGACCCGCCCGAGGGGCGCTATTGGGGCCGCTGTTAAGCGCAAGGCAGGAGTTTCCCGCCCTGCGCACGCTGTTGATTGATGTGGAAACTGATGTGGAAAACGCTTCCGCTGTTTCCGCACTAACGCGACAACTCCCGGCGTTACTGGCTTTGGCCCATCCCAGCCAGGAGGCGGACTTCAACGCCGGCCCGCCCCTTGTCGCCCTGCGCGGACGTCATGCGTGGCGCTGTGAATGGCGCCCCTGTCGGAGCGGCGCTGAGCCGGGAACGACCAGGCCCGTCTCCGATGAACCCGTCTCCAGCGGCGTTTATCTGATCACCGGCGGCCTCGGCAAGATCGGGCTCGCCCTCGCCACAGGTCTGGCCCAGCGCGGCGCGCGACATATCCGCTTAGTGTCGCGCACGCCCCTGCCGTCCCCGGAGCAGTGGCCGCATTATCTGGATGATCCATCAACGCCCGTCCGGCAACGCCACGCCATCTCAACCCTGCTGGCCCTGCACGAAACCGGCGCGCCGGTCAGCGTCACGGCGGCGGACGTCAGCGACGCCGACGCCATGGGCGCATTGCTGGATGAAGTGTGCGATCGCTACGGAGCCATCGACGCGATTATTCACGCCGCCGCCGATATGTCCCAGGCTCACGAGCAGCCCATCAACCCTGAACTGGCGGGAGCCTGGGAGACCATGCTGCAAGCCAAGGTCGACGGCGTGCGCACGCTGGCCGGGCTGGTCGCTCGGCGCCCTGTGCGGCGGGTGGTTTGTATGTCCTCCCTGGCGGCCCTGTTGGGAGGCTATCAGATGGGGGCTTACGCCGCCGCCAATCTGGTCATGGACCTGGAAGTCGCCCAGTTCGCCGCCCACAGTGACGCAAGTCGCGGCGCCAAATGGTTGACGCTTAACTGGGATGCTTGGCGTCCCGACAGCGCCAGCGGCCTGGGCATGGGCGCGAACGCAAAAATTGCGCAGGAATTTTTTGACAAATCCACATTGGCCGCCAATGCTATAGATTCAAAGGAAGGTTTTTTGGCGCTTGAGCAGGCATTGCAGTTATCGGATGCCTTGCTACAGATGGAAGACGAGCACCAAGTTGCGATATCCACACTATCGCTGAAGTCTCGGTTCCACCGACTTTACCATCCCCGGAGAAACGCTCCCGGCCATGACGCCGGAGCCAGTTCTCGGCCACATTCAGTACCTCCCGGCAGTAGCGGTGACCATGCGCCCGGCGATCACGCGGAGCTTATGCTGTGCGACATTCTGGGCGAACTTCTGGCTGTACCGATCCTTAACGTAAAGGACAATTTTTTTGACCTTGGCGGCGATTCCCTGATCGCAACGCAGGCGATTTCCCGTATTCGCGAACGTTGCGGCGCGGACCTGTCCCTGGCGGATTTTTTCAACTGTCCGTCGGTGCGGGAACTGGCCGCGCTGACCCGTGACAAGACCGACGGGGACAGCGCCGAAAGCGGTCAGGCGCCATCTGCGGACGCGCCGGCGAGGGTTGAAATAGAACTATAAAGACAACGACAGACAAAGGGAGTGTTGGGTGACTATGGAGTCAGGAATTCATAATTTTCTCGCCCAACTGGCGGCAAGCGATGTGCGCTTGCGACTGGATCAGGGCGCGTTGAAACTGAACGCGCCCGCCGGACGGTTACAGGACCCAGCCATCGCCGGACTGATTGACGAACTGAAGTCCCGCAAGGACGAAGTCATCCGCTTTTTGCAGCGACAGAGCGGCGCCGACGTCGAAACCATAACGCCCGCCGGGCGCGAGCAGCCGCCGCCGCTGTCGTTCGGACAACAGCGCCTGTGGTTCCTCGACCAGCTCGAGGGCGGCGGACACGGCTATAACATGCCCACCGCCATGCGTCTGCAGGGCCCGTTGGACGTGGATGCGCTGCGCAAAAGTCTGCGCGCCCTCATGGTGCGTCACGAAGTGCTGCGCACGCGCTACCCGGACAGCGAGGCGGTGTTTATTGAACCGCTGCCCTGCGTGGATCTGACGGAGCTGGACCTGTCCGCCCTGCCCGCGGAGGAACAGGATCGGCGCATCCAGGAACTGGCGGCGTCGGCGGCGTTCGAGCCCTTTAATCTGAAACTGGGGCCGATGTTGCGCATGCAGTTGCTGCGTAAAGGCGCCCAGGACCACGTGCTGCTCATCACCCTGCATCATATCGTCACCGACGGCTGGTCCATCGGCGTCATGGTGGAGGAAATCTCCGCCCTGTATAACGCCATTTCCCAGAATCGTCCGCCCGCACTGCCGGCGCTCCCTATTCAATATGGCGATTACGCGGCGTGGCAACAGCGACGCTACGCCCGCAACGCCAGCCCGCCGGAACTGGACTGGTGGCTGCCGCGACTGCTGGGCGCGCCCCTGCGTCTGGAGCTGCCGCTGGATTATCCGCGCCCGCCGGTGCAGAACTTTCAGGGCGACGTGGAGCATTTCACGATTCCCGCCACCTTGCTGCAACCGCTGAAAGACCTGTGCCGCCGTCACAGCCTGACGCTGTACATGGCCACGCTGGCGGCGTTTGGCGTGCTGGCGGCGCGCCACAGCGGCCAGGACGACCTGCTGATCGGCTCCCCGGTGGCCAATCGCAACCGCCGTGAAGTAGAGGGGCTGCTCGGCTATTTCGCCAACACCCTGCCCTTGCGCCTGCGACCCGGCGCCTGCGCCACCACCTCGGAATACCTGGATCAGGTGCGGGATTTCTGCGCCGGAGCCATGGAGCGCCAGGAACTTCCCTTTGAAAAACTGGTGGAGGCGCTGCGGCCGGAGCGGGATCTCTCTCATAATCCGCTGGTGCAGGTGATATTCGCCCTGCAGAACTCGCCGCGCCACACGCCGCACCCGGAGCTGAGCCTGCGCGGATTGTTGATCGAGCCGCTGGCGCTGAAACGCCGCAACGTCAGCGTGGACCTGGAAGCGCATCTGTGGGAAGTGGACGGCGAGCTGCAGGGTCAGTTCGTCTACAACAGCAGCCTGTTCGAAGCCGCCTCTATCCGGCGCATGATCGGACATTATCGTAAGCTGCTGGCGGAGCTGCCGAAAGGCCTGGATACTCCGCCGCTGCGGCTGCCCATGTTAACGGCGGCGGAGACCCAGCAGTGGAACGACGCCGCCGCCACTTTGCAGGAACTGCCCAGCGACCGGCGCATGACCGACCTGCTGCGGGAAGCGACGTTGGCGCACCCTCATAAAACCGCGGTGGTCTGCGGCGACGAGCGCATCAGTTATCTCGAGCTGGACCGGCGCGCCACCCTGCTGGCGTTGCAGTTACAGCACCTTGGCGTCGCCCCGGACACCCTGGTGGCGGTCTACATGGGGCGCAGCGTGGACATGATCGTGGCGCTCGCCGGAGTGCTGAAATCCGGCGCCGCCTACCTGCCTATCGATCCTGCCAACCCCCGCGACCGCATCGCCGATATGCTCGCCAGCGCCAACGTCGCATTGGCGGTCACCCACTCGGACCTGGCGCTGGATCTGCCCGAAGGCTGCACCCTGGTGCGTCTGGACCGCCTGTTGCGCAACGATCCCAAGTGCAGCGATCCGTTACGTCATCTGCATGAGGGCGACCATCTGAGTGGCCCGCCCTGCCGCTGCGGCGTACCGACGCCGGGCAACCCGGCGCGCCCGGATCATCTCGCTTACGCCATCTTCACCTCAGGCTCCACCGGCGCGCCCAAGGCCACGCCTATCGAGCACCGTAACGTGCTGAACATGCTGGCGGCGCTGCAACCCATCGTGGAATTTTCGGCGGACGACGTATGGACGCTGTTCCACTCCTACGCATTCGACTTCTCGGTCTGGGAGATCTGGGGCTGTCTGCTGTACGGCGGCACGCTGCTGGTGACCACTGAGGAAGAGCGTCATAACCCTCACGCCCTCGCCCGGCTGCTGCGCAGGGAGAACGCCACCGTGCTGAACCTGACGCCGAGCAATATGGAGAAACTGCTGGCGGCGACCCGGGATGACGAGGCGTTTCCTTATCGCTTGCGCGCATTCTGCTGCGGCGGCGAGGCGTTTCCCGGCCGCCTGGTTTCGCCGATATTAAAATTCGGTCTGCCGGTATGGAATTTTTATGGTCCGACGGAGGCCACCGTCTGGTCCTCCATCCACCGGGTCACCGGCGCGGACGCGGAACTGGCGACGCTGCCTATCGGCGCGCCCCTGGCCAACTATCAACTGTACGTCATCGACGCCTTTGGCGAGCCCGCCCCGGCGGGGGTCGCCGGCGAACTGTGCATCGCCGGCGCCGGGATCACCCGGGGTTATCTGGGCCGTCCTGAGCTTAACGCGGAGCGCTTCGTCCACATGACGCACCCGCTGTGCCGGGGACGCGTTTACAAAACCGGCGATCTGGTGAGACGCCGCGCGGACGGCGCCATCGACTACCTGGGACGCAGCGACTTTCAGATCAAGCTGCGTGGGTTCCGCATCGAGCCGGGAGAAATCGAATCGCTGCTCACCGAGCACGCGCTGGTGAATCAGGCGGTGGTGTGCAAGCAATACGCGGAGGATGGCGGCGAATATCTGGCCGCGTTTATCGTTGTGCGCCGCGCGCCGGAAGACGCCGCCGGTCTGTTCGAGGAATTGCGCAAGCTGGTCCGGAGCAAGCTGCCGGAGTACATGGCGCCCACCAGTTATATGATCCTGTCGGAACTGCCCCTCAACGGCAACGGCAAAATTGATCGCAAACGTCTGCCCCAGGCCACGCCCAACCGGGTTTCCTCCGCCATGTTTCAGGCGCCCCGCACGCGTCTTGAACAGGAAATCGCCGCCATCTGGCGCGACGTATTAGGACAGGAACGCATCAGTATCCATGACAACTTTTTCGACATCGGCGGCTACTCCCTGCTGCTGACGCGGGTTTATGAGCGCCTGCTGCGCCTGGCGTTCCGGACGCCGCTGACCGCTTTGTTCAACTATCCCACCATCGCCCAGCTCGCCGCCCATCTGGCGGAGCAGGAAGGCGGCGGTGAGGAGAACGAACGCGCCGCATTGCGGGACAGCGTCGCCCAGCGCGTGGACCGGCAGCGCAAGGCGCGTCGCCGACAGGCCGACGCCCGCGCTGTGAGTCAGTCGCCGCCAATCAAGCAAATGCAAGAACAATAAACGGAAGAAAAAGAATACGACCATGACGGACACTCTATCCCAAGACATCCCAGCGGACGCTATCGCCATTGTCGGCATGGCGTGCCGTTTTCCCGGCGCGGACGACATCGAAGGGTTCTGGCGCAACCTGCTCGACGGCGTTGTCTCCACCACCCGCTTCACCCGTGAGCAACTATTGCAGGCGGGGGTTCCCGCCGCGCTGATCGACCACCCGGACTACGTTCCCATCAAAGGCGTGGTCAACGATTACGATAAATTCGACGCCGCTTTCTTCGGTTATACGCCCCGGGAAGCGGAAATGATGGACCCGCAGCATCGGCTGTTTCTGGAGAGTTGCTGGCGCGCGCTGGAGGACGCCGGGCATACCGGCCAGGGCGAGGAAAACCGCATCGGCGTTTTCGCCGGCGTGGGCATGCCCACCTATATCCTGCGCAATATCATTCCACACCCGGAATACACCGGACCGGACATGGATTATCAACTGCTGATCGGCAACGACAAGGACTTCGCCGCCACCCGGGTCAGCTACAAGATGGATCTGAAAGGACCCAGCTTCAACGTCAACACCGCCTGCTCCACCTCACTGGTGGCGGTGCATCTGGCCTGCCAGAGCCTGCTGTCCTGCCAGTGCGACATGGCCCTGGCCGGCGCCTCCACGCTGCGCGCGCCTCAGGAAGAAGGCTATCTGTATCAGGAAGGCGGCATTCCCTCCCCCGACGGTCAATGTCGCGCTTTTGACGCCGACGCCCAGGGCGTGGTGGGCGGCAGCGGCGTGGGCGTGGTGTTGCTGCGGCGTCTGGAAGATGCGCTGGAGGACGGTGATGATATTTATGCGGTGATTCGCGGCAGCGCCATCAACAACGACGGCGCCGACAAAATCGGCTACACCGCTCCCAGCGTGGACGGCGAGGCGGCGGTGATCGCGGAGGCGCAGGCGCTGGCGGACATCTCCGCAGACACCATCAGCTACGTGGAAGCCCACGGCACCGGCACGCCCCTGGGCGACCCCATCGAAGTGGCGGCGCTGACCAAAGCCTTCCGCCTGACCACCGCGCGCAAAGGCTTCTGCGCCCTGGGATCGGTGAAAACCAACTTTGGCCATCTGGACACCGCCGCCGGCATGGCGGGCCTGATCAAGGCGGCTCTGGCGATCAAACACGGCAAGATTCCCTCCTCCCGCCACTTCCAGCGTCCTAACCCCAAGCTGGATCTGGAGAACAGTCCATTTTTCGTCAACGCCGAAACCGTGGACTGGCCGGCGCACCTGCCCCGGCGCGCCGGCGTCAGCTCGTTCGGCGTCGGCGGCACCAACTCCCATGTGGTGCTGGAGCAGGCCCCGGACGCGTACGCGCGGCCCCACGCCGCACAGGATACGGAGGCAACCCTGCCGCAACTGCTGCTGGTCTCCGCCCGCACGGACACCGCGCTGAAACAGGCGCAGGCGCAATTACGCGAGCATTTACACGACCTGCCGGCGCGGGCGTTGCCGGACGTCGCCTTCACCCTGGCCTGCGGACGCCGCCGCCTGGAGCAGCGCGCTTATGCAGTTTGCCACGGCGAGGCGGCGGACTTTCACGAAAGAACCCACCCGGAAGAGCGCCCTATTCACAAACTGGCGTTTCTGCTCACCGGCCAAGGCTCTCAATACGCGGGGATGGCCAGGTCCCTGTATCGTCGCTACGCGTCTTTTCGCCGTGATCTGGATCAATGCGCGGACCTGCTGCAACCTTTGCTGAACCGGGATATCCGCTCGCTGCTTTGCGACGACAAGGAAAAAGACCGCGCGCTCACTCCCACCGCCCTGGCGCAACCGCTGAACTTCGCGCTGGAGTATGCTCTGGCGCGTCTGCTGCAAAGCTGGGGGCTGCAACCTGATGCGTTACTGGGTCACAGCCTGGGTGAATACGTCGCCGCCTGTCTCGCGAAGGTGTTCGCCCTGCCGGACGCCCTGCGTCTGCTCGTCGAACGCGGCCGTTTGATGCAGGACACCGCCGCCGGCGCCATGCTGGTGGTTTCCCTTGGCGAAGGGAGCATCATTCCTTATCTGCGCGCCCACGCCGGCGACAAAGGGTACGGCCAACGTCTGTCCCTGGCGGCGGTCAACAGCCCGGAATGCTGCACTTTGTCCGGCCCGCCGGCGGCGATTGAACAACTGCAGACGCGCCTGATCGCCGAGGGCGTCACCTGCCAGCGCCTTAACGCCAGCGGCGCATTCCACTCTCCGGCCATGGAGCCGGTGGCCGAGCCGCTGCGGGAGCGGTTGCGCAGCCTGCGCCTGCAACCCCCGCAGATACCCATTGTCAGCAACCTGAGCGGCGACCTGCTGCGTCCGGAGCAGGCTACGGACCCGGACTACTGGGTGCGCCACATGCTGGAGCCGGTGCGCTTCGCCGACGGCCTGCAAACATTGCGGCGGGAAGGCGTGGATGTCTGTGTGGAAGTGGGCGCGGGACGCGCGCTCACCGCCCTGGCCCATCAACAGGGCTGGCGGCATGACGCCTTATCGCTGATTCCGCCGGCGTCCCGCCGCGACCATCCGGAAAAGCTGCTGCTGGAGACCCTGGGGGAACTGTGGCGGCGCGGTTGCGATCTGGACTGGCGCGCCTATTATGCAGGCGTCATTAATGCCGCCGCGCCGGAGACCCGCCGTCGCTACCAGCGTCTGCACTTACCGGGCTACCCCTTCGCCCGTCAGCGCCACTGGATAGATCCTCCCACGACCCCGGCGTCAACGCCGACCACCCGCGCCAGCCGTGCGGAGCCGCCCCTGCGGGACTGGTTCTACGCGCCGTCCTGGCGTCGCCTGCCCCTGTGCAATGACATCGCCGGCCAGACGGGCGATGAACAGGCCGTCTCCACACCCCGCAATTGGCTGGTGCTGGTGGATGACAGCCAAATGGCGCGGGGTCTGCGTGAAGAAATAGAGCGCCGCGGCGACCGCATGACGCAGGTGCGCTCGACGTATGAGCGATCCGCCGCCGGTTCAGACCGCGCAAGCGAGGATTGCCTGCGCCTGGACCCGGAACGGACGGAAGATTTCCAAGCCTTGTTCGCGCAGTTGCAGGCGGACGGCAAATCCCCTGATTTTATCTTGCACGCCTGGGCCTGCACCCCTCAAATCAACGCTGCGGACCCGCAGGAACACAGCGAGAAATTGCTCAATCTGGGCTACAGCAGTCTGATCCGGCTGATACAGCAATTCGATAGTCTGACGACGCCCATGCCCATGCTGTGCGCCGTCACCGCCACCGCGCAGTCAGTGCTCGGCGATGAAACCATCACCCCGGAATTGGCGGCGCTCATGGGCCCCATCAAAGTGGCGCCGTTGGAATACGCCGGCTTGCAGAGTCAATGCATCGACGTCGTACCGCCGCAATCGGAAGCGCAATGGGAAGCACTGTGCCGCGATCTGATTGATCTCGCCCAGCGCCCCGGCGACACGCCATTATTGGCGTTGCGCGGCCTGACGCCGACGCAACCGCCCCGCCACCAGCGCTGGGTGTGCGAATTCACCCCGACGACCACAAGCGCCGTCCGCGACCCGCAACAACTGCCTCTGCGCGACGACGGCGTCTACCTGATCACCGGCGGACTGGGCGGCATCGGCCTGCAACTGGCGGAATGCGTGGCGCAACAATGCCGCGCCAGGCTGATTCTGGCCGGACGCCAGCCCGCTCCCGCCTGGAGCGAAGACGCCGACGCCAATCAGGGCGGCCTCATCGCGCAATTGCCGGACCCCAAACGCATCGCCGCGCTGGAAACTGAGCTGAAGGACGAGCTGGCGATTCAGAGCGTGGACGCTCATCCGGGTCTGCGCGCCGACCTGCATGGCTTGTGCTCCGCCTATCTGGCCCAGTTTATCGGCGCCCTGTGGCGGGAGCATATGGACGGCGCCGACGCTGTCAGCGTGGACAAGTTTATGACCGCCTGCGGCCTGGACGCGCGCTTCGACAAGTTCTTCCGCTGGATGTTCGCCATTCTGGCGGAGGACGGCGTGGTCGAGCTGGAAAACGATCAAGTGCGCCTGTCGCCCGCCCTGGAACAGCTGCCGGACCCAGGCGCACTACGGGCGCAAGTCAGTCAGCGCTATCCCGGATTCGCTCCCATGCTGGAATTCCTGGATCACTGCGTCAGCCATTATCGTCCCGCCCTCACCGGCGAAGTGGACGCGATCAGCGTGCTGTATCCCTCCGGTCAGGGGGACAAGCTGAAGAAAGCCGCAGCGGAAACCGTGGAGCATACGCATCACCGCCTGTACGGCCTGTTGCTGCAGCGTCTGCTGCGGGAACTGATTCAGGCCCGCGCGGCGCAGCCCGACGCCAGACCCTTGCGCATTTTGGAGATCGGCGCCGGCGCCGGCATTCTCACCGACTGGATCGCCCCCGCCCTGCGGGAAGCGAACGTGGAGTACTGGTTTACCGACATCGGCCGCAGCTTCGTGATGGCGGCGGAACAACGCTTTCAGCAAGACCCCGCTCTGGCGGGCAAAATGCGCTTCGCCAAATACGACGCCTCGCTGCCGCCGGAGAAACAGGGGCTGGACCCGCACAGTTTCGATCTGGTGATAGAGCTGGACGCCGTGCACGCCACCGCGGATCTGCCCGCCACCATGGGTCAGACCCGTCGTCTGCTGGCGCCCGGCGGCTTGCTGTGCCTGCTGGAGTCCACCCACACTGAGCGCTGGACCAATATGGCCTACGGGCTGGCGGCGGGATGGTGGTGCTTCGCCGACGGATTGCGGGAGAACTGCCCACTCCTGTCCCTGCCGCAATGGCGTGAGCTGCTGGAGAGCCTCGGCTATACAAACGTGCGCGCCTTCCCCGGCGAGGACATGGCGCCGCAGGACGTGGATTGCGGCCTGATTCTGGCGGCCGCCGGCGACGCTGACGTGGCGGAGCCGTTCGCCCTGGTCAGCCCCGACGCGGAGCGCGGCCTTCGCGACCGCAGCGCCAAACTGCGCCGCCTGCGCAGTCTTGGCGCCCAGGTCATGACCCTGCAGCTGGACATTGCCGATCTGAGCGCGCTGCAGGAACAGCTGACGCAGGCGCAGCGGCGTTTCGGCCCCATCAATGGCCTGATTCACTGCGCAGCCTCGGAAAACCGCGGTCCCATACAGTTGAAGCAGCCCGATCCCGGCAAAGGCGAGTTCGCCGCCAAGACTCACGGCGTGCGCAACCTGCTGGCGACCCTCGCGGTCAAGGACCTGGATTTTGTGGCGTTATCGTCCTCCACCAGCGCCGTGGCGCCGGGGGTCGGCGACGCCGAGTACTGCGCCTCCAACTCCTGCGTGGACGCCTTCGCCCATCAGCTCAGAAGTCAGGGCGTGGCGGCCTTGTCCATCAACTGGGAACGCTGGCGGCATGTGGGCATGGCCTGCGCTTATGAAGCGCTGTATCGCCAGAAAACCGGCCAGGACCCGGAGGGCGGCATGGACCCCGCCACCGGCGCCGACGCCTTCCTGCGCATGCTGTCCCAACGTGGACTCAGTCAGGTGCTGATGTCCCGCCGCCGCATCGACGTCCTGTTGCGGGACGCCCGCGACGCCAACCTGCAACGCATCGTCGAACACAGCCGCCTCACCAAAGCGACGCCGGATGAACACGCCGGCGCCAATGCGCCCGCCACCGACCTGGAGCGGGACATCGCCGCCATCTGGCGCGAGGTGCTGGGGGTCAAAGTGGTGGGACGACACGATAATTTCCATGACCTGGGCGGCGACAGCCTGATCGCTATTAAAATGGCGTCGCGCCTGAAAAGCCGCTTCTCTCCCGATATCAGCATGCAGGCCCTGTTCGACTATCCCAGCGTGGCCGCTTTCGCCGCCTGGCTGCAACGGACCTGTCCGGAGGCGTTGGACGCGAAGCTGTCGGAAGAAATGGATGAAGGAGTGCTCTGATGGAAGTGTACGCCTTTCTGCGGGAAGTCGAACAAAGCGGCGTACAGCTTTGGAACGATAACGGCCAGCTGCGTTATCGGGCGCCGAAAAACGCCATGACGCCGGAACTGGTCGCCCGTCTCAAAACCATGAAGGAGACCATTCTTCCCCTGCTGCCGAAACAGCCGGCGCCGCCGCGTCTGCAGGCGGTGGCGCCGCGCCGGGGCATCCCGCCGCGCGCGCCGGCCTATGCCAGAACCGCGCCCTTGTCCCTGAACCAGATGGGCCTGTGGTTCGTGATGGCGATGGCGGAATCCCGCAACGGCCCCGGCGGCGACGCCGCCTGCAATATACCTGGCGACGCCGCCTGCAATATACCTGGCGATGCCGCCTACAATATTCCCGAAGCCTTGCGTCTGGACGGCGACATCGACGTCAGCCTGATGCGCCGTTGCCTGCAGCGCATTGTGGATCGCCATGAAGCCCTGCGCGTCAGCTTCATCGAGGGCCCGGACGGCCCCCGCCAGCACATTGCGGAGCAGGCGACGCTGGCGATGACGGAAGAGGACTTGAGCAGCCTGGAACCGGGGGCGGCGGAGCGCGCCGCTGCAAAACAAGCGGACGCTGAGGCTATCGCGCCCTTCGACCTGAGCCGCGCGCCTCTGGTGCGGGCGCGCCTGTTGAAGCTGGGGCCGCAGCGCCATGTCCTGCTGTTCACCCTGCATCACATCATCGCCGACGGCTGGTCCAAGGGCATTCTCACCCGTGAACTGATGACGCTTTACGCCGGTTCCGGGGAGCCGCCCCCGTTGACCACCCAGTATCCGGATTACGCCTGCTGGCAACAGCAAAGTTTTTTATCTTCGGAGCTGCCCCGTCTGCGCGATTACTGGCTGCCGCGCTTGCAGAATCCGCCGCCACCGCCCGATCTGCCGTTTGATCATCCGCGCCCCCGTCAGCGCAGTTATCGCGGCGCCAGCCATTTCATCACCCTGTCCGCGGACCGGGGCGACGCCCTGCAGGCCCTCGCCAAGCGACAGGGATGCAGTCTGTTCATGGCGTTGCTGGCGATCTTCAACATACTGCTGCAACGCTACAGCGGCGCCAGTGACCTGGTGGTGGGAACCCAGGTGGCCAACCGGGAGCGTCCCGAGCTGGAGAACGTGGTGGGCTTCTTCGTCAACACCCTGGCGCTGCGGGTCGATCTCAGCGGCGTCGCCAACTACATCGAATTATTGCAACAAGTACGGGAAACCACCCTGGGCGCCTTCGCGCACCAGGAAATGCCCTTCGACAAACTGGTGGAGGCGCTGCAACCGGAGCGCCGTCCCGGCTACGAACCCATCGCCCAGGTCATGTTTCTGCTGCAAAGCGCTCCCATGGAAAGCCTGCGGCTGCCGCGCCTCACCATAGAATCCCTGCCGGTCAACCGGGGCAGCGCCAAGTTCGATTTGTCGCTGCTGGTCACGGAGACTGACGGCGCGCTGCAATGCGAGTTCGAATACGGCCTGGACCTGTTTGAGCCTGGAACTATCGAGCGCATGGCCCGGCACTTCGCCAATCTGGTGGACAGCGTAATCGCCGCGCCGCTGGCGGAACTCGATCAGCTGACCATGATCGACGCCGGGGACCTGCGTCAGTTGCGCGCCTTCAACGCACACTGGCATAGCGCCCCATCCGCCGTTGCGCGCCCGGTTGAAGAGCTGATCCTGGGAGACGACATCGTCAGCTGCTTCCGCCAGCAGGCCGCCCGTCGCCCGCAACAGAACGCCGTCATCGCCGACGATGGCGCCCTGAGTTACGCCGAGCTGGACCATCGCAGCGAAGTTCTGGCGGCGCGCCTGCGTCATCAGGGCGCCTTGCCTGACCAGCCAGTAGGACTGTGCGTGCGTCCCGGCGTCAATCTGATCGTCGGCATACTGGGCATATTGAAAAGCGGGGCCGGCTATATGCCTATGGACATCGCCCATCCCCGCGCCCGCCTGCAACACCAGATCAACGACGCCAGGCTGACCCTGATTGTGGTCGACCAGGCCACCCTGGACCCCGCCCGCTCAGCGGTGGCCCCCTATCCCGCCGAGCTGGTCTGCATTGAACAGGCGCTGGCCAAACCGGTGGCCGCTCCCGCCGCCGCAATCGCCATTCAACGCAGTCAGCTGGCGTACGTTATTTACACCTCCGGCTCCACCGGCGCGCCCAAGGGCAGTCTGGTGGAGCATCATAATGTGCTGAATCTGGTGGAAGGGCTGCGGGATCTGGTTTATCAGGATTATCAAGAGCCGGTGTGCGTGGCGCTGCTGGCCAGCCCCATCTTCGACGCCTCGGTGCAACAGATCTTTGCGGCCCTGCTGCTGGGACACCAATTGCTGGTGGCGGCCCCGGAAATGCGTTTGCAGCCGACGCAACTGGCGCAATGCTTTCTGCAACACAAGGTGGCGGTGGCGGACTGCACCCCCAGCCTGTTGTCCATGATGGTGGCGGAGCGGCTGCCGGCGACTCCCGGGTTAGGTCTGGACGCCTTACTGACAGGCGGCGAGCCGCTGTCCCGGAAACTGGCGCAGGCGTTTTACCAGCAGAACGCCAGGGCGGCGCTTTACAATGTTTACGGTCCCACGGAATGCGCCGTGGACGTCACCGCCTTGCGGGTTCCCCGGAAAAACCCTTATTACTTTCCCATTGTTCCCATCGGAAGGCCTCTGCCCAACGCCCAGGTGTTTATTTTGGATACATTGCGCCGGCCCGTCCCTCTGGGCGTCCCCGGCCAGATTTTTATCGGCGGCGACCCGGTCGGCCGCGGCTACCTGAACCGCTCCGCCCTCACCCGGGAGAAGTTCGCCTACTATCCCGAGATTTCCAAACGCCGCCTGTACGCCACCGGCGATTGCGGACGCTGGCTGCGGGACGGCGTCATCCAGTACCTCGGACGCATGGATCAGCAGATAAAGATCCGCGGCCACCGGGTGGAGCCGGGAGAAATCGAGTCTCATTTGCGCCAGCATCCCGCCATCGCGGAAGCGGCGGCGATCGCTCTGGAAACCGAAACGGGACGCTATGAGCTGGCGGCCTACCTCACCCTGGTCGATAAAGCGCAAGCCCCCGGAGTGGAGGCGCTGCGCAACTTTCTGCAGGAGCGCACGCCGGACTACATGATTCCCACGCGCTGGTCGATTCTGGCGCAGATGCCGCTCACCGCCAGCAACAAGATCGACCGCCGCGCCTTGCCGGGATGCGACGCCGTCGTCGTCAATCAGGAGGCGCGTCCGCACCGCGCGCCCAACGGCGCCAGAGAAACCGCATTGACGGAAGTCTGGCGCAGCGTGCTGAACGTCGCCGAGATCAGCGCCCTGGATGACTATTTCGCTCTGGGCGGCGACTCTATCAAGGCGCTGCAGATCTCCGCGCGCCTGCGTCAGATCGGCTGGCGCATGGAAGTCAGGCAGATTTTCGAGCACCGCAGCATCGCCGAACTGGCGCCGCACCTGCAGGCCACGGTGGCGTCCACACCCCCCGACACAGCTCCGGCGGAAGCGCCGTTGACGGCGATCCAGCGCTGGTTCTTCACCCATTTCGAAGGTCGCCGGGACCATTACAATCAGGCGGTTCTGCTGCGTCCCGCCCGTGCGCTGCAAACAGATCCGTTGCGCTTCAGTCTGACGGCGTTGGCGCGCTGGCATGGCGCCTTGCGGCTGGCCTTCCAACCAGTGCGCGATCGTATGCGCCAGGTGCGCGTGGAGATCGATCCAGACAGCCTGTTGAACGTCATCGACCTGCCTGCCGCCGACAATCCCCAGACCGACATGGAAACGGACATGGCGACCCGGCAAACCGGTTTCAACCTGCAGCAAGGGGGCCTCTTCAAAGCGGTTCTGTATCGCCTGCCCGATGGCGGGCAACGTCTGTTTCTGGTCGCCCATCACTTGATCATGGACGCCGTGTCCTGGCGCATTCTATTGGAAGATCTGACTCAGGCTTACCAGCAGGCCCTGAACGGCGCGGACATCACGCTGGCTCCGGCGACGGATTTCACTCAATGGGCCCAGGCCGTCAATAGCGGCGCGCCAGTGTTCTCGCAAAAAGAACTGGATTACTGGGGGCGGCAGGAAACTCGTCGCGCCGGGCAAAGCTATCCCAGCCGCATGCAAGTCCAAAGCGGCGCCAGTCACTACGTGGAGAGTCATCTGGACGCAGCCGCCACCGCGCAATGGCTGCGCGACGCCAACCAAAGCTATCGCACCCGCGGCGAGGAACTGCTGGTCACCGCTCTGCTGCGCACCCTGATGCGGCAAGAGCTGGGGCCGCCGTCGTTGTTGCTGGAAGGCCATGGTCGCGAAGATCTGGGCATCGGCCTGGACGTCTCCCGCACCCTGGGCTGGTTCACCAGCCTGTACCCGCTCGCCTTCGCGATAAGCGCCGATGATGACGTCGACCGCCAGATCAAAGTGGTCAAGGAGACCCTGCGCAGCGCGCCGCAGCAAGGCGCGGGTTACGGCATTCTGCGCTATATGCGCGACCAGCAAGACAGCGACCGCGGCGGCGCCCTCAATTTCGCGCCCCTGCCCCGCGTGGCTTTCAACTATCTCGGCCAGTTCGACCGCACCTTCGCCGGCGAGCTGTTCCAGCTCGCGGAAGAAAACGTCGGACCGACCCGGGACCCACAGGCGCCCAATCTACAGGCGCTGGAAGTGGTGGCGCTGGTGCTGGACGGTTGCCTGCAATTGCGGATCACTGGCGGCTCCGGCGCCTTCAGCGCTGGCGATCTGGTGGCGTTCGCGGAAGCGCTGATGGACGACCTGCGCCGCATCATTCGTCACGCGGCGGATAAGTCCGATGCGGAGCTGACGCCGGCGGACATTGATTATGACGGCTTCAACCTGGAGGAACTGGACGAGTTCATCGACCGGTTAAGTTACTAACATGGCAATATCATTGCCATGTTAGTAATCAGGCGCATGAATGCGCCTGCGCGGCTAGCCGCGGGAGACAGGGCCTGACATGCGCAGGCCCTGTCGTGGCGGACAAAGAGAAGGACGCTATTTGTCCGCCTGATTGATAACCCGTTCCGCCCGTATGGGAAGACGTGCGGAAAAACGTCCCGCAGCGGGCCCAAAGTCAGAGCCGCTGCGGGACGTCAGATCCAGAAGTCCCTGAACAACAAGAATCGGACAAGGACCATGACAGTTACCAAAAAGGACATCAAGAATATCTATCCCCTGACGCCAGTGCAGGAAGGCATGCTGTTTCACGCGCTGCTGGAGCCCGAATCCAGCGCCTATTTCCAACAGACCGCCTGGCGGCTGCGCGGTGAGCTGGACGCTGACGCCTTTGAGCAAGCCTGGCGTCTGCTGGCGCAGCGTCATGATCTACTGCGCACCCTGTTTTCCCACCAGCAAAGCGACCAGCCCCTGCAGATCGTGCTGCATCAGCTTGCGCCCAGCTTCGAACGCCAGGACCTGCGCCACATTGACTCCCTGCGCGCTGACGCCTACTGCCGCCACTATCGCGACAACGAACGCCGCCAGGGCTTCGACCTGAGCCTGGGGCCGTTGTGGCGCATCAGCCTGCTGCGTCTGGAGGACGATCTGTGGGAAGTGGTCTGGAGCCACCATCACATCCTGCTGGACGGATGGTCCTACGGACTGCTGTTGAGCGAGCTGCTCGCCACCTATCGCAGCCTGCGTAAAGGCGAAGACGCCGAGGCGCAGCTCAACGTCGCGCCGGCGCCGCCGTTCAGCCGCTATGTGCGCTGGCTGGCGGCTCAGGATCAAGCCGCCTCGGCGGACTACTGGCGAACCTACATGGAAGGCTTCACGGAACCGACGGAGCCGCCGTTTCGCAGATACCGCCCCGATTCCCGGCCGGAAAACGCCGAACTGAGCTTTCAATTGAGCCGGGGCCAGACCGAGCGCCTGCAAAACCTGTGCGCGCAACATGGGATTACCCTCAACGCCTTATTGCAGGCCACCGTGGCTACCCTGCTGGCGCGCTGCTGCGATCAGGAAGACGTGGCCTTCGGAACCGTGGTGTCCGGACGGCCGGCGGATCTGGCGGGCGTGGAGAACATGGTGGGGCCGTTCATCAACACCGTCCCCTGCCGGATTCGCGTCGATCCCGGGCGCAGCCTGTTACAACTGGCGCAGACGCTGCAGCAGCGCCATCTGGCGTCCGCCCCCCATCACTACTATCCCCTGGCCAAAATTCAGGCCGCCGCCGGTTTCGCTGGGCAAGACCAGGGACTGTTCAATCTGGTGATGGCGGTGGAGAACTACCCGGTGGATGCGATGGTGAAACAGGCCACAGAACAGACCGACCTGGGTTTCGCCGTGGAGGACGTGTTCAGCTTCGAAAAAACCCACTACGACTTCGACCTGCAATTCATGCCCGGGGAGCGCCTGCAAGGCAAACTGATCTACAACCGCAGCCGCTACGAACCCGCTTACGTGGAATCCATTCCACTTATATTTCAAACCATTATCGAATCTTTCTGCAGCAATATCGAGGTTAAGATCGCCGCCATCCCCCTGCTTTCCGAAGCCAGTCTGGAGCTGCTGCGGGACGTTTGCGAGGGGCTATCCTGGCGGCCGGACAGCGACACCCTGATTGACCGTTTCCTGCGTCAGGCCCAGGCCTCGCCTCAACGCATCGCGGTCAGCGACAGCGACGCGCAACTGAGTTATGAAGCCCTGCGCGAAGCCGCCAACCGACTCGCGCGCCGTCTGGCTGAACAGAACGTCTCCGACGACGAGCCTGTCGGCCTCTGCACCGGCCGTTCCGTCAACCTGGCGGTGGGGATATTGGGAATACTCAGCGCCGGCGGCGCCTATCTGCCTCTGGACATCGCGCAGCCGGAAGCGCGCCTGCGCCAGCAAATCGTCGACAGCGGCTTGCGCGTCATCGTAGCGGACAACGCCACGTTGGCGGCGCTGCGGGACATCGACGCCGGCGCGCCCGTGCGCATCCTTGCGCTGCCGGATGCGGCCCAGCATCTGGAAGCCGCGCCGGAACTGGAGCTGCAACGGATGCTGCGTCCGGACCAGCTCGCCTATGTGATCTACACCTCCGGCTCCACCGGCGTCCCCAAGGGCGTGGCCATTGAGCATCGCAGCGTGGTCAACCTGAACGACGCACTCTGGGATATCGCCTACCGCCGCTACAGCCGCCCCATCAATGTGGCGCTGTTGGCCAACGCCGTGTTCGACGCCAGCGTACAGCAGTTGTTTCCCGTCTTGCTGCACGGACACCGCCTGTTGGTGGTGGATCAGGATACGCGGCAGGACGCCGCCCGCCTCACCGACCTGTTCATTCAGCAGCGCATTACCCTCAGCGACTGTACGCCCACTCTGCTGGCGCTGTGGTTGCCGGAGCTGGCGCGGCGCAGCGACGAACTGGCGCTGGACACCCTGCTGGTGGGCGGCGAACCCCTGCCCAGCGCATTAGCGCAGGCTTTTGGCGAGGCGCTGCCCGCCGTGCGCCTGATCAACGTGTATGGACCGACCGAGTGTTGCGTGGACGCCACCGCCTACACGGTCGACAGCAAGCGCCCGCCGCCATCGCCATACGTTCCCATCGGCCAGCCCCTGCGCAACACCCGCGCCTGGGTGCTGGACCGCCATGGCGCGCCGGTCCCCGCGGGGGTTCCGGGTGAAATCGTTCTGGCTGGCGCGGGGGTCAGCCGTGGTTATTTGAACCGACCGGAGCTGAACGGAGAGAAGTTCGTCTTCCTCTCTTCTCCCTGTTCCGCTTCCGGTGCGGTTCGCTTCTACAAGACCGGCGACCTCGGTCGCTGGACCCTGGACGGCGCACTGGAGTTCCTGGGACGCATGGACGATCAGGTGAAAGTGCGCGGCCATCGTATCGAATTAGGGGACGTGGAGTCTCATCTGCGCAGCCATCCTGACGTGGAGCAGGCGGCGGCGTTGCTGGTCTCCCCCGCCTCTGGAAGCGGGATCGCCAACGCGGAGCTGTTCGCTTATATTGTTTTAAAACAGGATATTAGCGCAGATACTTTAAGAGAATTCTTGCAAAAGCGTTTGCCGGACTACATGATTCCCAGCGGCTATGTGACCCTGGACGCGCTGCCCCTGAGCGTCAGCGGCAAGCTGGATCGCAAGGCGCTGGCGTCGCTGGGACGAGGCGAGCGCCTTGGCGTGACCACCGTCTTCAGCGCTCCGCAAAGCCCTCTGGAAACGCTATTGGCGCGACTGTGGGGCGACATCCTGGGACGGGATCAGGTCGGCGTGAACGACAACTATTTCGCCCTGGGGGGCGACTCCATCAAAGCCATCCAACTGGCCTCCCGGCTGCATCGGGAAGGCTGGAAAATGGCCATCAAAGACCTGTTCGCCAATCCCACCATCGCGGCGCTGTCGCCCTGGGTCGCACCCGTGGCGCAACGCCAGGATCAGGATTGGGCGGCCCTGACCGGGCCGGTTCCCCTCACGCCGGCGCAGAGTCGCTTTTTCCGGGATCATGGCGAAAATCCGCGCCGCTTCAATCACGCGCTTCTGCTGCGCAGCGAGCAACCCTTGTCCACTTCTGCGCTACAGGCGGCGCTGGACGGGATTTACGCCACCCATGAATCGCTGCGTCTGCGCTTCTTGCGGGATGACGACAACCGCTGGATGCAGGAGGCCATGCCACTGGAGGATTCACCGGGGGCGCGACTACGGGAAATCGATCTCAGGGACAGCAAAGACCTCCCCTCTGCATTGCTCCACCATGGCGAACAGCTGCACGCATCGATGGACCCGGAAAACGGACGCCTGTTCGCCGCCGCGCTGTTGCGCCACCCGGACGGCGACCGACTGCTGCTGACGGCGCACCATCTGGCGGTGGACGGCGTGTCATGGCGCATTCTGCTGGATGACCTGCTGCAAGGTTACGCCCAGGCTTGCGACGGACAGACCGTGCGCTTACCGGAAGCGCCCGCATTCACCCACTGGGCGACGCAACTGGCCCGCTTCGGCGGCGGTCGCGAACTGCAGGCGGACATTCCCTATTGGGCGGCGCAGGAGGAAACCCAAAGCCTCGACGCCGCCGACGCCGAGCCCTGTCGCTACGGCGACGCCCTGACCCTGACGCGTGAGCTGGACGCGGAGCTGACCCAGGCGCTGCTGAGCGCCGCCAATCACGCCTACAACACCACGCCGGAAGACCTGCTGATCACCGCCCTGGCCCGGGCCATGGCGCAGCCGGACAACACCGAGGTCAATCTGCGCCTGTTGATGGAGAGTCACGGGCGCGACCTGCTGGAGACGAATCTCGACCTGTCCCGCTGCGTCGGCTGGTTCACCAGCCTGTGGCCGCTGTCGCTGACATTGCCCGCCGACCGGAACCTGGCTTATCAGATCAAGTCGGTGAAGGAGAGCCTGCGCCGCGTTCCCCGCAAGGGCGCGGGCTACGCCTTATTACAGGAGTTCGGCGACGCCGCCGCCAGATCCGCGCTGCGTTTCAACCTGCAGCCGCAGATCAGTTTCAATTACCTGGGACAACTCGACGCCCCTCTCGCTGACGCCAGCCTGAGTTTCAGCGACGAACCCAGCGGCGATTGCGTGCATCCTGACGCGCCGCGTCCCTGCGCCCTGGAGATCAGCGCCATGGCTCTGGGCGGACGCCTGCGCCTGCAACTTTGCATCGACCGGGCGCGGCCTCTGCTGGACGCCGACGCCCTGCTGACCCGCTGGAGCGGGCAACTGGCCCACTTGGCTGAACACTGCCTGGGATGCGCGGACACGACCGTCACCCCCTCGGATTTGACCTATTCTGATATCAGCCTGGATGAGCTGGAAGGAATCATTTCATGATCAAAAAGGAAAATCTAAAGGACCTGTATCCCTTATCCCCCATGCAGGAAGGCATGCTCTATCAAAGTCTGCTGCATCCCGACGCGCCGGTGTATCACGAACAGGCGCTGTACCGGCTGCGCGGCGCGCTGCGGGTGGATCTGCTGGAGCAGGCCTGGGAGCGGCTGTTCCAGCGCCACGACATTCTGCGCGTCCAGTTCATCGCCGAAAAAGTGTCCCGCCCCCTGCAGGCGGTGCTGCATCAACGGGTCGGCGAATTCCATTACAACGATTTACGCGAGGCGTCCCCGGATTTTCAGGAGGAACTGATCCGGCAGGCGCAGACGGAAGACCGCCAGCGCAGCTTCGATCTACAGCGGGAGCCGCTGATGCGCATGCGTCTGCTGCAATTAAGCGACGACCGTTTCGCCCTGCTGTGGAGCCTGCACCACATCCTCATGGACGGCTGGTGCCTGGGCCTGCTGCTGCGGGATTTCACCCTGATCTATGACGCGCTGCGCGAAGGCCGCCCTGTGGACCTGCCCGCGCCGCCGCCCTACAGCCGTTACATCCAATGGCTGGAGCGCCAGGACCAGATCCGGGCCAGGGACTATTGGCGCGCGCAATTGCAAGATTCCCACCAGGCCGCCCAGATCCCACGGCAACAGACCCTCGCGCCCGCCAGCGCCGGCAAACGTACGCTCACCCACACGCTGCCCGCCCCCCTCAGCGAGCGCGTGCGGCAGGCCGCGGCGGACTGGGGGCTGACTCCGGGAGCGCTTCTGCAAGCCGCCTGGGGCGCGCTGCTGGCTCGCTACAACGACTGCGACGACGTGGCGTTCGGAACTCTGGTGTCCGGTCGTCCGGCGGAGCTTCCCGGCGCCATGGAAATGGTGGGGGTCTTCATCAACACCCTGCCATTGCGTTTACGCATCGGTCCCGACGACACCCTGCGCGAACTGGCCAAGACCACGCAAATGCGTTTGCTGGAGGCGGAGTCGCGCCAGTATCTGCCTTTGAGCGACATCCAAAGTCTCTGCCCGCTGGGCAAAGATCTGATCACCCATCTGTTCGCCTTCGAGAACTACCCGGCGCCGGCGCACCCGGATGGGGCTTTCCGCGACGCCATTCAGGTGGAGAGCATCAGCAAGCACGAAGACATTCCCTACGATTTCGGCGTCACCGCCACGCCGGAGCATGGTCCGGAAGGCGCGACGCTGGTCATGCGTTACCTGTATAACCCGGCGCAGTTCGAAAGCGCCTTCGTCGAACGCCTGAGCGGACATTATGAACGCCTGTTGCGCCAGGGCTTGGGCGCGGCGGGAAATATCCGCCCCATAGCGTTACAGCAAATTGACCTGCTGGATAACGCCGAACGGGACCGTCTGCACGCCTTTCGGGGCGAGGATGCCCCCTTGCCCTCCTGCGACAGTTATCTGGACCTGTTCGAACAGGCCGTCGCCGCAGCCCCGGACAGCATCGCGGTGGAAGACGGCGCGCGCCGCATCAGCTATCGCGAGCTGGACGAACGCGTCAACGCCCTGGCCGCGTTGCTGCAGAAGCGCTATGACGTCGGCGTGGAGGACCGCATCGGCGTCGTCCTGCCCCGCAGCGCCGCCCTGTTGATCGCGGAACTGGCGGCGGGCAAAGCCGGCGCGGCCTTCGTTCCCGTGGACCCGGACTATCCGCCGGAGCGACGCCTGCGCACCTTCCAGCAGGCGCAATGCAAGCTGGTGATCGGCGACGCAGCGGAAGCCGCCCTGTGGCGCGAACACAGTCAAATTCCTTTTCTCAATCTGGACGCCGTCGACCCGCACAGCCGTCGCGCCCAGGCGCCGGAACGGGCCTGCGGGCTGCGCAGTCTGGCCTACGTGATCTTCACCTCCGGCTCCACGGGGGAGCCCAAGGGCGTCATGCTGGAGCATGTGGGCCTGATCAACCTGATCCAATGGAGCCGCCGTCAATTTAATATCCAGGCGGGCAGCCGCACCACCCTGCTGGCGTCGCCGGCGTTCGACGCCTCCGTGTGGGAGTCGCTGCCGTCTCTGTGCGCCGGCGCGACCATCGTCATCACACCGGACGCGCTGCGGCGGGATGTCGGCCCCTTATGCGAATTCCTGCATGAACAACGCATTGATATCTCCTTCCTGCCCCCGGCCTTGTGCGAGGAAGCCTGCGTTAACTATCCGCATCTGCTGCAGAACATCGTGCTGCAGTCCGGCGGCGACACCTTGAAAGGCATTCGCAACGGCGGCGCCAGCGACCGCATCAAAGTCTCAAATAATTACGGGCCGTCCGAGTTCAGCGTGTGCGCCGCCTCCTGCTATCTGGCGCCGCAGGAGCCCAGTCCCTATCCCATCGGCAAACCCATCGCCAACGCCGAGGTGTTGATTCTGGATAGTCAACGGCGTCTGGCGCCTCTCGGCGCGGCGGGAGAAATCGCGCTGTCCGGGCCTTCCCTGGCGCGAGGCTACTGGGGACGCGCCGACCTCACCGCCGCGCATTTCGTGGCGCACCCCCTCAGACCTGGCGAACGGGTGTATCTGACCGGGGACAAGGGCCGCTGGCGCGAAGACGGCAATCTGGATTTCCTCGGTCGCATCGACGATCAGTTATCCGTGCGCGGACACCGGGTGGAGCCCGCCGAGATCGAACACTTGCTGTCCCGCCACGAACGGGTGCGCGCAGCGGCGGTGGCGGCGACACGGGGCGCGGACGGACACACGCTGCTGGCGGCCTTTGTGACCCCACGCAGCGCGGATGACTCGCCACTGGACCTGAACGACATTCGCCAATGGCTGGCGCGGCGCGCGCCAGCCTACATGACCCCCGCCATTCTGCGGGAGCGGGACAGCCTGCCGTTGAACGCCAACGGCAAGCTGGATCGACAGGCGATCCGCCGCGAAGCGGAGCAACTGCGCGCGGAGGCGCCTTACGAAGCTCCGCAGACCGACACGGAGAAGCTGGTGGCGGACATCTGGAGTCAGGTGCTTGATCATCGTCCGATCGGCCGCAACGATCACTTCCTGGAATTGGGCGGACACTCCCTGAGCGCCACCCGCGCGCTATCGCAACTGCGCGGGCGGCTGCGTCGGGATCTGTCGCTGGCCCTGTTGTTCGATAAGCCGGTGCTCAAGGATCTCGCCGCCGCCATCGATGCGCCAGGCGCCGCCGCGCCGTCCGCGCCCGAGAGCGGCATTCGTCGCGCCGACCGCTCCCGCTACGCCGTCGCGGCCCACCGCTCAGAGATCCAGAATCCGGAGACCCAGAACCCCGCCGCCGCGGAGTCGTCCTGACAATGAGGCCGGGATAAAACAAACAACATTTATAACGACAACCATAGCGACAACCATAACGACAACCCCATAGAACATAATAACGAGCAAGTACGCCGCCATGACCGAAGCTTCCACCGCCGTACAGATTTATCAATTCCCGCTGTCCTTCGCCCAGGAGCGCCTGTGGTTCCTGCATGAGTTCGAGGGGGATAACGTCGCCTACAACATCAGCGCCGCCCTGCAGTTGGAAGGCCCCCTTGACCACGCCGCGCTGCAGCGGGCGCTGGATACGCTGATCGCCCGCCACGAGATTCTGCGCACCCTGTTCGTCAGCGACGGCGGCCTGCCGACGCAACGGGTGCTGCCGTCCCTGCACATCGCCATCGAGCGCGTGTGGTTCGCCGACAGCGACCTGGAAGCCCGCAAAGCCCGCGCCCAGGCGTACTTCGTGGAGAAGAATCGCCGTCCCTTCGATCTCACCCAGGGGCCGCTGCTGCGCGCCACCCTGGTGGAGCTGGACAGCAGCCGTTCTCACAGCCTGAGCTGGCTGAACCTGTGCATTCATCACATCATCGCCGACGCCTGGTCCGTGGGGGTCATCGTACGGGAACTGGCGGCGCTGTACCGCGCCGCCCTGCGCCATCGTCCCTGCGAACTGCCGCCGCCGGCATTGCAGTATGCGGATTTCGCCGTGTGGCAGCGGGAGCGTCTGCAAGGCGATCTGCTGCAACAGGAGCTGGACTTCTGGCGTCAACAACTGCAGGGCGCGCCGGCGCTGGTGAATCTGCCGCTGGACTGTCCGCGCACTCAGCAGCCGTCGCCAGATGCGGACTGCGTGCGCATCGACCTGCCAGCGCGGCTGGCGCATCAGGCCCGGCATTTCGCCGGCGCCTCCGGGGCCAGCCTGTATATGGTGCTGCTGGCGGCCTTCAACGTGCTGATCGGCCGTCTCAGCGGCCAGCAGGATGTGGTGGTGGGCAGTCTCATCGCCAACCGCAATCAGGCCGACGTGGAGGCCCTGGTGGGCTTCTTCGTCAACACCCTGCCGCTGCGTTGCGATCTGTCCGACGACCCCAACTTCCGCGACCTGGTGCGCCGGGTCAAGCACACGGCCCTCAGCGCCTACAATCATCAGGACCTCCCTTTTGAGCGCATGGTGGAGGCGTTGCAGCCGGATCGCGATCTCAGCTTCCCGCCGCTGATCCAGCTGTTGTTCGTGCTGCAGAACGCGCCCATGGACGCCTTCGAACTGGAAGGCGTGCAGGTGACGCCGCTGCGCCTGCCGCAGCCCGGTCAGATCCGCTTTGATCTGGAGGTGTACGGCGAAGAGGACGCAGACGGCTTCCATCTGGACTTCTGGTTCCGCTCCCAATTGCTGCACAAAGACTCCGTGCAACGCATGGCGCGCCAGTACCTGACGCTGCTGGAGGCGGCCTTGAATCAACCGCAGCGCCCGGTGATGGGGCTGTCCATGCTGGATCGGGAGCAGCACCAAGAACTCAGCCGCGGACTATTCCTGGAGGCGCAGCCCTATCCCGACACACTGTGCATTCACCAGCTGTTCGAGCGCCGCGCCGAGCTGCATCCGGAGCTGACGGCGGTCATGCGGAATGGTCAGACGCTCAGCTATGGGGAACTCAACCGCCGCGCCAACCGTCTGGCGCATTTGCTGATCGCGCGCGGGATCACGCTGGAGGACCGCATCGGCATTTGCCTGGATCGCTCACTGGACATGGCGGTCGCCCTGCTCGCGGTCTTCAAAGCCGGCGCCAGCTATGCGCCGCTCGATCCAGCGTATCCCACGGAACGCATCGCCTACATGCTGGAGGACAGCGGCGCGCGACTGACCCTGACCCAGCAGGCCGCCAGCGGGCGTCTGCCAGCGGGCGTCGTCACGCTGATGCTGGACGATCTGGAAACCCTGACCGCGGACTGTGAAGACAGCAACCCTCAGCGTCCTGTGGCCGCGGACAATCTGGCCTATGTGATCTACACCTCCGGCTCCACCGGTCTGCCCAAAGGCGTGGCGATCGAACATCGTTCCGTCGGCGCGCTGATTCACTGGGCGCAGACCCAATACCACCTGGAGGAGTTGGAGGAAGTGCTGGCCACTACTTCCATATGCTTCGACCTCTCGGTGTTCGAGATTTTCGTCACCCTGTGCAGCGGCGGCCGCGTCCATCTGGCGGACAACATGACCGCGCTGGCGGAGCGCGCCGGCGATCTGGACGCCTATTCCAAAGTCAGTCTGATCAATACGGTGCCCTCCGCCATTCAGGCGCTGTTGCGGGCTAACGCCGTGCCGCCGCAGGTGCGCACGGTGAATCTGGCGGGCGAGCCCTTAAAGCAGGAACTGGTGGAGCAGCTCTACGCCTTGCCCCACATTCGCCACGTCTATGATCTTTACGGACCGTCCGAGGACACCACCTACTCCACCTGCGCCCTGCGACGCCCCGGCGGCAAGGCCAACATCGGACGCCCCATCAGTAATACCCTGATTCATATCATCGACGAGAATCTGCAACTGGTTCCTCGCGGCGTGGCGGGTGAATTATTGATCGGCGGCCGCGGTCTGGCGCGGGGCTATCTGGGCAAGCCGGAACTGACCGCCCAGCGCTTTATCGCCAACCCGTTTTCCGGCGATCTCAGCGAACGCCTGTACCGCACCGGGGATCTGGTGCGGGTGAACAGCGACGATCAACTGGAGTATCTGGGGCGTATCGACCAGCAGGTGAAAGTGCGGGGATTTCGCATAGAGTTGGGAGAAATTGAATCCTGTATCAATGGCTTACGAGATAATGGTAAGAAACTGGTTAAAGACTGTGTAGTGTCCGTGATCAAGGACGACAGCCTCGGCCCCTATCTGGCCGCCTACGTCGTGAGCGCGCTCGGGCGCAGTATCGACGCGGATGATCTGAAACGACGGCTGGCGCGCCGCCTGCCTGGCTACATGATTCCCGAAGCGATCATTGCTCTGGACGCCATCCCCTTGACCGCCAACGGCAAGACCGACCGCAAAGCGCTGCCGATTCCTCAGCGCAGCGCCCGCGAGACCGAGTACGTGGCGCCCAGTAACGGATTTGAGCAGGCGGTGGTCGATGTATGGGGAGAAGTGCTGCAACAGGACGTCATTGGCGTACGCGACAATTTCTTCCAGCTGGGCGGTCACTCGCTACTGGCGACTCAGATTATCGCCCGCCTCAACCAGCGCTTCGGCGCCGGCCTGACGGTACGCAACCTGTTCGAATGTCCCAATGTGGCGGAACTGGCCGCGTTAGTGCGTGAACGCAACGCCGCGAAGATGGAGACGCCCGCCGAAAAAGCCGGCCGCCGCGCTCCGACCGGCGGCGCGCGCAGCGCCTCCCTGGCGCCGGCGCAGATGCGTCTGTGGTTCCTCAGCAAAATCGACGGAGGCAGCAGCGCCTATAATTTGCACATGACCGTGCGCATTAATGGCGAGCTGCACGCGGACCGTTTACGGGAAGCGTTCGCCTGCGCCTCGGCGCGCCATGAGATTCTGCGCACCACCTTCCATGAAGACGAGGCTCTGGGGGCGGATGGCGCGCCCTATCAACGCATTCACCCGGAACTGTCCTGTGAGTTTCTGCAGGCCAGCGTGGAGTCCCATCCAGCTGATCGACGGGAAGCGGAGGCGGAACGGCTAGCCGTGGAAGCAGCGCAGACGCCCTTCGACCTGAGTCGCGGCCCCTTGCTGCGGGTTCTGCTGGTGCGGCTGGCGCCGCGTCGCCATGTCATGTTGCTGGCTATGCACCATATCATTTCCGACGGCTGGTCCATTGGCGTCCTGTTTAACGAAGTGAAGGCGTTCTATCAGGCTATCAACCCGGAGACTTTGGCTCTGGACGCCGCCGCGACGCACAATCTGCCGCCGCTGTCCCTGCAATACGCCGACTACGCCGCCGAGCAGATTTTGCGTCTGGAGCGGCCGGAGGCGCAGCGGCAACTGGAATACTGGCGTACGCAACTGGAGGACGCGCCGCCCCTGCTGGAACTGCCTCATGACCGTCCGCGCCCGGCGCAGGCGGATTTCGCCGGCGACACCTTGCCCTTTCATATCGACAGCGGCCTCACTGCGGCGTTGCGCCGTTTCGCCGACGCCTCCGGCGCCAGCCTGTTCATGGTGAGCTGCGCCGCCTTCGCCGCCCTGATGAAGGTGTACAGCCGTCAACGCGACATTGTCATCGGCGCGCCGGTGGCGAACCGCACCCGGCCCGAGCTGGAGCCGCTGATCGGCTTCTTCGTAAACACCCTGGCGCTACGCATTCGCAGCAAGGAAAACTTTACTTTCAATGAGTTACTCAAGGAAGTTAAAACCGTTTCTCTAGACGCCTATGAGCATCAGGACCCGCCTTTCAACAAAGTGGTGGAGTCTCTGGAGCTGGATCGCGCCCTCAATCACAACCCCTTGTTCCAGGTCATGTTCGTGTTGCAGAACGCGCCCACCGTGACCCGGGAAACGCCGGAACTGGAAATCACGCCATTTCCGATTCGCCAGCAGCGCGCCGCCTTCGACCTGCTGTTCTCCCTGACCGAATCTCAAGGCCAGATGCACGGCGAGGCGGTGTATAACCGCACCTTGTTCGACCGCGCCAGCATCGGGCGCATGCTGGAGGTGTATCTGAGCCTGCTGGAGCTTTGCGTCAACCGTCCGGATGAACCTGTGCTGGGCCTGCCTCTGGCGGCGCCGGCGGAAATTCCCGCCCAGCCGGCCCAGGGGGCGACGCCGCTGCCCGCCCTGATTCAGGATCAATGCGAACGTACGCCGGATCTGGAGGCGTTAAGCTGGCGCCCACAGGCCGCCGCGCTGACGGAATGGTCCCGGCTCAACTCCCACGTCAGCTACGGTGAGTTCGCCCGCCTCGCCAATCAGGCCGCTGACTGGTTGCGGGAGCAAGGCGTGGGGGCCGGCGACGTCATCGGGCTCTGGTTGCCGCGCAGCCCGGAGCTGTTTGTGCTCAAGTATGCGGCGCTGAAAATGGGCGTCGCCTACACCCCTATCGACCCGGAGTTTCCTCTGACCCGGGTGCGGCAAATGGTGGAAAGCGCCGCTCCGCGCCTGCTGGTGGCGGCGAATGCGCAGCATGGCTGGCATGACGCGCCCTGCGCCATCGCGCCGCTGCCGCAATTGTGGGCGCATCTGTCCCGCCGCCGCGCGGAGCCGCCGCCCCTGCCGGACCAGGACTGCATCGCTTACATTTTGTATACATCCGGCAGCACCGGCGTCCCCAAAGGCGTCGCCATGCCGCAGCGCGCACTGAGCAACCTGGTGGCCTGGCACCGTCAACACCCCCGCCTGAGCGCACCGGCGCGCACTTTACAGTTCGCCGCCGTCGGCTTCGACGTCTGCTTTCAAGAGTTCGCCGCCACCCTGGCCTGCGGCGGTTCGCTGGTGCTGTGTCCGCCCAGTTTGCGGCAAGACCCGCGCGCCCTGATGGCCTTTATCCGGGAGCAAGGCGTAGAGCGCCTGTTTTTACCCTTCGTCGCCTTGCAGCAACTGGCGGAGACCATGGCTGAGAACCAGCCGGAGCGAAGCCCCGTCGCCAGCGACAAGTTGTGCGATGTGGTCACCGCCGGCGAGCAGTTGCAGATCACTGCGCCAGTGCGCCGCTTTTTCCGGGAGCGCCCCCATTGCCGTCTGCACAACCATTACGGCCCCACGGAAGCCCATGTGGTGAGCGCGTTGCAGCTGGAGGATCAACCTGATCGCTGGCCCGTCCTGCCTGGCATCGGCGCGCCTCTGTGCGGCGTACAACTGCATATCTTCAACCAGCTGGGACAGCCTGCGCCCGCCGGCGCGCCCGGCGAACTGTACATCGGCGGCGTGTGTCTCGCCCAGGGCTATGTCGGACGCGACGACCTCACCTCGGAGCGTTTTATCACCACCACCATCATGAGTTCCCATGGCGAGATCAGTCAGCGTCTATACCGCACCGGGGATCTGGCGCGACGCACCGCGCAAGGCGAGTTCCTGTATCTGGGGCGCATTGACGAGCAGGTGAAAATCCGCGGTTTCCGGGTGGAGCCCGGCGAAGTGGAGGCGGTGCTGAACAGCCATGACGACGTTAAGGCCGCCGCGGTGGTGGCTCGGGACGACGGCGCCGGCATGCGCCTGCTGGCCTATATAGAGCCCCGTCACAGCGCCGGATTCGACGTCGCCGACCTGCGCGCCTGGCTGCGCAAACGTCTGCCCGACTATATGGCGCCCGCCCGCATCCTCACCCTGGAAAAAATGCCGGTCACTGTCAGCGGCAAGATCAACCGCCGCGCCCTGCCCGCCCCGGACGCCCTGAACGATGTTCCGGAATTGCTGGCGGAGCCCCGCAGCGCCCTGGAGCGCAGTCTGCATGACATGTGGAGCGAGCTGCTGGGGCTGCCGCATATTGATATTCACGCCAACTTCTTTGAACTGGGCGGCCACAGTCTGCTGGTCACCCGCCTGCTGAACCGCATTCGCGCGCGCCTGGGGGTGGACGCCTCGGTCCGGGACGTTTTTGAGAACCCCAGCATCGCCGGGCTGGCGGAAAGACTGGCGGCGCTCGCTCCCGCCAATGCCGATGACGGCGAACGACTATGCGCCCAGATCCGGCCCGCCGCGCCGCCGCTTTCCTTCGCCCAGGAGCGGTTGTGGTTTCTGCACCAGCTGGAAGGCGCCGCGGCGGGTTACAACATGCCCATCGCTATGGAGCTGAATGGTCCCCTGGACGCTCGGGCGCTGCACGACAGTTTCCGCGACATCATCGCCCGCCACGAAATACTGCGCACCCGCTTTCATATGGCGGGAGACGCGCCGGTGCAGGAGATCCACAGCGACACCGCGCCGGATTGGCGATTCTTCGATCTGTCCGCGCTGCCAGAGCCGGAGAAAGTTGCGGAAGTCAGCGAACTGGCGCGTCAGGAAGCCAACTATGCCTTCGATCTGGAGAGCGACCGCCTGTTGCGTATCCGTCTGGTGAAATTGCAGGAGCAACGTCACGTGCTGCTGGCCACCATGCACCACATTATCTTCGACGGCTGGTCCAACGGCGTGTTCGTGCGCGAGTTACAGGCGTTCTATCACAGCCGACGCACCGGCTCCGCCGCCGATCTGCCGCCCATGCAACTGCAGTATGCCGACTTCGCCTGCTGGCAGCGTCGCCTGCTCACTCCGCAACGGGTGCAACAGCATCTGGACTACTGGCGACAGGAACTGCAGGACGCGCCGGAGGCTATCCGCCTGCCGCGTCGCCCTCACAGCGAGGCCGCAGGCTTGTGCGCCCTGGCGGTGCAGGATCTGCCGGCGTCGACCCTGAGCGCGCTACAGGAGTTCAATCGCCAGCAGGGCAGCTCCCTTTACATGACCATGCTCGCCGCCTTCGCCGCACTACTGCAGCGCCTCAGCGGACAGTCCGACATCGTGGTGGGAACCACGGTCGCCAACCGCAACCGGCAAGAGCTGGAGAGCCTGATCGGCTTCTTCGTCAACTCACTGCCGATCCGGTTGCGTCTCGACGCCAGCGCCAGCTTTCTGGACCTGCTGGCTCAGGCGCGGGACAAAACCCTGCAGGCGCAGGCGCATCAGGAACTGCCTTTCGATCTGCTGGTGCGTTCGCTGCAATCTCCCAGGGTGGCGGGTCGCCAACCCATCTTTCAGGTGGTGTTCGACTTTCAGAACGGCGATGCGCCGGCGGCCGCCGCGCCGCCCAGGGCGGTCTTCCTGGACGGCCTGGAAGTGTCCTATCTGCCGGGACAACGCGGCTCCGCCAAATACGATCTGGTGTTGTCCGTCAGCGCGCAACCGGAGCAGGTGCGCATTGTTTTCGAATATGACCGTGAGCGTTTCACGGCGGAGGAGATCGCCGCCCTGCAGGAGCACTATCAGCACCTGCTGGACGCCGCCGCGCAACGTCCCGGCGACAGCCTGCTGTCCCTGGCCGGCGCCGACGGCAGACCCGCTACCGGTGAAGCGGACGCGGCGGAGGAGTTTGATTTTTAAACCTAAGTACGATTTCCAAGCAACCTAAGTACGATTTCCAAGCAAATTGAACAGGTCTAAGCGGCTGAGTACGAGCAGTACAGCGCGAGCCAATAACAATAAAAACCCGCCGCCTGCAAATAGCGGTGACGCGGCGGGCTAACAAGGAAGGAAAAGCGGATATGATTGATTGCCTGATTGTCGGAACCAATATGCCGCCCACTCCCGAACACGTGGAGATGGTGCGTTCCGTCGATAATCACGGCGGAGCCTGGCGCGACCTGCGGCTGGCGTTTGTGGAGCATCAGGGACAGCCGTATACCGCGCTGGACCTGATTAATCATATTTATGACGAGGCCGGCCAGTCCCACCGGCAGTTCAACAACCTCGACTTTCTCTGGCCGGCGGTGAGCTATCTGGCGTCTTTTCTACGCCGGCGCGGCTTCACCGTGGACTGGATCAACCTGTTCCAACAGGAAAAAGAGGAGATGCGCCGCCTCCTGCGCAGTGGCCAGGTGCGCACGGTGGCGGTCACTACTACCCTGTATGTGTCGCCCCAGCCCATGATCGAAGTGATCAAGTTCGTGCGCGAGCACAGCGACGCCCATATCATCGTCGGCGGTCCCTATATCTCCGGACAGGCCGAGGTGCGCAACGCAGATGAGCTGGCCAGTCTGTTCGAGTATCTGGGGGCGGACACCTACGTGATCAGTTCTGAAGGCGAGCAGGCGCTGGCCCACATCATCAGCGCGCTGCAAAAGGGAGAGCCCCTGAACGGCGTCGCCAACCTGGCCATTCGCGATCCCAAAAGTCTGTTGCGGCCCTTTTCCCGCACCCCGGTGGAGACGGAGTACAATCCCCTGGAGGAAAACCCCATCGACTACGGTCTGTTCCCGCCGGAGCAGCTGTCCCAGTTCATTTCTCTGCGCACCGCCAAATCCTGTCCCTACAGCTGCGCGTTCTGCGGCTTTCCGCAACGGGCGGGCGCTTACAAGACCCTGGCGCCGGACCTGGTGGAGCAGGAGCTGGACCGCATCGCCGCGCTGGGCAATGTGGACACTCTCACCTTTCTCGACGACACCTTCAACGTGCCGAAAAAACGCTTCAAGGAAATTCTGCGTTTGATGATCCGCAAGCAGTACGGCTTTCGCTGGAATTCGTTCTATCGCAGCGATCAGGGCGATTATGAAACCATTCAGTTGATGCGCGAAGCCGGCTGCGAAGGCGTGTTTCTGGGCATTGAATCCGGCAGCGACGCCATGCTCAAGAACATGAACAAAACCGCGCGTCGGCGCAATTTCGCCGAGGCCATTCCGCAATTGCAGGCAGCCGGCATTTCCGCCCACGCCAGCTTGATCGTCGGTTTTCCCGGCGAAACTGAAGACACCATTCGGGAGACCCAGTCGTTGATCGAGCAGAGCAAGCCGGACTTTTATCGCGCCCAGTTGTGGTACTGCGATCCGCTGACGCCCATTTGGAAAAACCGTCAGGAGTACGATCTGGAGGGCAACGGTTTTTCCTGGCGACATCGCACCATGACCAGCGAAGCCGCCTGCGACTGGGTGGAGCGTTTGTTCTTCGATATTCGCAATTCCACCTGGTTGCCCCAGCACGGTTTCGAACAATGGTCTACTTTCTATCTGCAGCGTCGCGGCTATACCCGACAACAGGTGATCGACTACGTGGCCCTGTTCAATTCCACGATCAAGGCGCAGATGGCGGACCCTACGCTGAAGGCGATTCCCGCGCCGATATTGCAGCGCATGCGCACTCTATTGTTGGAAAAAACCACGGATGACGCCTTTATGGCGAATATCCATCATAGAAGTAATGAGACAGTCAGCCAGGACGCTTTGGAAAGCTTCGCTTTCTAAAGCCATTGCGCGGTCGGCGACCATAACAATAACGACCCTATGAACGGAACAAGGAAAATAAGGAAAGACCATGGCGCAACAAGAAAGCGGTTTTCTGCTTGACGCAAACTCTCTCGCGGCAAGGGATTACTGGCGCAAATCCCTGACCAAGGCCATCGGCCCCAGCAACCTGCCCCGCGATTACGACCTTCCCCATAAAGGCTCCAAGTCCTACCAGATATACGGCCTGACGCTGGACAGCCATCTTTACGACCTCATCATGAAGGTCAGCAAAGGCGGGCGCTTTCTTATTTACACGATCGCCACCGCCGGCGTGCAGTTATGCCTGCAACGTTACAATCAGGCCTTCTCTTCCGACGGCGACAACGGCGGCGTCGAAACCCTGGTCACCGGCTCGCCGGCGCGAAGGGAGGAAAACGGCGCCGAGCCGGGCTTTATCAACGCCCTGCCCATCATCAACAGTATTGATCCCGAGGCGTCGTTCAAGGCCCTGCTGCTGCAAACCCGCTCGCAGCTGCTGGACGCTTACCAGCATCAACACTACCAATGGCGGGAGATGGCGGAGGACTTTGGTCTGTCCTGGCGCCACCATTGCCCGCTGTTCGACGTGGCGGCCCATTACGACGCCTTGCATGGCGAGCTGCCCGCCAATCTTAATAACGACGTCACTGTGAGTCTGCTGCAACGGACTGGTACGCTCAGTTTCTCTATCGCGTACAACGAATCGCGCTTTCATCTGCATCGCATCGAGCTGTTCGCCGAGCATCTGCAGCAAGTGTTGACCATGGCCTTGGAGCAGCCGGATCTGCCGGTGAAACAACTGGACATGCTCACCACCCGCGACTGGAGTCTGCTGGCCAGTTTCAACCTGACTGAGCAAGCAACGCACGCCAACGCCAATGTGCTGAGCCAGTTCCGCGAGGTGGTGTCCCGCTATGGCGGGCATATTGCGCTGCAGACGCCGGGGTTGCAGTTGTGCTACCGCATGCTGGACGAACAATCGAACCAACTGGCGCGGGAGCTGCAGGTCTCCGGCCTGGAGAAAGGCGGACTGGTGGGCGTTTGCTGCCGTCCCGGCTGCGATATGGTGATCGCGCTGCTGGCGGCGTTGAAGGCGGGCGGCGCGTTTCTGCCTCTGGACCCGGATTATCCGGCGGAACGTCTACGCTACATGGCGGAGGACTCTGGCTGTCGCCTGTTCCTGGTGGAACACCCGGACGTGGATGCGCCCTTCATTGAGGTGCTGGAGGATCGCGGCGGTTCCGTCATTTACCTCGACGACATCACCTCCTGGCGCCAACAGTCGTCACGGCCGCTGGATTACGCCCCCGCCCCTGACGCCGCCGCCTACATGATCTATACCTCCGGCTCCACCGGCGCGCCCAAAGGCGTCTTGCTGCATCATAGCGGCTTGATCAACATGCTGGAGGCGCAGATCAAGGCGTTCAGGTTGCGCAGCGACAGTCGGGTGTTGCAGGTGGCGTCATTCAGTTTCGACGCCGCGGTGTCGGAAATCTTCACCGCCCTGTGCGCCGGCGCCCGTCTGATTCTGGCGCCCCGCGACCGCATCATGCCCGGTCCTGATCTGGCCCAGGCGCTGCAGGAGTTTGAGATCACCCACATCACCCTGACGCCGTCCTCCCTGGCGCTGTTGCCGGAGGATTCGGCCCCCGGTTTGCAAACCCTGGTGGTGGCTGGGGAGCCCTGTCCGGCGGACCTGGTCCCGAAATGGAGCAAGGGCCGCCTGATGATCAATGCTTACGGTCCCACGGAGGCGACGGTCTGCGCCACCCTCGGCGAGGTGGTGTACAGTGGTCTGCCGCCGGATGTGGGTCAGCCGATTCAGAATATGCAGTGCCACGTGGTCGACGCGCTGGACCGTCCCTGCCCGGTAGGCGCGCCTGGCGAGCTATTGATCTCCGGCGTCGGTCTGGCCCTGGGCTACCATAACCGTCCTGAACTCAACGCCACCCGTTTCGTGGAGCTGGCGCTGCCCGGGTTATCCGCGCCGCGGCGCTATTACCGCAGCGGCGACCGCGCCCGCTGGCGTCCGGACGGCGCATTGGATTTGCTCGGCAGAACAGATCGCCAGTTCAAAGTGCGCGGTTTCCGCATTGAAGCCGGCGAACTGGAAACCCAATTGCTGAGCCGGGAGGATATCCAGCAAGCCGCGGTCGTCGCCCAGGGCGAGGAGGCGGATCGCCGTCTGCTGGCTTATGTGGTGTTGGCGCGAACAGCGAACAAAGGCGAGTTGCAGGCGGAGGCGATCCTGACTTATCTGCGCGAGCGTTTACCGCCATACATGCTGCCGGATCTGCTGGTCCCCCTTGATGCGCTGCCGCTGACGCCCTCCGGCAAGACGGATTACGCCGCGCTGGAGGGCATGCACGCCGCCGTGTCGCACAATGAGTTCGTCGCTCCTCGGGACGACGTGGAGCTGGGCGTAGCGCGTATATGGGAGCGTTTGCTGGAGCGCAGTCCGGTGGGTGTGACGGATAACTTTTTCGCATTGGGCGGTTTTTCTCTGTTGGCGGTGCGGCTGATGAGCGCGATTCAGCAGGAGTTTCATATCGCCCTGCCACTGACCACGCTGTTCCAGCATCCGACCGTGGAGAAACTGGCGGAACAGGTGCGCAGCGCCCGCAAAGCCCATCCTGAGGACTGGTCGCCTTTGGTGACGCTGACCGCTCGCGGCGAACATCCGCCGCTGTTCTGCGTGCATCCCACCGGCGCCACGGTGCTTTGCTACTATCATCTGGCCGCCAGCCTGGGCGAAGCGCGCCCCTTTATCGGCGTACAGGCCCGAGGCGTGGAGCCGGAGCAGCTCCCTTTCGACAACATCCCGGACATGGCGGCGTACTACGCCAACGCATTGTGCGAACGTCAGCCTGCCGGTCCGTTTTATCTGGCGGGATGGTCCTTCGGCGGCGTGGCGGTGTTCGAGGTCGCCCGCGTGTTGCAGGGGCGAGGCAGGGAAATCGCCTTCCTGGGTCTGCTGGACGCTTATGCGCCGGATGTCTTCGACGGCGGGTTCGCCGCCCATGACGATGCGGAGATCATCAGTTCGCTGCTTGGCGGCATCGCGGATGTGGACCCGGATACCTTGCGCGGCCTGTCCACGGAAGAACAATTGCAGACGGCCATTCAAGCCACCCGGGAGGCCCAGGCCCTGCCCCAGGGATTCAGCCTGGAGCAGGCGCGTCGCATTCTGCAGGTGAGCAAGTTGAACTATCATGCGGTGGAGTCTTATCAACCGCAGCCTTACAACGGCAAGATCACCCTGTTCCGTCCGCTTGGGGAGGAGCAGTTGGCGAAGTCCGTTTGCCCGGACGATCCCAGTCTGGGCTGGTCCAAGTGGGCGCAACGGGGCGTGGAGGTGGAGTACGTTCCTGGTCGGCACCAGACCATGGTGCAACCGCCCAATGTTGAAACGTTGGCCACTCGTTTGCTGGCGCATCTCCAGCAGGCGGAGTCCTTTACTCCCATGACGACGGAACGGAAGGAGCAGACAGCATGACCACAACCTCACCCATCACTCATCGCATTCCCACCGCCCGGCGCAAAGCGCCGGAGCGCCTCCTCGCCTTCACCGGCCATCTGGTGCAGGCGCAGGAGGGAGAGACGCTCGACAGCGTGAGCGCCGACGACTTTCACTTCGCCATGGAACAGAAAGGCGTGGCGCTGTTTCGCGGTTTTGAGGCGACGCCGGAACGTTTCGGCGATTTTGTGGAGAAATTCAGTTCACGCCTGATACTCGACCCCACCCGGCAATCCTACGACCGTCGCGTACAGCGGGTGCTGTCGGGAACGCCGGGCATCGAGCTGCACAGCGAGCACAGCAACAGCCCGTTCACCCCGGACTACATCTGGTTCTACTGCCGTCGCGCCGCCGGCGACCGCGGCCAGACCACCTATTGCGACGGTCTGGAGATCTGGCGCGCCCTGAGTGAAACCAGCCGCACCTTCATTGAGCACGTGCGCTTTGTCTATCATCGCCTGTTCCCGGAAATGTTCTGGAAAGTATTCGTGGCCTTCATGATCGACGAAGACATACCGGTGGAGGAGATCAACCGCGACCACCTGGAAAAGTTATTCAGCGGCCTTGAAGGAGTGCGAATAGAGCTGACCGAGGACAACCAGCTCGACTTTAGCTACGCCACCTACGTCTACAACCAGCTGCCCGGCGGTCACCGCGCCCTGGCCAACAGCCTCACCGGCCCCTACCCCGGCCAGACCATCACCATGGACGACGGCTCCCCCATCCCCCACTGGCTGATGGGAGAACTCAAATCCCTGTACGACCTCCACACCCGCGACATCCCCTGGCGCGACGGCGACATCGCCGTCCTCAACAACAAACGCATGATGCACGGCCGCCGCCCGTCAGACGACATGGGAAGGGAATTGTTTTCTGCGTTGAGTTATGGGTGACGGGGGTTATTCGCAATGCGCATCATCTCCGGCGCCTGGGGATGATGCTGTAGCGACGGCGATGATGGCTTACGCAAGTACTGGGGAGAGGTGGACGCCAAACGAGGCGGATACAGAAGGCAGAGCTTGGCCAAGGCCGCCGCGCAAATGGGCATAACCGTGAATGGAGCCCACCGAGCCGTGGCGGACTGCTTCACCACGATGGAGGTAATTAGAGCGGCCTTCTCCAAACTACTTATCGCTGATCTTATGATGGCGAATCTGTCGCCTACCGTTGGTTAGCCCCCTTCGCCAGCCAGTGGAGAGAATTCATTGGCTGGCCCTTTCCCGTCGTTCCGCTCAGTAAAATTGACCAGAGAAATTTATGCCATTAGGCTGATTCAGCGTCAGCCTGGACCTAGCTACCATACAGTCGATTTTACCTTTCTGAGATACCTAAATAAGGAGATTTACCCTTGAACGCCCCCGCAAAGAGACCTAAGCCTTCAATCAGTCAGGACAGCCTCACTAATTTCGGCTTTAAACGTGCTTTTGGTAATGCCGCATCCGGCTATATCTTGATGTTTGATGGCGTTGGCAATGAGTCGGGCCGCAGAATCTATATTCCTGGCGGTTCATTGGGAATGCACTTCGCTAAGCTGGTGAAGATGCAGGGAGAGCACACCGAACAACTGATTCTATCCAGGCTTTCGCGTTTAAGATCCTGCGCAGGCGGCTTTCAGTCCTATTCAAACAAACGTGATGCATTTGAGCATGTAGACATCGTTGAAAACCTTAGAATCAGCTACATAATTCGGCAAGACACGGTTGGCGGATTAGGCCCTGGAATTTATATCACTGACATTGAGTTTGTGAATCATGCCAAAGGACATAAACCAGGCTTTTATTTTGTCGGTATGGTAGACGGGAACTGGATTGCCTCAGATACCCCTGGAGACACTGTTACAACTGAGCATGCTGCTATAAATGGTATGGCTGAAAGCCTTCAACATGCTGCTGAAGAAACAATGCCAAAAATCATCGCTGGCGGCTATAAGGGTTGTGAAACAAAGATTCAGAGCAAGGGTTACACACTTGCCTACAATCCAAGACCTTTATACTCACGGGGCACAGAATGGACTACCCCGGAGCAAAAAGTGACCTCGGCCGATTTCACTGCACAGCTTGTTGCCAAAAGCCTTTATGATGCTCAAATAGGAGCTAAAGAAGTCAATTGGACTATCCACGGCGATGGAGCCGACTTATTTCTCAAAGCGCTTAACAAACTTCCCCGCCACTTTAAACTCAATACGCAAACATTGTATTTTGGTGGGCCTTCAAGGGCCATTCTGGAAATTCTTGATCATATTCCACTAAGAGAAATGAAGTTGGCGGAAGAATTCATTAAAAACCAGTCGGATGATTACCGAGACACATTTGCGAGGACTCAACTGTTATACCAAGTGTCCGAGCGTGTTAAAGGTTTAGGACCAGAATACAAGCTCTACTCTTTTAAATTGAGAGGAGATGCACGCAAATCCCGAAACACGGCACTTACCCAAGGAGGGATAGCTTTGGCTACCGGCTTATCCATGGGAGGAATTATTGCAGCTATTACAGCAGATATTCCTGTTTATGCAGCAATTGCCGCAGGAGTCGGCGGTGCTAGCGGCATATGTAACACTATATTTCGTATATATAAAAATGCCGAGTTAATTAGAAATCTATTCGCAACCCATACAATGAACCCTGAAATAAACCCGCATATGAATCCGCATATGAGCAGCAGCGATTTCAACAGTATGATTGAGGCTAAATACGACGGGCTCGGAAAATCCTTTATTGGCGTAATGAAAGAACTTGGGAGGCGTTCTTGATGCGCTGGCTCCGAAGGCTAAAAGCATCCAAACTGAACCCAATGGGCCCTGACTTTTCAGCTGCCCCTTGGGTTGAATTTAATCTATCTGGAAAGAAATTATGTTTTCGCTGCCCCCCTCACGAATTAAGCGGACCGTCTGAAATAAAGCCAGAGACGGTGAATATATATCAAGATGATATATATTTAAAATGGGAAAAAGGGAAAACAGGTATGTCTGTTGATTTGGTCCACACAGGCTGGAAGTTTTTGGATAAACCTTTCGGAGATGGTGCTATTGGCTATGTAACGTTATATGTTAGATTACAACGTCGGGACCCCCATTATAGGAAAATTGACTCGCTATTAAATCATAATGATATAAAAGAGTGGATTATTACTTATTCCGACAATGTGTGGGGTTATACTAATAGGGAGCTTATCGCACACCCTGAGAGACAAGCTAGACCAATTGATCCAGAGAGAGACTTTTGGAGGTATCCTCAAAATAAGAAAGATATTCATACCATGTCAAAGAATGATGTGGACTGGTTTTATTATTCTGTGGATAAGCCTAATAAAGCTAAAAGACGCTTCTGGCATACTCCATTATCCGAAGATCATGAACTAGCTTTTATTTTTAATTCTTCTTCGATAAGTCGTGATTATTATGAAGAGGATCATGACTTAGATGGAGCAGTAGAACGAACAGTCCATGAATTTATAGAAAATGTTCATATTAAGCTCGACTAGCCAGTTTTATCATCTGCATGGTGCTGAAAAGCGCTATGCCTCTCTCGTTATATAAACAACGATGTATCAAATACTATGAATGTGGCTAAAAAGAAATCCTTTACCGACGTAATGATAGAGCTAGGGAGACATTCCTGATGCACTGGCTTAAAAGGCTAAAGGCTTCAAATATGAATCCGCTAGGGCCGGACTTTTCAAACGCGCCTATGGTTAAGTTCAGTCTATCTGGAAAAGAGTTAAGTTTTCTATGTCCCCGCCATGAGATGAGCGGCCCTTTTAGTAAATGCTCAGATGCAGTAATAAATATATATGATGACAATATATATAGCAGATGGGCAAAAAGTAAAACTGGGATGTCAATAGATATAATAGATACAGGCTGGAAGTTTTGGGACAGACCATTTGGAGAGGGGGCAATTGGTTACGTAACACTGGATGCTAGGTTACAACGCCGCGACCCTCATTACCGAGTAATTGACTCACTCTTAAATTCAGATGATATGAAGTGCTGGCTTATTACATATACCAATAATATATGGGGATATGTTAATAGAGAGTTAGTGGCTAACCCAGAGAGACAAGCAAGGCCAGTTGATCCGGAAAGAGATTTTTGGCGATATCCAAAAACACATGAAGAAATCAGTACTACGAATATAAATGGCATAGACTGGTTTAATTATGTAGTAGACAGGCCTTATGATGCAAAACGTCATTTATGGCATACACCAATTTCTGAAGACCACGAACTTGCATTTTCTTTTAATGCGTCTGCACTAGGGCGCAACTACTATAAGGATGATCATGATCTAGATGGCGCAGTAGAGCGAACAGTCCACGAGTTTATAGAAAACGTTCATATTAAGCTCGACTAGCCCTTATCATCCCGCATAGCGCTCACAAGCGCTATGCGTCTCTTACTACACTGGCAATTGCATTTTTACTGAATTGTTGAAGCTAATTACAAGATCTAGGACCAGACAAAGAGCAACGTGGATTTTAATACGCAAGTTATTAAACAGTCAGGAGGATATAAAGAATCCTTCATGGCGTTAATGCGTGAGATGAGGCCAAAATGGTAATGCGTTGGATTAAGCGCTTTCGTGCATCCATAGCAAACCCGCTACGGCCTGATTTCAAATCAGCCCCCAGCATTCGTTTTGACTTATCCGGAACGATATTAGAGTTTAAATGTCCGCCTAATGAAAAAATGACAAGCGTTCTTAGAACGCCATCCAAAGTGGATATTTATAAAGATAGTGAATTTGAGGTTTGGAGCGATAAAAAGGGAATGTCTATTAACTTGCTTCGCAGGGGGTGGAATTATTGGGATAAGCCCTTCGGCGAGGGAGCAATAGGCAACTTAACCATATATATACACTTGAACAGGCGCTCTCCGCAAAACCGTGATATTGACAGCCTGTTTTTATCATCCGATATGAAAAAATGGCTGCTGGATCACAGCAAAGTAGTGTGGGGAGAGGCGAACACTGATTTATGGACACACAGGGAAGACTATGCAGTTCCCATTGATCCAGAGGTTCACTTTTGGACGTACCCCACATCTGATGAAGATGTAAAGATAATAAACATCAACCAGCTTACATGGTATCAGATAGTTGCGAGCCTTCCTCAGAAACCTTATGAAATCGAATACCATCTCCCTATATCTGATGATCATGAGATAGCTATAATGTTTAGTCCAGGCGCATTAAACAGAAAATTTAATGATCCTTCTCATAATATTCCTGAGATCGCCAGGGAGTCGATAGACGAGTTCATGTCTTTTGTGAGCGTCAAGCTATCTCCTGAATATCAAAAGCGGTTTGAAGAAGCAAAGCAGCTAAAACAAGCTAATCCTTCGGAATAACCCTCAGCTCCCGGGCTCCAATTGCCCGGGGCTAAGTTTTTCTCATGAAATCAGCGAAATAACCTCCTAATCAGCATTGAGCCTACTCAAAGGCTCAATCAACAATAACTGCGAAGCAATTACACGCGCAGCTGAACATAACGATCTTGGGCTTTTGGGGCGTCTTACCTTTTCTGCGGGCTTGCGAGTTGGCGATATCGATCGTGCGTCGAATCTCGGAGATATTGTCCCTCGACAAACGCCGACCGCGACCATGAACAGGACAACGCTCTCTTTCACCACTGCTGTCTTTTTTTCCGGACATTTCTCTATCGCATTTTCGAAAATATTTTTAACTTCTGCTTTTAATAACCATACTTTTCCCGCCGAATCTTCTTCGCGTGTTTCTCATTGCCGCGTTTGTAGTTTCCGGTGAGTCTGGCCATCAGTTGCTGCATGTCTCCGAATGAAGCGCTGTCGGCTTCTTCGGTGAATTGGCGGGCTTTGTCGCCACGCAGTGTCGTGGCTTTCCTGCCGTGATGATAGATAGTGACTTCGTTGTCTTTGACAATATAGGTAAAGTTAAGGTCTTCCATTGTTATTCTTCTCTGTGTGGCGAGGAACCGGACGGCAGCCTAGCTGCGCACTTTCACCAGCTTCACCAGTCTGGCGCTGAACAGCTTGCCCCAGACTTTTTTGTAGAGCAAAGCGGGGATCACGAGGATCAGGTGAATGATGATAGAGAGCAGTGCGTAGAGAACAAAGGGGATCATCTTCAACGCAATCCAGCCGTCGCTGCAGCGGCAGTTAACAAACTCATTGCGCAGTTGCGCGATGTCGTTCAGCTCGCCGTTATCAATGCGACGGCGCACTTTAGGACAGTACAGATTGCGGCTTTTGCAGCCCAGCAGATACGCCTTGAATACCCGGCGCGGGCTGACCGCCATGGCGGTGGAAATGGCGATCAGGTTCATGAACATGAGAATGGGATGCAGCATGCTGCCCGTCCCCAACTCCCAGGCGCTCACCTCGCCTTCGCCGACCTGCGAAGCGCCATAGCCGGTTATCACATGATGCAGATCGTGGTATTTAATGTACTTACGGCGCGTCTCTACATTCGGCAAAGGAATCAGCAGACAGCCTACGAAGACTTCAACGAAAGCCGGCCGTTTACCGGTTTCGAGTTCAAAACCGCTTTCTTTGTAGAAAGCGTTCAAGGCTTGTTCGATATTCATAGCATTCACAGACAGAGTTCACAGCGAAATAATATTGATAGTTATTAGCCCGGCGCCGGAATGCGCCTGCATGGCGGACAAGCGTAAAATTCAGCTCTGGAGTATACCCGAGGCCATGCGAAAATAACGACGATGATCAACATGGCGACGATATTATTAAAATGGTAATGATATTGGCATGTTAATAACCAGGCGCATGGACGCGCCTGCGCGGCGACAAGCCGCGGGAGAAAGGGTCTGATATGTGCAGGCCCTGTCGTTGCAGTCAAATAGAAGGAAGCTATTTGTCTGCCGGATTAATAACCATGGAACGTCAATAAAAAGAAGCGACTTTAGGTTACCATGACCTGCTATTCGTTAATCATCGGGAATCCGTTATCAAACTTCTGACCAAAGGTAAGGCCGTGCAACAGATTCAAACCATCCTTGACCACGCGGAAAGGCACTGTCGGGAACATGGCGTGCGATTCACCAATAAGAGAAAGCAGGTGCTTTCCGGATTGCTTGCATCTCAGAAAGCCTTGTCTGCTTATGAATTGGTGGACTACTGCAAGACAGAATATGGCGAAAGCATGCCTGCGATGTCCGTCTACAGAATTCTGGACTTCCTGCAGGAAGAGGGGCTGGCGCACAAATTGAACCTGGCCAACAAATACGTCGCCTGCTCCCACATAACCTGCGACCACGTCCACGAAGCCCCCCAGTTTTTGATATGCAGTCGATGCCAAAAGGTGAAGGAAATCAGCATAAACAAATCGACGGCGTCTGAATTGAAAGCAAGCGTAGAACTTGCGGGTTTCCATATGATCAGTCCGCAGCTGGAAATAAACTGCATCTGCGACCATTGCCTGGTACAGCCCGCCTGACCCTCTGGTCTGGCGGTGGATCGACGTTCATGCGCTGGGAACGGTTCAAAGCCAGCGTTCCCCCCCCAATCACCCCTTACTTTGCAAACGCCGCAACAATAACAGCGCCACAACGCCCACTACCAGGTTGCATAACACAACCGAGGCCCCTACCGGGAAATCCCCCCAGGCGGCCACAATCAGCCCCGCAATATGCCCTGCAATGCAAATAACAATGGCGGAGACGATCCCCCTCCCCCCTATGCGACACAGAAGCAAGGGCGTCGTTATCAACGTCGCAAACACGACATAGACCCCCGCGACTTCCACGGAAACGGTAACCGCCAGGGCGAACAAAGGTAAGAACAGCTGTTGTCGCCATTCAGATGAAAAACCAAGCCACCCCACGATTAACAACGCGACAGGAGCAAGAACATAAAGCTGCGACGGCAACGACCACAGCAGATCGCCATTCAGCGTCGCGGCCAGCGCCTGAGCGCCATGGGGATCATGACTGACGCTGATGGTCGCAAGGCTGGCGCCCACCACGTACAAGACGCCAATCATGGCTTCCCGATAGGCGGCTCCGCGCTGCAGAATCAGATGTACGATACCAGACGCCAATAAAGCGAAAACAAGTCCGCTAAAAGAGAAGCCGGCGAGCGAGCCGCCCCACTCGCGGCTCCAGGCAAAACGCCCGCCCGCCAATACTCCCAGCGCCGCCCACTGCGCGATGGCGATATCCGCAAACACGACGCCGCGCTGCAGGACCTTATCGCCCAGCGGCGCAAGCATTAAGGAGAGCAAAACGCTGGCGCACACCGGCGTCCAGATCCACATCCATTCAGCGCTCATCTGAGACGGAAACCCTGGTCGATTTAGGAGAGAATCTCGACAGACTGGTCAGTATGTGAGTAATAAGCTCCGGCAAAGTGTCCGTCGCCTCGTCTTCCGTCAACGTGGTCGGCAGGATCAGCACCTTGAGCCCGGTCCTTTCCGCCAGCCATTGGGCGGGTTGCGGGTCCTGGTAGGGACTGATCAGAATGACGCTGGCTTCCTGCAGGCGGGGATCGTTCAACAGCTGATTCAAGTGCGAAGGCGTCGGCGGCAGACCCGGTTTGGGCTCCAGATCGAGCACGGCCTCTATCCCTGCATAGCGCAACAGGTAGTCAAACCCGGAATGCTGCACCACAACCTTCATGCCTTTAAGGCCGACCGCCAGCGCTCGCCATTGTTCTTGCGACTGCTTCCAGCGCATCTTCCACCGCGTATGCAGCGCACGCATAAACTTCGTATCCTCAGCAGGCGCAACTTGCTCTATGCGGTGAGCCAGCCTTTCCATAATCTCAGGCGCCGCATGGGGATTCAGATGGAAATGAGGGTTCCCTTCCGGATGCACGTCTCCCATGCTGCGATCGATATGATCATGCGGCTGATGTAAATGCGTATGCGATGCGGCGTAAAAAAGCCCTTGGCGATTTTCCGCGATGTTGTGATTCGCCGCGCGCTGAATCAATACCGGCAGCCAGCCTGTCTCCAGCGACGCTCCCGTGCAGACCGCCAGATCGCTGTTGCGCATAGCGGCGATCAGGCTGGGCCGCGGCTCTATGTAATGAGGATCTTGCCAGGCGCTTGTCGCCACCGTGACCCTGGCGTCCGGAACCAGCGCGCGCGCCAGATCCGCCCACTCCGGCTCACAGGCGAAAACGCTGAACTCCGCCCGCGCGCCACACGAACACGCGAGCAATATGACAGTGAGAAGCCTAGAACTCATGCGCGCCATGCTCCCCGAAACTCATCACATACTGAAGCAGGATGGCGCTGTCTATATCGCTGAAGCCCTCCCCGGTCTGGCGCGTGTACTGCAATCGAATCGTTGAGAAGTGCGAGTGTGAATAAGAAAGCATCACATCGCTCTCCCGCAGGGACTGACTGTGAAAGTGATCGCCATGAGGCTGGCGCAGGTCCACTTCGCCATAGCGAACACCGGTTGACCATTGCGGCGCAAATCGCCAGACCGCCGCAACGTACCAGCCTTCGTGAAAGTCATCCTCATCGGCGAAGTCATTGAGTTCGTCGACATAGAAGTACTCGGCGCTGAGTTCAACTTGCTGCTGCCGATTGTTTCCCTGGGGCGCCCACTTCCAGACCAGATCCGCCGCATAAAGATCGCCGCCGTAATAGCTCAGGCCATGGCTATGACCAGCATGGTCATGCTCTTCGTCTTCGTCGTCGGCATGGTCATGTTCTTCTTCCTGGATAGCCGGGGAGCGGTTCTTCATATACGACAATCCCGCCTGCCAGCTCTGGGACGCCGACAGGTCGCCCCCGAGTTTGGTGCTGAGGGTGTACAGGCCGACGCCATTTTCCACATCCGAGATGGCGTCCCCCTGTAGCGCTTCCGCAGTGACCCGCCAATAGAGATCCGTCGGCAACGTCAGGTTCAACTGCAAGCCGTCATCAAAATAGTGACTTCCGAGCAGCGACCGGTATACCGCCGGTCGGGTGGAGAACCTGTCGCTGTGAGTATGCTGGCTGTTAAGGTAACCGATTGCGGAGAGGAAACGACCAGCCTTGACGTTAAGTCCATAACCCAGCCCCGTGGTCCGAAGATAGGCCTCTTCCAACTCCAATTCGGTCTCGCCGTCATGACTTTCAATGACCGTCGTCAGACGCCCGATGAACAGGTCATCAATCGGCGCTCCCAGTGAAAGCTCGTTGTGCCCGAGCGCGAAGCCGGGCCCTCCATGACCCAGAGCCAAGGGATTATCAATATACATGCCATCAAGTACGACGCTGATATCCGGGTTCAGCTCCTTGGCTTGCAGACCATTGGCGCTGAGACAAACCGAAATCGCCAGAAAAGCAAACCCGCATGGCGCGACGGACTGACCGATTAACCGTTTCTTATTAAAGACGAGCGGATTAGTCATGGCTATGGTCTTCATCATCTTCGTGACCAGCCAAACCCATCCAGCTCAAACCGGAAGGGGTAAAGTCGAGCGCGAAAGTCCGTCCCGAAAGTCCTGCTTCATAGTCCACTTCAACGATGCGCCGGTTCTCCACATCCAGAACGTAGAGCATGTGATTGACCGTGGAGGAAGCAACATAAGCCGACTCGATGTCGGTACTGGAGACAGAGAAAGACGTCGCAACGGCCCAGTCGCCGTCCGTCTCCCATAGATACAGTTTTTCGTTATCGCCGAGCACCCAGAAGAACTCGCCGTTCGGAGTAAAGTTCTGACTCAGCCCGCTGACGCCCTCATCCAACTTCAGTTCCTGGTAGCTCACCGCGCCATTTTCGATCACTGTGGCGAACAGTTGCGAACCCGCGCTGGTCACCAGCGTCGCAACCTCTTTATGTCCATACACCGTTCCAATTCGACTGCCGTCGGCCAGGGATTCGGGGTTTCCATATTTGATCGCGGGATAGTCGGCATTATGCAGATCAATCGCGAGAAGGCCGTCGGCGCATCCGAAAATCAGCACATCCTGGTTGTAACCTGCGCCATGCAGACGAGGACACTGAGCATCGTAACGCTCTTCAAAGGTGGCTATGCCATCAGCGATTGAGTAACGCTCCACTTCGGCTGGCAACGTCGTGTCGGTAATGCCGGAATCGCGATAGGTAACAAACAGATGTCCATCGATGAGCTTCGCCACGCCGTGCATGTTATTTTCCCGGTTAAGCTCAAGCAGCACCTCCCCCGCAGCGACACTGGCGCCAGATAAGGCGGTGACGCTGGCGACATTCATATCATCGCCGTCATTAAACACAATCGCGCTTGATTCCCCCATGACGTAATGGGTAGGCCTGACTCCGCTCAGGGTAAAGTCGAGCAAGCGAGGCGCTTCCGCGTAGTCGTGCATATGGTCGCCGTGGTCCTCGGTATACAGCCCGCCATCAATAAAGGACACCTTGTTATCGTCGCGCTGCAGAACAGCGGTGTAACGATCTCCCGGCAGCGGATAAAGTCTTGGCGCGGAGCCGATTAACGTGAAGCTTTCCAGCACCGAGCCGTCATTCAAATCCAGGACTTTCAAGGCTTGAGCATCGGCGTCATAGATTGCCAGCCGTCCGGCGGCGTCAATGTCCGTGTCCGTATGCTTATCATCACTGCTCGACCCTCCTCCGCCACAGGCGCTGAGCAGCGATGACAGAACCAGTAGCGTACCGGAGAGAACGGGTTTCCTCCTTGCAGGAGTGATCAGGTGAAAGTGTTTCATGGTGGCTTTTCCTCTTAATTGTCCGAATGTTTATTGAGTTTTTGATATGTTGCATCATATCTTTTTGAGTTGATGATTCTGCGCAAATGCGCGGCGACAGGCCTAAGGAACCAGGAAATAGGAATCAGGGCCTGTCGTGTTAGAAAAATCGATTAGGTTCTACATTCGCTCAGGCTGGCGATCATGGAGTTCAATAAGGCGGCGTAGTGGTCTTCCCCGGTATTGAAGGCGGCGCCTAAAGGGTCCATGACGCCGATCGTTTGGATGGGGGTTTTCTCAAAAACGGCATACACCAGATCCGAGTTATACTGCGGCTCCGTGAAGGCGCAGGTCACTCCCCACTGCGCGACGGCGTCTCTTATTTCCGCGATGCGCGCCGGACTGGGATCGGATGCGTCTCCCAATGAAATGGCGCCCGACGCTTCCAGCCCAAACCGTCGTTCAAAATATTGATAGGCGTCGTGAAAGACGATGAACTTAATTCCTTTAAGCTTCTCCGCCTTCCGTTCGATGGCGACCATCAGGTCGTTGAGTTTCGCCACAGCTGAGATGGCGTTGCGCTGATAGACAACCGCGTTTTCCGGGTCCTGTTCCGACAAGGCGCCAGCGATGTGCTTCACCCACTCTCTGGCGTTGACAGGGTCCAGCCAGGCATGGGGGTCATAGCCCTCATGATCGTGATGATCACTGTCGTGATCGGCTTGCTCTTCGTGTTCATCGTCAGAGCGTCCATCATGATGTTCATCCACCTCAAAGGTCGCCCCTTCGCGATACTCATATCGCGCTGTTCCCGCCAGTTCCAGCATTTCGATTTGTGTTGCGGAACCGCCGATGCTATCCAGGGATTTTTCCAACCAGGGGGTCAGCCCTTCGCTGACCCAGAAAACCAGATCCGCCTCCGACAAAGCTTTGGCTTCAGAAGGACGCATCGAATATTGATGAGGCGACGCGCCGGATTGAATCAGTAATTTAGGCGTAGCGACGCCTTTCATCACCTGGGTCACGAGAGAATGCAGCGGCGCAATATCTACGGCTACCTTAGGCGGCGCGGCGAAAGTCCATGAGGGAAAGACAAGCAACGTCATTGCGCTGACTACAAAGAATTTACGCATGCAAAGGCTCCTGTGCGCCAAAGTTCGTTCCAGGCATCCGCAGTGAGCGGGATAGGAATACAAAATGTTATGATGTAACATATCGTATTTTAAAAGACGGCTCCGATCAATGGTTCTTTGCTTTTGTGTTGGCCGCTTACTGACACGGCAATGACAGTGACGGTTATTAATATGGCAATGATATTGACATGCTAATATCTGGCGCATGGATGCGCCGGAGAGCCGCGGGAGACAGGGCCTGACATGGGCAGGCCCTGTCGTTGCAGACAAATAGAAGGAAGCTATTTGTCTGCCTGATTAATAATAGCCTGACGCAGGGATTCCACGGCAAATCGCAAATGACAAACAGCGGATCAATCGTATTCGCCTGATAACCTGGAGTTTTTCTAAATGCTGATTGGTTGCGCCTCGCTAACGATCCAACTGGGTAAGCGAACCATACTTAAAGACATCTCGATGGGGGTTGAGCCGGGTGAAATCGTCACGATCATAGGTCCCAACGGCTCAGGTAAAACAACGTTACTGCGAGCCATGATCGGCGCAGTGGCGCCCCGCTCAGGTCGACTGATCAGAGCTCCTGGACTGACATTAGGATACGCGCCGCAGACGCTCCACATTGATGAAACCCTGCCGATGACAGTGCAACGTTTCATGAGTCTGCCTAAACTCGGGACCGCGTCTGATATAGATGCCGCCCTTTCTCAAGCGGGCGTTCCAGGACTGGAAAAACAGCAGATCATGTCGCTATCCGGCGGGCAGTTGCAGCGGGTATTGCTCGCCAGAGCGCTACTGGGTCGTCCCCGCCTCTTGCTGCTGGATGAAGCGACGCAGGGCCTGGACCCAAGGGGCGTGGCGGACTTCTATCGTCAAATTACCTCAGTGAGGGACGAATTAGGCTGCGCCATTATCATGGTCAGTCATGAACTCCACTTGGTGATGCGGAAAACGGATAGGGTCATTTGTCTCAACGGTCATATCTGTTGCGAGGGCGAACCGGACATCGTCAGCCGCTCTCCAGAGTATCTCGCGCTGTTCGGTATAGACAACGACGACGAGGCGGCGATCGCCCTTCATTCCCACGGTCGAGGGCGCAGTCATCATGGGAGTCTTAGCCGTGCTGGATGACTTTCTAGTAAGAGCGACGTTGGCGAGCCTGGGGGTGGCGATAGCGGCCGGGCCTTTGGGCTGTTTTATCGTCTGGCGACGGATGGCGTATTTTGGCGACGCCACCGCGCACGCAGCGGTGTTGGGCGTGGCCCTGTCATTGACGCTATCCCTGCCCGTTTTCCCTGGCGTTCTAATGGTTTCCTTATTGATGGCGATAACGGTATCGGCGCTCAGCGGGAAAAGCTTCGCCATGGATACGCTGCTGGGCGTCATGGCTCACGCCTCCCTGGCTTTTGGTCTGGTCGCCGTCTCTTTTTTGTCAGGCGTCAGAATCGATCTCATGTCTTATCTTTTCGGCGACATACTGGCCGTCGGCAAAACCGACTTAACGCTGATTTGGGCTGGCGCTATCGCCGTTATTACTTTGGTATCCTTACGCTGGTCAGGCTTGCTGCTTTCCACGCTTAACCCGGATCTGGCCCTCGCCAGCGGATTCAATCCCAAACGGGAACAAATGATTCTCACCCTTGCGCTGGCCACTGTCGTCGCTGTCGCGATCAAAGTTGTTGGCGTATTGCTGATAGCCGCCATGCTTATCACGCCAGCGGCGACGGCAAGGCATTTCAGTCGCACCCCTGAGGCGATGGCGGTTGTGGCCGCGTTTATCGGCGGCCTCGCGAGCATAGGGGGACTCCGGGCCGCATTTGTTTTGGACACCCCAACAGGCCCAACGATCGTCTGTGTCGCCGCTTTATTATTTCTGGCGGGCGATGCGCTGCGACGAAGCGCCGGCGCTCTGACAGCAAGACAGTAAGCGCGCTCATCCCCAGCGGCGCAAGAACTCGGTTTTTGTCAGTTCAAAGTATTTGCAGGCCACGCCCTCAAACTCGCTGTCGCGAAGATATTTGAACCCCAGTTTCTCCATCACCTTGATGGAAGCCTGATTATCGATATGGGCGATGGCCGTCAGCACGTCCAATTCGGGGTCTTCAAAGGCGTATTGAGCAAGCCTGATCGCCGCTTCGGTCGCGTAGCCTTTGCCCCAGGCTCTGCGCACCAGACGCCAGCCCATTTCCAGCTCGGGACCCACTGCGTCCATAGGTATATAGGAAACCCAGCCCAGCAGTTCATCCGGATTATCTTTTGCGAAGATGGACCAATAGCCGCGGCGTTCGCCGAAGTCGCCATTGATGCGCGAGAGAAGGAAATTAACGTGCGCTTCCGAGCCGTCATAAACGCCTGGGATGTAACGGGTGACTTCCGGGTCTTTATCCATGGCGATACAGGCCTCAACATCCTGCAGGCCTCTGGGTCTGAGAATCAGCCTTTCTGTTTCAAATATCTGCGCCATGAATCTTTACTCCTTTCATTCTTCAACAAACTATAGATGTCCGCTTAATAATACAGACTTTTGTGCTTTACTCTATTGAATTGTAGGGAGATTTTTCGTGTTTCAGCATTGGCCGCCGCACTACTTAGTTAGTCAGGCAGACAAATAGCCTCCTTCTATTTGTCTGCAACGACAGGGCCTGTCTCCGCAGCGACCAATTTAAAGTGTTCTCGACTTAGCGGTCATTAAGTCCTTTGCCGTCCATAATCTGCTGCATATGCCTGGCCACTCGCGAAGCGCGGGTTTTGGATTGTTTGGGCGCCGAGAAATGCAGGAGATAACCTCGCTGCCGCCCTGGCGTCAGTGCGTTGAAGGCGTCTTTAAAGGCGGGGATTTCATCCAGTTTTTCCTGCAGCTCTTCTGGAATGGCGTAGTCTTCTGTGGTCTTGAAATCCACTTTCAGGCCAGCGTCTTCGACTTCCACCGCCTCTTTAATATAGGCCTTGATGACGGCTTCCTTATCTGCGATATCCTGTACTGTGGTAAACGGAATTCGACGCGCGCTTTGCGTGTTTTCGCCCGGCTTTTCTAAGATGGACTCAGGATCTTTCAACAAAGCGCCTTTAGGAAACAGCAAAGCGCAAAAGTCATTGAACCCCTGCAAGATAACAATGTTGTTTTGCTGAGAGGTATAACAGGGTTTGCCCCATTTCAGCTCTTCCACCAGCTCGCAGTCGAGGGCCATGCGCCGCAGCAAAGCCAACTCCTCACTCCAGCGCCCGGCTCTGTCCAGAAAACTATCGACCTTGGGATTACCGCTTTGTTTAACGTTAAGACTCATGGAAACTCCTTGTTAGCTTCGAGAGAGAAACCGCACGCTGACCGCACCTCACCAGGGAGGCCGTCTTACTTCCTTCAGTCAACGCGCTATTGATACACAGACCCGACCGTTATTTTTCGTAGACTATTAATCAGGCAGCCAAATAGCTTCCTTCTATTTGGCTGCAACGCCAGGGCCTGCACATGTCAGGCCCTGTCTCCCGCGGCTAGCCGCCGCGCAGGCGCATCCATGCGCCTGACTATTAACATGCCAATATCATTGCCATGTTAATAATACATCCGCCGCCTCGGGATAACCCCTTTCACGCCCCCAAACATCCACCTTGGCGGCAAAGCTGTTCAGAACACGCTTCGCCTCTTCCAGCCCGTCGCTGAGAGACTGGCGGGAAATCTTGTAGCTCAGGGGCGCGGGCAATTCGAAGGGCTCCATGTCCTCTACGCACTGAATCTCCACCTCGACAGAATCTGAAACCGCCTGGGGACAGGGATGCCCTTCCAGGCAAAAGGGTTCCGAAAACGCTTCGGGTCTAGTCAGCGCCTCCCATGAGGCGATATCGGCAAGCATGCCGCAGCACTGAGGGATCAATATCGGCGTAGCGCCTTCGACCAAAACCAGCCCGCCGAATAGCCCACAGGATTCCTGCAACGGAGTATCTCCGAGGTGCAGATCAATCGCCAAAGCGACATCCGTCTGCGTCAGATCCGCAACGGGAAACCTTCGCGAACCAAGGGGAAAAGAGCGTAAATCGCTAAAGCCCATTCGCCGATTGAGCCGTCTTAAATAAGCATCCCAAGCTTCCGGCTCCGCCTGCCAGGAACCAGTCGGCGCAGGCCCCTCCGCCTCTTTGACTTCCGCTGGATACAGTATTTCGATAACCGGAATGAGGGTGATTTCAGTCATGGCGCCTTTCTACTCAGTTAACCCTTTGAAACGACATATTTAAGACAGCTTCGCCGCGCCACCTTGCTTAAAGGTTCTCATCACCAGTGCGGAGATACAGAATAGGAACGGCAGAAAAGAGGTCGCCACACGTATAGCGTTGGCGTCATTCCAACTGTTTCGGGTGGCCACCCAATCATCGGGTAAATTAGTTGGAACCCAGGATTCGGTGTAATAGTTCAAAGGCAGATTCACTTGCCTGGTAAATATGATGACGCCCCCAATATATATAACCGCCGCCAGCACAATAAGCCAGAACGACAGTGTTTTGCGTTGTCGCAGATTCGCCAGTATTGCAATGATTGAAAACAGACCACCGCCAAAAAAGAAAGCGAAAAACATAGGGTGCCGGACATTCTGATTAAACAGAGACTGCACCCGCGCATAAGTCTCGCCATCCACCTGCATCATCGCCAGATTCACATTGAAAGTATAAGTCCAGAAGAACCCCGCCATCACGCCAAACACCAGCGTAGCCAGACCCAGCGTTCCGTTTTCAAGGAGGGTGAAGGGATGTTTATTTTGCATATTAAGCGCTCAATTAAGCTAGCATGGTCAACTCTGTTCAGCGCCTAAGGTAGCGACAATTAACTGATCACGTCAAAGGCGCGGATAGGACAAGGACGTTACATGGTCACTTTACCTGACCAGTATTCCAAAGCTGCTATCCCCAGTACCGTTTCGCCCCAGCCATCTCCTGTTCATCCAAAGGATAAATCTCAAAATCATGCAGATACATGATGGCTTCGAAGATGGCTTTTCGCTGCGCACCATCGAATACCTCAAAGCCGTCTCGCCTATATTCCGCCGGCTCAACCAAACAAGAAATCATGCTTTGAAAAATATCACCATTCAGCGTTCGACGAACAGCAAGGCTGAGATAGGCAGGGATATGGAACCTGAAACCTTTCGCGTCAAAAAAATGTATGCCGCCGATCCAACATAACTCTTGAATAACCGTAGAGCCCAGAAGCTTACGCCAATCATTTACTTCATCCTGGTCTCTCGCTTTTGAACTCTTAGGAACGGCTCTGTAATGATCAATCTCTACGGTTTCATGCAGACTAATCCCGTCCTCAAGCGTTACATTCGAAAAGGCTGAGTTGATTCGTCTGAGCGCATTCTTTTTTCTTAATCTTTTTGACATCAATAAATAGTTCCTGGATATCTCCGGCAGGATAAAAACCCCGCCTCACTCATGCGAAAGACCATGCTAAGTCAGGTTTTCGAAAAACATATTCCTTACGCTTCAAATCCACAGTACAAGATTCAAATTTCGAACACCAATAGCGGGTATTTTGGCGCCAGCAAGTGCGGATGATATTGGAATCGTCCAAGTGTTGCATCCATGACCATTACAGACTCTCTTTCACTTCGTTCGAGAGCCGACCGACAGGCGCAGATTGCGTGGAGGCGGCCAGCATAATCAGCAGGGGGAAGACGACGTTGCGAAGTCACTTTGCCTGACTTCCATTTCTACTCCGTTCGCCCTGAGCCTGTCGAAGGGCTTTCCAGAGCTATTGAAAGGAGCATAGTTTCCCCATCAACACTATCTTAAGGGGCTAGCGTCTTTGAGTTAACTCTCTGGGAGGCCCTTCGACAGGCTCAGGGCAAACGGTGGATAGGGTCAAGGTCAGAGGTCAGAGGTCAGAGGTCAGAGGTCAGAGGTCAGGTTATCCAACCGCGCAATCTCCTCTTTACGCCACTGGGTTTTCGCAATATCATCCATACCATACCTTACGGTATGTTTTAAAAATTCAGGAGGACGCTATGTCAGGTTTTAAGCTTTTTCGCGTTTCCGCTGTATCCATTCCCGCCAATGACTATCTCGGTCAGCGCGCCGCTCGTCCCTACTTTCGCGACGCGCTTGCTGCGCCGGTCTCGAACAAGTCGTTCACCCCCGGACAGTTGCAGAATGCCATTTTCACGGTCATGCCTTTATGGGTGCAGGCGTTGATGGCGTTGCGCAACAGAATTGTCGGCGTTCTGGGATTTGAAGTTGGGCGGACATTCACGGATGATCGCAGCGCCTTCCCTCCTCGCGACCTCCAGGTTGGAGACGCCGTGGCGTTCATGCACGTTATCCATGCTGACGCCAACGAAGTCGTAAGCTTTACAGAAGACAAACATATGCAGTTTTATCTGTCCGTCTCTAAGCAGGACGAGCAGGTGGTGGTGTCCACCATGGTGAACTTGAAAACGCTGACGGGGCGCCTGTATATGGCGATGATCAAGCCCTTTCACTGGCTGATCGCCCGGGTTGTCATTCATAACGCTGTAAAAGATGGACGCATCTAATCATGGTCAACAAGAAAGTCAGAGCCCCGCTTCCCGCAAAATCCAAGCAGTTATCGAAAACGGATTGGTTGGAGTTTGCGCTTAAACAACTGGTGAACAAAGGCCCGGACAGCCTGAAGATCATGCCTTTGTGCGAGGCGTTAAAAGTCACCAAAGGCTCTTTTTATCACCACTTCCAAAGTCGGCAGGATTTTAACGACGCGCTGATGAGTCACTGGTACGAGCGCATGACCATGGAGTTCATCAAGCAGGCGGACGCCGCCGGCGCGCCTCTGGAGCGGCTGAAAAAACTCGATCAGGTCATCGCCGCTCATAATATCGAAGCGGAAATGCATATCCGCGCCTGGGCGTTGAAAGACGTCCAGATCGCTGAACACTTGGAGAAGATCGACAACCAACGGCAGCAATATCTAAAACAGTGCTACCTGGATCTGGGCGCTGAAGACAGCCTCGCCGGGGAACTCGCTCAAATCGCCTACGGCCTGTTCCTCGGGCTGCAACAAATTCACCCCAAACCAGATATTGAAACCGCGTTACGCCTGGCGGCGATGGTTAGCGGGAAGTTTGTGTCCTATTAGTTCTCTACCCCCGCCGCACATACTGATATGGCGTCTGCCCGGTGTGTTGGCGAAAGAAGCTGATGAAGGCGCTGTCGCTGGAAAATTCCAGGGCGTAGGCGACGTCGTTGACGCTCAGGCCTTCCGACAGTTTTTCGATGGCTTTGAGCAGTCGCCACTGCTGACGCCAGGATTGGTAAGACATGCCCGTCTCTTTGTTGAAAAGTCGGGTGATGGTTTTACTACTGGCGCCGACGCGGTGGGCGAGCTGGTTCAGCGGTTCGGGCAATACATCCGGCTCATTCAGGGTGGCGAGCCAGCCGGACAGTCGTTTGTCTCGCGGCAATGGCAGTTGCAGCGCCTCGGTTTTCGCTTGGGCGAGCTCTTCGCAAAGCAGCGCCCGCGTGTTGCGTTGCTTCTCCTCCGCTATGTCCCAAGGCCAAAAGGCCATACGCTCTATCAGCTCGCGCATGAGTCCGCTGACACAAAAGATACTGATGCGACCAGGCAAAGGTCCATTAAGCGACAAGTCGAAATACAACGAACGATAGGCGACCACATTGGTCATTCTCACGCAGTGCGCCGTATTGGCGGGAATCCAGGCGGCGCGGGTCGGCGGCAGCACGCAGTGCATGTTATCAAGCGTGATGTTCATACAGCCTTTAGGCGCATACAACAGCTGCGCTTTTTTATGGCGATGCATACCCGAATCATGGCGACCGACTTCCGCCGCCACACCGATGACGGCGTTATACAGCTGGTCTGCGTCGAACCTGGCTTCTCCGTCTATTAGCGCCATCTGTCTCTATCTTGTGGTTTTATGATCCGGTTATGTTATTGGACCACAACTTCCGCTCCTAAAATAGCCGCCTTTATGCGCTCATTGGAGGAAGTATGGCATCGCACAAACCTGCGACAGGACTGTTGTTCACCTTGTTGATGTTCCCGCAGATTGCAGAAACTATTTATAGCCCGGCGCTGACGGATATCGCTCACCACTTCGCCACGCCTGAACGCGCCGCAGCGCAGACGCTTTCCATTTACTTTATCGCCTTCGCAATGGGAGTGGGATTTTGGGGCGGCATGGCTGATCGTATCGGCCGTCGCCCCGCTATGCTGTGGGGACTGGCTCTGTATAGTCTCAGCGCGGGAGCAGCGTTAATCGTGGATCAGTTCGAAACGCTGCTGTTCGTGCGCGCCTTGAGCGCGTTTGGCGCGGCGGTTGGATCGGTGGTGACGCAGACTATGTTGCGCGACGCCTACAGTGGAACCGACTTGGCGAAGATGTTCGCCGTCATGGGACTGGGTATGGCGATCAGCCCTGTGCTGGGATTTTTCGCTGGCGGGTTATTAACGGCGTTCGGCGGCTATCTGAGCGTGTTCGCAGGGCTATTCGTCATGTCGGCTGCGCTGCTCGGACTCAGCGCCAGGCAGTTGCCTGAGACCCGACCATTAACGTTGAACGCAGCGGCATTCAAAACCCTGGCGTCGCAGTTGGCGCGGGATGGATACGTCCTGCGCCATATGGCCTTGGTGGCGCTGTTCAACCTCATGCTGTTTTCGTACTACTCCCTGGCTCCGTTTATATTCGAGTCATTGGGATATAGCTCTGTCGAATTCGGCTACAGCGGCGTCATCCTGGCCATAGGTTCGCTGGCGGGCAGTCTGCTGAATCAGGCGGGATTAAGGCGCGGCATGACCCCGCCGCAACTTATCCGCACCGGCACAGGTATGGCGATACTGGGCGGCTTCGGCGTTATGCTCACTCAAAAGACCCTTTGGTTTCTGGCGCCGATGTCGTTGACGCTGATGAGCTACAGCATCGCTATCCCCAACATTCTCAGTCAGGCGCTGGCGCGTTATAGAGCGAACGCCGGCGCGGCGGGGGCGCTGTTTGGATTGGCTTACTATCTGTTACTGGGTATCGGTTTGGTCGTGTCGGGATGGTTGCAAAACCTTGGAGCCACGCTACTGAGCGCCGCTACAGGGTGCCTGCTGCTATGCGCATGGGCGGCGACGCTCCAAACCGATCTGGCGGAAAACAGCGCCTGATGTTTCAAACCGCCATGACGGGCCGACACAAGGGGAGAACGCGGAAGTCGAGACTATTCCTGGGATTACCAAGAGTAGTCATACTGGAGAAATTCGCCGGTATCCGGGTCGACGTATCGGAGGAAGCTGATATTGCGGTCCGCCATTCTCTCGCTTTTCAAGCCGAGTCCTTCAGCGCTGGTTTTGAACTCCTCCACCAGATACGCTTGCTCGCCTCGCGAGACATTCCAGACGCGGTTGCCCTCTCTGATTTCATTATCGAGCAATTGGTTCAGCCTGGCGGATCTGAATCTAAAGGCGCTATGCATTATGCTTCCTGTGTTCTACTTTGTTGGGGGTTTGGGCTACTGAATATCCGGCGGCACCGTCAGATCGTACTTGGCGACAATGGCGTCAAACTCACCGCTTTCCTTGAGCCTCAGCAGTTCCTTATCAAAACGATCGCGCAATGCCGTCAAACCACGGGCCTTGGAAAAGGCGATAAAACTGGGCAAGCGCTCCACTTCCAGGGGAAGTCTGGAGATATGTTTGTTGAAGCCGGTCTTTTTCAGCTTCCAGTCCGCGACGTAAATATTGCTGATCAGGACATCAATCCGCCCCAGCATCAGTTTCTTGAAATTCTGCTCAATATCTTCGACGCGCTGCACTCTCAATTGATTACGCATCTGATCAAACACGGCGCCGTAGCTGATCGTGGAAACCACGCCGAATTGCTTGTCCTGTAGCGCGAGCAAATCGCCATTGAAATTGATAGGGGATTCTTTCGTAGCGTATAGCGCAATAACCTGGGGAATCAGCACAACGTTGGAGTAGTCCAGAAACAGCTCCCGCTCCGGGGTTTTGTAGGCGGTGAATATGGCGTCCGCATCCCCTTTGCGCACCCGGTCCAAAGAGCGACTCCAGGGATGCACGTCTATACTGACCTGCAAGCCTAACGCCGCCATAATACGATGCACCACCTCCACCGCAACGCCAGTGGGCTTCCCGTCCTCCCCGGTAAACTCCAGCGGGGGAAACTCCAACGTGACAAAACGATACTCCCTCTCTTCAGCCCAGGCGCTTTGACAAGCCGTCACCCAGACAAACAGAAACAACAGTATCGTTTTAAACATGCAACCGACTTTCTCATGAGTTTTATTCGTTGATTAAGAGTAGCTTAGGGCGATAGCGCACTCAACCGGTGAAGGATCATAACGCGCCGGAACATGGCCCATGCCGAACAAGTCCGCGACTGATTGTTTAATTTCTCAATCTATTAACATGCGAATATCATCGCCATATTAATAATAAAACCGGATCGATACTGATGAAGTCAGAAGGTGAAACCTGTCTCCTTACAACCTGCCGGTTGCAACGTGGCGGCACTCGCTCGTGAGCGCCTCGAAGGCTACGACGCCACTCAACCTGATGGAACGCCCCCTTCTCAGGAGCCGAACATGTGGGTTGCGGGCCGTTGCGCTCTATTTCATTCCAGTCCTTCGCAATTCCTCTGCTATATAATTAATCAAGAAGACGTTTATCTTGGGTGAACCTATACTTTGCAGTGAATCCGCAAACACGACATCCATGCGCAACTTACTACCAGTTATTGTCTTTCTGCTGACGGCTTGCTGCGTTCAGGCGGAGAGCCACGCCTCTGACTCCACGGCAGTGGCGTGGCGCGGCCCCGTATCCGGACCTGCTGCGCAGCGCAACAAAAACATTGTGTTCGTGTCTCAGGATTCCAATAACGGTGGTATATCCAGTCTATATCGGCATTTTCAGCTTGCAGCGCAGCAGCTGGGTTGGAAGTTGGAATATATCGACAGCAGAAACAATTTGGAGAGCGCCAAGTCCGCCGTATTGCAGGCGGGTCGCGCCAAGGCGGACGCCATTGTGCTGGGTGGAGTCTCTCTCTCCAGCCTTCGGGACGAAGCGCGTCGCGTCAAGCGTCAGGGCATCATACTGTTGGGCTGGCATGCGGCGGCGGAACCAGGACCGACCGAAGATCTGTTCAACAATATCGCCACCCCGTCCTTCGCTGTCGCGCAAATGGCGGCGCAATACGTGGTGCAAAACAGCGAGGGCAAAGTGGGCGTGGTGATATTCAACGACGCCCGCTTTGAGGTGGCCAACGCAAAAACCGAAAGCATGCGCAAAATCATCTCGCAATGCGATCGCTGCCGCGTGTTATCCATTGAGAACATCAGCCTCGGACAAACCGTGACGGAAATCCCCAAAGCCGTGGACAGACTGGTGGCGGAATTCGGCGCCGCCTGGACCCACAGTCTGGCGATCAATGACCTTTATTTCGACTCCATCAACTTCCCGCTGCGCAAACACAATCGCACCGACATTCGTAATATTTCCGCTGGAGACGGCTCCTTTCAGGCGCTCAACCGCATTCGTAGCGGTTTGTCCACACAGGTGGCGACCGTAGCGGAGCCCGCCGGCGTGCAAGGCTGGCAACTGGCCGATGAATTGAACCGCGCTTTCGCCGGAGCGCCTCCCAGCGGCTATGTCACTGAACCGCTGCTGATCACCTATGAGAGCGTACATAAGACTGATATCTATAACCTCGGCGGCGACATTCCCTATCGGCAGTGGTATGAGAAAATCTGGTTCGGCGCGCCGATTCCATCCACACAGTAAAGAGTTGGCTAATTTTCCATATCCGTTCTGACAGGGAGACACAACGATGATGGACGCACGCACCCAGCTGGACCGCGATGGTTATAGCCATATCCCCTCATTTTTATCCTCCGATTTAATCCACCGTTATAACGCAAGACTGACCCAAGTAATGCAAGACTGTGCGCAGGCCCCTGTACAGCATGTGGCGTTCTGCGGCGCTCAGGCCTTGTTTCGCGTTAATGAACTTCTGCGCTATTTCGGCGCTCACACGCTGTACATTCTGGGGATGCCTGCGCTGCAACGCCTGACGCAGTTCCTGTGCGAAGGCGAAGCCATCTGTATGTATGAATCGCTGCTGGTGCGCTCCGCCGCCAACGCCAGCCGGGTGGAGTGGCATCGAGATATGAATCACCAGCAAAATGGCCGAATTTTTACTTTAGGTCTCTATCTGGATGCAGCCGTGTCCCAGGAAGACGCTTTGCAGGTGCTGCCGGAACATCATTTATCCGGCGTTCCCATCAGCAACTTAACGCCATTATTAGCCGGCGAAAAGATTACGCCGACAAAGCTTCCCGTCAGTGCGGGAGACTTATTGATTCACGATGTCAGGCTGCCCCACGCATCCGCGCCGATTACCAGCGGGCGTATACGCAAAACGCTGTACTTTGAGTTTCGCCCCCTGCGTTTGCTGCGAAACGCCAACCCGGAATGGCTTGCGGAGCGTCAACGTCTGAATGATATCGCCCAGGCCGTCTACGCACGCCTGGAAGACAAGAGGAAAACCGAGTGGACGCTAACCCAGTCGGAAGCAGATTGGGTGGAAGACCTCTATCAACAGAGACAAATACTGGAGGGAGCGGAATATGCGTCCGATTCAGATGCTCAGGTCAGCTTTCGAAAGCCACCAGTGAAGAAAGAAGGAAGACAATCCCCCCCAGAATCAACAACTCCGCCAAGCCAATGATCACGCCGTACAGAATGCGTAACGAGCCAGGCAGTTTGCTGACGAATTTCCTATCGTAAATCCAATGACTCGTTTCGATAGCGCCAAGCAGAGGCAATCCCATCAGCGCAGCGCCGATCCAGAACGTCATAGAAGGATATTCGACAGGGCCCTTCGCCAACCAGAGACCCAGGCCGGTCAGGAAGCTCAACACGAAGCATACGACGAGGGTGAAGATGCTGATTCCCCGTTTTCCATAAGGGGTATCGCCTTTCAGGCTCCAGGAGTCCTCTTTGTTCATTTTTCTAATTTTCCATAATGCGGATTCAGTGTAGCAGGCCATATCATAGGAGCTAACGTGCTGGTTGAGAACTCAAAGATAACAAATTATCTTATTTTTCATTTAATGTTCATAAAAATCAGCACTTTGCATCGCCCTTTCCCCCTAAGCCTAATACGCTCTTCGTCGTAAGTACTTGTGAGGACTTAAACGTTTTAGTTCCATTGCGTATATTGCCCGCCCTTCTTAAATACAACTATTACTTGTGTACTTTTAATTCCATGATTCTATTAAGAAAAACTTTGGCTATCGCAGTCGGCGCCTGTCTGTCGCAATTCACTCTGGCGGCTCACGCCCACACCGTGGACGTTATGGTGGTCTACAGCGCTCAAGCGCAAGGCCAGTACGCCGGGAACAACGAAGAAATCCAGCAAAAAATCGCTGAATATATAGCTTTCACCAACCAGGCTTTCGTTAACAGCAAGGTGGATATTCAGCTGAATCTGGCCCATAGCGAGGCAATCCCCGATTCGCTCCTCAGCGTGGACAATCAAGGCATCACCGACTCTCTGGAGTCCTTGCAGCAAAACCGTTACGTTCGTGAACTGCGCGGCCGCTATCAGGCCGACCTGGTAATGATGCTGTACGATCAAAATGATCCTGCGTCAGACACCTGTGGCGTTACCGCTCCAGGCGTACTTTTGGCCAATAAAGGCGTCTTCTCCGTAAGCAATATCGATAGTGCTTACGGGCTGGTTGATGTGAACCCAAGTTGCGCTATTGATATTCTTGGAGACAACATCACCCCTTATCATTTTGCGCACGAATTGGGTCACCTGTTTGGATTGGGGCACGGCTTGCCCACAGAGCAAAAGGAGTTCGTTCAAAATCAGCCGATGCTGGACGAGTTATTCAAAATGCTGGATAGCGTAGGTTTCTATAACAGTCGTCCAGCATTGCCATTCTCCACGGTTTCCACCATTGAGGAAGCTATCGAAGCCCAGGTATACCCCTTACAGTATGCTTTTGCTTTCGGTTATGGCGGCGCGACCAGTAGCGAGGTTTCCACCATCATGGCCTACCCTCACGATCATGGTTACGCGTCCTGGGTTCCCTATTTCTCCACGCCAGACGTGAAGGTCTGCCAGAATGGCGACACGACTTGCCAGGAATCCGAGAAAGTGGCGATCGGCGGCGATCTTGGCGCCGGCCTGCAAGCCAACAACGCCCTCGCGTTAAATCTGGCGGCGGAACAAGTCGCCAACTTCTGTCGTAACGATCAGCAACTCGCCAACGCCAAGGGAACCCCCATGCAGTTCGCCGTGGGCGCTCCGACTGCGGACTGGCACATGGATAGCCTTGAAATTGACTTCTCAAATAATAAGCCAGGGGTGGTCTATCCCTGGATTGAAGGAGAAGATGTACTCTCCGTTGTCGAAGTGGATATTGGCGGCGAACTGACCAACGTGCTGCAAGTGGAAAACGTCGCCAACCTTCCTACAGCCGGGGTTAACCTGACCTGCGACCTGAAGCCGGGCGACGTTTATCGCCTGCAGGCGAAAGTCAAAGGCCTGGAGGATGGCGCAGCGACGCTTTGGCTCTACTATGAGACCCTGAGCGGAGCCAAAGAATGGTTTGAAGTAAGTCGTCAATCGGTGACCGCCAGCGACTGGACCACATTAGAAGCCGCAGTACAAATGCCGGACGACCTGACCCACGTACAAGCCGTGATTTACGGCGTGGATCAAGCCAAGGGCTTTATGTTGCAGTCACTGGAAGTGGCTGAGGATCGGGCTATGTAATTCCTCACGCCCATTGGGTGTCGTCTCTACTAATATGGCAATGATATTGGCATGTTAATAACCAGGCGCAGGGATGCGCCTGCGCGGCGGCCAGCCGTGGGAGACAGGGCCTGACATGCGCAGGCCCTGGCGTTGCAGACAAATAGCAGGACGCTATTTGTCCGCCTGATTAATAAGGTACATGCGAGAAGTGGTGTAATAAGCAGCCTGACTGGGTGTTTCAGTAGGGTCAGACTGCCGGATTGCTAAAGATCGGAGGGGGAGTAAAGCAATGCTGAAGAGGAGCGCCAAACAGATTAATGACGCCTTAGACCGCTCCCCATCTGAAATGCCGTGCCTACACCCAGGAATAAAAACAGGATATCCAAAAGACCAAAATCTTCTCGCATGAGCTGAAAGGTCGAGTATCCCTCGATTTCCTGACTGAATGTGACTTTCACCCACTGCTCAAAGGAAGGGTTTTCCAGCGCCACTCGGCGTAATTCCGGTTCGAAGTCTCGTTTGAAGTCGTCAATTTCAAACTGAACCACTTCACTGGGCTCGCTCGCCTCAGTGTAACCGTATTCGATCATGAAATTGCGCAGCGAATCATCGTCGGTGACATCGGTTTGATAACTGTTCGCAGCCTGAATGACAGAATCATAGACCGGGCGGAAATCCTGTAGTTCTATCTCCCCCGAATCCGCCAGAATTTCAAACCAACTTTCCTGAAAGCTCTGGATAACCATATACTTACCGCCCATGATGGCGAGAAAGGCCAGGAGCCCACAGGCCACTCCAGTGACGAGGCCTCGTCCACCCAACGCCAGAGCGGCAAACCCGACAGCGCCGCCAATCCCCCAGGCGATCAAGCTGAACTCGTACCCTGTGGTCATGGCGATCGCCTTCCACAGCAAAGCGCCGAGTAAGGCGGCGCCCGCAGCGGCGGCGATAGCCTTGGGGTTGAACGCTTCTACATCGTCCGTCGCATAAGTGACTTCGTCTTCTTTGCCGGGTTTGGCGCCGGAGTTGCGGATATTGCCGCCAGGGCGCGATGTCGTCGCCGGCGTTTGCGCCGCTTCGGAAGAGGCCACCGGTGGGGCGACTTTGTGCATGTATACCCCGCAGCCGGCGCACTGATCCGCTTTGGGTTGCTCCAGATTGCACTTCGGGCAGGTAATACGGTCGTCAGAGGGTTTTACAGCCGCTTCTTCTTTGGCCCGGAGTTCTTCTTCCGTCGGCTCCAAAGATAAAGTGTGCGCTTTCAACGTGGGTTCCGGCATCACCTCCTGCACCGTCGCCGCCACGCCGATACTATCCAGCTTGCTTACGTAAGCGCGCGCCGTTTCCAGGTCCAGCCCTTTCTTTAAAACGAGTTTTTTACTAAGCAGAGCCTGCGCTTTTTCCGGGGTTGTCTTGAATAATTTCGCACAGCTATTCGCCACTTGCTGAGCGTCAAACCCTGCATTAATTTCCCCGCTGCTTACAACGTTATAAGTTGGGGCCCGCCCCATAAGCTACTCCTCGACATTAACAACCGTTAATGAAGGATAGCCTGATAATGACTGAACTCCAAGTTATTAGATTACTTGAAGTTTCGAGGCGCACGACGAGTAACTCAATGGCCTCCGGCGTGTTCCTCAACCAACGGCGTCACACTGGGCTTGAGGTTGGATTCAATATCAGACTGATAACAGCGATGCCTGGGGTCCCATCTCAGGCACAAGCCCACAGCGGACTTACGCATCTGCTGAGCCTGATAGTCATTAATGACGAAGTACAAACTGCTGAGCTTTTGTAGTCGTATTGAGCCAGCAGGTTTGGCGAATATCGCCATCTCATAGGGTCCAGCCTTAAATTCAAATTCAGGACCTTCCGTTTCGGTCAGGAAATGATGCTCAAGGATGACGCCTTCATTAGGCGCCATCAAACCGCCGCTTTCACGCAGACATTGTTTGTTGAGATAAGCCCAAATGCTGAAATTCACTTCTTCGTCGCCCCGGCGCAACCAAAGGGTCAGATAGTCGATCACCACACCGCGCCTGGAGGTACTGAACAGCGCCGTCCGCAAACGCACTTCACTGATGCGTTTGCCCTGAGACGTCGTGTCCTGATCAAGCAGGATATAGCTGGGTTGGGCGAGCTTGACGTCTCCGCGATAGGCGCGGAACGCCCAAAGAGCGATGGAAAATCCAATCAGCGCCGCGCCGAGCGCGGCAAACAGTTCCGGTGACGGCACGATTCCCTCCTTCCTTTACGTCCATGCAAGCAGCAAGGCTGCCTTGATTCAGTTATAGCTCAATTGGTTTATTTTTGCACAGAACAAAAGTCCGTTTCACAGACGAACGTCTCACGGGCTATTAATCAGGCAGACAAATAGCTTCCTTCTATTTTGTCTGCAACGACAGCGCCTGCGCATGTCAGGCCCTGTCTCCCGCGGCTGGCCGCCGCGCAGGCGCATCCATGCGCCTGATTATCAACATGCCAATATCATTGCCATATTAATAATAAGTTGACAGAGCGGGGTGAGTTTTCAATAAACGGGCGGTATGGCGAAAAAAGGGTGAAAGCCAGTCCCACCCTTTTTTCATTCAGATACAGACTGCGTCGCCGTTAACGGCAGGTGATAGTTCTATACAACGGATAACACTGGTTTTTACTGCCAGTGCTTTTAGACACCCACTGCTGTTGATACCAGTCAAAAGTGATGTAGGAACTCTCGTCCTCACCACAGAGGATAGAGCCGCCAACCGAGTTGTTGTAGCCCTCTTCTTTACAGAATTGGGTTCCGTTGGTGGCGTCAATAAAGATGTAATCAGTACGGCCATACTGATTCATGCGCTGCGGATAATAAAAACTTCTCTCCGCCGCCGCCATTTTCGCCACATCCACCTGAGCGGCGTGATCCTCCGCCTTAGCGACATGACTCAGAGACACAGTAGAAACCACGCAGGAAACGGCCAGCGCCAATACTTTTGCTTTTAACATTGCAGAAATCCTTTCATAGCATAACGTAGTGTTTAAACTCCCATGAGGGAGCCGCTTAGTGTGCGGCGGCTACGTTACAATCTGTTGAAAGGACGCAGTCAAGGTCTAATTACCGAATGGCGCTCCGTCAACAGGTTCCTTCCTCAATTAAACTGAGAGCCGATCGGCCCCAAATAGTATCCAACAGCGATCACAGGGATAAAGCCTGCGATGAGAACTATCGTCATATTTCCCATCGCTTTCCATATGCTGTAACCCTGCACCTGCGCTAGCGCCTTAGTAAACGTTATGGCGCCCCATATACCAATAATTCCGTGCGCCACTGAAAATGCTGCACGTATTTTAAGATCCACCAAGTTATAGTCCCTGGCTTCGGCCCCAAGGAACATTTCTCTCCCATACAACATCATTTCGAGCATGATAAGCAACGATCCCCATAGAGCCGGGATACAACTCCAGGCTATTGCCGCACGGATTTCATCCTGAGAGCCGCGCCCTCCAAACCATTTACCAACCCATTGAATAAATGGAGCGCCGATATATAGCCAAATCACACCTAAGACGCAGCCCACTACTATGCATACGCCAAGTAGAGACATGAGCCCCATATATTCGGCCATTTTATAGAGACTGGCTTCTTTTATCCTCATTAGTACCGAGGCCATGCAGGTAAGCCCTATCACAAGGTGAACCGGGTCATCGTCAATAATTTGCTGAATTGTCGCCCTAGGCTGCAGCCACATGGAAAACCAGGGATTTAAATACTTTTTTGGTGGATTTCGGTTTTCCTCAATGAGGGGCGTGTTAGGAGAGGAATAAGGATTTACGTCTTTCATTACCTGGAGCTTTCTGAACAAAATACAAGCAGGCGCAAATAATACACCTTCAAATCAATTTTTCTGTAAAAATCCCTAAAATATCCCGTTATTTTTTGTAAGATCCGCGACTTTTATCTTTTGCCTCGTTAAAATCGCCGCGCTGGGTGACTTCCAGGCTGTATTTTCCCCTTCTGACGGATTCACGATGACTAATAGTTCCCTTACCCTACAATCGCACTCACTTCCTGAAGATTTGTTTGCGCTGATCAGCGGCACGGCGTTTGTGGCTTTCGGCGTATTTCTATTCAACGGAGCCGGCTTGCTGACTGGCGGTACGGCGGGGTTGGCGCTGTTATTGACGCATGTGCTGCATATCAGCTTCGGTAAGATTTTCTTCCTGCTTAACCTGCCCTTCTATTGGCTGGCTTTCAAGCAAATGGGGTGGCGGTTCTGCCTCAATACGTTTATCTCCGTCGCCATTGTTTCGCTGGTTGTGGACCACACCGGAGATGTTGTCTCCATTAAATCGATAGAACCCTGGTTCGCAGCGGTTTTCGGCGGCTTTCTGATCGGCATGGGCATGCTGATTCTGTTCCGCCATAAATCCAGTCTGGGCGGCGTCGGCATCCTCGCGCTCTACCTGCAAAAACGCAATATCATGCGCGCCGGGAAGTTTCAGATGATGGTGGATTGCATTATCGTACTGGCGTCCTGCTTTATCGTCACACCCATGATCCTGCTTTACTCCGTGCTCGGCGCCGTGGCGCTAAACCTGCTGCTGACGGTCAACCACAAACCTGGACGCTATCAGGTAGGCTGATTCAGTTTCGGCGGCGTCTTGAGAAACAGGCGCCGCTCCTCTCATAGCTTCTCACGCACGAAACAAAATCCCCGTTGAGTAGCCCAGGCGTTTACCCGCCGCCTCAACCTGTGTCTGGTTCTTTGTCTGAACTGCTTGTTTTGAGACGCCGCGAACAGTAACTCCGCCTCCGCGAACGTCAGTTCGATATCCCACAACCAGTCCGATGCGTCATCTGCCCAGTTGCTCATATGATGCTGAAAAGGGAATAAAACAGGGACTTTAAAGGGAAAAGATTCGGCATACCTTCAATTACTTAAAAAAAGCATTGAACAACATAATTTTAATTGCTCGAAAGCCCAACATAAACAGGATAACAAAGACGATCGGCGCAACGAACGCAATTAGAAGCATCCACCACGGCACTGCATGAATATCGGTATTCATTTCTATACCTAGAACTTTATCGAAGAAAAAAAAGGAAAAATAGACTCCTACGCCGCCGCCAAACACCATTGTCAATTTATCAAAAAAAGAATACTTATCATTCATATACGCTTCTCTTAATCTACTCCGTATATTGCGACATCAAGAAAAAACCTGAAAAGCCATAGACGCACAAGGTATTATCCAGCGTTTCTCTTTCCAGGTGAAAATCATTTTAAAAGTCTCCTAGCTATTTTTTATTTCCACCCGCAAACTACTTATAATTTGACCAACACATACCCACTGCTCATCCGGCCACTGTCAAGCATAGCGGCCAAAGCTTGCGCTTCTATATCGCTGGCGCTGGTCATGAGGATTTTTTTACCCAGTTCCGTTTGCACCATGGCTTTATGGAGTATTTCGTCGTCCAGCATGGTGTAGGCGTAGCGTCCGATGCTTTGTTTGATTCTTGGCGATGCTTTCGCATAGGACTCATCCGAGAATACGACTTCGACGGAAAGTCTGTCGCCTGCAAGGATTGAAGCGGCTTCCACGACATCTTTATCGCTGTACCAGATATCGTCCGGCTCCGTTCCTCTGAACACGAGTTCGCCGGGATGCCGGCTCAGAAACGCAACCAGTTCGACGTCAGGGGCTCCCCGTGAAAACTCAATCACGCCCAGACCTTCCACTTCCTTGAATTGAACCGATGACAGTTTGCTTGGGAGAACATCATTAAAGCGTTTCACCAGAACATCCATGTCCTCTTTCGTTCTATTGTCCGATTGATAATCCTGCACTTGGTAAGTCACTTTCTCGGCGGTCAGGTATTCCAGATCCTTACAGCCTGCGAGGGTGAATAAAGCGGATAATAAGGCGGCCACCGCCAAGCATTGTTTATACGTCTTTGATTGAACGGTTTTGGAGCTATTCAAATATGTTCCCTACAACAAATCTATAGATAAAACTTTCTCTTTGCGTCATTCCCAACAACAAACAGCAGTTAGCGCTCGAGGTAATGTTTTAAGACGCGCTCGCCATTGTCAATCTGCTTGAAAAGCGATGAGACGGTGGCATTACCGACGATGCAGCCTTCTATCGCTTCCATGTTCGTATTGTCGGAGAGATACTGTTCCAACTTCTGTTGATAATACCCCGGAACCAGCTCACGCAAAGCGATCATTGCATACAACTGCGCGGGCTTGGAGCCCTCCAACTGTAGTTTGATAAGCTGCTCTTGAGCATCCACTTGGCTTAGCAAACAACGATAGGCTTCGACATGATCAGGAACGGTCCCAGCGAAACCAGTATGGGAGTCGGTAAAACACTCCGTGTTTTTTAGAATCTCGTAGTCTTCTTCCGAACACTGCCATTCCGCCAGGGATTGACCGGAAAACAAACAAAACAATATTGGTGCAATAATTCTTGAACGATGCGTCTTCATGGGTGGAAGTGTCTGAAATCCTTTAAAAAAAACAGCGCCTGAGCCAGGGTTCGGCTATTTAACCACAGAGCCTGTCCGCGGGGAACAACGGACCTTCAGAGTCCGAGCATTTTCCCGCATTCAGAGACTTAGCCAATCCGGGTGCGACAAACTGTCCTACTAAATCAACATATAGTTGTTATATTTCAATAAATTACAACCATAACTGATTATGTGACGCACTTTTGACGCCCCCATGGATCGCTGAATAAGGTCATATCTATGATGGGTTTATTTGTAGGCGGGATCATCCTGGCCTTACTGACGGCCACTTTATGGGGAATATTTCGCTCTGACGGAGAATGCGAGGCATGCGGAGCGAAGGCGGAGACTAAAATATCATCGCGGGAACTATGCAACCACTGCGCTGAAAATTGGGTTGATGTCGGCGGGCCTTAGTGGCGGGATTTAGTTGATCAAGCCTCTCTTAGGCCTACTATCATCCAACTATCACCGGCTTCCAATGCCTCGCAATAGTATTCATTCACGACGAGTGCGCCGAATCCGTTTTTAGCGCGCACTCTTATCGTTGCAGTGAGCCTCCATTTGCCGGCAACTGTCGCCCAGTCAACGGGAGTACTATCTGGACTGTCAAGCCATTCGGCGGAATCAGGATCATTCAGGTTAGCCCTGAGAGCCCCGCGACAAGCATAAGTCACCTGCGCCTTTGTGCTCAGATCTGACGCGATAGGCCGCTTTGGGTCAGGTTTAAAAAATGCCTTAAAGACGGCAACCGCCGCCAAAACCAGCGCGATTAATGCGAATACAAACAATACCTGCTTAAACGCGCTGTTTGCTTCCTGCAGGTCTGCCTGGCGCTGCGCCCTGCGCTCTTCTATCCGTTGCCGTCCTTTATTCATCCCAACCTCACGCCGAATCCAATAGCACCAGCCCGTCTTGAACGCTATAAATATCCCCTTTCATATTGTAGGGGATGATCGGCAGCTTTTCCCAGCTCTCGTTTATCACGTTGTCGAACTGGTCCCGCGTCACATTGCGGCGCCAGACATGCAGATAAAGATCAGCAACGGTTAACCCGTATCCTTCAAGGTAAGCCACATAATTCTCGGTGGCCGCAATTGACGAGATATCGCCCATATCAGGCTCTAGCGGATCGATGAGCCGCGCAATCTCTGTATCAGTGGCCAGGTCGTAAACAAACAGATAGTTTTGGGTGCCCGCGCCTTCTCTGCCATAAGCATACATACGGTCGCCAGCGACGGCCAATGACCAAGCCAGCGCGGCGTCAGTCATAAGCGTTGCAACCGCTGGCGACGTCGCAAACCCCAAATTGTGGCCAGTAAGCTTAGGCGGATGCGATGCATCCAGATCACTGGTCAAGATGTAGAACTTAGTGGCCGATGCCGCCAATGCCGCTATCCCCTCCCCGCTATCGACCAGTTGCGGATCTATTGTTTGGACAAGCGCTCCACCAAACGTATACTGCCGCACCCGCAGATCAAGAATTGTTCCATGAGGGATGAACAGATACTCGTCACTAACGGCGATGCGGTTGCCGAAATTGCTGTCATAGCCAACCAGTTGACCATTGTTTTCCTTGATGCGCGTGCCGCTGGTGGCGTGTCGCTCCACATAATAGAAGTTGCCATCCCTATACTTCATTGTCTCAAGCAGCGTTGCGCCATCGCCAAAGTCATAGAGGTCATCGATAAGGTGCGCCGACATATCAAAGCGGCGAATACGCCCAGGACGTACGAAGACTGTCGATCCCCGGCCGTCAAGCAGGTGTGCGGTAAAGGTCAACTCCGGATCTGCCTGGCCTTCGCTCGGCGCTCCGAGCGCGCCACTGACTTTAGACGGCAATGCGCCCTTATCATCAGCAGCCCCCAGCCTCCCGCGCCGCCGGGGATGTCGTATCAGGGCGTTAATGTCTCGCTGTAGCCGGTTTGGCATTATACAGACAGCTCCTGCAGGTTATTCGTCGCCAGGCTCAGTTCGGTTGACACCCCCAGCGTCGCGGTGGCGTCTTGCACGCGGACATGGACCGGCAATGCATTGGCCACGCCGCTAAGCAATTGCGTCCCAAGGTTCAACGAGGCGCCAGCAGTGGCCGAGTCTAATCCGCCCGAGGACAAAGCCAGCTTAACCTCTGTCGCTTCGTGCCCATCGCCTGGGTTGGCGTCAGCGATGCTCAACACTATCTGATCAACGCCAGGACTGCTCGCGGCCTCGAACTTCTTGCTGACCTCTACGCTTCCAATGTAGATCACTGTATCGACCGGCCCCGTAGAGCCGTCGACCTTTTGATTAACTGACAACTTAAGCAACTCAGTTGTCAGACCGGAATCAGCATAGGCTTTTAAAGTTATCGCCATGTTTACACCGTAATGGTTAACAAATCTTGAGGGATATAGACAGTCGCAGAGAGTTCGAAGCTGTACTCCAAGGGGTCTCGCGTCGCAGCTGGGATTTCCGGCGTTGCGATTGCAAACTTTGCGTTGTACAGATTGCTTCCGACGTAAGGGGCCGTCATGTTGCCCACATAGCCGGTCCAAGCATCATTTTCGACGAGCGAGTACTGCTGACCTCCAATGTGATTGCCGAGGATAGTTAGGCCGATAGGTGCGGCCGCCCCGCCAATCGAAAACTCGTTAAGCACGTATAGAGCATCGGCGTTTTGAGCCTTTACCCGATAACAAGCCAGCTCTATCTCGGTAAGCGCGGCGCCCGTGTCTAGGTTAAGATCGTGACGCACGCGGCGGACTTTACCTTTGGCCTCCACCTGAATGGACAGCAAATGCATATAGTCGCTACGTTCCGCAACGGGATTGATAGGCATGCTAAATGTCACTGAGTTCTGCCGATGGCTGCCCAAAATGTCCTTCACTGCTTTCCGATAGGCGCAGTTGACGGCTGACTGAAGCGCATCGTAATCACTCAAAACCCATGCCTTATCAAGCCCGACGTAACTGGTTGCGCCTGGCGGGTCCACCAAAAAGGAGTCAAACTCTGTGACGGGATTGTCGAAATCGAGCACAATATTTTCGGACTGTGTAATCGCCCCGATCGCGGCAATCTCCGCCGGCGCTGAGACTGTGAGCGCATAACGCTCCGTCAAGGTCTGGTCCCATCTGGTCGCAATAACGAAGTTAGCCCCGAGCGCCAGATACTGCCGGAGCTGTTCATCAATAATCCAGTTTGTCCCCTTACCGCCTCCCAGGCTGATATAGCCGGATTCCGGCTGCAGCGTGTAAGAGACCGAGCCTTTAAGCGACCATCCTGTGCCACTGACAGCGCCCTCAATCATGTCGCGGTTTGGGAGCGTGTGGTTTTTGGTCGTCAGAAACTCCAGAAATGTAAAAGGCGCGTTCCATTGGTACGCATGAGAGCGTTCGCGCAGGACTGGATATCTGTAATCGATAAATATTTTAACTTCGTTCAGCAGGTCGCGACGGCTTGCAAGCACCACATCAACAGAGTCGGTAATATACTGGCTATCGATTAACTCATGCTCTGCAGGCGGAGCCCACGATGACAATACAGGAACGCCATTCACATCCAGATCGTAGCTAGCCGGGATAGTGGACAGGACATCCTCGAAGTACTGCGTAATCGTGGTGTATCCGTCAAAAACGTGGTCACTATACGCGCCGCCCAGCGCATCAACCATCGACACAGACAGCCGCTCAATGTGTTCCTGGCGGTTGTCCGTGCAAGTCAGGCTAAATATGCCGTCGCCCATGCTGTACTCAGACACATCGACCAGACCCCGAAACAGTCTAAATTCGCTCCCGCCCTCCAAGTAGAAAACCTCTACAGCGGCGCCCAGGTACTGATCGGGATCGATGACACCGGACTCTGGAACAAAGGTGAACTGCGCAACCCGCGCGGAGTCTTCCTCCGCCTCGATTGAGATTGTTCCGATAATCCGCTCGGACACATCTACGCCCGCCATCCGCAGTGAGAATGACCAGGCTGTCGAATTCAGGTCGCCATACACGTTGACAGCCAACGGGAGTGTCATGCTGTCCACGTCGTAAACATCGATGCGAACAGGCAGAGACAAAGCGCCCGTGTCCAACGTCACATCGATTTCAACAGGCAGGCTGTAGCTACCTGTCGCCGGACCAACAGTTATTTCTAGCGGCAGGTCGTAACTTCCCAGCTCAATGACGGGAGGATCGCCTACAATTTGCTCGCCGACCAATTGACCGACTTCTACACTGGTTAACGCCCGACTCCAAACGCCAACGTCATCAACAATCCCGTTCCAGTAATAATTAGCCGATGAGCTATGGGTTTCGTCATCTGACACCCCCAGCGCGCCGCCAAACACCGCCAAATAGGGATCAAGGACTTTATCCGAGGCGACATTTCCAATAAATGTCCCATCAACGTAAAGGTGCAGTCCTGCCGCGTCCTTAACCAGCGTGAAGTCATGCCATTCGTTTAGTGATATGGCACTTGTCCCGACAACTTCCTCTAGCTGTGTGGCCCCAAACGGATAGTTAAGATCACTAACGCCAATGCCGATATAGCGCATTAATAGCGCATACTGCCATTCCCCGCCGTCATTCAATCCTTTGAGATAGGCGCGGACGCGAAGGGTCCAATTGGTGAAGGATGTCGACGAGGTTGTTACAGGCCTGAATATGTAGCCTATCGCACCCTCGCGCGTATTGTCGTGATAGGTTACATCGCGCCCTCGAAACAATGGCGTTTCGACAAGGGATTCATTGAGCTGACCTTCGGTGTAAATATCATTTGGGTTAAAAAGCTCGGCGTTTAGGCCTGAACCCACATGGTCGGTTAAATCCCCATACTCATCCACTTTCCAATAGTGGATCATTCCGTCGGTTAAGGCCTCCGACGCGGTATCATAAAACCCCATTTACACCTGTTCCCCCACCATTTCCCATGACGTCGTAATGCCTGCCATGTCGGTGTTTTCCGCCGGCGGATCGGCGAAAATCAAACTCATAATCGGAAACCAGAACACTTGATAGAAGGACGCACCGGCAACCGGCGTGATAGTGCAATCGCCATTTACCGCGACTGCAAGCTCCGCATCCTGCCGGTTCCCGTCGATCATGATCGCATGCGCATAAGCCGTATAATCAGCCTCCCCCCTGCGATCTGTATCAGCCCCAATATTGATATCGCCGACGCCGCCCACTTTCGACAACGGAGCGATGCTTGCCAGCAACACGGCGCCAGAAAAGTCCACGGATTGAAGGCCGGGCGGATACCATCCCGACCCACTGACAGTTACGCGGTATTTGCCCGACCAGAGCGTCTGCTTGATCGCTGTTGCAGCCGGCCCGATCCGGTGCATCGCTGAACGCTCAAGGCGCTGATAGCTCACGCTCAGGTCTAACCGTGCATCAATCGGGATCTCAACTCCGTCGATAATCAAACTCATGTCTGCTTACGCCCTGTTTTTAGCGCTTGGATTTGCACCGCGCGGCGCAGATCTTTGGTTGTGTTGTTGTCCGCGGTCATTTTGTAGCTGCGTCCATCAAGGTTAAGCGTTACCGGGTTTCCTGATTGCGTCGGCGCTTTTGTCTGCACCAGTCCGCCAGTCGCAAAAGCCGGCAGGCGTCGCCTGCGTAATTCGTCGAAGAAGTCGCGCCCAAAGTACCGGACCACATTCGCAGGCATGACATACTCACCATTAGACAGGCGCGCCAATATGCTGTCGCTCGTGGCTGTACCCGGCCCTCTGATAAAGCCGCCTTGCGCAAAGCCAGGCGCGTTAACGTCGCCACCATCGAGATCAATCCCGCCAGGCTGCTGGAGCACCACGGGCACGACAATCGGGTTTTCGCGGACAATCCGCTTTATGTCTTCGATCAACGCGCGCGCGCCTTCCAGGCTGCCGACCTCATCGAAGTCGAAGGTAATGGAGCTGATGAGGTTGATCTGCGACTGGATTTGTTGGACGGCCTTTTTAGCTTGGTCGATCGCCTTGGCGTTGGACGTTAACAAGCTGTTGGCGGCGCTGGTTTGTACTTCCTGCGCCTTTTTGAGTGCGCCTTCTAAGGCGATCCCACTGGTTTCTCCCGCTTCAGCGATCTGCTCGACGATGTCTTTCGCCTTCAGGGACTCCTCGATCGCTTTTTCAAAATTGCCCTTATCAAGCTCCTTTTGCGCCTTGCGGATCTGGTTAAACAAATCGATGAAATTCAGGTCGCCGCTGTCTTTTCCAGCGTTGCGGATCTTGTCGAACGCCGCCCTAAATTCATCGCCGGCTTTCTGCACCTTGCTGGCCGACCGGTCAAGCGACTTTTCCGACTCGGCAAGTATCTTCTTCTGCTGGACCAGGTAGCTATTTAAAGCCGCCAGTTCATTTTTCAGCAGACGGTCTATCTGCTGGTTGTAGTAGGCCCTGGCGCGAACTGCCGCTGACAGCCCTTTCGTCTGACTGTCCGCCGCTTCCTGTGTGGCCTCGGCGATGTCCTTCGACGCCTGCTCTATCTTCTTGTTGATCTCGTCCATACTGGTATCAACCGAGTCGATAAAGTTGGAGATAATGACCTCTAACGCCACCAACAGAGCGCCGACGATAGTGGCTATTTTCAACCCGCGCAGCGCCAAGTTCAGCGCGCCAACGCCCCGCGCAGCGACAATCGACGCAGCACCAACCGTATAAAGTGTATTTGCGAAGCTCACCAGCTTGATCCCGACAAGCACCTTAGCCATAACCACAGCAGCCTCGACAATCGTGTCGAAGTTCTCCGCGAGAAACAGGGCGCCATCAGCCAGCTTATTGAGTTGCGGCGCCAGGCGAATGACCGCTGCCGTAAGTTTGAGCTGGAGAGTTTTACTGACGATGGTCAGTTGATCGTTCAGGTTTTCCGCGTTGCGTAGGATTTCTTCTGGGATAATGATTCCAAGGTCATCTGCTTTTTGTTTCAGCTCCTGGAGTTTACCGCCGATTTGCACCAGCGCGACCCCCTCGGAATCGAAAAGCTTCATCGCCAGCGCGTTGCGGATGGTGACATCTTCAACGTCCGCTAACTTAGTGATTGCCTCATCAAAGACTTCATTGACCGGGCGAAGACTACCGTCAAGGTTAGTGACATTGATTTGCAGTGCTTTAAGTGCGTCTTTAGCCTCGCCCGTTCCTTGCGCCGCTTCTCCGATACGTCGGCCAAAGCGTTGAAATGCCTGGTCAAAAGTAGCAGTAGCCACACCGGAAAGCTCAGCCGCAAAGCGATAACGCTGCAATTCATCGGTTGTGATTCCAAGCCTCAGAGACGTTTTTGCAATGTTGTCAGCAGCAGATACCGCGCTTTTAGCCAAAGCCGTCAACCCACCGCCACCAAGGGCGATACCACCCAAGGTAGTGATGAGTCCGGCGGTTTTGTTGGCCGCAATCTGCGACGAAAGAGCAACGCCCTCCATGTCGCGACGAATAACTGTCAGGCCTTTTGCGCTTACATTTCGCACGGACGTCGACAGCCTGTCAGCGCTGCCACTCGCAAGCTTTGCCGCGGCGTTAATTGCAACGATGTCGCTTCGCACCCGCGCCAAATTGTCTGCGGAATCGCTAACGCCGCGCAGCGCCACCACCAGGCTTTTCGTTCCGCCGGCAGCCCGCTTGGCGGCCCCAGGGATTGAGTCAAACTCACCAGTTATCCGGACAAACCCCTTACCGGCGGCATCAGCCATCTTGTTGACTGACTGACTCAGGGCTTTCGTTGCTGCGTCTAGTTCACGTTTGAAATCAGCGTTATCGCCAACGAGCCGGAGCTTGACGTCACTCATTGTTTTGAATGCTCCTTTACAGCGGCCACATAAATTGACCATGGATAAGTAAGGACATTGGCATGCCCTAGCGCCGCCAAACGGACAATGTTGTTTTCAAGATCCTGAATTAAGCGCTGGGGTGTTGCGTGCGGACGTCCGCGCCGATCACGGCCGCCCGGAACTGAAAAAAATGCGGGTTGGCCTCTTTACACTTATCAATCACCTTGACCAGCTCACGCGGGGTGAACTGGTTAAGCTCGGCGACGTCCAAAGAGGTCATGAACGCAATTTCGGACGTGATCATCTGCTGTTCTTGAAACAGAAGGCCGTCGACGAGATCCGTTTGGTTCGAGCTTGCAATCATCTTCAGCCACTCTCGGATATCACCGACAGTCAACTCCCTGACAGCTATCTCCCTTTCGCGCACGGTCACTGAGTAGGTCATAAGCCCTCGATAGTGTTACGCCGCTACTTTCTGTGTCCGGCGGAAGTATTGGGATGTAGTGGTTTTGCTGGAGTCGATCAACACCGAGCCGGAGATATCAAACGACGCGAAGTCATCAGAGATTACGCCAACCTCTTGGGCCGGGGACGGCTTGAACTTCCAGACATCGATGATAAACGGGAGGCCGCTTTGCGCATCGTTCACGCCGTCAATGATCATTTCGAAGGTTTTGCCGGAGTTTTTCAGGGAATCAACATAAGTGGCGGCCGCTTTGGTGTAATCAATCTCCAACGCCGTCGCATCAGCAATGCCTCCACCTTCGATAACCTCAATACCGGCGGCAGTGACCGTATAGTCAGTGCCTTCGACTAAAACCGTAGGGCCTGCAGTATCAGTAACCGTCACGGTTTGAGTCGCGTCGATCATAAACGCGGTTCGCAGTAACCCTGAGTCTTTTCCGGTCACTGCCTCGGCGGCAACAGCAGCGCTTGCCTCTGTAGAGGTATCGCCGTAAAGCACCATCGCCAGGTTGGCGCTGTTAAAGTCATGCAACGTCAGAGCAAGGCTTACCGCAGTAATTCGTTCCAACTTGTTAGCCTCGCCACCACCGCCACGATAATTACGCAGCGACTGCGACTCAGACTCAATACCGAAGTTAGCCGCGGATATGTTGCCCAGCTCGTAAAAGGGTCCTGTCGTGCCTGCTTCACGAACCCAAAACTTTCCAGATCCAATATAGGACTCGTCTTTATAACCCATCGTTTATACTCCGCTTATAGACTATTGTGCCGCTGCACATGAGGAATTCTGAATGTCACCATGGCAATTACCACGGCGCCGCTGTCTGATGATTCAATGCCGGACGACTCCGCGAAAACTCGGTCTATCCTGGCAAGTCCTGCTAAGTAATTTTTGTCTTTGAGTACTGCGCGGCGAATATCCTGCTCTAACTTCATGGCTTCGCGCTGCGCGTTCTGGCTGGTCAGTCGTTTGTGCGCTTCGACCAGAACAGAAAGCTCGTCGAGCTGCGTGTGTGGCGATTGATCCGCGATAGTCTGCCCGGCATAGGCAACCACCGCCGTCACACCGTCGTCGAGGTCGTCATTGCTGACGTTGTAAGGCGCTTCTTCGACGTGAGAGATAGTGTTTTCATACTCACCGCCGGCGACAACAGCGCTAAGCTTAGTTACGATCGCGTCTATGATTGCCTCTGCCGTCATCGCCTGCCCCTGCTTTGCCTCAAATACCGGTTGATCTCTTTTTGCATCTGATCACTGATATAGGGATCGACCTGCTCGCCGACATTGCCTTTCACGTTCTGGTATACCTGGGAAATTGACGGCGCATAGCGGACATTAATTTTCCGGTTACCCGTCTTATAGCGCGGCCAGCGCCCGCCCTGTTTTGGCTGCGCTACTGCGATCGCCTCCACCCGGCGATTACCGGCTTTAAGCGTTGTAACAAAGCCACCGCGAATAAGCTTCGCCGCGCCCTTTTTCACGCGCACTTTCACCCCACGCTTTAAAACCCGATGCGGGTAACGCGTCATAAGCGTTCCCCTGCGCGGCGTCTTGATTTCCGCCGCCAAGCGATCCGGGTTTGCCTTAATAAGCGTCATACGCTCTTTGACGTAGTTAAGCTTCAGGTTAACTTGGCCCCGGATCTCGCGGTTAGACAACGTTGCGGCTTTTGACAGCCCCTTGTTCAGAGCCCGCACAGTCATCAGGTCGGCTTCTTTCTTGAGCCCCTCTAACTGCCTGATGGCCGTATCAGCGCCCTTGATATCGAGCTTAAACTTCATTGCTCTTTAAGCCTGTATGCCGCCACGAATCGGTTTTTCCGCACCTCATCGCCCAAAACATAGCTACCGCCAGATTCCAACACTAACGCCTGGCCTTTTCGGGGCGTAATTTCGGATAGAAGGAACTCGGCGACCTGTTCCCGGACGTGTGAGATAGACTCATAGCCGACCAACTCGACGACTTCCTCTTTCACGATGGCGTTACAGTCAACGCCGGCCAGAGCGCCAGGCTCCGCGCGATGCGCAAAGACATCAGCAATCATTTGGCCGGCGTCGTCTGGAAAGCCCATCAGTCGTCGTCGCCAACGCTGACCTCTGGCGCCGCTGGCTTAGGAACAACCGGTTCCAGAGCCTGCTCGCGTTTACTTACCCACGCTTCGCTCGCCTCAAATTCGGTGCCGGCGGGGATTACATGACGCCCTTTTTGATCGATGTCGACGATGCGATGCTTAGCCTTCACCTTGACCTTTTTTGCAGCCATAGTGTTCTCCAATAATTGAGTTTGGTTAGGATTTCAGCGACGAGAAAGGGAGGGGAGCCGCCTTATAGTACTTTGATTTTTGCTGTTCCGTTGATGCGCTTCGGCACAGTCAGAGGAGAGCTTTGTGTCATGAGATATTCAAGGGGAGGATCTTTTTCAGGCCAGTTCTTCGGAAAATACCGCGCCGGCATATATCCCGCCTCACCGTCAAGAATAGCCCCAAACGCCTGAACACCTTCCACTGCCATTGAAACCAGGATAATTTCGTCGTCAGGGATGTACAGTTGTTGCGTTCCGCTCTCGTCTGTGTAATAGCCTTGATAGCTCCAAACTTCTGGGCCTGCAGACCCCAAACGGCCTTTGTAATCAGCCAAATTAACAGTTGGAGCAGTCTCAAGCTGAGTGGAGCTACCACGGCGGGTTTCCATGAGTTCCTTGATGTCTGCGTGCTTCATAAACGCGTTAATAGCTCCACGCCCACCAATCACGTAGTTGCACGGCGCTTTCATGAGCGCAAAAATATCTTCCAGATCCTCTTTGGGTGTGGACGTGCTCTGATCCCAAGCAGCCGCCCCACCGGATACATCCACCGTCAAGTTAGGGTCGCGTCCAAAATCAACGACTGATGTCGGATACTTCTCGCCTGATACAATGATCTGACCAGTACGCAAAGCAGAAGCCGCCATCCACTCCATACGCCGATCAATTGAATCCATTTGGCTATTTAAAATGTCAGCTCGAATGGCGTTCATTCGTTGGGCTGGCGTTAAAGTTCCGCCAATAGGCTCTCCCGCTCGACGCTTCAACGGGCGGTTTGGCAGTACAGGTGTTTTAGGTTTGATGTAGGCTGCCTTGAATTTTTTCAGAGTTGATCCGCGCTCTTTCATCACCTGCCCAGCTACAAGAGGGCTGACGAATGGAGCAATGCGGACGTCTTCATCAATGGCGTCGAAGTCGATCTCATCCGTATCGAACATTATTTCTTCGGTGAAAAACAAGCTCAACAGAAACGGAATATTCCGGTCCATTTCCTGCATTACCGAAAGGAGCGTTGAAGTTTCATAGCTCATTAATTTGTCTCCAAAACTGTTTATCTATCAGGACAGCGTTGCTTCCGCCGTCGAGTTAATAGGCTGTTTTCAATGTGATCGGCGTTTTATCAAACGCCGCCGCTTTTTGGAGATCGGTATAACCCGCGCCCCAGGTCAAAGCCGCTTGATCAAAATCGCCGCCGGTGTAATAAGCACACGTTGCGGCACCGGAAGTTGCGTCTACGTCAAAACCCAGGATGCCGATAGGCACCTCAGAGCCGTCTCCGGCCGCCGCAGCGGCCATTTTTAGCTCACCCGTTGCCGTTACGCGGCCCACAACAGTCCCGCGCGTCCGATTCTCACCGCTTGCAAGGATGCCTGACGCGGTCGAAACCAGTCCGCCAAGCAACAGGGTGTCCGGTGTATAGACTTCAGTCTCTGATCCTGCATGATCCATGTACTATGCCCTCTCGTTAATGGTTTGCATTCGCTACGGTTACGCGCTGCGCTTGGCTTTACCTGTCGCCGCTCGGAAATCAGACAGGATGGTTGCAGCTTCGTCCTGCTTGTCGCCTGTAGGATTTGATGTGTCCGCGCCAACTTTCGGCTGCTCAGTATTGCCCATCGCTGCATCAAGCAGCCCTTGCGGTACACTCCCGGACGCCGCAGTTTTCGGCGCCTTATCGAGCGCCGCTGACGCTTGATCTGCTGGCATGCTGGTTTCAAATGCGAAGTATTCGGCCAGCTCGCGACGTTCTGCGGCGGCCTCGCTTTGTAGGATTGATTTAATCCGTCCACGCTCCTCAGTAGCAGCTTGTGCGCGCTCTTTGGCAACGTCGGCGACGGGTTGCGTTTGTTCGGTTGTCATGTAAACGACCCCTTTATTACTGTTGGTGGTTTTCAAGTACTCACTGAAGATGCCGACGGCTTCGTGACCGTTGACGATTTCGTGCGCAAAGCCGACATCGATCGCTGCCTGCCCACGGTATACTTGGGCCTCGGTAGACATTACCGCCTCGATCGATAGCCCGGTGTTGGTTGCGACTATCCCCGCGAACTGTTCGCGGAGCGTGTGCATCTCTGCCTGAAAACGAGATAGCGTTTCCTCCGGCAAGTCTTCGTAGGGATTGCCCTCTGCCTTGTACTTACCGGAATAGATCAGCGTGACTTTACGCCCCATGGCCGCAAGCTCTTCCTGCCGGCTGACGTGAGCCATGATCACGCCCACGCTACCGGCGACGCCTGATTGCGTGATCAGTCGGCGGCTGGTGGCGCTTGCGATCGCGAAACATGCGCTGCAGGCCATGTCATAAGTAAGCGACCAGATAGGCTTTTGCTTCGCATAAGCGGCGATCATGGCCGTTGTGTCAAAGCATCCAGCGACCTCACCGCCAGGTGAATCCATATCAAGCAATATTCCCCTTACTTCAGGGTCGCCGACCGCATCGTTAATACGTGCAATCAAACCGTCGTAACCGGTCATGCCGCTGGTCGGGCGCAGATAGCCGAATTTATGAACCAAGGTGCCCGACACAGGCACGATCGCGACCCCATCCACAACTTGGTATGGGCGTTCACGCGCTCGGTTTGGTCCATAACTGGCGGCCTTGGAACGCATTTTTTCGCCCAAGATCACCTCACCGTCTGGGGCTTTGATTTCGACGATATCCAGGCGACTACTCAGCGCAGAAAAGAAGGTCTTTGCGTAAGCAGGTTCGACCGCCAAGGGAGTGTTGAATACCCGGCTGGCTAAGTTCGCGTAATTCGTATTTGCTGGCATGGTGACTCCATAAAAAAACCCGCCGGCGGCGGGTCTGTTTCTAGGCGGCTTCGCGTTCGTCCGGAGCCATGTTGGTTACTCGCATCCAGGACGGCGGAGGCAATCCAGCCTCTTGGCGTTCGCGGACCTCTCGGATCTGTTGCTGGAATATTTCCTGATAGTCTTCGCCCATCAGCGCCAGCTCTTTTTCGTAGGTCGACAAACCGCTGTCGATTCGCAGGACCGCTTCTTTCACTTCCTTCAATCCGTCAATCGCGACACGGCCTGAACCGATCCAAGCACAGTTACACCAGGACGCTTTCCCATCGTAGAAGGATTTCGCGCCCTTCGGCGGTACGATCACACCACGGCTGAAGGCTTCTTCAAGCCACAACGCGAATATCTTTGTTGCAAACCGAGCGGCAATCACTTTCCGGCGCCCCATGAAGTAACGCCACCCGTCCAACATCGAGGCGCGAGCCGAACTATAAGTGGTTTTGCTATAGTCGCGCGCCAACGCCTCGAAAGGAACGTTCAAGCCCGCAGCAATCCAGCGCAAGATACTGGCTTCCAGTTCCGCAAACCCGTTGTCCGCGTTTGATGACGTCATCAGGTTAAGCTTTTCGCCTGGCATCAAGTGCGGGATTTTCACCCCATTCATGCGGATGTTCGCGCCGGCGTGGTAGTCCAGCATGGACATCATCCATTTCTGCAGGACATCTTCGCCGCCATCGCCGCCGATGATTTCAAAAGCCGCCGAGCTATCCATTTCGGATTCGATGACGGCGGCATACATGGCGTTAACGATGGCGTTTTGGAGCTTGGTGTGCTGGAGCTTGCCCAGCATGTGCATTTGCTCCATCACCGCCAAAAAGCGGTTTGCGCCACGGGTTTGACCGTCCTCGGTTGGCTCAAATACATGGAGAAACTGTTCGCGCCCCCAGCTTGTTTCGCGCGGGATCTCGCGCCAGGTACTGCCCATGCCATCGCCGAACATATAACCAGGCACAGAAGTGTCTCGAACGTTATACGACCTCGCCGCGCCGTACCGATCAACGTTAACGCCACCGCGTAGTCGGTTGGTGTCCATCAAATTATGAGGATTGCTCACGCGATGTGGCGTAATGGTTTTAATGCAGGTCTTGAACAGGCTGCCAGGCCGGTATTCCCATTCCGCCGAGGCCATTATTTCGCCCTTGGTCGTATGGGTCGCAATCCCTTCGCGAATCAGCATCGTAAAGGTGCGCTTGCGCTCCGCATCGAGGTAGCAATGCACGTCATCTTCAGCGTATTCCGTCCAAGCCTGCTCAACATCCCGCGCCAGGCTGGCCGCATCTTCTTCTGACATCCCTAGCCGTTGCCATCGTGGCTTGTATGACAAGCGGAATAGGTGACCAACGATGTTATCAACATGGAGTTGCACGCCGTTGGACGCAATGCCGTGATTCCGGGCGAGGTCATCAGCGCGCGCATTGCCCATTTTCAGAGTCGGTAGCAACGCAGCGTCGGCGGTTTGCGCCATCGGATTCCAATTGACCAACTGGTTGCCGAAGCCTGCGCCCGCGCCGGTATATACCGACGACATTGGCCGCCCTTGCGCGTCTAAAATTCGCACGCTGGTATCATTCATCCAGTTACCCCCGCAGGCCCGCGCCGGCTGCGCGTCGTCAGCCCGAGTTGTGACTCAAGATCTGCGATGTATGCGCGCAGCTTTGCTGCGTCCGCCGGCTTGTAGGTAGCACTATAGTTGTCGTGTTGGACCTGCACGACTGATTGCCCGGTCAGGAGCTTGTTTAACGCTGCGCGTGCGGCGTCTAAATCTGCTTGCGTAGCCATCAGGTAGCCCTCTGTCCTAATGATCCCCACCCTCCAGACTTACTCTCGCCTGCTTGCTTGACTGACACGCCAGCAGACGGCTTTTCATCCGGTTGGGTCGGTATGGTTATTGGTGATAGCAGGTCTACCTGCTTCAAATTCGCCTCAATATTGTCCCAATCGGCTGGCTTTTTGAGCTGTATTCGCAGCACTCTGGCTGCGTGAAGCGCGTAAACTTCGCAGTCCAACGCTTCGTTGCGGACACCCGCTTTCTTTTGCCAAACCTTTTTACCAAGTTGGCGCCGACTGGGCGCCTTAATCTCGCTTAGTACCTGCGCGTAATAGTCTGAGCGCACGTCTTTATAGTTGTGCATTCGACCAGGACCAATCCCGCTCAATTTCAGGCGCGCAGATATCAGGTCTTTCGCCTTTTGCGTACCGACGATATAGACCTGCAGGCCATATTTAGAGGCCTTTGTCTGGCTGTTCACGTCCACTTTGCGGGGAGGCGTGACAATCTCGCGATCACTGGCTTGCTTAGTGTTCTCCGAGTCGCCCTTGATCGCCATAATCTTCGCTCCGAGCTTTTTCCGACTCCGGACATAGTGGTAAACGGCGTCATTCGTGGCGCCGTCTGAACTATCAATGCCGGTTGCAGAGATTCGCAGGCCAGCGCCGGACGCATGCTCATAGACCCCGAATAAAAACGTATCCAGTTCTTTCCAAACTGCATCGTTTTTATCGGTACAAGCCGTTTGCGCAGCCAGCTCGCCCCAATAAACGAGGAAACTTTCTTCGCCTCGGCCCCACGCCCGAATGATGACAGCCAGACGATCATGTTGGACGTCAACGCCCATCGTCAGAATCAGTCCGCCGGTAGGTATGCTTTTCTCCGGATACTCCAGCGCCTTGGCTTCTAGTTCGTCCTCATTGGCCGAATCGGTTTCGTACTCATAAGACAAGCCCAAAGTGGAGTTGACGAAGACAATCATGTCCCCGTCGTCTCCCTGTTCTTTCTTGTGCTTCGCCTCCAAGTACTTCGTCAGAAGAATTGCAAACCGGGAGCCTGGGAAAGGCGCATACAGCTCGTTGATATAGAATCCGGCTGTCCCTGAAAAATCAGCCTCAGCAACCCATACGCCGTTTTTAACGTTCCGGTTCTTCTGGTTATCATTCCAGACGCAGGTGCAATGCGGACACACATAAAACGCTGACTCGGGAATAATCTTCCCAAAGACTTCATGGCTGCGGCTTTCGTCCTCATCCCATCTGACATTGTCCCAAGACAGTACATGAGACTCGCCGCACTCATGGCAAGGGATGTAAAACTTGCGCTGGTCACTGTTTTTGTAACTTTCATCAACGCGAGAAACGCCCTTGACCGTAGGCGTCCCCCCGAATATCACTTTCCGGCGATCGTAAGTCTTGGCCCTTTCTTCCAGCAGCTTAATTGAGTCGCCCTGGCCGAATACATTCGTGTTGCAGTCGTCCGGTTCTTCAACCGCCACCACCGGGGCTGATGTCGACTTGACGTTATCCGGAGCGTTCGATGCCACCAACGACAAAAACCCGCCGGGGAAGTTCTTCTGATCTTGGCGGTTGCCGGCCTTTCGACTGGTTGTAACGTCCACCAGATCCCGCAGCACAGGAGTAGCGGTGATCATCGGGTTGAACTTTTGATCCAAGTACTTTTTGATCGTTTTTTCTTTCGGAAAAAGCAACACAATAGGACAAGGATCGGTGTGGATTCGTCGCCCAAGATAGTTATTCCAGAACCCATCAGTGTAGGCGACCTGAGCTGATTTCTTTACAACCAGCTTTTTCACGCGAGGATCGTCGACCGCGTCCATGATGCCTTCAATCCATGGCGTTAGACGGGTGTTATATTTCCCCGGGCGGGCTGACTGTTCTTTCGCAAGCCAACGATACTTATTCGCCCAATCCTTCGTCGTCATCTTCTCCGGCGGCTGGAACTTCTTCAGCGCGTTCGCTATCACCCTCCGCGTATTGATCACCAAGTGCCGCCAGGTGAGTGAGCGCCTGTCTAGAATGTTCGTCGAGTATGTCTGGTTCAACATCTATATCGTAACGAGCATCCAATTCGGTTTTTAAAATGTGATTGCTATCAAGCAAGGTTGTTTTGATAGCGGTGACGACCTGTTCAAGAAGCGCCTCCAGCTCACTTGCGGGCACCAGTTCCCCGAGGTCACGACCTAGAGCCAGGGTTTCCCGCTCCGCCCTGATGCGATCCAATCTGTCTCGGGCTGATTCGAATTTCGCTCCGGATAACGCCCGATCCTTCAGAAAATTGAAAACGGCAACCGTGTCGTATTGATTCGAAGCCCCCCGCCCTGCATCCAACACAATCGGAAAGTCGGGGTCTTTTTGATACTGGGTGAAGGTCCGCTCGCTGATGCCGAAAATGTCAGCAAGTTGTTTCTTGTTTACCTTCACAACGCCCCCGAAATAAAAGGAAGGAAGGCTAAGGCCATCCTAAATCTGCAAAAAACGCGGACTCTACGCACCCTCATAGGGGGCCGGCCGGGGAAGGACCCGCAGCCCCTTGGGCGGCTAGCCGCTGACGTAAAACCGCGTTTGACCCGAGATATTCACCCCGCGCACGGCCGTCGCCTTGGAAGTGATCTCCAGATCATCCGGCGTGGCGCTCACATCACCATGAGGCCAGGACCGCGCAAAGGGTGCTCCACTTTCGATCCAGCTTATCGGTGCAGTGGTGTATTCAACACGACCTTGCGCGCCAACTCCTATCTCCATGCCGACCAGAAACCCGTCATGGCCTGGGGGAAGCAACACCCATTCACCATTGCCAGCTTCCGTTAGCGTTTCTTCGAAGTAATAGCGCTGCTGTCGAACTTGGCGCTTTGCCCAATTGGTATCACTTAAATCTACTGGCAACTCAATCATGCGACCTCCCGAAATACAGGCCTGAATATGTCTTTGAACACTGGCCCCATAATGGAGTCCACCTCCAACGAACCGTCTTCTCCCACGGTGAGAGTGACAGTCCACGACGCAGTCGTACCGTCGTCATAGATTTTCTGGAATGTAACCTGAAACGTTGTCCCCGCCGGCGTCCCTTCCTCGGCCTCCACCACATCGTTAACGTCCAACACAATGTTGGCTGTAGTAATCGCCGACACACCATCCTTAAAAACCAGATCATAAGTCGCAGTGGTATCAGCAAGCGGAAACGCCGGCGGCTCAAACCACGGATTATTTCCGCCACCCTGACCAGCGGCGAACGAATTGTCATCAGCATTAGTTCCCGGCGCGGGAAACTGCGCCGTGTGCGTCTGCGTGTGCGCAACTCCCGCTAATGTTGCTGACTCACTGGCCCCAGATAACACCAAATCCACTGCCGAGGTTGGAGCGTCACCAGGTGATCTGTAGTCGACTGTGCCGTCCAAATTGTCAGTTACGTCAAGCAAAGCGTACTGTGTTGATCCAGCGTCCGGGGTCAGATAACCGCTTGTAATAGTTTCGCTGAAATCGGTAACGTTGGCCGTCTCATCACCATACTGGGTTGACGCATTACCGCCTACCAAGCCACTTATAGAAGGGCTTGGCGTTGAGCTTAAAGTGACGATCGCCCAAGCCGCCAAACGGTCAGGATCTTCCGAGTCCCGAACCCACACGCCCACACCCGAATTACAAACCGAAGAGGTGACGACATCACTCGGATGCTTAGCAGCGTTTAGGTTGGTGTTGCTCGTCCCAGGTATTGCACCAGCAACAATCGCACAAAAGCTGCCTGCTCCTGCCGGCTCCACATAGGGAGTTATAGCACCACCATAAACCGCGCCAGCGGTTGAAATAGTCGGGATATCAATATATCTGACGGGGCTCGCGCCAACTTGCGGAAGCTTGTCAGCAGCACAAATATACAAGCCTATCCTGCCGTTTGATGTGCCTGACGCTGCCTTTAAAGCTGCATAGATCTCGTCGACCGAATCCCCCGGATTGAGAAAAAACACGTCGCCGACGGCCATGGATTGAGCTTTGCCGGCCTGGATGAACAGCACCGATGCAAACGACTCGTTGTGATAGCCATACTCAGGCATTACAAATCCCCCGGCGGAATATCAGACGGCGCTTGGATACCCACAAAAACCTCTGTCAGGTAATAGTCCTGATCTACTTTTGCACCGCCGCCGTTTTTGGCCCCGCCAAAGTAAATGGAGGTCAAGCCAGGCCACTGCGGATCAAATGACACAATCTGCGTATCGTTGCTGTAGACCAGCTCAATAGCGCCGCCGTCGGTAACGTTCTTTTTCCAAACCTTCACAACACCATCAGAAGCGCCAAGCGCAGAAGCCTCTTGGATACACGCGGTATACTCGATCAGCTTGCCGGCGTCCGTGCTGGGGTCTATCAAGTACGCAAACGAGCCATCCGAATTATTGCGGTGAGACTGATCTGTATTAGCCCCCGCATACTGAGCGGCCGCGTTGTTGCTTACAACGTCGGCAGTGGCGGCGGTATCTAAATTGGTAATGGTGACACCAACGCCCCACTCCGCCGCATCTGTTGGGCTTTGCATAACATCGACCCATATTGTCGACGTCTCGGTGTCTACATACCGGACAAACGCTGTCGCATCGACGCCGCCTTGGATTGTGTCGCCTGGATTCCAATCAGGCGCATCTGGAGCAATATCCAAAGTAATGCTGCGGTATGACCCGCCAGTCTGATGACACTTAACGATGCTGGTCCCGGCAACAGGGTTATCCTGATATGGATCGGCGTTGACCTCCAAGCCAAAACCGTGCTGCGAGTATTCGCGCTCCCAAGCGGTTAACCATTTGTGATTATTGCCTGGTGTGCTGTAGCTGGTGATCCCCGCACTCTGCGCGGTAGTTAAATTTTGAAGGGTGTGCCCTGACCCAAAGTCAGCCGACGAATACAGCGCTGACGGGCGATCAATAACAACCCTGTTTGCTCCTTCGTCTATGTGGTAGATCGTGGCTGTTGTTCCGGCGTCGCCCTGCACCGTATCGCCAATATTCCAATTAGGCGCGGACGGCGCTGCGTCAATGATTAGCACCGCCAAATTACGGTGATAGTAATCACTTGGAATGCGGACACTCCAACGCACCCACAACGGAGCCCGGAAGCCATTAAGCCAGAGGTTAGCCTGTTGGGGCGAGCCGTTTGTGTAGTTGGTTCCCTGCTGCGTTAACTTGATACCGTTAAGGCCAGCATGCGGAGCCGGCAAGGCCTCCACCACATAATCAGTCTTCTGACTGGCGGCGACTCCGTTACCGTTTGCCCAATAGATTCCGTTTTCAGCATGCGAGCTGTCACCAGACGAAAAATCATCATGGAACAACCACCAGTCGCCACTCGGTGGCGGCGCTTCGGCCGCCAATAGACCGGTAATGGACCGGTTAGCCTCTAACTTGGCGTCCGGTATCACCCAAACCATTATTGCGCCCACTCCCGCAACGCCGACTTGTCCGCGTTACACATGCGCAAGGACGCAATCAACCGTTCGGTATAAACAACCAGGTCCGCATTCGTCGAACCAGTGAATGCGGGAATGTCGCACGGCTGCATTAAAACCTCGGGAGGAAACTGCTTAATTGTCTGCGTCTGAGTGATCAGCCGTGTCCGCGCGCAACCGGTTTGCAATGTCATCAGGCAGACGAGCGCGAGCCCACTCGCGATTGTTTTCATTCGCAAGCGTGACTTGGAGCGCATCACTATCAGCCCTCAATTGTTTTGCTATGGATTGCTGCGCCTGGTTTCGGCGGCTTATAACGTCATCCCTGCGTTTCATCTCCCGCGCCAGCTCATTGATTCGCGCCACGTCGGCGACGTGCTGGCTTTCGTACTGATCAACGGCGACCGTCAGCGTCTCGTTTTCCGCCTTCAGTGCTCTGTTCACGAAATAGAAATAAGCAATGGCCAGCGCCATCGCCAAGATGACACCCACCATTGCCTTTAAAATCATGCCTTACCTTTGACCTGCGCCGCCGCTTTGATAACCCATTCAACCGCCCGCAAGCCGCCTAACGACCCCAGTGCCCCAAACATAAGCATTTGCAGGTCAGACATGCCCTGCAGCGCCCCCGCTGCATAAAGCGCTACCGCTCCAATAGCGGTTAAAATCAGCTCACCCAAAAACTTTTTCCTGTCGAAAGGCTCCTGCGACACCAACGTGCGCGCAACGAAGCCCGCAACGAACAGCACCAGCACCGTCCAGAATTCTTTACTCGTCCATATCGATGAGGTTTCAGCAGCCCTTTGAGCTAACTCGCGTTCATCCGGCATTTTCATTTCCCATCACCGATTGAAGTACCATGCCCGGACGTCAAAACTCGGACATGCTTTATGGACACCTGGAAAGTCACGATGACCACGTAACTCACTGCCGGGGAACCGCGCCAACAAGCCAGCTAGAACAGTACGCAAGGCGTTCTTTTGCGCCTCTGTGAAGTTGTCTTCCGGGACTTCTTCGTCATCTACTCCGCCAATAAGACACACACCAACCGAGTCACCGTTATGACCGCGCACATGTGCGCCAACAGACATCAGGTCGCGACCGTTTTGCACAGTCCCGTCCCGCTTAATAACCAAGTGGTAACCAATATCCGACCACCCTTTATCCTTATGCCATGTGCGGATAGTCTCCGCGTCAACGTCCATTGATGCCGGCGTGGCCGAGCAATGCACCACCACAAATCGCGTTGCTTGTCGCTTCATGGTTTCTCCGGGCATAAAAAAACCCGGCTGAACCGGGTAATGTAAGGTTTATCTACACTATTGCTGAACGCAGTTGCGACAGCCTACGTGAAAAATACTAATTCTTGATCAAAACGGCGTCAACTCACTGTTTTTAAATAACTTTTTTAAACATTACCGTAAGAGTAACTAACGGCCTTTTAAGCCGCGCAACTGTTGAATGCGCCCTTAACTGTAGCAGTACAAACTATTTACTTTTCAACCAGCCCCGCCGCCGCTCTGAAGGCCGCCACGCACTCACCAAGCCATTCTTGCCTATTCATTCCTGGAGCGCGATCGCCAATAACGAAAAACTGATTCTGCCTCGCCCTGCCCTTTTCGCTACCGAGCGAACGCTCTTTAGACTTCACCTCTTTCCTAGAAATAACCAAACTAAACATGGTTTGCGTCACCGCTTGTTCACCCTCGCGCTTACACCAACGCTCATACACCTCGTACAAGTCGGTGGTGATACAACTCATGTATGGCGCTTCAAGCAGGCCCTCACGCCATTCAAGATAGAACTGCTCCACACCAGTCCGAACCTGTACGGCTGGGGTTTTGGTTTTATCCCTTCGAACGCGTGCAGACGCCGCAACCTTCTGGCCTTCACCGGCCATTTCATAAAATCGACGCAAAAGGTCTTTCCGGACTTGGTCCACCTCGGCGGTATTACGCATACAGCTCAATACATACATGGCATGGCGCTCGTTAAGCATCGCGAATTCCTCCGACGCCTCTTTGCCCGGCGGCACGCCAAACCACACCGTTCCCAACTCCTGCAAAAACTGAATGTGTCTTCGCACCAACCCGAGCACGATCGCATGCGCGCAATGCGCCGCTTCCGCGATCAGCAGCGTCGTGGTTACCGGGAGCCCCGTAGAAGTGATTTCAACCAAATTCGTCATCGCTTACCCCTGTTCATCCAGTTTATGCAATGAGGCCATGTAGGCCGCTTCATCGAAGTGCAGGAAGTCATTGGCGCGTTTGAGCAGCGCCTGGGCGTCTTCATCACTGACGCCCACGTCAACGGCCTTCATGGCCGCCGCCAGAAACTTTTCGAGTTCACAGAAAAAACCAACCACCTGGCCGCGCAGGGCGTCCCGTTCCGGCGTGCCATCGCGATCACACCCAAACATATCCAGCACCACATGCTGAAGATGGCCGCCATAATCGCGGCCCTGATCATTCACATGCTTGAGGTAGATGCGCGCCAGCGCCTCGCCGGTTTCCTGCCCTCCAAAGTAGCCACCACTCGGCGGCACGTTCCAATAACACAAACCAGAGCGCCGTTTGGCGAACCCCACGTATGGGAGCCGGCGAACCGGGAATTTTTCACGAGGCTTGAATTTAAGCGCTGCCGCGGCGGGATGATTAAACGCAGAGGGAGTACGAGAATAAGTTGCTTGAGTAGCCATGATGGCCTCCGTAGATTTTGTTGTCACACAAAATTCGCCTTGAGAAGGCGACCGGGAGGGTGACAACGGCTCTACGAGACCGCTTTGCCTATTCCCCTTGCGGGTATTGTATTCGGCAGAACTCCCGGCCATAAACTTGGCTGGCATGCGCCCGAAAAAATAGCTGGATAGAATCAACAGCCGTATTTCAGGCACAAAAAAACCGCATAACTGTCGGGTGCGGATAGCCGCGTAGATCAAGGTTGTCACGCCTCTTACCCTGTAATCTAGCGACCGTTCCGAACTCTGTCAACCAGCAGGTGCGTCGGCAAATGCGGTTGCAGCAGGCCCGACATGATGCATTCGCCCATCCGGAGCAGCTCCCTCGCCGCCCCATAGCTCCGCCCTAAGTCCCTGGCTATGACGCGGATCTCGCGCCGATCAATATAGGCCCACTTAATCGCCTTCCCTTCAAACGGCTGCACCCTGCTTAGAAGCGCCAGGGCTTTATCAACAATTAGCGCCTGATCGTCTGTAAGAAGCTCTGAGCCATCGTAGTCGTCCAAACAGGTTTCCACCCTCTCAAAACGTGGAAGAACGCCGCCAGCCCTCACCCAACGTCCGTAACGCACTAACCAGTCTCTTGTAACGTCTAACAGAATTGAATCAGTCATCTTTACCTCTTCAGTAACTCTTATTCGTTATTGGTATAAGTTTTATATTTTTTATTAAATGCCACAGGTTAATAGGTAAACGCCACAAGTTGAGGTTAAAACGCCACAGGTTATAAATTCTTATGTATATGTTTTTATTGCAATTAATTACTGCGCCACAAGTGCCACAGGCTTTACACGCGCACGTGAAGGAAAAATATTTTTTAAATTTTCCCTGAGTAATTTTAATCACGCGTACACGCCCGCGCGCGTAAACCTGTGGCACTTGTGGCGCAGCGTCATATATTATTGATTTAACTAATATTTCCAATTTTTAAACCTGTGGCATACTTGTGGCGTTTTACGGTCAACCTGTGGCGTTTACCTATTAACCTGTGGCGTTAAAATGCATCCTCTCTGTTCAAATCAGCTTCATTCCTGAATTTCACTACACAATCACCCAACCATTGCTGCTTGGTAACTCCCTTCTGTGGAGTATCAATAATGAAGAAATGCTGCTTTCGCACATTTATTGACGTTCCGGACATAAACCTTTCCAATGATTTCTTTTCCTTAACCGACAGCAGTAGAGAGAACTTTGTCTGCGTCAGCGATCGCTCGCCCTCTCTGCTGCACCATCGCTTATAGACCTCATACAGATCTGTCGTGATACAGCTCATATACGGAGCTTCCAGCAGACCATCACGCCAAGCCTGGTAGAACAGCTCAGTCCCGGATAAACCGAAGTGAATCAGCCTGGCCTTATCATCCGTCATCAGTGGCTTGGTGTGTTCATTAAAGCCCTTGGTGTTGTAGGCCAGCAGGTAGCCATAGAAGGCTTCAATACCGCCGTTTTCCATTTCATTACTGACAAGCTGCTGCAGGTGTTCCGGCAGCGTCGCCCGAGGCCACACCACCAGGAAACGCCGATCGCTAGGCTCCAAGGGGAACGGCTGAAACTCGTTACTGAGAAATATGCAGTTCATGTGGTTGGCTTCCTCCCAGCCCGACACGAACTTTTTCTCGATGCGCTGCGTCTTACCGGTAATCATGTGCTTGATGGTGCCAAGGTGCGCATATTTCTGGTCTCGGCTTAACACCTCTTCGAATACCGCGAACAACAACCGGTCCCGCCAATCGGTGTACTGGGATTCTAACTGATGCTGACCCAGCACCGCGGCATATTTACCATAGAGCTGCCGGCAGATATCGGCAAACAGAAGCGACTTGCCCGAGCCGTGAACATCAGAATGAAACATCAGCGCCGTGTCCATCTTCGCGCCGACATTTTGGATGGGATAGGCAAGCCACTTCATGACCCAGTCGACGACGTCCACGTCATCATTACACAGCCACTTGATCAACTCGCGGATAGAGTCGCAGCGCCAAAATTCCGATCTGGGCGACGGCTTATGCGGCAACCCTTCGAAAATGTTGATGTGTGTTTTGGGGTCCGCCGTCATCGTCGGATCAAACACCAGGCGATCAGAATCAACCTGGCGTCGTTGCGGATGCTTCAGCCACCAGTCGTAATCGTTCGGCATGGCCGCGCGAAGGTTTTCCAGCGGTATCCGATCCTTGCGCTCCGTGTCCCAGGCGTCCTTGGTTGGGTAAATGTACACGTAGCGCTGGAGTATACGGAGGTCGCCCCCCTCCCCCCCGTTTTGAATGGCGGCGACGTCGGCGCGGGTAATCACCCGCCGGCGCTCATGCTCTTTCCATTCGTTGTAAATCGACTTCCCAATCAGCTCGACAAACGCCGTCTTTTTGATCTCGCGGCGCTCCTGACAGTCCCAAAACTTAGTCTCGCCGGCGATGAGCGCATAGCGATTCAGCACTTGCTCCAGATCGATGCTGACCACTTCACCATTCGCGCGCGACTCTTCATCTAAAGGGGGTGCGGGGGAAGCGGCGGCCAAGTTAAATTCGGGGGTATTAAGAACGGCCGTCATTTGATGAGAGATAACATCAAGACCTCTGGCCAAATGCACATCGTTGTAGTCCAGCTTGGGAAAGTCCGGACGGAGGCATTCAGGCATGCTCTCAATGTCAGGAACGGTTGCAATAGCTCCCAACGCCTGTGCAGCAGCGATCGCCGCTGTTTTGCCCGGGTTATCCTCCGAACTGGCGTCATTGTCCCCGGCAATGATCAACTGCACGTCAGGGCGCAACTCTCGTATGGCCTGCGCCGCCGGCAGCAGATTGCCACAATCAAACGCCACCAGCACCGGCCACTCGGTCGCCATATGCAATGAGGCCCCTGTCGCGTACCCCTCGCAAACTATCAGCGGACAGCCCGGATCAACCTTTCCAATTAAATGCCCCGCCCCTTTCTTGGACGTGCCCGTGAGAAACTTCTTACCGCCTTCAGCGTTGATGAACTGCAGGCCGGTTAATACGTCGTCAGCGATACGTCGCACAGGCACAACGACCGAACCGCGCGTATACCTTACCCCAAAGCCGCCGACGCCCTTACTGGAGAGGTACGGAGAGGCGCCGGAAAGTGGGAGCCCTTCCCATATCTGCGCAGCTCTACGGCGAACCTCTTCCCGGCTCGCTTCCTCTTTCGCATCCATTTCCGCCCGCTGCTTTTCCAGGAAGGACTTGCGTACTTCGCGCAACTCATCCTTGGACATAGCGGGATCGCTGATGTCGAAATAGAGGGTTTTATCGTCTATGGATTGATTGCCGAAGCGGCCTTGATAGGACTCTTTGCCAGAGTCAGTCGTGATTTTAAAGCAGATATACCAGCCAGATTTTTTGCCTCGACGGCCTCCGTCGACAGGACAACGCACCAGGTCGCCGGACGTGTCCAGACTGTCAACAACCAGGCCGGCAGACCGAAACCGGTCTAACACCTCGTCAATGAGCACCCCTACCCCCTTTATGCAACGTGCGGTTGTGTTCTGTTCGTTTTTCGCACACAATGAAGCCCTCTTAAGTGAGAAATTAAAACCCGCTGACTGTCTTGCCGGACTCAGCGGGTTTTTTCGTTGTTACAGATACCCTCTGCGCTTCAGCGTCGCCGGATCAGCGCCGGCCGCAAGCATGACCTTCCGATCTTGATCCCCCAGCAGGCCATACGCTTTTTGCACCGCCCAACCTCGGATGGTGCGGAAGGATGAATAAAACGCACCTAAAATCATTGACGCCTCCGTCAACTGGGACTTTCTAAAGCGCTTGACTGACTCCAACTTGTAGACGAAGGGGTATAAACCATCGCCAGTCAAACGCTTTAAAAAGGCCCCGATGGGGCAAAGCAGGGATTCGTTCAGAGCCGACTATGAGCCTGCATCGGCAGTAATATCTCTTGAGATATGAGACAGGTGAAACCGTTTGGTAAGGCTTTCAACCCAGGGCCCCGATTCCACCAACCCCAAACGAGCCTTTAGCTGAAGGTTTTCATCTTGGAGCTTGGCAATACTGGTATTTAACTGTTCAATTACATCCAGCATGTCTGTATGCAGCTTCATATCGAGTTGGCTTTGTTCTTCCAATTCCTCGACCTCGTCCTGAAGCAAATTACAGATCAACACCAACTCTTTAATCCGCATATCCTTACGGTCTTCTGAGACAGCCTCAGTCTCACCCTGGGAAGCCGACAGTCTTAAGGCGGCGGCGTTATCAGTAATGTAATCGCTCATACCCTTTTCCTTATTTGGACGCAGGGGCCGGATTCGAACCGGCGGCCTCCGGGTTATGAGCCCGGCGATCTACCACTAATCTACCCTGCTTTAACTCAACTAAAGTGCTCCCGCGCGCACTTTCGGCAATAAAACTCACCGCAAAAAAAGCAACGAAACATAAACCGCATGGGCGCTTTGTTACCACAGTGACAAGCTATGGTTGGCTGCTTGCCTTTAGCCTGCACCCACTGCCCGTGAACAAACTCTCGTTTCTGCTCCAGCGTCTCTGTAACTTCTGACATAGCCTCCCCCTTAAAACCATTGAAAAGAGCGCCACCACGTTTTTAAGCGCCGCGAGTCCGGGCGTTCTCTAAACTGCGCGCTATGTGAAGTCTATTTTTCATGCCCGCGCTCTTTTCGATGGTTGCCGGGCTTTCACCGGCGGCCACTCCTTCCGGGGCGTCTGGCTGCGCATTCACCACACATGAGAGCGTTCCGCCAAGGCCCTTTCTCACCCAGTCACACAGCATCCCTACCCTGGCGGAGCGCTCTCATGTGTGAAGAAAAAACCGGCATCCTGCCGGAATCACACAAATCGAGCCCGGTTACCTTCGTCCGGGAGCCCTTGCGGGCGGGTTAGCCATCCAGTTGCGCCGGGTAGCGTTGGCGGCCCTGAATGGGGCGACCGCCTCGGCTGGGGGTATTTTTATGTACAAACGTACATATACCAGAGGTAGTTAAAACGCCGTCGGCTAACCACTACAGTTGTTCCCAATGGGAACTGAGACGTTTAAAATGCACTCTGGGGGTAGTTTCTCGGTATGAAAAAAGTCGGGGCGCAGGCTGCGCAACGAGATGTATTTTTCTGGCGTCAACTTCAGACTGAGCAAGTGCACGCGCCGTGCCTTGTGGGGACCAAGCGTTTTGAAGCCCATACTTGCCTGATACAAGTACTCTCCGCTCGTCGGAGTTAGGGCGCATAGATCGCTCACAACCTGTCGATCTGTCGAAGCAAGCCAGTCTTTCAAAGATAGCGCATCACTCATACCGATTAACCATCGTCAGCTTTTGAAACATTCAACGACTGTCAGAGTAGTGGAAAGTATTTCCGCTATCAAGCTGTTGTTAGGAATTTTTTGTCCAAACGACCGCTAAAGTGGCCAAGGCATGACAATGGGAACACTGAACATAAGCGAGATACGGCGGATCAATTTGAGGAAGATCGCCGAAAAACATGTGAGCGGGCATGACCGGAAAGGTTATCAAGCACTAACCAAGAAGATAGGGTGCCATCATTCCTACTTGTCTCAAATACTTAAAGAAAATCCTACAAAAGATATTGGACCAGGGTTTGCCCGGAAGGCTGAAAAAGCGTTAGGACTTGAACCACACTCTTTGGATACACCGCCATGGCTATCCAATCTTAAGGACAACATACCCGACCGCGAACAAAGCATCCAGGAAGGCATCATCAAGGTTGCGGAGACCTTTCTGATTACCACCACCCTCCCCGTAATGGAGGTTGTCAACGGCAATCTAAAGGAGACAGGACAAACCAGGCATATATTAGGCAACGCAAGCGATAGAGCATTTATCACTCATGCTATAGATAGGTCTATGGAACCCATCATTAACCAGCATCAGCTCATTGCTGTTGACCCTGCTTTACCACTAGAAGACGGCGTGATCTGCTTATATTGGGACGGAGGCGGCGCTGTTATGGGTAAGTATTTAGGCCGGAATGGCGGAGAAATACATCCTGCCAACGAAGACCGTTACCGCCCCATCTATTTAAACCAAGTCACCGGGGGAAAGTACTTAGGCAGGATATTCAAGCGGCTTGAGCAGGATTTTTAATCGAACTGTTACCAAAAAATAACAGGAAATCAGTAGTGAAACTGATGTCGATCACCTCGGAGATGGTCAAAAATCATACCATCCAGTCAGTAATCACGGAGATCCCGTGGCATGGCCTCTGATAGGTGTAGAGGGGACAATATAGTGAGATCTAAACGGGTTTTAGTAGTCGAAGACAACCCGGACGACATCGCGCTTATCAGGCGCGTATTGGACAGGAAGGACATCCACTGTCAGCTTGAGTTTGTCGACAACGGCGCCAAAGCGCTTTACCAGGTGCAACAGGCAAAATACGACCTGATCATATTGGACATAGGGCTCCCCATCGCCAACGGCTTTGAGGTTATGTCCGCCGTGCGCAAGCCTGGCGCAAATCAGCACACGCCTATTGTGATACTGACAGACAACGTGTCCGACGATCGCGCCAAGCAGTGCATGGCTGCAGGAGCCTCCAGCGTTGTTGATAAATCCAGTAACAACGTCACTGACTTTTACGGTCGAATCTACGCAATTTTTTCGTACTGGCTGACCGTAAATCATTGCCAACTTGCCAGATAAACCCATTCCATGGGCAGCTTTAGCCGCCCTCCTCACTTCAATAGACCCTTTGGATTAGACATTAATCACGGTATTTGGCCGCCCCAATAACGGCTAGAATTGGCTGACCTAGTTAGGGAATTAATCCCTAGTCACCTCCCTTAATATGGACTTTAAAGAATACCGATGTTTAAAAGCCGCTCACACGTTTCGACCGAATCCAAATATACGAAAATCCGCGCAGAAGTTATTGAAGCCGCCAACAAATTGGTCCCCGTACAATTTCAACCGGCCGTCACATATTCACTTATCACGCGGAAGGCACTTTTTGAGCAACGTTCTTGGCACGGCACTTATGGGCGCCGCGTTGACTGGGACTGGGAAAAGGATGATTACGGTTACAATCACTTCCTATATCAAGAGCCTAAGCGCTTTGAAATGGCTTTGTGGTGGCGCGAAATGAAGCTCTGCGCTCTCGCACTCGGTCAGCCTACATGGTCCGGCAGCAGATTAAGAGTAGACTTCATGGAAGCGGCGCCAGGGGATAACCCGCTTAAAGGGGAAATATTTAGATTCATTGAGCTTGCCGCTATACTGTACGCAAGACGGATTGACGCCCACGAAGTAAGGCTCATGAAGCCCGTTAACAGCGATGTAGTCAGTTACTATAACTCCCAGGGTTATCAGTATGACCGACGCGGGAACTTTTGTTACAAGGTGTTGAGATGACCCAGCGCAAGAAACCAGATCCTGATTCTGTCGATTTTGAAGAGGTGGTGCGCAAAATGCGCCAGGAAGTTGAAGAGATTTTCAGCGGCCCGGCTATGGAGAATGAACCTGAAATCCAGTTTGGTTCTGTAGACCTCCTTTACAAATCGGATTCAGAGCTTTTCCCTGACGACATAACCGAATACCGCCCAGAAGAAAAGAAGTTAAGGCTGGTAAAAACTAGCGCGCCAAGCAAGCAGGCTGACGACGATCAAGCCCAAGAATAGACACCATCACCGCCAATGAATAACGGGCGTTATCGCCCGTTTTCTTATTCTCCGCCCGCCGTACCTAGTCGAAAATCATCCACCAACCCCGCCAGCCGCTTAACGAAACCCGCGTCCATCATCATCAGCATGCGGACCAGGTATTGAAAATCGCCGTCACTATTCCAGCGCGCAAACAGGTCATCCTGCAGTAACTGCTGCCCCTTGTGCCGGCTCGGCCCCTGGACTCCCGCAAGAAACCAGATCGGCCACTGCTGGTAAAACACACACAACCGGGTCAGCTCCCCTAAGTCCGGCAGTTCAGACCGCTCGGTCAGCACCCACTTTGCATATTTAGACCGCTGCACACCGATAGCGTCAGCGACCTGCTGTTGCGTGTATCCATAGTAATCCTGCGCCTGGCGCAGTCTCAGTTTAAACCCTTCCCTGTCGAACTGAACGTCATCATGAAACAGTTCAGGGATCATTTTTTAACCCAATGTTATAGATCAGTACATTCCTATGGTACGACCACCGAGATTGTTAGGCCACGGAACATCCTCGGGTTTTGCAAAAATTTGAAATACCGTATAACAACGTTACGGAATTAATAGGAGTATTTACTTATGCCAAAGGACCGAAAGGAACTGATTAACGAAATCACAACCATCCTTCACAAACTGACCGATATCGGCCTGTCTGAAATCCACATTCTTTGCGAACGCCAGCTTGAAATCGAGCAGCTGGTAAACGCATTTCATCGCGACCAGGACGACGCTCAGGACTAATACCAGCTAGAAAAAAATAACAATCCTGTGGGGGCTCAGATGGAGTTGATTGAAATCGACTTTGTTCAGCAAGTCGTTGCCGTAAAAAGCGGCGACGACGTTTTGTTCATACCTATTACCGATCCCATAGCCGCAAATCTTCTTCCCGATCACGCCGTCATTTCATCTTTCATTATAGAAAATGACAATCAAAAATGACTTATAAATAGCCAAATTTAAATACCTTCCAATACTCTCACAGTCGTAACATTCCAATACAGTCACAGTATTGGAATGTCGCATGGATATTAACGACGCAATCAAAAACAGCAAAGTCGTTTTCGATGGCCACGGGAAATACACCCACAAGCAAGCCATCGTCATTCTGCTTTTGATCGCCCGGTATTCGACCGAGCGCATTGCTGCCGCCCTTGGCGTTGGTGTCCCCGCCGTTAAGCAACATCTGCAGGCCAGTATGCACAATGTCCGTGCAACAGACCGCACCGACCTGGTTGCCCAGCTATTCATTAACGGCTATCTGCGCCCTCGCGCAGAGACTTCCGAGCCCTCTATTCGTGGCGTAAAGCGCTGGATAACCCTTTCTATTGTCATTTTCTTGCTGTTCAGCCCAGCCGCAATGCGGACGCAACAACGCGCCGCACCCAGGCCCACACGCACTGCGCAGGTCCGAATACAGCGCTCCGGCGGCAGGCCTAAAGACTACCTATACACCAACGAATTAGTGGGGTGAGAAATGGTTAACAAAAGCTTGATCAACGGCAACACATACACCATGCAGGAAGCCGCCGGCATCCTTGACGTCAACGCGCATAAGCTGTTCGCGCACCTGCGAGACCAGCACATTCTGATCGACGGCAACATGCCTCACCCCACCTACATCCACCAAGGATATTTCAAAACCAAGCGTACGTATTGGACCCATTCTCACCTGGGAGAGCAGGAGTACGTCCGCCCGCTGGTAACCGAAAAAGGTTTGAGGTGGCTCGATGGAATCGTCAAGCAAGCGCCCGCGGGAGTGGGCCTTCGAAATTGCAGCACTCCGGACTACCGCGGAGCGTTCAGCGCTGCTGGCTGAAGCCCCGCCAGAGTGGCGGGAACTGATCAAAAAACATGTGGAGCTGGCGTTCATCAAGCGCCGGCTCAGCAAAGAACGGAGAAAAGGAACATGGGAATCTGGGTAGAAGTTGGCAACACATATACAGGCGAATGCCCTGGATGCAAAGAGACCGTCCAGATCGTTAATCGCAACCCCAACGACGACATCTGTTTTTGCCCGTACTGCGCAACCAGCTTGATGGACACCTGCCTGCTTTCCAGTATCGATGAAGGCATAGATCGCCTGGAGGGGATTATTAAACGCTGGCGCAGCCGCAACTGCGGCATTCGCCAGGTTCCAGACTGGAATTCAGAGACAGATCCTCTTTGCGTCAGCATCGAAATGCGCCGCGCAGCGCTCGAACTAGCCGAAGCCATTCTGCGTTCCGACTACAGCAAAAAATCCAACATTTAACGAGGTCACCATGCCCAGAGTCAGAACATCATTTCAAGTTGAAGGCGACCAGTTCACCGTTTGCCTGCTCTCGGGATGGCGGGATATTTACGACGCCATTGCCCACAACAATCATTCGGAGCTGCGCCGCGCCAAAGCCAGCCATCTGGACACCTTTCCAGACAACTGGCGCGAATTCGCTGCGGAGAGCATGCATTACTGCTTGGAAAAAGTGGATCTTGCCGAAGCTCGCCGGCGCCGCGACCGCATCGACAGCACTCTGGTTGCGCTCCATAAGACGCATCATGAGCGCCGCCTGCGCCTTGAAAAGATTGCCGGGGAGTTGGCCGCATCATGAGCAGACAACGCCCAAGCCATCCGCCAACAGCTTCCGGCTGCCGGCTTCAACTGCCACCGGACATGCGTCTGGTGGATCTCATAAAACTGGCCAATGCCGCCGGCAAGCGCGTGCGCTGGACGCCTGACGGACTCGGCCTTAAACCAGTACTGGAGCCCCACTCATGACCGCAGCAGCAGCCGTGTTAAGCATTGGCTTTTTTATCGTGTGCGCGCTGATCCTCGCCGCACTGGTTCTCCACCTTTACTGGCAGGACACCCCATGTCAGCGCCGCGTCGAGCACGACATCGTCGACGGCATTTATTACATCACTGACGTGTATCGCATCCCAATGCCAGGCGGCCTGGATATTACCGTGCGGTGGATCAGACATCAGATTCATCTAAACCGCTACAGCGACCACTTTCGCAAACTCGACGCCGCTGAGACGGAGAGTTAACCCAAGCGAGCACTTCGGCGTCCCTGCAGTACGCCTTTTTTAATCAGGAGCAATCATGCCTACCAACGTTCAAGAGTTTATTTCCGAGCTATACGGCGGCGTATTCGAAGAGAAAGTCGCCGCCGCTTTATCCGAGGTCGCTCTCGGCGTCGTCAACACCGGCAAAAAAGGCCGCGTCAGCATTGAGCTTAACATCGCCCAGGTCGCCAACAGCTACCAGGTCGAAATCAGCCACACGCTGACGTTCAAGCGGCCAACAGAACGCGGTGAAGTCGCCCAAAAGGACACCACCGAATCCATTATGCACGTCGGCAAGCGGGGCGATTTATCTGTCTTCCCCGAGAACCAGGCTGACATGTTCAACCCTAAAGACAAAGAGGCCAAATAACCCATGGATAGATCCGCTATCGAACTGATCCAACAGACCGCGATCGCCGCCGCTCAGGACATGAGCGCCACCAGCATTCCCACGGTTGTTCTTCCAGACAACCTGAGAATCCATTCGCTGGAACAGTATATGGACCATCCAGCCCGCTTTCGTGGGCGGTTTTCCACGCAAAGCATCGATGCCTTTGGCGAGTATTGCCAAAGCTTTGACGGAGCCCAAATTTTCGTTGATGGGAACGCCATGGACGCGGTCGCCATTTTTGATCTGGGCAATCCTGACATTCCAGGACACGCCGAACACACCGCAGTAGTGCAACTCAAAAAAACGGCTGAGTTTCAGGCGGTCGAAAAGATCGACGGAGCAAAGTTATCTCAACGAACTATGGCGGAGTGGCTGGAAGACTGGCGCCACAACATCGTTGTGTATGAGGAATCCCCCTTCGGCGAAGATGCTGAAAAACCCCTCCCCATTCATCAAGCAATCTCGCGCATCCGCAGCGTAACGATTAAACACGTTAGCGAACAAACGCAAGAGGAGAAGGAGTTCGCAAGCCAAAAAACAGCTCTGGAGCGCATCGAGGCGCAAAGCTCCGGCGGAAAGCTGTTCTGGGGTATCGCCTTCATCTGCGAGCCCTATTCAGAAATGGGCGAGCGCCCTATCTTCGCCCGGCTAACCGCCTGTCCAGGTCGCACCGAGGTCGAAATGATCCTCCGCATATCACGGCCCGAGGCGATCCAGACTGAAATCGCAACCGAATTCGCGGACATGATCACGCGCATTTTCGAGCCTATGAACACTGAAGTCATGAACTTCCCTGTCCACATGGGGACATTCACCACCCGGAAATAGCAACAGCCGCGCCCACGGAATGGGCCGCCAAGGGAGGCGCGAGCCATGACAAACAAGGTGCAATTGAATGTAGAGCTGGACCAGGAAACAGCAGAAGCGTTGGCCGACTACTGCCGCCGCTTTTGCTTCGCTGACCTGCGATCGCTCGCTGACGACGACGATCAAGCCTATCGCATGCGTAACGGCCTGTTGGAAATCCAACGCTGTCTGGCCACCGCCGAACACAACCCAGGTGACCTATGAGACTTTTACAACACATCGACCAGAAACTATGCCGAATAACGGCATATCGCAACAGCACCCAGGCAACCCGCCGGGAGCGCTGCCGGGAAATCGCTGGGAATTGGCTGGCAATGGACCCGCTATTTCTGGATACCGAAACCACGAATCTCGACGATACTGCCGAAGTGGTCGAAATCGCCGTGACTAACCGCCACGGGACCAAGCTGTTAAACACATTGGTTAAACCACAAGGCCCCATGTCGGCAGCGGCGCAGAATGTACACCAGATATCAGAGCTTGAGCTGAAAGGCGCGCCGAGCTGGCCGATCACCTACCCTCGCGTGTACAAGCTGCTCTACAAGCGCCCAGTCATCATTTTTAACGCCGATTTCGACGTGCGGATACTGCGTCAGACCTGTAATGCATGGGCGCTTCCACCTATTCCATTCACTCCACTCTGCGCGATGCGGCTTTACGCAGAGTTCCATGGTCAATGGAGTGAGAAAGGACAGTTTAAATACCAAAGCCAGGCGCGGGCGCTGGAGCAAATAGGACATCCGGCTGCGGCAACCAGCCTGCACCGGGCCGCCTACGACGCACAAATGACAAGCGAGATCATCTACACCATGGCGACCGGCATCAAGCCGTTACGCGCAGCATAAGGACGATATAGGCATGCCGAAGTCACGCAAAAACAAACGCGCAAAGCATAACAATCATTGGAAGCGTGCCCGCATGGTCTCCGACAACATCATCATGGAGACGCGGGAAAGCTGGTATGACATCGCCGGCGGCGGGCTGGAGCTTAAAGCCCGACACAAAAGCCACGGCATGCCCTTACGGTCTGTTGACATCGAGGCCATTAAAAAACTGATGCTCAATTGGCGCGTGCGCGTGCTGATCTACTGCAAAGCCCCAGACGGAACGCGCTACACCGAGGAGCGGGAACTGATAACCGCCGAGCGCTGCAAGCTTCCGGAGCTGGACGACTTTTTTAAGTCGCAAAAGAAGGATGCCCTGCAATCCGTCAATCACATGCACGTATTCGACACGGGTTTCATCGCCGAAACCCTCACCGACGCTGAACGTGACCGCCTCAGAAACCCAGAGGCGGCGTAGGAGCCAAACTATGCAAACATTACTAGAAAGCATACCCACCAACGGCGCCACAACGGCGGATCTGTACAGCAAGTGCGACTGGTTCGAAAGCCAGGAGCATTTGCTGAAGGAACTGAAAGCACTACAAGCTGCGGGAGCCGTCATCAAAGAAGGCAAGACTTGGAAGTCGGTATACCCTTTTGGCGAAGACTCAATCTCGGTTAAAAAACCGGAAGACTCCCGGACTACTGGCAAACCGTTGAACAAGGCGGCCGCCGATAAGGCGCTGAAAGCCCTTAAAACCAGGCTGTCACAACAGGTCATCGACAAGGAACTGAAACTTGACGTCCTGGACCAACTAAGCCGCCTACTGGACCCAGGCATTAGCCAAGTGCTGGACGCGATCGCTGATGACCTGCAGGGGGCTGCCTGATGAATATCAACCCTAAGCGCGGACCAGTTGATATCACATGCCCTTACTGCCTTTTGAGCATGAGACACAACCTTCTCATGTCTCCATATACTGAGCGGAAGCTTACCTATTGCGACGAAGAAGAAGGCGGATGCGGCAAGGCGTTTGTCATTGAATTTCGTTCAGAGGTTTCTATAAAAGCCACCTACCAACTGGTACTGCAGGAAACATCCTCAAACGCACCACACAGCGAAAGAGAGGATTAGATGTCCGTTATTCATTTTCAGTACAGACATAAGCCGCAGCTTGGCTTTCTGGATTGCCAGGGGGAACTTGTTGTGGATAACTTTGCGGGCGGCGGCGGGGCCTCCACTGGTATAGAGCAAGCTATTGGTAGATCTGTTGATATCGCGATTAACCACGACCCCGAAGCAATTGAACTCCACAAGCTCAATCACCCGCAGACAGAACACTACTGCGAATCAGTCTGGAATATTGATCCCCGCGAAGTTTGCAAAGGTCGCCCTGTAGGCTTGGCGTGGTTTTCGCCGGATTGCAAACACTTCAGCCGCGCAAAAGGCGGGAAGCCCGTAGAAAAGAACATACGGGGCTTAGCCTGGGTTGTTCTCAAGTGGGTTGGGACCGTCCGCCCCCGAGTTGTCTGCCTTGAAAACGTTGAGGAATTCACTACCTGGGGACCTATAGTCAACGGCCAGCCATGCCCAAAAAGAAAGGGTAAAACCTTTCAATCGTTTGTCCGGGCACTGGAGCGCAACGGCTATAAGGTTGAATGGCGTCAGTTACGAGCACATGAGTACGGAGCGCCAACAATACGAAAGCGGCTGTTTATGGTTGCCCGATGTGACGGACAGCCGATCATATGGCCAGCGCCCACCCATGGCGACCCACGCAAGCCAGACTTTAAAAAGACCAAGCTCCAGGCATGGAAGACGGCCGCCGAGATTATCGACTGGTCCATTCCCTGCCCTTCAATATTCGATAGGCCAAAGCCTTTGGCCGAAGCGACTATGCGCCGGATTGCAAAAGGGATTGAGCGATTTGTAATTAACAACCCGGAACCGTTCATTATTCCGATAGCGCACTATAACGGCAGTACACCAGTTCATGACATTATCACGCCCCTCCGCACTGTCACAGCCAACCCGAAAGGCGGAGCATTTGCCATTGTTGCACCGAGCATCATCAAAGTTAACCACGGTTACAACTATCTACGCGGACAGCAGGTCAGTGGACCTCTCCAAACAGTAACCAGTACGAATGGGTATGCTCTTGCAGTGCCCGTATTAACTCGCCAATTCGGGAACAGCGGCGCCAATAATGTAACCACCCCAGCAGGGACTACCACAGCAGGCGGTGGCGGGAAAACGCAACTTGTCGCTGCATTCCTCGCCAAACACTACAGCGGAGTAACTGGCGCCAGCTTGAACGTGCGGACAGTGACGACAGTTGACCATCATTCTTTAGTAACCAGCCACCTGATCAAGCTCCGCGGCACTTGCGCCCACGGACAGGCGACTGACGCGCCTGCTGCAACTATAACCGCCGCCGGCTGTCACCTGGGCGAAGTCCGAGCGTTTTTGATGAAGTACTACTCAGAGGGCGGGCAATGGTCTGTTTTGGATGAGCCATTACATACAGTCCCGACAAAGGACCGCATAGGGCTGGTTATGGTCCACGGCGAGGCTTACCAGATCGTAGATATCGGAATGCGCATGCTCCAACCACATGAGTTGTACGCTGCGCAGGGCTTCCCCGCCGACTACATTTATGACCGCCTGCCTGACGGCTCGAAGCTGTCTAAGGTCGCGCAGGTTCGCATGTGCGGAAACTCCGTTTGTCCGCCTGTTGCTGCGGCGATTGTCAGCGCCAACTACCAAGAACAATTTAACCTACAAAATGCGGTGACAATATGAACCATGACACTATTAATTCTATGCAAATTCAGGAACTACGCCGCGAACTGATCAGATCAACGAGGGAAAACGACAGGATCAAAAAAGAACTGTCCCGCACGCAAAGTGCGCTGTCGGCATTTAACCAGGGACAACAGCAACTCAACCTGACAATTCAACAGGTAGGCGAGCTGGCCGAATATTCTGGCTACAACATCAATTACTCAGACATTGGCGAAGATGAGCGCGAGCATTTTGTATGTATTGCTGACGGCCCCAGAGGCGGCGTCCTCGACGATGACGGAAAGGCCACGCACTACGCGCACATTATGTGGTTTGAGGAAATACCAGAAGAGGGATGCATTGGCCTGGGCGAACAGTTGCAAGAGCCGCCGCCAGTCCGGCTTTATAATCCCATCCACTTAAAGCGCAAGCTTTTCCAGTTTGACAGTTATCTGGCTTGGGCGGACACAGCCAAAAATTTGTATGCCAACTGCGGCGTCCACTATCACAACATCATTGCATTAGACGCCAATGGCATAGTTTGCCGCGCCGGCAATCAGTTTATGGCGGCGACAGTTAAAAAATCTTATCCGATAACTGTCTATGAGCTGGAGGGCTGATTGATGAAATTCTCAATGAACGGCTTTCGCCGGCAGCTCAGCGGCGACGTTGAGCGCCTTCGGAAATTGTCCCTCTCAGTTATCGTGGCCCCCGATGAATATGCAATAGAGGAATTTGTAGAAGCCCTAAATGAGGTTATCCAGAAAAGTAATGTCCTTAACTGCGTATACACGGAAGGCGATCCGGATTTTACGGACATGTCAGATTTAGAAGTCGAATATATAGAGCCTGGAGAGTACGCATGACCACTATTTATTACAGAGTGCCAAGCGAGTGCGAGGAAAGCACATACGAGTTAAGCACAGACCTCTCTCCCGCAAGCCTGAAGTACGGAAGGGTTTTAGGATCAATCGCAAAAGAGTGCGCAGAAGACTATTTCAACGATCACGATGGATGGGAATCAACATGGCCTCTCACCTTCACGTTACACCTTGCCGAAGATGGACCAATCATCGGTAAGTTTAATGTCGACATGGAGCAAGTGCCCGCGTTCTTTGCAACATCAATGGCGGAACAACAATGAACACGATGTTTCTACTACTCGCCGAATTCGAAACCAGCCAAATTCCACTGGTCGACGTCGCGGCAAAGTACTTCAACTTAACTACCCGTCGCGATGTCCAGCAACGCGCCAAGCTGCAAAAGTTCCCGTTCCCGGTCTATCGCGCCTCTAACTCCAACGCCGCAGAGTGGATCGTACACGCAAAGGACCTGGCGGAGTGGATCGACAAGGAACGGGAAACGGCCGTCACCCATTGGAAAAGTCTAAATGGTGCGGCGCTGCGGGGAGTAATGGCACGTCAGCGGGACGCAAGTTAGTGTACCGCTGCAACTCCCTCCAGCTCTCATGCAAAGTGAACTGCTGCACCTGGACGATATCATAGCCACGTTCGAACAATCGGCTTGTGGCCTCATGCCTCAAATCGTGAAAACGCAAATCGTTAATTCCTAGCTCTCGACATGCCAAACAAAAGCGCCGGCTGACAGCGTTAGCCTTGTAGGGGAAGATTCTATCATCATCCGGATTGCGTTCCTGACGAGACACAATGTCCCACGCCTCCCGGGTATACTTGAATTTGCGATGATTACCATGCTTCTTAGTAGGATGCTTCACGTCTCGCGCCAACCCCGTTAGGGTTTCCGAATCATTGTCCGCCCACCGAATTTCCAATATCTCACTTAATCGACGCGCCGAGTGGATAGCAAACCAAATAATATCGTACATTGGTATAACCATTTTCGGTTTCATCGCACGGTTACGAAAATAGTCGGTAAGCATCCGCAGCTCATCATCCGTCGGCCTGCGGTCGCGCCTTGCACTCATAGCTATGAGCTTGTTTTTCCAGCAGACAGCGCCGGCATCGTCAAACACCCTCATATCGACCGGAAAATCCTCAAAATGCCCTCTGGCAAGCTTCACTGCATTTTTCAGATAAGCGAGATCTGACCGAACAGTTGACGGCCCAGCATGCCGACGCCGCGCCCTCACAAATTCAACCAGGTGTGACGAGTTCAGAGACAGTATTGGGACTCGTAGTTCTTCCATTTGCATCATGGCGCGCAGCCGATAGGATTTGGACCGCCCGAACCTTGCTATGTCTTTGTACTCATCGTAATACCAGCTCAACACATCAGACAAAGTAGTGCCGGAATGACGCATTCTTTCAAGCGCACCAGGTTGCGCCAACTCCAATTCACGACGCTTACCCCATTCGTCAGCCAGGCGCTTTGACGGCCATGTCTTCCCTTCCCTGTAAATGATCTTCCCATCACGCTTGATTCGAATCTCACGATACCAGCGCACCTCCCCCGACTTGGTGACACGCTTACGCGACGACGCCATGCTATACTACCCCTTATAACCAAACGCTATACGTTAAAAAATGCTCAAAATGACGCACTTTTGACGCACCCGTGACGCACCGATACTAGCAAAATGCTGTAAAATGGACAAAAATAATGTAATCGGATGTAGGCTTAAAAAAAGCGCCAGAAGCCAGAAATAGCGCGCAACTAGCTGATTTGCCGCGTAAGCTTTTGGTTATAAAAGGACTTATTATCAGGTATATTTTTTAAACACACGCCCTATGGGTGCGACAAACTGCCGCATTGCCCCCGCCTGCCCCTCCGCATATAAAAATAAGCGGTGTTGGACCTTACAAAAAACATTAGAAATTAACGGCATGGATCGCGCTTTAGCTGTTGTTCGTCACGCATCAATGTCGGCGACTGCTTTGAGAGTTTTGTCTTCTCTCCGCCTTCCCTCTGTCGATTACGGTCCTCGTAATCTGAACCGGCTGTATCCGGTCATATAGAACTAATAACTAGAAATCGCATCAATCGATAGAAGGACATATGTCGATGAAGCTCCCCCCCCTCGTAGAACCTGCTGCGGAGTTATCCGCGGCGGAAATCGCCCGCTATAGCCGTCATCTGCTGCTGCCGGATGTCGGGCTGGAAGGGCAAAAACGCTTGAAGAACGCCAAAGTGCTGGCGGTTGGAGCCGGTGGTCTGGGCTCGCCTGTTTTACTGTATTTAGCCGCCGCCGGGGTCGGAACCCTGGGCGTTGTGGAGTTTGATGTGGTTGACGCATCCAACCTGCAACGTCAGATCATCCACGGCGTGTCCGATGTGGGTCGCCCCAAGGGCGAAAGCGCCAGAGACGCCATCCGCGAGATCAACCCTCATGTTGAGGTGCGCCTGCATAGCGAACGGCTGGATGCGGACAACGCTCTGTCGCTCTTCGCTCAATACGATCTGATCGTGGATGGAACCGACAATTTCGCCACCCGCTACCTGGTCAACGACGCCTGCGTACTCGCAGGAAAACCCTACGTGTGGGGCTCGATTTATCGCTTTGAAGGCCAGGCCTCCGTGTTTTGGGAAAACGCTCCCGGCGACGCCGGCCTGAACTACCGCGACCTCTACCCGGAGCCGCCTCCGCCCCATCTGGCGCCGTCCTGCTCGGAAGGCGGCGTGCTGGGCATTCTGTGCGCGTCCATTGGCTCCATCATGGCCACGGAAGCCGTCAAGCTGATTACCGGGCTGGGCGAGTCGCTGCTGGGTCGATTGGCGGTGTACGACGCACTGGAAATGAACTACCGCTTCATCACGCTGCGTCGCGACCCGCAACGCACGCCGATTACCGAACTGGCGGACTATGAGTTTTTCTGTGGCCTGACCGCAACGACGCAGGACAGCGCTCCTTCAGTTCCCAGTATTGACGCGCACGAGCTCAAGCAATGGCGTGACAACGCCAAAGACTTCCAATTGATCGACGTACGGGAAACGACAGAGTGGGACATCGTGCGCATTGCAGGCGCCCGGCATATCCCGCAAAGCCGCCTCCTTGACGAAGAGATTCTGGTCACGCTGAACAGGGACGCGCCCATCGTTTTGCACTGCAAGTCCGGCGCGCGCTCGCAGCGGGCGTTGCAGTCCCTGCGCGAACGCGGTTTTGACAATGTCCACAATCTCGACGGCGGCATCCTCGCCTGGATTCGGGATGTCGACTCATCTTTGCCCAGCTACTGATCCCGGAGGAAGCCAGACATGTTAACGATTCTTTCCGAACTCGTAGACGCCATGGTCCGCCAGGCGCAAGCAGAACATCCCATTGAAACCTGCGGCGTCATCGCCGGGCGCGAGGGCTCGGACCGCCCGCTGCGACTGATCCCCATGCGTAACGCCGCAGCCTCCTCTGATATGTTCATGTTCGATGCGCGAGAGCAGCTGCAGATATGGCGGGAAATGGACGCCAACGGTGAAGAGCCGGTGGTTATTTATCACTCTCACACCGCTTCCCGCGCCTACCCCAGCAAAGACGACATTCTTTGCGCGGCGGAACCGCACGCCCATTACGTCATTATTCCCACTGACCCGGAACACGGCAGCGACATCCGCAGCTTCCGCATCGTCAACGGCGCCGTGGTGGAAGAAACCATCAAAGCCGTCGAGCACTATTCCGGAGAAAAACCTTTACCACTTTCTGAAGACAGGAGTTCCCATGTCAATCACCATTCATATTCCAACCGTTCTGCGACCGCTGACCGGAGATCAGAAGCGTATTGAAGGCGGCGGCGAGAATGTGCGGGAAGTGATCGAAAACATGGAATCTCACTATCCCGGCATTCAAGAACGTCTGATGGCGGACGGCAAGGTGCATCGTTTTCTCAATATCTACGTGAACGATGACGACATTCGCTTCGCCGACAACCTGGATACGCCAGTGCGGACGGGCGATTCCATCACCATTCTGCCGGCGGTGGCCGGCGGCTGCGGCGACAGGCTTGGGTGACGACGATGGCGTTTTTACTGGAAGGCTGCTATCTCAGCGGTTCATTGCGCAACCCAACGCCGGCTCACGCTCCCTTGTACGCCTCCCTGCTGTATCAAGCCAACGCCCTCGGGATGGGCTGGGAAAATGTGGACACGGAATCCGGCGCCGCCTTTGCGTTGCACTCTTCAGACGCAACCGCAGACGCAACTGCCATCGACTGTGTGCTGGAAGGCTGGTCTGACGCGGTTGATCGTCCGATAACGGAAAACCTGGCTCAAGCGGCCTCTGGATTGATGTCGGTGCATGGTCGCGCCAGCGGCGGCGCGCAGCCTTTGGGCGTGGATTACGTTTCCACCCTCACTGCCATGCTGTCACTGCAAGGCGTTATGGCCGCGGCGATCGGCCGTCAGCGCGGCGCGTCCATGCGCTCGACCGCCACCAGCATGACCGCCGCAGCTTTGCTTAGCGTCGCCCAGTATCTGGCGGGGGCCACCGCGCCGGACATGCCTGAGCGCCTGCTTCCTGGGGGGGCCAATGTGAGAGAACGCCCGCCGTTCGTCTCTGCGGACGGCGTGGCGTTCGAGCTGGAAACGCTGGATGCGGGCCCCTGGCGTGCGTTCTGGAGCCATGTGGGCGTCGACGCCGCCAGCGCCGGTAAAGGCTGGAACGGCTTCCTCCTGCGCTACGCCAAAGCCATCGCGCCGGTCCCCGCCGCGCTCTGCGACGCGCTCGCCACCCTGCCATTCGAAGCGATCGCGCAGATCGCCAGTCAGACCGGCGTTGCCATTTGCAAGGTGCGCACGCTGCAGGAACGCGCCCAGGACCCGGATGCTTCGACGATGTGGCGCAACGGCCCCTGGCGTTTTCAATGCGACGGAGACGCCGCTCAGGCCACGCCAATCAAACCCTGCGCACCCAATACTTCCCTGCCACTGGCCGGGCTGACCGTCGTCGAGTCCTGTCGTCGCATCCAAGGCCCGTTAGCGGGGCGTCTGTTGTCATTGCTGGGCGCCGAGGTCATCCGCATTGAGCCGCCCGGAGGCGACCCATTAAGAGGCATGCCGCCGATGGCGGAGGACGTATCCGCCCGATTTGACGCCCTGAATCGAGACAAGAAGATCCTGGAAATTGACATCAAGTCCGCCGCCGGCAAAGCGGAGGTGATGGCGCTGATCAAACACGCGGAGGTCTTTCTGCATAACTGGGCGCCCGGCAAAGCGGCGGAAATGGGGCTGGATTACGACGATATGAAACAGGTGAATCCAGACCTCGTTTACGCCTATGCCGGCGGCTGGGGAGAGACGGCGGAACACGACCTCCCCGGCACCGACTTCATGGCCCAGGCGTATTCCGGCGTCGCCGCCAAAATCGCCGCCGCTTCAGGGCTGCCGGGAGGCGCGCTATTTACCGTGCTGGATGTACTGGGCGGCGCCGTGGCGGCCCAGGGCGTCACAGCGGCGCTGTTGGCTCGCGCCCTCGGCCGCGCCCGCTCGATTCGTGTGGATTCCTCCCTGTTGGGCGCGGCCAGCCTGCTCTGCGCAGAAGACTTAGGCGCCCTGCTGAATCCGTCAGGCGACAAAGGCGTGTCTATGGCGACAGAAGAATCCCACTCTGCGCCAACCTCCTTAAACGGCGTTTACGCTACCGCCCAGGGATTGCTCGCCATCGACTGTCTCGACGAGCGCGCAGCGTCCCGGTTGGCGCGCGCCGTCGCTGAAGCCGAGCCTGCGGCAAACGAGTCCGGCGGCCTGAACCGGGAACGCTTGCAGCGCATTCTCAACCGCCGCAAAGCGCAGGAGTGGGCCGCTCTATTCGAAACAACCGGCGCGCCCGCCGCAGCCATCGTCGAAGACCTGACCGAGATCAGCCACGACCCCAGACTGGCTTCCGCCCTCAACAAGGACGCCTATATTCGGGTGAATTCACCATGGAGATTTCAATGAACCATTCCGGCATTATCGACCTGGTTCCTGCAGAGTTGCGTCAACAATGGGCCGAGCAAGGCCTGTATCCCAACCGCACCGTGTTCCAGATGTTTCAAATGTATGCGGAGCAGTCGCCAGAGAAAGCCGCTGTGCTCTCATCCGACTCCGCCATCACGTACGGCGATCTTCTGGATAAAGCCCTGCGACTGGCGACCCGTTTGCGTGAAATGGGCATCGTCGCCGGCGACGTGATCGCCTATCAGCTGCCCAATAGTTGGCGCTGTTGCGCAGTGGATCTGGCCGCTGCGGCGATAGGAGCGGTCGTCGCCCCCTTTCCACCGGGGCGGGGCCGTCTGGATATCCAGTCCCTGCTGAAGCGTTGCGACGCCCGCGCCATCATCGCGACGCCGGAATATGGCGGCGTGGACATGTGCGAGCTGATCGAATCTCTGCGTCCCACCACCCTGTCCTTGCGACTGCTGATAGCGGACGGCGACGAAGCGCCGGACAACTGGCTCCGGCTGCAGCAGCTGTTTCAGGCTGAGCCCATGCCGGTTGAGCAACTGCCATATGTTTGCCCGGACTCTCCCGTGCGTCTGCTGGTTTCCTCCGGCACCGAATCCGAGCCCAAGCTGGTGGCGTATTCCCATAACGCGTTGTTAGGCGGTCGCGGCCGTTTTTTGCAGCGTCTGCATCCCGACGGCGCCAGCTTCCGCGGCATGTATCTGGTGCCGCTGGGCTCGTCTTTCGGCTCCACCGCCACCTTTGGCGTATTGTCCTGGCTGGGCGGCTCCCTCGCGGTGCTGCCTCGTTTCGATGCGGAAGAGGCTATTCGCGCCATTGCGACCCTGCGCCCCACCCACATTCTCGGTGTGCCTACCATGATTCAGCGCATGGCCGCCGAGCCCCTGTTGGCGGACATCGACAAGTCCAGTCTGGTGGCCATCGTCAGCGGCGGCTCTGTGATTGATCCCGCCAGCATTCAACGCTGTGTGGACGCCTTCGGTTGCGGTTTTATCAGTCTGTATGGCTCCGCGGACGGCGTGAACTGCCATAACACGCTGGATGAAGCCCTGGATGTGGTGTTCCACAGCGTCGGCCGTCCCAACCCTGACGTTTGCGCAATTCGCATCGTCGACGACGCCGGCAAGGAAGTCGGTCCTGGCGAGGTGGGTGAAATTCTCGCCCGCGGCCCGATCAGCCCGATGCAATATGTTAACGCCCCAGAGCTGGACGCCCGATATCGCGATGCTGAAGGCTGGGTGTACACCGGCGACCTGGGCTTGCTGGACCCCGAGGGTTACTTACGCCTCTCCGGGCGCAAGAAAGACGTCATCGTGCGCGGCGGCGCCAATATCAGCACCGTGCAGATCGAGAATCTGGTCACCTGTTTTCCAGACGTGATCAGCGCCGCCTGTGTGCCGGTCCCTGATCCGGACCTGGGACAGCGCGTGTGCCTGTGCCTCAGTATGCGCAGCGGAGCCGATCGTCCTTCCCTTACCGAAATCACCAGCTTCCTGCGGGATCAGGGACTGGAAGTGAACAAGTTGCCGGAGTACCTGCGTTTCATACGCCACTTTCCGCTCACCCCGGCGGGCAAGGTCGACAAGAAGCGGCTCACCGCTGAAGTCGCTTTTCTGGAACGCAGCGCTTGCGCAGTTTAGCCACAGGAATGGCCGCACACATGATCATGAACGACAACGCTTCCTCCGCCAGCCCATCACATAGCGAGCTGGCGCAACGCATCCGCGCCTTTGTCAATGAACGGGTGATTCCCCATGAAAGCACGCTGGCCAGAGACGATGACGCCGCGCTGACGCTGCAGTCCGCGCTCGCCGCGGAGGCCCGCTCCCTGGGCCTGTGGGGCCTGTATTATCCCGCCGCCCTGGGAGGCAAAGTCGCCAGGTTAAGCGACTATTTGCCCATTGCGGAACAGGAAGGGCGCTCTGAGTTCGGGCCGGAGATCTTCGGAGGTCGCGCTGCGCTGGATGTGCGCATGCTTTCATTGCATGGAAGCGACGCCATCGCTTCTCGCTTCCTGCACCCCTTGGCGGCGGGTGATGCGGTGTCCGCCTATGGCATGTCGGAACCGGACAGCATCGGCTCCATTCCCGCCACCATTAACCTGCAGGCGCAGCGGGAGGGCGACGGCTGGCGTCTGAATGGCCGTAAGTGGTTTATCTCCAGAGCGCGACGGGCGGATTTCATCACAGTGGTGGCGCGCACCCTGGCGGACGCGCCGCCGCAACAGGCTTTATCCATGCTGGTCATGCCCACGGACGCACCCGGATTCAGCATCCTGCGCGATCTCGACATACTGGGCCGCCGCAATGGCCAACACGAGCTGCTGTTCGATAATGTCCGGCTTCCTCAAGACCATCTGTTGGGCGAGCTGCACGGCGGCATGGCGTTGATGAAACAGCGGCTACGCCTGGGCAGATCCATCAACGCCGCCCATTGGATCGGTCTGGCGCAGCGCTGCCTGGACCTGCTCGGCGAACGCGTCAACAGCGAACGCGGTCGCCTGGCGCGACTGCCGGACAAGCAGCTTATCCGACGCCTGGCGTTTATCACTCATCAAGGCATCGTCAGCGCACGCGGGCAATTGCAGTTGGCCGCCGCCAGACTGGACGCGGGTCTGGACGGCGATATGGAGGTCAACATGGCGAAAATCGCCGCGTCTCACGCGCTCAATCAGGCTGCGGACAACGCTATTCAGGTGTTCGGCGCGGAGGGGTTATGCGACGCCACGCCGCTTTCCAATATTTTTCGCTACGCCCGCGCCACCCGTATTCTCGACGGCGCCGACGAAGTGCTGATCAACACCGTGGGACGCCGCATTCTGGACGGCTATGGCGCCAGTGCGGAGCAACCCGCGCCACAGGACGCCCTGGCTGGGCGGGAGACAACGCTATCATGAACGCCGTTGCGCCTTCGTTGCGTCAGTCGTCCTTGCACAGCCTGAGCCTGCATGCCGTGTTGCTGCTGTCCATGACGCTGCCGATGCTGATCCTGTACGCCATTGGCGCCCTGGGCCCGCTGCTGATTCAGGACCTGGGCATTGAGCCCGGCTGGCTCGGTTACGTCACCCTGAGCGCCTTCGGCGTAGCGGCGGTGCTGTCCCTGGCGGCCGGGCCGCTGGTGGAGCGTCTGGGGTCGCGGCGCGGTTTGCTTCTGTTGTTTGTGAGCGTGGCGCTGGCCTACGGCCTGATGATCACCCTGCCCGGTTTTGCCGGCATTATCGCCGCCGTGGCGGTGTGCGGTGTCGCCCAGGCATTGTCGAATCCCGTCACCAACTTGTTGATCGCTCAGCGAATCGCACCGCCGCGCAAAGCATTCGCCGTTGGGCTGAAGCAATCCGGCGTGCAGCTCGGCGCCTTGATCGCCGGCGGTTTACTGCCGCTGATCGCCGTTCCTTTCGGCTGGCGCGCCGCTATAGCGACCATCATCCCTGTAGCGCTGCTTTTGGCTGTCACCGCCCCGGCTCTGGCGCCGCCGACGCCTGCTTCCGGTTCGCGTCGTTCCTGGCTGCCTGCGCGTCCGGGAGGATTGTTGCTCAACTTAATGGCCGTGCAGGCTTGCGCAGGCGTCACGCTGTCCGCATTCGTGACCTTTCTGCCCGTGTTCGCCACCCAGCAGGGCGTCAGTCAACAGGACGCAGGACTGATGGTGGCCGCATTCGGCTTGATGGGCGTCATGTCGCGCCTGACACTCACCTCCCTCTCCGCCAGGCTTCAGGATGAATCCTGGATGTTACTGGGGCTGATGGCGCTCACCGCCATAGCCATTGGAGTCACCCAACAGGCGGACCCGGACAGCCATTGGCGTCTGTGGGCCGGAGTATTAGTGGTGGGGCTCACCGCCGTAGCCACCAACGCCGTGGCCATGGGCATGTTGCTACGGGACAGCGTTTTCGGAACGCCAGCGACAGCGTCAGGTTTGTTGTCCGCCGCGTTCTTCGGCGGATTCGCTGCGGGCGCGCCCCTGTTTGGCGCCGTCTCGGGGTCTTCATACGGCTTCAGCGGCGCCTGGAGCGCCCTGGTTGTGGTCGCCTTAGCCGGTTCTGTCGCAGCGCTGGGCCTGGCCTTGCTGCGACGCAGGAGCGCCTCATGAGCAAATTGCCAACTTCCCACTGGGACGCAGCGGCGCTCTCCCAACAGGAAATCAGCAAAGCCATTGCGTTGCTGACGCGACGCCTGGACGTCATAGACGCACAATGCGGCGCTGGATTCCCCCTGTTCAGCCCTGATGGCGCGCACTGGAAAGTTTCTTCCGGCGGCTCCTGGATGGGCGGCTTTTGGGCCGGTTGCTGGGGACTGCGGGCGCTTGTTTCAGAATCCGCCAAAGACCGCGACAAAGCACTGACTCTATGCGCCGCGCTCTCAGACAAATTGCAGGCGGACACGCTCAATCGCAGCCTGATTTTCTGGTACGGACCTGCTCTCTGTGGACGCTGGTTCAGTGATCCGGACGCCCAGCATCTCGCCTCCCAGGCCGCGACCGCCGTCGCTTCCAGTTTCGATCCTGAACTCGGTTACATGCCATTGGGTTGCGACATGGGCGGCGGCGTGGACGGACGCCAACGCCTGTCCGTGGACTCTCTGGCGGCGACGATTCAGCTAATGCAAGTGAACGACGACGAGGCTCTGGACAAAGCGGCCCGCGCCCATACCGACGCCCTGGTCGCCGCCTGTTTCACCGCCAGCGGCGCCTGCAGCGCGGAAGCGCAATCCACGCTGCAACAAGAGCCACGGCAATCTATTTTGCAAGCGCTGGACCGTCCCGGCGGCTGGTCCCGTGGGCAAGCCTGGGCGATGTTGGGGCTGAGCCATGCCGCCATTCACTGGGGCTCGCCCTATCTCGATTACGCCAGAGCGGCCTGTGTGTATTGGCGTCGCTCCCGCCGCACGCCATTTCCCGCTGACCGGCCGGAGCGTAGCGACAGTTTGTCCGACCCGTCCGCCACGCTGATCGCCGCTATCGCCATACTGTCACTCTCCGAGTTACTGGACGACGGCGACAGTTGGCGCGCCTATGCGGCGCAGCAAATCGCCGCGCTTGTACGCAGTTCATACTTCGTGCGCCGCGATGGCGCCGCACACCCCGGCGCATTCAAAGGCGCCTGTTACCGCACCGGCCCCGCCGGATGCGAACTGGTGGAGTCGCCCTGGAGCAGTTTTTTCCTGCTGCAAGCATTGTGCATGCTTGCCGGCCTTATTGATGGAACGGAACAAGGAACCCAGTTGCGTTCTGTTAATCCGGCGGACAAATAGCATTCGTCTATTTGTCCGCAACGACAGGACCGGCGGATGTCAGGCCCTGTCCGCCGTGGCTTATCACCACGCAGGCGTATCCATGCGCCTGATTATTAACATGTTAAGAACACCGCCAACTACCTCTGAGGAAATAACATGAAAAACAGGCATAACAAGATGTATTCACCGCCCATCCCTTTCCGCACCCTGCTCGCCGCCGTGACGCTGAGTTCGGCGCTGGCCGCGCCCGCTTTCGCAAACGACAGTCTGACCCAGGAACAGCAGCAAGTGGTCAAACTCATCTCCGAGACCTATGACCAGCCTGACCACAAGGTGGAGACAGCGCCCGTCATCGTGGTGGACAACTACGCCATCGCCGACTGGATTCAGGGCGAACGGGGTGGACGCGCCCTGCTGCGCCGGGACGGCGATAAGTGGATGGTGCTGGCCTGCGGCGGCGATGAGTTCAAAAAAACGGATCTGCTGCACAAAGCCGGGATTCCTCAGGACACCGCCTCCCAGCTCATTTCTGAGCTGACTGAAGCGGAACAGTCCATTAGCCCGAAAAAGCTGGCGCAGTTCGGTCTTTTCGGCACGCCGAATGATCCGGGCATGTCCGCACACCACCAAAACCATCCACAAAACTGATCCGATCAGGCCCAATAAGCAGTTAAGCAAGTCAGTACTATGAAATTTTCACCCAAGAAACTAGCCGTGGCGGTCGCGTTGACCGCCGCTGGCGGCGCGCATGCGCAGACCACCGTTCTGGAGCCATTGGTGGTGACCGCTAAGCCGGTCATCGAAGAAGTCGAAGTGGATATGTTCTCCAGCACGTCCGCGGTTGTCACTGAAGAGCAGATTCGCGATCAAAACGCGGTGGACCTCACCGCCGCCCTGCGCCGGACGCCCGGCGTACAGATTTCCCGTTACAATCCGGTCGGCGCGTTTGGCGGCGATCAGGGCGGCGCGGTGTTCATCCGCGGTATGGGCGTCACCCGTCCCGGCAGTGAGATAAAGACCTACATCGACGGCCTGCCCCTGTACATGGGCTTATGGGGACACCCACTGTTGGACCTCCTGCCCGTCAACGCCATGCAATCCATGACCGTATATAAAAGCCCGCAGCCGCAGATCAACGGCAATAACTTCGCGTCCATCGATCTGCATACCAAGCGGGCGACAGAAGACGGAACTCACGGCGCCGCGCGTATCTCCGCCGGTACGTATCACACCCTGGTGCAGCAAGCGGAATTGACCAGCCGCAATGGCGATCTGGACTTTACGCTGGCGCAAGGCTACGCCACTTCTGACGGCCACCGCAAAAACGCCGACGGCGAATTGAAAAATCTCTTCGGCCGGGTTGGCGCGCAACTGAATGAGCACTGGGCTGCCTCTTTCAACGGGCTGTACGTGGACAATGAAAGCACCGATCCGGGCAAAGAAGGAGACCCCGAACCAGATGTGGCGCCGGAGTACAACACCCAGGCCTTCATGCTGGCGACCACGCTGTCCCATGAACATGGCGACTGGTCCGGTGAGTTCAGCCTGCATCACAGCTCCGGCGAAGGAAACTGGTATCACCAGAGCGGCGACGATGGCGATACGCTGTCGGATTTCACCATGAGCGGTTTGCGCTGGCGCGAGCAGTTTTCGCCCTGGATGGACGGAACCCTGGTTGCCGGTCTGGACTACGATCGCGTCTCCGGCGAAGCGCATTTCAATCGCGACGATCCCGCCCGGCGCGCGCACCTGGATGCGCCGACGTTCAAACTGTGGTCGCCCTACGTTGGGCTGAGTCATCTGTTCATGCTCAACGATGAATGGATGCTGTCACCGTCCATCGGCGTGCGTTATTACGATCACAGTGAGTTTGACGCCCAGACCGCGCCATACGCGGGCCTGTCGCTGATGTCGGACTCATTGACGCTGTTCGTCAACGCCTCCCAGGGAGTCAATTATCCGGGTCTGGAAGCGCCAACCCTGGCAGCCGCAATGCCATTTCTAAGCGATAGCTGGAAACAACTGGAAGCGGAAGAGCTGGATCATTTGGAAGCCGGCGCCAAGTTCTCGTTAACAGCCACTACCCAGGTCGACTTCAGCGTCTTCAAAGACAAGGTGAAAAACCGCTACGTCTTCGCTTTTCCTCCGCAGGTCTCCAGCCCACAGTTCATTAACTTCGGCGACTACAGTATGCGCGGCGTCGAACTATCAGTCAGCCAGACGTTGCCGGCGGGATGGTCCCTGTTCGGCGGGTTGACCCTGCTCGATCCAGATATCGACAATCTACCCTACACCCCGGAACGGGCGGTTACCGCAGGCCTGAACGGCCAAATTGGCCCTTTCCGCCTCGCCCTGGACGCCCAACATCAGTCCGAAGTCTGGGCGCTGACCCGCGGGCGGAATTCCAGTGATGTCAATGCGGAGAAAGTCAGCGGCTTCACCGTGGCCAATATGCGCGTGTCCTATCCTCTGTCCCCATTGGGTCAGGACGGCGAAGTCTTTGTCGCCGTGGAGAATCTATTCGACCGTGAATACGCCTATCGCCCAGGCTATCCCATGCCGGGACGCTGGGCGCAGATAGGGTTGTCCGCGAGCTTTTAGAAAGGGAATCCTGACAAGGACGTCTCACCCGCCAAGGCAGGATAGCCAGGCGCTCTATTTCGCCTCTAGCTCAGCCGCGCGTCTGCATGCTTCTTCCGACTTGGCGTAAACAATGTACTGGTAACGCAAGCCGGAAGAAGACGCTTCCTCACAGTCGCTATACCCTTGCTCATTCAGATAGATCGACAGCGGAAAATGGATCATCACAGGGAGCACGAAGATCATCGCCAACCCTCCCAGCATGACGGGCTGCAATAGTTTAAAGATGCGGTTTTCAGTCTTTTTACGTAATGGCTTTTTTATTTTCTCCAGCAGCTCCAATCCCCCCATCACGCAAATGGAAAGCAGACTCAAGCCTATCCCCAGCATGCCGAATAACGCCGGCTCAACATACAAACTGGGCGGCAACGCCGCCACCTGCCGGACCGTTGACGCCACCGCAAAACCAAACCACACCAAAGCGCCAAGGGAGATAGCCGTCAGTACTACCAAAATAACGACTTTCTTTGCGATAGACGGGGTACCTTTTTGAGACAAAACAGGGATTCCTTTTGAGATTCGGATAGATATAGGCGCACAGCTTACCAAAGTGGGTATCTAATCAGACTGTGGGGCAAAAAAACGATATTCTGGATTGGGTTGGTGTTGCTACTTGGTTGAGACCATCTGTGTGTGCTTAACACTCTTGTGCTCTGGCGAAAAACGAATGCTGTAAGTTTTGGGTACAGTGCCCTGAACAGGCAGCATGCTACATTTGTTAGATAGTTGCCACCCTTTAACAAATAACTATCAGGCGTCCCAAGTGTGATCTTCGTAGTAAGACTCGATGGAAGATAACGTCATTTCCCTCAATAGCTCTCCAGTATCGTACTCGCGAGCGAAGAATAAGAACTCACGCGAAGGCGATTCAAACTGGAGAATAGCGCAACCTAAATCCATAAAGTAGAGCGATCCGCCCTGGGCTTGCCCATAATCGGCGCTCAGGTTAGCCAGATGAAGTGCAGCCGAAAGCTTATCCATTTTTTGAACATCTTCGCCAACAATAACCAGGTGTTCAACATCAGCTGGATAGATCGAAAATGCGCTAAGTTTGCCGTCTTGATAATCACAATCTCCAATGCCACAAATCTCTGCCTGTAGAGATTCATTCTACCTCCGACTTTGACATACCAAATTTTAGTGGCCCCAAGCCAACGAAGGGTTCAAAAATGAGATCCATATTGCAGTTCCTCTCTGGTGATGAACATTACTAAGTTCAGAGTGGATTAAAAAAGTGGGGGGCAGGTCAATAGCGACTAACACAGCGGCTGTCAAAAGTGGCGCGACTTTGGGCGCATAAGGTATGAGACTATCGACTGTCCGTTGCAGCTAATTGCTAAGTGCTGACTAAGACTGTGCATGACCACACCTATGACAACACATGCCTTTTGGGCCGCGCCAAACTCGACTGGCGCTACAACGCTGGCATTTTAGTTCTTTGGCCAATACTGCGTTACAAGACACACACTGATTCTTCCGTCGTGTACCCTTACCAATTTTTTCGAGCTTAGCGGTACAAACAGGACAACGCCTTGGATCTTTATGCAAAGCCAATTTGTCTGTTTTTGATTTATGCTTAGGAATCTCGTTTCCTTCAAGATCCTCAAATTCTCCATTACCCATCACATTCTCAAAAGCACTTAACGCCGCCAACAAAGGCCGAGCGCAGCGAGATCCAGCGCACGTAGTACTGCGCGATGCTGCTTAGCCTTGTTAACGGTCTTGTATTTGTTGGTTATAGAATTCACATCGTTCCTCTAGACCTATAGATTTGCAGCCTCATTCTAGAAATGGACAGCCATTGATCCAGATCTCATTTTCATTCTTAAGTTCGAACTTATCGTATTTCTTGCTCATTTTTTCGAATATTCCTTTATGCTAAGTAGCTAAATCCTCATCCGTGGCTTGTTCGAGATATATTCTTTCATATCGGTTAAATTTAATACCTGGACAGTCTTCGCCGCAGGGTGTCAGGTTGATACCTTTGTTATGTACAGAACTTATGCGCTCCGCCTGAGAATGATTCAAATTCCAATCTGCCGTCAGTTTTTACTGAAACATGGTACTGCATACCATAATGGTTAGAAATACAAAAATAACCAATTCCCGCCCCGAACCAACATTGAATTTCCATATCAAACCTCTCATGAGATACAGAGTGCTCATATATATCAACTTCATCATCTGACGCAGAGTCTAGCTGTTCGGCACTTGTGTATTGAGAGTACACTTCAATTAAAGCCTCAACCATTTTATCTATAGGAGCTTTCTTGTAATCATTGGTCCAACTTTCGTCAAGAAACAATCTTTCCTCCGACGATAGACCGTTCCACCAACTCTTGATATCTGCATGCATATGATTTTTATAATACTGCAATTTTACTATACCCCTGATAACACGGAATACCCGCATGTAGCGACGAAGAAGCCGAGTTAACGCGCTTGTTATGCTCTATTTGCACTCTGATAAGTAGCCAAATAAAAATTTTCTAATAAAATAGGCGACTTACGACCACTCAATCTGATCATATTTTGCACCGTGAAGTACGTCAATCATCTTAAGCCCGCTGAAATAAAGACTCTTACCGATGGATTTCGCTACAGCCCGAGCTCCCGCTTCCGTATTCGCTGTCACGCCATACTGCTCAGCAATAAGGGGTATAAAATCGATAAAATTGCCGACATTAGCGACGCCTCCCCGGGAAGACCGCCCATTTACACGGAGCAGGAACAAGAAAAGGTTTGTAAGTGGATTGACGAGCAGCCCCAACAACTACGAGACGTCCAGATACGTCTGGAGAAAGAAACTGGAAAAAGCGCTAGTCTGGAGACCGTTAAACGGAACTTAAAAAAAATCAAAGTATAGCTTCAAGCGATTCCGCTTTTCGCTGCGCGCGCTTCGGGATGAAGACGCCTTCCGCCAGTTTCAGGGCTTTGTGAAAGATCTTCAATCCTGGGAGGATGCAGGCGAAATCGAGCTTTACTACTTTGATGAATCAGGCTTTAGTCAACGTTCTAACTTACCTTATGGCTGGAGCCCTGTGGGGAAGCCGACGCAAATGAAATCCTATCCACACAATAAGAGACTGAACGTTCTGGGGTTTATGAGTCGCCGCCAGAAGCTGATATTCCATGCCACAGAGGAGCGGGTGGACTCCGCCAAAGTCGTAGCGCTTTTTAATAAGCTGGCGGAGAGTAAAGATCCGCTTAAGCCTGCCGTGGTGCTTCTGGACAACGCCTCCATGCATCGCTCTGCGGAGTTTCGCCGACATAGGTTGGATTGGATGGATAAAGGCATCTGGCCGATCTATTTGCCGAAATATTCACCGGAGCTAAACCTGATAGAGATCTTGTGGCGAAAGGTGAAGTACAGCTGGCTGCCTTTGGATTCGTATGAGACTTTCGACAGGCTGAGAGAGTCAGTGAACGACATCCTGTCAAAGTTTGGACAGGAATATAAGATTAATTTCGTTTAGGTACTTACCCCCTCTACTGAAGCTGCAACCTGACCATTGGAATCCAGGTAGCTTAACTTACCATGATTGTAGATCGCGTTTAGAGATGTGCTAAACATGTGAGTTTCATAAACACTGCTTGGCAACTCAGTACCATCGAAATAATAAATAAAACCATTATCACTGATAGCAAAACAATAATGACTCCAATGCTCACGTCCTTCACCATTAGCAGGAATACGCAAAAGTTCAGAATCATTGTGATGATAAAAAATGGCTATATCTGTCGGCGCTTCATTTCGTAAATTCACCTTATAAACAGGAGGGCAACCTGCTAACAATACGCAAACAGTAAGTATTAACAGTAGATTAATTTTATTCATGAGCATATCGCCCGCATTAGAGGGAAACCGTGGTGAAGACATATTTGAAGTAAAAAGGAGCAAAGCGACGTACCGCAAACATGGCGAAGCTCAAGTTGCTCCATTGTATGAGGTTGTTGTGCGTGCAAGGCACTTCAGCCTCGACGCTAAATGTCTATATACATCGATAAATAATCACTCTCTTTGCTCGTAGATGCAATATGGACTATTACCGTTTTTTCCAGATCTAAAACAGGATGATGAGCGAGCCTTTTCGAATAAGTGAAAACCGCTTCAAGGGGCTCATTATCGTGCCACGTAGTCATCACACACTTCTCTTTTGGAATATCACCGTAGCTGAATGCTTCAAGATTAGCGTGATCAACTGAATCATCCCAACTACTTGCTTCGATACCCCATGCCATCATGTATAGGCAGCCAGCTTTGACCAAGCTTCTGCTAAGGTTATGTCGCCACTCGGGAGAAACCGGTTCTTCGACCACAACTATGGCGCGAAATGGTTCAGAAGACAAAACCGATAAATTCTCTGCGTTTGGCTTTATGTTCAAATATTCAATTTTCATGAAAACGTTCAATAAACAAATATGCGCGTACCGCAAAGCATTGGGGCGACTGAAGCGTAGCGTATCCCAGCCACGATAATGGCGACATTAGCGCCTTGTTAGGCAAGATCTGGCACATTACTTTTTGTCACTTCATTTGGTATTGCAAGGCGGAAATCAATCCGCACCAGCTCACCAGCAGATGTATTTTTAAGAACCGGCGCTTCATCAAGGGACTGACTTTGGGGAAACACGACCAGAGATAAGTATGGGTTCTCCCTGATTGTGGAATACATAAGCATCGCCCCAATATCAGTCCTTTTCCAGTGATTAGGGCCTTCTAGAATCTTGCCCACAGAATGATAGACCACCCTTATGCTAGACCCATTTTCGTTATCGCTAAATTTGTATACGTCGGTAGGGTGCTCTAGCTCCACTCCAACCCTTGTGAGTTGCCCCTGTAACTCTTCTGGAAGCACATCCTTTAAGCAGTGTTTCCAGATAAAGCACCACTCACAATCACAGCCATATGCTGGCACACCCTTTTGATTCTGAATTTCATGGGTTGCCTCTAAGTGAGTAGCCAATTTCCATTCGGAAATTGGAACTGTGGGGCGTCGTCTTTTCATAATCGGCTACCGCTAGCTTTCGGGTAGCCAGTGCAACGTGACAGTTGTCTCAGACGCGAAAGCGGCGACAACAGCGCCTTGTCAGGTGATACTACTGCTAGTTTCGTGTAGAGCCCCATAAATCTTCAAACTCATTTTGCGTAATCTGTTTTGCATCAAGATGTTCTTTGCCGCATTTTAGGTTTTCATCGGTTAATTCTGGCGGATCTGTGAAGTCAGACTATTCATCCTTCTCTTCGTGTAGCGCTGCAGCCTCAAGATCGCCATCTATTCAACTATTACGATTAATTACTCCATCAACCATTTGTGATTATTAATATGGCAATGATATTGGCATGTTAATAATCAGGCGCATGGATGCGCCTGCGCGGCGGCTAGCCGCGGGAGGCAGGGCCTGTCGTTGCAGACAAATAGAAGGAAGCTATTTGTCTGCCTGATTAATAGTAGAAGCTGTCCGAGCTTTCAGCTTCTACAGCACCGCAAACACACTTCTTTTTCGCCTAATGCTTCGCAGCAGAGAGCGTCCAGCGCGAAGGGCAACGCCGTATTGACTTGTTAGGACTTTTTGCTAGTCGAGCTCAATAGCACTCTCTATTGCCTCTTTAAAAAACTGAAGTTCGTTTCCCTTTAGTTCATAGTTGATGGCTACGCACTGTTCTATACCAGGGTCATAATGCTCATGGAACTTGACGCAGTAACTACCATTAACACTAACTTCAATTACAGCACCGAAACTCTGCTCAGGGACACTACCGGTTATGTATATGAGGTCATTTCCAAGTTGAGCCTTTCTATATTCCTTTGACTCTTCCCATATCATTTTGGAGCTACCATCAGGATAACCACACCGCTGAAAGTAAAACTCATCATTACCCCTATAGTTTTCGCAGAATTCTAGAAAAGGCTTAACCATCAAGACACTAGCTTCATACTTACTTGCAGCTTTAGGGACGATACTCTTTGCTACAAAGTTATTGATCCGATCATCCATATACGGATAACTCTCAAGATAAGTTAATGTACATTCAACTACATGAGTTCCTCTAATTTCATTTGGGTTATCATTCCACCCATTGAATTCTGAATAAGGCGGAAACCAAAGGACATAAAACTTTTCATCTTTCCGAAGTTCAGTACCTAAAGAAACATAAACTATTCGATTTTCACCTGACTTTGGAACGATTTCCGAATCTTGTTTATCAATCTCGTAATCTCTAGCCCAAAAACCTGCTTCTAAATCCATACCTGTCCATTAAATCCTAGCGCCGGAGATAGCTTCTGGCACTGAGTGCAGCCGAGCTCCGGTCGGTTTCAACCCCTGTCAAAATATTTTAAGCACTCAGATAGTCCCATTCGAATGTCAGCTCCCCTGCACTGTATATTATCTTTACTTTTATATGAGTGATTACACCAGTTTCTCTATTTATAGCCTTGAATTCAAGATTCGAGTCACCTAAACAATCGCAGCCCCCTTTCGCTATATATAAGCTTACTATTCTATCGTCGCTTTTGAGCTTAGGACGATCCTCAACAAACTGGAGTTCTATCTGCTTTCCATCTTGATTTTGCAGGGACATCGACTCAACTGTAACCCAACTCGGATGAGTAAGGAAAATTTGTGGATCTGAATCAATAAAAACGGGAATTATTGGTGGAAGAGGAACAATCAATGAAGCCATAACGCTGTATGTTTTTGGTCCACAATAAAATTCTATTGCAATCTCGTCACTCAGCATATCTGATGTTTCAGCTTCCAGCATCTCCATCTGAGTAAGTCCAGATAAAGCACAACCCTGAAATAAAAATAGAAAATAAATAAAACCATAGAATTTTTTCAAGATTTTTCGAGCCTCTTTCATTTAACGTTTCAGCTAATCCGCCACACGCAATGCAGTCAACTTGAACGGCTTGTTAAGGCGGGCTTTACACCCCCTTCTCCCCGTTAATATTTACTCCAACTTTGTTTAGTAAAAAAGCAATACGTCTAGCGAATTCATAATCTGACAATTGTCTTGCTTGTTTCGGAACCTTTAACTTTTCCAGCACTGAAACTCTATTTCCAAGGGTTTCGCACTTTGCTTCAAGGCGCGCCGTCTTTTTGCTCAGTTTCGCGTTTTCGCTCCTGAGCTCCCGCACAAGATTTTTCAAATAAGCGATATCAGACTTTTCTTTTTCTGATAGAGGTACTTTATTATTTTTCACAATTTACGTTCTCAAGACATATTGAGAATGCGCATTTTCCTATTGCAACACTTTGAAGATAGTTCCTCTAGTCCACCGATTCCAGTGTAAAAATCCCAATATATTGAATCGAAGTACTTTTCAGGACAGCATCACCCTAATCCTCCCAATAAAACAGCGCATCGAACTCTCTACATGCGCCCTCGTTCAGCACAGTGGGAACTTTGACCTTACGAGATAAGGTTGTTTCCAAATCCGACTGATAGAGACGCACCAAACCAAAGTCTTCCAACACCGGTTGAACCGCTTGCGCCAGATTCAATATGTCCGGCCCACTAAGTTGATCCAGGCCGCTGAAGGACGGCAACAATTTGAAACCTGATAGAGGCGCTTCGGTTTCCAGCATGACGAAGTAAGGCGACAAGCGGCTGAACAGCACTTGCAATCGCCGTTGCTCCGGCTCTATTTGTCCGTGCAGGTGCGCCTTGTCTTTATGGAAACAAGCGTCAATAAATGACGCGTAGCCGGAGCCATAATGTTCCCACTCAGCATGAACTTTAGCCATGGTTAACTGGGAAACTCTGGCGAAAATAAACTTATAGAATCCGTCGATGGCGCGTTCATCGCCACCGCTCCAAGGCGGCTCGTCAGTGATCGGCTGCTGATTATGCAGTAGGTGGATTTGCTGGTCGGTGAACAACGGACTCTCCCTAGTGAATGCAGGTCACCCTAACACGCCAGTGCGCCGATGGTCACCGCATCGCCGGAACATAGTTGAAAGTTCATGTCCTGGCCGGGACACAGGTGTTCGCCGTTGTGACGATGTATGTGAATATCAACGATAGCTTCGCCGTGCACGGAGTTTTTGTCCAGATAATAGAAATACTTGGACTCCCCTTCCGGCAATGGGATGTTGTCGTCGCCGTCAAAAGGCCGGATGCTGGCGCTGAAGGCGTTGGCGTATTGCGTCAGGGCCTCGCCCAAGGTGGCGGCGGCGGTTTCGAACGGCGCGTTCTCAACCAGGATGTATTTATCCTGTACGGGACATTTCTCAAAACGATATCGGGGGGTTGCCGGACCAATAATTCTGACCATGAATACTTCTGTCTGATTGAAAAGAATAGGCGTCGCCAGGCGACTAAACCGGATTGCTGGCTCATATTGCGCAGGTCGTCTCAACGGCGACCTTAATCAATACGTCGAATACCCTTTCGAAGCTGCGCCGTCACTGGCGCGACAGGCCGCTGCACACTCCGTATACCGGTTAGCGTTGGCGGCCGTATTAAGGTATAACACCCGTAGAGCGGACGGTGAATCGGCCATTTGTCCGTGTATTTACAAAGAGATCCAAGAGGATATTCCGTCGTGAAAGAACTGGAGCAACTTTTAACCGCTTCCGCCATTCAAGACGCCAACTGGGCGTCGGATTTACTTGCTCACATGACCACCGATGACGACGACGCTGTCGAGGCGGCGAATGAAGCCTGCAGCGCCATACTCGCCCATCCCGACGCCATCGCGCATCCACGCTGGCCCGAACTGGTGGAGGCCGCGATCAACGCCTCCCGCGACTTCGAGGACGTAGCGGAGGAAGTCTACGGCGAACGCATTTCTTTCGAAGATGACGAAGGCGGATTATGTCAGGGGTTCGATGGATACAGCACAACCTACAGCGTCGCCCTGCTGCTTGGCGAGAAAACCACCCGCGCCCACCCACAGTGGTTTGACCTGGTCCTCGCGCTGATGGACTTTAGCGATTGTTCCGAGCATCAAGCGCCAGTCGTCGAAGAAACCATATTGCCGGCTATTCTGGATAACTATCCGCAATGGGATCAGTTAATCCCTCATGTGCTTGAGTTTGACGCACATACATTTATTGGAGACCTGCTGCCTCTGCCCCAAGTCCTGTCGCACCCGGATTTAATGCAATGGGTGGAGCCACTTACAAGTTACAGAATGATGGTAGATGCCGTTGTTCACCCAGATGTGGCGGCCCATGAGCGCTGGCGGGAGCTGGCCTTATTAGTTAATGGCGACCCCAGCATTCGCAGTTACAGCGAATACCCTGCTCTGCAAAAGCTCCTGCAGGAAAGAGGCTTGGAGTAATTTTTCACTTAATCTGAAAGAGACTCTTTTTTGTCATCAAAGCGCAATATAACAGACTTAGCATTTCGCACTTTTTGATTCACAAACGCCGCTATGAACGACCTCACTGACACTCCCGCTCAAACCTCCACGACCGGCGATATCTTTCGCGCGTTTTTAAAACTGGGTCTGACGTCTTTTGGCGGACCGGTGGCGCATTTGGGGTATTTCCGCGATGAATTCGTCACCCGGCGGCGCTGGTTGAGCGAAGAAAGTTACGCCGATCTGGTGGCGTTATGTCAATTCCTGCCGGGGCCGGCAAGCAGTCAGGTGGGGTTTGCGTTGGGGATGCGTCGTGGCGGCCTGCAAGGCGCACTGGCCGCCTGGACTGCTTTTACCTTGCCATCCGCGTTGTTTCTGTTGCTCTTCGCGCTTAGCGCTGACGTATTTGCCGGAGATGTCGGGCAAAGCCTCATTCACGGACTGAAACTGGTTGCAGTCGCTGTTGTGGCGCAGGCGGTGTGGGGTATGGCGCGCAGCCTGTGCCCGGATCGCCAGCGCGCCGGCATCGCAGTGGGCGCGGTGATTCTGACCGCCGCCCTTCCCTCAGCCTTCGGACAAATAGGCGTTATTGCGCTTGGCGCCGGGGCGGGTTTGCTTCTTTGCGGTCATGCGCAACGCAAAGTGGAAGAGCACCGACCGGTCGAGTTTCCCCACGGCAAGTCATATGTCGCCCTGGCGACGTTCTTTCTTTTGCTGCTCATTCTGCCCGCGCTCACCCTTGCCACAGGCTCACAGGCATTAGCATTGTTTGAAGCCTTTTATCGCACCGGCGCGCTGGTGTTTGGCGGCGGGCATGTGGTGCTGCCCTTATTGGAGGCCAGCGTGGTGGACCCGGGCTGGATCAGTGCCGACAGTTTTATCGCCGGCTATGGCGCCGCGCAGGCGGTTCCCGGCCCCTTGTTTACGTTCGCCGCATATCTCGGCGCGTCCGTCTCTTCATCGCCGAACGGCCTGCTGGGCGCGGCCATCAGTCTTATCGCCATTTTCCTGCCCGGCATGCTGTTGGTGATCGCCGTGCTTCCTCATTGGGACCGCTTCCGCAAACAAGCCCGCGCCCAGGCCGCCATGGCGGGCGCCAACGCGGCGGTAGTGGGTCTGCTGGGCTCAGCGCTTTATCATCCGGTGTGGACCAGCTCCGTGCTGTCTGCGCAGGACTTCGCCATCGCCCTGACCGCATTCACCTTGTTGACGATCTGGAAACTGGCGCCGTGGAAAGTCGTTGTCGCCACCACCCTTGCAGGCGCTCTGTTCGCCTATTTCTGAAACTGATTCTGCTCGCTAAACCTGATTCTTACGTACTTCGTACTAGACTGAGTACTGTCGGAGGCGGCCTGTCCAACACCGACGCCCCTACAATAAAAACAGCGACTCACTAACACGGAGACCGGTTATGAGAAAACCACTACTCACCCTGCTGAGCCTTGTCTTTTCCTGTGGCGCTCTCGCCGCGGGCAAAACAGTCACTTATAAAGTCGACGGCGACGCCTATGAAGGTTATTACGTCAGCCCCGGCAAAGACGCGCCTCTGGTGCTGCTGGTGCACGATTGGGACGGCTTGACCGACTATGAAGTCAAACGCGCGGAAATGTTATCTGACATGGGCTACGCCGTATTCGCCGTCGACCTGTTCGGCGCCGGCGTGCGCCCCACCAAAGACGAAGACAAACGCCAGCATACCGGCGAACTCTATAAAGACCGTAACAAAATGCGCAAACTGTTGCAGGCGTCTTTGGATACAGCCAAGTCAGAGGGCGGAAACGTCAACAACGCTGTCGCCATGGGATACTGCTTCGGCGGCGCGGCGGTATTGGAGATGGCCCGCTCCGGCGCCGATCTGAAAGGCTTCGCGTCTTTCCATGGCGGACTGCAAACGCCGGATGGACAGGACTACAGCAAAGCTCAGGGCCAGCTCCTGGTCCTGCACGGCAGCGCCGATTCCGCCATCACCATGGAGCAGTTCGCGGCCTTGGCCAACGAACTTGAAAAAAGCGGCGTCAGCCACGAAATGATTACTTATAGCGGCGCGCCTCATGCTTTTACTGTATTTGGGTCGGATCGATACAGAGAAGATGCGGACAAAAAATCCTGGCGCCGCTTCGGCGAGTTTCTCGCCAGCGTGACGCAATAAATCCGAGCAATAAGGAACAGGCTTTTTAGGGAGAGGATTCATGGGATTTGCTTTATCCAATATGCAGCTTACCAGCGCGGCGTTCAGCAATGACGGCCGCATCCCCAGCAAACATACCGGCGAAGGCGAAGATGTCTCGCCTGCGTTGTCCTGGTCGGGAGAACCGGCGGGAACGCAGAGCTTCGCTGTCATCTGTCACGATCCGGACGCGCCCTTGATCGGCGCCCAGGGAACTTATGGATTCGTGCATTGGGCGTTGTATAACATTCCCGCCGATGTGCACAGTTTGCCGGAGGGCGTCAACGCTTACGCCACCGGCAGAACGGATTTCGGCAAAACCGGCTACGGCGGCCCCATGCCGCCGCCGGGACACGGGACTCATCGCTATTATTTCTGGATTCTGGCGCTCAACGCCCAATTGGATCTGCCGGAAGGGCTCACGCTCTGGCAATTGCTGGAGAAAGTGGAGCCCCATGTCATCGGCATGAATCGGTTGGTTGGCGTGTACAGCCGCAGTTAGCCCCCGTGGCGGCCGGCGAGGATAAACACATCCATCGTCACCGGGCGGGTTTTCATCCCGCCCCAGGCTTCCTTCATTCGGGCGTAACTATCCGCGAAGAAGCTGTCGCCGCGATCTTCCATACAGCGCCGAGTCGCCGACCAGCTGTGCAGATAGGAGAAGAATTCGTCCAGAGTCCAGGGCATGATCAATTCAAACCGCGGCGTGCGAATGGGTTCGAGAGGAAACGGCACATCTTTATACTCGTTCCAAAGCAATAGATTTTGCGGCGCCCAATAGGGCTCGATCACCTGCAACAGACTCTGCTCCAGAACGCCGTCCAGCTCCATGCCCAGATGCGGCCAACTATAACCCCAAGCGGCAAACAACCCGCCTGGACGCAATACTCGTTTCACTTCCGGCCAGAACTTCTCGTAATCGAACCAGTGCAAGGCCAGAGCGACGCAGACGGGGTCGAAATAATCATCGGGATAACCGGTGTCTTCACTGGGTCGCACAGAATAATGCACCCCATGGTAAGTCGGCGCGTTTTCAATCTGCGCCGCGCTGACGTCACTGGCCTCCACCACGGAAAAATACTCCCGCAAATGCGCCGCCGCCTGCCCGTTGCCACACCCCGCATCCCACACCCGCTCATGCCCATCGCACGCATCCGCCAACCACTGATACAACGCCTTGGGATAATGCGGCCGCGCCTTGGCGTATATCTCCGCCTTATCGTCAAAAAGCTTCTGAATATCCATGTCCCCCCATCCTTAACAGTTTGAAAAGCATCAAAGATTCACTTATGACTATTGCTTGTTTGAGGGGAAATCGCAAATGCGCGTGGGAGGATATCGGTTAGCGAAAGCTGCTTTGAATAACGCTAGAACTTGCTGTTTTTTTTATTGTCGCTTATGCAGTACTTGCATAGAAACATACCTCCGCGCGGGAGGGCGACAGTAGCAAATAACACTAGAAAGCCCGTCATAAACCAGAATCAGCAGGTCAAAACAGTCAATATTCACGGAATATCCTGTAGCATGACCAATGGCAGATGTTGCTTGCAACAGTATTGAGATATTACGAGCATATGGCAAAGAGGCTGAAGACTTCAGGAATAGCAACTAATGCCTAAACGAAAGTATAACCCGCAATGGATAAGGTCCTCAAAACCAGACGAGTCTGGACAGTATTTGGTTGCTGTCGACTCGGTGTTAGGCATGGGGGCAATAATGTGTTACGAATATTCCGTCATCAACGGATGGTCTCATAAGGACCCCAATGAAACCATCTTCGCTTATATGAAGCTTGAAGATGCCGTGAGCGCTTTACCATATCCTTGGGATGATGACGAATAAACTTCTCTCGCTACTATTAATCCGGCAGACAAATAGCTTCCTTCTATTTGTCTGCAACGACAGGGCCTGCACATGTCAGACCCTGTCTCCCGCGGCTTGTCGCCGCGCAGGCGCGTCCATGCGCCTGGTTATTAACATGCCAGTATCATTGCCATGTTAATAATGAATGACGGGCGATACCTGCCCGTTTCCTTGATTAAGATTGAGTTCGCGACGTCGGGTATGTTCAACAAAGTCATTTATAAATATGGCAATGATGTTGCCATCCTTCAACACCTCCCAACAGTCCGCACATTCAAACGTTTCTGCGCCATTCTTATAAGAGAATAACTACTAAGTACCGCGCCGCTTCTCTCGGCGTTTTTGCCATTTCATATTAATGCCTCTCTTTAAAATGCTTGGATTTTTTAGGGGAGGCTCAGTTTCAACCCATATCTCCGCATGGGAGGCGACTCATCGGGACAATGTTGGAGGTATCCTTGGCATGGTTTCAATCCACGCCTCCGCATGGGAGGCGACCCCCGAATAAAAGCGACCAAATCATTAGACTTTACGTTTCAATCCACGCCTCCGCATGGGAGGCGACCTGGACTCATGTTAATGCCGGTGGAATTTATGCTGTTTCAATCCACGCCTCCGCATGGGAGGCGACTCACTTGTAATAAAAAGGGTTAAGGGCGCTGAGCCGTTTCAATCCACGCCTCCGCATGGGAGGCGACTTGGGTGTTCACACCACAACCGTATCTAAATGGATGTTTCAATCCACGCCTCCGCATGGGAGGCGACCTGGTGGACCGTCTGAGGCGCAATGCCATGCATGGTTTCAATCCACGCCTCCGCATGGGAGGCGACCAAATGCTTTCAACAGCTGTTAATGCAATTGCAGTTTCAATCCACGCCTCCGCATGGGAGGCGACTACGGTTCCCATTTTTCACGCGGTTCAAATTCCTGTTTCAATCCACGCCTCCGCATGGGAGGCGACCCCGGCTGCGACGGTTTTCTCTTCCGGCGCTTGCAGTTTCAATCCACGCCTCCGCATGGGAGGCGACGCTCGGTGTTAGGTAGATCCAGATCGACGGACGCGTTTCAATCCACGCCTCCGCATGGGAGGCGACCTGCGCTTCGGCAGCTCGCTTCGCTCGATGCTTAAGTTTCAATCCACGCCTCCGCATGGGAGGCGACGCCATCTACCGTTCGACTAACAGACAAAGAGCAGGTTTCAATCCACGCCTCCGCATGGGAGGCGACCTTTTTTTGCATTGTCTTTATGACCTCCTGAGTCGTTTCAATCCACGCCTCCGCATGGGAGGCGACTCCGATATCCATTGATGCCGGGGTCGCAGAGCAGTGTTTCAATCCACGCCTCCGCATGGGAGGCGACAATGCTCTACCCAGTCCGTCAATAGCTTTCATTCGTTTCAATCCACGCCTCCGCATGGGAGGCGACGTGATTGATCGCCCCGGTGTAGAGCTAAGGGGCGTTTCAATCCACGCCTCCGCATGGGAGGCGACAAATTCTACGGCTCGAAGATAGAGGTGGTCTCATGTTTCAATCCACGCCTCCGCATGGGAGGCGACTTTTCACCGCTGTTTGTTTTTTCTTTTTCCCCTGTTTCAATCCACGCCTCCGCATGGGAGGCGACGAACGATTGACCTAGGGTTACGTATTGAGCCTTCGTTTCAATCCACGCCTCCGCATGGGAGGCGACCTTTCGTTGATAACGGCAATACAAGGATCAGGGTCAGTTTCAATCCACGCCTCCGCATGGGAGGCGACGATTTAGCTGCGTTAGGGCTTTTCTCAGTGTTTGGTTTCAATCCACGCCTCCGCATGGGAGGCGACGAGAGGGGGAATTTTCCTTATGCCTGAAATCCTGTTTCAATCCACGCCTCCGCATGGGAGGCGACCATGGGCCGTAATCAGCTCCCGCGCCAGCTTCGGTTTCAATCCACGCCTCCGCATGGGAGGCGACGCCCCACGCAATGGTTGACGGGTTGTGGATCATCATGTTTCAATCCACGCCTCCGCATGGGAGGCGACTTAGTAACAACGGTCCGGCCTTCTTTAATCGCAGGTTTCAATCCACGCCTCCGCATGGGAGGCGACGAGCTAATCCATATAACTGATCGCAAGATCGGAGTTTCAATCCACGCCTCCGCATGGGAGGCGACCAAACTTAATGCCGCCAATGGTCGCAGACCAGTCGTTTCAATCCACGCCTCCGCATGGGAGGCGACCAAACTTAATGCCGCCAATGGTCGCAGACCAGTCGTTTCAATCCACGCCTCCGCATGGGAGGCGACGCATACGGGAGCGCGATCATTCCCACCCCCAAAAGGTTTCAATCCACGCCTCCGCATGGGAGGCGACACAACAAAACGCCCACCTTACACACACTGTCGCCGTTTCAATCCACGCCTCCGCATGGGAGGCGACTTATATAAGCGGCCAAACCCGCCGCTATTACGATTGTTTCAATCCACGCCTCCGCATGGGAGGCGACGCGAGACAATTGTGTATCTCCCCGCCGCTGGATCGTTTCAATCCACGCCTCCGCATGGGAGGCGACGTTATGGTAATTCGTCTCCACTTGTTGCCAAGGGGTTTCAATCCACGCCTCCGCATGGGAGGCGACATTTTGTTCACTTTGTCAACAACCCTGATTGTTAGTTTCAATCCACGCCTCCGCATGGGAGGCGACCAGGGATCTCTCCCGCCTCGAAATAAACATTCGCGTTTCAATCCACGCCTCCGCATGGGAGGCGACGGCAATAACCAAGGTATCTGTGACAGGCTCACCGGTTTCAATCCACGCCTCCGCATGGGAGGCGACATTTTCTAAAGTTGATAGCTTGCTTGCGGTGTTTCAATCCACGCCTCCGCATGGGAGGCGACGATCAATTTACGTCTGTTGTAAATAAAGTTAGAAGTTTCAATCCACGCCTCCGCATGGGAGGCGACGGTTATGTCGTCGACTAATACTTTGGTTGGCGGTGTTTCAATCCACGCCTCCGCATGGGAGGCGACCTGGTCTATGAATACTGTCTCGCTCATGCGGACACAGTTTCAATCCACGCCTCCGCATGGGAGGCGACTCGCTTAAGGACTCTGACCTGCATGGTTATTCGCTGTTTCAATCCACGCCTCCGCATGGGAGGCGACATAGAGATCCTCTACCATCTTCTTTTTCATGATGTTTCAATCCACGCCTCCGCATGGGAGGCGACGCCTTGCCCGCCGCGCACAGGATAGCGCCGTCAAGTTTCAATCCACGCCTCCGCATGGGAGGCGACTTAAAGCATCATCCATCGCGGGCCGGCCTGACTGTTTCAATCCACGCCTCCGCATGGGAGGCGACTTTTTCGCACCCAGTATCAAAAGGGCCTGTAAATGTTTCAATCCACGCCTCCGCATGGGAGGCGACAGCTGGCACCGCGTTGACCTGCCCAGGCTGACACGTTTCAATCCACGCCTCCGCATGGGAGGCGACCTAAGTTGGTGACTTGGTATTCTGCGCAAATACCGGTTTCAATCCACGCCTCCGCATGGGAGGCGACGATAAATGAGAAACGAATACGGCTTTGGAGCTGAAGTTTCAATCCACGCCTCCGCATGGGAGGCGACCTGAGATGCTCGCCATGGCCGCACAGATGGACCAGTTTCAATCCACGCCTCCGCATGGGAGGCGACGTCGGGGTGACTAGCGGACCGCGCTTGTACATGAAGTTTCAATCCACGCCTCCGCATGGGAGGCGACTCTTTCTTGGCGGATTTCTTGACCGGCTTCTCAGGTTTCAATCCACGCCTCCGCATGGGAGGCGACAGTGAAGCCGTGCTCTAGTGAAGCCGTGCTCTAGTGTTTCAATCCACGCCTCCGCATGGGAGGCGACCTTGTGTAAGTTTCCCAATCATCAAGTTTATTAGTGTTTCAATCCACGCCTCCGCATGGGAGGCGACCTTCATTGATTGTATCCGAGATCGACTTTCGCTGGTTTCAATCCACGCCTCCGCATGGGAGGCGACCCAGCACGGCGATACGGTGCTTCAGATCCGCACATGTTTCAATCCACGCCTCCGCATGGGAGGCGACTGCCTTACTATAACTCGATGTTTTCAGGCGTGTTAATAGCGCTTTTGCGCTAACCTGTGCGTTTCCTGGTTGTTAAAGAGCGTTGGTTTTAACTCTGGGGATTAAACTGTTTATTTTTCATATACCTATAACTGCGCTAACCTCCCAGGGATTTTATGGGAGCCTGGGGTTAGCGCTAGATGATCAGGGAGTCTCTGAAAATGTCCGGGGTGGGTTTGGCGCCGTAGTGTTCGACTTTCTGGCGGCCTTTTTTGCCGAGGAAATAAAACCGCAGGCTGTCTTCGTCTGGGTGATAGATATCCAGCAGTTTCTGCTTGAGAAAGGTGAATTGCGCCGGGTCGACTTCGCATTCGAATACGGAGTTTTGCACTCTCATGCCGTAATCCACACATACCTTGGCGATATGGCGCAACCGCCGTTGTCCTTCTGAGGTTATTACACTGACGTCATAGGTTATCAACACCAACATGGCCTCACCTTGTGGAGAACGGAGGATAGTGCTGGAGATCGCCGCGTAAATGGCGAGCCAAGAGCAGCGCCTGACAATGCGGCAATAATCCGACCTGAACTTTTTCATTTAAAAACGGATGGGAAATTTCTTCCTGCTTCTTCTCCTGATATGCGACCAGCACCTTACGTCGGGCGTCCTCTTTCAAACGCACCGCCCCGCTGGCTTCAATATCAAAGTCGCTGGCTTTGACTTCCTTTCGGTTAATCAACGTCAGCACCAAACGATCGCACCACCACGCCCGAAATTCCTCCAGAATATCCAGCGCCAGCCCTACTCGTCCCGGCCGGTCAACGTGCAGATAGCCCACATAGGGGTCCAAACCGACGCCTTGTAATGCAGAGGATATTTCCTGCGCCACCAGGGTATACAGGAAAGAAAGCAGCGCGTTCACTGGGTCTGTTGGAGGCCGTCTCACTCTGCCCTTGAAGTCAAATCCGTCTTGCTTGAGTAGTTGGTTGAAGACGCCAAAATAGATGGCGGCCGCCTCGCCTTCGAGTCCGCGAAGTATGTCCAGATTATCCGGGCGCTCGCATCTGCGCAGACAGTTGGCCAATCTGGCGATGGCTTCGTCCAAAGATGGGTGAGCCCCCTTGTTCCGCACTTCCCTTTGCAGCACCCGCCGACTGTTGGCGATTTTCGCCAGCACAATGCTGCGGGCGATATCCAGTCGCGGCGTATCTTTATCGCTGACGCGGTATTGCTCACGGCGCAGCAAGACATTGCCACTTTGCCGGCCCTGGATGCGCGCCAGAAACTTCCCGTATTCCGTGAAGAACACCAAACCAATACCCTGCTCGCCACAATACCCCATTAAAAACGGTGAGACCGAGATTTGCCCAAAACAGAAAATATTCGCCACCGCATGCGCTGGAAATTGCGCCAGCTTATCCTTGCCTTGCTTGATGACGATCGTTTCACGCTCTTTATGCAGATAACTTTCCTGCCGGGTGACATAAAGGCTGTTCTGCAATTTCTTCATGGTTCCAGCATGCCCCTCAGATATTGATCCACCCGGTCTTCCTGCATGGCTTTGGGCTGACACTCATCCCTCAGCGAGCAAGCCAGACAATGCTTTCCATACACAGCGCGCGGCGTTCGTTGACTTGAAAACAATGCCTGGACCTGACTAATGACATCCAAAGTCTCTGCGCGCAGCGCGGCGTCCAGCTCAACCCACTCACGCTGACGCACCTCCCAATACCAAAGCGCCGCCCGATCTATTTTGACGCCTCGCATCTCCTCCAGACAGAGCGCCTGCGCGCATAATTGCACTCGGTCGCAGTTAGTGACTTTGGGCTTGCCGCGCTTGTACTCTACTGGCGTAAAAGTCATGTCTCGAAGGTCGATCTCCAAAACGTCCAACACCCCCTGAACGCCAAGCTCATGACTGATCACCTCCACACTACGCTCAATACGGGTATTCGCGCGCTGCTCCGGCTTCCCCTCATCCGTACGCTGATGCAACACCCTGCCCTGCGCCGTCCAATAGTTCTCCGCCCAAAACCGCTCAATATGAATGAGCGCGCATTGACGTGGGCAGTAGACGTAGTGTTGCAAAGCAGATAATGGGATCAGCCGTTCTTCTTCCATAGCGCTACGTCACAACAGCTCCTGCACGCAGACGCCAACAGGAATCGATTCACTGTCTACAGTAACCCGATAGTCGTTATAACTGCGGGCTGGCGTATCTGCTTCGCCTTCCGACCGCTCAACCTTGACCTTGTCGAACAGAACATGAGACGGCGCATCCCCCATGGGATGCTCATGCTTGAATACGATTAATTTGCGGGCGGCCATTTCGCCTCTGGCAGCGGAGCGATCATGCTCAAACATGTTGATCAGCGCACGCCACAGCAGTTGCAGATCCTCCTCGGAAAAGCCCGTGCGCTCCGCAAGCTTCGCGGATATAAAGCCATGGGCGCGATATAAACCATAGGGAACTATGTGCTTGCGCCCCATGGTGCGCTCACTTTCCAAGTCTCTCTCATTGGTAACCGCCATACGCGTGATAGAGATTTCAAGCGGAGTCACTGGGTCAACCGAGGTTGCAAACGCAAATTGAACCGGTCCGCGCACTTGACCACAATTGACTTCCATTGTCATAACCGCGCCAAAAGCTCTGATGTCAAAGAAGTTATTGCACATCCACGCTGTTAGCTCTCGCGCTTTCGCTTCATCTTTAGGAAGCTTTTTATATTTATCTTTTGCATCTGGTGGAATACCTAAAGCTTCCCATGCCTGCTTATGTTGGTTATTTAAAACTGACTTTTCTTGTACATAGATGTTAAATCCCGGCGCACTACCATTCATATCGCTCTTCTCAAGCGCCACAAAGTTTCGCACCTTGCGTTTCAGACAAACGTCAGTAACTAGCCCATGGTTAGTTTCTGGATCAAGTCTTGGTAGGTTTCCGGCGTCAGGATCGCCATTCGGGTTGCCATTGGTTACATCAAACAGAAATACAAACTCATATCGATTGGCGATCGCTGTCATGCTATCTCTCCTTCGTTGTGACTGGCTTCAATCTCACCTGAGTCTTTTTGATTAAGGCGGGAGTGACTTTGATGGTAGTACCCAATTGCGAAACACCCTTGATCATCCAGACGCAAGCTACGAGGGAAACTACTACCCAGGCCATCAATGATCTCACTCACGTCACGCTCCAAGGCCTTCGCTAGTCCAACTTTTTCCTTACGAATTTTACTTAGGTGATGCTGGGCGTTACGGAGTAACAGTGGGAAAATACTACCAGGCGCCGATGAAGCTGCTCCGAAGTATCTATCACGAATCGTAGCGTTTAATTTTTCTCCCAAGGCACTACGCTGGATTTTTTCCAGTACAGCAAAGAGTCTTCCCAAGCGATAACCTGGATTGCTGTTTTCTGTATCTAAACTCACAGGAACCTCCTCCGTTTGTGATCGGTTTGCGTTCAATCGATATTCACGTGATATGACTGCTTTACATAGCGCCACACGCAGGCCTGATACATCGCCATCGGCACGCATGCGCATTAGAGCGCCAGTCAACAGGCTTCGTGGATAGCGTGATCCATTCAAAATAGCGCGAGTCATTTCTCCGGCTAATTTCGAGGGGATATTTTCGGTTTTACCCAATACAGCCAAGGCTTTTAGCAAACGCCACATGGCGGGTTCGGTTTTCCAGGGTCGAGGATGGATGTCTAAATCCTGATAGTGTTCCGCCATACGCCTCGCAAACACCCCAAGCGTTCCTGTATGCCAAAACCGGATAGAAAGCCGTGAAGCATTAGGCGCAAGCCCCAACACATAAAACCGGGTGCTCTCATCCAAATCTGGATTGACGTCCGATAAGGGGCGGCCTTGAGCGATTTTTTCCAGAATGCTATGTAGCTTCGCGGTTTCCTGACCGTCATCCGTAGGTGGGTCCAACAGCAGAGCGAAAGCGTTCTCCGCCGCCATCGCAGCTCCCACATTCTCCGACAACGCCCAGAAGACAACGCTGGCGTCCCCTATCTGAAGCCGTTGGCGGTTTTGTTCGTCTCTACGCAGCAGATGATTAAGCACAGTGGTATAGGCAAAGGCTGCTTGCTCCGACACAGGAGCGTTTTCGCCTTGTGACTTGGAGTACGAAGTAAAGGCGTCCAGATTGAATGAAACGATTGAAGCTCCAGAGCTTTGTGCGCCGTTTACACCTTTGATTGCGGGATGGAGCCGTGCAAGCGGACCGTACACGCCAGTCACCAGGCACCTTCCTTCAGTGGCGTCATCATTCTTTTTCACCTTGGACATCAGGTCGCGCGCGGCGGTACGCTCATGCACATATTGTTTATGACCATCCAGCTGAAATGCGAAATTGGCGTCCCGCATTTCTTCTTTAAAGTGCGGCGGACAAAATTGATCTGGCGACCAGTTTTTCAGGAACAAATTCACCGCCTTGAGGCCTGGGTCTTCCGAGCCTGCAAGGAGTCGAAAATGGGTGGATTTAAATGCTTCGTGTTCCCGCGCCATTCGATCAGAACCCTTGGCGCTTACTCCCAGCACATAACTGGTCTTATCCCATAAAAAACAGGGCTCTATGTTTGAAGCTCGCTTAGGTGGCGATGGAACTTCTATAGACACTGGAGTGGCTTTCTTCCCAGAAGTCCTGCGAATGTCTGCAACATCCTTAATGTCGCCCTCTTCATTCAAGACAATGACATACGAGACCTTCTCCCGACTAAATCCATACTGCGGTACTTCATCACACTCCGCCAGCCTCTGATAGTATTCATTCAATGCGGAGAGAATCATGCTATCGCCTCCGCAAAACTTGGCGCCTCAATGACGCCGTTCACCATGCGCGCGCGAAAAAATCTCGGCGTCATACCATTCACAAAATCAATATCGTGCAACATCCATCCGAGATCGACTTCTCCTTCTAATGATGTGTGGGGCTGCGGCGGAGACTCATCGGCATCAAGCAACCGGAAATAGGCAGGGAATTCTCTGACGCCCAGACAAGGCGCATGAAAATACTGCCCTTTACGAGCGCGCCGATTGAAGATATCCAGGTGCTTTCCTTCGGAATCGTCGACGCCCGCTTTTTCTGTAAGCTCAAAATGCGCGTCTATGACATAAGCCACATCCCGCAACACGGTCGCCGCCCGTTGCTGCCGGTCTTCTTCGACGAAAAATGCGACGCCATCGACGCGGCCTGCTTTCATTGCCTTGGCCACATTCCTAGCGGATAGTTTTCCGCCCACCTCATTGCGGCGGATCGACTCAAAGCGAATGGGATTCAGAACATGTATACGATCGATAACCCAACGAATCGCGGGCTTCCAGTGAATGGCTTCTATTATGCCCCTGGCGGCGGAGGGAGTGATGACATCATACGAAACCCGCTCCACTTTCATTTCCGGGCGGGTAAAGCAGGCACGCTCTCCCCAGACTAACAAACGTATTCCATAACTCATTACCTATCTCCTCAATGCCTATGAGGTGGCGATAACACCTACCAAACCTGTTTCTCCGCACGAATAAACGTGGGATTGTCCCAACTCAGTCCGCACTCCTTGTCGTATAAGTCCATATTCGCCAAGTAAACGAACTGCTGCTCGAAGCGCTCTTCCGCCTTGGCCACGATAGCTCCCGCATCAAAAAGCGCTTGATACGCGACTTGGGGGATTTGCACGATATATGGCTGTAAACACCGGGATATGCCCACGCAGCCTTCGGCATAATCCAAGGCGTCCAGCCCTTTCCGGGCAATATCATCAAAGGGGATAATCACCGGCATTTGCTGGCTTTCTATCAAGCGAAACTTACTGGACAAGGTTTCAAAAGGCAGCCCTTTTATCCCTGCCGACGCGATCAACCCAAGCAAGTCATGAGCGTCCAGCTCCTTTTCTTTGCGCCAATATAAGTGTTGAAAATAATCTTCAATGGCGGCCAGGCTGAGGGGATCTGCATGATGGCGCATAACGCCGCGACTGACGCTGGCGAATTGCTCAAGCTCTACCGGAGGCGCCCAGTCTTCATTAGCGGGATTAAACACCAGAACTTCACATTCATCCGCAGGCAGCATGCCTTCTCTATTACACCGCCCCGCCGCCTGCGCGATGGAGTCCAGCCCCGCTTCCGCCCTCAATACTGTTGGGAAGTCGATATCGACGCCAGCTTCAATCAGTGACGTAGACACCAAACGACAAGGTTTTCCCTGCTTTAAATCCTTACGAATTTGCGCCAGCACTTGGCTACGGTGCTTCGCACACATCAAGGTGGATAAATGTCTGGCGCCAGGTTCGCTGCGAATGCTTTCGAATACTGCTTTAGCATGTCGCCGATTATTGACGATGCATAGCGCTTGCTTCCGCTCCAACAGCATGCTGGTCAGCGCCTCATCATCCAGCACACCAATGTGGCGAACCGAGACGCGTTTGAAATCCCGGTAAAGTTGCTCTGGGTTCGGAGCCAGCTCTCTCACATTACGAAAACCGCCAACAAATGAATCCTCAACGTTATCGCACTCATGCAAGGCAGGCTGAGTCGCAGTACAGAGCACGATGCTGGTTCGATAGTTCAGAGCCAGTTCATCCAGCGCCGCCACACAGGGTTTAAGCAGCTTGAGCGGCAACGTTTGCGCTTCATCCAGAATGACGGCGCTATTAGCGATGTTGTGCAGCTTCCGGCATCGCGACGGCCGGTCGGCAAACAGGCTTTCAAAGAATTGAACGGCGGTGGTCACAACGATCGGCGCGTCCCAGTTTTCCATCGCCAACTTGAGTTTTTCACGGGCTTCCGGGTCCTTACTTCTATCCTCAATAAACGCACTATGGTGTTCCAATACTGCGCCTTCGCCCCGTTTCCCCAACGCCTGACGAAATACTGCTGCGTTCTGCTCCACGATACTGGTGAACGGAATGACATAGATGACACGCTCCAGCTTGTGCATCAGGGCGTGGTCCAGCGCGAAAGCGAGTGACGCCAGGGTCTTGCCGCCGCCAGTGGGTACGGTCAGTGAAAACAATCCTGGATCAAGCTCCGCATTGCAGCGAACCGTTTGCAGAATCTCTCTCCGCCTCCGATTGACGGGCTTGCCCTCATCTTTAAACCCGCTGAGAAAGCTATCCAATTCAGGCTTAAGGTCAGCGAGAGAAGGATATTCCCCCCGAGAGTTTGATTCTCCTTCTGCTTGAAGATAAAAGGCTTCCGTATCGAGAAAGTCCGCATCCACCAGACAGGAAAACAACATACGGGTCAGAAACGCCAACTGGAAAAAGTTACGATTCTGTCTGGCGTGAAATCGAGTGGGCAGCGGTAGTTGCTCTGGTATGTTCAGCTCAGAGCGCCAGACCTCCGATAGTTTATAGGTCTCCGATTTCAAGCGATCTTCCAATGACGTTCGATTAACGCCATTGACGCCGTTAGCCAGGCCAGCATGATGCCCTGCAATGGCGTAAGCGAGCAGATATCCCAAACTCTGGTATTTTTCGACAACCAGCTTGGCCCCGGCTGTAGCGTGATCGACACGCAGCGTTTCGCCAGTTAAGCGACGCTGAAATTCATCCGTATACTTGCCCAGGTCATGCAACAGCCCGGATATGTCCGCCAGATTTTCAACACCACAACCAAAGACGGCGGCGAACTTTTTCGCCAGACGTCCAACCTCGGAAAGGTGCTCTGATAGCAGTTGCCAGTCTTGTTTACTCGTATCCGGAGTGGAGTGCGCATAGAACATTTTCATGCGCCCGTGTGAACAGCATTAACGCCGCGACGCATTCCGATATGTATCGCAGTGGCGTATGTCATTAGCTGAAGAGTCGGCTTTATCATCCTGATTCCTTCGCAACAATAATTGCACCGTCAGGCGACATGTGGCTCCGACGGACAACAGCAACGACTAAGAAGTATAGGAGAGCATGCAGAGAATGCCTTTACGGCGTGTAATGAGTTTTTAAAATCTGTCTGCTTCCTGTAGAAAAAATTAACCGCTTCCGCTTCGTTTCTTGATGATCTACATCAACCCAGACAAGAGAATTCTATTTGGATCAGTCATTCCGCATTGAGCAATCAAAACTGCGACACATTGCTCCCCGGGGCTCCGCCCAGCACCACTTTCCGGCCCTGAGCCATGACGAAGGCTTTGTCCCAACCGCTTAATAACACATGCGCCTTTCGCAACTGCGCTTCAAGCGCCAGGGGAACCTCTCTGAATGGCTTACGCGAGAACAACACGAAGGTTTTAAAATACCGATGTCCATAGGGAGTTCCATCTGTAATCTCGACTTTAGCGCCAGCGGAAAGCTCGTAAGGAATGTCTTCAAAGAAGCGTTCGTAGCGATCCCCGTTTTCATCAAGCTCCATCCACAACTCAATCCAACGACAGATCTCCCCTGGCTGCTGAATCCTGATCCGCGGATAGCGTCCCAGCGCGCGGCGATTAACATACTCATACCCGGCAATCTCACAGAACCGATCCATACAAGGCATCACCCGCTGCAGATGCTCATTCAGCTCCTCAAACTGACGCTCGTTCATTGGTTTCCTTGGTATTGTGTTTCATATTGCTTTGAATAAGTGGGGATATATGGCTCAAAAAGCGATCGGGGAACCTTGATCCAGTTTTAACGCCACGGTCGTTTTGACTTACCTATGGATCTGCGGCTCCCCTCCCATTCGACTCGTAGTATGTGGGGATGACTAGACGATGGAACAAAAGTGAACGCCGTTATTACACCAAATAGAAGCAATGAAAATTAAAACTCCTATCCCTTCATAAGCTCAACCATGGACATGATGCGTTTGGCGTCTTCGTACATACGCTGGGCTCTCATGTCTCTGTTGCCGATTTCTGTTGTTAACCAAAAGCTGAATGTTAAGTAGTAGCTTTCGGTCAACGGATAAGCCCAATAGTAGGTAATTCTCGGTCCCGGAATTCCCTCACCTCGAATGGCATAGTGAAGCCACTCTTCGCCATTGATAGAAACTCTGTCGTAATTTTCAGGTAAGCGAACCAGAACCAATGTGTCAAAAGGAATATATCCCTTAGCTCTAACTTCATCGGGGTTATCAAAGTTGTATCGCGCCTGCCAGTTAGCCCCTGGCTCTCCATCCCTGTTTTTCTCGGTTTCGTAGTATTCCCAATAGTCCTTTTTCAGATACGATTCCAGACTGTCGAGGTCACCCGCAACGAATGGCGTATGGGACTCCCCGCGATTTACGTCTATGTCCATAATCAATTCGCTAAGCTTGCCAAAATAGCCTTGCAAAAATAATCCCCGATAAGCCCACCATTCGAATTCCATTTGAACAAAAGTACGGTTAAATTTCTGCTGAACTCTATATGTGTCAAACAGGTCGCGCTGCAAGTTAACTCTCTCAGGCGTGGGCTTCCTAGGTCTCCCTGTATAAATAGAGTTGCCTGGTAGCTTATACTGCAACCTGAAGTCACCAATACCGCATTCCTTTGCGGTCAGATCAGAAAAGTTCGGTCCTTTGCCTGTTAATACTGGCCTCACCAATTGTTTGATCATAATAAGTCAAATTCCTTCATGGTTAGCTTGGCGAGCCTCTCCGCTTTCTTGTGATAACCATTCATCTGCAAGTGACGTATAGCTGACTCTCTACTGATGTAGGGTAATGTATGCGGGCTGGCTTCAACAGGACGCTTGTCACCCGTTACCAGTCTCGCGCTACGAATGCAACGAATAAACGAACCCGGAGACAGATCGTTAAAACCTAAAAGGTTGGGCACGAAATCATCGGGGTGATCCCGTCTGATTTCGTCTATGGTCATTCCTGCTTTTGTAAAAGCATTTTCAGCGCGCTTGAACCATCGAATTCGTATTTCATTGCACTACCCTCTGGGTTTCAATCCCCGCCTCCGCGTGTGAGGCGACCCGTTGCCTAGCTCTATGGGTGCGGGCTTACGTTACGTTTCAATCCACGCCTCCGCGTGGGAGGCGACATCATCCTCGCCCCTCGTAATCCTCCGGAAGGCCGGTTTCAATCCACGCCTCCGCGTGGGAGGCGACAGTTTGATCAGGACTGGATAGACGAAAACTTGCCGTTTCAATCCACGCCTCCGCGTGGGAGGCGACGGACTATTTCCCGCCTGACATGAGCGAGGCCGAGTTTCAATCCACGCCTCCGCGTGGGAGGCGACCCATGACGGGCCAATATGGGAACTACTTGCGCGGCGTTTCAATCCACGCCTCCGCGTGGGAGGCGACTCGCTGTGACGGATCGGTGACGATGACAGGTTACGTTTCAATCCACGCCTCCGCGTGGGAGGCGACTCAGGTGCCTGACAAACTTTACGCGTCATTTATTGTTTCAATCCACGCCTCCGCGTGGGAGGCGACGCACCTGACGCTGGGCGAGCAGTCCGGCGATATGTTTCAATCCACGCCTCCGCGTGGGAGGCGACGAGAATTGCAGGTGAGCTTACATCCGTAACCGTGTTTCAATCCACGCCTCCGCGTGGGAGGCGACTGTAACCGAGCATGTCCGCTATGTCGCTCTCAGTGTTTCAATCCACGCCTCCGCGTGGGAGGCGACATACCTAGAAAGGTGGCAAGGACGTTTACACTACCGTTTCAATCCACGCCTCCGCGTGGGAGGCGACGGCGGGTTATTTGTCCAAAGCCAACGGGGAATCTGTTTCAATCCACGCCTCCGCGTGGGAGGCGACAATAATCATCCAGGCCTTGGCCATAAGCCATGTTGTTTCAATCCACGCCTCCGCGTGGGAGGCGACGGCAGCGCTACAGCAACAAGCGGAGAGTTTGTATGTTTCAATCCACGCCTCCGCGTGGGAGGCGACTCATAACATCAGGATTATCAACAACCCGATAGCAGTTTCAATCCACGCCTCCGCGTGGGAGGCGACGCGTATTGGATAGTTTGGGGATGTTGTCTACCGAGTTTCAATCCACGCCTCCGCGTGGGAGGCGACGCCAAAATGGAAACGAGAATCAGCGCTGGACGGAGTTTCAATCCACGCCTCCGCGTGGGAGGCGACATTTTCGCCCTGATGGTGCCGCCGCGCTGATTTGGTTTCAATCCACGCCTCCGCGTGGGAGGCGACTGTCCGTGGGGTAAGCGCAAGGGTGGCGACCTAAGTTTCAATCCACGCCTCCGCGTGGGAGGCGACTAGTCCCCACCCTGAACGTCAACAGCGGCGACCAGTTTCAATCCACGCCTCCGCGTGGGAGGCGACATGCCGTTCTCGGTGTGGGAGCTGTCGCCGGATGAGTTTCAATCCACGCCTCCGCGTGGGAGGCGACGGCCGGCCCCAAGTATCGCCGGTATTTTTTCGCGTTTCAATCCACGCCTCCGCGTGGGAGGCGACGTAAAAAACCGTCTATCAGGTTGTCTATCCTCACGTTTCAATCCACGCCTCCGCGTGGGAGGCGACCCAACAAGAATGGACCAGCCAGCTGTTGTAGCAAGTTTCAATCCACGCCTCCGCGTGGGAGGCGACCTGAAAATATCATCAAATACCACAACGCAAAGCTGGTTTCAATCCACGCCTCCGCGTGGGAGGCGACACGGATCATCTCTGAGTCCGCATATCACGTTCAGTTTCAATCCACGCCTCCGCGTGGGAGGCGACCTGCGCTCATCGCACACTCCGCTATAGGTTATCGAGTTTCAATCCACGCCTCCGCGTGGGAGGCGACCCTTGCCTCTGTAGTACCACACATGCGAGTCGCCCGTTTCAATCCACGCCTCCGCGTGGGAGGCGACTACGTTAGGTGCAGTGATTTGTGTGATATCGGTCGTTTCAATCCACGCCTCCGCGTGGGAGGCGACCGTATTCATTGCGCTAACCAGCGAGACGTTGAAGTTTCAATCCACGCCTCCGCGTGGGAGGCGACCGGCTAACCTTTTCGGCTGGCCGTGGTGGGGCGACGTTTCAATCCACGCCTCCGCGTGGGAGGCGACCTGTGCTCAGTCCACGGCATGTTGCTTGTACGGTGGTTTCAATCCACGCCTCCGCGTGGGAGGCGACTGTCTAACTATAATCCAATGATTCCAAAGGTGTTAATGGCGTGTTTGCGCTAACCTGGGGGGTTTTGTGATGTTAAAGAGCGGCTTTTTTCTGACTGCGGTGAAAAGCTTTTTCTTTTCAGTGTGTTGCATGATCGCTAACCTCCCAGGGATTTTATGGGAGCCTGAGGTTAGCGCTGTGTGGTTTAAGTATAGGAAAGAAATGAGTCTGCGCTTGTGGGGAAATAGCTTAACAGCATAGATAGCAATCCCCCGCTTACGCAGGGGATTTTTGTCGAGGCTCAATAGCGGTTTATTAGATCAAATCCCCACATTTTCCGGGTACAGGCTGCCCAGGCCTTTTTCCCACTCTTTTTTCTCGTCCACTTTGCGGGTCTGTTGGGCGACGGCGGTTTTTTCGATCAGGCAGCCGTCGATGACTAGTGCGTCGAGGGCGCATTCCATGAAGAAGTCGAGGGCTTCTTTGGGGGTTTCTACGATGGGCATGCCTTTCTTGTTGAACGAGGTGTTGAGCAGGACGGAGACGCCGGTCAGTTCGCCAAATTTGTTTAACAGTCGATAGTAGTTGGGGGATACAGATTCAGTCACCGTCTGCACTCTGGCGGAGCCGTCCGCGTGGACGACGGCGGGGATTTCTTTTTTCCACTCTTCCCGGGTCGGCGCCACCAGAATCATGTAGGGGCTGGGATAGTCGCAGTCGAAATAGACGCCGGCTTTTTCCAGCGGCACGGAAGGCGCAAACGGCCGGAAGTCCTCGCGGAATTTAACGTTGCGATTAATGTGTTCGCGAATGTCTGGATTGCGCGGGTCCGCCAGGATACTGCGATGCCCTAGAGCGCGCGGGCCGAATTCGGAGCCTTTTTCAAACCAGGCGACCACTTTGCCGGCGGCCAGCAATTCCGCGGTGCGGTTGATTGCTTCGTCCTCCGGCAGGCGTCGATAGCTGATTTTTCCGGCATACGCCTGCATCGCAGGATACAGTTGCTCCGCATCGTACGACTTACCGAAATAAGGCGAGGCGTCGTGTTTGATCCGCTCCTGCCCCAACACTTCCAGCCAGCCGTAATAGGCGCAGCCAATGGCCAGTCCATTGTCCGCCGCCGCCGGTTGAAAATAGAAATCCTCAAAACCTGTTTGCTTCAGAAGCTTGGCGTTGGCGACCGCATTCAACGCCACGCCGCCAGCGTACCCCAGGTTTTTGTGGGGTTGATGTTCGAAGCGGTGATTTACCAGATACAAGAGCGCGCGTTCAATCTCCCGCTGCATCCAATAGGCGATATCCGCGTAATAATCGAAATTCTCCGCCAGATCTTCATAGCGCACCCGCGGCCGGTCGAAATGCTTCATCCAGTCATAGTTGACGAACACGCGTCCGTTGCGACAGTCGAACGCCTGAAAATCATAGACGTCGGGACGTCCATAGGGCGCCAGTCCCATCAGTTTGCCCGGGTCCTCCATGCCCTGAAACACATACTGACTTACCCCGGAGTACAACCCGCCGATGGAGTGTTTGGTGGTCGGCGGGCACATGGAATAGCCCTTGAGAAAGTAACCAAAAGGAGAAAAATCTTTATAAACCGGACGCAGTTTTCCCTTTTCATACAGGTAATAACTGTCCTTTTCGAAAAACAGATGATTAAAATCAGCACCGGGTTGAACCTCAGGCACCTGGGCGCCGTCGAGATCCAGACAGTCGTCCCAACTGCTGCCGCAACCATCGATCACCAGTACCGCCATGTCGTCAAAGGGGCTGGTTCCCACCACACTGTAGGCATGCGCCATGTGATGAGAAATGGTGACGGTTTTGACATGATCCGGGATGATTCGCGGCTGCCCGTGAAAGATCTTGTTACCGCGATCAAAGTTACTGAAATTGGCGTTCTGCACCACCACCGCCACATCGTCGAAGCCGATGCCTTCGGCATCCAGACAATATTGCATCGCCTCGCTGTCGCAAAAACCGTCATGCTTGATGCGGGTGATCCGCTCTTTCTCAATGGCCACGCACACCTCGCCATCTTTCAACAGGCACGCTGAACCGTCATGGGAGAGTCCGGTTCCCAGCACATAAATAGGTTTAGACATAAGCATTCCTTTATTCGGTTTTTATTCGGTTTTTGTCAGTCGTTTGGGTGCGAACAGCAGGTCATACAACAACTTGCCGGTAGGAGGCGTACTGAATAATCGCTGGTTATAGGCGCGGCCTAACACGCCGTGCCAGAGGAAATCGCGCAGGATGCGAAACCATAAATGCCGTCCCGCCAGATTCACGCCCCGCGCCTGCTCTGCAATGGTGAGCGGCGCGCCATACCAGCACGACAATGAAATCGACGGCCCGGCGGACGAAAAGTGATGCCACCAGCCGCGGGGGAAAAACAGAATATCGCCGGGCTGCAGGCGGGCCGTCAGAGTCTGCGCCTTGGCGAAGCGCGGATAATGCATCAGATCAGGACGTTCCGGGTCCACCCGACTCTTGGAGATGCAGTCGCCGAATGGGTATAAGTTACGCGCTTCCCGGGGGGCCAGCAGGATCGCTTTTTTCTCCCCATACACCTGCACGAACAGGTTGTCCATATTGTCGTAGTGCAGACCCGAGCGAGTCTTGGAGCCGATCCAGAGACTGATGAAATTCAACCCCGGCGGGATGAATTGTTGATAGCGATAATCCTCCTCCAGACCGATAAAAGAATGTACGTCGGTCTGGTCGACATAGCAGGCGTCGCCCGATTCCAGAATGTCGACAAACTCGCTCAGATACATCTCCCGACGGTGATGCTTTTCGGTGCTGAAATAAGGGGCGCCGTATGCGGGTAACTGCAAGGAGGGACGCACTCGTTGCGAGGCGAAGCGTCGTCGGAAGTAATCCGGCGACCATTTCTGCAACGCCGGCCACGCCAGCGCGCCTCCGGTCAGAATCACCGGTTTCGATGACTCCTGACATAACGCGGCGAACCTTTCACTGTCCCCTGCATCCAGACGCTCAATCTCGGACTGTAAGCCGTAACTCTTTTCCTTGTTCATGACAGGCATCTCCTTGGAAAGAGATTTTATTGGGGGGTGTGGCGGGAGATATGACGAAGCGGGACGATGCGCGGGGGCTATCGTCCTGATAAATCCGTCGCTCTCTTATCTCTAAACCACATCAGCGGGTCTGCGCAGACCGTCAATCACGCCATTGACCGTCATCAAACCCAATTGGGACAGGTACAGCGCCAGTCCCAGTTTATTGCTGGTCAGACGGGAGAACGGCTTGACCCGCCAGAAGCGATTGACCGAGCAGGTATAGAAATCCTTGCCGATGCTGGACAGCTCATGCCACCAGTACACAGGAATGAACAGCACTTCGCCTTTGCGCAGCACCAGTTCGATTTTGTGTTTCATGGCTTCCCGCAGTTTCGGGTAAGCGTCGTAATCCGGCTTCGCCACATAGACTTTGCTGAACCAGGGCGCAGCGGGACTGCCATAGAGAGAAAAGGGATACAGGTTTTCACTTTGCTCCGGCGGAAACAGCACCACTTTCTTGGCGCCGTGCAGCATCAGCACCGTGCCCTCCCCGCAATCCCAATGCAGCGGTTCGGTGTGACCGCTGGGGCCTAACCAGAGGAACATATCCGTGGCTTTCTGCATATCGCAACGTTCGGAAATATTGCCCAGCGCCCCTCGCAGCACATTGGCCAGCGGCGTATCGCCGATGGCGACCTGGCCCATATAATGATTGTTCTTGCGCGCGTAATCGCTGGTCAGTTGCAACGCATAATCAGAAAGTTTCATCTCCTGATAATCGCAGTACTTGCTCCATTCCGATTTGGGCTTATTGAAGTGCCCGGGACCGTAGCAGCGCACGGGAAATTTACGATCGCCCACTTCGCGACACATAAACTCCAGGGACCAGTTTTTGGCGTCGCTCAAGGCGCCGGTAATGATCAGGGGACGGCTTTTGCGTCGGTATTCAGAGTGAAACAGTTGGGGGGTGATTTGAGAGATATCCAGACGATCAACGGGACACGCCTCGACGTCAGCAAGTTTTTCCATGTCGCTTATCAACTTTTATCTTGTTGTTATATGAGGTTATCTCCGCACGTTTTTTGGCGCCCTTACGTGCGGCTGCGACAGCCCTTGTCGTACTCCCTGATGGGCTGCGTCTTGCTCTGGACGGGCTTCCCCGGAGGAATTAATTTCCCCTTGTAAATCAGTCCATTCCATAAATTTTGGACCAGACGGAACGCCCCCCTGCGCGAGCAAGGCAGCGATAAGTATAGTTAAGCGGGAAAAAATCGGTAGCGGTATCTCATAAAATATTTTTCCGCGCCCGCAAGTGCAGGAAATATTAGAAATATCGGCGCAAAGCTCCTAGAATGATTTCGCACACTACGGAAGGGTGAACGATAAACAGGAAAAATGCTGTATTTACAGGGCTTTGTCCGCTCTCTATCTATTCTTCCCCCCGCACCCGCCTGACAGAAATAAAAAAAGAATCCCTTATCACCCGGACATGGGCGGTCGCTGCGTTATATGGAATTTTTGAACTTTATTAAACGGGAACACGCGGACTTTAATTATTATGCGCTGGCGATGGTGGTGGTCAGCGGTATGCTCAACGGCGTCATCGCCGTCATTGTCATCCACGCCGCACAACACGCCGCCCCCCATGAACTGAACTTCCGCTACCTGCTGATGTTCGCCGTGGCCCTGGCCGCATTCTGGCTCAGCAAGCGCTATACCCTCAATTACAACACCACCCAGGTGGAGCATGTCCTGGAGCGCATCCGCACCCGCATCGCCGATAAGATCCGCAAAACGGATCTGCGCGCGTTTGAAAAAGTCGGCCGCGGTCGTATGTATTCGGTGCTGAATACAGAGACACTGACGCTATCCCAATATACGCCTTTCATCATCAACGCCATCGGCTCTTTTGTAATGGTGATATTTGCGTTGATGTTCATCGCCTACGTATCCACCACCGCCCTGCTCCTCACCGTGCTGACCACCTCGCTCTGTCTGTTTTACTTCTTCGCCCGCCAGCGCGTACTGAACCGCAAGCTGCATATGGCGTCAGAAAAGCAGAATGAATATTTCGACGCCCTCGGCGAACTGTTGGATGGCTTCAAGGAGCTGAAAATCAACCCGTCCAAAAGCAACTGTTTCTATCAGGAGCGTTTACTGCCGCTCTCCAACAGTATGGAAACGCTGAAAATAGAAACCGGCCTGGCGTACAACAATCTCAACGTATTTACTCAGAGCTTCACTTTTATTCTGATGGCGTCCGTCATCTTTCTGATTCCGATGATCAGCGCCTCTTCCACGGAGAGCATTCCCAAGCTGGCCGCCATCATGTTGTTCGTCATTGGTCCCTTGAGCGAAATCGTCGGCGTGGCGCCGCTGATCGCCAAAAGCAACGTGGCCATCGTCAATATTCAACGTCTGGAAACGGAACTGGATGGTTTGCGCAGCATCGAATCGGACCAACTGGAGCACTTCTCCGACGCGGAGTCCCTCGCACAGAATCAGGAAGCGCCGTTCCAGGAAATCCGCTGCGACCACCTTAAGTTCAGCTACAACGAAAACGGACTACCTGGTCCGGGACAGGCCAAAGGCTTTACCGTCGGACCTATCGATCTTACGATCAAACGCGGCGAGATCATCTTCATGGTCGGCGGCAACGGCAGCGGCAAGTCCACTTTCCTCAAGTTGCTGACAGCGCTGTATAAACCGGACGAAGGCGGCATTCAGATGGACGGTCAGCCTCTGCACGCCAACAACATGCTGCAGTACCGCAGTCTGTATTCCGTTATCTTTTCCGACTTCCATTTGTTCAAACATCTGTACGGCGTGGACGTAAAAGACCGCAGCAAGGTGAGCCGTCTGCTGGAGCTGATGAAGCTGTCGGAGCGTTGTCAGATCAAGGATAACGAAATCAGCGACATCAAGCTGTCCACCGGGCAGAAAAAGCGTATGGCGCTGATTGTGTCCCTGCTGGAAGACAAGCAAATCTATGTTTTCGATGAATGGGCGGCGGACCAGGACCCGGATTTCCGCCGCTATTTCTATGAGACCATCCTTCCAGAGATGAAGGCGCAGGGTAAAACCATTATTGCGGCCACCCACGACGATCATTATTTCGATGTCGCCGACCGGGTGATCAAACTCGACGCGGGCAAAATAATCACAAATCCTGGTCTGCACATCTAACTCTCCAGCGTCAGGAGAGAGCGGACGTTTGGTTCAAGAAGGGACTTTTGGGTATGAATGCGACGGCATCCATGAGCAGTAAGGGAAATAAACGCTGGAGAGAGAGATTTATGACGCGCTGGCGGCCATTCTGGCGGCGCGCCAAGGTCCCCCTCATCGTGTTGTTTTTTATCATCCTGTTTCTTGTCGCCTATTTGTTTCACCGCATCTTCATCAACATTTATCCCGGTGAGGCAGGCGTGCTCTGGAAGCGCTTCGATGACGGCGTGGAGCAGCGGGTCTACGGCGGCGGCCTGCATATCATCAACCCGTTCAACATCATGTACAAATACGAAGTGCGGGTGCAGCAGCGGGAAACCATCTTCACCGTGCTCAGCAAAAACGGCCTGTTGATCCGGGTGCGCGCCTCGGTGCGTTTCTCCCCCAATCGCAAGACGCTGTATCTGCTGCATGAATACGTGGGGCCGGAATACATCGACCGGGTGGTGATTCCGGAAACCCAGGCGATTATCCGGCGCGTGCTGGGCGAGTATGAACCGGACGACATTTACGCCACCCAGGGCAACATCATTCAGAACATTGTGCTGATGGCGCTGACCGAGCTGCAGCAAAGGCATATCGTGCTGGACGACCTGCTGATCAAGGAAATTCATCTGCCGGATACTGTCGCCTCCGCCATAGAAACCAAACTGGAAGAAGAGCAAAAAGCCCTGGCGTACACCTATATTCTGGAACGCGAGCAGTTGGAGATTCAGCGTAAACAGTTTGAGTCACTGGGAATTCAGCAGTTTCAGAAAAACGTCAACGAAGGTCTGACGCCGGAATATCTGCGCTATCAGGGCATTCGCGCCACCTTGGAGCTGGCCAAGTCCAACAACGCCAAGCTGGTGGTGATAGGCGGCAGCGGCACCGACGGCCTGCCATTGATTCTAAACACCGGCGGCGAAGCCTCCACCGCCGCGGCGACAAACGCACCCGTAGGTATTTCGAATCTGTCGTCCGTATTCGCCTCCAGTGTGAAATCGGTAGGGGCTGGCGTCGATCAGTCAGACATTTCGACGCCTCTTACAACGCCTGCGCCCAAAACCAGAACCAGCGATCCGTCCGCGCCCACCAATGCGATCCTGTCTTCTACCTCATCCGCCAAGCCCAGCGCCAAGAATCTCGGGGAAGGCATAGAACAGCGCCAGGAAGCGATCGGGGTGGCCGTCGACTGACGGTCGCCCGCCGCTTCAGAATTTCCAGAGTTGATGCTGACTGCGTTCGGTCTTGTAGTAATTCTGTTTGCGCAGATGCTCGAAGTAAAAGCGCGTGACGTCCCGCCATACCGTGTCGTAGATTTTTTCATCATCTCCCAGATACTGCCGGATAAACACCGGGCCGCTGCTAGTGGGCAGGAAATAAGCCGGGCCATTGACGATTTCAGTCTTCACATAAGGCTCCGCCTGCTCATTGACGGTGGCGAAGTAAGAATGATTGGTGACGTCCGCCGATATAAAAGGATCAAGCAGGCTGTTGATATATTTCAACGCCAACGCTTGCTTGGTGGAGGTATTGGGAATCGCCAGCGCGTCGAAATACACCAGTGCGCCTTCATCCGGCAAAGAAAAGCGTACAATCTTCGCCGCCAGACTGTTAACGCCGCTCGCGTCAGGATCTTCGTTGAGGGCTTCCGCAATCTCGCCGCTCCAGGCCATGGTCAGCAATAAATCCTGACTCGCCAGCATATCCCCCATCCCGGAGTTCATCATGCGGATGTCATACTTGGCGATGGCTTCTTTCAGATACTCTCCCGCCTGTTTTACGTCGTCCTCATCGCGGGAGTTGGGCGACTTGCCCATCGCCAGCAACGCGATGCCGAGACTGATGCGGGCGTCCGGGGAAATCGAAATCAACCCTTTCAGGGACGTATTCGACTTTGGTTCGAACAGCATCTTCCAGTTAAACACAATATTGCCGATTTCCCAGTAGTTGTAGCCAATGCCCAGACTGCCGTAGATATAAGGCACCGAGTAATCGAACAAACTTCTGGCGAAGTCCTGCCGTCGCAGATTCATCGCAATATTGCGGTAGTTGGGAATCTCGTCATAGTTGATTTTCTCAATCAGCCCTTTCTCCGCCAGACTTAACACCATGTAGTCGGTGGGCATGATGATATCGAAAGGAATTTCCGGATCGCTGGGGTTCTTATCGTCATTGCCGTGAAGATTCAGATGCTTCTTGAACTCCGCATCGGAATCAAAGGTGGTGACCTCAATGTTGATATTCAGATCCTGCTGAATTTTCTTATGCACGGAGTCTGGGATATAGCCTCTCCACAGCAGCACCTTCAGGGTTTCCCTGTATTTCATCTTGGTGCCGCCCAGGGCGAGCGTATCGTTGGCGTCGACGCCGCGTTCGATTTCCTGCCAGTAAACGCCAACCATTAAGGCCATGATGGCGGTAAAGACGACTAAGAAAAAAAGCGTTCCATGTTTTTTCATATTTCCTGTCCGGGATATCCTTTTTTGTCCGCCATAATGGCGCGGATGACGAGAAAATTATAGCGGATTTTACTCGCTCCCAGCCTCTCAGTTCTGGAACAATTTACGCATAAACCGCCGGCGTTGATAAGCGCGGCGAAGAAGTCGTCAAATTCGCATCGCCGCCTGAAACGACAGACTCCGCGTCTCTGCGCGGAGTCGCCGCAACGCCGCTTTAGTTCTGTTCGACCTTCTCTAGCTGATCCAGATAAAACTCGTGCAGTACTTTATCCGAGCCAGGACGGGTGTATGGCTCCAGCCCGTAGCGGCTGAGAATGTACTTGTACTCGTCTGACTTCACAAAGGTCTGAATCGCGGTATTGACCACCTCCCGATCCTGAGGCGTGGTGGATTTTTTGCTGAGCAGAAAGTGTACGAAATCCTGATTCAACAGATGATCATGGATGGCTACCTTATCCGCTATCCCCAGCGCTTTCGCCATCACGCTTAAGCTGACCCGGTCTCCGGCGATTGCGTCAAGGCGGTTCAACACCAGTAAATCCAGCAGCCGTTCGTTGTCTTTCATCAGAATCAGGCGGTTGTTCTTCGCCAGCGAGGCGTGATCCAGCAGCTCGTACTCCGCCCCATAATAGGCGCCGATCACCGCGCCGAAGATCAGTTGATGATTATTCAGCAAATCATTCAGGGTAGAGGCGGGAAAGTAATTCTGCTGTTCCTTGCGGACGAATATCACCATGGTTTCATCCCGGTAGCTGACGGTGAAACGCCCATACATCTCCCTTTCCGGCGTAATGGAAGCGCCCGCCACCATGTCCACGCGCCCCTTCTCCAGCTCCAGCAACGCCCGCTTGGAGGGGATGCGCACGAACGTATATTCGCAGCCGGCGAGATCCAATATGGCTTTGACCAGTTCATAGTCCAAACCGGCAAGTTCTCCGTTTTCCTTCACGTACATATAAGGCTTCCAATTCGCCTGATTGATGACGAGCGACTTGGAGCAAGCGGAATGAGCAGGCGCAGCCAAAAACAGCAGGCTCAACATAAGCGCCGCAACGAGCTTGAAAACTTTCACAGGGGACATTGTTGAAGCTCCGACATAGCCATGGAGAGAAGGTGGGCTGGATTGCAGGAGAGGCGTTCCTCTCATAACGCCAGTCCTGCTGATAATTATAAAACACAAGCACAAATTTTGACCGACATTCTTGTTTCTCTTTGTGAGTTTTATCTTTGTTGACAAACTAGCCGTTTTGTTATGTTATAACATTTTAAAAAATACGCCATTCATTCTTCTAGGAGCCATACCATGCGTAAATTGCCTGTGACCGTGCTGTCGGGATTTCTCGGCGCAGGAAAAACCACCCTGCTCAACCATATTCTGCAAAACCGGGACGGCCTCAAAGTCGCGGTCATCGTTAACGACATGAGTGAAATCAACATTGACGCCAGCCAGGTCAATCGCGAAGTGAATCTGAATCGCGCGGAGGAGAAACTGGTGGAAATGAGCAATGGCTGTATCTGCTGCACTCTGCGTGAAGATTTGTTGCAGGAGGTTTCCCGCCTGGCCAGGGAAAACCGTTTCGATTACCTGGTCATCGAATCCACAGGCGTATCTGAACCTCTGCCGGTGGCCGAGACATTTACGTTTCGGGATGAGCATGGCGTGAGCCTGGCGGACATCGCCCGTCTGGACACTCTGGTTACGGTAGTGGATGGCGTCAATTTCATGCGTGACTATGAAAACGCCGAGACATTGCAGGAAGTCGGCGAGTCCCTGGGCGCCGAGGACGAACGCAATGTCGCCGAACTGCTGGTGGACCAGATCGAGTTCAGCGACGTGCTGGTAGTAAGCAAGCTTGACCTGATCAGTCAGGCGGAGCGGGAAGAGCTGTTTTCCGTACTGCGCAAGCTCAATCCCGAAGCGGATATCGTTCCCGCCTTGATGGGACAGACGCCGCTGTCTAAAGTTTTAAACACTGGCAGATTCGATTTCGAAAGAGCCGCCCGCGCGCCGGGCTGGCTGCAGGAACTGCGCGGCGAGCATACGCCGGAAACCGAAGAGTACGGTATCGGCAGCATCAGTTATCGGGCGCGCCGTCCTTTCCATCCCCAGCGCTTCCATCAGTTTTTGGAGCGGGAGTGGAATAATGGCCGCCTGTTGCGTTCCAAAGGATACTTCTGGCTCGCCAGTCGCCCTTATGAAGCAGGCGGCTGGTCTCAAGCCGGCGGCGTGATGCGCTACAGCTATGCAGGTCTGTTTTGGGCGGGCGCGCCGCAAGAGTACTGGCCACAGGATGAAGAGTCTCTGCGCCTGATTCGCAACAACTGGCTGGAGCCTTATGGCGATCGCCGCCAGGAACTGGTGTTTATCGGTCAGGGAATCGACTGGGACCGACTGCGCAGCGAACTCGATGCTTGTCTGCTGACGGATGAGGAACTGGCGCAAGGGGAAAAAGTCTGGGTGAACTACCCTGACCCGCTCCCGATCTGGCGTTCGTTTCAAGATGAAAGGGAATCGGCGTAGTGACAGGATCAGCCGATCAAAGGCGGCCTTAACTACGTTAGACCGGCAGGATGCCTTAAAGCCCCGCGCGCCCATCCACGCGGGGCTTTTTCAGGAAGTAACGCTAAGTTTTATGAAGTGACGCTAAGTCTGACTCTCAAGCGCCGACGGCGATAAAGGCTTTCACCACCGCGTCGATGTCGCTTTCTTTCAGCCCCGCCACATTCAAGCGACCACCGCCGACCAGATACACGCCATGTTCCTGGCGCAGCGTAGCGATCTGCTCATCGCTGAGACTGGTGACGGAGAACATGCCTTTATGGCGTTTGAAATAGTCGAACCGATCACTGCCGGTGGCGGCCTGGAATGCTGACGCCAACTGCTCACGCAGACGCTTGATGCGCGCGTTCATGTCCTGCAGTTCGGTCAGCCAGGTTTCCTTCAACTGCGGATTATTCAAAATCATGGCCACAATCGCCGCGCCGTGATCCGGCGGCATCGTGTAAGTGGAACGCGCCATCTCCAGAATGCGTCCCCGCGCCTTCATGGTTTCTTCCATGGTTTTGCCGATAACGATGGCCGCGCCGGTGCGCTCGCGATAGAGGCCGAAGTTTTTCGAGCAGGAGGTGGCGATAATCATCTCTTCCACGCTGTCCGCCAATATGCGCAAACCAGCGGCGTCTTCCATCAGGCCGTCGCCGAAGCCCTGATAGGCGATATCCACAAACGGCAGGAATCCTTTTGAGTTGGCCAGTTCCGCAATGCGTTTCCAGGCGTCCAGGGAAATATCCGCGCCGGTGGGGTTGTGACAGCAACCATGCAGCAGCAACACATCGCTTTCGCCCAGTTGCTCGACCTGGGCCAGCATAGCGGCTTCGTCCACCGCTTTGGTTTCGGCGATAAAGTACGGGTACTCTTTGACAGTCAGACCCGCCGCTTCCATCACCGGGCGGTGATTCACGTAACTGGGCGAGCTGATCCACACGGTGGCGTCCGGGCGCGCCTGTTTCAGCAGATCCGCCAGCATACGCAACGCGCCGCTGGCGCCTGGCGTCTGCACGCCCGCAGCGCGGCTGTGCAATTTGGTTCCCTGCAACAGCAGGTCGACCATCGCCTTGTTAAAGACTTCGTCCCCCGCCAGACCGACGTAGCTCTTCGATTGTTGCGTGTTCGCCAACACCAGTTGCGCTTCGCGCACGGCGGCCATGATCGGCGTTTGCCCCTCGCTGTTGCGGTATACGCCGATGCCCAGATCGATCTTGTTGGGTCGGGGGTCTTCCTTGAATGCAACGCTGATGGACAGGATCGGGTCCTGTTTGGGGGCGCTTAAACGCTCGAACATGTTTTTTACTCCATCTGACAGAGTGATTGACGTTGGAAATCCAGTGATTTTCGGCGCCGCCGCTTAGCCTGCTCAGGCTTTCTCCCGGTTCAGCAGGCCGCTGGCGCAAATGACGCCTGAGGTTACCAAGCCCAGTCCCAACAGGGAAGCAAATTCGACGCTTTCCTGTAACAAAACCGCGGCCAGCAACGTGGCGCAAACAGGGGTCATAGAGCCAATGGCGGAGGTAATTTCAGCGCCCAGTCGCGAGATCGCAAAGCTATACAGAAAGCCCGCTCCCAGCCCTACTCCAATGCCTTGCACCAGCATCTGCGCCGTTAACTCCATGACGGGCAAGCTGCTCCAGGCCAACTCCGGCTGGCTCCACAGCGCCCAGATCAACAGCAGCGCCGCATTCGGCGTCGTTACCACCGCCGCCGCCTCCAAGGGCTTCAAGCCGCTTTGACGTACGGAAATCGTAAATACCGCCCACATGGCGCTACAGAATAAGAACAGAACATGGCCGCGCCACAGGTCGCCGGAAGGATTGGATAAAGAGGAATAGAGAAAACAGGAGGCGCCCACCGCCACCGCCAGCAGCCCATAGCGGCGCCAGACAGACAGAGGCTCTTTGAAGATCAACACCGCCATACCGGTCACGAACAGCGGCGCAGCGCCCGGAATCAATGTGCTGCCGTCCGCCACCGGGGCCCAGCCCATGGCGGCGGCGCTCAACAGAAAGAACGGCAGCCCCGCCCCCAACATGACGCCCAGCAGATAAAGTTTGGGCGCCGCCAGAATGCGATGTCGGCGCTTGATCAACAAAGGCGTCAGGATAAGACCGGGAATACAGAAGCGGAATAAGGCGAGATCGAAAATGCCCAGGGGCGACAGCGCGCCAAACTTCAGGGACAGGAAATAACTGGACCAGATCAACACAGTAAGACAAGCGGCTCCATAACCCAGCAATTTTTGCTTCGAATCGGACAGTATCGGGGTGACTCGGGTCAGGGACGCTTCTGAGTGAGCGTTAATGGACGCACTGGCGGACATAGGGATGCCTCGTTAGTTGTTTTCCCCATTATCATTGAAATTAAGAGGCGAAAACTGGCAACTTTCACGGGCAGATAGCGCACATTTAGCTGATTCAGCTAATATATATTCATTTCTTAGCGTTTAGAGCCATTTTTCATGCAAAGAGCAAATCTTGACCGGATAGACCGACAGTTATTGGACCTGCTGCAACAGGACGCCCGCCTGACCACCGCGCAACTGGCGGATAAAGTCGGCCTGTCCGCCTCCCCTTGCGCCCGACGCGTGAGACACCTGGAGGAAAGCGGCCTGATACAAACCTATCGGGCGCAGTTAGACAGGATCAAATTGGGCCTGGGCGTCACCATCTTCGTGCATGTCCGTTTGAGCCGGCATACTGAGTCCGTAGTAGCCGATTTCGAAGAAAAGGTGCGCAACATGGACGAGGTGGTGAATTGCCATACCGTATCAGGCCCTTTCGACTATTTGCTGCAAGTGGTCAGCGCCGATCTGCCGGGTTACGAACGCTGGGTGCGCCGGCTGCAAAGCTTGCCCGCTGTCAACAACATCGACAGCAGTTTCGCCATTCGCTCGGTGAAAGAACATGGACCTCTGCCCATCGACTGAATTCAGGTCAGCGCCCTGATCCGCCGACTTGCATTTGGGAACACTTTGGGAGAGGACGATAGCCCTCCCAACTTCACCAAATCACATTAAGAAACAATCGTAATAGATTGTTTTAAAATATATTAAGCAAACAGATAAGGCTTATTCCAAACGAAGTATCACCTACTCCTTAGGCCATCCAGGGTATTGGAGCAGCCGTCATCTTTTTACACTCTTGTTGTTTCGCCGCAGTGCGCCATGATTTTCATTGATGACGGAACTCATCCGTACTGCCGCCTAAACCGCCCGGATATAAGAACAGCAGGAAGGAACTACCTATGAACACCTCCACCGTCCCCCCTATCCCGACGCCGCCCTGCGCCGTCGTTCGCAAACCGTGGCGCTCATCCGCCTCCGCCCTGGCGGCGTCCTTCGCCTTGACGGCTCTGGCCAGCGCCGTATCCATCGCCGAGGCCTCCGTCACGGTATCCGCGAACGGTCCCGGCGATACTTATGAACTCTTCTCCGAACAACTCGGCGCCGATCCTGAAACCCCGGACTGCGGCCATGCCGGCAGGCATATCGCAGAGGAGTGGAATGCCGAGCTGAACACCCACGTCTTCGCCTTTCTGGCTCATGTCGACGAAGACGACGATCGCTGCATCAACAGCGACCGTCAGCGCACAGAGGTGAAAACCGCTTCCTCTTCGCCTGACAATCTCAAAGGAACTCTAGGAGAAACACATACTTACAGATGGAATTTCAAGCTGGACTCAGGCTTTCAGCCGTCTAAAAGTTTCACTCACGTTCACCAGATCAAAGGGGACGGCGGCGGCATGCCGTTGATGACGCTCACGCCCCGCGCCGGCAGCCCCAATAAAATGGAGCTCATACATAACTCGGACAGCGTCAGTCTTGGCAAGGTTAAAACCGTGGACCTGGAGCCTTTTATGGGCGAATGGGTGGAGGTCATCGAAACCTCCCGCTTCGACGATCATGGAACATACAATATCCGCATCACGCGCCTGCGCGATGGTCTTGAGCTGATGTCCTGGAGTTCCAATGACATCGATATGTGGCTCAACGACAAACCTTTCGTCCGCCCCAAGTGGGGCATTTATCGCAGCCTCACCAACAAGTCCTCCCTGCGTGACGAGAAGGTGCTGTTTAACGACTTCTGCATCGCCGAGGGCGACGACCAATGCCCAGGGGATGGACCTGGCGACGGCGAGCCCGACGTCACCGCCATAGAAGCGGAGACCGCCGGGCTGCATGGCCAGACCAAAGTCCTGTCGAAATCCTTTATGTCCGGCGGTAAAGGCCTGGGCTACATCGGTAACGGCGACAACTGGGCGGAGTTCAATATCAACGCCAAAAGCGCCGATTACTATCCTATGACGCTGCACTTCACCTCCGGCGATACCCGGACTTTATATTGGAGCGTCAATCATGCAGGAGAGGATTCCGCCGCCCTGAATTCCGGCGGCTGGAGTAAGATCAAGACCTACGAGGACAGCCTGTTCCTCAACGCGGGGGACAATGTCATACGCTTCTATAACGCCAGCGCCTGGGCGCCGGATCTGGATAAAATTGAATTCGGCGCGCCCGCCGGGGGCGAACCGCCTACCGACGGCGGCGCGACAACCGCGATTAACCTCGCCCAGGGCAAGCCGGTTTCCTGCACCGATCAGGAAGACGGCAACGGCTGCAGCCGCGCCGTAGACGGCGATGTGGAAACACGTTGGTCAGCGAAGTATTTTCCACAGACGCTGACCGTGGACCTGGGTTCTGACGCGCGAATCGACGCGTTAGAACTGGTCGCCTACAAAGATCGCGCTTACCACTATGTCGTGGAAGTCAGCAACGCCGCGGCGGGGCCCTGGACGCAAATCGTGGACCGCAACGATAACGTCACGCCGGGAAGCATCGACGCGCCCAACCGCGATGAAGTCGATGCAGAGGGGCGCTATGTGCGCATCCGCGTCAACGACGCCAATGTCTATGAGGGCGACTGGACCAGTTTGCTGGAGTTCCGCGTATTCGGCGTCCCACAGTAGTCCAGAGTCCAGACGCTATACCTCAAAGTAATGGGACGGCGTGAGCCGTCTCATTCTCTCACTACTCTGCATACGCAGCCTCTATAGTGGACTCGCTTACAGAAACATCCCCACAGTCAGCGACTGACAGCGCCTCCCTCACTATTGCAACGAGCTCATCCCGAGACGCCAGCGCCTGCTCACCGCCACGTCGACGCACCACAATGGAGTCGTTCGCCATTTCCTGTGCGCCGGCGATCAGCACCAGAGGCGTTTTATAACGTCTCAGCACTTTCATTTTTTTCGCCAGAGAGTCATTGGCCAGATCCATCTCCACTGGAACGCCGTGACGCCTTAATAATTCGCCAACGCTTTCGCAATAGGCGACAGCGTCTTGCCCCACTGAGGCTAATACCACCGGCTGCGGATGCACCCAGGCCGGCAGGGCCGCCTGATAAGTCTCCAGCAGCACACCGATCCAGCGCTCAATGGAGCCATACACCGCCTGATGCAGAATCACCGGCCTGCGCCGCTCGCCTGCTGCGTCGATATAATGCAGATCAAAGCGCTCCGGCATATTGAAGTCCAGCTGGATAGTGCCCATCTGCCATTGACGCCCCTGCCCGTCTTTCAGCGCCAGCTCAATTTTGGGACCGTAGAATGCGCCCTCGCCTTCCTGCCGGACAAACTCCGCGCTGGCCGCCGCGCACGCTTCCGCCAGCATGAGTTCCGCCCGCTCCCAGTCTTCAGGCGCGCCGAAATAGTCCCGCTGCGGACGCGTGGATATGAACACTTGAGGGCGTCCATATCCGTAATCCGCATACACGCGCTCCGCTCTGCGCAAGAACGCCTGAATTTCCTGACTTACTTGATCCCAGCGACAGAAAACGTGAGCGTCATCCTGAGTGAATTGACGCAGACGCATCAAACCGTTCAACGCGCCGGAGCGTTCATTACGGTGCACCAAGCCAAATTCGAACAAACGCAATGGCAGAGACTTGTAACTGCGCACGCCCCGTTTATAGAGCAGAATATGCGCCGGACAGGACATGGGCTTTAGCGCGTACTCCGGCTCTTCGCCAAACCCGGCGCCGACGAACATGTCATCGGCGTATTTTTCCCAATGCCCGGAAGTTTCCCACAACTCCCTTTTCAGAAACTGCGGCGTGGCCACTTCCTGAAAGCTTTCGGCTTCATAAGCGGCGCGAATATGGTTTTTTACAGTACGGAACATGCGCCAGCCCCGGGGATGCCAGAACGCCATGCCTGGCCCCTGCGCTTCTGAATGAAATAAGTCGAGTTCTTCTGCGATATCGCGATGGTTTTTCATGTGTCGCCTCCTACGGCTTCGTTTTCAGTACAGATTCAGGCCCCGAAACGAAAACAAGAAGGCGAAAAAAAACCCTCCGGCTCTCGCTCGGAGGGTCCTTTTTCTTTAGACGCGCACTACCCTCCAAGCCAGTTGGTGGTGGTGCGGGTGGTCGAAAAAAGATTGATGTGGTTCATGGGGGAAAACATAACACTGAAATCAATGCAGCGGCAATTCCAATGAGGAATAATTTGACCGCCCAATGGACGCCCTGCGGCGAAAAACTAAACTTTACTATGCAGTTGTTAGAAATGGAGGTTCGATATGTCACGCACATTTGAGCGGCAAGACACCCCTTTCACGTCCGATCATTCTACTTCCGACCATTCCGAAATTCCCGCTCCCCCCTTACACACGCCGTTTATGCGCCGGCACATTCGCGCTGCGGCGGATCACCTGCGCAATGATTCCGTGCAATTACGGCAATGCTCTCCTGAGCAACAGCTGTATCACCGGTATCTTGACGCCGGAGAGCCTCACGGCCCGCCGCTGTACGCCGTGAAGGGAGAGCATTGGAACGGGGTCTGCCCGGCCTTCCTGGATTTTATTAATCAATTCACCTTCAGGCCGGAGGATATGGGCTATGCAGAGTGCGGTTACGGCATTCAACGGCACCGCGACTTTCTGCATCGCCTGATTGTCGCGGAGCATGATCTGCATTCGCTGCAACACGGCTTTGCGGGACGTATCGATGTAGGCTGTCTGGCGATGACGACACGCATGGCCATGTACGATCTGGCGAAAGTCGCGCATCGGCAATTCAAATCCCGCTGGCCCGAAGCGACGCCAGTAGCGCTGGTCCCCACTCCCAGCTGGGACTACAGGGGGATTTTCAAAGACGTGGGTTTTGAGGTGGTTTATCTGCCCATCCGGCCACAACATGGTTGGCTGCCTGATCTGTCAGAGTGGAAAGACATTATCAGCGACCTGCGCGGACGGCAAAGCCGACGCATCTCGCTCATCGTGAGCAACCCGCAACACAACCCTACCGGCATGCAGTGGCCGACAGATGTGACGGAACATCTGTTGCAAGTGTGCGCAGAGGAATCCGCTTACCTGCTGCTGGACGACGCCTACTTCAACGTACACGACCCCAGAACGCCTGTAGTGAATCACTTGAAGTCGCTACTGAAAGCTTTTGATTTCAAGGGAGGAGAAAATGCACTGGTCCGCTCCGGCATGTTCGAACGCTGGGTCGCCACCCGCCCCTTCGGCAAGCAATTCAGCTGCAACACCATGGGCGTGGCGGCGATCACCACCTCTCCTCTGCTACTGCGTCAGTTGGCCCGCGAATCCTGGATCAATCGCTATCACTGCAACACCCACAACGCGGAAGTCATGTGCGCCTGGTTGGCGACGCAAGACGCCGCCGATTGGACCGTAGAGACCGGGCTGCAGTACGCACGACAGAAAGAGCGCGTAAAACAGTATCTGACGACGCATTTGGGCTGGCCGCAAGATGAGGTCTGCATCGGTCCGTCCACCTCTTACATGATATTCGCCGTGCCGGAGGTCTACCAAAAGGAAGCCGACGGCATTGATCGTTTCCGCGACGACCTGTTCTACGCCACCGGCACGATGTTATGCGCGTCGCTATTCAATCAACAGGCCCCGGCTCCTTATGTGCGACTTCACCTGGGAAGTCATCCCGACATCATTGACGAATTCCTGCGACGTTGGCGAGCCGCCGGATTGCACTATCGGCAGAAACGCTCATTTGCAGGCCAGGACGCGCTGAAAACGCCCCTGCCTCAGCAACAATTTCGAACCCTGGCTGAAAACTGAGCGTCAGTCTTCCCGCTGCGGCAATTCCTTGAGCGCCGCAGCAGGAAGAAAACGTTGTGATGCAGGAATGATCTTGTTTACCGGGATTCCCGCGCCGCGACATTCAAAGTCCGGCGCGTAGGAGTAATAGTGGGTGGTCAAATGCAAACGGTTGCCGTCATCCAGCATGAATTCCTGCTGGGACCAGCATTTGCCATAGGAAGGCGCGCCGGCGACTGGAACCTCAAGATAGGCGGTCAGCGCTCCGGCCAGGACTTCGCATGCGCTGGCGGTCAATTCGCTTTGCAGAATAACGCCGGGAGCGGGAAGTCTGTTTCCGGTTTTTTGCGTGAAGTACTCGTACTCTTCGCCATTGGCGGCGATCAACTCCGCCACTTTGTTATCTTCAGGCAGCCAATCAGACAGGATGTCGATGGTCTCGTATAAATCGCCGCCCTGACAATAACGCAAGTCCAGAGTGAACCCGTCCGCCAGTCTGGCGCTGAGGCGATTGATCACCGCTCGGGTGGAGCGTGCGTCAATGCGAAACAGGGTTAGAGTTCTTTGCCCGGCGTCCAGGATCATATCCGGCGCGGTGATTGGCTCTACCCGCACTTGACGCGTCCAGCTCTCGGAGCTGTCGGGCCAGCGCCCTTCGACCGTGACAACTTTGCTGTCAGACCTGGCGGCGTCAGGGTTAAGCAAAAAAAAAGGTTGTTCAACGCCCGCCTGTTCCAGTCCGCCGCCAGGAAGCGGATACACCAGACGCTGGCGTCCGAGGGCGAATTCCACGCCGCCCAGTCCGCGTCGCGCCCGCTCCGGGGGAATCACCAGTCCATAGGGGTCCAGCAATGGCAGCAGCCGCGCCAGGTCTTTGCGCTCCTGTAATAAGAGCGCCTTAGCGGCGTCGCTTGCATACCAGTTTTCTTTGACGATAGTGTCGAGAGAAGCGGCCGCCGCAGAAGCGCAGGCGGCCGCTAACATCAGGCATGGAAGCGCAGTGCGTCTTCCCGGGATCATTGCAATTGAAGGTCCGCGCGTTCCTGCAGCAGCTGATATTCATCCAGCAGATTGTCGCGCTGTCTCTCCAACGCGCCCATGTCCTCCGCCGACATCACTTCGCTGCCGACTTCGGCGCGGCCAAGCTTCACCTTCAGGTTGTTCATGGCGTACTCCAGCTCGGCGACTTTGTCCTGCAGCTCCTGCTTGCTGGATTCCTGCGCGTTCACCTTTTGCTTGAGCGCGGACAGGTTGTTGGAAGCCTTGTCCAATTGCTTTCTCAGTTTGTTCAACTCTGCGCGCTGAATCTTAAGCGCCGCCGTGCGCTCGGCTTTGGTCATTTCAAGTTTACGGTTGCCGGCTTCGACTTCCGCCGTCTCCGCATTCACCTCGCCCAGCTCACGTTCCTTGCCGACCTTACGCGCTTCATAGTCGCCGCCGTAGACCCCGTACAGGCCTTCAAAGAAGCCGCCTTTGCGGGGATTGTTGTCCGTATTCGGCTGATGCGCGCATCCTCCCAACAGGAAGGACGCGGCGATCAGGCCGGCTGACAGAGTTCGCAAAGTCATACGCGCTTCTCCTTGTACGGCCTGAGATTAGATCAGGTTCTGCTGGATGGCCGCCAACTGCTCTTCCTGCACGCGCATGGAGCGGATAGCGTCAGTCAGGGCGACGATTTCTTTCTGCAGCGCGTCCTTTTCAGGAGTCGGGGCCGGGTTTTCCGCCAGCATGGCGTCGAACTTGGTCACCAGGTGCTGATGATAGTCTTCCAGCACTTCGATCTGGCCGGCGTTTTCTGCGGATACTTTTTGCAGACGCTCATTCTGCTTGGCGTACACCAGCTTTTTGTTCTGGTTGGACACTTTGGTCTTTTTGACTTGAGCGATTTCTTTTTCGATGGACTCGATTTCTTTCTGCAGGTTGTTTCTGGTGTCCAGCGCGTATTCACGCTGCGCCGTGGACTTGGCGATCATCACGTCCAGAGTGTCTTCCTGGGAGATGGCTTCTTCGCGCTTGTCCTGCACGTGGCTGCCTAACAGACCGCCCATCAGGCCGCCCGCCGCTGCGCCGACCAGTGCGCCGCGTCCGCGTTTGTCCTTATCCACCAGTGCGCCGGTCACTGCACCCAGAGTGGCGCCGACAACCGCGCCTTCGGTCACGGTTTGCGTGCGTTGATCTTTGGTGGATTGTGCGGATTGCTGATCGGCTTTCTGGTCCGCATTCTGCGGCTTGGCGTTTTGCTGCTGACAACCGGTAGTGGCCAGTGCGCCTGCGAGGATAAGGAGGCTTAATTTCTTCATCTTACTAATCCTTATAGCTAGTCGTTTAATTCAAGATTGCGTTTAATTGATCTTTCAGCTCGTCGTCTCCAGCCTCCGCAGCAGAAATGCATTGGCCGAGATGATCCAGCAGCAGGCGGGTAACAGGCTGATCGGATAGATTTGCGGTTGTCACTCCGTTGTCCTTTAAATGACGGGTAAACTTCTCTGCGCTCAGATTCTGATCGCACGCGTTCGCCAAAGCTGTTTTGTATTCCCCTAAACTCTGCGCCGCCTGATCCTGCGCAACATTGAGCTGCGCACGCGTCTTCTGAACATCCTGCTCGTAACGGCTACCAAAACGCTCGCGTAAATCTTCGTTCACTTTGAGGCGTTTTTGCAGAGTGAATGTATTGCTTTCGGCCTTCACCCAACTACTGTAATGCTGGTAAAGGAACAGACTGTGGCTGGGACCGAGGTCCTGCGTTACTGTTCCGTTGGCGGGCGCCGGGCCGCCAAGGCCGGTTATTGTAGCGATTGGAGAAGGAATTAGCACTATTACAGCTAAAATTCCTCCCGCCGAAGCTAACCCGGCCACTCTCGCCAGACGTTGCCCCATGCGCCCGTCCGGCGCTTTGGCGAACACCTGTCGAATGCCGATGCCCGCCACGAAGCCGCCCAACGCCAAGGTAATAAGATACTGCATTGGTCCGGCAAGATTTGTCCCCAAACGCTTGATGGAGGACAACATATCCCCCACCGACGAGAGATCCACGGGCGATCCTTCCACCAACGCCAAGCCGCACACCAGTGCGCTCAGACTCAGTCCGTGCAGCAAAAGATATTTCGGGCGGAACGGAATGCAGCCCACCAATACGCTGAACATCAGGCCGAACACCAGCCCTTTTTCCGCCTGCAGGTAGGAGACGTGGTTGCGCAAGGTGAACAGGATAAAGCCTGTGGACATGGCGGCCCACAGCGAGCCGAAAATAATTCGTTCAATTAAAGCGCGCTTATAACGCCGTTTCTCTTCCCGCTCGTCCGCCAGCTGCGCTTCCGCCATGGGCAGCAGATCGAGAATAAATCTGGCCTCGGCGATGCTGGTCGGCTCCGCTCGATAAATGCGTCCGAACCATTTGACCTGGGAGGCTTCGCGGAAACGCTCAACAGGAATCTGCGCGATCAGCTCAGCGGGAGACTGGTGTTTAAGAATCGCTTCCAGCACATGGGCCATAAAGGCCATGCCCGGCATCTTTTCGAACGCGCCGGGCTGGGTGAACGATCCCATTTCGGCGAATTTAAGCGGGATATTCAGTAGTGGATTGGCTTCCACCCTCGGCATCAGCGTTTCGGTTCCGCTTTGCTGACGCAGTCCCTTCAGAGAGGTCAGATAGGCGATAACCTCACGCTGCCAGTTGTGGGCGTACTGGCGCAGGGTAACATCACGTTGCGTCTTGCCTGCCTGCTCCAATAAATTGTGGCGATAGACCCCGGTCAGAGTTTCCAGATTGCTGCGGGTCAGGTTCTTGGCGCCCTGGCCGAGAAACGCCTGCAGCCCCTCCCGGGTCAACTCCAGTTCCTTAAACTTGGCTTTGAGGTTGGGATTCAGATAACTGATGAACTTGAACAAACGCAGGTTGGGATCGCTGCTTTCCTGAGCAAAGTGACGCACCCGTTGCGCCGCCTCCAGGTTGTCCTGTGAGGAAAACCAGTTCTCCAGCTGCTTGGCCAGCACCTTGTCCACCAGGGGATTGACGTCCCACTCCGATTGCAGCGCCTTGCCGACCTCCTCCAGGGTCATGCAGTCGTGCAACCCTATGCGGAAGGCCCCTTCCGGCACTTTGCCGCGCGCGGACACCCTGCGCGCTTTCACTGGCTCCAGATCCCGATAAACGGGAATATCATTATCACCGGCCAGCCAGCGGGCGATCTGCTCCGTCCCCCAGCGCAGCTCGTTGTTGCGGGTCAACAGGCCTGCGCACAACAAGCGCCAGCGCACGTCAGCGACGCCGCTCACATCGATGTCATGCAGAATCTTATGGTCCACCACAGTTTCGTGGTCGATCTGCTCGAAAACGCCCTTGCCGCGCAGACACTCCATAATGATCATACCCACGGACCACCAGTCCAACGCCGCGGATTTGAGGCCTGTGCTGGCCTCCGGCGCCGCATAGCGTTCGGTGCGGGAGATCGAGGTGCGGTTGCTTTCGGTATTCATCAGGGAGGAAATACCGAAGTCCACCAGACAGATATCCAACGGCGAAGTGCTGCGCAACAGGATATTGTCCGGCTTTAAGTCCCGGTGCACGATGGCGTGATCATGCAGACGGCTCAGTGCGTCATGCAATTGCGCCAGCAGCTTGTGCACCATGGTCAGCGACATGGGGCCGCTAAGGGATTTCAGGTAGGTTTTTAAGGTTCCCGCCTGCACGTACTCCATCACTTCGAAGAAGCGATGAGTACTCATACAAAACTGAGCTTCTATCAGGTTAACAATATGATGCTTGCCCTGATTCCCCAGCAGATAGCGCACTACTTCATCTTTAGGGCGCATATTCGGGTTATACAGTTTGAGAATGCAGTCTTCGCCCGTATCGTGACGGGTGACGATGCCGACGGTGGCCTCCGCGCCGATGGTGGTCAGCCACTCAACCAAGTCATAGTTTTGCAGAATGGCGGGGGGAATCACGCCCCAGGTAGAGGCTTTACCGGTAGCGGTATTATCGGTGCGCCGAGAGGTGCTGGGTGAAGATACAGCCGTGGCGGGCTGCGGCACCACTTTGGTTTGCGGCGCCGGTTGCTGCTGTGGTTCAGTACGCTCCTGGGGCTCAGTACGCAGTTGCGGTTCGGTGGGTTCATCCCCCTCCGGGGCGCCTTCCTCGGGAGGCGACGCCTGCGCAAGTTGCGTCGGCTCCATCCCCGGCGCTATTTCAGTAGGTTCACAGACCTGTTGCGGTTGAGTGGGATCCACCACTTCGTCCAAGCTATCCTGTGAAGGGCGAGAATCCTCAGTCACTGCACCACTCCGTCAGACCTCTGAGTAAAACGTACATCAACGGCCGCAACAACGATGCAGCCGCATGAACACCAAAATAGAGTCCCGACCATAACGTCTCAACGTCATTCGGGACCCGTCATCCACACCAGACTCAATCATCCAGTCTTTCTATAAGAATAAACGAAAAATTGTCATGCGCTCCGCCCGCTCTGATTCGAGCGCTCAACCATTCGCCGACCTGCTCCGTGGCGCCGGACATCATGTTAGCCTCGAATTCAGAGGCGGAAACGATATCCGTCACCCCATCGGTGCAGATCAGCAATCTGTCGGTGACGCCGAATCGAATCGGGCGGTAGTGGGCGTAGGGAGCATTATTGATTGGCTCTACTCCCAGGGCGGCGATCAGTTTGTGACCGTCCAGCCCGGTTAGTTCTGGTGGGTCATCATCGTCATATCCGAACACATCGTCAATACTGACCTGACGTAAGTACCCGAATTGCCAGTGATAAATGCGCGAGTCGCCAATGTTGAACGCATGCAGCGCGCCCTCTTGCTCGTAGACGCCGGCGAGGGTGGCGCCCAGCCCGTGGGTCTCGGGGCGATTATGCATCAACTCCGCCAGACGGGACTGGCAACGGTCCAGCACGCTTTGCAGATCCGGCGCGACGCTAAGATTGCACGCCGCCAGTGTGGAGCACAGCGTATAGCTGGCCAGTGCGCCGCAGGCGTGACCGCCAAGGCCGTCGGAAACGGCCCAGCTTTCCGATCCTGCGGTTTCAAAATACCGGGTGACGGGCTCCGGCATGGATTGGTTAATCACCTGACCACAGATCAACACAGTGTCTTCATTGTGCTCTCGCTGCAATCCGGTATTGGTTTGAAAAGTTACCTTTAATTTCACTCTTTGCGATCCCTGACTTTACTATCGAACCCTAATGCGCCCTGTCATATTATCGTTTGACTTCATCGACGCGCCGACTATCATTCAGTAGCGGGCCGCAACGCGTCATTTTGTTACAAATCCTCGTTGTCACAACGAGTTGCGCGGCCACCCCGTTATTCTTCAGAAGCCCCCTCACATTGGCAAGCAACTTATTACTATGGAAGTATCAAACGCCCTCTCGGCAGTGCGCCAAGCCGTAAAAGAAGCCACCCAAGGGCTGGTTGAGCGCGAAACGATCGTCGACCTCATTCTGCTTTCCGCCGTCGCGCGGGAGCACCTGCTGATCATCGGACCTCCCGGCACCGCGAAAAGCGCCGCAGTCAGGCGAATCGCGCAGGCGCTGGGAGGACGGTACTTTGAATACCTGCTGGGACGCTTCACTGAACCCAGCGAAATTTTCGGGCCCGTGGATATCCGCAAGCTGTCCGAAGGGGTGGTGGAAACCGCCACCGACGGTATGTTGCCAGAGGCGGAAATCGCCTTTCTGGACGAGGTCTTCCTCGGATCGACGGCAATTCTAAACACCTTGCTTGGGGTTCTCAATGAAAGGCGTTTTAAACGCGGACATACGCAAATCGATTGTCCGTTGCGTATTTGCGTCGCCGCCTCCAACCACCTGCCTGAAGACGAAACCCTCGCCGCCTTCGCTGACCGTTTCCTGGTGCACTGCTTCGTGGAGCCGGTAGCGGACGCGCAGCTGGAAGAGCTGTTACGCCAGGGCTGGTGGGCGGCGACTCATCCTCCCATCAAGAGCTGCGAGATCAAGCTATTGGATACCCTGGCGGATCAGGCGCGACAGGCGGACATGTCGCGGGTCCAGCCCATGCTGGCGAAGTGCGTGCGTCTGCTGCGCAAGGAAGGCATTCAACTGTCCGACCGCAGAGTGGTGAAAGCGCAAGGCCTGATCAGCGCCGCCGCGACCTTGGCGGGTCGCAACCAGCCCACTGAGGCGGACCTGTGGCCGCTGCTGTACGCCGTCCCCACCCGGGAGAATCAGGAAAGCGCCCGTGAGATTCTGAGTGACGCATTGCGCCATTGTGAAAATGACGCGCTATCCGCCGCTGCGGAAGCCGCCGCCAACAGTCCCGCCTCCCGCGCCGCGCGACTGGCTGAGTCAGCGGAGACGCTGTTACAGGAAGCGCCCTCCGATGAACGCCGCAGCCGTTTGGAAGCGCTGGGCAGGGAAATCGACGCGGGGTTTGCGCCAGACGCCCTGCCTGACCGCCTCATCGCCCTGCGCCAGCGCCTGCAGGACGCATTGACGCAGCATGAGGCGCCGCAAGCGGAATGATCGAGATCGAATGGGTTCGCTGTGAGCGGCCGACGCAACCCGGCGGACTGCTCGCGCGCGAAGAACACAAAGTCGACTGTCTGCGCAGCCTCCTGCAATTGCAGCCGGATCGCCAGACCGCGCTGCTTGGCGTCGCCGCTGCGTCCTGCATCGTCATCCTGGGCCGGGAGCAAGATCTCCCCTGGATTCCCGGCGTTATTTATCTGGGGCGCGCGGCATCCAGTCCGCATCTGTGGTGGCCGACTTATTTACAACCGACGACGCCGCCAGACCTGTTGCAACACGCCGTGCATCGTCACGCCGGTTCCGGCGATTTCGCCATCGACCCGGAGCGGCAAACCTTGATTCCCCTGCGGGAGGCCCTGCCTCTGGACCCGCATACTATTCAGGACATACTGAAACGTCATGCAGCTTAATAAAGGCGCCGAAAAATGGTCCGTTCTGTTGCAGTTGTTTCAGGATGACCTGGGAGATTATCTGAACGCAGCGCAGCAAAAACTGGCGACGCTGTTTGGCCCGGCGCGACTCAGCGCGCTGTCAGGCGAGCGCGAACCGGACGGCTACGCAGGCGTATCAAGAGAAGCGGACTATCAACGCTTACTGCTTAGCGAGTGGACGGTCGCCAAACGTTTCCCGCAGGAATTCATGCGCAGAGCGGCCATGGGCGAACACCTGTTTTTGGCGCAGGCGCAGAAAACGTCACGCAACGATCAAAGCGCCATCCTGCTTTTTGACAGCGGCCCCATGCAGTTAGGCGCGCCCCGACTCGCGCATCTGGCGCTGTTTATCCTGTTCCTGCGTCGCACGGCTCAGCAAAAGCGCATACTGCGCTGGGGCGTGTTGCAGGACGACAGTTTGCAACTGAGCGAGCAGGCGGACGAAGGCGCCGTCATGAAAATGCTGCGCTCTCGCCACTCGCAGCCGGCAACCACAGCACATATGTCCGCCTGGAAACGACGCTTGCAGGAACTGGAGTATTCAGAGTTGTGGCTGGTAGGCGGCCATACCCCAGACACCGCCCCCCTTCCCCATTCCCGCTCCATTCTGATCGAGGAAAGCGTGGCGATCGGCTCCGCGCCGGCGCTGCGAGTCAGCCTGCCGCCAGCGCGTTCCCATTCAGAGAAGCCGTCAGGCGGCCCGTCCACCTCCGCTAAAACGCTCACCCTCGCCCTGCCGGAGCAGGACATCGGTCTGCGTCTGCTGCGCAACCCATTCAGCCGGAACAAAGCGACGCCCACATCGACTCAGCAAGAAGCTATCACCGGGTTCGCGGCGTTCAGCCAGAACGGCCGCAAGCTGGCGTTCTTCCAGGGCCCCAATAGAATTGTCGCCATGTCCATTCCAGGCTCCTCCCGCGAAAACCCGGGAGGGGTGAAAACGCTGGCTTGGCCAAAGAGCCAGCAGTTGCTGGCTTTGTCTCTCAGCAAAAAACGTCTCAGCGCAATTCTCGTCTCGGGACAAAAGACCTATCTCCACCGTTTTCCAGGCTGCCAGGAAACCCTGGCCCGTCCTGGCGCCAACCCTCGCTCCCCCCAGCCGCCAGGGACGCCGCCAAACCCCTTGTTTTTCACGCCTACCGCCAAGGAGCAGCGCCAACTTTGGGTGAAAGACGCCAGAGGAAGGTTGCTGTATATGAACTGGAACGCTGAAGACGCGGAGTTTGAGAGTAAAGACGGAGACGTTCTACATCTCGGCGCTTATGGCAAACGCTTGTTCCGAGCAGTCTGGCGCAAGCCGAACTTGATCGTCTATGGCTCCATGAGTGGCGATAGCGCGCCCCTGAAAGAGAAGCAGTTTCCTACTGAGCTGCAAACAGAGCCCAGTGTTTTCTTCCATACCGGATCTCATGGTTCTGTACAGGGCGTGCCCGCCATGGCGTATCAATATGCTGAGAATACCTGGAAGATCTCGGCCGCCTCGGTGAACGAAACCATTGACATCGCCGCGACGGATGGGACCGTGGTCGGTATCGTCTCATTCGCGCCAGCAGCGGAAGAGCTGGGAGGGTATGTGCGTCAGTCAAGACCCAGTCTGATTGTGCTGGAGCCCTGCGCGACAAAAGTCACCGCCCGTCAGGATTCCCATGCTTTTCTGGTAATGAAAAATACGCGCAGGATGTCGCATATGATGATCAATCCGCACCTGCCCTATCTGCACTACATCGAAGAAAATGGGGATTACGTCGTCTACGCCATCCTGAAGCAGGAAGAGCTGCTGCGCCTGCCGATCCAAGGCGTATCCGAGACCGTTTCCGCTCCGGTCGGAGAACGTCCATGAAAGCCAAAAAACTGTTACATCAAGGCGTTCTGGATTGCCAGGGACTCTTGCTGGAGCCGGGGAGCGGTAACGCGAATCTCGACGGACTGAAGCGTCAAATTCTGGAAAACTGGATTCCAGGCGCGTTTTTATATGAGCTGGACGGATGCTGGGCGCTGGTCTGGCCGCAGCCGCGAGAGCTGAACTGCCAGCAGATCAGCGCTTACGCACTGGTGCGCTATGGCGATACGTTGTCGACCACGCCCTTGCAGGAAGGCCAGTTTACTGCAAATGCGCCTTTACAGTGGCTGCTGCGCCAGCACGCCGGAGACCTGGCGCGGCTATCCTTACACAAGGAGAAACTGCGCGCCCCGTCCGAGTTTATCGCCATCAACCGCTACCGGGTCTTGACGGTGGAGCCGCTGGGGGAAATCAACCCGCCGGAAGTGGCCATCCAACATGTCGACAGTAATGTCCGTCAGGTATTCAAAGGGGCCGGTTTGCAAGCATCGCAAGCGCAACAGGAAACCCTTGAGGCGCTGAAGCAGAGTCAGTCAGGCGCCAGCAGCGGCCCTACGCTTTCCGGTCTGGTTCGGGCTGCGCTATCCGGTTTATTCGGACAATCGGGAGGTAACCGCCCTGCAACCGCGTCAGGTCCGTCCCGTCCCTCAGGCTCGCCCTGGTCGAGAATGCGCGATGCAGTGTCGATGTATCTCATGACTACGCGCATGGGCGCCTTCCTGGGCAGGAAACAGGCTCAGCATCTGCACAAGATGATGGAGCTGTTTGAGCAGGGGTTGCTGGAAGAGGCGCTGAAAAACGCCATTCCCCTGCAGGATATAAGAGACGCTTTTGAGCGCGGCCCCGGCCGCCCGGCCTTTGGCGCGCCCGACTCTCGCCAGAGTCTATCCCTGAGCACTCAAAGGCAAAACAGCGGCGGCTCCGTGTACGTGCAGGATGAGTCCATGTCGCTGCTGGAGCGGACGTATGAGCAGGCGTTCAAACGGCTGGACGCCGCCGGAAAAGTCGAAGAAGCCGCCTTCGTGCTGGCGGATCTATTGCGCAAATACGAGAGAGCGGTGGACTATCTGGAAAAGCACGGCCGCTTCAAACTGGCGGCTGAGCTGGCGGAAGGACAGCAACTTTTCCCCGCCCGAGTCGTGCGACAATGGCTCCTGGCTGGTGATATAGAGCGCGCCATTGCTATCGTCAGACAGACTGGCTGCCACAAAAACGTCCTTGATCTGCTGCAACGACACGCCCCGGAAGAAGCCGACCGCATGCGCTGGGAATTCGCCAGCCTACAAGCGGCGGAAGGCGACTTTCATGCAGCGGTGACGCTTGCCTGGCCGCTGGAGGATAAGCGCGCCGAAGTGATCGACTGGATCAGCAAAGCGGTTTCCGAAGGCGGCGACAACGCCGCCAAATTGTTGGTCTACTATCTGAAGAGCGGACATCCCGCCAATGCGCAAACCTATCTAACGGAAGTGCTGCGCATACTGTCGACGGATCAAGCTGAATACGTCAATGTTCGCTACACGCTCATTCAGGAGCTGAGCACGAGCAGCGGCGCAGACGCCAAGCAGGAGGCGGTGCGTCTGGCGGCGAGAACGGCGGTGCGCGCCCTGCTCAACGAGCTAAGCGCCGGACACGCGCAGTATGATAAACGTTTGCTGCAGCGACTCCTTGGCGTGGCGGCTGATCCATTATTGAGTCATGAAATAACCGCCCTCAGTCTGGGCGCTGCTGGTCGCAGCCAAGGTGAAGCGCTATATACCCGCGTCCAGCCTCTGGAATACGGCCTCACCAAAGGCGCCGGCGCCGCCATCCTGGATATCTGCCCGCTGCACAATGGCGGTTTCCTTATCGCTCGGGGCGATGCGGGTCTGTTCATGCATAACGCCCTGGGCCAATGCATTCACAGCTGGTCTGTCGGCGCCCGCGCGCTGGTGGGTTCGGATCACGGTAATCGCGCCCTGGTGCTGGACCGCAACGAAAGCTTTATCAAAGCGCAATATTTTGATCTCGCCGGACGCAGCGTGCGCCGCTGGCTGGAGCTTAAAGCCGACCGCATCGCCGACAGCTTCGACGGCGGGCAATGGATCGCCGCAGAAGGCGTCAGTCTGTGGTCGCTGGATGTACTGAACCCACAGAGAACCGCTTTGTGGAGCATCTCCGACTTGCCTGGCCAGGTCGTCGCCCTCAATCGGACACCCCGAAGCCTGACATTACTGGTGCAAAGCTCCGAAGACGCCTTCGAATTATGGCGCTATCGGTTGCCGCATTTTTTCCTGCGCGCCCGCGACCCAATCAGCAAAACGATGATTCGCCAGTGTCGCCCCCTGGCGATGGGGTCGGATGGCGTCATCGCCGGCATCTTCAAAGATCCTCGCGACACCGGCGTGGAGTATTTGTCGCTGATTGAGGGCGATCATCGCGGAGACCCCCTCGCGCTGCCGCCAACGGACAAAATCGCGCATGTTCTGCTGGAGGACGACTGGCTGGCGGTGGCAACCCAGAGTCCCGGCGGCGGCCGCAAGTTTAGGCTGTATGCAAGACAGGGGCGGCTTATCCGCCAGCTCTGTCTGTCCATCAATGTGGAAGGCTTTGCGCCGGTGCGCGCCAAGTTCTTTCCCGGACGACTCGCGCTGTATAGCGACGACGGCAAAGTCATGGTGATAGAGCTTGCCGAGGGTCGTCTGGTCGCGGATTGGAGTCTTTAGACCCACACAGGCGGGAGAAAATATATTTTCTTCCGCCATCGCTTACCTCTTGCAGTTTTGGGTCCGCTCATCTACACCTAAAGAACCCTCCCCTTGTGGCCGGGACGTCCGCAATGAACTTAAGGTTAAGGACCCTGCTTTCTCTCAGCTTCGCCGGTGTGGTCATCGCGACGACCGCCGTGGTGAGCGCTATTGTCGATTACGAAGCCTCCCTCCGCCTTCAGAAAGAACTGGATCGCCAGTTCATCGGCGCAGCGTCGCAATTGGCCGAAGATCTCGATCGGGGCATCTACGCAAGATTGCGGGACATCATCAACGTCTCCAGCCTTCCCACCATCCGCTATTTGCGTGATGGCCAGGAGGAGGAGCGCCGTAATATCCTGGAAGCGCTGAAGAAAACCCAGGAATATTACGCCTGGATCGGCTTCACTGATGAGAACGGTCTTGTGCTGCAAGCCACCGGCGGTTTGATGGAGGGAATGAATGTCTCAGACCAGACTTGGTGGCTCAACGGCAAAGCTGGCCCTTATGTGGGCGATATTCGCAGCCTGCGCCAGGATGGCGTCGATAGTCCCGGCTTTACCACAAAGCTTTCAAATTTCATTGAGATGGCCACCCCTGTCCGTAACTCGCAAGGTCTTGTTATCGGGATACTGGGCGCTTATGTGAGTTGGGACTGGGCGTCGGAGCTGGCGGCGAATGTTCTGCGCCACCAAAGTCAAAAGCTCGAGTTCTTGGTGCTATCCCAACAGCACCGCGTTATTCTGGGGCCCGACGCCCTGCTCGCCATGGACATCTATTTGCCGGATTCGCTCAAGGCCAATGCGATAGGCCTGACCCAATGGCCAGACGGCGAGCGCTACCTGACGGGATTCGCCGACACCAAAGGCTTCCGCAGCTATAAAGGCTTGGGTTGGACTGTCGTGGCGCGCCAACAGGCTGAAACAGCGCTGGCGCCGGTTCGTCAGTTGCGAACCGCTATCTGGCGCTGGGGAGCATTTATCGCCGCCGTATTCGCTCTGTTGGGATGGGGTATTGCTAAGCAAATTTCCCGGCCATTGAAGTCTCTCGCCGCCGCAGCGCGGGAAATCAAAGACGGCGCCCGTCTGGTCGCCTTTCGCATGAGACAGTCCGCGCCTCAGGAAATCCATCTCCTGAGCGACGCGCTGGGCGACATGATGCGGCAATTGGAGTCCAGGGAGACCGCGTTACAACGTCAATATGCGGAATTGGATATGCTTTATGAAGGCGCTCCTATCGGCATCGTCATTGTCGACCAGAACATGCGCTGCTTGCGCATGAATGGGAGACTGGCCGAGTGGAGCGGACTACAAAACAGTGTAGTGAATGGGCGCATGATCACTGAACTGCCTTCTGAACTTCTGACGCAATTTGAAACGCCGCTTTCACAAACGCTGTTGTCAGGAACGCCTTCCTACAATGCAGAAGCCGTCATAGAGGACACGTCGAATGAACTGGAAAGACACTTTCTGGCCGCCTGCCTGCCGCTCTTCGAGGACGGGCAAAGCGGCCCTGTCGGCGCGGCGCTGCTCATTTCCGAGATGACCGCGCAACGTCAGGCGGAATACTTCGCCACTCACGACTCCCTTACCGGGCTCGCCAACCGACGCTTTCTGACCGCCTACCTGTTTCAAGAGCTGGCCATGGCCCGCCGCCGCAAACGCAAGCTGGCGCTGCTGTATCTGGACATGGACCGCTTCAAAGCCGTTAACGACACTTATGGCCACGACGCGGGAGACGCCCTGCTGCGGGAAGTCGCATTTCGCCTGAAAAACGTTTGCCGTGAGTCCGATCTGATTTCACGCCTGGGCGGAGACGAATTCGTCATCGTCGCCCTTGACCACAAGAACCTCAACAACTCCGCCCGCCTCGCCAAAAGCGTCGTCATCAGCCTGTCGCGGCCGTACATACTGGGCGGCGCCCACATTCATACCTCCCCCAGCATCGGCATCGCCGTTTACCCAGACGACGCCGACGACGAAACCACCCTCCTCCGCTACGCCGACGAAGCCATGTACGAAGCCAAAAAATCCGGCCCCGGCCAATATCGCTACTACTCGCTGATCAAGCCAGGATTGCTGGAGGCTAAGGGTGGGTCGGATTCTGTGGCTTGAGGAAGTGTGCGTTCCGAGTGTTAATGGTATTGCCAAATGGGGGATACCCAACGAAAAAAGCCGACTATTGCTAGCCGGCTTTACTTCTTTCGTTAGCGAACGGCTATCGCCACTTCGCGTTAATGCTGGCTTTGATGGTCTCCCACTCAGAGTCCGACACAGTCAGCTGGCCGGAACTGGGGGCGGAGTAGCCTGACATTAAATCCGCCAATGCAGTGATATCCTCTTCAGAAATGACGGAGTCATTCAGCGTAATCTGGCTCAGCGACTTCGTATCTGATTCATACCAGCCGTTGATCACGACCTTGTCTCTCGCTCCATACCCAATCAGGTCAATCACCAGCTTAACGCCGGAGCGCCGGAACCACAGCTGCTCTTTGCTGACGCCGCCGGAGATAACCAGATTATTTTGGCCGGAGTCATCAGAGTCAGCAATAGTGTCGACATCACCGGAGGGCGCGTAGAGATATACATCTGCACCCGCCCCGCCATCAAGATAATCATCGCCTGAACCACCGTCCAGAGTATCAACGCCATTGTCGCCGTATAAGCGGTCATTGTCTCTCCCGCCGATAAGGGTGTCATTCCCATCGTTTCCACGGAGATTATCATCCCGAAAGCCGCCGTCAATGTAGTCGTCGCCTAAAGAGCCAATAACAGTGTCCGCTCCGTTACGCAACTCAATACGAGCGACGCCAATCAGTTCTACCGAACTAAAATCGAGCACATCATTCCCATTGTATCCATCCGCGCCAAGGATCAAGTTCGTCCCGGCGCCCAGGTTAATCTGCTCAACATCCAGTACTGATTTGGGATCGCCGTCTTTCATTATAGGCAAGCGAACAACGTTATTTTCAGTGGAGCCAATGATTGCATCAAACCCTGCGCCCCCCATGAAACGGTCAGCGCCCTCGTCTCCGCCAAGTAAAATAAATACATCATCGCCGGCGTCGCCGCTCATGAGGTCGTCTCCACTCCCGCCAATCAAGCGGTCATTGCCTTCCTCTCCATATAGCTCATCATTACCTTGTCCGCCTATCAATTCATCATTGCCGGCTTGGCCACGCAGGATGTCCTCTCCAGTACCTCCGTTTATGACATCCGCTGACTGGGAACCGATTACTACATCATCGCCGCCTACCGTATTAATGGCGGCCACACTGACCAACTCAATCTGGCTGAAGTCTAAATAATCAGTCGTGCTATAGCCCGCACTCCCTATTATCAAGTTACGCCCGCCACCGCCATCGATACGCTCAATAGAGACAAGCTGGCTGGCCGGGTCACCGGGTTTGACCAGAGCAAAATTAAACTCGTCGTCTCCAGCGCCGCCTTCCAGAACGTCGAAGCCTTCGCCGCCATCAAACCTGTCCCCCGCCTGACTGGCTCCGCGCACAATAAACCGATCATCTCCAGCGCCGCCGTAGAGACGGTCATCTCCGATTTCGCCAACCAACACATCAGCGCCCGCAGTTCCGTATACCACGTCATCACCAGAGCCCGCGTTGATTTCAGTGATCCCCAGCAAAGTCGCGCCCCGGAAGTCGAGCAGGTCATTCTGATACGTGCCTACGATCTTGTCCTGCCCGCCGCGTCCGTCGACCATCTCAATGTTGGCGACAGACGTCAGTCGGATCAGATCATTCTCCGGCGTGCCCAGGATCTGATCGATCCCTTCGCCTCCGTCAATGGAGTCAGCGTCCGCATCGCCTGCGGTAATCATAAAGCTATCGTCACCCTTGCCGCCTTTCAGAATGTCCGCGCCCGGCCCGCCTACAATCAGGTCAGCGCCTGCGCTGCCTTCAATCAGGTCGTCGCCGCCCAGACCATCGATTCTGGCGATATTCTTCAACAACGTATGCGTCAGCACGATACGATCCGCGCCTTCCGTTCCTTCTATCAGGTTATAGCCGGCGCCGCCGTCGATTTCCTCCACGGAAGCTTCATCGCCATACTCAGGCGCAAAGACCCCATAAATGGATAGCCTCACCACATCGTCGCCGGAACCGCCAAGAATACGGTCATATCCCTCACCGCCGATGAACAGGTCAGCGTAGATGTCTCTTCCTTCGATCAAGAAGCGGTCATCGCCTTTGCCACCCAACATGATGTCGGCGCCAACGCCGCCAACAATTGTGTCCGCACCGCCGCCGCCGACGATTAAGTCGTTGCCGCCGCGCCCCTGCAATTCATCATCGCCATCCGTGCCTTGCAGGTTGTTGTCGCCATCGTCGCCGTCCGTCTGCGTGTAGGGCGTTCCTGGCGTCAGCGACCATTGCAGGGCGCTGTAATCGACCAGACCATTGGCGCTGGCGGGAGCATCCACCAACACGCCCTGGTTACTTTGCGCATTCAGCCCTTGGTATATCACCGGGAATGTGACGGACGCCGTATCCAGGATACTCAGATCAGCGCCAGCTTTGACCGAGGCTGTCGCCTTAACGTCCTGCATCGCCGCACCATAATTAGTCACAATGGGCCAGACCCGCGCCTGCACCCTACCGCCATTGACGACTTGATCGGTCACTTCAACAGAGCAGACCACCAGCTTCTGCCCAGGCTGTTCATCGTCCAGGTTGTAGAGGGTCACGTCGTCCACGTCATAACCGCTGTACACTGAGTCGTCACTGACCGCTGGAGCCAGGATCAATTTGTAGGCGATCTCACCGTCCGGTTCACAGTCGTCCACGCCTCTGACGCTGACGGTCTGCGGCAAGTTCCAGCTGGTCTCGGTGAATTGCAGATAGTTCTCCGTTAATAACAGGCCTTCGCTGGCGTCGGACAGGCTAAGATTGATCAGCACGCTTTTACCCGCTTCCGGCTTCCGCCCCAGAGAAATCTGGATATCAACCGTTTTCGCGCTGCCTTCTTCCGTTTCCAGCGAAGGCGGCAGTGAGACGATAACCGGCGCAGAGTTGGACTGTTTGGTCACCGTACAACAGGCGGCTACGGAGACCTGATTCGCCTCGTCTTTAATCAACGCGCTGAGGGTATAAACCCCGTCCGCCAGACCATCCAGACTCCAGGTGTATTTATCACCGTCCCCATCCAGATCTTCCTCTATGTTGTCAGCAATAACGACACCATTCGCAAGCAGAGAAATCTTCGCCGCGCTGTCCGGGTCGGCGTCCGTCCATTGAATCGCGACTGCGCCGCCGGACAGGACCTGATTCTCCTTCGGCAGAACGAAAGCGAAAGTCGGCTCGTCATTGACGCCATCCACATTCACAAAAAAGCTTTGCGCTGCGCTCCATGGACCCGCCATGTCTTTGGCGTCAATCGCCTGCGCCCGCCACCAGTAGGTTGCGTTATCAGACAGATCAGCATCCGGCGTCCAGATAGCTTCCGCGCTCTGACGCTCCATGACTCTGTTCTTCAGTTCAGCATCGGCGTACAGCTCGAAATGATAGGTCACCGCATCGCCGTCCGGATCATTAACCGGATGCACAGACAGCGCCGGTCTGGCGACTTCGACCCAGACGCCATCCGCCGGATTGTTCAAGGTTGGCGCAGGCGGCGCGAGATTCTCAGCGTCAACGGTGAAAGAGGCGCTGATCCAAGGACTGAATGACAGCCCGTCATAGGCTTTCACACGCCAGTAATAGACCTTGTCCTCCACCAGACCTTCTACCCGCCAGGAAGTGGTTTGCTGCGTTTCCGTTATCGCGCCAGACGCTTTCTTCTCCGCGCTGTCGAATGTCTCAACCGTATCCAGTTCAAAGAAGTAGCTCAGCTCGTTACGCTCGGGATCAACCGCGTTGTGCACTTGCAAGTCCAGGACGACATCCGCCGTCACCGCGCCGTTCTCTGGCGCTGCGATACGCGGGGCCGCCGGCGTTTCGTTCAAGGTGCTAACGATAAAGCTGGCGGCTTCGCTGGTGGCGACAGCGCCATGCTCGTCAGTGACCTTGGCGATCCATAGATAGACGCCATTCTCTTCCAGTAATTCAGAGACCTGCCAGGAAGTCTTGCCGCCGATGCCGGGATTCAAGCCTGTCACCTGCGCCACCGGACTGGAGAAGCTCGCGTCGGATTCCGCATACACATAAAAGCTGTAGTTCAACGCATCCCGGTCCACGTCAACGCTGTTATTAACAACCAAGGTAGGCCTTACGGAGGCGACCACAGACTCACTGGCGGGAAAGGCAATGGCGAATTCGCCCGGCGCATCGTTGGCGGAGTTCAGGAAGAAGCGTCCATTCACCCAGTCGCTGTTGGCTTCAGCGCCTTCCAGGCGGGCGCGCCAGTAGTATTCCGCGTTATCGCTGAGCGTGACGCCCGGCTCCAGTTTGTCATCGGCGATAACCGCCTCAGTGGTTGCGCCGCCCTCAGCTACGCCAGCCATCGTCGCTACTTTTTGCTTCAGGGCCTTATCGCGGTATACCTCGAATCGATAGCTATAGGCGCCATCCTGATGCGCGCCGTTTTTGACCTTCAATACAGGAGCGGCGGTAGCTACTTCCGCGTCATAGGCGGGGGTGTCCAGCTCTGGAGGCTGCGGTCCCGTGGGGGGATTCTTGGGATCGCCGCCATTCAGAAACTCCGCCAGATCCAATATGCCGTCGTGGTCATAGTCATCGGTCCCATCGCGGGAAAGATCACCGAAATGCTCTATCTCCCAGGCGTCGTCCATGCCGTCGCCATCGCGATCATTTTCAGGGTTCACCACGATTTTCACGGATTTGGCCGCTTTCAAGGCGCCATCGGTGGCTTCAAAATTAACCACGTAGGCGCCAGCTTGCCCACGCTGTGGGAACCAATTGAATGTCCCCGTACCGTCGCCTTTGGCATTAAAGGTGGCGCCGCTGGGAGGATTCAGAACAGTTAACGTCGGTGTGGTTTTATTGGGGTCGCTGGATTGCACCAGAAAGCCGACCTGACCGGTTTCATAGGTCGTACGATCGCTGATATGTTGAATAACCGGCGGCAGATTTACCTGCGCGACGCCGCCAAATTCCAGCGTATATTTGGTGTCGCTGGACGAGGACAGGCTATCAAACAGGTTCAAGTAATAGTCGTAGTTGATCTTGTCTTCTTTCAGGGTTTTGGACAGCCAGAAGTTATTCGCTGGCAGCGCTTTGCCATCGCCGCGCACTACTCGCGTCAAGGCCTTGTCGCCCAGGTAGGGATCACTGATCTTGATGTACGCCAGCCCTTCCATCGCGCCAACGGTCAACACGCGTCTGACGGAACCGCCACCGCTCTGCTCGCCGCCAAGAGCGCCACTCAAAGTCTTGACGTCTGTGCAGTCGTTACACACCGGATTCTCGACGCCCAATGACTCAGATTCATACACTTTGTAGCCAGCGCCTTCATGCGCAAGAAAATCCGTAATCTTGTCGCGCCCAGGCAAATCAACTTTAACGTCGTGCACCAATAGATGTGTGACCGGGGCCTGCAGCAAAGACGTCAGGGCGCCGCCCAGTTCGTCGGCATGGGTCATCTTGGCGGTCAGTTCTGTAAAAGTGCCCGTCAGGGAAGACTCCATGATCCAGCGCCCGACACGATTGCTCTTGGCGGGAATATCGCCAAAGTCAATCAGCAGGGTTTTATCCGCTGGCTTGTCATCCAGATAGCTGCCAGTGATTTTGAAGTCCACCAGCAACTGATGCTGGTTGTCGATAATTTTGGGCTGCGCCGATTCGATTTTGACTTTATGCGCCGCGCCGCCGCCCCGGTTGGAGATACGCACGCCAAGGGTGTATGGCTCCGCCGGTTCAATTGGCGTCGTGAATGGGTTGTCGCCATTCACTTCCCGGGTCAGGAAGTAGTCGAGCAGTATGTCGGGCTGTGGTTTGACAACGATCGTATCCGGCGCCACCTGCAGGGTCTCGGATTTACCGCCGTATGTCAGATTGAGGGTTGCGCCAACATAATAGAGCTTGCCCTGCCCGTCAGCGCCGCCGGAGCTTTTGGTGGGGATGATCAGCCAGCGCAGCTCGCCGACTTGAGCGGGGTCAATCTTACCATCGGTAATGGCGCCGTTCGCCCCTGACAAGACGGAGTTGATGCCCTGATGCTGATCCAGCTTGATGAAAAACTTCGCCGAGCTGTGATTCGGATCAGAGGATGCGATGACCGAATTACCCGCGTCATCGCTGAACTGAATCGCAATCTTGATATTCTCCAAAGCGAACGCATCCAGGCTATTGGTCACCCGCATCGTCGCCTCAAAGGCCTGCCGCTCCACCGTCAATTCCTGGGAGAGCTCCATCTTCACCACCGCACACAGCGATTCCTCCGCCCGCGCAACGCCACCCAGCAGCCCCGCCACGAACAAAACCAACCCCGCCGTCACGATCCACGACTTACTTCGAATCGCTGTCATTATTTGACAATCCTAGTATACATAATCTGACTTGAATTTATAAAAACGCACCTGTTGAAGTGCAGCGCATTATAAAATCTCTGTACTAATTTAGTTCTATTCCGCATTTATGGCATCTATCTCCAGGAAGTCTCCAATGCATTATCGCTTTACTTCTGCATATCTGGCGCGCCTTGCAACTAGGATTTGGACACTTCAGTCTTACCACATAGATAACAAAAAAAACAAAGTAAGCCATAGATAATAAATAATGCCAACTAAAAAACAATCCACCACCTAAAAACCCATCGATTATATTATTCAAAAATACAATAAAAACCAGAGTAAAAAGGATTAAAAAAAACCTTCTTCTTTGCTTACACATACAAAGTCTCTCCTATTAACTCTAATTACTACACTCGCAACTGCCACCTTTAGGGACACCGAAAATTTGTTGGTCAAAATCCCAGGAAATAATTGCAGCTGCTAGTCGCGCCATATCTGCTACAGAAACACTGAAATTAACAGTTTCTTCAGCTCCAATGGCGAAGAGAACCCCTCCCTCAATTGCAATACTATCTGGGGTATTAGTTTTATTATCTGCATTTATACCAATATTGCCACCAATACCAGCAATTCCAACGCTTACTTCAGCTCCTAGCTGAACAACCGAACCCCGACCACCTCGGCTAATACCGATCTGCTCACCAATTTTAAACTTTCCAACAAACCAACCTGGAAGTCCCTTTCCACTCATTACTTTCCCTCCTTTTTTTGAGTAGCCATCCATAGGTTTGTTTGCTTGGAAAAATAAACCTACATCCATATGACACCCACCATCCCCGTCACCATCAGTTCCGAATAAACCTAATGAAAAACCTCCTAAAATAGGGACGCTCCCCCCCACACCGACATTCATTTTAGCCAGACCAAGTGGATCCATATAAACAACAGGATTTCCATTCGCGTATGCATAAACATTAATCCCACCATAGACACTTATCGGATCCCTTTGAATGTACCTCCCATAACCAGGATTATAATCTCTAAAATAATTGTGATGCATTCCACTTTCTTGATCAAAATATTGGCCTGGAAACCGCAGATTATTCTCAGCCTTATCGACAAATATTTTTACTCTTCCAAACACCTCATAAGCAGCCTTCCATACAATCTGGCCGTTTCTGCTCGCCATCTGGCGAGGAGCGCCCAAGTGGTCATTCTGGTAGTAATAGGTATTTTCTCCGGCACGCTGAAATAATGGGCTTGTCATCCACGTATTGCCCGGGGTGTAGTGATATTCCTTAATCAGAGCACCGAACGAATCATACTCTCCAACCATTCCGGAATGGTTGTATAGAAAATAAGTTTTGAGCCCATCGACCTCCTTCCACATGCGATGGCCAAACGGATTGTAGCCGTAGCTTGCTACAATACCATCGCCACCCGCCTCAACTCGAATCAAGCGCTCTTTGTTGTTATAGATATATTTATAGGTTGGATGATCTCCATTCTTATCAATACTTTTACTAATCAGGTGGCCATTATGGTCATAATGGTAATAGGTATCGCCTTGGCGAATCAGTTGGTTCGCTTCATTATATTCTAGCTCTTCTCTCTCTGGCCGCGCCAAAATGGTATGCGCCACTCTATTGCTCACACCGTCGTACTCAAACGACTCATCTTGAAGATTAAAAGCATCGCTTTCAGGGTAATCCGCATCAATTAGACGATAGAGCTTATCGTAACTATACTGATAGTCTCCGTGCTCAGTGGACTGACTGGTAATATTGCCGACACTGTCATACCCCAAAGTCACTCTCGCGATAGGGTTGTTAGCCGGATCGTCCAGTTGGTTTTCTTTGACTCTCTGTAGGCCGTCATAGACGCGGTTGATCGTCATCCCTCCCGGAAGTGTAATCTGTGTCGGCTGGTTCCAACTGTAGCGGTTAAAGGTTAATAATCCTTCGCCAGGGATATTAATTGTCTGGATCTGCCCTTTAGGATCATAACCATAGGAGTATGTAACATTCTCAGGATTAGTGTAGGTTCTGACCCTTCCGTTTTTGTCATAGCTATATTTAATAGTTTTGCTGAACGGACCATAATTAATCGTGGACTCGATCAACTGTCCCATTAAGTTATAACGATATTGCCCGGATGTATCACCATCGCCATAGGTTTCTATCTGACCTAGACTGTTATAGGTAAATGTTGTTACTTGCTCCGGCGCTACGGCAATCTCCGTCGCAAAATATTCTATTTTTTCTAATTGATCCGCCAAATCATAATGATAAAAAATCTTCTGGCCATTCGGAGTAATCTCTTTAATCAGGTTTCCATTTTCATCATAGAAGTAAAAGCGAGTCACTGCATTGACGCCATCAGGAAAGCGCCTTTCACTTTTAACCTGATTATTCTTGTCATAGGTAAACCCAGTGACTCGATTTTCCGGGTCAATGAGTTTGATCAGGTTGTCCCAGCCGTCATAGGCTAGTTGCGTGACGCCCTGTTCCGCATCCGTAGACTTAACGACACGCCCAAAAACATCATACTCAAACTGGGTGCTATTGGACTCTGCGTCCGTCAGGTTACTCACCCGCCCAATTGAATCTCTCTCAAAATTCGAGCGTTGCTCCTGCCCATCAAACTTATTAGTGACAGCAGCAGCCCAGCGGGACTTATCGTAATCAATTTGTTGCGTAAAAGTAGGATATTCGGCTTCTTTAACCAAGAAGTCGTCAAAGAAATAAACGGTTTCGTTTCCATTAGCATCTCTTTGATAGTCAATCTGACCATGTGGCGTCTTTCGAATCAGAGACTGATTACCTAGAGCATCTGTGAAAGTTAACACTCTATTGTTATGGTTATATTCAGATTTAAATACAGATCCATAATGGCTAGTAACGCTAGTCTGCTCATTTAGCTTGTTATAGCCATAGCGCACTTCACCAGTATTCGGAAGAGTAGTTTTAATAAGGTTTCCGGCAGGATCATATTCAAAGCTTGTTACGCGTTTCAGAGGATCTTCTATAGACAGAAGATTACCCGCGTCATCATAGCTATATGTATAAACGCCGCCTTCAGGACGTGTTTCCGTTATCGCTTGGCCCAAAGCATTATATGTATATGTAGAGACATTGCCTTCCGGGTTTACAACTGATTTAGCATTGCCATAGGTATCAAGGTTTTCGGTATAAGTCGCCCCACCGATGCTTGCCGTACGCTTAGTATCACTGTAGCTATAAGTGAAGGAGCGACTTTCTGTTTCACCAGACTGGGTGTAGCTGGTCAAGCGCGCGCCCCCATCATAGCTATAACTATGCTTGACGCCCTTGGGGTCAATACGCTCTAACGGCAGATTGAAAGCAGCATGGTACTTGGCGGTTTCCTTGCGCCCATCTTGATAGCGGATTTCAGTTTTGTTACCCCAAACGTCTTCAACGTATTCGGTCGTTTCACCATAGCGGGTAACCGTGCGAATTTTATTTTTTGTGTCGTAAACTATCTTGTTAACTAGCTCTCCGTTGACTTCTCTTTCATACAGGAGCTTTTCATTTCGCTTCTTTTCAAGTAATTGATCAGTCGCAGAAGTCAATAAAACCCCTTGCCCACTACTAACAGGCGCGGAAGATCCTTTATCCGTTGAAAGAAACCCAATGCCCGTTGGTTTCGGCGCATTACGGACTTTAACTTCCTCAACCGTTCCATCGGGTAATTTCTTTGTTATTTTATAGAACTCGGCATTTTCTTTTTGGTTAATGGAAATATTTTTCAGATATTCGTATTTGTAAGAAGTAGCGTCTCCGTTGGCGAGTATTATTTTCTCAAGTCGATTATCGTCAAACTCATATGAAGTAGCGTTGCCATTAGGATCTATACGCTGGGACAACTTGCCTGAGTGATAGACATAACGCCATTCATAACCGCGCACATCCTTGACGGACTGTAACTCTCCATCAACATAGTCGTAATACACCTCACGGCCGGAGTAATCCGTGACGGAACTTGGCGCCCTGGAGTCGCCGGAGTACTTAATGTGGTAAAGCGTCTGATTGAACTTATCTACGACAGACTCTATTCGTCCCTGTCCGTCCCGATTTAGCGTGTATTGGTTAGCAATATCGCCATAGGAAAGTGTCTTACCTTCTTCATTATATTTAATCCAGTCCCCCTTACGATTACGCCATTCATAGCCGCCAGTTACAGGCACAATGTGAGCGCTGTCGCCGCCAAATCGGGCCATGCCTGCTACCCGCTCATAATCAGTATCAAACCGGCGTATTTTCCCCCATTTTTTATAGCCCGATAACCCAGCGGCTTCTCCTTCCAACTCCAGCGGCTTAGGATCAAAGTCAATTGAGCCGCCTCCCCCAGAGCTGTTGTTGGCGAACTTCACTTTTACTTCCTGCTTGATAAACTCCAGATCCGCCCAGCGCGCATTCCAGGTCCACCCTTTACCAGGACGATAAGTGCGTGTCAGACGCACACCGTCACCTAGCGTCTTTACGTACAAGTCTTGCTCTTCCAATACGAAGTCCGCCTTATAGTCCGGCTCCTGTTTTAGAAGGAATACGCCTGGCTCCGCCGAGGCGGTTTGGAGGCAAACAACCGCCAGACAAACAACAAAGGCAGCATAATTAAACAATCTCATAAACACCGCTTTTACTACTGAATTCACTTCAAACATCCTTCTAATTACCACTGCCTTGACCTGCGCCACCTGAAGAACACTGGCCTCCGCCACCGGCATCCGGTCCAGGGCAGAAACCTCCGCCCGCCGCATTTTCCACCGGTGATTCAGGGGTAACCGTAGTGCCTGGGCCACCTGGGAAATAGCCCCCGATCGATACTCCGCCCCCACCAATTCCGCCATCTGTTCCATCACCGCCCCCACAGGAGCCTCCCATCGCGTTCATCATCATCTTCGCCGCATTGTTAATAATGCTCCCAACGGCGCACATGGCGGAGTAGTTACAGATAGCCTCATAGTTATGTTGCGCACACCCTGCGCCAGAAGCGTCACCTTGGGCGCTGGGGTTAAAGTCCTGAATGGCGACGACACGATAAGGCACCACAACCACCTGACCAGGCCACAAGGTTTCGGGCACCTCCGCCATATATTCAAAGCGCGCGAATTCATCGCCAGCAGGCAGTGTTGTGATGACATTTTCAGCTTTTACCAAGCCATAGTTCGTCAAACTGAACTCACCCTGGAACACCTCGCCTTTCTTCATCATCGGCAGGTTGACCGACATGGGTTCGAACAGGACAACTGGGGCCGGGACGTTAGTTTCGTAGGTGGCGTTCAACACCACCTCGTAACGGTCTTCCAGGGTGATTTCACGTACGGAGAACTCCACCGAGATCAGTTTGTTCATCAGGAACACTTCTTCACTGGTCACCGCACCCGAGCGCACCCAGATACGTCCGCTCACGCTGTCATGGTCAAACGCGCTGGCTCGGTAGGTATAAGAGCCAGTGGAGAGGTTTTCCAGGAAGCCATCACCGAATTCATCCGTAGTGATTTCATAGGTTTCGCTGAGCACGTCTTCGTTTTGCAGCGAGATGCGTACTTTCGCCAAACCTGGAATCAGGCCGCCGTTTTCAGCCTTGGTGGCGGTGTATATATCCGAAGTATGGAAATGCACGCCGCCGATGGTGGAGTCCGTCACCGCCACATCTACAATGTAAGGCTGGGTTGGCAAATTATCGCCCTGGATCAACACCTTAAAGCGGTAGTCGCCTTTAGGCACAGTCGCATCGGGACGGAACGCCAACTGGATAGTGCGCGATTCATTCACCGCAATATTCCCCAGACTGCGATCGCCAACGATACGCACCCACTCAGGAGCTGGCGCATCGTATTGATCCACCAGAGACAGGCGTGCATTGGTCAATGTTTCCAGGCCGCCGTTGGTTACCTTAAAGGTTTCCCCTTGCTCATCTCCCAGCTTGACGCCAGAGGTGATGTAGCTTGGCGATACCTTCGCCAACGGCGCCGCCGCTGACAGATAATATTGCACGGTCAGCAACGCCAAAGGCTGCTCCTGGTTGTCCGTCATAACCTTGAAGTAAAGACGTCCATTTTCTGGAGCCAGATTATCGCCCGTCAGCTTCAGTTTGAGATAACCCGTAGTATTCGGCGCGATAGCCTCCAGCGTTGAGCTGCTGACTTGCAGTCCATCCGCCATTGGTTTTGACTGACCGTCTTCATCCAGCTCCGCCGCCCACTCCAGACGCACATTGGTCAACTGCGTACTGAAACCGGCTTTGACGCGCACGTCCATGCCATATTCATAGTTTCTGGGCACAGACACCTTGTATATGGCAGGGGCCACAGATGCGCCTTCTACAATGAAACGGCCGTGTTCCGGACGGTCCAATTTGTCTGGATGGACAATGGAAACGACATACTCTCCAGTGTCATTGATGGTCGGCGTGTAGGTGAACTCGAACTGGCCCTCCACATCAGTAAAGGCAGCGTATTGGCGCTCAAACCCGCGCACCTTCATCGCCACCGTCAATATGGCGTTGGCCATCGGTTCATTGCTGGCGCGATCAATCGCACGTCCCTTGATTGTCACGGTTTCACCAGCGAACGCTTTGGCGGGCTCTACAGACGTCAGCTCACCGTAATAAGGCGTCTCCTGTAACGTCACTACTTGTGACGCGCGTGTACCAGCGATCGCAACATGCGCATCGCGGCCAACCTGGTAGTGCAGCTTGTCAATCTCCAAACGCAGCAACGCTGACTCCGGGACAGAAGACGGCACAGGCACGTCAAAGTATTCTGTGACGTACTCGCCGCCCGCTGGAATACGCGCTACTGTGGAGCGGTCCGTGGTGGTGACGACATCTCCAGTCACTTGCTTGATAGAGGTCGCGCCATACACGTTGCCAGCGAAGTCCTCAAGGATAAAGCGAATGTCTGGTGAGTCGTGCTTACCGCTGTTCGCCGCCATGAGAATCTCAGACTCCACATCGCTGACGTTTTCCAATCGGAATCGCGCTTTTCCTGTTGCGCCGCGAACGAAGTTCAGTGTCTCCAGAGTCGCCACCAGCGCGGACTGGCCAACGGCTACCTGACGCCACTGACGAATCTCTACGTTCTCACCCGCCTGCGGCGACCAGAGAATGCTGATATCGAGATCCGCAAACGCATCCAGAGACTGATATCCGCCGATGACAACGCCTACGTCGGAGAAGCTTCCCGGTTCAACAGCGAAGTAGTCCGAGTAGTGAGACTTGGCCGCTCCCGCGACGTTCACCGTCACTTTCAAACGCACACGTTCAATCTTGGTCACGCCGCTATTGGCGACGCGGAACAACACTCGGTTCATGACGCCACGTTTGATTGGCTCAATGCCGCTTTCAGACTCGTCAGCAGGCTTCAAATCAACGCTCAGCGCGGGCAGCAAAAGACTGTGGCCAATGCTTTCCTTGCCTTGGTTGTCTTTCGCCACGACAGTGTAGAAGCGCTCTTCCACCGAGCCGGAGCTGAACTCACCCGCGTTGTAACCCAGATCTTCATAATCCGCGTTAGTCAGCAGATCAGCATTGAGCTTGACGCGATCTGCGTCATCGCCAACGTAAATATCGTATCCAGCGATACTGGCGCCATTGTGGCTCCAGTTGACCACCGGACGGCTGTCGTTTTCCAGCAACACGCTCAATTGATTAACAGGCAGCAAATCTGCATTTACATACTGGGTGTTGGAAGGAGCAGACTCATTACCTGCGCTATCCACCGCCGTCACCACATACAGGTGTTCAGTTTCTGAAGGCTTGCTATCCAGCGCGACCTCTTTCGGGAGATTTTCCTGAAGCGCTGCAACGTCAGAGAGATCAATATCCTCCGCCGTTTCCGGCAGATTCAGTCGATAGACGTTGTAACGTAAATCATCGCCCGCTGGCGCTTGCCATTGCAGGTGCACGCCGGAACCGCTCAGCCTGGCTTGCAGGCCGGCAGGAGCCATCGGCGCAGTAGCATCAGAACTGATCGTCACAGACACGCCAGGCGCACTGACAGTCGTCTGCCCGTTTTCACTACGCAGAGAGGCAATGGCGTACTGATATTCGCCATCAGCCAAAGGCGTTGACTCACCGTCGATGTAGCTATCCATCAACACGTCGTCGAATCGCTTCCATTCTGACAACTCGGTTTCACCGGGCGCTTTACGATACAACGCATACCCCGCCGCGCTGCCCACCAGACTCCAGTTCAAGGCAATGCGTCCACCAGGTAAGGCTTTGCCCATCAACTGATCCGGCGCGCCTAACGGAGGCAACTCTCCCTGATAAACCTGAAAGCGTATGTGCGCAGGCACAGGCTTGGCGGCGTTACCAAGATCGTCCTGGGCGGAAAGCAAAAAGCCGAGCTGTTCCGCGTTGGGCTGTCCATCCTGGTCTTGTCCCGCCGTCAACGGCAATCGCATGCGTCCAACGTAAACCGGCCGCCCCGCCTGGGAAGATCCGTCTTTGTTCAGCGCAATACCGTCCTGATAAGCAGCAATAACCGTAGGAGCGCCATTTTCCTCAATAAACGGAACCAGCTTCGGTTCTTCGCCTGAATTGACGTCATCCGCCAGGGTCAGGACAACTTCAACTTCTTTGCCAGCCGGATCATCGTTACGAATCGGCGCAGCGGGGTTGACTGTCAAAGTACGGACATCCGGCCCTTGCGTATCAATGCGCAGATCGCCACCGCTTACCACAACAGATCCACGATTACCAACACTGTCAAACGCCGCCAGCACGGGGGTCACAACGCCAGCGGGCGTAGTCGCCTCGATCTCGAACTGACCGCGGTACAACAGCTCATCATCAAAGTCGCGCTCTAACTCTACGGTGAGCGGCAGAGCATTTTCTGTCGCCAAGGCAAAATAGGGTGTATTGCGCAGTGGCTCATCAAAAGTTACGGCGACATCAATCAACCCAGGCCCGTAACGACCACTCGCTTCATCCTTGGCGCCGTATGCCGCATACTCGACTTTCACCGCCTTTGGCGCCTCGCTGTCAGCCTTCGCGTCAACAACATCTGATAGCTCACTCAAGCTGCCTAGCTCATTAACGCTGGCGACACGATAGAAATAGGTTCCATCAGTAAAAGGCACATCTGTATAACTGGTTCCAGTAATCAGCTTCTGATTCACCGGCGCGCCAGCTTCTGCAATGGCGCTGAATGGTTCAGTGGAGCGATACAGGTTATACCCTTTCACTCTAGGGTCGTTGACCGGCATCCAGCCCAGCGCCACTTTACCCAGCGCCTTTCCGACTGCAGACAAACTTTGCGGCGCGTTCGGCAGAGTGTTATCCAAAGTTACTGACAGGGCCGCACTGGCGGCGCTGACTTTAGTGCGCCCTGCATAGGTCGCCTTGGCGGTGATTTCATTCACGCCATCCTGCAGAGTTACCAAGCCGGAGAACACGCCGGCTTCAGCAACTGGATATGCATCGCCTTGCGCTTCACCGTTGACGAACAGTTGCACCAAGGTATTCGCAGTCGCTGCTCCCGCCACATCAACTTCAACCCTGTTGGTAGTGACGCCATTGAGCGGCGCAGTCAACTGCGGGGCAGACGGCGCGGCCAAATCAACGCTGACAGGAATGCTCTTAATCTGAGTGACGTTATTGAGATTGTCATAGACGGACACACTGATCGTGTGAGCGCCGTCAGTCTCTCCCGCCAGCAACCAGGCGCGCTCGAAATCAGGATCTGCGTTCAGGTCCATTCCCCAGCTTTCGCCATCTTTCTCAAACTCAACTCGACTGACGCCAGCAGGGTCGTTTGCTTTTACAACGACCTTACCGTCCATAGTCAGTGTGGAACCGCTCAGTTGCGCTGGGCCATTCGCGCTGATGAACTCGATGGATACGATTTCAGGTCCGACGTTATCTTCTTCCGGCTTGCCTGTCACAGCAGCCACTTGCGTTTCTTCACCGCCAGAGAGATTCACCGCCGTCACGGCCACGTAATAGGTCACACCGTTAGACAGGCCTGCAATGTTGCGTGTGAGCGCGCTGCCGCTGACGGTAGTTTTGGGAGCCATGCCAGCAACGCTGGAGAAGGCGGCGTCTTGCGCATAGATACGGTATTCCTTTACCAGATTGGCAGGCTGGGAGGCTTGCCAGCTTACCTTCAACTGGCCACTTAACGGATCTGTGGTCACGCCAGCAGGGTTAGCCAACAACGTCACGCCAGGATTGGAGACAGCATCGGACTCATTGCCAGCCAGATCATAGGCTGTAATGCGAATCGGGTTCGCAGTAGCAGCTTGCAACCCTTCCACTTTAACGTTCACGCGCCCATCGGAGATATTCGCCGAGGCCAGCGGAATATCATTGACCTCTTCGTCTCCCGCCTTGCTCACATAGATTCTGTAGCCTGCTAAATCGCCAGCCGTGTTCGCATGTTGCGCCCAGGACAAATCTATGGAAGTCGATGCGGAAAGCGCTCGCAAATCAACGATAGGCTCTGGTTTAACAATATCTTCAGGAGTAACCGGCTGCGCAGTTACAGTCGTCCGTTTCAGGCCAGCAGTATCCTCCGCCACAACAGCCGCATACACTGTCGCGCCTCGCATCAGACCGGCGAGCTTGAATGACTTGGAGCCAGATGGGGTTGACGCCACCGGGGTCATTCCTGCGATATCAGAGAAGTTCGAACCTGATACATAAATATGGTAAGCGGCAATGTCGTTACCGTTAGAGAACTCATCGTAAGCGCTCCAATCCAGCATCGCCTCCGTTCCGTCGCCCGTTCCGTCTACAGTGAACGTCACCTGCCCTGGGGCAGTATCATCAAAACGAATGTTGGCGATGGTGGGGACGCTGGCGTTGCCGGCAGCGTCAATAACGACAAACTCAAATCTATTATCGCCACGCTGAAGGTCCAAGAGCAGATCAAAGGTAGTTTTGTCTTCGCTGGAGAGCTTCTGAACGCCATTTACCCATACGCTTGAGTTTTTCTCTCTTGTGCCTTTAAAGCGGTACGCATTGACATCATTGACATCAGGGAAAGCCTCAAGCTGTGGTGATGCTGGCTTGGTCGAATCAAGGATGAACGTATACTCCTTAGGAGCGGAGATGTTCCCATGAGTATCAGCTACCTTGACGACAACTTTATAGCTCCCTTCGAGCAAAGGCGCAGTTGCTGTAAAAATGTATTCACCTGACGCTAAGGCGAGTTCACCTGTTACCGCCAAGCCATTTCTATAAACAGCGACTGACGCTCCTTTCAATGAGAGCCCACTGGCGCCAACATCCTCCGCCTTGGCGCGAATGGAATTGTCACTACTGTTGATGATTCCCGAAGGCGCCATCAGCAGTACCTCAGGCGCTTGGCTGTCTACATTGATAGCCAGTATGACTTCTTCTGAAAAGTTGCCTGCCAGATCGCCAACTTTCAATGACAGTTGGTTGTCACCTTCCTGCAACGCAATATTGGAGACGCTCCAGTTTACGTCTTCTTGCCCTGATACTCTTTTACCGTTGAGCCACAAGAGCGTCCCAGGTTCTTTCACACCACTGAGATTAATGACTCTGGCATTTATCAATACAGGCGTTGAAACATTGTGCGACGTTACAGTAGGCGCAGCAGGCTTTTCGGTATCCACGACAAAGGAAGCAACGAAAGCATCATCGGCTTCATTGGGCGCGCCATTATGGTTCTGGTCCATTCCAAGACCATCTTTTGTCTTGATATCAGGGCCGACTGTTAAGCGATATGTTCCATCTTCCAAGGGGGCGGAAAAACGAATGCGGTATTGCACCCCATCTATTTGCTCTAAAGCAGTGATGGAAACAGAAGAGCTGTCACCAACAAGCAAAATGTCGTCGATAGAAAACGAAGCAGGATCAATCTCATTGACAAACGACAGCGTAATTTCCTGCACTTTATCAGCGACATATTCAGTCACAGACAAGCCAGTAACATAGGTATTTATATGCTTTTGTTCAGTGTATACGGAGCCATCTTGTCCAGGCGTAAACCCTGAATGTCTGGCCTTTCCGCCGTTTACTTCTACTTGCGATGCGAAATCAAACGCGTTCAGTACAGAGTAATAAACAGCAACCCGCCCACCGGCGCCGCCGCCAGCATAATCACCAGCCCCGCCGTTAGCCAGAATCCGCCCACTCCCTGACAAAATGCCGATATCAAGCCAAATGGAGCCGCCACTTCCCCCTCCTGCTCCAGATTCGGACTGTGATTTAGCATAGTCGCCATCCGCTTTCACTTCTCCGTCAAGATTCAGCCGATCCGCAATAATTTTTACGGCGCCGGCTCCTCGCACACCAGAACTGCCATTCCCCCCAGCGCCCCCGGTCCCAGGTAGAACCGGCTGACGATAGTCTCCATAAGTGGATTTATTCTCTTGGCCGTTGACCGGCGTTCCGCCCACACCACCATAACTTCCACCACAATGTGCGCATACTTCAGCGTCAGGGAGCCCTCCCTTTCCGCTTACATCAATCCTGGAACCAGCCTCGACATTGATAGAAGACGCCTTAACTATCAACGCTTGCGTGAGCGATCCAGAGGGAACGCCTGTGGTCAGCACCCCCCCATTTTTCAGCGTGATCGTTTTCCAGTTCTGATCGCTAAAAACAGTGTAAGTAAAATTATCAACGACCAGCTCATTATTAGGAAGTGATAAGTCTCCTTTAGTGTCAAAGCCTCCACCTATGAAACTATATTCATCAGTAATATTGAGTTTATTTCCTGACTGCTGCCATACACTATTAGTAAAGAAGAGGCTTCCAATTTTAGCATCGCCTTTTTGGGCGACATGGACATTGAAGGCAACAAGCTTTAGAAAGTTTGCATCAATTACTTTTATTCTGGCGTTATAAATCTCAACGGGCATTGGGTACGAGCCACTCAGGCCAGTCCTGGCGACATTAGCGTCATCCAAGCCTCTATTGTCGATGATTAGCTTCTCTTCACCACTAACCTTATTTCGTATAAAAATAGTTCCCGCAGCGCCACTTTCGTAGTTTCCGTGTACACGCCTACCGCCAAGGGCCTTAACTTGAGTGGAAACATCAAAGGATTCGAGTTCGTCGTAGTATATAGCTACGCGACCACCGCCACCGCCACCGCCCTCAGTAGTATTAACTCTATTACCACCATTTGCGGCGATAGAGCCACTCCCAACAATAACACCAGCTTCAATCCACACAGAGCCGCCGCTTCCGGCCCCCATGCGGTTTGCGCCACCAGAACCATTCGCCAGAATCTTCCCATCCAGCTCCAAACGATCGACAATTACCTTTATCGCTCCACCACCTGTTGAAAAGCTTGCATCGTTGTTTCCAGCCCCTCCAATTCCCAGGTCATGTGGGCGACGATAATCTCCAAACACATTTTTATTTGGCAGCCAGTCATGACTTCCGCCTTCCCCACCATAGCTACCGCCACAGTATGCTCGCACCTCAGAATCTGGCGTCGCGCCCTTACCACTTACATCAATGGATGAACTTTCATCAATCGATAAATGACTCAAAGTAAGCGTCGCTTTAGCTCTATCTGAAGTTACAATTTTCCCTCCATTCACGAGTAAAATATCGCCAAAAGTATGATTGCCTGAGATCGTTAGCAATCCACTGTCAATTAGTATATTTTTGTTTTCGTATGTGGAGGCGTCATCCCCGATAGTTGCTTCATCAGTTATAACAAAATCCGCAAAGAAAGAATCGAATGACAATTTAAATACGTCATCACCTACTTCTCCGTACAGAGCATCGCCATCCTGATCCAGGCCTATGACATCTCCAGAAGAAATATTTGGCCCAACTTCCAAAACGTAGTGAGCCCGATTCGTTATTCCACCAACCACCTCTACAGCATACTTCACATCATCAAGCTTCTTAACCTTGATACTCTGCTCGCTACCATCCTTCATCAGCCGAACGTCATCTTGTGTAAATGATGATTCATCGATTGGCGACTCGAAATATATTTCTATTTCAGAGCTTTCTGTCAGCGTAGATTTGTCTGATATAGACGCGCCCACTATTTTTGCGGGCTTGGACTGAGGCTCGATTCCGGTCAAGGCCGCATCGTAATGCGCTTTTATTTCTCTTTCAGAAAGAATATGAGAATAAAATACTGCGCTATCAATAAGCCCGTCGAAGTTGAGATGCGTATAGTTATAGTCATAGTGCGCACCAATAACCAACGGAACAGATGGCGTAGTTATAAGTGTATTTTCGTTTGCAGGAACACTATGAACAAGTTCCCCATTGACATATAGACTTGCGCCCACTCCATCTTTGTAACTACCAACAAGGTGATACCAGTTACCTAATTCAAACTCTTTAGGTGAAGTCGCCCAAATTAGGGCTCTAGGCGCATTTATAGCGAATTGAAACTTTCTTCCCGTTTCACCATCCAGCCTCAGCGCCATTCCTGGATAACCGTTTCCATTCATCATTTTTGTAATGATGCCTCGGTATGCGCCGATCATTTCCGGCTTAACCCAGGCTTCAACAGAGAACTCTTTTAGGTTATGGCTTGAATTATGAGGGACAATAGCTCTTTGCCCCTTTTGATAATCAAAATACGAGGCCGTATGATCAGCGCCAGAAATTCCTTGAGTCAATTGAGTAGGCTGAGTGATGTTTCCGTTTATATTTCCGATGGAGTCAATTAATTTCCCTTCATTCTCAGGAAGCTCCCAAAAACTTATAGGATCACTATCAGAGACTACTTTTCTATATATCTCCTCTTTTCGTGTCGGAAAGCTAATGAGCTGGTAATGTTTGTTAATCTCCCCCTCATTAAGCGCATGATCATATATTGCAACTTCATCGATAACGCCCTCGAAGCGATATCCAGACCAGTTACTGAACTGAATGACGCCTGGATTTTTCGTAGGCATTCCAGCAATTTCTAGCCGAGACCGTTCCTGACCGTTTAGATATAAAATTAAGGACGAGCCATTATAAGTACCAACCAAATGGCTCCACGCGTTTGCCGGCACATCCTCTTGACCAACACATACAGACTTAACAACGCCTATACGCACATACAGGCAATAGCTTCTGTTTTTGCTTTCATACAGCCCCCAGTTATAGTTGCTGCCGCCGTGTGAAAATAGAAATGAAGAACTCCCATCCGTTCCAGCCTTATATGGTTTCAACCAAGCTTCTAAAGTAAGCTGTTCCATTGCAAAGGAGGAATGATCTGGAACGGACAGTCCACCGTTTGCAAATGACTTAGCAGAGTCGCTTGAGAGAACGCCTAATTCTACAAGCAGGTTTCCTTCAACCTTCGCCAGATGTCCATTGCCGCTTTTGTCTTCGGCGACATTTTGCTCTGATGTTTCATTCAGCCTCCAATATGCAATAGGAGAATCAGCCAACACCGCAGCTTCATATGAAGCGCTTTGAGGCGAGTCAGAAGATGGGGCAGCGTAAATGATAGAAGCCCCCAAAATTAGTACTGCCGATAGACTTCTTTTAATTACATTTAGTAGGATTTCCGTACCAATTCCCATCTTATCCTCTACAGCTCTACTACTTGGATGCATGATTTGAAAGCTCAAAAACTCTTTTATATAAACAAGACTTAGTTAACTTGGCCGCCGTCTACTCATTGCATTTCAATAACGACATTCTCGTCATCTACTGAAAAGCGGCTTCGTCCTAATGGCTCACCATCTGCGCTTTCACTTAAAACCCTGAAAGCGACATAATCTTCTTCCTGTTGGTTAAATACGCCATTGAGTGGGTCTGCAAGACGCCAGCGGCGACCATCGTGGAATAAAGCCCAATTGTGATAGTCAACGCCGGAAATGACTGTAGCGGGTCGGGAGGCGATGAAACCGCCCAACGGAATAGCAGGGATGCCTAACTTGCGCAGAATAGCGACATAGGCGAATGTGTATTCGGTACAATCGCCGGTCTTATTCTCCAGCGCCCATACCGCTCCCTTCTCTTCTTTTATGTAATCCGATTGTTTCAGGTGTTGCGCCAGCCAATCAAAAGCCGCTTTAGGTTGACGCTCCAGGGGTAGCCCCTCAAAAAGTTTCGCGACCTCACGAACTTCAGGACTATCGACCTCTATATACTTCTCATTCTTTAGCCACAACTTAGGGTCTATTATGATAGGCGCTAGAGGCAGCATAGTTATTTCTGCGTTAACAGTAATATTTCTGGTTTCATATGAAGCCAGTTGATCTATTTTGTAGATGAGTGTTTGGTTGGAAATAGCATCAACTTCTTTTTTATATTCTTTCAGACCATCCAGTGCGACCAAACGTTGCATTGGGTAATCACTAACTGGCGCAAATAAATGAATAGATAGATCCTTGGCGAAAGCCTGACCTTTGTTCTTGACCACAAACTGAAATCGAATCAACTTTTTAGTAGGCGAAGAAAGACTCGCCATGTGCGCGGTTACTTGCCTGTATAGAGTTACCCCATTCCAGGCGCCCAACCCTAAGCACAGGGCCAACGCGACAGGAAGTATTACAACGGCTATAAATCGTGTTTGCGTCATATATCTAATGCTTCCTTTGTGACTACTCTCCGCCTCGGCAACGATACCGGTCAGGGATTGAGCGCCGCTTTTCCTGAACTGTCGCCAGACTTTCAAAGTGTCGTTCAATGGCTTCCGGACTGGCTTCATACCTATACAGATTGCGATATTGGCTTTCCGCGTATTCTTCCAATGTCCCTTCCAGCATAATTACAGGCAGATTGCGCGACACCTCATCGCCGCCAAGCGCTTTAACCAGAGCCATAGCAAAACTCTTATCTCCCGCAATAGGCAGCACGGGGATATTTTCAGGCACATAGCGACGTACGCGGTCGTACCACGACTGTCCCACTATCAACTTGGCGTCGCCGCCAGTTAGGGCTACAACAAACTCAATCTCTGTTAGCCTGGACAACGCAGCGACATCTTCCGGGAGCCCAGCAAGTTTATTCCCCGATAACCGCCAGGCATGCAGGCCTCCACGCACGATTTTGACGTCAATAAAGCCAGCTTCTTTAAGACGGGCGCACAGCTGCGCATTCTGGCGGGTCAATACTCCCTTATTGACAAGCAGCAGCGACCTGCTTTTCAGAGTACGTTGATGAAAAATGAAGTTACCGGGGAGGTTAATGGAGCCTGGCACGAAAGCTTTCTCGAAATCATTAGCGCTGCGGGTATCTACAACGGTAACCCTACCCAGATCCACCGCATCCACATCGACAAAGCACGAGTAGTCTTCCGGTATCTCTGATACATCATAGAGCGGAACGTTATCCAAATATTCTTGCTCCATACGACATGCGCCAGAGCGTTCTTCTTCTGCATACGCAATCGGGGCAAGAACAAGATTTAGGGGAAATAGGAAGACGAGGACCAGACGAGTGAAAGGCGTCACCGAAAGAAATGAGTAGAATTTAGACATTACGTCCCCTGTAAAGACACCGCTGACAGCAATAACAAATGCAGTCTTGATGGCTAACTCCCTTTAGCGGAATTTACCCCAGACATCTAACCGGCGCGAAATATAACAGAAGCTAACAGAAATTAAAATTCGTTAAGATTTCCGTAAGGTTTAATTTTTCAAAATTCTACATTTGCTTACATTCCCTTACCCAAGCCTAAAAAACACCCCAACACTCTCCACCCCATACACGCTCTCTCCCCCAATAACCCGCTCCTCCGCCAAATCCGCCAGTTGGTAAAACACGTTACGTCCGATCAGTGCTTCCATTCCTGAGCGCATTCCGACATAGGGGGACGGTTCTTCGGTGATGGGGTCAATCTGTACTCTGATTGGGTGTTTCTCGGAAACCAGGGCGCTCTCGTCCAGATTAGTCGTGAGTATGATGCATGGCTGGCCGGCGTCGTTTTGGTATCGCTCCATAGCGGTGATGACAAAGGGAGCGTCTTCCACTTCTATTTTGGCTTTTTCCACCGGGGTCACCAGAAAGTAATCTCTCCCCTCTTTCTTGAGGACGCTGGCGAATAGTTTGACTAAAGCCATGCGCTCTATCGGATTGCCCTGGTAGAACCATTTGCCGTCACGTTGAATTCTGATATCAACGCTCACTTCCACTGTCGGGTTCCAAGTTTCGACAGGCGGCCGTTTGGCGTTGGCGATCGTTGTTAACTGTTCAGACAATTCTGTAGCAGAACGTATAAGAGGATATTTCTCACTCAAAACCAGGCTCCTTCTCAAAATCCGCTAACGCGGCATAAAACCGGAAACTAAAGACCACGTCGCCATTCCTATTAATCCGGCAGACAAATAGCTTCCTTCTATTTGTTTGAAACGGCAGGGCCTACACATGTCAGGCCCTGTATCCTATGGCTTGTCGCCGCGGATAAATTTGCTCAGGATGAGGTATGTCCATATCCACCTTCTGCAGCAATTTCTCTTTGTCTTTTCCGAGCACGCCTTAAGCATGACTGGATATTAAAAATCCCCCAGCCTACCCGGGAACACATGAAGCAGGATGTCGCAGCCTACATGAGATATTACGATCTCGAAAGACTGCATACGGCGAACAATGATATGTCGCCGATTAATTATGAAAATTCTCGAAGAAAAGTGTCCGGTGGGGTTTGGCCAGAACACTATTTGTTTGTCTGGTTAATAGGACGCCACTCGTCGCCTTTTTTCTCATACTTCTCCTTCACTGCCGACCAGGCCACCCGGTGCGCGGTTTCTTCCCTGGAGGCGGAGCCGCGGCGCTCTTCCGGATCTTTATAATGCTCCCAGGCGTTATTGAAAGCGGACTGATAAATTTCCTGGGCGTGCTTGGGCAATACCCCTCTGACATTGTCGGGCAGGTTGCTGATGCTGTCGTAAGGCATGGCGAATTCTCCTTTGTTGAGGCGGGTTATCCTTCAAGGCGTACGGCGGCAAGACACGCATCAGCGCTTTACGCCGTGTTGGGATACGTAGTCCAGACTGGCGAAGGTCGCATCGATTTTCTCCAGGTCGACGTCTTCCTGAGCAACGGCGGATACACCACCCATCAGCCACAGCGCCGCCGCGATTACTTGCATCTTCATTGGCTTCTCCTTTCTGCACTCACGCCCTTTAACTGGTCGACTGCAAAGCCTGTGCCGATAGCCGAAGGCCCGGCTAAGCGCTCATGACGGCCTCTTAATTTCTTCGCGCCTCATCATGACATTGGCCCCATACTTGCGGCATTCGCATGGCCTAACCACAGAGGAAAGGAGAAAACCAATGGGCCACCAACTCTATGAATCATGTATCAAAGCTTGTCAGCAATGCGCCAATATCTGCGATCATTGCTCCGACAGTTGCCTGCAGGAAGAGGATGTCCACAAGATGGCCGACTGTATCCGACTCACCATCAACTGCTCGGTCATCTGCCGCGTCGCCGCCGCCTTTATGGCGCGCAGCAGCGCGCATTCAAGCCAAATATGTAAAGCTTGCGCGGATATCTGCGAAGATTGCGGAAAAGAATGCGCCAAGTTCAGCGCGTCTCATTGCGAGGAGTGCGCGCAAACTTGTCGGGAATGCGCCGAGAAATGCCAAAAAATGGCGGCCTGACAGCATCATGAAATCCTGTGGGAGAGGGAAAGCTGCGGGCGATAAGCTGCGAACAGATGGCTTCAGGGACGGAAGCCCCCCCCCACAAAACCAAACCGTTTACGCACCGCACACCGCCTGGGGTCACCAGGCAGACAAATAGCTTCCTTCTATTTGTCTGCCTGATTAATAAAACCGAATGATAGATGACGCACGAAGAAGATGAAGGGGTTTATAAAAGTGGAGACTACGGGAAATAACGCGGCTTTACATACCCATACCAGCGTTACATACCCATACTAAAAGTGTACATCATCAGGGCTACAGTGACGCCGCAAAGAATCAATCCGATCAAAACCAGCAATCCGTCGTGGGAAATCAACGCCAATCCGAACAGGGACAAGGCGGCGCCGCTGAGTGAGTTGGCGAATGGCGCGAGCTCCAACGGAGGCATCAGCGCTATGATGCCCAGACAGACAATCGCGACAAGATACACCGCCGCCCCTTTAGTGAGAACTTGCAGCCTCGGGTGGACGTAGCGGTCAACCCATAGAGCTGGCTTGCGTAAGACGTTCAGCGCCTGCATGAATCTGTCTTTGTCTATGCTGCGTCGTAACACCCAGCTGGGCTGCCAGAAGTACCTGCGCCCCAGCAGCAGCTGGATGATGACGGGGAGGACGACGAGCGCGGTCAACGTGGGAAGACCCGGCACGCCGCTCAGCGGCGAAGCCGGAATCAGCCCCGCCAACAGCAGGATGGGCCCGAAGGAGCGCCGCCCCGTCACTTCCAGCACGGTTTCAATGGACACCCTTTCACAGGAAAGGCTCCGCTCCTCCAGCCGATCCAGCATTTGGGTAAGGTTGTGAGGCTTATCGTCTTCCGCCATCGGCGTATGGTGTGTAAGTTATGCAATGCATCTGTAACTTTTACCCCTTCAGTCTCTTTTACCGCCTATAAGCGGAGGCAATCCCCTGTCGTCTTCCCCGCCGACCGTCTTAGTGGTAATGCTTACAACAGTTGGCGATAGACTGGGAGATGTCGCTGTCAGCGCACTTGTCGGCGATATCGCCCACCGTGACCATTCCCACGAAGTCCTTGTCGTCCTTACCCTTCAGCACCACCAGGCGCTGCACTTTCTGCTCTTTCATGTTTTTCAATACGTCTTTCACATCATCCTCCTGATAACAGTACAACACTTTTTCCTGCACGAGATCGCCCACTTTTTCATCCATTCCCTTGCCCTCGGCCACCGCGCGAATGGTGATATCGCGGTCCGTCAACATGCCTATCAGACGATCGTTGCGGGCCACCGGCACGCAACCGCAACCTTTTTCCTTCATACGCACCGCAGCATCGCGAATCGTCGCATCAGCGCTCAGAAATTCGGGTTTCGCACTCATCACTTCTCTTACCTGCATGGTTCTATCTCCTTGTTTAGTTAGTCGGGTCCTGTCACAGGACCGTTGTTCAGGACTACTGAGACATCGCTGCTTAGTAGTAGCCCATTAAAACGGAGCAAGCACCGCACCAGTTTTTGTTTGGCGCGCGCGGGCGCCCTGAAAACAGGTTCTACGTATTGAATAGGGATGCCCCCCATACTAGAGTCCTCCTTTTAAAGACGCCTACCATAACGGAATAACCGTCGCCGCTACGGCGACAAAACGCGGATATTACCCATGCCTTTAGACAACGTCTCTTTTGACCGTCTGGTCTCCGATGAATTTCCTCTGGACGAGTCCATCACCTACCTCAACCACGCCGCAGTCGCCCCCTGGCCTTCCCGCGCAGTCGCCGCTATTGAAGCTTTCGCCAGAGAGAACCTCAAGACAGGCGCCACCCATTATCCAGAGTGGCTAAAAAAGGAACGCTCTTTACGGTTGCTGCTCAAAGACTTGGTTAACGCCGAAAGCATCAACGAAATCGCCCTGGTTAAAAACACCTCAGAAGCGCTGTCTTTCGTCGCTTATGGGCTGGACTGGAAAGCGGGTGATGAAGTCGTCATTTCCGATCAAGAATTCCCTTCCAACCGCATCGTTTGGGAGTCTCTGCAAGAGAAGTTCGGCGTACGCGTTGTCTTCGCTAAACTCATGCAGGCCGCGACGCCCGAGCAAGCCGTGCTGGATGCGCTCTCAGACAAAACCCGGCTCGTGTCCATCAGCTCCGTGCAATACGGTACGGGCTTAAAAATGGAGCTGACGTCTCTGGGCGCCGAGTTGAAGCGCCGCAATATTCTGTTCTGCGTCGATGCTATTCAGAGCCTGGGAGTTTGCCCAACTGACGTTCAACGGGACAATATCGACTTCCTGATGGCGGACGGCCATAAATGGATGCTGGGACCAGAGGGGCTTGGCGTTTTTTACGTCAACAAACAGCGCCTGGAAAGTCTGCAGCTCACCCAATACGGCTGGCACATGGTGAAAGACCGGGGCGATTACAGCAAAGATACCTGGGAGCCAGCGCCGAATGCGACCCGTTTTGAGTGCGGCAGCCCCAACATGTTGGGAATCTTTGCTCTCGAAGCCAGTCTGGCGCTGTTAGCGGAAGTGGGCATTGAGCAGGTTTACGGAAAAATCAGCGCCAATGTCGCCGCCTTGAGAACCCTGCTATCCGACATCGACGGTATTGAATTCATTACGCCAAGCGATGAGGATCGTTGCGCCGGCATCCTTACCTTTACCATCAAAGGGCGCAGTATGCCTGAGCTTCATCAGCAATTAATGGATAAAAACGTCATCTGCGCGTCCCGAGGCGGCGGCATTCGCTTCTCTCCCCATTTTTACACCAGAAGGAAAGACCTGGAAGCCGCCGCTCAGGTGCTGAAAGAGCTGCTGGCTTAATAGATTCGGCTTTTTTCCATTCCGCACCCAAGACCCCAGACCGGCATTTCGTATTCACGAATTTCGCTGGTCTGGAACCCTGTGGAAGGAAAGCTGCCGCCATGCTCCAGCAAAGCTGCAAGCGCCGCCACCAAAGGCATATGGGTAACCAAAATAAAATTGTGGCCTGCAAATGGCTCCAGCGCATTCAGGCAGGCTCTGGGGTCATCATCCGGGGTAGCCAGCTCCATAACATGAACAGACTTGATGCGGGAGAATATCTCGCCGACTATTTCAGCGGTCTGCGTGGCGCGCACATAAGGGCTGTGTAATAGCGTCAACTCGCCTTCATGATGGCTCGCCAGTCGCTCTGCGACTTCTCGCGTACGCGTGCGGCCGTATGCAGTCAACTCACGCAGGCTGTCAGATGGAGCCCGCATTTCCGCCTCGCCATGACGCATAAAAAAACAGGTTCGCATGAGAGAATCCCTCAGTTTGCTTCCGAGCGCGGCAATACGAACTCGACATCACTGTTTTGCTCGCGCTGCATGAGCTGGGAGACCACTTCTTTGATGGGAAAGTGTTCATAAATAATTTTATAAAGCCCTTCCACCAAAGGCATCTCTACGCCTAACTCCCTGGACTTGTCCCGCACCAGGCGCGTGGTATTGACGCCTTCCGCCACTTCCCCCAACGCCGCCACGGTATCCTCCAGCTTCTCGCCCTTGCCCAACGCAAAGCCTACGCGATAGTTACGACTGAGGGGCGAGCTGCAGGTCACCACCAAATCACCTACGCCAGCCAACCCCAAAAATGTCATCGGATTCGCGCCCATGAAAACTGCAAAACGACTCATCTCCGCAAGACTTCGCGTAATCAGCATTGCCTTAGTGTTTTCGCCAAGCTCCAGGGCAGAGGCCAATCCTGCGATAATCGCATAAATGTTTTTCAGTGCGCCGCCCAGCTCTACACCATACATGTCAACATTGGCGTAAACACGGAAGTAGCGACAGCTAAGAACGTCTTGCACCAGCGTCCGCACTGGTTCGCTGTTGCTGGCGACCACTGTGGCGGCCAGACTTTCCTGCCCAATCTCTTTCGCCAAATTGGGGCCGCTGATTACGCCAATTTCCTGCTCGGTCAACTCCTCCCGCAGGATGTCGCTCATCAGCTTGAAGCCTTTTTCATCAATCCCCTTGGTCGTACTCAGCCAGAATTGTCCAGGTTTGGCGTACTGCTTCGCATCCCGCACCACATCGCCGAAGGATTTACTCGGCACGGACACCAGGACCAAGTCGCTGTTGGCCACCGCCTCTTGCATGTCTGACGTGCAGATCAGCTTTTCGTTCAGCTTTACTCCGGGAAGATATCGGGCGTTCTCCCCCGTCTTGCTCATTTCCGCAGCGCGCTCTTGGTCTCGCATCCACAGAACGGTGGGGTAGCCGTTACCCGCCGCAATATTCGCTAGTGCAGTACCAAAGCTGCCGCCACCGAGAACAGTGACTTTTTGTGATTTTTCCATAGAACTAACTGTGTTTAGGTTGTCATTTAACGCCAGTGTAAGCGTCCAAGTGGAAGTTTTCTAACACTTTTCGGTAGTTTAAAAGCCATGTCCCGCCACCTGCGCGCCAACATTCATTCCGCCACCAAAACATGGCGCACAGGAAGAATGACTAAAAGCTTAGCCTTAGATGCTTATACAAAAAAGATATGACAATCTGAGAAGATGCGCCGGGAGATTAAAGGGAGACCTTTGGGCGCTTACGGACAACGCCCATACTAGCCTTCAAGTGGAATCAGTACGATACCGAGGATGCAGGCCCTTGATCACATTCCAATGCCTGCACCAAGTCTTTAAAAGCGGTTCGATTACTCTCATTCAGCTCCATAAGAACTTTGTGCGCGGCAAGAACCTTCTCACGCACTTCTTGCTCTGAAGCCAAAAGAATAGGAATTTCTGAGAGGTGCTCAATATCTGTGGCGGCTTTTTCAACGATAATAAACAACTGATCAAACCCCATCGACAACACTAAACGAGTAATATCCTCGTTGGTGGATACGATAGTGGGTAAAATTTTGCGGTGCTTTTTGGCGAAGATCCCAATCTTTGCGAGGAGCCCAAGCGTCGTACTGTCAACAATACTCGTCTCTGTAAGATCAATGACCACCGTAATGAAAGACTGATCTTCTTTCATCTCGTCGATCAAATGGTCCAATGTAGAACACAAATTCAGTCGGATCTCTCCGATAAACTTCAGTACGTAAACACCCTGCTTTTCCGCCTGGAGTATTTTATACCCTGACATCAATTACACCGTCGTTTCCATAATAGACACGATTGCTATGTCATCGGGCAATTCGGTAATCCACCTCAACCCGAACGCTTTTTCCAGTTCAGGTATAGTGTGACGCGCCTCCTGCACGGTTTCAAGCAATGCTTGCTCCTTTTCTGCGAGTGATTTGGCATTAATCACTTCAAGCAGTCCATCGGAGCAGATAACAAGGGAAAATCCCGGCGCCAGCGGTTCTTCGTACAAGGGATAAACCGGATCGTCAAATAAGCCCACGGGCGGGCCTTTTCCGTCAAGGTATCGACTAACGCCATTCACGGACATCACCGGCATGGGAAAATGAGCGCCCATGGAATAGCTCAATACCCGGGTTTGCAGATCAATGACGCCAGCGAACATCGTCAGGTGTTTGCCAAGATCTGTGTCCAACAACTCGGCGTTGACCCGCTTTAAGAAGCGATCTGGATATAAAATGTCATCGCTGGACTGCCGGCGCAGGTTACGCTGCAGTCGATTGCTCAAGTTTTTAAGCAGCACGGTCACAAAGGCTGACGATGCGCCATGACCGGACACATCCGCGAAATAGAAAGCAATCTTATCGCTGCTCAAACGGAAATAATCAAAAAAATCGCCGCTGAGATATAGAGACGGCTTGATGCAATGATCAAACTGAATGCCACCGTACTCCACTTCCCGTTCAGGCAGCATTTTCATCTGCACATGACGACCTGCGCGCTGGTCCGCCTGCAACTCTTCCAGCCCCGCACGCAACTCTTTATTGGCCAGCTCAAGGTCATATCGATACTGCTGATTTTCACGGTACACGCGCACTTGATCGATCTGTCGCTGAATCGCTTCATCAAGCACAGCGACATCCGCCACGGGCTTGACGATATAGTCAGATGCGCCGGATCGCAGAGCGCCTAAAATATTTTCCGCATCCGCGCGCTTGCTATGAATAACGATGGGGGGTCTGGGGTGAACGTCTTTGAGTAGCGAATACAACGACTTAATGTCGTCAGAAGTGAGGTCGCCTATGATGATGTCAGGAGTGACTTGCGCTTTGAGATCAGTAAAACACTTGACCGACGCGCAATGCACCACATGGAATCCCCTGGACGTAAGGTGTTCCTTCATGTGACGGGATACATCCTCGTCGGAGTCGATTATGAGAAGAGCTTCCTCTAGATCAGCCATGGCTCATGCGCCACTTACTTATTAAGCTATTTTTATACACTGGGGTAGGTCGACAGCTGGCATAGTGAATATTATTGTAGCTCGTTACTTTGTTTTTAGCGGACAACCGCTCGACCTGCAAGATACATTTGCAACATAATGTCAAAAATTAGAATTATCATACTAATTGCCCCTATGAGATTTTATACGCATTTCTCTCTATCCAATTTCTTAATTATTCAGCATGGATAAGTTCTTATACGATCTTATGGGCGTCAGAGATCGCCTCATAATGGACCCTGTACACGGCGCAATTACGCTGTTTGAGCACGAAGTTCGCGTCATCGATCACCCTCTCTTCCAGCGTTTACGCCACATTTGTCAAAACGACATTCTTTCGTTGGTGTTTCCGGGCGCCACTCACTCGCGCTTTCTTCACAGCATCGGCGTCATGCATGTCGGACATAAAATGTTCAGGGGATTGATGGAATCCTGCATGCGCAGGCACAGAACCACGCAAGCATCCTCTTCTCTGCCGCTGGAGTCGATTGATTTTTTCAATAAGTTGACGCGGCTAGCGTGCCTGTTGCACGACTGCGGACATAGCAGTTTCTCCCATCAGTTTTCAAAAGTCCCCAGCATCGCCGCCATGCTGGGAACCAGTGAACCGTTTCAACGTTTATGGGCTCAAGCCAACATCAGCGATGAGAACATGGCGGCTCTGTACCCACAGCGCCCGAAAAAGCTTGAGCATGAACACTATTCCGTCCGCTGCGCGTGGGAAATACTCCTCGCTCCAAACTCCGAACAAACGCCCTATTCCGCCCTTGACGTCACCGCGCTGATGGAAACAACCACCGGCGCAGTGACGCCCGAGTTTTCCCGGCATGCAGAGTTAATCTGGCCATTGCTCAGTGGTTCGACGGAAACGCCCAAGCAGCCGGAAAAACACATCGTCCGCCTGTTACGTCTGATCGTATCCGGTGAAATTGACGCTGACCGCGCGGATTACATGCTGCGGGATGGATTCCACTCATCAGTGACCATTGGCGGCTTCAACCTGGACCATTTGCTGAAGAACCTGCATGTGGGCTGGGACCCGGAATCTGACTGGATGGGCCTGGCCATAACTCCAAAGGGCCTGGGAGCGCTGGAGGATTTTGTGTATTCACGCCACCAGATGTATCGCAAAGTTTATGGCCATAAAACGTCCATCGGCTTTGACTGGCTGTTGCGACAAGCGATGGAGGAAGTCATTGGTCAGCCGGACGTGGGAGAGTATGTAAAGGCGTGTCTTACTGATATTGACGAGTTCTGTTATCTGACGGACAACTATTTTTGGGAGCAATTCAGGCTTCTCGCCAGAAAACAGCCGAATAGCTACTCGCAGATGATGATAAACAGGGTTCGCCCCCATCACCTTCATACAGAAGAAAGCATGGGAACCGTTGATCAGGAGCCAATCAAAATGATGCTGGCTGAGCGCCATGACTTACAGCCGGAGCAAGTCGTCTGCTGCGCGCTGAAGGCGAGATTTTCCAAGATCAAAGGCGCTTACGAGGATATTAAGGTCATGCAGAAGGGCTCCAATCCAGAGCGCACGCTTCCTCAATATGTGCGCATTGGCGAAGTAAGCAACTTCTTCCACAAGTTCGAAGACGAAACCATCGCCCACTTCTACCGCAAGCCTTGAGTCAGCGGGGAGGAGCACGCCTCCCCGTAGAAGCGCCCGACTTACGTCGCTTAAATAGCGTTTCTCAACCCTAAATGTGAAGGATATGGCTGCAAGTAGGCCTGTTCAGCAAGAAACCCATCTTGCGTTGCAGAGCAGTAGTGTTTCAACAGCGTCAACGGCGCCACTAAGGGAATAACGCCATGGCGGTAATCCGTTAGCACTGCATCCCACTCCCGCTTTTGCCAGGCGCTCATTGTCTTACGCAGCACTTTGGAAATATTGGTTAGCACATGGAAGTGATTCTTTCGTTGCGCTCGATGGGCCAGACAGCGCATCAGACTGGTCTCGTATTGCTCCAATACGCCTTTCATCGAGCCCGCTCTGGCTTGAGCGGCAATATTGCCCAACAGAATTTGATCCTGCGGATGATGCGCCATCAGTAGATACTTATATCGGCGATGGAAGGCCTGCAGCTTATCCGGCGAAGGCGCAGCCAGAACCTGTTCTTTCCATTCTCGATAACAACAGACCCGGACAACGAAGTTTTCCAGCAACGCTGGCTCATTTAACCGCCCCGCCTCCTCGATCGGCATATTGGGATGCGCCTGCATCACTTTCGCCGCAAAGACGCCCGCTCTGACGCCAATAACGGCGTCGCCGCTTTCGTTGTATAGCTTCACCCGGAAGACGCCGCAACTGGGCGACTTCTGCATGAAAACATATCCATCCAAATGGGAAATTTTCGCTTCCAGCGACGCAGCGTAACCAGCCAACTTGTCTGTAACGTCCAGATCTGCATCCTTGGAACCCACGGCTCGTACTTGCCCACCCCGCTCGATCAAACGAATGGGGCGACGAGGTATGCCCATACCGATCGCCACTTCGGGACAAAAAGCCTGAAAATCAAATACATCCCGCAGCCGATCAGTCAATAAAGAAGACTTTTTATGACCGCCGTCAAATCTGACCTGCTCGCCCAATAAACAAGCACTGACGCCAATCTGAGGGCGCTTGCTGTTGTCCACTTTCAGCCTCCATTAACCAAATAAACAAATGTGACGCAAACAACGGGATAAGAGCCTCCCTACCCTACGCCAAGGCGTAAAACGCCCTGACTCATTTATATACGACTTCCGCAAGGATTTGGTTCTTCATATAGACAACGTTGTTCGGTATATTGGCCCGCAACATGTAGAACAATTTCCCTTTTCCGGTAGGTACTTATCATGCGGATCGTCTCATTCAACGTAAACGGCGTACGTTCACGTCTTCATCAGCTGAAAGAACTTATCAGCCAATATCAACCGGACATCATCGGCCTGCAGGAAACCAAAGTCATCGATGAGCTGTTTCCACTAGAAGCCATCAACGAGATGGGCTATCAAGCGGAGTATTATGGGCAAAAGGGCCACTATGGCGTCGCCCTGCTCAGCAAGCAGCCCGCGTTGCGCTGTTTCAAGGGATTTGAAGGCGACGGTGAAGAGGCGCATAAACGGTGGATTGTGGGCGAGTACGCAGTTGGCGGCCAAACGCTTGTAGTTTGCAACGGCTATTTTCCTCAGGGTGAGAACAGAAGCCACCCCGACAAATTTCCCAACAAACAACGTTTTTACGCCGGAACGCTGGACTTCCTGCAGCAACGCTCCCCGGATCAGCCAATAGTGGTGATGGGAGACATGAACGTTTCCCATACGGACAGCGACATCGGCATCGGCGAAGAAAACCGGAAACGCTGGCTAAGAACCGGCAAGTGCAGCTTCCTGCCCGAGGAGCGAGAGTGGCTGAACCGCCTGCTGGATTGGGGGCTTGTGGACACATTCCGCCAGCATTTCCCTGACGTCAAAGATCGCTACAGCTGGTTCGATTACCGTAGTCGCGGCTTTGAGGACAATCCCAAGCGCGGCCTGCGTATTGACCTGATTCTGGCCACACAACCGTTGGCGGCGCGCTGCGTTGACGCAGGCGTATCTTACGAGATCAGGAGCATGGAGAAAGCCTCCGACCACTGCCCGATCTGGGCTGATTTTGATCTGGGGTGACGCCGCCCCTTTCCAGGGACTTTGGTTATCACAGGCTTTGGGTAATAAATTATCGATTTTCACCGCCCGGAATTGCCTTGAACGCCCGAAAAGTGAATTATTATCGGGACTTGGAAACCACAGGATGCTAAGAAAGGTTGCATGAAAACAAGGGAGCGCATCATCCACATCAGCCTGGAACTGTTCAACCGGTTCGGAGAGCCCAATGTCACTACCCTGCAGATTGCGGACGAACTGGATATCAGCCCTGGCAACCTTTACTACCATTACAAAAATAAAACCGAGATCCTGCATGAGCTTTTCGCGCGCTTTGAACAGCAGATGCTGGAGTTGCTTGACGTTCCCAATGTGGAAATCGGCATTGAAGATCAATGGCTGTTTCTACATCTGATCTTTGAAAGAATCGCCGAGTACCGCTTTCTCTACAAAGATCTGGTGAATATTCTGCAGCGCTATGAACGCATCCGCCCTCGCTTTAAAAAAATCCTTCATAAAAAGACGGAAGCGTCCCTGACGATATGCTCAAGCCTTCGCGATCAGGACATCCTGATCGGCAGCGATGAAGAGCTGGAGGCGCTTTGTAACAATATCGTCCTGACTATTACTTACTGGCCAAGTTTCGACCTCATTCGCCACCCTGCAGACGCGCAGGATATCGATTTATCGCATGGGGTATATCAGGTCATGTCGCTGGTCGCGCCATATCTGCGCGACGGAGAAAGGCAGGCTCTGATGGCCATGAGCCGGGAGTATCTCTCTTAACGCCCGGCATTGGAGTTCTATAAAGGACGCCGGCTTTATTTACCGCCCTTTTTGGCGTTCTCCAACTCGTCGATTTTTGCTTTCAATTCTTCAATTTCCCGACGTAGCGCCTCAAACTCTTTATAGGTGGGCATACCCAAACGGTGCAAAGCGCGCGAGACTCTTTGATCAAAGACCTGCTCCAGTTTATCCCAAGTGGTGTTGGCCTTGTCTTTCACCTCTTCCACCCGGTCTTCAACCGCCTTCAACTGCTTTTCAAATACGCCCCGGGTTCTCTTCTCCAACTCCTCACCCTCCTGAACCAATTTCTCAAATACTTTGCCTGCATCCTCTTCCGCTTTGTTGTAAGCGCCCAGCCCAGCCAACCAGATTTGACGCGCCGAGTCCTTTATTTTCTTTGATACCTGCTTTGGGGAATTAGGGTTGTTGTCCTGATCAGTCATAGTCATGCACTCAATTCGCCGCCGATTCCATTTGCCACACTGTTTTACAGCATCCGCGCGCTTCGATTTTCTAAACGCCGCGCGCCAAATAATGCGACATACTAACGCGCGTGAACGCCTTTATTAAATAGGCTAGCCGTGTTATCTAATTAAATAAACACAACTTTAAGGAGCGCTGTTTGCTAAAAATCGACTATGAGCACCTCAGGCAAAGCCGTCAGGGAATATGGATCGCCCTTGATCTGTTCATGCTGTTCATGCTGGTTATTAACCTGTCTCTAATCATTATTGACGCTCTCTTCGATACAGCAGCGATGCAGTTCTTGACGCGCAACTACACTCCCTGGCTGCATGAACCCCTGATGTTGATGCATGAGAACTTTTTATTGGTGGACCTCGCCTTTGTCTCGTTATTTATTTCTGAGTTTTTACTGCGCTGGTTCGTCGCCATAAAAGAAAAAACGTTCGAGCGCTGGTACTTTTTTCCGTTTCTACACTGGTATGACCTGATTGGCTGCATCCCGCTGGGCTCCACCCGACTGCTGCGTTTCCTGCGCGTGTTCTCGATTATCTACCGCCTGCACAAATATAAGATTATCGATATAGCCAACACCAAACTGTTCACGTTTTTCGCCTTTTATTACAACGTATTCCTGGAAGAGCTTAGTGATCGGGTCGTGGTCAAGGTCATTTCCGGCATCCAGGAAGACCTGCGTCATGACTCCGAAATCGGGCGGCGCATTGCAGAGAAAATAGTTGAGCCAAGATTGCCTGTGCTGGCGGAAACCTGGTCGCACATGGTGACTCAGCTGTCCGGCAATATGCGCTCCAATCCTGACAATCCTCTCGTCGCCAAACTGCGTCGCAGCCTCACCGACGCAATGCAGTCTCATACGAACTTCAAGCGCGTTAACGCCATCCCATTTATTGGCGGCAACATCACCGGCAGATTGGAGGACACCATCGCCGATATTGTGGTCAGCACTATCGCCAATCTGCTCGAAGACCTGGAAATCCCCGACCATATTGATGGGATTAAAAGCAGCTTTGAGCAGCTTAATGTGCGTAGCGGCGGAGCCTTAATGCAATTGGACGAGCAAGTGATAGAGCTCATTATCGACATTCTTGAGCTGTCTAAAGAGCAAGTGGCGGTGCAAAGCTGGAAAAGAGAACTGCGAGCCGCCCAAAAAGCAGGCGCGGAAGATAAAGACGCTTAAGGTATATAAAGCCCGTGCTATATATTTAGTATAAAGTGATAGGAGCAATCACTGGCGACGCAATCAACACATAAAGGATTTTCACAGGTGGGCGCAGAGTAGCGAAATGGGCGCAGGCATAAAAACCGGAGTATTCGACACCCTTGTGGACTGGCTGGTAAAAGAAAAACCAGCCGCTGAGATCCCCTTGAGTAATTTCGACCGCCTGCGTCACGAAATTCGCCCCTGTGACGTCATTCTGGTGGAGGGCCGCTCACGAGTCAGCGAGGTCATCAAGGTTGTGACTCAAAGCCGCTGGTCCCACGCCGCATTGTATATCGGCCGCCTCCATGAGGTTGAAAGCCCCTATACGCGCCGGAGAATTTCCGAGTACTACGACGGACAACCCAATATACAGCTTATCGTCGAAAGTGAGTTGGGTCGGGGAACAGTAGTGCGCCCCTTATCCTCTTATGAGCGCGACCATGTCCGCATATGCCGGCCCAGAGAACTGAATTATCAGGACGCGCAGAATGTACTGAATTACGCTATCCGACAACTGGGCGCCAATTACAACATCCGCCAGATCTTTGATCTGTTTCGCTTTCTACTGCCCTGGACTATCCTGCCCCGGCGCTGGCGCTCCTCTCTATTTCGGTCTCACCCAGGATTACCAACGGAAACCGTCTGCTCCACCATGATCGCGGAAGCTTTCAACTCTATTCAGTACCCCATTCTGCCTCTGGTGAAAAAAACTTCAGCGCAGGGCATCCAACTTTTCCGTCGCAATCCGAAACTGTGCACCCCCAGCGACTTTGATTACTCCCCCTACTTCGACATCATCAAATACCCATTTGTTGACTTTTCGCACAGCAAATCCCGTTACCGGTTACTGCCATGGAGCGGCAACGAGAAACTTTCTCCCGAAGAGAGTGACCTTTATATCGACGATCTGCCGGATTATCAGGACAAATTGGAATAACTGATCCGCCAACCTTGCTATATATCATTCATGAAAGGCTTCTTACATTGTTATAAGAAAATATGATTAAAAAATAATCACTTTCGATTTGTAAATATGTGTAAAAGATCAATACTTAAGATGACTGACTTGCTCAACCCTGCTGGTCAGTCATGTAGGAAGTCTTTCATGGATACTACTCACACCTCTAGCCCGAAGCCTCTCCCTGGGTTTCGGGTTTTTTTGATCTCGCTCACAAACTCATATAACGAAAGTATTTAGCGCCAAAATCAGAAGCTTATGATGCAGCTTCAGATTTCATCAATGCATCCTTATCGATATACTAGCGGCCCATAAGACATAAGAAAAACGCTGCAATGTCGCCAAGGATAAATGACATGAAACTACGCCCCCTTTTAAGAAGGATTTTTGTCTCAGAGGAACTGGAGCGCCAATATACAAACATCGCAAAACCTGTCGGCACTCTTGGATATGATCCCTGGGGCCTCAATGTAGACACCAATATCGTCACAATGGCCCTCTTCAAACCCATCTTTGAAAAGTATTTCCGGGTTGAGACTCACGGCATTGAAAACATCCCCGCATCCGGCCCTGCGCTGATCGTCGCCAATCACAGCGGCCAGCTTCCTATCGATGGCGTACTAATCGCCTATGCGCTAGCCACCCGTAAAGTTAACCCCCGTATTCCTCGCGCTATGATCGAGCGCTTCTTCCCCACAGTTCCTTATATTGGCAACCTGCTCAACCAAATGGGAGCTGTGCTGGGAGACCCCGTAAATTGCGCCAAAATGCTAGGACGGGAGGAAGCCATCATCGTTTTTCCAGAAGGCGTCCGCGGCTCCGGCAAACTATACCGGGACCGATATCAACTGAAACGCTTCGGCAACGGCTTCATGCATCTCGCCATGCAGCATAACGCCCCAATTGTTCCAGTTGGGGTGGTGGGCTGTGAAGAGACTATTCCCGCCATCGCCAATATCGCTCCGCTGGCGAAGATGCTCGGGATTCCTTACGCCCCCATCGCCATTCCCTTTATTTTCCCGGCGAAGGTCATTTTGAACTTTGGCGAACCACTACATTTCGAGCCAGGGGAGATTACGGAAGACGAAGTGAGCAAACGCGTGGATAAAGTGAAGGCAGAGGTCAGCCGCCTGATCGACAAGGGACTGCATGAACGGAAAAGGGTATTTTAATGGCTGCAAGAAGAAAAAAGACCAAACCTGAGTTACTTGTTACCGGCGCCGCAGGCGCCCTCGCCCAGCAGGTCATTGCGCGCTTGCGGGAAAAATACAAAGTCATTGCGGTGGATTTTCGTGAACAGGTGTATTTGGGCGACGACGTTCCCAGCTACCGGATTGACGTTAACAAGCGCGGCTTCGAGGACATCTTCCGTAAACACAACATCACCGGCGTTATCCACCTTGGCAGAATGATCGCCAGTGAAGAAAACAGAATGCGCCGTTACAACTCCAACGTGCTTGGATCTCACCGTCTTTTGGACCTGTGTCATAAATACCACATCCAGAAGGTGATTATTCTCTCCACCTACCACGTGTATGGAGCCAACGCCTACAATCCCGCTCTGATTGATGAAGGAGCCCCTCTCAAAGCGGCGGAATTGACCATGGATTTGATCGACTCAGTGGAACTGGAGAATCTGGCCAATATTTATCTCTGGAAGTATCCGGATTTGAACATCACTGTTCTGCGCCCGTGCAATATCGTAGGCCCAGAGGTCAGGAACACCATGTCTCTGCTGCTCTCTAGCAAGTACTGCCCAGTGCTGGCGGGCTTTTCCCCGATGATGCAGTTCATCCATATTGAAGACATGGCGGAGGCGATTGTCGCAGTCATCAACAGCCGCGATCATCGGGGCATCTATAATGTGGCGACAGAGGACTGGGTCGCCTACCAGGAGGCGTTGGATCGCTGCGACTGTGTAAAAATCCCAATTTGGTCGGTTCCTCCGATTGCGCCAAGACTAATAAGCAACATGCTGCAACTTAAATCGTTCCCTCCCTATTTGCTGAATTATTTCAAATATCCAGTGATCATCGACGGCCAGCTTTTCAGATCAACTTTCGGGTTCACTCCGAAATATTCACTGGATGAAATTTTCAGTTATTACCGTAACTTAAAAAGGCGACGCTGAGAGACTTCGGTAGACCCATACTTGCCCTGTGCGGCTTCTTCACGTATGTACTAGACTTTTTATTTAAGACGAACGCATACGCGGAGAAGTCGACATGGGACACTTCGATTTGATGGACTACGCACTGAAGCGGTATTACCACCCAGGCGCAGTCATTACAGAAGAGGAAGCGAGCAGGCATCCGAGCCTGCGCCGAACGACAGGGCTATATAGATGGAAGAAGAAAATAGTAAGAAATGTCTGGTTAATATCTGGCTTGTTCATGTTGGCTAATCCATCCTTGCCGGTCATCGTCGCCACAGCGATATTTACAGCCTTCATTTCCTTCAGCATACTTGACGAATCCATCTGATCTGACTTTGACATCTTTGACGGGCCTAGTATCGCAGTATGGTTATTAATTTCGGAGCCATCAGTCACGCAACTGGCGCCCTGGTTTACTTTCTTATTACGCTTCTGCTCGCAAGGGGTTATATGCGCCGCCTTGTGGACAGAGCGTTGTTGACCGCTTGTCTGGTCACATCTATCTGGCTGGGAGCTCTTGCCGCACAGCAGGCTATCGGAGCCCCCTCTTTCGTCACCCGTTACTGCCTTGAAGTTGTTCGCAACGCGGCCTGGATCGGCGTTCTTTTCATTATTCTGGGCATCAATCTCAGCCCCAAAAAAAGCAACACGCCAACACAATACTGGCTTGGCATGTCCATTATCGCCGTACTGGCGGTTATGCTGGTGGCGGGCTTTACTCGCAGTTTCACTGATGAACCGCTCATTTCAGGACAATGGCTATTGCTCGGGCAAATCAGCGTTTCGCTGGCGGGACTGGTCATGCTGGAGCAGGTATGGCGCAACGCCACCGGCTATAAGCGCTCCAACATCCGCTACCTCTGTTTGGGCATTGGCGCTTTTTATATCTACGACTTCTTTTTGTACTCCGACGCGCTGTTGTTCAACAAGATCTCCGCGCCGTTCTGGGACGCTCGAGGCGCAGTGAACACTATCTGCGCGCCGCTGGTGGCGCTCACCATGGTCAACACGCGTAAGCAGCCGATAGACGTACAAATATCAAGGCAGTTCGTCTTCCATACCAGCGCCCTCGTGTTCGCCGGCCTGTATCTCCTCATCATGTCCGCTGGCGGCTACTACATCAACACCGCGGGAGGATCATGGTCCGAGGCGCTACTGATTATTTTCTTCTTTTCCTCCACCATCATTCTGGTCCTGCTGGGCAGCTCCGCCTGGTTACGCGCCCGACTTATGGTTTTCATCAGTCAACATTTCTTTAACTACAAATATGATTACCGGGAAGAGTGGCTGAGCATCACCCGCTTACTCACCGCGCTAGATTCCGATGAAGCGCTGGAAAAAAGAATCATCCGGGTTATGTCCAACCTGGTCGAGAGCCATGCCGGCGCCTTGTGGCTAAGAGACGAGGACAACAGCTTCTCGGCGAAAGCCTTCTGGAATATGGGTGAGATCAAGTTCGATAAAATTGATGTCAGCTCTGAGCTGATAGAGTTTCTGAGCCAGGGCGACTGGGTCGTTAATTTGAAGGAATATCAGATCGACCCTACCCGATATCATCTTATGGAAATACCGGACTGCATCTGGAACACCAAAAAACCCTGGCTTGTCGTTCCGTTGTTCGTTCGAGAAAGCCTGTTTGGTTTTGTCCTGATCGCGGAACCTATCGCCAAAATAGAGCTTAACTGGGAGAACTACGATTTACTGAAAATCGTCGCCCGTCAGGCTGGCGGCTACCTGGCGCTACTGCAGACTCAGGACAGACTCTCCGAATCAAAACAGTTTGAAGCGGTAAATAGAACTTCCGCCTTCATGGTGCATGATTTAAAAACGATCATCGCCCAGCTGTCGTTGCTGGTAAACAATGCAGAAAGGCATAAAACCAACCCTGTCTTCATTGACGACATGATTCGCACCACCGAGCACGCCCTGAAAAAAATGAACCATCTGCTGGTGCAAATAAGAAACCCCGTCACCAAAGACGAAATTACCCAGTTTGATCTGGTCGCCCTGATCAAGGAGGTCATCGCCAACGAGTCCAAGCGTGAGCCTCATCCGTCCTTCAGCGGTGAAAGCTCAGCCATTTCCATCACCGCAGACCGGGACAAACTGAAGAGCGTCTTCGTGCACTTGATCCAAAACGCACAAGACGCCACAGACAAAACGGGCGACGTCAGTGTTTCCGTGAAGCGTAGCGCAGGCTGGGTCGTCGTGTTCGTACAAGATACCGGCTGCGGCATGACGGATGAGTTTATCAAAGGCCAGTTGTTCAAACCCTTCGAAAGCACTAAAGGATTAACTGGTATGGGTATCGGCGTATACCAAAGCAGAGAATATATTCGCAAACTCGGAGGGTCGGTCGATGTGACTAGCCAAGTTGGCGTAGGGACCTGTTTTACGATCAAAATTCCCATCGTCGGCGCCGCCGTTCCCGCCCCCGGATTCAGCAATATGAAGGCGGTTAACCAGTAAAGACAAGCAAAGTAGTAAAATATCCTGACAGGCCATTCTTCCTCTGTTGTCTTTGGGGATTTCCCTGTTAACATGTACCGCCAAAAACTACATACCTCCGTTCATGGATATTTAAGGTTCGATCAGTCTGTGAAAAAAAAACTACTCATTGTTGAAGACGACCCGGGTCTTCAAAGCCAGATGCGTTGGTGTTTTGAGGACACAGAAGTCTTCGTCGCCGACGACCGTGAATCAGCCCTGTCGCATCTTCGACGCGTCGAACCACAGGTCGTTACTCTTGACCTGGGTCTACCTCCCGATCCTGGCGGAGCCAGTGAAGGTTTTGCGTTGCTTCAGGAAATTCTCACACTTGCGCCGATGACCAAAATCATCGTCGTGACCGGCCGCGAAGAACGCGAAAATGCGGTGAAGGCTATCGGTATGGGCGCTAGCGACTTTTATCAGAAGCCTCTTGACGCGGATATTCTGTCATTCGTCGTTAATCGCGCCTTCCGCTTGTACGAACTGGAGCATGAAAACCGCGAGCTCCAACAAAGCAAATCCACCTCCCGCCTGAAAGGCATCATCGCCTCCAGCACACAAATGTTGGAGGTATGTCGAACGGTGGAGAAAATCGCCCCCGCCGACGTCACCACTCTCATTCTTGGTGAAACAGGCACAGGTAAGGAAGTCCTCGCACGGGCGATTCATGATTTGAGTCCTCGCGCAGACCACAATTTCGCCGCCATCAACTGCGCCGCTATTCCTGAAAACCTACTGGAAAGCGAGTTGTTCGGCTATGAAAAAGGCGCATTCACCGGCGCCACTCAAATGAAAAAAGGAAAAATAGAGTTAGCTCACGGCGGCACTCTATTTTTGGATGAAATCGGCGACATGCCAATGTCTCTGCAAGCCAAGTTGCTGCGCTTCCTACAGGAACGCGTCATTGAACGCGTGGGCGGGATGAAAGAAATCCCTGTCGATGTTCGCGTCATTTGCGCAACGCACAGAGAAGTCACCCAGCTTATCGCCGAAGGTAATTTCCGGGAAGACTTGTACTATCGGGTCAGCGAAATCACCTTGAAAGTTCCTCCTTTGCGCGAGCGTATGGGCGACTCTATCGTGATCGCCAGATCGCTGCTGGAGAACTTTACGAAAACGCTTGATAAGGGCGTCATTGGGTTCAGTGACGACGCCATCCGCGCCATTCAATGTTATGAGTGGCCGGGTAACGTTCGTGAACTGATCAACAAAATAAAACGCGCAACCATCATGTGCGACGAAAAGAAAATAACAGCCAAGGATCTGGAGCTCGGCGAACAACCTCAATTCGCCGGGGATATTCTGAATCTTCGCCAAGTCCGCGAAGAGGCGGAAAAGCAGGCTATAATTCAAGCACTGCAATCTACTCAAAACAATATGGCTAAAGCGGCCAGGTTGCTTGGCATAACCCGACCGACGCTGTATAACCCTGACCGATAAGTACAATATTTCGTCCTCCTGATACAGGGTGAATCAAGGAAACAATCATGCTACTTCGAAAAGCAGTATCCCTTAAAATTATAATTATGGCCGCATTCAGCCTCTTGGTTGCATGCAGCGGCCAAGACAACAGCGCCCCCACCAAGGAAGAAATTCAGTTCAAGAGTCATTTGGATCAGGCTCGCTTTTTTCAGAAACAAGGGCAGCTAAAAGCAAGTATTCGTGAAGCTCAAAACGCTATCAATCTCAACCCTTCCAGCAGAAAGCCTTTTCTGATCATTGCTGAAACATTGTTGATTACCGGCGACGCCGTCAAAGCAAAAGACGCCTATGAACAAATGCTTAAAGTTCAGCCAGAAACAGCGACAAAAGGCGAGCTTAACGAAGCCCACGTCGGATTGGCGAAATCTCTGTTGTTGCTCGGCAAAGTTGACGAGGCCATGACTGAGCTGAACAAAATTGAGGAGCCAAATGCGACCCTGTCCGCTCGGGCGGATAACGTGAGAGGCGACATAGAACTTTCCAAACGCAACACCGACGTCGCCCGCACCTTATACAACAAAGCATTACAATCCGACCCAAAGTCATTTCAGGCTTTACTTGGCCTCTCCAAAGCCTCATTCCTTCAGAATGACAAAGACGGAGCGGCGGCGGAACTGAAAAAAGCAGAGGAGCTTGCGCCGAATGACTCCGACGTCTGGCTCTGGAAAGCAAAAATGGCGGCACTGGAAAAGAATTTCCCTGCAGCCGAAGACGCATATGTGCGCGCGCTGGAGGACATTGGTCAATATGACCTGATGACCCTGCAAAAATATCAAACCATCTCAGAGCTAATTGAAGTGTTACGCGCCCAGGGCAAGCATGCCGAGGCTTTTACCTATCAGGAAGTACTGGATAAATCTGGCCCAGGCAGCATTAAGAATAGCTATGTTTCTGCACTCGAAGCAGTTAAGAACAAAGACTACGCAAAAGCTGAAGAATACTTGAAAGGTATTCTTGAAAAAGCGCCTGGACACAGAGAAGCCGGTGTTCTTTTGGGCATGGTGAAATATCAGCAGGGCGACTGGGAAGCAGCGGATAAATACCTGAGCCAATTCGCTACAGAAGATGTCAATAGCGCCGTCACCAAAGCGCTCGCGGCCACCAAACTCAAACTGCAACAGCCCGAAGCCGCAGCCCGATTGGTAGAAAAACTACCGAAGGAAGATCCCGACTCACTATCGATTTACGGCGTAGCGGAACTTGAGTCAGGCAATTTGGCAAGTGGCGTAGAGGCGCTTGAGAAAGCGTTGGCGCTGGACTCTTCCAATGCGGTGTTGGTCGACAAACTAGGCAAAGCCTATCTGGCCAATGGCCAAGCCGACAAGGCCATCACCCTACTCTCTGACAGCAAGGATAAAAATCCTAAGAGCGAGGGTATTCGCGCGCTTCTGGTTTCCGCTTACGCCAAAGCGGGGAAAGGCGATCAAGCCAAAACGGAAATCGAAGATTGGAAGAAAGCTATTCCAAACAGCGCATTAGCGTTTAATGCGGAAGGAGCCTACTACTCCAGTCTTGATCAGTTTGACAAAGCAGAGAAGGCGTTCGAGCAGGCCAAGAAGATTTCTCCTGACCTGAAAACACCTTATCGCAACTCCATTCTGTTGTTCGCCAAAACACAGAGTTGGAATAAATTGCTCGATGAAACCAAAAGCGCAGTTAAACAGTTCCCAGAAGACTTAGCGCTTATCCGCGCATTATTTGAAGCCGCCAACAAGCTGGACAAGCTAGGGGAAGCCACCTCTTACTTAGAGGAAATCGCCAATAATGTTACGACTACAGCAGCGCCCAGCCTTACTCTGGCCGAGTTCTACGCTCGCACTGGCGAGTTCGATAAAGCCCGTCAGTTCCTGAACAAAGCGAAAGGCCTGGACTCAGCTGGCTCCCAGCTGGAAAGCACAACTCTTCTGGTCGCCACTCTGGAAATTCCCAGCCTAATTAAGGCGCAAAAGAATGAGGACGCTCGCAAACTAGCCACAGAAGTCGCCAAGACTTTGCCTGACCGCATAGAAGCAAGACTGCTACCCGTTAAAACTGAGTTTCTAACGGACAATGAGGCCGCAGGCGTAAAACTCCTCAACGAAATCAAAAAGGAGTTTAGCGACTCTTCCCTGCCCTATGAAGTGGAAGGGGACCATTACTACAGCAAAGGCGAGTACGAAAAAGCGATCAATGCATTCCAACTAGCTTGGTATCAGAAGCAAAGCCAGTCTCTGGCCATCAAGATGCACGAAACGCTGAAAAAAGCTCAGGCTGGCGCAAAATCTTTGAAACCACTTGAAGAGTGGGTTTCCATTGAACCAAACAGTCCACAAACCATCACATTGCTTGCCATGGGCTATCAGGCCAACAATATGCCTGACAAAGCGATCGAGCAGTATGAAAGACTGCGTCAGATCCGCCCCAATGATGCCGTGGCGCTTAACAACCTATCCTGGCTCTACTTTGAAAAAGGCGACGCCAGGGCGCTGGAACTGGCGGAGAACGCCTATAAATTACAGCCGGAAAGCGCTGCTATCGCCGATACTTATGGCTGGATCGTATACAAGAATGGCGACGCGAAAAGCGCGCTTCCCATCCTGAAAAAAGCGATCGAGTTAGATAGCAAGTCTGAAGAGATTAAAGCTCATTACGACGAGGTTGCAAAAGCCGCCGGTCAATAAACCAAGCTTAGAGGCGACTCTGGGAATACCAAGTCGCCACACAAAAATAAGGGCGCTCAAAAGCGCCCCTTTTTATTTGCAAAGACGAAATTACCTAGCAATCTAACTTCGCCGCCGCTTTCACTATAGCGATAACGTCAGCAACCTCATCGTCTGTAATCCCTTCATGACAAGGCAACGTTAACAACCGATCCGCAAACGTACTGGCGATAGGGAAATCGGCATCGCCATTTTTAACCCTTGATTTAACCCCCTCAATTCGATGCAGAGGAAACCGATAAAATGCATTGGCGCCATATCCACGCCTGTTCAACTCTATTTCCAGATGGTCGCGAGCTGCTCGCGAAGGCGCCAAGATAGGAAATCTTAACAACCCCCTTTGCGCGCTTCCTTCATCGACGCAACCATCGCCACTCGCCAACAACGTCCAACCAATATCCTCTATTCCCGCCAAACCTTGCCTGTAAGCAGCCGCTTTATCTGCCCGCAACATATAGAAGTGTTTAATTCCCTCCGACACCAACGGGTCAAGCCCCTCCCTGAGCTCAATGCTTTGCAGGGGATGATACTGAGTGGCGCCAATGTTTAAAAAAGGCAGACGTTCCAGCAAGCCGTACGGATAACGCATAATCAGAGTGTTTACGACAAACGCCTTTAACTTCCACACCCAATCGACAACAATGCGGGAGCTTCGCAGATTCGCCACTATGTCTGAAACGCTCGCCGCATAAGTTGGCTTGAACAATAACGCGCCTCCACCCATCAAGTTTACGGGCTTTCCTCGACCATAGCTTAAGATAGCAAAGTCCGCACATCCCTCATTAGCAGAGATAGGCAGCGGAGCTTGTGCTGAGTCTTCTATTAGTAGCACGCCTCTGGCGTCAGCTACTTTTCTTAACTGAAGCAAGCGCTCATACATACCAAGAAAGTTAACTGCCACTATAGCGACTGTATTAGCGGATATAGCAGCCTGTAACTTTTCGAGATCCAGGAAAAAAGAATCCGCCTCCAAGTCAACCAACACAGGAGACGCTCCTTGCGCCATCAACGCCGCCACCAAATCAGGGCATGCGTAAGCAGGCAGAATAACTTCCGGGACGTCAATTATTGACGCCGCCTTCTCTCTCATCGCCGCAGCAACAGCCAGAGACAAAGCCGCAGTACCACTATTCGTATAGATATACTGATAATTAGTCTTCCATGAGATATCAGCCGGAACATCTTGCGATTGATAGACTTTTGCGCCTACAGGCCTGATTTTAGCTAACACGTCTGCTTCCTATCTCTTGGATGGCGTCCAAACTGTCATTCTTGTCCCTTGGAAAAAATCAATGGTGGCCTTGGCGATAGCCAAATTCACCTGGACAAAAAAGTAAGGAATCTTCACATAAACCTTGTCGCGCAAGCCTGGTTTAAAGTGACCAGCCAAGACCAGCAAGTAGAACGCAATCTGTCCCAGCAATATCAAAGAGTAAACCCCACCCTGATAATTCAGCAATAAACTCAGGGCCAATAATACCGCCAAAAACCAAGGTACAGCCCAACGCATCACTTTATGGCTCAATACCTGCACCGCGAACCAACCAAACTGCACGGGACTTAATACCTGAGGATGCCGCGACAATGCAGTAATCCCCCGGATAATTGTCCGAACCTTACGCTGATATTCTTTCTGCGGATCAGCAACATCCTTATAAAACCCGAGCACATCTGGAGCGGTTACTGCAACCAGGTCCTTTTTTACACAGTTAAGCGCAGTATTAAAGTCGCTGGGAGAATAGATATCCCATTCCTCACACACTTTCTTGCGAGCAGCAAAGAAAGAGCCGCTCAATCCCACCAACCCGTAACGCTCAGACTCTAGACGACGCAACCACATTTCATACTTGACGTAAGCGCCCTCTCCCGCAACCTGATCATCATTGGTGATAAACCGGTCCTCACTGGATACAGCCCCAACCCGCTCATCAGCAAAGTAGCTTTCCAGCTTTTTGATTGCATCCGCCGGAATCTTAGTCGCCACATCCGAAAAAACCAGTATCTCACCAGCAGCAATGTTGATCGCCTGCAGCTGAGCATACTCTTTACCTTTACGCTCTTCCGCCCGAGCCAACCTGACCCCTTTATCAGCATACTCCCTGACGATATCGTCGGTTTCATCAGTAGAGCAATCTGAGGCGACAATGATCTCCATGTCCGGGTAATCCAACTCCAAGCTGTTTTCTATCTTCTCCCGGATACGATCTTTCTCATTATGCGCAGTTATGATGAGCGAGACTTTTCTTGTGGCCACTCCCTGCGCCCTACTCATTCTTCTCTTTGGCAGCAATTTCAAAATAAAAGGATATAAAAAGTAGCTATACACTGCGCCAAACAACGCCACCCAGAATAGTATCTTGAGCATGGGTCACCTATTAAAATTTAAGCAGAAATTCTTCTCGATCCCCGTCCATAGAAGTTAACGACGCCCATTGATCCTGAAGCTTGCCGTCAACACTATATTTGGCGCGGGATGTTAGCATATCGCCAACTGCAAGTTGGGAGATTTTAGCTGTGGATTCAACCATTAAAAAGGGAAAAACAACGGCGTAAGCAGAACCACCAGCACACCATAAACTAATGCCAGAGGAGCCCCCGCCCGGATGTAATCTAAAAACCGATAGTTGCCAGCAGAATACACCATCAAGTTTGTTTGGTAGCCATAAGGTGAGAGAAAGCTCGCACTCGCAGCGTAGGCCACCACCATGAAAAAAGGCTTTGGATCGACATTCATACTCTCGGCCGCCGCCAGCGCAATCGGGAACGCCAGCGCTGCAGCGGCATTATTGGTAATCAGCTCCGTCAATAGCCACGTCACCAAGTATATTCCAGCCAGAGCCCCCCATGGGCCCAACCCACCAAAAACCGACATAATCCCAGTGGCGACAACCGCAGCAAGCCCACTCTGAGTCATTGCCTGAGCAATACCCAACGCAGCGCCAATTATCAAAATAAGCTCTACAGGCAACTTCCTGAATAACTCGTTCAAACTAATGAAGCGCATCAGTATGTAGAAAAGCAGCAAAAACAATGTGCCGTCAAAAAGCGAATATATCCCCATCGCACTTCCCAGCAACATCCCGAGAAAGCCAATGACAATAAGCGCGCTATTCAATCCAGAAAACTTCTGATTTGTACGCAACCCCCTGACGACAAGTAAATTTGAAGCCAGATTCGGCATATTCATAAAGTCGTCGCCAACAGCCAGAACCAGCGCATCACCCGGGAATATCCGGATTTTCCCCAAGCCGCCCTTTAAGCGCTCATCCCCCCGACGAATTGCTACAACACCAGCATCAAACATCGCCCGGAAGTTCACCTCTTTCAGAGTTTTCCCCTTCAGCTGCGATGATTGAGTCACTACAACTTCAACCAAATTTCTTTCGACGAGATCTTGCTTATCGTCAAACGGCTCCAGGCCCGGAAAATGACTTAGCAGTTGGACTTGGGAAATATCGCCGGCAAAAATGAGCACATCGTTCGGCTCAATCAATTCAGAAGGCGTAACCGGAGTAATGAGGTGACCACGCCGAATAATCTCAACAAGAAAAAGCTGCTCCAGGTTTCTGAAGCCATTCTCAGACACAGTCTTACCAATCAAAGAAGATTGCGGCAACACCGTATACTCAAGGAAGTACTCCGACTGCAGCGCAGACTTTGCTTTCCCATTCTTAGGCAAAGAGCGGACGCTTAAAAACACAATACATACACAGCCGCATAAAAATACAGGCAACCCAACCCACGCAAAATCAAGTAATGCTAATGGAGGATAGCCTGCCTCTCGAACAAATCCGTCGACGATAAGGTTGGTGGAAGTGCCGACGAGAGTGAGAACGCCCCCTAGAATCGAAGCATAGGAAAGAGGAATCAATAAGCGTGAAGGGGAAATAAAGTTATTATTCTTCAGCGGAGCGATCAGCGAACTAACAACTGCTGTATTATTTGCAAAACTACTTACAATCCCTGCAACTCCGATAGTCTTCAACAAGCTGCTACGCTCTGTTTCTCCAACTATCCAACCTGCCACTCGTGGCAGTAACAGCGTTTTTTCCAATGCAACTGAGCAAAGAAGTAATAAAACCAAAGAAGCTAGTGATGTATTGGTAAAATTCGCCAGCATTTTTTCACGATCCACTAGCCCCAAGGCATACAGGACAACCAGACCAAAAATGAAAACCATCGCAGGACGCAGGGATGTAGCCGCTAGCGCGACAAGGATAGACAAAACCACCAGCGCGGATAGCCAAAGATCCAATTCGCCGAACACGCTATCTCCTATTTAAGATAAGCCATCAAAGAACACATTCCACCACACCTTTTAAGCCCCTGCAATTACCGGCAGTTAGCTTAGGCTTAGCGCTTAATTTTTGATAGGCAGGAAAACCAAGAGAGATCTTTGACACGTTTTAAGGAGAGACTCTCCTAACTAATGAAGACATAAAGAGAACCATCCCACTTATATATGAGACATTAGAGTCAAGCCGAAATGATAACAGCGAGTTTAATTATAGCGCTCACAGGAGCATAAGGGGGACCAAACAAACAAAAGGGGCGTAAAGAAAACTTTACACCCCAATTGCTTCAGCTTTCAGACTGTTTGAATTAGGCTTTCTTACGACGAGAAAGACCCAAACCAACCAAGCCTAGACCCAGCATAGCCAGAGTGCCTGGTTCAGGAACGTTGTAACCGCCTTCGATAACGTCGTTAGCGCAGGTCATAGTCCAACGCAAACCTAGAGCGGTAGATTTGCTCAGGTCAGTGATACCTAAGTCAGCCAGAGTAATGGTGAAGGACAGCACACCCAAGTTACCAATGGTGTTGCTTGCGCCACTCAGATCAGTACTGGAAGTTTCGCCAGCTACCAGGCTAGCAGCATCTGTTCTAACGCCAACTTCTTGATTTACACGCACAGATCCAGGACCAGAAAGAACCAACTGAGACGCGTAGTCCACTTCTGACAAGCTGTACAAATCGCCAGTTGTTGAATCTAATGCGTATTCCCAATGCTCGCCATTGCTAACATCGTCGGTGCCGTAGCGGTTTGCTGCAGTGCCGTTTGGATTCCAGCCGTTAGTGCTGATGAAAAGATCGCCAAACTTATGACCCAAGCTATCCGCGCCTTCAAAGAAGTTGGTGTATACGTTGACGTAAAGGTTGTTTGCGTCGTAGGAAACTTCCATACGGTCCACTTGGTAAATGTCTGCATTTCCATAGACGTCGCCGTTATAGGAAAGACCAGCACCGTTGTAGCCGTCATTGATAGTAGCAGCATTTGCAGAAGCCGCAGCAACACCGATAGCCAGCGCCGCCAAAGTTGACTTAGTAAAAGAACTCATAACCGATTCCTTTTTTCTTTTGAAAGAAAGTGATGATAAACCCGGAGCAAAAAAAGCACAATATATGCCAAAAATAAAATATCTTTATTTTTCAAACACGTAAAACAACACCGATCTCAGAAACCCTATTGGAATGTAAAAAAATCTGACAAGATGGCCACATGAACACAAAACCTGTTGATCTCAGTTTTTATTCTTCTTTATAGTGCGCAATCACTGAATTTTAGTTGTGCGAGCAATGCGGTCAGAGTTAAAGAGAGTCAATCTAGTCACAATTCTCCTTGTTTTAGCGACCATATCCTTAGGCTATTGGCAGGAATGGCTGTCGCTTTTCCAGTTGTGGAACGACTCTTACGACTATACACATGGCTTTCTAGTGTTTTTTGTTACACTTTGGCTTCTTTACACAAAGCGCAATGAAATCCTATCTCTTCAACTAGATGGTTGGTGGATGTTTTTACCGGCCCTAATGCTAACCGCAGCAGCCCACTTATTAGCGAAAGCCGCCGATGTTAAAACTGTCGCCACCCTCAGCCTTCCGTGCTTCCTGCTGTTCACAGGTATATTCTTGTATGGAAAGCAGTTTTTTATAAAAGTCGCACCAACGCTATCACTGTTATTTTTCGCTCTCCCTGTATGGGACGACATTGCTCCACTGCTGCAATACATAACTGTATTCACCAATCAGCTGTTCCTTAGCGCTTTCGATATACCTGCTATAATAAGAGATCTATATATAACGATCCCTCAAGGGACCTTTTTTGTCGCTGGAGGCTGCAGCGGCTCCCGCTACTTGCTTGTCGCCATGTTCATTTCTAATGTCTATGGAATTCTTTATCTCAAAGACATTAAACGAAGTTTATTGCTATTCTTCTTTAGCATCTTTTTTTCGATGCTTGCAAACTGGATACGTGTTTTTGGCATTATTTATGCCGGATACCAAACAGATATGCAAAGCTCCCTTGTTAACGATCACGAGGTTTATGGCTGGATTATTTTTGCGGTTGTATGTCTATTGCCAGTATTTGTTGCTGCGCACTGCATCGAAAAAGGCGCCCCTGTGGCAAATAGTGAACCCGCCACGATACCGCCGCCGCCTTCAACACAAAACTCGTTCAAACGCGCCTATACAGGCCTTTGCGTGACGCTGGCTATAATGCTCATATCTCCTATTTGGACCAGCCTACTTTCCGCCTCCTCAAGCAACGGCGTTTTAGTTAATAGAGAATTGCCTGCTGGCGAAGGAGACTGGAAGGGGCCTCTTCTAAAGGAAAACGCATGGAAACCAAACTTCCACAATGCGGACTTAGATGCTTCTGGCGTTTATATTAACTCAGAAGGGGAAAGTCTACAGCTAAGCGTTAGCTGGTACTACGAACAACATCAAGGGAAAGAGTTGGTTTATTACGACAATCATTTATTCGACGAAAAGGAGTGGATCCTCGTTAGCTCAGAAAAAATAGCCATACCCGCTGGTACAGGAACATTCGACGCCAAAGAAACGATATTAAAAAGCAAGTCTATTCAGGATTCCTATGTAGTTATTTATCACTGGTACCAAATTGGCGAATTTACAGCCAACACCAACCTAAAGGCCAAGTTATTTGGTGCACTCGCTAGACTAACAGGTAGTGATTCTGGCGGATTGTTAGCCACAGCAAAATACTGCAAATCTATTGGCAACTGCCAAGAGTACAAAAAGAGTCTTCTATCATTGTCAGCGAACGTTCACAGTTTTTTTAAGTAGACCGACCAAGCGCTGATAGAATCATATATCTCCCAAAGCAATGAAAGCATTAAAAAACATCATCAAATACGCAGTACAATCCGTCAAGTACGCACAGTTTAGGCTAAAAGCAAAGTCTTTTAACGCTCCAACTCTATATGTCCTGACCTACCATAGAACACTTCCGTCAGGCGACCCTCGTCGAGATTTTGAGCAACCTGGTATGATGATTGCGCCTGAGCATCTAAAAAGTCATATACGCTGGCTGAAAGAGATTGGAGGCGAGCCCATATCTTTAACTGAATGGAGACAAATGAAGTCCAATCTAAAGCCAGGCCTTTATTTTGCGGTTACATTTGATGATGGCTGGAAAGACAATCATGAATTTATTACTGAGTTCTTAGTCGGCCAGAAAATACACAGCACTGTATTTCTTGTGGCGGACTATATCGGCACTGACCTCTTATTCTGGCCAGAAAAACTTTTATACCTTCTAAAAGAAACCGCCATTAGCAAGCCAGAAGCCTTTACCCTGCCGCAGTTTAACTGGTTAAAGGAGCTAGGGGCCAAGCTTGAATGGCCAGCAGGCCTGCCAGACACCGAAGAGTTGGACCCTGTAGTTAATTTATGCAAAAGTCTAGATGACGCCACCATACATCAAAATGTAGATGCAACGCTTTCCGCGACTTTTGGAAGCTCCCCCGCCATATCCAGCCCAACTCAATTAGTTGATGCAAATGACATTGCGCAAATGCTGAGCACTGGCTTTATCCACTTCGGGTCCCATACCTGCCGCCACTCCCGATTGGACAAACTTCATTCAATACAAGAATTAAGGTACGAGATAGAAGAATCTAAAAGAAAGATATCTAACCTAACGAACATGCCCACAGAGATATTCTGTTATCCAAATGGAAGCATGTCTACAGAGTCACAGGCTGTTGTAGACGCAAGTTACGCAATAGCATGCACAACCGTTGTTGGCAATAATCAGGCGACAACTCCATTATTACGCCTACGAAGACATAATCTCCATGACGGAAATTCCAGCTCAAAGCTTAGCTTTTTCTCTACTCTCAGCAAGGGCTAATTTTGTCTATGAAAACACCGCCTCATATAACCCATATTGCTTCTGGCGATATATGGGCTGGCGCCGAGAAGCAACTGTATGAATTATGCAAGGCCTTAATTGCCACCAACCAAGTCGAAGTCTCAGCTATAGTCTTCAATGAGGGCGTCCTTGCATGCAAACTGAAAGATCTGGGAATAACAGTTACTGTTGCCCCCGAAAGCCAGCTTTCTTTTACTCGTTTAATCTCTCAAACCAGACTACATCTTTTATCCCAAAAGACAGACCTCATACACACTCATGGATTCAAAGAAAACATCATAGGCTCTTTTGCTCGCATCGCCAGCAATACTGGAAAGTCAGTCACTACAATCCATGGAAACCAGGAAACCCAACTATCATGGGCCAAGCCTCACAAGGCAGCAATTCACTACTTGGACAGATTACTTACCAAGTTCTATCAGAACAGAGTAATAGCAGTTTCGACACAGCTGGAACAATCTCTGCGAGCACTATATTCAGCCAAAGTTATTAAGATCTCTAATTTCATCAACAGCACTGAAATCCAAAAACTTCAAAGAGAAGAAATCAAGCAGCAGACAAACTTATATACAATAGGTTTCGTCGGACGGCTCGTCAGCGTCAAAAGAATAGACCTTTTTATTAAAGCTATAAAGCTTCTGACTCAGCACCTACCAGAGTTAAATATTAAAGCCAAGATTATTGGCGACGGCCCGCTTAGATCAACAGCGGAAAAACTCGTCGCTGATGAGGCGCTCCAGAGTATTATCGAGTTCACAGGTTTCATTGACCCATCCACACTGGAAATTGGAAAGCTTGATATTTTACTTATGCCTTCTGACCATGAAGGTCTCCCAATGACCCTACTTGAAGCGCTAGCTCTTCACGTACCTATCGTCGCCCACGACGTAGGGGGAATACCAGAAGTACTAGATCATGGGAAAGCAGGCGTATTAGTCGCCAACCATTCAGAGCAAGGTTACGCCAACGCTTTAGCCGAGTTAGTTTCAGAGCCGGAACAACTATCATCTATAGCTGAGCATGGCTACAGCCATCTGATAAAGAACTTTGACGCATCCGCGACCATCCCCAAATACTTGAAACTCTATTTTGAATTAATAAAGCCAGGAGGAATTCTGAATGGTTGACGCCAATATTGTATGGCAGGATTTTAAACTGCAACGACAGGATCGTGCTCAAATTAAAGGACAGAAACCTTGTCTTATATGGTTTACTGGTCTGAGCGGGTCAGGAAAATCAACACTGTCAAACGCCCTGGACATAGAGCTTCATAAAAGGCATTACCATACCTATGTGCTCGATGGCGACAATATACGACATGGCCTAAACAAGGACTTAAGCTTTTCAGATAGCGATAGAATAGAAAACATTCGCCGAGTTGCCGAAGCCAGTAAGCTTCTTGTTGACGCGGGAATTATAGTGATGACGGCATTTATCTCCCCTTTCAAAGCAGATCGCGAGATGGTGAAAGCCTTATTTGGAGAGGGAGAATTCACGGAAGTCTTCGTCAACACCCCACTACACATCTGCGAACAGCGCGACCCTAAAGGCCTGTACCAGAAAGCGAGAAGAGGCGACATCAAGAATTTTACAGGGATAGACTCACCATACGAGCCACCCGAATCCCCTGACATAATGGTAGATACAAGTAATGAAACTACAGAAGAGTCAATTGCAAAAATAATTTCTTATCTTGAAGAAAGGAAGATTATTAACCCGCTCAGAAACCTTGAAGATGAGTAATATACTGATTTTGTATCATTGCGAAAGCAATACGGGATATGCAATTAGCTCTTTAGAGCGAGCATTTTGGAAGATGGGGTTGAACCTAGTCAACTCTCCCAACAACATCCATCTTTGTTACCCTAGCTTCTCAAAAGGTATGCCATCTTATCCTCCTGAGGGCTACAACAACTATTTTGAGTTTTCAGATAGAGAGACAGACGCCGGCAGCATAGCGAAACTCGCCAAGTATATACAAGATAATGACATCACTATCTTATTTGGCTTTGATCAGCCTCTATCGCTTCCCTACTACAAAGCAGCCAGAGCCGCAGGCATAAAAGCATTTATATCCTACTGGGGCGCCCCTATGAGCAGCCTCAACTCAGGAGTAAAGCTATTGCTAAAGAAACTTGACGCTTCTAGATACCGGCAAGGGCCAAACCTATATATTTTCGAATCGGTTGCGATGCAAAAGTCAGGCTACCTAGGTCGCGGCATAAACAAGAACAAGACTGCCGTGTGCTATCTCGGAGTTGACATAGACAAATATCGCCCCGATAACAAAGACCGCTTTTACGCACACGACCTTTACAATCTTCCACGAGAGAACAAGCTTTTCTTCTATTCAGGCCATTTTGAAGAAAGAAAGGGCGTCAGAGTTATCGCAGAAGCAGCCAATATCATAGCGGAACAGAGAAGCGATGTGACATTCTTGCTGTTCGGAAACAAACGTGATGAAGCAGTACCTTATGAAGCTGTCTTGACAGAAAAGGCAAAAAACCAAGTCATATTTGGAGGGTATCGCAATGATCTTGAAAAGATACATAGAAGCTGTTTCGCAGGCATAATCGCATCAGTTGGCTGGGACTCATTTACAATGTCATCCATTGAGATGCAGGCTTCAGGGCTGCCCTTACTTGTTTCCGACCTTCAAGGGTTAAGTGAAACAATTATTGACGGTAAAAGTGGCTATTTATTTCCGCCCGGTTCCGTGGAACAACTCTCACTTAAAGTCAATGACCTACTAGCTTCTAAAAGTCAAAGGGATACAATGTCGGATTACGCAAGAAAAAGAATCGTTGAGATGTTTTCCGATGAGGCCCAAGTGACAAATTTGACACACCTCGTTAATAAAACTCTGTAAGCAAAGAGTGTGGAGGGTTCTCTCCACACTCTTTGTCTAAATTAGCTATTGCAGCTCTACCGATGGGGGGTTTGGACGACTAGCTATCTCATCCAGTGTGATTTTCAGGTTATCCATGTAGAAGGCCGTATCTTGGGAATAGCCACTGTTGGCCCAGCCTAAAAAGTACCCTTGATCCAAATAATTACCCGTACTAGAGTAATTAGCCAAGTTCTCTATAATAAAGTGCTCTGCACTATTTTTATAAACCTTAATAAAGCCATTATTCTTATCCTTCTCAGATAGCTTGATTTCGATTCGATAATTAACCCACTTGCCACGGTCAGCTAAACCAAATATTGGGGTGGCAGTAGGGATTTTATGCCCCCAATCCTGATCTCCTGGCCCCAAATGGTATGATAGCACCGAGTCCCCTACCGCACCGCCTTTGACAGTAGCGGGCCAGTACTCAAAGGCTACCGAGTTAAGAGAAGCCCTTGTACCGTAATTACCAGACCACAGGACAAAAAACTTATTATTCGCTGTAGACGACTGAGTTCTATGGTAATAATTGCTAGGTATATATAGGTCAAACTGTACACTTATGACCGAAACATTCGATTTAAGAATACGAAAACGTTGCTCTGCAGAAGAGTCCTTGCCATCTTCGACTCCCTTAAACAGAAACCTAAGGCTTTTTTTCTGGTCCGTCTTTCCAATAGTGGTATCGATATCAGTATTCATGTACTCATAATTTTCAGCTTCGCCACCAACGGTAGTACCAAGCCCCCACCACTTGAAGATCGCCTGACCATCAGCAGCTAAAAACTCATCATACAACAGGCCACTCCCAGTAAAATTCTCCTTATAAACATATTCTTCTGCTTCCGCCAACGCGGATGTAGTGAGCATCGAACAAGAAAGCATAAGCCCAGCCATAAACCCTGGAATTTTTCGCATGCTTTTAAGTTTCATGTCTGTAAAACCCTCAAAAAACTCTTAAAATCAATGCAGACAACTGCCCACTACAACGTAACTACCAAATACGCCTTCTTTAAGAATAGCAAGGTTTTGGTGTACAAGTGCAGTTTTTGCCAACATCTTTAAGCCACTCCTTTTAAGGATCGGCCGTCTTTGATAAAGATACCCGTCTAACGACCGGAAAACTTGGGAATCAGTCAATGAAATACAATTTTCAAAAAATCTTGAAAAAGGCTTACACTCGACTCACCAAGCTTATCCTAAGCCGCAAAAAAGGCTTGATAATCGGAGAAAACGTAACCTTTAAAGGGCTTCCAAGCATCATGCTTCACCCCTCAGCAAAAGTTGTCCTCCATGACAACGTCACGGTTAACTCTTTGAACAGAGGTTACCATATCAATATGCATTCTTCTGTAAAACTTATGGCCGATATGCCTGGCGCAACCATAAGTATAGGAAAAGACACGAGAATTCACGGATCTTGCTTACATGCCTATCAATCAATAGAAATAGGGGAAGGATGTCTCATAGCAGCAAACTGCCAAATTATGGACTGCAGCGGACATAACATTTGCTTAACCGCCCCCCACGAGCGCCTTGATTCCAAAGGAACACCTAAACCAATTGTGATCGGCAATCATGTATGGGTTGGCGCAAACACTATCATTTTGCCAGGCGTCACCATTGGCAACGGCAGCGTGATTGGTGCAGGAAGCGTTGTTAGAAACGACATTCCCGCCGGCTGCATCGCCGCCGGTAACCCCGCCCAAGTACTTGTCCGACAGGAAGAGTCGCCAGGCAAGTAAAACTTGCAAGCCTTAAAGACCATTTTTCAAACATGGCCGCCATCCTAATTAACTATGAAAGCGGCCTTAACCGGCAGGTACGCCGCAGACCTAATCAGATGCACACGATTAACGAGTCAAAGCTTTGATATTACTCCCTTTACCTTGCCACTTTTCGTTTTTTCCAGCTCTTGGACTTTTGTTACCTGAAATGCAATAGACTCCCCTAATCGTTCTTTCAGATTCCGAATTAACTCAGCAACGCCGTTATCCGTAGCTTCCCCTTGAGGCACAACCCTAAGCTCAATTCTATCAAGGGCGTGCTGTACAATCTGGCACCCACCAATACCGACCACACCTTTAAATGCAGGGTCCAGCCTACCGACCTTTTTACCCTCGGGAGTTACGACAACATCATCCTCTCTACCAATTATCTCACTGATCTTTAAAGCGTGATTTCCTATAAACGCACCTTCAGAATTTGCTACTGTTACATTGTCGCCTATCTTGTATCTTATCAAAGGCATGTAGGAATTTATAAAACCCGTAAGCACTAATGCTCCTGACTCGCCAGGCTTAACCTGCTCCCCCTCATCATCAAGAACTTCCACCAGGCCATAAAAGGGATTGGCCGTATATAGAGACTCAGAGTTGTATTGTGCTAATGTTCCGGCCATTTCTGCTTGGCCGTATTGGTCATACACCTTGCAGCCAAAAAAATCTTCAATTTCCCGCCTCTGATACGAGAACAATGTTTCACTAGACGTCACTATACATTTGGGACTCTTGCCAAAAGCTAATCCATTTGCTTTGGCCAAGCAAACCAGGTCATAGACGGCGGAGGGGTACGAGTCAATATATAGTGGAGCCCAAGCATTTAACTCGTTTATATAGCTGACAATATTTTTTTCGCTCAAATGGTAAGATGAACACAGCAAAGTATTCATCGCAAAATTTTTACGGCAGAAAGGCGCTCCAGAGTTGGGGTTTAAGATTTTTCGTCCAGCAAAAGTTGCGCTACGATCAAAGCTGGTTATGCCATTTGAGTTTAAGAAGTACTCAAAATGTGCATAATTTTTCTGCAGCGAGGATTTCGTACATGCAATGCTCAAAGGAGATCCTGTCGAGCCGCTTGTATTTATAACTACAACTCTTTCATTTCTCGCTCGAGAGACAAATTCAGAACTCCTACTCTTTAGTGTCGCTTTGTCGAGAACTGGAACTATTGATGAAAAACTCTCAAGCGATATTTTACTCTCACTTGGGAGTTCTCTGTATTGCTCAGCATAGTAAGGAACATTCTTCCTAGCATAACCCATTATCTGCCTTATGCTGGAACACTGAAACTCCTTAACCCTATCCGCATCTCCCATACCGTCCATATAGCCGTCTAACTCTTTCTTGTAACCAGAGTAGGCTCCTCCATACCTATTTGCTCTTAGTCGAACCCCATACAAACTTAACGCCAGGTTCTGCAAAAACGGGGGCATAATCTGATAAATTCTATCCACCAAAACTACCCTCTCTCACCCAGTAAACCTATGTATCTTTCAGCCATATCATCACCCACCGCCCTGAAAGAATAGCAATTTTCGATAAGCTCTCTGCCTGCTCTGCCAAGTCTCCCTCTAACCTCAGGATTGTCGAGCAAATACAATATCTTATCAGCCATGGCTTCTGGAGTTTGCGCGAGTTCAACATTCTTACCCTGCTCGACCTCAATCCCTTCGCAGGCGATAGGGTGGGCCACCATGGCTTTACTCATAGATAACGCATCAAGAACCTTCAATTTTGTGCCACCACCAACAAAGATCGGGCATATGTAGACGCTTGCCCTCTCTATATACGGCCTTACATCATCGACAAAGCCGGTTAAGCTAATTGTCGAGTCGGCGCCAACTACTGGACGCAGTTTCTCCCCTCCCCTACCAACAATGGTGATACTTGCAGTAGGCCTTTTAACCTTTAATATGGGCCAAACTTCCTTAATAAAGAACTCCATGGCCTGATAATTAGGATACCAAGTCATTCCTCCCGCAAAAATAAGAGAATCCTTGACCTCACTTTCTCCATCTGACGACACGAAGTATTCTGTATCCACGCCGTTAGGAACCACATGCGTATTGACGTGCAACCTCTTAGAGAGCCTTTCTCCATCCAAATCTGAGCAAACGATATTTAGATCAAACTCATGGCAATATCGCTTTTCCAAATATGAAATCTTCATCGCGTCAAGAAGAAAATATAGCTTCTTGGCTATATTACTTTCTCCTTTCGCTCTGCGATATTGCATATGAGACTCGATATTATGGTGATTTAAAATCTTTTTAGCGGAAACTAACTTACTTGCATAGCGTGCAATTCCGACAGTATCACAGTGAACCAATGCATACTTCCCGCCGGAGCCAACTTCCAGCAACCTAGTTGATAGCTCGTCGGAGCTCAGCCAATACTCAATATAAGGCGATAAAGATAAGCCAGCCTTTATCGCAGTTAACGCTTTATTTGGGCCTTTTTTCTCTGCGTTGATAGGAAAGAACTCAATTGAACTAGTATACTTTGAAAGCTCTTTCCTGCAGATTTCAAGCCCCTTTTCGAGGCTTCCAAAGTTCTCTTCGACCGGAAACTTTTGAACCAGTGAAAATAAGTCAATATCAAAATATCGACTTGCTTCCTTCAACAAATTAAAGCTTCGCTGTAACGCTCCGCCTTTCGGTGGATACGGTATGAAATGAGACAGCCATAGCAATCTTGGTTTTTCTGAAGACAACCTGTTCCCCATATTATTCCTACATTAAATATTCACAGCTCTCTATCCGAATGATAAAGCACCTATTTTAAATCACTGTAACACTTGGAATTCTAGTTTTTAGAATTACAAAGACCTAGTCCTTAAGACCTACCACGGTAAAATTAGTCTCTCCACATAGCAGCTCACTACACACAAGTAAGATAGCTGAACCATAGCACAACAGTTAAAAAATCGTAGATAACGGTGTAAAATAGCGCCATTTTTCACCTTCAACCTTCTCACCCCTTTCCAGAGGTTACTGTGCTTCGCTATAGACCAGACATTGATGGCCTTCGGGCGCTTGCCGTTGTTCCCGTAATTCTATTCCACAGTTCAGTACAAGGATTTTCTGGCGGGTACGTTGGTGTAGATATATTTTTTGTCATTTCAGGCTTCCTCATAACAAGCATAATCTATGCCGAAATGGAGAAAGGGGAGTTTTCCATACTTACTTTTTATGAGCGCAGAGTTAGACGAATCTTTCCAGCGTTATTTACAGTTATTGCTTTAACCTTGTTGGCAGGATACCTGATTTTATTACCCAATGAATATGAGAACTTGGGTAAAAACGCCTTATCAGCTACGCTTTTTTCTTCAAACCTCTATCTAATGACTGAAATAGGCTACTTTGCAGCTCCCGCAGAAACCAACGCATTGCTGCACACTTGGTCTCTTGCTGTAGAGGAACAATTCTATATTTTCTTTCCCCCTTTTTTAATGGCCATATGCAGCCTCGGTCGAAGAAAAATACTTACTCTACTAGCAGCAATTTCCCTATGCTCTCTTGTACTTAGCGTATATCTAACAAAGAGTCACCCAGAGTCATCCTTTTTCTTCACCCCCATACGCATTTGGGAATTAATGATAGGAGCTATCCTAGTGTTTATTCCCAGAGCAAATTTTTCTCGGCTTATCGCAAATGCGCTATCACTGACGGGATTTAGCTTAATAGCCTTCAGCATTTTCGCTTATACTCCGGCAACGCCGTTCCCCGGTTACGCCGCACTGGCCCCCTGCATCGGCACCGCTTTGATTATTTATGCAGGGCAATACAAAGATGTCTACGTGTCTAACTTACTGTCATTATCCCCGATTAACTTCATTGGAAAGCTCTCGTATTCCCTATATCTATTTCATTGGCCAGTTATAGTCTTTCTAAAACTTTACGTAATGACCCCAATCACCCATTTTCATTTTGGCATATATTTTATAACAACATTTGCACTTTCATACCTAAACTGGAAATATATCGAAACTCCATTTAGAAAGAAGACAATTCTTGGAAATCGAAAAAACATTCTAATCTCAAGCGTCATGACTCTATGTCTGTTTAGCGCCATTTCATTTATTACCATAGCCTCCCAAGGACTTCCGTTCCGTATTAATGAGAATATTTCATTCATAGCCGAAGCCGCCAATGATAAGCCAAACTTATCGGAGTGCCTCAAAGATGAAAAAGCCTTTGGCCCATACTCTCATCAATGCAGTCTAGGGGGCGACAACAATAAGCAGACATCAGTCTTAATGTGGGGAGACTCTCACGGAGAAGCTTTAATGCCCGCGCTAGATAAAGCTTTAACCAAACTGTCTCTCAAAGGAGAGTTTGTTGGCAGAGGCGGATGCATTCCCCTGCTTGACGCCTATCAAGCAGCCGAAGGGTTTTCTGAATGCCCCCAAATCAACGACGCAATTTTCAATTATATCAGCGAGATGCCTCATCTTAAGACAGTCATACTTGCTTCGCGTTGGAGCTTATACGCAAACGGTCTTCGTTACGAACATGAGCATGGCTCACCTGTATACCTTCGGACTTCTGACACAATCCAAACATCCCTTGAACTCAATAAAGTCATTTTCAAAGAATCATTTTTAAAGACTCTAAGTCAACTAAAGGAACTTGGATTAACCGTTTACGTTGTGGAACAGGTGCCAGAAGTTGGATTTGACGTCCCCGAACATATGGCTCGCTCAAAACTACTTAATCAAAACGTAAACATAGAACCCAATGTCAATGAATATAATGAGCGCCAAAAGCTGGTAAGAGAGATATTCAAAGAAGCAGAAGACAGCAATCTAGCCAGACTTATATCCGTACAATCAGTTTTTTGCAGTGAGACAAACTGTGCTATAGCAAAAGACGAAAAACCCATTTATAGAGACGGGAATCACATAACTCGTACAATGTCTGAAGAAATTGCTCACATATTCATTCAACCACTTTCAATACTAGAAAGAATTAATTAATGAACCTAGCCAGCCCTGTTAAATTTTAGCACCCATGAGAAAAAATATGGAAAAGAAGAATTTTCACGTACTTCATGCTCATGCCTCAAGAGAAAATGTTGGCGATGATGCGATCGTTATCGCCATACAAAAAATATTACAGCGAGCAAATCCAGACCAAAGCCTGAGTTACACCACTCTTTGCTCTGACAACAGAAGTAGAGAAAAGTTTGTTACGAACTACATGCACCTGTATACAGTTCACTCCCCTTCAAAGTGGATCAACTTACTTCAAGAGTACAAGAATGCAGATCTTGTTGTTATTGGTGGTGGGGAGCTAATCTGCGGTGCGTTGGAGTATTTAATGCTACTTCCATTAGCAAAGATATTTAGAATCCCCATAGTGTTCTTAGGTGTCGGAGCTGACCGACATGGCATGTCTTTTTTAACAGAGAACTACACTCGCCATACTTTAAAACTCGCAGACAAAATACTGGTTAGAGATAACTCCGCCTACGAAGTTATAAAGTCGTTCAATACACCATCTGAAAAAATTAACGTGACGGCTGACGTTGTATTTGCGCTATACAAAGATCGTCCTATCGAGCCGACAAAGTCAGGTATTGGAGTTTGCTTGCGCTCAACACAGAGAGACGATAGAGCCCTGACGCGTGAAAGATTAGAAGTACTCGCACAATACATAACCAAGCAATCTGAGGAATTGAATTGCGATATACACTTGTTTCCCTTCATTCCCTACGCCACAGACGCAAGCGGTAGTAAATTGGAAATTGATGACGAGTTTAAGTTTGGGCTTCCTTATTCAGACCAAGCTATCATGGATAAACTATACGAGCTTCTTCCCAACAAAGAAAGGGTTGTGATGAACGCACCATTAGAACACCCTGAGGAGATTATTGAGAAGCTTGCTCAGCTTAATTATATAATTTCGATGAGACTACATGCGCTAATTCTATCAGGACTTGCTGGCACTCAATTTATAGCCGTAAATTATGCCGATAAGATAGCGAGAGTAATGACTGAGTTAGGCGTGGGCGACCAAGTAATACCAATAAGCGCCTTAGATTCATTAGAAAAAGTCGAAACAACTATTTCAAAGCTTCCTACTCTGAACTCTGAGAAGCTCAAATCCTCGTTGTCCAGCCTAAATAGTGAAGCTTTGAAGAATGCTGACATCATAAAAGATATTATCAAAAACGCCCCAAGAAAAAGAGCAACTATAGCTAGTTACGCACTAGCCATACCATTCCTGCTAATTAACTCTTTGTATTTTTGGCTTGTCAACAGTAAAAATCCTATACTAATTAAACTTATCAGGCTTCTTAAAAGAAAATAGCAATGAATGCACTAACACAGAGCAACCTATTTGTGTTAGTGCAAAACATATCATAATGACCAAGTAGAATAATCCCGACCAGTAATTTCCTTCAGCTTCAAAAGCCTCTCTTTAAAGATAGGTGTCAGTTCTCTATAAACGTCAGCACGCTCCTGATCTGATAGCTTTTCAGCGCTAATTTCTTCCGACAGTTGATTCCCAAACTTTTTAAGAGCCTTAGGTATCAAGGGAGATACCTTATCCCACATTTCGCTATGCCTTAATCTGTTTAGATACCCTTTGCCTTTAGCCCTCACATAAACTTCCGGGGCCTTATTAGAAACCAGGTTTTCCTTTGGAGCCATCATATCGACGTCAAGCCATTGGTATAGATCCCTTAATCCGGCATGAACGTCTTCCTTAAACTCTTCAAAAACAACCGTATAGATATTACCTTTACCAAAGGCAGCATAATACGGCTCCAGTTGATATGCATAATCCGAATAAGCTATATAGTTTGGATCTTCCTTAATCGCCGAAAAAATATCTCTAGTCTCACCAGCCCCTTTTAAGTTTCTTATCGAGTGAAAGTAGTGGCTAATGGTTCTCTCAATAGGATTTCGCATTATGTATATAAACTTGGAATCAGGATTATATTCTTTTATTCTTTCTACAACTCCTTTAAATCTGGGAAGCTTTGTATAATGCGTACTCGACTCTCCGATATACTTTTCTTCTCGCGCCTCCGCGAATAATGCAGGATATTCGCCATCATCACGCTGTCCCCAAAGCTCAGGCACAAAAAAACCTGGCTCCTTTTCCTCTGACATAAATATTTGAGGGTGTTGCGCCAAATAGTCGTGCAGGGTAGTAGATCCCGATTTCATAGCGCCAATTAGGAACAAATTTGCTTTAACCATAACTTACGCGCCCGCTTTCTTCGCCAAAGTTGAATATACAGTTTTTAAATCCGAGACTTTCACAATTTTCAGAACAAAAAGCATTACCAAAAAGAAAAGGCAAATGATCATGTTGGATAAAAATAAATTATCAATTTTAATCACTCCAGCCTCATTAACTCCAAAAAGAGCAGAAGCCAAACACAATGAGCTTATTGCAGGGTACCAATTTAGTTTCATATCAAATCTCGCTTTCGCCAACCTATGTATAACAAAGAAGCGAACAAAAAAAGCAAGAGCTGTAACTACAGCTGCCCCCATCAAGCCATACTGTGGAATCGAAAACCAATAGGCCACTAAGCAAAATAATGCAGTAAACATAGAACTAACGCCAAACACCTTGGTATTGCCTGAAGTAAATATTCCCAAGTTACAATATCCGGTCCAAGACAGAAAAACATAGCCTAGAATGATAATAGGCACATACTCAGCAGCAGGCCAGAACTCCTTATCAGACATAATTTGCAGAAAGTAACCTATCCATACAGACAAACCAAAAGCCATAAACACCAAAAGTACCGACATAAAGCTAAATATTGCAGGAAATAAATAATGTTGGCTTTCTTCTCTATATATTCGATACCGCTCCGCCTCCCACATCGACTGAAACGGCTGCCAACCAATTGCATACAAAATGAAGCCAAATTTGTAGGCTAACGCATATATACCAACATCGGATAAAGTTAAATAGGTTCTTATGAAGAACCTATCGCCATATGTAATAAAAAACATACTGACTGCAGCGAGTATAATTGGCCAACTGAACCCTACCAGCTTCTTTGCGATCTCCTTCGATAGGATAATTTTGTTACTCTTAACGCAATATATCATTAGAAGAATCGCAATAGTTCCTTGCGCCAAAACGGAAGCTAGCGCAGCCCCCATGACGCCCCATTCGAGATATACCAGAAACCCAACACAAAGAGAGATTTGCAATACTAGTTTAGTCAAGGAAAAGAATAAGACGCTCGCTGCCTTACCGTTGGCGCGCAACCAAGCAAGAGGTATTTCAGACATACCTCCAAAAAGCAAATTCAAAGAGAAGACAATTAAAACTGCTTTATACTCCTGCCCACCAAATAGCAACATTCCAATTGAAGAAGAAAACAATATAAGCAAAAGGGCGCCAACCAAATGTGTAAAGCTCAACAGCGAAAAAGAAGTTGAAAATACTTCACTTTTCTCTTTTTCGTTATTAGCAAGCCCATAGTACCTAAGAAACGACTGCCCAACCCTTGCGCCGAAAAATATAGCCGTAAAATCCACCATCATCGATAGAAGTTCTATAACTCCATACCCTTCTGTGGATAAATATCTTGTATATAGTGGCAGTAAGATAATGCTAGATAAAGAGCGAGCAATTATTGCAACACCATATATCAAGGAGTCGCTAAACAACTTCTTAACTTTAGAAGATGACATCTGTTACTTATTTCTCAGGTGAAATAGTTGACTCATATATTTCGCATATACGATCAGCGTATTGTGTTGGAAGAAAGTGTTCTTTGACGCTCGCCTTTGCGTTCTGGGTTACAAGCTCCCTGAATGCAGCATCCATCACCACCTTCTTAATCGCCATAGAAAACTCTTTTGGGTTTCTAGGATCAACCAAGAGCCCTGTGACACCATTGTTGATCAATTCCTTTGGAGCCCCTAATTTAGAAGCAATAATAGGTACGTCAGACGCCATCGCCTCTGTAACTACAAGTCCAAAAGGCTCCGGCTCTATTGACGAGTGAAGAACCAAGTCTACATCCCTGTATACCTCATGCACATCACGAATAAATCCGGCCCAAATTATATTTTTCTCAACACCAAGCAACTCCGCCTGTTTCTTTATTTCTTCAATATAGACATTACCAAAGCCCTCTGTTGAGCCTCCCACCAAGACTAAGTATACATCTTTACCCAGCTCAGCCTCAGCAAACGCTTTAACCGCTTCCAGCTGCCCTTTCCACGCTATAATTCGGCCGAATACAGCTATTAAAAAAGAATTGCTAACTAAGCCATACTGGTCGCGTAGACCCGAGTTTTTTTCTTTATCATGTTTTCCCTCGTCCCTAACAAACTGGTCACTAACCGGATTCCAAACAGTAACCAGTTTACTTTTAGGGTATCCATGCTTAGCCGCCGAATCGCTAACATAATTAGAAATGGCCAAATAGCATGCGACGCTTGACTCAAAAATCCTGTGCAAAAATGATCTTCTTTCTTCAACCACTCCATGAATATGCCAAACACACGGGGTGCCGGTGATTGCAGCCGCCATCAAGACATAAATGCTATTATTAACATGTACAACATCTATTTTTCTCTTTTTTATTATCTTACACAGATCCAAGACATATCTTAGATTCACAACCAACTCATAAAGAGAGAGGAAATATACTATTAACTTTCTAACAACTCCCCACCTGACTCGGCGTATTTTTTCATACGCGTTAAACCTGTCCACATAAGTATATGCGGGCCGGAGTGACAAAACATCAAAATCACCACCAATATCAATCCATTTAGATACATCCCCCTCAATTGCCGACACAATTGTTGGGTTATACCCCGCTTTTAAATTCTTCGCGATGGAAACCAAGACTACTAAAGCACCGCCAAATGATACTCCCTGGTCAACTAAAAGGATATTTTTTCCTCCTGAAGCGCGAGAATGGTTAACATCAGTTGTGCTCATTGTTTTAATTTCACCTTAACATTCCATGAGTTATGCATTGTTGTCGTGAGGGCAAAATGAATCCAAAGAAAAGGATAGTAAAGGACCGTCACAAACGAGGCGCTTATCAGCAAACCGATCAAACCTAAATCCATACCATAGCTTAGATAGTAATAAAATTTATCATCGTACTTCTCTGCTTGCTTCCTGACAGTCCTATTTGTTTTAAAGGAAACAAAAAGCAGTAAAAACAAGACGAAAAGGCCTGAGTATCCTAGCTCGCTTCCGCATTGAACAAATATATTATGGACTAGCTTGCTTCCCTTTTCTTCAGGGGTAAAGTTTCTTGGGTAGAAAGTTGTCCATGCATCATGACCAACTCCCAAAAGGGGATAGTTATTCAATGTCTCCCAACCGTGCTGCCAGCGCTCCATTCGGTGCAAAGAAGTTTTGTCTTCGCCAGAAGACTGAAACCTTGCCTTTGACTCATCAGGAACGAAATACCAGATAATACTACCTATAATCGTAACTGCCAGCAGTGTCCGAATGAGATACTTTGTTTTACTTAAAGCCATTAGCCCGCTAGCGGCTAAACCAACCAATGCACCACGGGAAGATGAGGCAATAATGGTCCCAGTTCCACTAAAGGGCATAAAAAAGAATATGTACTTCCAGATTTTATTCCAATAGCTCTTCAACGCCATAACAAATGCAACGGCAAGTGGGACGTAGATTGCCATCTGTATACCTACTTCACCGCTATTATGGAACCAGCCAGGAGCGCCAGTAACTCCCCAACTTGCAAAGCCAAACCCTCTGGAAGCCCAACTTATAAAACCGTGTTGCGACATTTTCAGTGAGTATATAAGAAACGACAGAAAGAATATAAAAAATCTTTTTGGCGTATTGACTATTTTAACAATAAGAAAATATATAATAAACCAATCACTAAACTTCCATAAGTTATCAAAAGAAACAGAAGAGTATTGAGAAAAAGCCGATGACAACAATACAACAAGAAAATATGCAACCATCAATTTATTTAGAGGGTGCGCCGTTTTTATTTTCTTTTTCTCAAAAAAAAGAATCCCCATGATAGCAGTTAGGAGACACACAGGAACCCAAGGAAGGACATCTAACCAGTTATATATAGACTGAGGGCGGACATACTCAAAAAATAGATATCCGCAAATACCAATAAAGGCAATCCCTTCCGCACGAATAGTGTGGTAATAGTACTTCAAATCCATTGAGTAAAGCCTTTCCATATCCGAGTCTATGGAAGTCTCTGCTTTCTTTTTAGGGAAAGCGCCACCCGGGCTTTCAAGTTGAGGGAAATTCATTACAGGCTTTTCTGCAGGATATCGAGCTTCAACTCAATAGTGTCGAAGACCTCGTTAAAAACAGCCACTTCCTTACCGTATGGATCTGGAATGTTGGGAGTTTTATTTTCCCCTAGCATCCCTAGAATCAGAATGTGAGTTCCACTTCCGTTTTTTTGGTAGGGCTGTAGAGCTTTCACCATGTAAGGCTCCATCACCACCAGTAAATCACTTTCTCTCAGCGCCACATCTTGTATCCGGGTGCTTTTGTGGCCTTGAAGATCCAGCCTTCTGCCGGCAGCCACATCTTTAGCGGTCGGATTGGCAGGAGTGTTTCCGTCAGTAGCTAGACCACAGCTTATAATTTCAACCTTGCCAGAAGAGTCATCTTTTGATAAGACGTTTTTCAAATAAGCTTCTGCATATACGCTACGGCATACATTCCCTTTACAGATAAAAATTACTCGTTTTGGAGAAAATCCTAAGGGAAGAATTGAGTATCTTTTATATAATCCCACCACCATACAAAGATATTCAGTCATAAACTTCAATATTTTTTTTAGCTTACCCAAATGAATCACCTTATTCTAACGCTTGGCGCATTTAGCTCTAGGAGCGCGATTATAGAGACTGCGCGAAGCTATTCAAACCGCAGTGGACAACTTTTGACAGTTCAACACATACACAATTACTATCACTGGCATTTCAGCAACGAAACCCTACTCAATTTCTAAGTGACTGATTCACAATGACCAACATTCGCGCCCTAGTACTAGACGCCAATCAACGCTCAGCTCTCGCCGCTACTCGCTCTTTGGGCGCTCAAGGCATTTGGGTCATGACCGCAGACGAAAGCCTCGAAACGCTGGCGGGAGCTTCCCGTTTCTCTCTTGACAAGGGGGTATACGCATCCCCTTACACCAAGCCATCCAACTTCTTTGACGATATATTGAAAATAGTATCCGAGAAGCAGATCAACTTCCTTCTGCCCGTTACGGAAGCCTCAACCTATGTCATCCTGGAGAACAGGGATAAGCTGCCAAAAGGCTTAATTCTGCCATTTTCCAAAGCAGAGTCGATAGAGCATTTGGCTAACAAAAATCGCCTGTTTCAACTCGCCCAGTCTCTGGGACTGCCAACTCCACATACTCAGTATATTGAAAGTATAGAGCAGGCGCAGAAGGCGTTATCCGACATTACTGAATACCCTATCGTATTAAAGCCTTTTAAATCGCGCATTCTTACAGACCGAGAAATCATCAGCACTACCGTGATCATCGCTCACTCCCGGGCAGAGGCTGAGGAGGCTCTTAAAAGGCGCTATTTCCGTGACTATCCCTTCATGATTCAGTCATATATCAAAGGAGAGGGACAGGGTTTATTCGCCCTTTATTCCCAAGGGAGTCCTGTTTGCCACTTTTCCCACCGCAGACTCAGAGAAAAACCGCCATCGGGAGGCGTCAGCGTGCTGTGCGAATCAAAAGAGGTCGACACTCGCATGAAGCAAATTTCTGACACTCTACTCCACCACGCAAATTGGAACGGAGTAGCTATGGTGGAATTCAAGGTAGCAGATGACGGCACACCGTACCTGATGGAAATCAACCCTCGATTCTGGGGCTCACTCCAACTCGCTATCGACTCAGGCGTAGATTTTCCTTATCTACTTCTAACATCCTTTGTTAACGGCGAAACAACTCCTGTCAACTCATTCGTGGTCGGACAAAAAATGCGCTGGTTACTGGGCGACCTAGATCGCTTGTACCTAGTATTGAAGTCCCCGGCTCATCAATATTCAGCAGGGCGAAAGTTGGTTGAATTACTTCGCTTCTTTCTTCCAAATGGCAAAACCAAGCATGAAGTCAACAGACTATCCGACTTCAAGCCATTTATATTCGAACTAAAAAAATACCTGCGCGATTTACGCAGCTAGAGCCTCGTCGAAACACTCAGAACGCACCAGTGAATCTTACAGAGGACTGAGCATGCCCCCCCCTTTAAGCTAGGGGACTATACAGTGAGATTGTCGTATAGGCCTTCGTAGGCTTGCACCATGTTTACCAGTGAAAACCTCTCTCTTGCTGAGTCTAGCGCCGCCTGGCGCAACCTCTCAGCATACGCTCTATCCCTAAGTTTGAATAAGGCCGTTTTAACAGCTTCTGGATCCCCAACGGGAATCAACTGGCCCGTAATCTCGTCTTCGACGATCTCTTCCGGCCCTCCACTACGCGTCGCCACCACCGTCACACCCGCCATCATGGCTTCGACCGTTGCGATAGAAAACCCCTCACTAATGGAGGTTAAAAGAAAGACATCCGCTTGCCCCAATATTTCCTTTACATCTGAACGAAAGCCAAGAAAGTGTAGATTAGGCAATCCACCATGAGTTTCAACTCGTTTCAATAATTCCGCATAGAGGCTCTTTTTCTGATCCCCTACAACAACAAAGTGGTACTCTTGGGCAGTCTTCATTTTGGCCGCTGCGTCCACCAGATATTCATAGCCTTTTGCAGGGCGTATATTACCCACAGAAAGCACAACAATGGCGTCGTCAGATAAACCAAGCTCACTCTTTAATGTCCCACTTCGCCTCGAAAAGAGCCCAGGGTCAACGCCATTGTAGATAAGCTTTAACTTACAACTCTCAAGCTCCCCTCTTTGCTTTAACTCCTCTTCCAGCTTTCTAGATACACAAACGATTGAGTCCGCTCCAAGACTTATTAGCTTAAACTTGATGCGTAGCAATCTTTCCTGTCTTGCTACGTCCACACCACCATGAAATGTGGCTATCATCGGCTTGCGCGTTAGCATGGCGACAAGAGCGCCATATACATTGGAGCCCATTAAGTGAGCATGAATCACATCTATCTTCTTTGATCGGACAAATTGCACCAGCGCCCAAGCATAGCCAAGATTAAAGCTCCCCTTAGAGTCAATGAATACAGGTTCCAGGCCAGACTCACGAACTTGATCCGCAACCCATCCCTCTCCACGCAGAATAACGTGGTGTTGATATTTGTCTTTGGACAAGTTCCTTAATAATTGGATAAAAACAGTCTCTGCACCGCCAGGACCAGTGGTGTCGATTAAATGCAATACCTTCTTCATAAACTAGTTATAACCACCCCTCTCGACACTCTACTCTTGTTCACGAAGAAAACCGGCAAGCACCCGTTTTGCTTCATCAGACTCTAGAAACTGCGCGTGCTCCGCATCGACCGTCTCCACTTCAACTCTACCCGTCAGATGCTTCTCCCAACCCAACCATGGAAAACTGTAGGCCCCCGCTTTTTCTATTGGCAAACGCAACAATATAACGCTGCCGCCATAGGTCCGCTCACGATGCCTCTCCATTGCAATTCTATTAGCCCTACGGACTTCGAAAACTCTCAATGTTTGGGGTAAACGAAGACCAAAGGAGCGATAAAAACTCACTCTAGCCACCTGAAGATAATACTTGGAGCGAGCAGAAAAGCTTTGCACCACTTTTTCCCAAATGCCTCGTCTATCTATCTCCGCACTTTCACGTTCACTTTTTGCAAAGGGACCTATCGTATCAAGTAAGATTACCCAATCAACTTTAAAACCTTTAGCCAAAAGTTCATTGGCCAACTCTATGGCGATAGTTCCCCCCATAGAGCCTCCTAAGAGACAAACGTGCTTTTTAGCAAGCGTTCGCTCGACCTGGACCGCATAATGCGCAGCCATCTCCAGAATGGATTCGAAGGGTTTACTCACGCCATCCAATCCCGTGGACTGGATTCCATATACAGGCCGGTTCAACCCCTCAAAATCAATCAAAGCTTTGTAGGCCAGCACATTTCCACCAATAGGGTGAACGCATATAAGTGGCGTTTTCGCTCCCCCTGGCGACAGCGAAACAATATTACGCCAGTGAGAGTCGCCCCCTTCTTGTGAAGATGTGTCTTCATCAGTCTCTTGAACATTATCATTGGCCGCCAAAATACATCCCAATTCTTTTGCTAAAGATCTTGGCGTTGGCGCTTTAAATAGCAGTGCTAGCGGTGCGTTTATTCCACACTGTCGGTGTAACTGGTCAAAAATCTGCAAGGCTTTTATAGAGTGGCCGCCAACTTCAAAAAAGTTAGCGTCCACATCAAGACTGCTTAGTCCTAAAACATCTTTCCATACACCAATGACCTTTTCCAATAGAGCTTCGTTCACCATAAGGTCAGTCGCCATCTTATCTGGGTCATAACCTTCTTTCGGAGAAGCCTTATTAATCCAATACCCAGCCTGTCCTTCTAACTCCAGTTTAGACTTACCCACTTCCAGACTCTCTATCAGGTTAGTAAGAGTACGAGTGAAGTCAGACATCATGGCTCTTGAGGTTTGCTCAGTGAAAAGCGCTGAGCTGGTTTGGAACCTGAACGTAAGGTCACTTCCATCGAAGTCCACAAATAGAAATATCTCTCCTTGTGTGTAGCCGGCATCGACATGAATCGGCCGTAGCTTTCCAATGCTTTTTACTGTTTTTTTTCGCCTAGAAAAATCATTAAAGGTAATATAGGCCTGCGCTAAGGTCGGCCTGGATGGATCCCGGTCAGCGTGCGCCGCGGACACTATTTTATCGAATGACAACCCTCCATGCAGAAGCGCTTGGTTTAAAGTTTGCTCTACATACTTAATTTGCTCAAAAAGGTTCTTTTCCTCTCTATTCAACCTAAGCGGTATCGTATTAAAGAACATACCTATAGAGTCTTGAAGGCCCTCTTTGGAGTCTCTACCGCTTGTAGCAGTGCCCAATACTAGGTCTTCGCTATCTGATACTCTTCTCAACCATGCCGCATAAGCGCAAACCAATATGACAAATGGTCTGGTACGGACTAAGTGAGCAACGCTGAGCAAACGTCCAGTGATATCTTCGCCAAGAAAAGCTGAGTATTGTCGCCCTTTAAAATCAAAGTAGTCTGGGCGCGGATAGTCCGTTGGAAGATTTAAGGCAGGCAACGGCCCTTTTAGATTTTGACCCCAGAAATCCGCACATTCTCGCAAGCCATCGCTTTCTCTCACTAAATTGACACTGTCCCAACCTAGCGAAGTCTGCGCTCTCAAATCCGCACCTTCCATCAATTGCTCGTACAAATCGAATAAACGGTTCCATACCAACAATTGAGAGATACCATCCAGCAAAATATGATGAGTAATCATTTGCAGGGCGATCAACTTTCCATCCGCTTCATAGGCTACGAAGCGGACTAACAACTCCTCGCCAAAATCAAACTCTCTTTTCGCTTCCTGATGGAGATAGCTATCAAGGGAGCCGGAATCCAGATACAGATCTCTAACCTCCAGCGGCGTTTCAGGCTCTTCTCGCAACTCCCAGCTTAAATCTTCAGCGTTTAAATGTAGCCGTATCGCTGGAGTGGCTTTCATTAAAGCGTCTATAGCCACTTTTAACAGGTCAAGCTCACAACCCCCCTCCAGCATAAAAGCTTCAGACTCGTTGAAGACACTACTGGAGCCCGCCAGCTGGCATATAAACCAAATTCGCTTCTGCCCATCGGTCAAGCTTCTATCATTTTTTGCAGGTGCGTCCGATAGACTCCTTTCTTCGGAAAAAGAGGTTATCAGGTCACACTGCTCCATAAAGAGCGGATGGGCAATCAAAAGATTAATGCTTACGAATTTGCCAAACTCTTTTTGGATCTCTACCGAGAGGCGAGCAGAGGCCAGGGAATGCCCTCCCAATTCATTAAAATGATCATAGGGGGTTTTAGGCGCACTACCTAATACCCCCCCCCACACTTTCGCAAGCCTCAGCTCCGTATCTGTAGCGAAGCCTGACTCAGTGTCGTCAGTCGACTCAAGACTGGCTTCAACATCTTTTTTTAGCGCCTTTTTATCTATCTTTTTATTTGGTGTCTGCGGAAAACATTCATAGGCCCGCCACAATCCTGGCGCCATATAAAACGGCAGAACTTTCCGTAGATCATTCTCAATTGCAGGAAAGGCCAGTTTCTCACCGACAAACCGAACACAACCTACCAGAACGTTATCACCCGCCGCATTAGAAACAGCGACAACAGCTGCGTCTGCGATGCCTGGAACCTGCCGCAATACTGCTTCAACTTCTCCCAGCTCAATCCGAAAGCCGCGTATCTTTACTTGGTTATCGAGACGGTCCAGATAACGCAAACTCCCATCTTGCCTCTGCTCGACAAGGTCTCCCGTACGATAGAACGTTTTGGTTTGACCATTTTCAACCAGCGATATAAATCGATCAGAATTTAATTCAGGACGCCTAAAGTAACCGGGCGACAGGCACTCTCCGCCGATTAAAAGCTCTCCAGAACCGCCAGCGCCAACCGACTGCAAAGCCTCATTGACCACACGGAGTTCAATATTAGCGTATGGCTCGCCTAAAGGAATGAAGCCAGCCTCAATATCTTCTGCGCCAACCTTATGACTAGTTACCCAAACAGTGGCTTCAGTTGGCCCATACATATTCCATACTTCACCAGCACTACAGAGCAGCTTGGCAGCCAAGTCCGATGGAAAGGCTTCGCCTCCACATAAGATTTTCTGATATTGATTCGGCTTCCAGCCTAGCTCCAGCATCAACCGCCAAGTAGCTGGCGTGGCCTGTAAGACGTTGATGCCATTATCTTCGATAATTGCAGCCAGTCGATCTGGAGAAAGCGCATCCCCTTTTTTACAAACATATACGCACCCCCCCAAAACTATTGGTAGAAACAGCTCTAGCACGGAGATGTCAAAAGAAATAGTGGTTAGACCAAGAAACCGGTCACCCTCTTGCGTTCCTATCTTTTCATCAACGCCATATAAAAAGTTTATCGCCGCACGATGCGTAATTGGGACGCCTTTAGGCCTTCCAGTAGATCCTGAAGTAAAAATGATATAAGCCAGTAACTCCGCCGTATTGGTCCTGCGTTCGGAAAGGCGCACATACTCATCTCTGAGCGCATCGAAAGAACGCAACGTAACGCCCACTGCATCCAACTCAAACCTATCAAGCAAAAGAAGGTTTTGCGTACTTTCAACCAAAGAAAGCGTAGAAGGCTCATAAATCGCGGCTGACACATCCGCATCTTCAAGGATAATTGCAATTCTCTCGGCAGGAAAAGCTGGGTCCACAGGGACATAAGCGGCGCCCGACATTCCAACACCCAGGAGCAAAGCAGGAAGATGATGGTCTCTGTTAACGCATACAGCCACCCTATCGCCAGGCTTTACGCCCAAGATATTGAGCCGCTCAGCCACGGATATAGACTGACTTAATAACTCTAGATAAGTGAATTGACCATCTTCCGATTTGACTGCATGACAGTCAGGAAAGCGCTGGGCTGCAGCAATTAGAGCCTCCGGCAACCCCCACTCTTCTTGCTTGGCGATAGCGAACAACTCTCGCCTCCGCCCTCTATTCCCAAGAGTGCTACTCATTACTTTACTCTGCAGTTTAGGTTCGACGCGGTAAAAGTTTCTCAACCGCCTATGGCAAGTACTTGACCAGCAAAGGGCCCACCATATTAGTGAGCCAAACAGGAAGCCTCTTCCAAACTGCTATAACCAACTTGAACTTTGGATTATCCGGGTTCAATTTGGGCGCGTCCCTACCTTCCGCCAGGCAATAGTCCCAATGCAACCTGACGGGAGTCGCCCCCCACTGCTGTTTAAACTTATAGGTGCCACTGCCTTCAGTGCAGCGCCCAAAATCAAATATTTGATACTTCTGATGAATACTGAACTTAAGTATTTCCCAGTACATCAGCATATTAATTCCAGAGCTATTAGCCTCCTGAAGCGTAGAAGCCCAGGGAATTTCCATGCGTCGCCCATGTCCAATAACAATTGCGCATGCGACTACAGTCTTGTTTAACCTGCCTATGACAACTCTAGCAGATTCTCCGTATGAACTAAGGAAACCATAAAAAAAGTTTCTGCCATAAACCGGCGTACCAAGATCTCTCATATTCCTTGAGAACACCGCATAAAAGTCGTCTAGTAACTCGGCGCCACCAATGGTAACTTCAGCGCCTTCCTTTTGCGGCCGCTTAATCTGTGCTCGAACCTTTGGTTTAAAGCTCAACCACAAATCATCTTCCTGCTGTGGTAACGCAAGCCAGAATGTCAGCTTTTCTGTTCGTTGCGGCAACCTCAGGCTGGATGGCGTCAAATGCCGTAATTCAATATGCCCTGCTCCAACTTGGTCACGCCAGCGCACAGCATCAGCGAGCAGTATTTGAGCGACTTGCCTGCTGTCCGCGAGAATACCGCCATAGTTAAAATACGGTGCAGAGACAATAAAATTTCCAAATAGACGACTGTTCAATTGAGTAAGCGGCAGAACACCGACGATCCTGTCTGTCTCGTCAAGCGCACAAATAAAGCGGCATGGGTGACCGTACACTGACTCAACGAACGATTTCACCCATATCTTGTGATACGGGGAAGACTGCGGATGCTGGTCAACGTAATCATCCCAAGATGCACGCAAGCCCGGTTCAGCGTCTATTTCCACGACGCGAAATGCTTTTGTTGCAAGACTTAGGATCTGTGGCGCAGAGGAAACCTCTTCAATAACCTGTTGTAGCTTCTCTGCCTGCTTAGCCTTATCTTGCTGGCCATCCGTAAGCATTTCATCATTCGACCAGTCACCCTGCTGGCGTTGCGCTTTTTTAAGCGTCTTGATATGAGCCGCTACTTCTTTAAATTCGGCTGATATTGCCCCCATTTCAACAATGAGTTCATTCGCATCGGAGCCATTTTTCTTAGCTTCGCCAATTAAACGCGACAGCTCGCCTTTGCGCGCCTTAAGTTGATCTTCTCTCGACTTCAGGCTGTCTAAGTTATATGTATCATTCATAACAGGCGTTAAACCGCAACTGGAACTGAGTCGATAGACTGGGCCTTAAGTACTTCTGAAACCGTAGTAAAAGAAAAGTCATCCAGCAACGCCTCCAACCTGGAAAAGCACACATCCAGGTTATTGTAGTGCCTAAACGTAGACAACATACTGGCCTTGACTCGCGGCTGTTTCGGATCAATTTCCCATGGATGCAAGTAAAAGATAAAACTTCGTCCCAAACTATTTACCCGCCCTAGTCCCCAACGCGTAAGCCAATAAGGAAACAACCTGAAGTAGCCGCCGCCAGCAATAGGCAGTCTATATTTACCAATCGGGCAAGTAGTTAAGGGAAACTCAACAATCTGCTTGCCATTTGGCGCTTGCAGTATGTAGGGATCTTCCGGCGTATTTGGCATCCCATACCGATCGTGCCTTACCGGAAAAATACTTGAATCCCACTTAAACCCCAAGTCACACAAAATATCCAGCGCCCACTTGGACTTGGCGGTTATTGAATAACTCGCCGCCCGATATCCCTCTACTGGCTGCTGAATGATATTTTCCAGAATATCTTTGGATTTGGCGGTTTCTTCCCTGAATACTTCTGGAGTCTGCGAGTAAACCAATTGGTGGCTGTAGCCGTGTGAGGCCACTTCGTGGCCCGCCTGATGAATATCAGTGACAATATGAGGATATCTTTCCGCCACCCACCCCAAAACAAAAAAAGTGCCTTTCACACCTTTCTTGTCAAATAACTCAAGTAAATTTCGCGTGTTCTTTTCCACGCGACACTCTCGATTCGACCACTCATCAACGCTAATTGATTCCGCTAGCGCCGCAACGTGGAAATAATCCTCTACATCTATAGTTAAGGCGTTCTGCAAGACAACCACCTATATGATTAAAAATTGGGGACGTAGTCCACGCCGATTCCAACGGTCAGCGCATCGTACTCATTTGCTCCATCAGAAGAATCTTTAACTTCATACTCAGCGTAGTAACGAGAGCTGAAGTTCTTAAACCATTTATGATTAAGCCTCAGCGTATGATCGTACGAGTCTTCGTCCGCATTACGGACGCCAACCTCTTTATTCGTATACTCTGATGAAGCAAACCAACTCCAAGTGGAGTTGACGTTATGTGACCAACTAATAGACAAAGAGTGCTCTTTATCTTTAGTACTAGCACCCTCGTTTTCCTCAGTGCTGCTAACACCTGTTAACTGAAAAGTATCTCTGACATTTGGAGTGTAACTTGCTCCAGCAACATGCTCTTGCAAGAGAACGCTATCACTGGAACCAAACGAAATAGGTCGTTCGAAAAGCTGAAACACCGTTTCTGAAGCACTGTCAGTCAATGTACGCTTGTAAGAATAGAAAAGCCCTAAAGCCGCTGAAGCCTGGTAATTTGCATTAAATGAGCCTGTAACATCCTCTGACTCATTGGTAACGTTAGCCCGCTCACTTTTTAGCTTAGTAAAACCGACCCCTAAACTGGTAGTAAGGTCATTATATTTCTTGCTAAAGCGTAACTCTGACTCCAATGTTTCAAGATCCGTCTCATTATCTAACTTTGCCCATTCACCACTGTTACTCCAAGTAAATGTCAAAGCACTGGCAAAGCGGTGCATATAATCAGCCGTAGCCGATTGCCTTTTACTGTCAACGGCAGTATTGCTTTCAAAGTCAATCTGTTTGTAATTCGCCCCTAAAACCAGATCGTCCTCGGAGGTCATCGCGACTCGATAACTTGGACCGGTAGTAAGGACATTCTTACGCACCCTTGAATCCGGAGTAGTTGGCGTACTGCTATTTAGTACATCTTCGGTAAGCTCGTCCTTGAGAGACCATGATAATGCGGGGGAGAAATTATACTTTCCACTATAAGTAACCTCTGTGGTGACTTCATCGCCAAAGGTGTCTCCCCAATAGTGCTCAAAACCGAAGTCCGCCGATAATGAGCTTGCATACGCTCCTTTTGAAAGAGTTTGGCCTAAGTTGATGCCCACTTTGGTTAGGGTGTCATCTTTCTTTTCTTTCGTCTTCGTAACATTATCTGAATACTCATGCGTAGCGCTGAGGCGAACCTCCAGCGGATCTGCACGTAAGGCCAATGGCGCACACAATAGATTTACGCCAACCAGAGCGAAGAGCGTCGGCTTTTTTTTAAATGGAATAAGGTAATCCATGAAGGGACAGATCCTTATGGTGGTTACATGAAATAAGACAGATTTTTTGAACTAAAATTAGCCATTTACTAGGACTCCAGCGCATTTCTGCGAAGGAATCGACGACACAGCGGATACAATCTGACTTTCTGTAACCCTTCCATGAGGTACGACAACCAATGTCAAATCACACAGCTCGGAAATAATCCGCGCATCTGGCGACACTGCAATTGAAGGTGTGTCCAGAATAATAAAGCGATCAGGATATCGCTTTCTTAGCGAGTGCAGAAACTGCCTCATACGAAAAGAAGTAAAAAACTCCCCAGAAGATTCCCTCCTGCTACCCGCTGGAATCAGGCGCAATCTTTTAATGCCCGTTGGATATATAACTGATGCTATATCCATATCGGGGTCCTCGATAAAGTCCGTAACGCCCAGGTCAGGCATGAGATCGAGAATATTATGAAGCGAGGGCTCCCTCAAATTGCAATCTATAATCAAAGCCGTCTTACTGCTATCCAGCGCAAATGCGGCAGCTAAGTTTACAGCCGCAAAAGAAGCCCCACATCCTTCAGTTACGCCTGTAACAGCCAAGGTAAAGTTATTTCCCTTACTGATTTCCAACAGACGCGTACGAAGCTCTCTAAACTTGTCGATAATAGCGCGGTCAGGGGACTCTGGATGAATTATCCTCTTTTGATTCAGGTCATCCACTGACAAAAGAGAGGGCTCTCTCATTTTGGCGATTTGCTTGCTAATCACATAGCGCTCTACGCTACCTGATTTGATTTCCAGAGAGCTCGGGACTAAGACTCTGTCCGCAGATGTACTCTGAGACTGATCCTGGGTTCGAGCCACGCCCTTGTCGATATCATAGATATTTTTGGTGTTCTCTTGCTTATCACTCACAAGACGACTCCCGTATAACGCATCCACCCGTACAATAAATAAACGCCAATACTCAACACAGCCAAGAATAAAATGACTTTCGTACGGCGTCGGTCAATTCTCCGTTCCAGTGGAGTGGAAATATAGGGGATGGTCGCCAACACAGGGATACCCGTATTTTCCTGCAAAATAGATCCTGTACGCACTCTCGGATCAACTTGGCAAAACGCAATAGCCAAACCAAAAGGAGCCAACATGCCTAAAAACAGGCCAGCAACTGCAAAGTGCCGGAATGTAAAGCCAGATGGTTTCAAGGGATACGCAGGGGCCTCATGGATCTTATAGCTAAGACCATGCCCTTCAACGTCGAGCCTCATTGATACACGCGCTTTCTCACGTCTTTTAAGCAAATCGTCATATATGCTCTTGTTGACTTCATAATCCCGAGTAAGCTCAGAGATTTTTGCTTCATTCTCCTGAATACGCTGCATACGGGTACGCTCTCTCTCCAACAATGCGGTGAGGGAGGCCTGTCTAGTTCGCAGCGTGTCAATATTCGCCAGAGCTTTGGACAGCTCACTCTGCAACTCTTGATAAATTGGGTTAAAAGAGGATTCAGAGCGCGAACCAGACGCGCTTCCACTGGACAGAGCCTCTGTACGCTGCCTTTCCAGCTCCGCGATTTGCTGCTTAAGCGCAATGATATCAGGATAGCTGTCCAGGTATATTAACCTAAGAGAATCCAACTTCTTATTCAGCTCCTCGATCCGCGTCTCGTAGGCGTCTCCAGCAACTTCCCTGCGTACGATTTTGGATTGACCAGACAGTTGAGACTGTAACGCGTCCCTTTGCGCAATAGCCTCCTTAATTCCCAACTCAGCCTCTTCAAGCTGACGCTCAAGCGAGGAAATTCTGGAGCCAACCGTGTCCGCCGTACCATCGACGTTTTCTTGTAAGAAATTTTTCAGCCGTTCTTCAGAGGCCTGCAGTTGGGTTTGATAAGCCTTAACCTGCTTGTCAACGAACTCGTATGCGTTGCGGCTTTCTTCCCGCTTGCTACTTTCAGTCTCATCTATAAATAGCTGACTCAACTCCCGAGTTACATCAAACACTCTTTGGGCAGTTGAGTCTTTATATTCAATCTCAATAAAGTTGGGAGCGCCCGTTTTCTTAACAGCGACATTATTCCTTATTTTGCTGATAATCCCTTCTTTCGCCGCTTCGCTTTTAACCGTCCCCCAAATTTCTTCCATTTCGGCGAGCCGCGTTAGAACTCTTCTCGATAGCATAACTTCTTCTACAGAAGCCACGTGATCTTTGACTTTGGTGGTCAGAGCAGAGCCTTCCATCAGTGGTCGAATTATATTCTGATCGTCCACATAAATAACTCCGCGCGAAGTAAACTGCTGCGGCCAAAATGCGCCCACGACAAGCGTTCCGAAGCTGACAGCAAGAAAAACAAAGAACGACAGCCATTTCCGGGAACGAATCTCCCTGAAGGCTTCTTTTGGTAGCTGATCTATTGGAACCGCCATATCATTGCACCAGCATAGTCATAAGAGAAAAGTTCAGTCTCAAACTCAATTTCGCCCCCAACCGCGTCGTATTACAACACCTTCTCAGGAACAGTAATTATATCCCCAGGGTTCAACTCGTAGTTGGTGGTCACGTCGCCTTCCTGAAAGATTTCATTTAATTTTACAGGAATGATCACGCTCTTCCCTTGGTACTGTCTATACAGCACGCTGCTGTCTCCATTTGCGAAATCATTCAGCCCGCCAGCCGTCAGCACAACATCCATGACGGTCATTCCATGACGATAAGGAATGGAAATGGGCGACTTCACCGCGCCGGTCACACGTACGCGACTGGAAAACTCATAGCTCTGCATTCCAGTGACGACAACGCTGACTTGAGGCTCACGGATATATACCGACAGCTTTTGCTTGATTTCCTCAGCCAACTGAGCCGGAGTTTTTCCGGACGCTACGATATCGCCAACCAGCGTCGTAGACAATTTGCCATCCGGCCTAATTGGCACGCTTCCTGATAGCTCAGGGTTACGCCAAACATTAATGTTAACCACATCGCCAGGCCCCAGAATATACGACTCCAGCATCTTAGGCCGATCTTTCAGAGCGGCGCTAACCAGAGCATTATCGGAAGGCTTAACCGTGCTGCAGGCGCTGAACAGCACAGCCAGTAATGCCAGAACGCATATTTTCAAGGCGTTAATATTCATCATTAGTATCCCAAGTTAATCAGCAGTTGAATCCAATGCGGCTCTTCAGCAGCCAGGGTTTTCCGGATAGTTTTCCAACATTACGCCCTGCTAAATACTTCAAAACAATGATGCCAATGTTAAAAACCCGAGCGCCCGCTTACCGGGAGCCTTTCTTAAACAAAATAACCTCAACGGTCTGAATTAATACAATTAAATCAAGCAGTAGACTCTGATTCTTAATGTAGTATAAATCATACCGCAGCTTCTCCTTGGTGTCCTCCTCACTATCGGCGTAAGCGAAACAGAGTTGCGCCCAACCGGTGATACCGGGCTTCACTCTATGCCTTTCGTTATAGTAAGGAATCTTTTCCGAAAGCTTTTCCACAAAAATGGGCCTCTCTGGACGCGGCCCAACCACAGCCATATCTCCTAACAAAACATTAAAAATTTGCGGCAGCTCGTCGATACGCACTTTACGAATAAAACCGCCAACACGGGTCACGCGAGTGTCGTTTTTCTGCGCCCAGACGGCGCCATGCTTCTCCGCATCAACCCTCATGCTACGAAACTTCATGACTGGGAACGGACGACCGTTTAGCCCAACCCGCTCTTGCTTATACAACACTGGAGCAGACCAGCCTTCCTCAAGCTTAATAGCGAGCACCGTCAGTAACATAATAGGCCAAGTCACGAGCAACAGGCTCAGGCTGGATAAAATATCAAAGCCGCGCTTGGTGATGCTGCGAGTGGAAACCGCCCCGAATCCATCAGCAAAGATCATCCAGCTTGGCTGAATCAGATCAAGCGCCACCTTACGGCCTTCGCGCTCCAGAAACGTAGGGGCGTCCACGATATGCACGCCTTCCATCTTGCATTCAAGCAAGTCATCCAGCGGCAGCTTCTTTCTGCGGTCATCCAGGGCGATAACAATCTCATCGACCGGATGATTCAAAATATAATCCTTCAGAGTTCCAGGAATTCTCAACACTTTCGGCTCAGGCACCTTGAGCTCTTCGTCCAGCCCCGGCACAAACCCCATTAACTCAACGCCTCGGCGATCCAGGGGCTCCTTTAAGTCCTCGTAAAGATTGCTCGCGCGGTTTCCTGCGCCGAGCACTAAAACATTGCGCTTGAAGCTTTGTTCATTAGCGAAAAACAGGAACAGACTGCGGGAGATGCCCAGGATAAAAATCGCCAGGACCGAGGAAAGCGCCAAAACGCCCTTGCCGAAATACCATAACCAGGATTCAGTTACGTAAAATAAAAAGGACAAACCTGCGGCGGACATGAGAATCGAAAATATCGTTCTCAACATCATGCCGGACATACCCTCTTGGGTTTTGGCGGGATAGACCCCCATTGCGATCATGATGATAAGGTTAACCAACGCAAAGGTCAGCGCCTCGGGAATAGCGACCTGATAGTTATCGAGGAAAAAATTGATTTCGCCGAAATAACGAAAGAAAACGCCACAGTAAAATACTGCGCCTAAGACCACCAGGTCCGCGACGCCCATAATAATGTAGGGCAAATGTATGTAATGCCGGAATATACGTACGTGGGCCAAGCCTTTTCTCCTTACCAACACGGACTTGCAGCCTAGACTTGAGGGCCGCTCATGCTATCAAATTTTTTCGGACAACTTAAGTTAAGCAAATACAAAAGAGTATTGTTAAACTAAATTCAAATATCTTGGCGCGTATTTTCCGATATACTTGCGCGGCGACGCGCTTCGGCTAAATTTCTCAAGAGTTCGCTTGATATTGTCGCCATGGTCGATATGCGCGAATCAGCTCAAACGAAGTCTTGAATGATTTAGCCTTAAGCGCATGATCCGATAACGAATGCGCGGGCTGTTTCCTGAGTTTCCCCGGAACCGCCAAGGGCTTCCGGGGAGACCGTCTAACGACGGACGCTCATTATAGTTCGATTTATTAAATAAAATACTACTACTATCTCGCTTAAAGGGTTTCCAATGACAGATTTGAGGAACGCAAAAATTGCAGTTGTGGGCCTGGGTTATGTTGGCCTGCCACTGGCCGTCGAGTTCGGCAAGAAGTTCTCCACCGTAGGCTTTGACATCAACGCCGCCCGTATTGAGGAGCTGAAATCCGGTAAAGACAGCACATTGGAAGTGGAACCCGAACTGCTTGCTGAAGCAAACAAACTTTCCTACAGCAGCAAACTTGAAGATATACAATCCTGTAATGTTTACATTGTCACCGTCCCAACCCCTATCGACGACTTCAAAACACCCGATCTAAGACCATTACAATCAGCCAGCCGCGCAATCGGCAAAGTGCTGAAAAAAGATGACGTCGTCATTTACGAATCCACCGTTTATCCTGGCGCAACAGAAGAAGTCTGCGTTCCCATACTTGAAGAAGTTTCTGGATTGACGTTCAACCAGGACTTTTTCGCCGGCTACAGCCCCGAGCGCATCAACCCCGGGGATAAAGAGCACAGGGTCATTAACATCTTGAAGGTTACCTCCGGCTCTACTCCCGAGGTTGCACAGTACATAGACGAACTCTACGCATCCATTATTATCGCCGGCACCCACAAAGCAAGCAGCATCAAAGTGGCGGAAGCGGCCAAGGTCATCGAGAACACGCAGCGCGACGTCAATATTGCGCTGATCAATGAGCTGTCATTGATTTTCGAAAAGCTTGGCATCGACACTTTAGAAGTATTGGAAGCCGCCGGCACCAAGTGGAACTTTCTCCCCTTCCGTCCCGGTTTGGTAGGAGGTCATTGCATTGGCGTCGATCCTTACTACCTGACCTACAAAGCCCAGGCGGTCGGCCACCACCCCGAAATCATACTATCCGGCCGTCGCATTAACGACGGCATGGGCCAGCATGTAGCGGAGCGCGTCATCCGCATGATGACGCAACGCAAACAACATGTGGCGGAAGCCAATATCCTGGTATTGGGATTGACCTTCAAAGAGAACTGCCCAGACATCCGCAACACTCGCGTAGTCGACGTTATCAGCGCGTTTAAGTCATATAACGCCAACGTGGATGTCTACGACCCATGGGCCAGCCCCGCGGAGGCGGAACACGAATATGGCATTCGCGTCATTCCAGAATTAAAAGAAAATCATTACGACGCCATCATTCTCACTGTGGCGCACAAGCAATTTAAAGACATGGGTATAGAAAATATCCGCAAACTCGGCAAAGACAACCATGTCCTCTTCGACGTCAAATACGTACTGCCGAAAGACGCGGTGGACGGGCGCCTGTAGGGCTAGCTGAAACCAGCACACAAAAAAGCGCGGATTCTCGCGCTTTTTTATTTTGACGCCGCCCTCTTCTAACCCGGGCGGCGCATATTCACAAGAACTAGATAACGAATAGATCCATGAATTCGTTAACGGGAGTCGCCTCCAGTTTTTGCTGATCCTTACACAAGGCGAAGATATCCTCGCAACGTTTACCAGGAAAACGCGTCGCCAGATTGGCGCGGAATTTTTTCTCCAATAAAGGAATACCTTCCTCGCGACGACGGCGGTGCCCAATCGGATATTCCACTTCAACCTTATCCGTGGAAGTTCCGTCTTTAAAGAACACCTGCAACGCATTGGCGATGGAACGCTTGTCCGGCTCGTGATACTCCTGGCTGTAGCGCTTATCCTCTACGATTTCCATTTTGTTGCGCAGCTCATCGATAATCGGGTTCGCCGCATGGAAATCATCCTCATAATGCTCCGCCACCAGATTACCGAACGCCAGGGGCACCGCTGTCATGTACTGCAGACAGTGGTCACGATCCGCCGCGTTCGCCAGAGGCCCAACTTTGGAGATGATGCGAATAGCGGACTCGTGAGTCGTAATGACGATTTTATCGATATCCTGCAAACGGTCCTTAACCTGAGGGTGCAATGTAACCGCCGCCTCCGCCGCTGTTTGGGAATGGAATTCCGCAGGGAAAGAGATCTTGAACAGCACGTTTTCCATCACGTATGAACCGTAATCTCTCTGGAACTTGAATACGCGATCTTCAGGCGCTTTTACTTTCTGGTCCGCTACGGTCTTGCTGAAGGAAACGTCATAAAAGCCCCACTGCGGCGCTGTCAGAACGCCAGGGATGCCCATTTCCCCTCGCATGCTGATATCAGCCAGACGCACCGCCCGCGACGTCGCGTCGCCCGCGGCCCATGACTTGCGGGAGCCGGCATTCGGCGCATGACGGTATGTACGCAAGGAAGAGCCATCTACCCAAGCTTGCGAAACCGCCGCCATAATTTGCTCTCTATCTCCGCCTTTCAGCTTGGTCACCACAGCGGTGGAAGCAATGCGCACCAATAACACGTGGCACAGCCCTACGCGGTTGAAGCTGTTATCAAGAGCAATGACGCCCTGGATTTCATGAGCCATAATCATGGCTTCCAGGACATCACGCATTGTCAGAGGCTCTTTCCCTGCAGCGACGCGCTTCTGAGACAAATAGTCCGCCACCGCCAAGATGCCGCCCAGGTTATCGGAGGGATGCCCCCACTCCGCCGCCAGCCAGGTATCGTTGTAATCCAACCAACGAATGATACAACCAATATCCCAAGCCGCCTTTACGGGGTCCAAACGGAATTGAGTGCCAGGAACACGGGCGCCATTGGGCACCACCGTACCTTCCACAATCGGCCCCAAGTGCTTGGTGCACTCCGGAAATCTCAGCGCCAACAGACCGCATCCAAGGGTGTCCATCAGGCAGTTTCTTGCGGTATCCAGCGCTTCCTGGGATTCGATTTTGAAATTCAGCACATAGTCGGCAATATCCTGAATGACCTTGTCATAATCAGGACGATCATTCAGATCTACATTCGCACCCATTCTCTTTCTTCCTCAACTTGGTTATTCGTATTAATGACGCTGCTCAATCGGGGTCCATTCCGCGGATTCCGGACCGGTATAATCCGCCGAAGGCCGAATGATGCGATTGTTCTCACGTTGCTCTTTGACATGCGCAGCCCAACCTGTCAGGCGCGACATAACAAAAATCGGCGTAAACAGCTCAGTGGGAATGCCCATGAAGTGGTAGGCGGAAGCATGGAAAAAGTCCGCATTGCAGAACAGTTTCTTCTCACGCCACATGACTTCTTCACAACGCGCGGAAACAGGATAGAGCACCTTATCGCCCACTTCTTCCGACAGCTTCTGCGCCCATTTTTTAATAATGGCGTTGCGGGGATCGGACTCACGATAGATGGCGTGACCGAAACCCATGATTTTCTCCTTGCGCTCCAACATGCCCATAATCTGCTCTTCCGCGTCGTCAGGGCTCTTGAATTTCTCGATCATAGCCATCGCCGCTTCATTGGCGCCGCCGTGCAAGGGTCCGCGCAGCGAGCCAATGGCGCCGGTAATGCAGGAGTGGATATCCGACAACGTGGAAGCGCACACCCTCGCAGTGAAGGTGGACGCATTGAACTCATGCTCTGCATACAGAATAAGAGAGGCGTGCATTACCTTCTCATGCAGAGCGTCAGGTGTGCGGCCGTGCAGCATATGCAGGAAGTGCGCGCCTATTGAGTCATCATCAGTTTCCGTCTCAATTCGCACACCATCCTGACTAAAACGATGCCAATAACAGATGATGGACGGGAATAGCGCCAACATGCGGTCGATATGGTCATCCTGCTGCGAAAAATCGGCTTCGGTCTCCAATACGCCCAACATGGAACACCCGGTTCTCATCACGTCCATGGGGTGCGCATCAGCAGGAATGCGCTCCAGCACCTCCCTCAAAGCCTGAGGCAGCGACCGCAGCGATTTCAGTTTCGCTTTGTATGCATCCAATTCCGCCTGATTAGGCAACTTACCTCGCAACAGCAAGTAGGCCACTTCCTCAAATTCAGCCTTGTCGGCAAGTACCTCAATACCGTATCCCCGGTAGGTCAAACCATGCCCCGACTGCCCAACTGTGCATAGCGCCGTCTGTCCTGCGACCTGACCTCTCAGGCCTGCGCCTCCAATATTTTTTTCCGCCATTGTAAATTCTCCTCTTGCATCAGACTGTTTTAAGAGTTCCGCCAAAGCGAAAACTCAATGCTTGCAGCGATTAATGAGTTATTTGTTTTTTCCCGCCGCAAACAGCGCATCCAGTTTCTTCTCGTAATCGTGATACCCAAGAAAATCGTACAGCTCCATACGGGTCTGCATGGAATCGACCACTTCCTTCTGATCGCCCTTACTCAAAATGTTTTCATAGACATTCAGAGCAGCGCGGTTCATCGCCCTGAAAGCGCTCAGTGGATACAAAACCATCGCCACACCAACAGCGGCCAGCTCAGCCTTGTTGTACAACGGGGTTTGTCCGAACTCGGTAATGTTGGCCAAAATCGGGGCGCTTAACGCATTTGAGAAGGCCTGGTAATGCTCCAGCTCCGTCACCGCTTCAGCGAAGATGCCGTCAGCGCCCGCCTCCAGGCAGGCGCCTGCGCGATCAATCGCCGCCTGCAATCCTTCCTGAGCAAACGCATCCGTTCGCGCCATGATGAAGAAGTCTTTATCCGTACGCGCGTCCGCCGCGGCTTTTATACGATCCACCATTTCTTCCTGGCTGACGATTTCTTTATTAGGTCTGTGCCCACAGCGTTTTTGCGCCACCTGATCTTCGATGTGAACCGCCGCAGCGCCAGCGCGAATCATTTCTTTGACCGTACGCGAGATATTGAAAGCGCCGCCCCACCCCGTATCGATATCGACCAACAAGGGAAGTTCTGACGCCGCTGTAATTCTGCGCACATCCTCCAGGACATCATTCATACTGGTCATTCCCAGGTCAGGAAGCCCAAATGACGCATTGGCCACGCCACCACCTGACAGATATATAGCCTGATGCCCCACTCTTTCCGCCATCATTGCGCAATAGGCGTTGATAGCCCCGACAATTTGCAGCGGCTGGTTATCTTCTAGCGCTTTGCGAAAGCGACGTCCTGCTGACATATAAGCCCCCTGTTGCATACCATTGAGAGACGGACGACTCACAGCGTGCTACAGCTGCAACTCCCCATCGCGATACTTCTTGATTAAATTGTTTCTCGCAGCGGAAATGTGCCGCCGCATTAGGAGTTCAGCCAAGTCGCCGTCACGCTCTTCAAGCGCCTCGATAATACGCCAGTGCTCATGAAACGCTTTTTCGGGTCGACCGCTGAATGTACTGAGACGATATCGATATAGCCTCAGCAGGTGATATAGCTCGCCTGTCAGCATGTTGCTGAGTTTGCGATTCTTACTGCCGGAAATAATTCGAAAATGAAAGTCGAAATCGCCTTCCTTCTGATAGTAGGCGAGCCCCTTCTCTTCCTTGATTTGCTCTGCATGAATGTCCATCAGACGCTTTAAATCGTCTATTTCTTCCTGCGACATACGCTCTGAAGCCAATCGAATCGCCATACCTTCCAAGGATTCGCGCACTTCGTACAGCTCAATCAGCTCCTCGAAGGTTAGCGCCACCACTCTGGCGCCGGAATGCGCCTTACGGACAATCAGTCCCCTTCCTTCCAGCCTGTGCAGCGCCTCTCTTAGAGGCCCTCTACCAAAGCCAAATTTTGAGGACAGCTCTGCTTCACTTATTTTCTCCCCCGCTCGAATGTCGCCTTTGACAATAGCCGTCTGCAGGCGCTCAAAAGCTTGATCAGCAAGAGTTCGGGAGTCAGGCGCAGCCATATTGTTTACAATTCTCTCCTAAAGGGCGACAACGCAATAATTGCAGAGGCGCATGCCACAGGATTGTAAACAATTTCGCTGACAAAGAGAAAGAGGCTTAAGGCTGTTTTTTACAATAGCGGAATACCCCTAAAGCAGGTCCGGCTTAGCCGCTCAGAATCATGAATATTTATAGCAGATTACCAAGTCTTTTTATTTCATATAGTTACGGATAATTTTGATAGCCCCATACAACACGACAAATAGCGCACTCAAACTAACGCGGGATGCAGAATGAACGCAAAACAAGGCAGAGGAAGAAGGAAACGCCATCCACTTGGTCGACAACAAGTAAATGACACATAGATTGTTTACAAAATGAGAGGCTCGACTTCCAGGGACACGCCAAAACGCTCCTCAACAGAAGCCTGTATTCTTGAGGCAAGTAATTTCACTTCACTACCAGGCTTATGGCCAGGATTGATAAGCACTAAAGCCTGCTTGGGATATACGCCGACGCCGCTTTCAAGAAACCCTTTCCAACCACAAGCCTGAATCAGCCAACCCGCCGCCAACTTGCGTGAGCCGTCCGGCAAGGGAAAAGATACCATTTCAGGATACTTCTCGCTCAACGCAAGAAAGCGCGCCTCAGACACAACGGGGTTTTTGAAAAAGCTGCCGGAGTTGGGCACTTGCGCCGGATCAGGCAGTTTCTCAGCTCTAATCGCTTCCACTATTTTCGCGACAGCGCTGGCTTCAGCCGGAGCGCCCGCCAATTCCCAGCGCCGTCTCAACTCCGCATACTCAAGAACCAATGGAGTATCTGACGACAGCCTGAAAGCCACCTCCCAAATAAGCCATCGCCTACCCTGCTCCGACTTAAAAAAGCTGTCGCGATAACCAAAGCAACACTCAGAAAGAGAAAACTCTCTTTCCTCCAGCGTATCCATATGGACCGCCCGCACAGAGTGCAATCGATCCTTTAGCTCCACGCCATAGGCGCCGATGTTTTGAATAGGCGCGGCGCCAACTGTGCCCGGTATCAGGGCCAGATTCTCCAGCCCGACGTAGCTTCGCGCCAACGTCCACCAGACAAACTCATGCCAGTTCTCTCCTGCAGCCGCCCGCACGATATCGTCGCCCGAACCTGAAGCATCCACACTGACGCCGCGATTCTCCATCTTAATGACGACACCCGCAAGATCGCGGGTGAAAACGACGTTACTGCCGCCGCCAAGCACAAAAGCAGGGGAAGATGCGGACTTTAACTCGGACAACACACAACGAATATCATTAATACTCGTCACAGACACCATACGCGCCACTCGAGCGGGGCAGCCCATGGTGTGGCGCATCGCCAGATCCGCATTCAATTCCCAACGCATATCAACCACGATGCTTTAATTGCTCTCGAACATGTTCTACAAGCCCTTCACAGGCGTCTTCCACCAAGTCCAGCACATGCTCAAACCCTTGAGGACCACCGTAGTAGGGGTCAGGTACTTCACGCTCGTCGTTCGACGAGGCGAAGCTCAAAAACAACCTCACTTTACTCTGGTGCTTCTTGGGGCACATACGCTGCAAGTTGGCGAGATTATCCCGGTCCATCGCCAACACCAGATCAAACTGCTCAAAGTCGTCCGGGGTCACTTGGCGGGCACGAATATGATCAAGGAAATAACCACGCTTCCCGGCAAAATCACGAGCACGACGATCAGGCGGCTCACCAGCATGCCAACCGCCTGTGCCGGCGGAATCCACCGCCACGCTGTCAGTCAGACCTGCGCGCGCTAGGAATACTTCAAATACGCCATGCGCTGTGGGCGACCGGCAGATATTGCCCATGCACACAAACAAAATATTTATCATGATGACTTGGCCATCACTGCGCGCACCCGCTGCAGGTCAGCTTCCGTATCCACACCCGCCGGCGGAGCCTTCGCCGCTACATCCACATGAATAGGCACGCCTCGCCACATGGCGCGTAGCTGCTCAAGGCTTTCAATCCCCTCAAGAGGACAGCTCCCCCAAGTCACATAATCGCGCAAAAAGCCAACTCGGTATGCGTAGATGCCTATGTGGCGATAGAAGTCATATGTGGGAGGCAACCCAGCGTCAGCATCCGCAAAATAATCCCGCGCCCATGGAATCGGCGCCCGTGAGAAATACAACGCCATGCCGGCCTCGTTTTTCACCACTTTGACCGCATTAGGATTAAACAAGGTTTCCCTGTCATGAATTCTTTCACACAGGGTTGCGATTCCCGCTTGCGGGTTCGCCGCCAAATTGTTGGCGACCTGTGAGATCAACTCAGCTGGCAGCATCGGTTCATCCCCTTGCACATTGACGACAATTTCATCATCGTCCAACTCAAGAGTATCCGCGCATTCCGCCAAGCGATCCGTGCCAGAAGGATGATCCGCACGAGTCATCAGGACAGAGCCGCCAAAACCTTCCACCGCCTCGGCAATTCTCGCATCGTCCGTAGCGACATATATACGCTTGGCCAAACTCTCACGCGCCCTATCGTACACATGTGCGATCATGGGCTTGCCGGCAATGTCCAGTAATGGCTTGCCTGGCAATCTTGAAGAACCATAGCGGGCGGGAATAATTATCGTAAATGCGCTCATATCAACCCAATCGCTCATCCGTGGTCAGCGTACGCGCTTCTTTTTCAAGCATCACCGGAATACCGTCGCGAATAGGAAAAGCCATACCATCGTTTTTACAGACCAATTCCTGCTTCTCCCGATCATACTTCAAGTCGCCCTTACAAACCGGACAGGCAAGGATGGCCAATAGTTTTTTATCCATCTTTTTTGTGACTCCGCAATTCGTTTAGCCTGGCGTCGACCCTCTCATAAAACGCAGAGTTCAGCTCGGCGCCGACTTCCAGGTACCAGGCGTTTTCAAGATTGAACGATTTACACTTGACCGCATCTTTCTCCGTCATCAAGACAGGGAGGTCATCGTTGAATTCTATATCCTTCTGAGCGTAACTGTAATGATCAGGGAATGCGTGCTGAATAGAGGCGACATCCAGATCCGCCAACGTCGCGAAAAAGCGACCCGGGTTGCCAATTGCCGCAACAGCGTGCGCAGTATATCCAGCAAAGTAATTGACGCCTCTCTCTTCGTCGCCGGAGACTTTTTTCCAGCGCCCAGGGCGCAATTGCATCGTGTAATCGGCGTTGACCTGCGCATGCAAACCATTACTGACGACCAGATCCACCGACTGCAAACGCCTGACAGGCTCCCTCAAAGGACCAGCCGGAAGGCAAAGTCCATTCCCCCACCCCCGTTGCGCGTCCACCACCACGACCTCCATATCCCGGGGCAGCGCCAGATGCTGTAAGCCATCGTCGCTAATCACCACATCGCAATCATACATATCCAACAGTGTTTGCAACGCTTGCGCCCGCTTGGGCGCCACTACAACCGGGCACCCGGTGCGCATATAAATCAAGGCCGGCTCATCGCCCGTAACTCCTGGGTCAGGGTTACGCTCCACCAAGACAGGGTATGACTCGCTTACACCCCCGTAACCCCGGCTTACAACGCCGGGTCTCAACCCTCGACGCTGAAAGTGCTCCACCAAAGCCACCACCAACGGGGTTTTTCCAGCGCCCCCCACCGTCAGATTGCCCACCACAATTATTGGCGGACGTATGGACGCCGAACCAGCCTCAGAAGCCGAGGACTTGATCACAGCAAAGAGAGTTTTTCTGATTGCGACGACCAACAGATAGAGCCATGACAATGGCCACAGCAGAAATTTCCAGCGCGAGCCGCCATACCAGACTCGCTCAACCCATGCGATCATGCGTCCGCTTCACTGAATTGCAGCTTGTGCAAAGCCGCGTATGCGCCGTCCTTTTCTATCAATTCGCGATGTGAACCAACTTCCACAATACGCCCCTGATCCATGACCACTATCTTATCTGCATTCTCAATCGTGGAAAGCCTGTGAGCGACCACCAACGTAGTGCGCCCCTTCATCAAGGTTTCCAGCGCGCTCTGAATATTCCGCTCCGCATGGGTATCCAGCGCAGAAGTGGCCTCATCGAGAATCAATATAGGCGAGTCTTTCAGCAATGCCCGCGCAATAACCATCCGCTGCCGCTGCCCTCCGGACAAGCGCGTCCCGTTTTCACCCAGCAACGTATCAAACCCCTGCTCCAATTGCTCAATAAAGCCCAGCGCATCAGCAGATTTCGCAGCCTCCCGCACCTGTTCAGGCGTAGCGTCAGCCAACGCGCCATAGGCGATATTATTGGTAACCGTATCGTTAAACAGCACGACCTGCTGAGTCACGATGGAAATTTGTCGCCTCAAAGAGGTCAGAGCAAAGTCCTTAAGCGGCTTCCCATCCAATAGGATTTCACCCTGCTCATAATCATAAAATCTTGGCAGAAGGTTGACCAAAGTCGATTTTCCACTGCCGGACCTTCCAACCAGCGCCACGGTTTCGCCGGGTTCGATGACGAGGTTAATCTCCTGCAGCGCAGGTTTGCCTTCATCGCTGTATGCAAAGCCCAGGCTTTTGAATTCCAGTCGCCCCTGCACCCTATCAGCCACATAGGAGCCCTCATCCTTTTCTACCGGCTCATCCAGTTGCATGAACACATCCTGCGCGGCTGAAATCCCTCGCTGTATGACAGCGTTCACCTCAGTAAGCTGCCTGATTGGCTTAGCGCAGGTGGTCGCCGCAGTAATATACGCCAAAAATTCACCCGTGCTCATATTCCCACGGACTTCGGGGCTGAGCGCCAACCAGACCAACAGAGCAATAAATACAGAGATAACCAGCTGGATGATTGGCGTCGATAGCGCCTGAGTGAGCGACATCTTCAACGCCTGCGTGATGTTGTACTCACTAGCTTTCATGAAACGGTTGAACTCGTATTCCTCACCGCCAAAAGTGCGCATGACGCGATATCCGCCAATGGATTCTGAGGCCACATGCGTAACATCCCCCATACTGCTCTGTATGCGGCGGCTAATGCGCCGAAAGCGCTTGGAGACGTAACCGATGAGAACGCCAATGATAGGGCCAAGGACAAGAAATAAAAGCGTCAGCTTCCAGCTTACATAGATCATATACCCCATCAACCCGATGACGGTGAACCCTTCACGCAAGACAACAGTAATCGCATTGGTGGCGGCGCCTGTCACTTGATCCACGTTGTAGGTAATTCGGGACACCAAATGCCCGGTTGAATTGGAGTCGAAGAAGCGACACGGCAATACAGTCAGATGGCGAAATAGCTCCAGGCGCATCCTGTGAACAATACCTCTGGCCACTCGGGCCATGAAATAACCACCGCAGAATGACCCCAAGCCGCGCAATGCGAAAATACCAATGATCAGCATGGGAACCAGCAACCGCCCTTCCGGGCTTGGAGTTTCGATCGCCGCGACGATGTATTTGGTGGCGTCCGCCATTGCGGCGCTGGCCAATGCATAAATCACATTACCCAGAACCGCTAAAGCGAAGACCTTCCATAACGGCTTCAAATAAGACAGCAGCCTGCCGTACACTTGCGCGCCGGCATACTGCTTTGCGACTTTTGACATGTCAGCCCTTAGTCAGGATAACGTTATTCGGCTTCGGTGCGTTGAGTGGTGATGCTCAACTTCTGATATCCAAGCTGACCGGCGACGTCCATTGCCCGAACGACATACTCGTGGGGGGTCTTGGCGTCCGCCGTTACGATGAACGGAAGGTCATTCTTGCCTTGAGACAACTGCTCCACCGCCCTTTTCAAGGTAGCGATCTGACTATTGATCAGCACTCGCTGATTAACGGTGTACTGACCATCTTTGTTGATCACGACCTCAATCTGATCCACCAGGTTTTCAGACGCTTCGCCAGAAGCCTTCGGCAGCTCCACCGCAAGACGACTTTCCTTGGTGAACGTGGTCGAGACCATAAAGAAGATCAGCAGCAGAAAAACAACGTCAATCAGAGGCGTTACGTTTACTGACAACTCTTCTCTGGATTGGCGCCGGAATTTCACTTGCTTTTTACTCCGCTCATGTCGACGTCACGATCGCCGTGTACGACTTCAACCAGCTTTAGCGCCTGCTGCTCCATCTCAACCACCAGCTCATCAACGCGACGCTGGAAGTAACGGTGGCATACCAGCGCAGGGATCGCGATCGTCAGACCAACTGCAGTAGTGATCAGCGCCTTGGAAATACCGCCCGCCAACGCCTGCGTATTGCCCGTTCCCGCGATTTGAATTTCGGCGAACACGTCAATCATCCCGATGACCGTACCCAACAGTCCCAACAGCGGCGTAATCGCCGCAACCGAACCCAACGCCGTCAGGAAACGCTCCAGTTCATGCACAACATGACTGGCTTCCTCCTCAATACTTTCTTTCATGATCTCACGGCCATGCTTGGCGTTGATCAGACCAGCGGCGAGAACGCGCCCTAAGGGTGTGGATTGTTGAAGGTCTTTCAGGGTTTTGCCATTAAGCTCTTTTTTCTTAAGGCGCGCCATCAAATCGTTAACAATTGAGCGCGGCGCAACTTTTTGCGGCCGCAGAGTCCAGAATCTTTCAATAATGATCGCTAAAGCCACCACTGAACACAGCAAAATAGGGATCATTATCAAGCCGCCGGCCTTTAACAACTCGTACACGCATCTGTCTCCTCAAAAAAATTGCCATACTTTACCACAGCCTATAAACAAACCGTAACAGCAAAAGCTTATAGGAAAGTAATCTTAGCCCCTTAAAAGCACGGGGCTGTTCACAGAATCAGCGATTCTTATCCAGCGTCATCCAAACCTCGTCCAAAGGTCCGCCAAACTGTATTTTAATTGCGCCTCCGGCTTCTTCGATCGACACCTGAACAGCACCGACCTGAGCCGTGTTATAGAAAATCGCATCTCTGCGTACAAACCAATCTCGCACCAACTTGTGCGGATGCCCAAAGGGATTGAGATAACCTGCAGAGGCGATAACGACCCGGGGCGACACAGCGGACGCAAACTCAGGCAAAAAGCTGGAGGCGCTACCATGATGCGGCGACACCATTATGTCAGACGCCAGTTTGCTTTTAGCTTCGGTCAATAGCGCCCGTTGCGCTGACGCTTCAATGTCTCCTGTCATCAGTATGCCCAACTCTCCCACCGTCAAGCGTATAACGCAGGAGCGATTATTGCTTTTCCCACTCACTTCCTTCAGGGGCCAAAGGACCTCCATTTTCGCCGCGCCGACCCAATAATCGGCCCCTGCGACACAGAGACTGGTTCCCGCCACTCTCTCCGGCTCGCCAGATAACGCGGACGCTACGGCGAAAGTTGAACGCACAGCATCCCAACCGCCAGCGTGATCGCTATCTCCATGACTGATGACAGCGTACTTCAGCCCTTCGACGCCAACAGACCGCAAATAGGGCCCGACCACAGCCTCGCCGGCGCTCCATCCATCAACGAACCCTGGCCCAGCATCATACAAAACCGTCTCACCGCGGCTTTCTATAACAGACGCCAATCCCTGCCCCACATCCAGCAAGGTATAGCGGAACCAAACCGGTTCATCTTGCTCGCGCATCCCCATTCCAAGCAGAGCGAGCAGTCCGACGAACCAGACGGCGCCCGGCGCCCGCATAGCCGCCGCCGTACAGATTCCGACAAAGATGAACCCGACTGACGCCAGCGTCGCCTCCAAAGGAGCCTGCAAAATGGGACCCAGCGAGGCCATCTCAGCCACCCGCCAGAATCCATCCAGGCAGACATCCGTCATCCGCAGCAGCACCTCCCCACCCGACGGCCAAACCAGACCCACGACAAGCGCCAGCAATCCCAAGGGAACCACAATTAGCGTAATTAACGGAGTTGCAATGAGGTTAGCCAATGGAGCCGACGACGGGATCTGCTGAAAACTTATTGCAAGAAACCCCGCAAGCCCAATGGTCAAAACCATTTGCGACCGCCATAGCGCTCCCCATTTTGAAAAGGACTGCAGCGGCCGATGACTAAACGCGGCAAATAGCAACCCAACCGCCACAAAGGACAGCCAAAACCCTGCGCTCCAAGGCGCGAGAGGGTCCAGTAATAAACTGCAGGAAAGAACGGCGATAAAGAAGGTCGATGGCAATATCCGGCGACGCAATCGCAGCATAAGCAGTGCGAAAGACACAGCCAACGAGGCTCGCAAAGCAGGCAGGCCGTAATCGATCAGAGCGACATAGGAAAGTATCGTCAGTATGGTCAGGCCACATGCAATCCAGTCGGCGAACTGTCGCGGGAGCCAGCAAAACATCCAGCGAAGGGTGAACATAACCAACATGGCTATCAGCCCGATATGAAGGCCTGATATCACCAATAGATGCGTTAAACCCGAGCGCCTCAGCACATCCCATTGCGACTCATCCAGCTCGGAGCGAACCCCCAGAAATAGCGCCAAGAAGCTTCGCTGACGCGCCATCGACTCCGTTATCGAACGGACTTGGTCTCGTATACGGGATCGGAGGTTAGTCAAACTATCCATAACCCCATCCGCCTGATTTATCCTCCAGGATTCAATGGAACCCTGAACAATGGAGCCTCTGGCGTACAGACCAGACCGCCATAGTTTCTGCCAAGCCCACGGTTCATGAAAGTTTTGTAATGGCCGAAGGTCTTTTAACTTCGCCCGAAGGGAATAGCGCATGGATTCATGCAACGCCATGTCGCAATAATAGCAAGTTAAACGCACCACCCTGCCCGCTAACTCAGGCAGCAAAACGCCACCCTCACGAGCTTCAACGACACAGAAGGAAAAGGACTGCACGTTACCGGCGCGCACGGGACCACATACCCTGCCATGCAGTTGCAACGATTCGCCAAGCAGTGACGGAGGCAGGGGTTCCGCAATATTTTGTAATCGAAATCCGGCGAAAATGACCCCAAACAGAAACAATGCCGGGGTATAATAGCGACCTCGGCCGCTGAGACTCCCCGCAATAATGCCCAGCAAGGCTAAAATGCTTAGAAAGGGGAATATCCAGACATATCGGGAAATGAATGAAAGCCAGTGATGGCCGAATAAAAAAACTGTTAGCCATCCGGCTGTTAGCGCGAGCATCCATGTGCGCATCGGTTGTTCCCTAAATTTACATTACACTCTAATATATGGCGGCTTTTTTCGGAGCAGCACTCTATACGACTTTCACGCGGTTGTAACCAGCAAATGCCTAAAGATTTCATCAAGAAGTGGATGCCAAATCCACACAAGCTCAGAGAAAACAAGTCACTGCACTTTTTAGGCGATATCTTACACGAGCCCAATCTCTGGCATATCAACCGCCACGCCGTCGCCAAGGCCGTTCTGGTCGGCGTGTTTTGCAGCTTTATTCCCATGCCTTTTCAGATGGTGGTGGCCGCCTTCATCGCTGTCTGGGTGAATTGCAACCTACCTCTGGCTGTCGCACTTGTATGGATTAGTAACCCCGTCACCATGCCGCCTATTTTTTATTTCAATTATTTGGTTGGCGCGCATATTTTAGGCATGCCTAAAGTTCACTTTGAATTTGAACTCAGTTTCGCCTGGCTGGGAGAGAAGCTCTATCAGATTGGGCTGCCGCTCTATTTCGGCTCATTCATATGCGGGCTATTCTTTTCCGTGCTGGGATATGTTGTCGTTGAGTACCTGTGGCGCCGAAAAATCAGGCATGACTGGCGCAAACGACAAGAAAAACGCGCTGCGCGTCGCGCATCTGGCATGGCCTGCCAAAACACCAAAGCCCAATAAGGAATATCGCCGCCTCAGCGGCGAAACAATAAGCACCGGACCCCGTCCACCCCAAGAGTCCACCCATACCTCAGGAAACCGCAATGCTGATCATTCTTCACCCTGATACCGACATCTCCTCGGAAGCTTATAGAGAAACTCTGAACTTTATTGACGCGTTGCCAGGCGTCGCCAGCAAAGTGCATGAAATTCAGGGCAGGCAGCAGAAGCTGACGGAAATTTATCTTCTTGGCGACACCAAAAAGCTGAACGCAGAAGAGTTAGAAGCCCTACCCGCCGTTGAGAGAGTCGTACGTATTTCTGAAGAATACCGCATTCTTGGCCGCCACGCGGACAGCAAGCGCACCACCGGATTTCACTATAATGGACTGACTTTCGATCAAGAGAGCTTCCATGTATTCGCGGGTCTTTGTGCGGTGGACAATCCGACTCATGTCGAGGAAATGATGCGCGCCCTTAAAGAGAACGGTCAGCAATGCACCCGTATGGGCGCTTATAAGCCGCGCACCAATCCGTACACGTTTCAAGGCCACGGCAAAGACTGTCTGCCTTATGTATTCGAACTGGCGGGCAAGTACGGCATTAAAGTAATCGCTATGGAGATTACCCACGAAAGCCACATCGAAGAAATTGACGAATGCCTGGAGAAAACCGGTCGTCCTACAGGCGTCATGCTGCAAATTGGAACTCGCAATACGCAAAACTTTGAACTTCTCAAAGCCATTGGCAGACAAAAAGAATATCCAGCGCTTCTGAAAAGAGGATTCGGCATCTCTCTGAATGAATCCCTTAACGCAGCGGAGTACCTCGCAAGCGAAGGCAACGCCAATGTCGTCTTCTGTCTGCGCGGAATGAAAACGGACGGCGGCGCGCCCCATCGCAACCTGGTGGATTTCGCTCATGTCCCTGTCATCAAACGCCTGACCCGCATGCCTGTTTGCGTGGACCCGTCGCATTCTGTTGGCAATCATGAGCGCGCGCCTGACGGAATACTGGAAGTCACCCACGCCACTGCCCAGGGAATCATCGCGGGCGCCAATATGGTTCTGGTGGACTTCCACCCTCACCCATCCAAAGCGCTGGTGGATGGCCCCCAGGCTCTGACCCTGCCGGATTTGCCAGCCTTTCTGGAGGATGCGAACTTATGCAGGGAAACCTATCTTAAACGCCAAGCAATCTATAAAAAGATCATTTAACGGAAACTTAATATGATTATTGTGGGTCATCGGGGCGCCAAGGGCGAAGCGCCGGAAAATACCGTCGCCGGCTTTGTTCATCCCTATCGGGAAGGCATCCGCAATTTTGAGCTGGATCTTCAGCTCAGCAAGGACGGCCACTTAATGGTCATTCATGATAAAACCACTAATCGCACCACCGGCCACTCAGCCAAAGTGGCGGAGCTAACGGCGGCGGAATTGGGCGATTTGGACGCCGGACTTCATATCCCACCCTGGCACGAGCCAGCTCCCGTACCGACGCTACAGGATATCCTGGCGGTTTGTCCCGAGTTCCAGTCGATACAGCTGGAAATCAAGACCGACACCAAACCCAGACTGAACATACTCTGTAATAGACTGGTGGAGCTGATCCAACATGAAAAGCTGTTTGGGCGCGTCGTCGTTACGTCATCCAACTCTTGGGTGCTGCAGCAGATCAAACGACTGAATGCCTCCATCGACACGGGATATGTCGCGGAGAAACGCTTTCCAGGACCGGTACAAACTGCACTCAAGCTAAACTGTCGAATGCTGGTGCTGTATTACAAGCTGGCCGATGAAGAGCTGATGGCTGACGCCAGAAAAGCCGGACTGGAAGTCTCAACCTGGACGGTGAATATGATTCCTGACGTGTTACGCCTGCAGGAACTGGGCGTACACAGCGTGATCACCGATTACCCCTGCCATGTTCTCAAATACTTGAAAACCCAGCAGCCGCATCTCACCCACGCGCAGTAGTCGCTTTTACGACAGAAGGCGAGCGGGACGCACAATCCCCCTCGCCTAAGCCCGATCAAAATATCCGATTAAGGCCGTTTAACGCCGCAACCCGATAGGCTTCCGCCATAGTGGGATAATTGAATGTCGTGTTTACAAAATACTCGATGGTATTCAGTTCGCCAGGCTGATTCATGATCGCCTGTCCGATATGCACGATCTCAGAAGCCTGGTCGCCGAAGCAGTGAATCCCCAGCAACTCCATGGTTTCGCGATGGAATAGCAGCTTCAGCATACCGACCGTGTCGCCAGTAATCTGCGCGCGCGCCAGATCCTTGAAAAACGCCTGCCCCACTTCGTATGGCACCTTGGCTTCCGTCAGTTCCGCTTCTGTCCGACCAACCGAACTAATTTCAGGAATCGTGTAAATCCCTGTAGGCACATCGGTAATAAAGCGGAAAAAATCGTCTTTCACTATTTCCGACGACGCTGAACGCCCCTGATCATAGGCGGCGCTGGCCAGGCTTGGCCAGCCGATCACATCGCCCGCCGCAAATACGTGAGGGATCTTGGTGCGGTAATGGTTATCCACCGCCAATTGTCCGCGAGCATTAGGCTCCAGTCCGATATTCTCCAGCCCCAAATTATCGGTATTGCCGGTGCGACCGTTACACCAAAGGAAGGCGTCAGCGCGAATACGCTTGCCGGATTTCATCGTCAATACAACGCCATGATCATCGCCGACCACACTATCGTATTGCTCATTATGACGCACCAACACCCCGTTATCCCTCAGGTGATAACTCAATGCGTCCGAAATTTCCCCATCAAGGAAAGACAGCAAGCGCTCGCCAGGATTAATAAGGTCCACTTTGACGCCCAACCCGACAAAAATGGAGGCGTATTCACAACCGATTACCCCGGCCCCGTAAATAATCAGCGTTCTGGGAGTATGACTCAGCTTGAGAATACTATCGCTGTTATAAATACGACGATGCGTGAAATCTACGTCTTCAGGCAGATAGGGCCTGGAGCCTGTCGCGATGACAATCTGCTTGCCATATAAGACTTCTTTGCCGTTGAGGCCGCCCCGTACTTCAATGCGATTTTCATCAATAAAACTGGCTCGACCGCGATACAGATCCACTCTGTTGCGGGCGTAAAACTGGGTACGGATTTTTACCTGCTTGCCGATTACCCGCTCCGCGTTTTGCAGGACTCTGGGAAAAGAAAACCAACGCGGCTCCCCGATATCCCGGAACATGGTATTGGTATTGAACTGGATGATTTGCTTGACTGCGTGACGCAACGCTTTCGACGGAATCGTGCCCATATGGGTGCAGTTACCGCCAACCTGACTTTTATCCTCAATCACTGCAACGCGCTTGCCGTGCTTCGCAGCATTCATCGCCGCGCCTTCCCCGGCCGGCCCGGCGCCAATTACAACCACATCATAACGATATTCAGCCATGCGCTATCGGTCTCCTGAAACCCTATTCCGCCGGATCGCAGCCGCCGCAGGCCGCCAGACGGAACATCTTTATAATTAACGACTTAAATCGCGACGCCAGATAAGCGCATCGTCGCGTGCGACAACTTAATCGCAACCCGCTGAACGCCAAAGAGGCATTCGGCGGATTTGCTTCTATATGGTAAGCGCATCACCCCTTACGGGTGGCGTCGTATGCGAGATCTTCGGCCTGCGCCTGAGATTGCTTGGCGGCCTCCGTCTCTTTTTCACATTTGTTTTTGTCGCCGCCGCAAATATCGCAGGCGACTTCCATACCTAATGCGCTCATACCGCCACACGAACCTGAAATAGGCTTGCGGCCAAGGATGACTCCAATGGACATGGCCAAAACGATGAGCAGCATGACGCCGAACACAACAAGGAACACATACATTGCTCTACTCCTCCAATCGTTTGATACGTTTCAAAAACGCGGGAGACGTTTCTTCTACAAACTTACCGTCCCGCCGAACAATAAACAACACAGCGATATCGTTATTGACAGCAACGTCCATGCCTTGTTCCGGTCCCATCACCATAAAGGAAGTCGCCAATGCGTCCGCGCGCGCCACTGTATCGTCGATGACTGTCACGGAGGCCAGGTTGTGGCCAATCGGTTTGCCGGTACGGGGGTCAATAGTGTGGGAGTAACGTACGCCATCTTCTTCGAAGTAATTACGATAGTCTCCGGAAGTGGCAACCGCGCCTCTATCCATTTCCAGCACGTTCTGAGTCCGCCTTTCACCCACTATCGGCGACTCTATGGCTATCCGCCAGGGCTGGCCGTCTGGTTTATGACCACTCAGCATGACTTCTCCGCCGACCTCGACCAGATAATCAGTAACTCCCTGCGACTCTAGGTACTTGGCCGCCAAGTCAACGGAATAGCCTTTGGCGACGGCTGAGAGATCAACGTACATCGCCGTCTCTTTGAGGACTTTGTCGCCTTCCGCCTGATATTTGAGATGTTGATAGCCGACTTTGGACAACCCGCTGGATAGCAAGGCGTCATCCGGAATCTTAATTGGACGAAGATCAGGACCGAAGCCCCACAGATTCACCAACTTACCCACCGTAATGTCAAAAGCGCCGCCACTGATATCGCTCACGCCTTGTGCAATTTGAAATACTTCAAACGTTTGAGGCGAGAAGTCAAACCAGTTTCCAGGCTCAGACTGATTAAAGCGACTTAACTCCGACTCGGGCTTATAAGTCGACATTAGGCGATCAACGAGTTGCAGTTGCGCCAAAACGCCTGCCGCCAGCTCCTGCTCCGAATCGCCCGAATCAGACACCCATTTAACATGATAGGTCGTACCCATGATCTTGCCCTCAGAAGAGTGCAACTCCGGGCCAGAATGAAAGCAGCCCGCCAATGCGAGACTGCTTGAGAGCAGTAAGGCACTGGCGGGCTTTCTGATTTTAAGGAACGAAAAAGTAATGTTAACCACCAAAATCGTCTAACAGAATATTCTCGTCCTCAACCCCTAGATCTTTCAGCATCTTGATAACTGCAGCGTTCATCATAGGCGGACCGCACATGTAGAACTCACAGTCTTCCGGCGCTGGATGCTCCTTGAGGTAGTTTTCATACAGTACGTTGTGGATGAAGCCTTTGTAACCCGTCCAGTTATCGTCGGGCAACGGGTCAGACAGAGCCACATGCCACTGGAAGTTGTCGTTTTCCGCCGCCAGGCCGTCAAAGTCGTCTACATAGAACATTTCACGACGGCTGCGAGCGCCGTACCAGAACGACATCTTGCGACTGGTCTTGATGCGCTTCAACTGATCGAAGATATGCGCGCGCATTGGAGCCATACCGGCGCCGCCGCCAACAAATACCATTTCCGCATCAGTTTCCTTGGCGAAGAACTCACCAAAGGGTCCGTATACCGTTACCTTGTCGCCAGGCTTCAAAGAGAAAACCCAGGAAGACATTTGGCCAGGCGGGAAGTTAGTGCCTGGAGGCGGTGTGGCAATACGGATGTTGAACTTCAATACGCCACGCTCTTCTGGATAGTTCGCCATAGAGTAAGCACGGATGACCGGCTCTTTCACGACGGAACGGAAGCGCCACAGATTGTGCTTGTCCCAGTCTTCGCGGAAGCGCTCTTCAATCTCAAACTTATCGAAAGTGACGTCGTATGCCGGGGTTTCCAGCTGTACGTAACCGCCAGCGCGGAAGTCTACGACTTCGCCGTCAGGCAGTTTCAATACCAGCTCTTTGATGAAAGTGGCGACGTTGTGATTGGAAACCACCTCGCACTCCCACTTCTTCACGCCAAAGACCTCTTCCGGCACCTCGATTTTCATGTCCTGCTTAACAGCAACCTGACAGGACAAGCGCCAGCCTTCTTTTTCTTCGCGACGCGTAAAGTGCGCTCTCTCCGTCGGCAACATAGAGCCGCCGCCGTCAAAAACCTTACACTTACACTGCGCGCAGCTACCGCCGCCACCACAGGCGGACGATAAGAACACGCCCTCTCCAGCCAGAGTCTGCAGCAGCTTGCCGCCAGCCGGCGTTTTGATTGTGTGTTTGGGATCGCCGTTCACCTCAATGGAGACGTCGCCCGAGCTGACCAGTCTTGCGCGCGCCGCCAGGATCACCGCCACTAGTGATAGCACTATGGCGGTGAACATGACTACGCCCAATATGATTTCAGTGTTCATTTGTTATCAACCTTCACCTGTTCGGACCGATTACAGAGAAATGCCTGAGAAAGACATAAAGCCAAGCGACATCAGACCAACGGTGATGAAGGTGATGCCCAGACCACGCAGGCCTTCTGGAACGTCACTGTATTTCAGCTTCTCTCTGATTCCGGCCAGAGCGATGATCGCCAGCGCCCAACCCAATCCAGCGCCAAAGCCATACACCAGACTCTCTCCGAATGTGTAATCACGCTCAACCATGAACAAGGAAGCGCCCATGATCGCACAGTTAACGGTAATCAGCGGGAGAAATACCCCCAGCGCGTTATAAAGCGCAGGGAAGAACTTATCCAGCACCATCTCCAGTATCTGTACGATAGCGGCGATAACGCCGATATAGGTCAGCAATCCAAGGAAACTCAGATCCACGTTCGGCAAGCCCGCCCAGCTCAGCGCGCCTTCGCGCAGCAAGCCGTTGTAAATGGCGTTGTTAACAGGAACGGTGACGGAAAGAACGACCACCACCGCAATCCCGAGACCAATAGCCGCCTCCATCTTTTTGGACAGAGCCAGAAACGTACACATTCCCAGGAAGAAGGCCAAGGCCATGTTTTCGACGAATACCGCCTTAATAAGGAGGCTCAGGTAATGCTCAAACATGCTTAAAACGCCTCCTTAACTTTGTGCGCGGAAAGCTTGTACTCCGGCGCTTCCACCTGCTCTTTCTTCCAGGAACGCAAGCCCCAGATGATCAAACCGATGATAAAGAATGCGCTTGGAGGCAACAGCAGCAGACCGTTCGGCTGATACCACCCGCCATTAGCTACAGTCGGCAGGATTTCCGCACCGAACAGCTTACCAGCGCCGAACAGTTCGCGAACTGTGGCGACGATCAGCAAAATAGCGCCGTATCCAGCGCCGTTGCCAATCCCGTCCAAAAAGCTCAACACTGGGCCATTCTGCATAGCGAAAGCTTCCGCACGCCCCATTACGATACAGTTGGTGATAATCAAACCAACAAATACCGAGAGCTGCTTACTGATTTCGTACGCGTACGCTTTCAGCACCTGATCCACCACAATTACCAGTGAAGCGATGATAGTCATCTGCACGATAATCCGGATGTTGCTCGGAATATGTGAACGGATCATTGCGATAAAAAAGCTTGAAAAAGCGGTTACCAGCGATACGGCGATAGCCATAACCAGCGACAACTGCAAACTGGTCGTTACCGCCAAAGCAGAGCAGATGCCCAGGATCTGCAAAGCAATCGGGTTGTTGGAGAAAATTGGCTCTAGAAGAACCTTCTTCGGCGTTGCGTCAGACATTTCCTGCCTCCCCGGATCTTACCCTTTCCAAATACGTTTTGAACCCGCTCTCGCTCAACCAATAGTGGAGCAGATTTTCTACGCCACGGCTGGTGAGACTGGCGCCAGACAAGGCGTCCACAGAGTACTTAGCGTCGGACGCCGACGGATTCACACCCCCTTTCACCAATCGCACGGCTACATCAAAGTTGTCGTCATAGACTTCTTTACCAGGCCACTGCGATTTCCAGTTGGGATTATCCACTTCTCCACCCAGGCCAGGCGTTTCGCCATGCTCATAGAAGCCAAGCCCGACCACGCTGTCGCCGTCCGCCTTCAGAGCAAGGAAGCCGTACAGGGTGGACCACAGACCATAACCTTTTATGGGCAGAATCACCCGGGTCAGCTTATCGCCTTCCTTAACCAGATACACTTTCGCGTAGCGCTCACGACGCTTGATCCCGGCCAGGTCTTCACCTGACGGCAACACTTTGGAAAGCGCAGGGTTTTGGGAGGATTTTTTCTGATCAAACGCATCTACGCTCTCAAAACCGATGTCTTTAGGCTCTACATACTTACCTGTGTCAAGATCGACGATTTTGGGGGTGATTTGCGCAAATTTCTCCTCAACCTCTTTCTTGGTGGGAGCCGCACTCAACATACCTGCGGCGCGCAGAATATTTTCCTTCAGGTTCAATGTTTTATTTTGAACCTGTATCGGCTTCAGCAGAACAACTGAGGCGGATACGAAAATCGAACAGACGATACACAGCGCCAGCGCGACGATGACCGTCTTTTGAATGGAATCATTTGACTTAGACACGCGCCAGCCTCCGTTTGATATTGGCCTGAACCACCAGATGGTCGATAAACGGCGCAAACAGGTTCGCGAACAAAATCGCCAACATGATGCCTTCGGGGAAGGCCGGGTTGATCACGCGAATCAGCACCGTCATCAAACCCACTAATATACCGAACGCCCATTTACCGGTATTGGTCATGGAAGCGGAAACAGGGTCAGTCGCCATAAACATCATGCCGAACGCAAAGCCGCCCAACACAAAATGCCAGTGCGCAGGCACCTGGAACATCGGGTTGGTGTCAGAGCCAATCATGTTCAACAATGTGGCCGTCGCCGCCATTCCCAGGAAAACACCAGCGACAATACGCCAGGATGCAATCCCCATAACCAATAGCACAGCGCCGCCTATTAAAATCGCCAGAGTGGAGGTTTCACCTACGCTCCCCTGCTGGAACCCCAGGAAGGCGTCCATCCAAGTGATGCTGGTGTTAAGCGCGTCCATTCCGCCTGAAGCCGCGACGCTCAAGGGCGTAGCGCCACTAAAGCCATCAACCGCAGTCCAGACGGCGTCGCCAGAGATCTGCGCCGGATAGGCGAAGTACAAAAACGCACGACCCGTCAAAGCAGGGTTCAGGAAGTTCTTACCTGTACCGCCAAAAACTTCTTTACCAATCACGACGCCGAAGCTGATGCCCAGAGCCACCTGCCACAAGGGAATGGTCGGCGGGCATACCAAAGCGAACAGAATAGAGGTAACAAAGAAGCCTTCATTGACTTCATGCTTTCTGATGGTCGCAAATACGACTTCCCAGAAGCCGCCTACAACGAAGGTGACAGCGTAGATAGGCAGGAAGTAAACCGCGCCATAGATGAAGTTATCCCAAATACTCGCGGCGTCATTGCCCGCCAGCATGGCGATAATGACGCCATGCCAGTCCATGTCCATTGTCAGACCGTTGGCGGCGAGATAGGTATTGGACTGGTACCCCACGTTGTACATGCCGAAAAACATGGCGGGGAATACGCAGAACCACACGGTGATCATGATACGCTTCAAGTCAACGCCGTCGCGCACATGCGTATTGGCGGAGGTTACCTTGGAAGGCGTATAGAAAATGGTGTCGACTGCTTCAAACAGCGCGTACCACTTTTCGTATTTGCCGCCTTTCTCAAATTGCGGCTCAATCTTGTCAAGAAATTCTCTCATTCCCATGCATCAACCCTCTTTCTCAATGCGAGTGAGGCTATCGCGAAGAATAGGACCGTATTCGTATTTACCCGGGCACACGAAGGTGCAAAGGGAAAGGTCTTCTTCATCCAGCTCCAGACAACCCAGCTTTTGCGCCATCTCTGTGTCGCCGACGACCAGAGAGCGCAGTAGTTGCGTCGGAAGAATGTCCAACGGCATCACCTTCTCATACGAACCAACGGGAACCATGGCCCGCTCGCTTCCGTTAGTAGTGGTGGTGAAGTTGAACAACTTGCCTGGATTAAGCTTGGAAAGGTAAATGTTCAGCAAAGAGTACTTATTGGAGCCTGGCGACAGCCAGCCCATGAACTCACGCTTGTAGCCCTCTTCAAGGCAGGAAATCTGATTGGCGAAGCGCCCAAGAAAAGACACGTTGCCTTTTGCATTACGGCCGCCAAGTACAGAACCGGAAATCAAACGCACGTCGGATGATTTCAGCTCGCCTTCCGTCAACTGGGCCAGAGAGGCGCCCGTGCGGGTGCGCAACAGACGAGGCTTACTGACCATTGGGCCCGCCAGCGCGACCACACGCTCAACGGACTTACGCCCGGATGTGAACAGGCGACCAATAGCGATTACATCCTGATAGCCTATCGTCCACACAAATTTAGACGCGTTCACAGGATCAAGGTAATGGATATGGGTGCCAGCCAGACCGGCGGGATGAGGGCCGTCAAACTGCTCCTGCACGGCGTTGGAGCCGCTGGGCAGGTCGTAATTGACGCCAGCGCGAGCGCATACGAAGACTTTGCCGCGGGTCAGTTTGCCCAAGACAACCAAGCCGTTTTTAAAGTCGGCTTTGGCTTCGTTGATAATGACCGCCGGATCGGCGCTCAGAGGATGGGAGTCCATCGCCGTCACAAAGATGGAGTGAGGCTCCGCGTCAATGGCCGGAGCCTTGCTGTACGGACGCGTTCTCAGCGCGGTCCATTCTCCAGAGCCGACCAGGTTTTCAACAACTTGTTCGCGAGACAGGTTGGGCAGTTCCTCGGGGCTGAACTGTGCGAACTGTTCGCTGTCGTCCCCCTCTATGTCGATAACGATCGACTGAAACACCCTACGCTCGCCACGGTTCACCGCTGAAACAACTCCGCTCGCGGGCGAAGTGTAACGGACGCCTTCCGTTTTTTTATCAGTAAATAGAAGCTGGCCGCACTTGACACGATCGCCTACCTTTACTTCCATGGTAGGTTTCATGCCGTTGTAGTCAAATCCGATTAAAGCAACCTGCGTTACAGGTTTACCGTCTTCAATGACTTGTGCAGGCGCTCCGGCTATTGGAAGATCCAAGCCTTTCTTGATCTTGATCATCAGCCCCGCCTAATCATCAGAATAATTGATTTACAGCCACCACGAATGCGCTCTTGTGATTGGAATTTAGGATTGCCCTTGTTGGAGGGATGCACAGGATGGCCGACCAAAAAACGCCATAATTATAGTGACGCAAATCCGGATTTTCTACTACGCCGGGCGAGCTTCTCCGGCCAATCCCCTATTTTTTCAGTGAATTCAGTCTATAAGCGGCTCCGCTGAGGTTTATTACCATCGAATTACAAATGTTCGAGCGCATTTCCCAGATAATATGGCAGGCCAGCCAACTTAGACTTTAGTATTAGGCGAAGTAATTCTGGCGCTTAAAATCATTCGCGCCCATAAAAAAGCGGGCTCAATGGCCCGCTTTTTCTAACCGGTTGGTCAACCTTTCACGGCCAACGTTACGATTATTTTTTAACCCATGGTTTTTGGGTAAACAGTATAGGCGACGCCCGCCATTTGATTCACTACGCGCACTACCTGGGCACTGTATCCAGCTTCATTGTCATACCAAACATACAGCACGGCGCGATTGCCGTTGACGATGGTCGCTTGGGCGTCGACGACGCCAGCGCGGCGCGAACCGACAAAGTCAGTGGAAACCACTTCAGGGGAGTTAACGAAATCAATCTGTTTCTGCAAATCGGAGTGCAGGGACACATCGCGCAGGTAGCCGTTAAGCTCTTCCACGGAAGTGTCGCGCCCCAGATTCAGGTTCAGAATAGCCAGAGAAACGTTCGGCGTCGGTACGCGAATCGCGTTGCCGGTCAGCTTACCAGCCAGCTCGGGCAGCGCTTTGGCGACAGCCTTGGCGGCGCCTGTTTCTGTGATAACCATGTTCAGAGGCGCGCTGCGTCCGCGGCGGCTGCCTTTGTGGTAGTTATCGATCAGGTTCTGGTCATTAGTGTAGGAGTGGACGGTTTCAACGTGGCCGTCTTTGATGCCGTACTCGTCATTCAGCGCTTTCAGTACCGGCGTAATGGCGTTGGTCGTACAGGACGCCGCCGAAAGAATGCGATCTTCCGCAGTGATCAAATGGTTGTTGATGCCATATACGATGTTCTTGATCGAGCCTTTGCCGGGCGCGGTCAACAGCACGCCTTTGACGCCCTTGCACTCCAAGTGACGGGACAGGCCCGCTTCATCGCGCCACACGCCGGTGTTGTCGATAACGATGGCGTTGTCGATGCCGTACTGGGTGTAATCCACTGCATCCGGGCTATTCGCATAGATAACCTGAATGTAATTGCCGTTGGCGATAATAGCGGACTCTTTCTCATCCACGGTGATCGTACCCTGGAAAGAACCATGTACGGAATCGCGACGCAGCAGACTGGCGCGTTTTTCCAGATCGTTTTCCGCATTGCCTTTACGCACGACAATCGCACGCAGGCGCAGATTCGCTCCACCGCCGGCTTTCTCGATAAGAATTCTCGCCAGTAGCCGACCGATACGTCCAAAACCGAACAACACGACGTCTTTGCTTTCCCCGGAAGTCCCCATACTTCCCTCGACGGCGCATTTCCCAACCACTTCGTCCAGCTCGCTGCGCACGAAATCTTCCAGCGCAACCGTGTCTTTTATTTTTTCGTATTTAATGGCGAGCTTGCCGATATCTACGTGAGCGTGCCCAAGTTCCAGTTCGTCCAGCAGCTTTAATATAGGGTAAGTATTGTGCACGGACAGTTCATGTTCAGCCACCTGACGCACAAAGCGGTGCGCTTTTAACAGGCCGATCACTGAACGGTTGATGATTGGGCGACCATATATGGATGTGATGACGTTATATTTTCTGTACAGTCTTCCGATCAGGGGAATCATCGCTTCAGCGACGGTTTCGCGTTCCTTCCATTCCCCAAAACAAGCATCCAATTTTTCTTGACTCACTTTCATGCACCTCTCGTCTGCGCAAATCGGGCGCTCATTATCCCTTTTCAAAACATCCGAAGCAATTTAGGCTCCTTGATTTTTAACGCTTTCCAGGGCTTTGCGAGGCCCTTACACAAGTGGACTGGCTATCACGTTTTCGGGGTTTGGTTGTGATTTTACGAAACAATTGTAGAATGCCCCTTGACTTTAAGGTGGAGATATAAAGTTGACAGAACGGCGCCAACTTCCTTCAAATTCAACGACTATCAAGTACTGGCCTCAGGCCGTCGGACAGTCAGACGCTTACATTCTGGCGCAGGCGCTCAAAGAGCAAAAACGCCTGTTGGTGGTAATAACACCAGATATGCCCTCGGCGGATCAGCTCGAATCGGCGGTAAAATTTTTTTTAGGGGATGCGAAAAAAAATGAGAGCACGCCCCCAATTTTGACTTTGCCGGACTGGGAAACCCTCCCTTACGATACTTTTTCGCCTCACCAGGACATTATTTCCCAACGTATTCAGACCCTGCATAACCTACCGACTTGCGCCAGCGGCCTGCTTATCGTTCCCCTCAGCACCATCATGGTGCGTTTGGCGCCGAAAGAGTTTGTGCAACGCTCCACCCTGATCCTTCGTAAAGGTCAGCCGCTCAGGATAGACAGTTATAGATCTGAGCTGGAGCAAGCCGGGTATCGCTGCGTGGATACCGTCTATGAGCATGGCGAATTTGCGGTCAGAGGATCGATTCTCGATATATTTCCCATGGGCTCCAAAGCGCCCTTCCGTATCGACTTATTTGATGAGGAAGTCGAGACTCTGCGCCAGTTTGACCCGGAGACTCAACGTTCCGCCAGTCAGGTAGATGAAATCAGCCTGCTGCCCGCGCATGAGTTTCCCCTTAATGAAGCCTCCATTCAGTTGTTCAAAGACAACTTCTACGAGAAGTTTCCCGGCGCTTCACGCAACATCCCGTTGTTGCAAGACATCAGTCGTGGTATTGCTACGCCCGGACTGGAGTATTACCTCACTTTATTTTTCACCGAAACCGCCAGCCTGCTGGATTATGTCGCCAGGGACGCCTGTTTCGCCCTTTACGACGGATTACATGAGAAAGCACTGCACTTCTGGAAAGATCTGGAGCAGCGCTACGAAGATCTGCGCCACGATATTCAACGCCCCATTTTACCTCCGGCGGATATCTATCTGCGGGTTGAAGAGCTGTTCGAAGGGTTGAAGCAGTTTCCACGCGCGCAGTTCAGCGCCAAGTCCGAGGAGTCCGACAAACCGTTCGCGCCCCTCCCCCATCTGGCCTTGGACGCCAAGAAAGAGAATCCATTACAGGCCATTGATTGCGCCCAACAGGACACCGGTTACAAGATCATCCTGTGTGCTGAATCCGCTGGACGCCAACAAGCGTTGATGGACACGTTCAAAGAACATGGCAGACCGCTCACGTTGCTGGAGTCCTGGGAAGCGTGCCTGAATTCTAACGAGCGATGGAATATTACAGTAGCGGAGCTGGCGAAGGGCTTCGCTGACAACGAGAACCAGATTCTGGTTGTCGCGGAAGCCGATCTATATGAAGGCAGAGTCCTGCAGCGTAGACGGCGCAAGCGGGCGCAGGAAAGCCCGGAAAACATCATTCAGAACCTGACCGAGCTGAAGCTTAATGCGCCGGTCGTACATATCGATCACGGCATCGGCCGCTACAAAGGTTTGCAGTCACTCGAAGTGGATGGCCAGAAGCAGGAGTTTCTGGTGCTGGAATACGCCAACGAAGCCAAACTTTATGTGCCGGTTTCCTCTCTGCACCTGATTTCCCGCTACGCCGGACTTGACGACAAGCTCGCGCCGATCAATAAACTCGGTACGGATCGCTGGTCCGCCGCCAAGCGTCAGGCAGCGGAAAAAATCAAAGACAGCGCAGCGGAACTGCTGGAAATTTACGCCAAACGGGAGCTACATACAGGTTACGCCTGCCCGCCGCCGGACGAGCATTATCGCGCCTTTTCCGCCGCCTTCCCGTTTGAAGAAACGCCAGATCAGGCCACCGCCATCAACGCGGTTTTGCAGGATATGATGAAGCCTCGCCCCATGGACCGTCTGGTCTGCGGCGATGTAGGATTCGGTAAAACGGAAGTCGCCATGCGCGCCGCATTTCTCGCCGCACACGCAGGGCGCCAGGTGGCGATACTGACGCCCACCACTCTGCTCGCGCAGCAGCACTTTCAGTCCTTCCAGGACCGTTTCGCGGACACGGCGATCAATATCGAACTGATCTCTCGCTTTCGCAGCGCCGGCGATATAGAGAAAGTCAAAGACAAGCTATCAGACGGCAAAGTCGACATTCTCGTCGGCACCCATAAGCTGCTGCAGAAAGACATCCAGTTTAAGAACCTCGGCTTATTAATCATCGACGAGGAGCATCGTTTTGGCGTGCAACAAAAGGAGAAGGTTAAATCTCTGCGCGCCAACATCGATATACTCACCCTGACCGCGACGCCGATTCCGCGAACCCTGAATCTTTCCTTTCAGGGCGTGCGCGATTTGTCGATTATCGCTACACCGCCGGAGAAACGCCTGTCCGTTAAAACCTTCGTGCAGGAGCACAACAACAGCATTATCAAAGAAGCCGTGCTGCGGGAAATTTTGCGGGGCGGTCAGGTGTTCTTCCTGCATAACGAAGTTAATACCATTAATAAAGCCGCCTCAGAGCTGCAGGAGATGGTTCCGGATGCGCGCGTGGCTGTCGCCCATGGCCAGATGCGGGAACGCGAACTGGAAAGGGTCATGTCGGATTTTTACCATAAACGCTTCAATGTGCTGATGTGCACCACGATCATTGAAACCGGTATCGACATCCCCTCCGCCAACACCATTATCATCGAGCGCGCGGACAAATTCGGCCTGGCGCAGTTGCACCAGTTGCGAGGCCGGGTCGGGCGCTCTCATCACCAGGCCTACGCCTACCTGCTGACCCCGCCGCCACGCAACCTTACTGAGGACGCCAAAAAGCGATTGGACGCCATCAGCAGCGCGCAGGACCTGGGCGCTGGATTCACCCTCGCCACCCACGATCTGGAAATTCGCGGCGCCGGGGAGTTGCTCGGCGAGGAGCAAAGCGGGCATATCCAGAACATAGGTTTCACTCTTTACCTGCAATTATTGGACGCCGCCGTCAAAGCCATGCGCGAAGGCAAAGAGCTGGATCTCACCCAGCCTATCGACCAGGGTTGTGAGGTCAATTTGCGCTTGCCCGCTTTGATCCCCGACGACTATCTGCCGGATGTCCATAACCGCCTGATTCTGTATAAGCGCATCGCCAGCGCCAAGGACGAAGACGCGTTACAGTCCATGCAAATTGAGATGATAGACCGCTTTGGTCTCTTGCCTGACGCGACCAAAAACCTGTTCCGTCAGGCGCATTTGAAACTGACCGCCGACAGGCTGGGCATGGCCAGAATTGATATTGGCGCCAAGGGCGGCGTAATCGAATTCAACGCTAAAACCACCATCGAGCCGATCAAGCTGGTCAACCTCATTCAGCGCGAGCCCAAGCACTACAAACTGGACGGCGGCTCCAAGCTACGCGTCACTCGCTCATTGGAGGACAAGGAGGACCGTATGCAATTCGTGGAAAAACTTCTGAAATCCTTCGCTCCCGCCCGCGCTTAACCCCGCCGGGCGGCCCCGGCGCCGGGGAAATGTAGTATACTTTGTGAGGGTTTGTTGATAGATGGCCAGCCCCATCGGCGATATCGACTCACCCTGGCTTTTATTCCCTGGCGCACGCCTTCCAAATCACAAAACAAAAGAAGTTGTCCAAATAAATGCTATTTTGCCGAACACCTCAACGTTGCTCTGTTTCAGCACGAAGCGTTGCACTCTACCTCACACTGTTTTTCGGACTCATGTCTTCCAGCCTGAGCGCCTATGCAGGGCTTTACCAGATAGACCTGATCATGTTCAAAACCCCTGTTCCAGAAGGGGAAGAGAATTTCGAATATTATCCCGTCGCTTATGATCCTGAAGCACCGCTTCTTGTAGATTTCACGCCACTGAGCAGTCTGCAAAAACAGGCGCTTGGCGATAACCAGGTATTGTTAAAGTGGATCGCCAATAACCTTGACCGCCGCTCGGGATATCAGGTTGTCTGGCACAAATCCTGGGTCTCAAATCTCGCCTATAACCGCGATACGCCTGTGCGTATTTTGGATACGGAGCGACTGGGTGAAGGTTATAGCATCGAAGGGGTCGTAAACCTGTCTCGCACTCGCTATCTGCACACCACCATTGATTTGTCGTTGGTGGAATGGAGACAGAAACAACCTGGCGGCGCCATGGACGAGATGTTTACGCCGTTTCCCGAGCAGGCGGGGGCAACCAGTGCGCTCTCGCCATTACAGCAAAGCGCTCCAGAAGAAAAACTAACAGCGCCCGACAGCGACGAACTTTTCCTGGAGGAAACCTTCAGAGGCCTTGAGCCTGTCGCGCGCTACCGCAACCGGCAATCACGTCGTATGCGCAGCGGCGAGGTTCACTATCTGGACCATCCCGTTGTAGGCGTGCTGGTGAAAATTATCCCGGTCCGTAATGTCCGCATTCAAACTTCAGTAGACTCAGCGGAGGGTGATTTGGCGGGCGAAGAAGACAATGAAGCCGAGAAAGGCGCAACCGGCGGCGCAACGGAAGGCTAATACAGGGCGCACGACTCAAACGCCGGCGTGACGAAAAAAGCGGGGAAATACCCCGCTTTTTTTAATTTCAAGATTTGGTGCGCATTAAGTCTGGAATCAACTCTCTGCCACCAGCGCCGGCCAGTAGCAGCTTCACGTACCCCATACCTTGATCAATCGCCTCATGGATTTCTTCCATGGTGATAATATTTTCGCTGACGCCCGCCGCCGGATTAACGACCAGGGAGATACAGGCATAGGGAACGTCCAGCTCCCGCGCCAACGCGGCTTCAGGCATTCCCGTCATACCAACGATGTCACAGCCATCCCGTTTCATGCGGCGGATTTCCGCCACGGTCTCCAGACGGGGCCCTTGCGTTGCGCCGTAAACGCCGAAGTTACTGTGCTTGACGCCCAAGGCCTCCGCTTTATCACAGATCAGCTTGCGCAGCGCTTCATCGTAGGGGTAGCTGAAATCGATGTGGGTGACATGCTCAATGTCGCCCTGAAAATAAGTGTGTTCGCGTCCGTAGGTGTAATCGATCACCTGATCAGGAATACACACATGAGTGGCGCCCATATCAGGATGAATGCCGCCCACCGCATTCACCGCCAGTATGCCTTTAGCGCCCGCCTCCCTCAGCGCCCAAATATTGGCGCGGTAGTTCACTTCATGAGGAGGGATTCTATGCGGATTGCCATGGCGCGCCAGAAACAGCACCTCTCTCCCCTGCAACTGCGCACGCACGATATCCGCAGAGGGCGCGCCCCAAGGCGTATCGATTTTGTCCTGCCCTTTGATTTCCAGACCATCCAACTCAGTCAGTCCGGTGCCTCCAATAATGGCGTACATGTCATTCTCTCCGATCTTGTAAACTTTCTGCTTCTTTCAATACTTTCAGTTGGTCTGGCAAATGTACCGTTTGCGTGGGAAACGCCACCTCGGCGCCATTCCGCTGAATAATATCCATCACTTTGATCAGCACGTCCTGCTTGACCTCGTGGTATTTAATCCAGTTGGTGGTTTTGGTGAAGGTATAAATAAAGAAGTCCAGAGACGACGACGCAAACGCATTGAAGTTAACGATCATAGTCTGGGTTTCATCAATTTCTTCATGTTCCGCCAGCATGGTTTTCACCTGCTCTACGATCGCCGGCACCTGGCTGAAATCGTCATAGCGAACGCCGATAGTTTCATAGATGCGGCGATGGGTCATACGGGACGGGTTCTCCACCGAGATAGTGGTGAACGTGGAATTCGGCACATACAACGGACGCTTGTCGAAAGTACGGATACAGGTCAGACGCCAGCCGATCTGCTCAACGGTTCCCTCGATGTTCTTGTCCGGCGAACGAATCCAGTCTCCCACAGAAAACGGACGATCCAGATAAATCATCAGGCCGCCAAAAAAATTCGCCAGCAAATCCTTGGCGGCGAAGCCCACCGCAATACCGCCGATGCCGCCAAAAGCCAGCACGCCGGAAACGCTATAGCCAAGCGTCTGCATAATCACCAGCACGCCGGTAATAATGATGGATGCGCGCAGCAGTTTACTGATCGCCGACATGGTGGTCTTGTCCATGGGTTGCTTCATCTTGTCCGGCGACACCAGAATTTCTTCTGCGCCTTTGACGAAGCGGATCAGGAACCAGATGATCAGCACGATGACGCCGATAGCGCGGATAAAGTCCACCGCCTCAAATACGACCGCACCGGTTTCCCGCTGCGCCACTTCCGCCGCCCAGGAAAGCCCGATCAGCCAGATAAATACTCCAAACGGCTTGGCGCCGGCGTCCAGGAGCGTGTCATCCCACAAGTTCCGGGTTTTCGCTAGCTGACGCTCAATTCGTCCTATCACCTTATGGCACAGATAGTTGGTGAGCAGGGTTACGAAAACGATGAGAAACACCCGTACAATCCAATGCATGGAATCGTCGGCAAACCCCAACCAAGAACTCACTTCACTCCAGGACACAACCTTCCCCTCTATCGTTATTAATATGGCAATGATATTGGCATGTTAATAGTCAGGCGCATGGATGCGCCTGCGCGGCGGCTAGCCACGTCGTTGCAGACAAATAGAAGGAAGCTATTTGTCTGCCTGATTAATAGTATGCTATTTCATCGTGTTTATTGGCGCAGACTTTGCGCCAGCTCACGGGCCTGCGCCAGCCTCGCCGGGTCCACCGCCCCCTGAGGACGTCGTCGCATACTGTGGCGACGACGCAGAGAATCCTCTGGAAACAGTAGCTCGCCAGGCAGGGACTCCAATTGATCAGCGACCCTGAGTAAACGTTCAGGATTGTTGCACGCCATCAACAAGTCACAGCCCGCCCGCAACGCCCTGACAACGCTGGCGCTTTCATCTTCCTCAGCCTCCAGATCCGCCCCCTGCATGCCCATATCGTCACTGATAATGGCGCCTTGATACTGCAGCCGCTCACGCAAAACCTGGGTGAGCCAGAAACTGGATTGGCTTGCGGGAGACGGATCGCAAGCAGGGTAAATAACGTGAGCGGGCATCATCGCCTCGATGCCAGCTTCAATCATTTCGATAAAAGGCCGCATATCCGCGCCCAACAGTTCTTCATAAGCACGTGGGTCGCGGGCGCTCTCTATATGCGTGTCTTCCGTTACAAAACCATGTCCCGGGAAGTGCTTGCCTACGCCTGCGCAACCGGCCTCCCCCATCCCGCGCCAGAAAGCTTGCGCCAACGCCGCCGCCATCGTCGGCGTATCGCCGAAAGCGCGGTCGGCGATCACTTTGTTTTTGCCGTAATCCACATCCAGCACCGGCGCGAAGCTGAAATCCAAATCAAGCTCTCTGAGCTCTACGGCGGTGAGCCATCCCAACTCTGTGGCCATTGCTTTGGCCGCTGCTGGATTTTCTTGATAGCTTGCACGCAGTTTTCCTGGGGCCGGCAATAAAGTCCGCCCTTCCCGGAAGCGCTGCACCCGTCCCCCTTCCTGATCCACACAAAGAAGCAGTTCCGGTCGTATTGCGCGGATTTGTCTGACTAGTGCGTCCAGCTGTTGCGGATCAGTGTAATTACGTGCGAAGAATATGACGCCGCCCACGATAGGCCGGCTCAGTAGTTCCTTTTCTTCCGCGCTAACATCCAGCCCCTTAAGATCGATAATCAAAGGACCCAGTTTTGCTGTCTTGCTCATAAGAAATCGCGTACCAGGCTGTTTGGATTCAGGCCGCGCGCAGTTTAGCCTTCGATGAGAACGGACGTTCCCGGGGCGACGCGGTCAAAAAGCCGGATAATATCTTGATTTCGCATTCGAATACAGCCATGAGACTGCGGCTCGCCCATGGGCTCGGAGTCTGGGGTTCCATGCAGATAGATATAGCGACGCATGGTATCCACGTCGCCGCCGCGATTGAAGCCTTTTTGCGTCCCGCTTAACCACAGAATGCGCGTGAGAATCCAATCGCGCTCAGGATAGGTTTCAGCCAGGGCCTGAGAGTAAATTTCACCGGTCCAGCGACGACCGCGAAACACTGCATTTAATGGGGCCTGCGCGCCAATTTTAGCGCGAATGATGTGTTGGCCACGGGGCGTTTGTCCGCTGCCATTGCGTTCGCCAACGCCCGCCTTGGCGGTGGAAACAGAAAAGGCTTCCACCGTTTCGCCCGCATCCAGCAGCGTTAACGTTTGCGATGGTACAGAGATGACAATAGAAAGCGACATGAAGCTCCAGGTGTTTGGTTGGCGACAGCCCCCAAGGATATTACATCCTCGCCGGGTTTACAGCCGCCCCCGACCTACCCTGCGCTGGCGGCTTCCGCAGAGGTGTGGCGCGACTCATCCGAAGGCGCATTGATGCCTGCGGCCAGAAATGGCACCAGTTGGTTGACGATGCCGATCACGGGCGTTTTGACGCCCAATTCTTTCTCAAGAATACTGCCCAATGCTTCGGAGGAAGACATGGTGAACGCCGTGGCGCCCAGCATAAACTGAATACGCCAGAAACGCTCCACTGCATTAAGCTCCGGCGTGGCGTCTTTTAACAGGCGCATGAACAGACGGAATTCTGTGGAGTACTGTTGCTCCAGATACTTGCGCAAATGCCCTTGCGACTGCGTGTAAGCCAACCCCAGCAGGCGCATGAAAATTGACAGGCTCTTGCTGTTTCTGGCTGGAATATCGATAACGGAAGAGGTGACGATCTGCAACAGTTCCTCAAGCTCGACTTTGCGACTTTCCGCAACGACGCCCTGAAGTCTATCTCGCAATATGCGGGTGAATGGATTAATGAAGCGGGCGAACACGGCTTGAATCAACGCGTTCTTGGAACCGAAATGGTAGTTTACCGCAGCCAGATTGACTTTGGCTTTGCTGGTTATCTGCCGCAGTGATGTTTCCGAGAATCCTCGTTCCGCGAATAACTGCTCTGCAGCATCTAAAATCCGATCAACTGTATCTGACTGGGACATGTTTATTCTTCTGGCGTACCGCTCCAAACAAGTGTTTGAAACATACGTTTGATAGGCTGGAATGTCAAGTCTGATAACGTTTTATAGTGTGCAATTATTGCACATGCCATTTTAACGGACCAGATCAGTGGAAAGGCTGATCGAGTTTGCGCTGAATGTAGATAAATTAAAAGTCGGAAGTTCCCTTATGCGCCGACGGGCGTGACTTGCAGCGTCATACCCACCGGCATCGGAAAACTCAGTCCATACTGTTGGCGCCAATGCGGTGAATCGCCAAGTCCGCTCCCTGGTACTCCTCTTCTTCTGATAAGCGTAGCCCAGACAGCTTTTTCGCCACGCCATAGACCACAAATCCACCAATCAATGCTAATGCTGCGCCAGTGATCGAGCCAACCAGTTGCGACAGGAATGTGACGCCGCCAAGGCCGCCGAATGACTGCAAGCCGAACATGCCCGCCGCCACGCCGCCCCACAAACCACAGACGCCGTGTAAAGGCCAAACGCCCAGTACATCATCCAGTTTGCGCAGGCGTTTTTGCATGTACTCAAACAGGAATACAAATAACGCTCCCGCCACTGCGCCAGTTATAAGCGCGCCAACCGGATGCATAATATCGGACCCTGCGCACACCGCCACCAATCCAGCCAAAGGGCCATTGTGAATGAATCCGGGGTCCTTTCGCCCGACCAGCATTGACGTGACGATACCGCCCACCATCGCCATCAAACTGTTGAGCGCAACAAGCCCACTGACGCCGCCAAGCGTCTGCGCGGACATCACGTTGAAACCAAACCATCCCACCGTCAGTATCCAGGCGCCCAACGCGAGAAACGGAATGTTGGACGGGGCGAAAGCGACCAGCTGGCCATTGCGATAGCGACCATTTCTCACCCCCAGCAAATACACTGCGGCGAAAGCGATCCAGCCCCCCACAGCGTGAACCACCACGGAGCCCGCGAAGTCATGAAAAGGAGCGCCAAAGCGCTCTTGCAAGAAGTCCTGGAAACCAAAGGCGCCGTTCCAGGCCATCCCCTCGAATAAGGGATACACCACACCCACACAGATTGATGCAGCGACCAGCATAGGATAAAACTTGGCGCGCTCCGCAACGCCGCCGGAAATAATGGCGGGAATCGCCGCCGCGAAAGTAAGCAGAAAGAAGAACTTCACCAGCTCATAACCGTTGTTGACGCTTAATTCGGTGGCGCTGGCGAAGAAGTTGACCCCATAGGCGATATGATACCCGACAAAGAAATACGCCAAAGTGGAAGCGCCGAAGTCCGTCATAATTTTCACCAGGGCGTTTACCTGATTTTTATGGCGCACGGTTCCCACTTCGAGAAAGGCAAAGCCGGCGTGCATCGCCAGCACCATGATGGCTCCCAAAAGGATAAACAGGGTGTCGGCGCCTTGCAGCAAGGTCTCCACCGCATTGTTAGTATCGTTCATTCCATCTCCTGTTACGCTCTCGTATGGTGCGCAATTCAGCAATGCGCACACAAATAGTGCTATTGATTTTGTTATTGCCGATCCGCCTTAAAGTTAAGCAAATCATTGTTTTAATTTGTTTTTTCGCCAAATTGCGGCCGTCATGAGCTTTTACCGGGCACAATTCGCCGACTAAATCAGCAAATTTCAGACCAATCACGCACCAATTTAAAGCCAGCACAACCGTTTAGCGCCCTTTAATGGGACAGAGTCAGGCACAAATGGAAAGACGCCCCATAAAGGCGCACGAATGAGAACGTAAGAAAGTCCGCAAGACTCTCTCACAACGCGCGGAGGAATGATCTTCCTGGCGCCAGAGGACAAAATATGCGTCGAGAGCAAAGGAGAGCCTTGGGACAGACAGGGGGGGTAGAATGACATGCGCGGCGCCCATCACTGCCGGCGCAGAAGAGCGGCGCGATTAAGACTCAGACAACACCAAGTCCGCGAATTCCGTTTTTATTTTGGCGCTGGCTTCCATGTACTTATTTTTGGCTACTTCAAAGGCTTGCTGCGCCTCCAGCAAGTACTGCAGATAGAGACGAATTGCGGCGACCGTCCGCATGGCTTTAATCAATTGTCCTTGTTGGCTCAGAGTGACCAAGCGCCGATAGCGTCGGTCCAACAGACTTTTTCGGTAGGGAGACATCATCAGACATTGATACGCCAACCCGTTGCCGCCCTCCAGCATACGGATATGAGTGATCGCGCGAAATTCCAGCTCCTTTCTCTGCCGCACCAGCTCGCTATATCCTGCGCTCTTAATGAAAATGCGCCGCAACGGTGGAATAGCCAGTGCGGATAAGGCGACGAAGAAACCAAAAGCGATGCCGGCGACCCAGGCGTTAAGTCCGCCCTGCCAGCCAATCAGAAACACAGCGAAACTGAGCAGGCACGACAAGAGCCAGAGATCCCTGCGCCGCCGGGCGCTGATCAAATCAATCGTCTGCGGATAGTGTTTGATCGCCAGAACTTCATAATTCATGACTTCAAGCGCCTCACACTCTCGGAGAATCTGAGCAAGTTGGTTGCGCTGCGCCAGGGTCTCCCGATATTGGCGCTTGCGGTCCTCTTCACTCTCCGCCGCATCCGCCTTTTTCGGTTCCGCTTTTTTAGCGGTCTGAACAGGCGCCGCAGGGCTGTTACGGTTCGCCTTAGCCAGATCTTTGTTGGCGCGTGGGTCCGACTTCGGCGCCACAGGCGTTTTAGCAGGAGACTTCGCAGTGGTCTGAGGCTCCTTGGCGGCGGGTAGCGTATTGCTCCTGTGCTCCTCTACCGCACGTCGCACCGGGTCCATATCGCCACGGGCCAATGACCGCAGCGTCTTGGGATCTAACTCAAAATCATTAGGGTTATGTATCTTCATATCGAAAACTATAGAGTAATAACGTGGACGGGTCACCAGCGCGCACAGCGTCAAAACCTCGTCAATATCGACCCATTTAGCAATAGACGTTAGCAATAGACGCGCCAGTTATCTGAATTCATTAGAAAAACCCGCATTTTGCAGATATGAGAACCGAATCCCGCTTTCAGATTCGAGCTGGATATTTGGCGAATGGGCCTTCTTCCCGTGACATAACAAGCAGCTGAGCTCCTCTTCAATTTCGAATTCTCTGCGTAATAAGCCTGAAAAGTTAGAAAATACGCCCATGGGCGCTTATTATGGCCACCTGCACAAAAAGCATTTACCTCAGCGAAAGGATCAGTCCACCGTGTTTACAGGAATCGTTCAAGGCAAAGCCACTCTACACAAAGCCGTACGTCGCGAAGGTCTTTACACCTACGAGTTTGAATTCCCCACCGACCAGTCATCGACAGAAACAGGCGCCAGCGTCGCCATCAACGGAACCTGTTTGACGGCGGTGCGCATTGACGGGACCTATATTGAATTCGATCTTATGACGGAGACATTGCGCCTGACCAACCTTGGCGATCTCAGTGAAGGAGATGAAGTCAATTTCGAACATGCCGCGCGGATTGGCGATGAAATTGGCGGCCATCTCATGTCTGGGCATATTCATGATGTCGCGGTGCTGACTCACATCGAGCGCACGGAGAACAATGTGGCGCTGGATTTTCAACTGCCACCCGGGCTGCGTAAGTACGTCTTCGATAAAGGCTTTATCGGCGTCAACGGCGCAAGTCTGACCATCGGGGCCGTTAATAAAGAGGGATTCAGAGTGAACCTGATACCGGAAACGCTGCGCGTCACCACTTTCAGCGCCCTACAACCGGGGGACAAGGTCAACATTGAGGTTGATCCGCAGACGCAGACTCTGGTGGACAGCTTAGAACGACTGCTGCCGCGTTATTTGGAGAAGTTGACGGCAGGCGCCTGATCGCCAACGCCGGAAGCGCGCCGCAGTGGCGCGTTTACCACTTATCTCCGATAATTATTTCCTAATAATTTTCAATCCATTCCCAGTGCTTTTCCTGTAGGTAGTTAGAGATCCAAGATGCTGATTATTCCCGCCGAACAGACCATCAACTGGCGCAAGCCCCCCGTCGCCACACTGCTGCTGATCTTCATCAATTTCTTCATATTCTTTTACCTTGGCGGCAAAGATAATCGAATCTGGCAGGATGCAGCCCATTATTACGACCAGAATCAAATGGTCAAACTGGAGGCGCCGGAATTCGCCGACTATCTGCAACGCCACATCGGTCTGGGCCAGGATAATCGTTTTGAACTGTCGGCGGAGGCGCGCAAAGCCGTCAATGAGGGTCGCGCGAATGAACTGATCCCCTACATGCTGACCGATAGAAAGTTTGTTAACTATCTGATGCAGAACGGACAGGAATTCATTGAGCCGGAAGCCTTTGAAACCTGGAAGTCTCAGCGCATCCACCTCCAGGAACACTACCTGAGCCAGCTCAGTCACTTGCAGATGGGACTCATCCCTGGAGAAATGGAGCTGGCCGATCTGTTCTCCTATCAATTCCTCCATGGCGGCTTCGGACATGTTTTCGGCAACATGGTCATGTTGTTTTTACTTGGATTCGCCATTGAACGCATTCTTGGCGCAGCGCTCTATATCATGGCTTACCTGTTCTGCGGCGTGGTATCAGGCTTTATGTTCGGCATGGTGGAAGGCGACAGCCTGACGCCGCTGGTGGGCGCATCCGGGGCGGTGTCAGGTTTGATGGGCATGTATGTGGCGCATTACAGACTGCAGCAAATCCGTTTCTTCGCCTTTCTTTACGTGTACTTCAATTATTTCCGCGCACCAGCGTTAATCATGCTGCCGGTATGGGTGGGCAAAGAACTTTACGAATACTTTACTTATGTCGACTCTAATGTCGCTTACGTCGCTCACGCCGCAGGACTGGTGGCGGGCGCCGCCATTATCTTCCCCTTGGATCGACTTGCGCCGCGAGCCGCACAGGAAATGGCTCGCTCACCGGAGGAGCAGGACCAATCCATGCGTGAAGAACTGGCGCGCGCCATGGACGCCGTTGGACGGGTCGACTTTCCACGAGCGCGGGACCGCTTCAAAGCGCTGCGGGAAAAACACCCGGACCACATAGGGATTCAGGAACAGCTCTTCCATTTGTACAAAGTGAAACCGGATTCCCAGGAAAGCCTGCAGTTCACCATTACAGTGCTTGAACACGCCTTGAAGATGCAGGACTTCAATCACGCTTACTTTATCTGGAGCGAGTATCAAAAGTACGCCAAAGAGAACTCCCGCCTGGAAGACAAATACCACTTCCGCATCCTGAACACCTGCCTCAACAACAACCTGATTAAAGAGGCTGAGCAGGTATTCGGCGTAGTGGTGAAAAGCATCGGCAATCCAGAGTTGGTGCGAGAGTGCTACCGCACATTGATTCAAGCTCTCAAAGCGCGGCAAATGGACGTCAAGGCGCAGAAATATGAACGCGAATTAAGACAGCTGGAAGGTTGAGAGTAGCGTCATGAGAGGGCGCGTCATTACGCGCCCTTATTGAGAAAGCCCAAACTTGGCGACTGGCTCAGGCAGTCTGCCATTCTTCGCCATCGCTTCAATCCATGCAGGAATTTCCGGCGTTGCAGAGTGATCCGGGTAGTGCTTCTGCACATAGAGCAAATATTCTTTGGCTTTATCCGCCCGGTGCAGCCCGTTAGCCAGCGTTCGCGCCATGACGATAATAGCGTCAGCAGCGTGAGCTGATTCTGGAAATCGGGAATTGAACCCTTGCAACAGTTTCAAGGTCAGCCTGTAGTCGCCGGAGTGGTACAGGCTCTGCGCCACGTTATACAACAGCGTCTCATCGCTGATCGTGTAGTCGGGGAAATGGCCATAGAGCCCTCTCAACATGAGCTTCAACTCATGAATCCGCCCCGCGTCCGCCAACATCTGCAAGACAGGCTTTGACGTTTTCAAAAGCTCAGGCCAGGCGTTGGTCTCCAACAGCAGTTTGTAGAGACGATCCAGCACCACCAGATCATGTGGTTTGCGTTTGTACAGATTGCGCAGCAGCCCCGCCGCCGCCTCATAACGCCCTTCTTTGAGATTGATGTCGATTTCAGCCATCGCCAGCTTATCATTCCGCTGCGCCAGCGCTTCCGGGTTCTGCGGCGGCGCATCAAGAGCTTCATCAGGCGCCAGGCCAAGGCGATGCTGATACTGAAACAACAGGTACCCCAGCATATTGAAGATCACCAGCATGAAGTAACTGGAAATAAAACCCGCTAGTGGAAAGCCCAGGGTTTGGGAAAAGTTGCTCAGCACAAAGTCCTGCGCCGCACCCAGCCCCAGAAACAGCAGAAGCAGATAGCCATAAAGAACGAAATACGGCCAGCCAATGCTGGAGATGAATCCGATCAGACGCGTCGGATGCAAGGCATCCACCACATTGCCTTCAATCGCCAGCAACATAATGCTGGCGGGCAGCACCAGGGCGGAAAATGCAATAGCCAGAACCATCAGAAAAGACCCGCCCCATATGCCGGAGACAACGATCAGCGCGCCGAAGGCAATGAAAATCAGAGTCTGCTGGATAACCAGCAACAAGCCGCCGCCGCTGAAAGCGGACAACAGCTCAGGCGGCTTCAACACGCCTTTGGAGGTGGTCTCAATCACGCTATACATGTATTTGACCTGGGCGCAAAACAGGGCGATGGCGATGATCAGAGATATCAGATCTTTACCCAGCGCCAGCGGCACCAGGGTGCAGATGACCACCAAAATCATGGGGTCTTTGGCCATGGGGTAGGCGAAGAAGTCGTTCAGCCGCTGCCAGAATGGCGTGACCTCCGCCGCGGAGCCTTCCGCGGAATACCGCATTACCTGCTGACACAAGGGACAGGTAGCGGCGCCCTTGCCCGGCTTTACCGGAACGCAACTACCGCAAAGCTGAACATGGCACCCCAGGCACTGCCAGTTGGCGCCATGGGTGGGATGGTATCTGCAATAAACATCCACGCGCGTATTTTTCCTTTTGCTAACTTACTACTTAACTCGTTTTCCAGGCCCCTGTTAAAGGAGCGTATGACGATCCGGTTTGCGAGCGTATCGCCACTATTTGCGAGCGTATAGCCACTATAGAGGCGAAGCTACCGAACATGACTCACTCGGTAGAGGCGATTATTTCCTGCGCTTGCGCACACGCTTATTCGCCAGCAACCAGCTCTCCAACATTAATTGCGGGTTCAGGTTGCGCTGCTCCACCAAAGATCGCTTTATTTCGATTAGCTCAGCATAGAGTGAAACCAGCTGCTGAGTATCCAGACGTGCGCCCACGCCCGCTAAAGTCGCTTCCGTCTCGCTCCCCTCACCTTCACCTATCTGCGTGGCGGTCAGCAGTTGCTTCAGCCAGATAGCCAGCCAATCCGCCAGCCGTTCAAGATCAAGCTTGCTCCAGGTTTCCGCCAGGGTAAACGCATCCACGCGCCCCTCCAGATAGTTGAGCCAGTCCGCCAATACTTCCGCCCGTAACTCCAGTATGTCCTGACTGTGCCATGCCAAAGCGGTAAGAGGGCGACCACCGGCGCTTTCCGTCAAACTATAGGCGCGCTCTTTCGGCACATCCAGTTGGGTCAGCCAATTCACGACGGACTCTCTATCTGGCGCAGCCAGCGTATAGATCTGACAGCGGCTGCGAATCGTCGGCAACAGCAGGCTGATTTGCTGTGAGACCAGCAGAATGACGACGCTGGCGGGCGGCTCTTCCAGTGTTTTCAATATGGCGTTGGCGGAATAGGCGTTCATCGCTTCCGCCGGGGTGAGCACGCATATTCGGCGACGGGAGATTTGCGGCTTGGCGTAGATAAAATCTCCCAGTCCGCGCACCTGATCAATTTTTATGGCCTTGGCGCCGTCCTCTGGGGCCACCCATTGCAAATCGGGATGCGTCCCCGCTTCTATCAACTTACAAGAGCGACAATCGCCACAGGGACGTTCAAGGCGCTTAGCCTGCTCACACAATAGAAACTTGGCGTATTCAGAAGTCAGGCGATTCTTGCCAACGCCGCTTTGCCCCGCCACTAAAATAGCGGAAGGCACTTTATCGTTGTGCGCCAGTCCTACCCAGTCCCGCCAGGTTTTGCTGAGCCAGGGAAGTTGATCCAAGGATATTTCCGTCAAATCGGACATCAGTACTCTATTCTGTTCAATTCAGTTTCTATTTGTCTGCGCCGTCAGGACCCGTATAGGTGAGGCTCTGTTTCCCGCGACTCGCCGCCACGCAGGCATATCCAAATGTGTTTATCAGCAATCCGGCCTTATCAGGACGTTCCAGCGACTCAAGGCGTCAACACAAGTTGCTTGATATCTCGTTTCAGACGACGCACTCTGTCCGGGCCGCCGCCTGCGTCGTCCGCATACAGGTTTCGCTCAAACTCGCTGAATATCTGCTGCAGCATTTTGCGTTGCCGCGGCCACTTTTTAGTCGCCAGCGCCAATGCCTGTCCCGGCGTCAGTCCAGCATCCAGAACCAGCCCCTTCTTATGCATTCGACTCAAAAGAGATCGATACAAACGCACCATGGGATCGCCTTTATTGCGCCGCCACTCCGCCTTGAGGGTCAGTAATGACAGCGCCAGAAAGACCGCCACGGAGACGCCTGCGAGTATCATCAGCATCGTCTTTATGTCGCTATCGCCAAACCAGCGTTTGAAGAAACTGCTCTGCTTCTCCTGATCGTAGTTGACGACCCATTTCTGCCACATGTAATTCATGTATTCCAGATTATTGGTCACCCAGGCGAAAATGCCGATATGGTTATATCTGGCCAGGGACAGCGGTGTATTTTGCAGGAACGTGCCCTCTTCCGCGACAGCGTCTCTAATACCCGACTCCACCCTTTGCGGCGCCACCGCCGCCGTCGGATCGACACGCACCCAGCCGCGCTCTGGCAACCATGCCTCCACCCAGGCATGGGCATCATACTGATGCACCACCAGAAAGCCACCCTGTTCGTTCCACTCTCCGCCTTGATACCCGGCCAACACTCGCGATGGGATGTTAGCCGCGCGCAGAATGAACGCCATCGTACTGGCGTAATGCTCGCAAAAGCCGCGACGCGTGTCGAAGAAAAACTCGTCGATTCTATGCTGCGAAGTCAGTAATGGCGGCGACAATGTATAGGCGTACGGCTCCTCGTTAAAATGCGTCAATACGGTTTTTATAAAAGTCGCGGCGTCGGGCGACGTTTCACGCAACTGTCTGGCCCATTCCGCTGCGCGCGGATTCGAGCCCTGCGGCAAGCCGCTGAAGCGGGCGAAGCTTTGATCGCTTTCCCTATATTCCTCCGCCTGATTGATGACGCGGTACCACTCAGGGGACTTCACGTCTCTCATGAATCTCACCAGCTGATCCGGCGTCGAGAAAGGCGCGCCCCGCGCCACCTTGGCGTCGTCCAGCGCAAAGCCCCATTCACGATTATGGGGCTCCAGCAGCACCTCATAGTCCCATTGTTCTGTCTGGGTTCTGGCGCCCGGTCTAACCGCACCCTGTCTGTCGCGATTAGTTTGACTGAATGAGCGCTTCCAGCTCGTTCCGTCATAGCGGTCCAAGATCAAAGCGCGCCAGTAAAGATCCCGGTACGCCGGTCGCTGTCCGTTAAACACGATTCGAAAAGCGCGCTCGCCTGACTGCGCAAGATTCGCCACGTCTCCCGGCGACATGGTTTCATCAAGCCCGGTAAACGCGGTGGTGCTTTTCAGAGGCATCGCCCATAAGGGTCCGAAGCGGGGAAAGAACAGATACATCACGATCAACAAAGGCGCCGCCACAGCCATGGAGCCATACACACCCTTGAAAGTGGAGCCTATAGAGCGAGACTTCAGCGACTGGTTCACCGCCATCAAGGCGACGAAGCTCAGTCCCATTGCAATGAGAATATACAGACTGACGAACAGGGACTGGCTGAACAGGAAGCCGAGGCAGAGCAAAAACAAGGTCATGAAACTGAACAGGAAGGCGTCGCGCCGCTGATTCAGCTCAAGCAATTTCAGCGCATAAGCCAGCACGAAAAAGCCAACCGCCGTCTCCACCGTAAACTGCGCCTGCGTAGAGAACACATAAGCTACGGAGGTGACCACCATGACCCCGCCTTTCACCCAGGTCGAGGGCGCAGGCCATTTTCCCTGATATACCCTGGTGCGCCAAAACACGGAGACACATGCGAATCCAAGCAGCCACACCGGCACATGGTTCCAATGCGCGCCTGCGGCGGCGGCCAGTGAAACCACCATCCACACCAGCGCCCGCGTATCCAGAGCGGGTGATTCATCAAAACTTCGCTTAAACATGATCAGGATACTTCGCCAGGGCGGTCAGACATTTATTGCGGTGCTCAAGTCCTGAGCCAGGCCCGCACGCCCAGCCGGGCATGCGCAATCCATAAGGCGTTCCTTTTTGCTCCAGCTCCAGGATCTGGGCGCACAGCATTGACAGACACAGCTCTGTTTCCATCCCCTGGTAAGCATCAAAGTCAATCCAGTCCGGGTCCAATTCCGGTTGACTGAATTCCTTGCTGTACAACTCCCCCTGCTGCGCATACTTCTTCCAGGCAATTCTAGTTAATGGCTCGCCGGGAACATAAGTGCGCAGCCCGGCGAAGTCTTCCTGCCCCACCATGTGTGAATCGCCCTTACCTTCCCCTTCAGCCAGGGAAGCGCTCCACTTGAACTGCGGTTGCGACGCCGGCCTGGGATAAACCAGCGCTTTGGCGTTCAGGTCCTGCCAGGACCAGGCGCGAATCAGTCCCATTGGATAAGTAGACGTAATCAGCATGCGCCCTGGCGTCAGCCAGCCTCGTTTGCGACAGCGGCATTCAATCACCGCGCGCCGCTGTGCATTCGGTTCTAAATCCAAGGTGACATAACTGTCCGGCGTCCAACCAAGTTGCACTGCAGCGGAGCCATGTTCCGACGCCGTCACCAGAAATTCAAACCCGGCCAGTTCGTCAGCGAAACAGGAGGCCGCGCGATGAAAGCGGATGACCAGTCCCGACATATTTCGGTAGGCGATAAGAATGTTGACCACGAAAATGGAAATAAGAAAGAAACCCACAGCCAGAATCATGGAGTTTTGATAGTTGATCCCGGTTAGAAGAATCAGCCCCGCCAACATCACAAAGCCAACGCCCCACCGCGTAGGCAATACAAAGATCGCCCGATGCGAAAGAGTGACTTCCTCCACCGGCGGCAGGCGCTTTTCCACCCACTTATCGATGCGACGCCCAAGTTGACCGCCAATGCGCGCGCCTGATTTATGCTTGATGCCGGTTGCCATAAAACTACTACTTAACTTCTGTCCTTATCTTTTGCAGGCCAAGTAACAGGCTTACAAAAATTAATCAAAATTCGCGCGATACAGTGGCTTTTGCGAATCAATCGGTTGAAAATGTAAGTATACGCAGTAAAACTGGATTCCACCTAAACGCTTGTGGCCGAACGCAATTATTTTTTATCCACGCATGCTGTTCGGCGGGCGCAAGGGAATCGGTTGTTGGAAGATTTACGTTTAACACGAAACTGTAAAACACGGCGCTGCTATGAACTACTCAAGGATTTTGCTCGGATTGGCCGCCACCGGCCTCGTTCTGACCGCCCGCGCTGAAGTCAAATCAATGACGAGCGGCGAGTTGACCGACACCTACATCAAAGATTCCACAATCATCGTTACTCCAACCCCCAAAAAACCGGAGAAGAAGCGGGTCGTCACCTACACTATCGGACCTGGCGAGCCCGTGAAGACGGAGGCGGAAGAGCAGTCGGAGCTTAACACTGCATTGACGGTGGACCAGCAGCAGTTTGAGGACTCTTCTGAAGCGGCCGCCCAAGTGATACGGGAGCTGGCCTTTATTCCTTATACGCAGCCGGAACTGGCGGCGCTGAGCGAACGCCCGCTGCCTCATCCGGACCTGGTGATTCCAGATGGCGCCTTCACATTCCAACAGATTCTGTCTCCCTTAAACCCGGACATGGCGCAACTGCCTTACGGCGACCAGTTGAACCTGCAATCCAACGGTCAGCAGTTGACCATCACCATCGGAAACAACCTACCTGGCGTGGACAATATCATCATCCCCGAACGAATCCAGGGCGGCATGATTGATTTAGTTCCCCGGGACAGTGGCGGTTTTGATCTGACGCTGACGATGCCCCAGCAGTAGAAGCGCAAAAAGCTCACTGACCCAGTGAGCTTTTTTATTTGCGGAGCCATATAAGAAGCACCAGCCGGATGACAAATACTATTCGCTTCGGCTGATTATCAAAGCAGGCGCGCCAGACACAGGCTTCCATACCAGCCTGACGCAATCAGATATTTTCAGAACATCTTTATCGGCGTCAGTTTATAGGCATCTGCGCCGACATTAATAATATCCGTATTGATCGGGGCGTTGAGAATCACCAGCCCCTGCTTGGTAAGAAAAACCTGATCATCTATGTTCACAGAAGTATCGCTCTGCTGGATATCCAGCGGCATAAACCCTGTGCCGAGCCCTACATTAGGCTGGAAACTGAATATCGCTGCGCCGCGGTCTTCTACGCCGTCTCCGTTGGTGTCAATCTCGCCATAACGCAAAGGCAAGACGGCCGTAAACAGATCGACAATCGTTCCTGTCCGCGGAGTTCCAAAGGTCATCCCCTGCAGAGAGACGTGATCGTCATGTACCGCGCCATCGCTTGATGTCTGACCAGGATAAATCACCTCCCGCACCCCATCGGGATTGGTGTAGGCGACCGCCTCATAAGTGACTTGGCCGTTGATTTCGATAACAGGAGCCGCCTGCCCCACCACGTCACTCAGTTGCTGATCGTTGATTGGTTTTAGTTCGGCCATTACTGCCGTGGAGAACACTGCTGCGCAAACAAACACAGTCTTTTTCATACTCCCCTCCACACTCCTTACATCTCTAGAGCCTTTTGTTACTACGGGCGCGTCAGAGCTTCTCGCTCCGCGCGAATCAGGGGCGACGCCATGTCCGCCGGGACCATGCGTAAGCCGTCTGTCTTAGAAAGGATATTTTTAATACTGCAGAACAAATGGATGCTTAAGAGATATTTGCAAGAAAAGGCATCTGATACGATGCCTTTTCCTCATCAATCGGCTGACCCTCAGGTCCGCCCGGTATTAGTTACCGTGAACAACCAGTTCAAGACCGTCCAGGTTCATACCGATGATTTCAACAGAACCCATGCTGTTAACTTGACCCAGACCAGTCTGGTTCAGGTAAACACCCATGTCGCCTACGCGCATGTTGATGTCGGAGTTTGCGAAGGTGATGCCGATACCACCCAGGTTGGTGGTGCCCAGAGTGGCTGCGTCAGCCAGAGCATCGATAGTGACGTCAACGCTACCGTTGATGGAGATGTCTTTTGCGATGAAGCCGCCCAGCGCGCCAGTAGAAGCGCCCAGAGTAGCGTTAGAAGCGGAATCCCATGCTTCTACGTCAACTTCCCATTTGAACGCGTCGATGTGGATGCCTGCGTCAGTATCCCAGTCGCTGTCAGCGATTACAGCGATGTCTGAGTAAGTCAAAGAACCGAAGCCGGCTTCGATGACCAATCCGCTTTGACCGGAAACGTCCGCCAGTACAGCGTCGTCAACTGCTTTCAGTTCAGCTTGAGCCGCCAGAGGAGCAGCAGCAATAGCAGATACCAAAACTAATTTTTTCAGGCCTTTCATTAAAATTCTCCTAATGTTTATTTTTTTAATTTCAGGAAACTCTCGTGAGCTTCAGATTACCGGTCAACAATCGAACAAATTGTTCGACAACCGACCGAATAATTCTGAGCGATTGTTAATTTAGTTTACGCTTCATTGGTTTTCCGTGATTACTCTCACAGTTTCCATATTATTAATATGCGTCTAGAATTCCATTTAAAAACAAACAATTAGCGTCTAATTACAACCGCCTGAGTATTGTGAAACGTTTCGTTTTTGTTTGTTTTGTGTTTCACAATCACGGGGCCAGTGTAGGGTTGTGTTACCGGCGAATCCGTGAATGAAATTACAGAAAACACGCCATTTGTTAAGAAGTGTTAACGGGTAGACAGTATTTGGCCATCTGGCCTATATACGTTCCGACAAGCCCTACCCAAAAACGCCTTTTGAACATTTCCCTCTCGTGAATCCCTTCCCCTTGGGCTCAACCAAACGAAGAACTGCGGCCCATTTCCAGATCGAAACGCCATCGCCAGCGACTTAAAAACGTGAGCAACTTCAAATATGCGCTCGCTAACACTACAATTCCGCAGTCTTTTGAGACCGCTAAAGCCAATAGACGTAAGACAATAAGAAGTCCGGCCGCGAAACGCCGCCGTCCGAGCGCCTGAAAAATGGAAGCCGGAGGGTTAGAATGTCGGATTAATGAGCCACTGGCGCTTATCGGGCGCCGGAAGAGGCGCTTTTTTACCAGGCCAATATTTGTTGATGTCAGTTTTCACTATTCCCTACGCAGACTATAACGCCGTCATTCACTCGCTATCTTCCCGTCCGGGCTTTTGTTGGCTGGACAGTCGAACCCAGGAGGGACGCGCCTTTGAAATTATCGCCTGCGATCCGGAATGGATAGTTCGCAGTCAGGAAAACGACCACTTTCTTACTCGTCCCGATGAGACGGAGACGTCCATCTCCTATACCGACCTGCTGGCGCTTGCCCAGCTCCCACGCGCTGTCCGACCGACCCCTTGTTTCAAGGGGGGCCTGATCGGATTCATTAGCTACGAATTTGGACGCAATCAACTGCTTGGCGACCGTAACTGGCGTCGAAAATCCATTTTTCCCTCCGCCTGCATTGGCGCTTACGATCATTACCTGGTCGTAGAACACGATAAACAAATTATTACCGGGTTCGGGGATGCGGCATTCCAAAGCCTGTTGCAGCAAGGGCGCCCCGCCACAGAGACCTTTAGCGTAACGCGAGCGATTTCGCCTGACTGGAGCTACGAACAGTACGCAAACGAATTCGCCAGAATCAAGAAATACATTCTCGCTGGGGATTGCTATCAAATTAACCTGACACAACGTTTTTCAGGCGCTTATACAGGCGATCCTTTGGAAGCCTATATAAAAGTCAGACAGGTGGCCAAAGCTCCCTACTCCGCCTTTTTCCGCAGTGGTCAGGGCGATCTGCTTTGCTTCTCGCCGGAGAAGTTTCTTACGGTGCAGGACCGCGATGTCGTCACCAAACCCATCAAAGGCACCCGCCCGCGCGGAGCCAGCGCCGACGACGATTTTCGCCACATTGAGGACCTTACCTCCAGTCCCAAGGACCGAGCTGAAAACGTAATGATCGTAGATCTTCTGCGCAACGATCTGGGTAAGATTTCCAATATCGGTAGCGTCAAAGTCGAAAAGCTCTGCGCTCTGGAAACCTACAGCAATGTTCATCACCTGGTCAGTACGGTGACTTCCACCCTGCGCGACGATGTCTCCCCCTTCGCCGCCCTGATCTCCTGTTCGCCAGGCGGATCGATTACAGGCGCCCCCAAGAAGCGGGCGATGGAAATCATTGATGAACTGGAAGGTCACGCGCGCAGCGTTTATTGCGGCAGCGTATTTTACCTGTCCAATGACGGACGCATGGACAGCAATATCGCCATCCGCACCATGACCTGTCGACAGGGCGACATGCATGTATGGGGCGGAGGCGGCATCGTTGCGGACTCTAAATGCCTTGCGGAATACAATGAGTCCGTTGTAAAAATCAGGCACATCGTTGAAGCCCTCGGCGGAGACTTGCCCGGCAAACGCGAAGTTTAATCCGTTACCACGCGACTGGCTTTAATAAATTCCGCGCGCAGTTCGTCGTAGCTATGCACCGCGGGAAACTGCGGAAATTCAGCAATAACGTTGTCGGGCGCCTTAAACAAAATACCAGCGTCCGCTTCCGCCAGCATAGTCGTGTCGTTGTAGGAGTCTCCCGCCGCAATCACATGGTAATTCAGACCGTGAAACGCCTGCACCGCCATCCGCTTTGGGTCCTTCTGGCGCAACAAGTAATTCGTCACTTTACCGTTCTCATCGACTTCCAGACGATGACATAACAATGTCGGCCAGCCTAGCTTCTCCATTAATGGCATCGCGAATTCGTAGAATGTATCGGACAAAATCACCACCTGAAATCGACGTCGCAGCCAGGCGACAAACTCCTGCGCTCCAGGAAGCGGGTCCAGCATAGCAATAACGGATTGTATATCCGGCAATCCATAGCCATGCTCATCAAGGATTTCCAACCGCTGCTTCATCAACACATCGTAGTCCGGAATATCCCGGGTCGTCGCGCGTAAAGCTTCTATCCCTGTTTTTTCCGCAAAGGCGATCCATATTTCGGGTATCAACACCCCTTCCAAATCAAGACACGCAAGTTCCACGACTCACTCCTGTCATCTTTAATTCATTCGATATCCGCAGAGACTCGCATTGACGCCGCTCGACCCAGGCGTGAAGCCGCGCCCGACAACAGCCCAGAGCAGTCCTGCATTCCATTAAAAAACGCCTTAATCATAAGGGTTTAGCAGGGGGTTGCATATTCGATAGATAAAGCTAAAATCGGTTAAAGATGTAAACAAGAATTCACATAAGTTTACGAAAAAAATAACAAGATGAAACTATAGAGGAGAGTCCGATGTACATCAGCGTAAAAAAGCTTGCTGGGCTGGTTGCGTTCAATGCGTTAGGGTTAACTCTGACGTTAGTTCTGGCGAATCAAATCCTTTAATCACCGTCTCTTAATCACCTCTAACTCAATATTTAGCCACGTCCCGGCTTTCTGTCCGGGACGGCTGTTTGACGCCCCGGATCTATAGAATTCCTCACTCTCGCTAAATCACATTCAGTCTAATATTAACCAGGCAGACAAATAGCTTCCTTCTATTTGTCTGCAACGACAGGGCCTGCGCATGTCAGGCCCTGTCTCCCGCGGCTTGCCGCCGCGCAGGCGCATCCATGCGCCTGATCATTAACATGCCAATATCATTGCCATATTAATAATTTCTCTACGTCCGCAGAAAGTCCCTAATCTGATTATGAGTTTTGATCGGTTACAAGTCTTTACAGTTAAACATGCAGACACACTTAATCCAAATGGACTATACTAAAATCACGGTGGTGATAAACCCTTGCAGAAGCAGCCACCGACCGAATTAGGAGGCTCTATATGCCTCCTTTTTTCTTTTTAGCGTTTATTCGCCCCCTCGTTGTCTTATCCCACAGCATCAAGCCTTAATTATCAGAAGTATTGGCGCGCAGTCACATCTCGCCACATCCAACCGTAAAGTTGACTGTTTTCAAGAGGCATTATTTTTTTCTTGGTCTACACTTCTTCTCGTAGTGACACAGACCTTTTGTGTCAACAGCTTAGAATCAAATCTTGGGAGGCCCCTTGGCCTCCTTTTTTTGTTTTCGTTCTTTAGATATAAGTCTTTATTATTTTTAGCTCTATCAGCAATTTGTTAGCCTACAGGCGTCTAATTTCTCTGCTACAAGGCGCTAGTTGATGACACCCGAATATGATGTAAAGGAACTCGCCAGGGAGATGGAAGAGTGGAGCCCGAAGGAAGTGATGCGCAAAGCGTTGGAGCTTTACGACAATATCGCAATTTCGTTCAGCGGCGCAGAAGATGTGGTCCTGATAGAAATCGCCAGCAAGCTAAAGAAGAATATCCAGGTGTTCACATTGGACACAGGCCGCCTGCATCCAGAGACTTATCGATTTATCGAAAAAGTACGCGATCACTATAATCTACAGATTGAAACGCTATCGCCCAACGCAGAGGAACTGGAGCGTCTGGTGAGGGAAAAAGGGCTTTTCAGCTTCTATAAAAACGGCCATTCCGAATGCTGCGGCATTCGCAAGGTCGCGCCGTTGCGGCGTAAGCTTGCAACCGTCGACGCCTGGATCACCGGACAAAGAAAAGATCAAAGCCCCAGCACACGCAATAAGGTCGCGCTAGTGGAAGAAGACGCCGCGTTTGGCGCGCCAGATCGCCCGTTGATCAAATTCAATCCATTAGCGAACTGGACGTCACAAGACGTGTGGAACTACATCCGTATGTTCGATGTTCCATACAATGAGCTGCATACAAAAGGGTTCATCAGTATCGGCTGCGAGCCCTGCACACGGCCAGTGCTGCCCAATCAGCATGAGCGTGAAGGACGCTGGTGGTGGGAGGAGTCCACCATCAAGGAATGCGGGCTTCATGCAGGCAATCTCAAAAGCTGAGCCCTACCAGCCTGCCCGCTGCAGCCTCTAATATGTGGGCAGGCTGATATTTTCGAAGAGCTCCTCGATTTCCGCCTTGCTGGCCTTTTGGGACGCCTGGTCCACCAGTTCTCTGGTGAGATGGGGTGCGAAACGCTGGATAAATTCGTACATGTAACCGCGAATAAATGTCCCACGCCGAAACCCGATTTTCGTCGTGCTGGGACGAAACAGCTTACTGGCGTCCAGGGCCACCAAATCGGAGTCCGCCACCGGGTCATACGCCATGCGGGCGATAATGCCCACGCCCAGCCCCAGTCGCACATAAGTTTTGATAACGTCGGCATCCGCCGCGGTGAACACCACTTTCGGCGTCAGCCCTTTTTCACTAAACGCTTCATCTAGCTTGGAGCGACCAGTAAAACCGAACACGTACGTGACGATGGGGAACGCCGCCACATCTTCTATTTCTAGCTTCTTCTTCTCGGCCAGAGGATGGTTTTTCGGCACCACCACACAGCGGTTCCAGCGGTAGCAGGGAATCATGATCAGATCCGAAAAGTGCTCCAGCGCCTCCGTGGCGATAGCAAAGTCCACGGTGCCGTCCGCCGCCATTTCCGCGATCTGCATTGGCGTGCCCTGATGCATATGCAACGAAACTTCTGGATATTCCTGAATAAAACTGCGAATGATGGAAGGCAGCGCATATCGCGCCTGCGTGTGAGTCGTGGCGATGCTAAGGTCGCCTTTACGCTGATTGCTGAATTCCTGCGCGATCTGCTTGATGCCATCGACCTTACGCAGAATCTCACCGGCGACTTTAATGATGGTCTCTCCCGCCGGCGTCACCCTGGTGAGGTGCTTGCCGCTGCGAGAGAAAATCTCCACGCCCAGTTCATCCTCCAGCAGACGGATTTGTTTACTGATGCCGGGTTGTGAGGTGTAAAGACTCTGAGCAGTGGCGGACACGTTGAGATCATGATGGGCGACTTCCCATATGTATCTCAGCTGTTGCAGTTTCATTGAATGGTCTCCTTGCAGCCCGGCGTTATTATAATTGGAGATAAAAATATAAATAAATATTCTTTTTAAGAATAGATAAATCTAGCTAGATTGGCCAAATAATTCTTGGCTTATTACGCATTTGTTAGTTTAGACCATCTCTATGGAAATTCTTTTATATATTGTCGCCGGGGCCGGCGTTGGTTTTTTGGTCGGTTTGACAGGCGTTGGCGGCGGTTCGTTGATGACGCCGTTGCTGATTCTTTTCGGCTTTCCCGCGCATACAGCGATCGGCACCGATCTGCTCTACGCCGCTATCACCAAGTCCGGCGGCGTCGTCACTCACGCCCGCAGCGGCACAGTGAACTGGAAGCTGGCCGCCACCCTGGGCGCTGGCAGCATTCCCGCTTCGATTATCACCACCCAGATTCTCGCGCACTACTTCCCTCATCCGGAAGCGTATAAACACCTGTTGACCACCAGCCTGGGGCTGATGCTGATCGTCACCGCCGCCGTGCTTCTATTTAAAGACCGTTTGCTGCGCACCAGCTCCGGGGCGACGGTCATGAGCGACGAGCGGCGCGCTGGGGTCACCGTATTTATGGGCGTCATCTTGGGCGTGTTTGTGACATTGTCCTCCGTCGGCGCAGGCGCTATCGGCACAGCCCTGCTCATGTTGCTTTATCCCGCTTTGTCTTCGTCCCGCGTCGTCGGTACGGATCTCGCTCACGCCGTTCCCCTGACCTTCATTGCTGGTCTTGGGCACATGCAGTTGGGGAACATAGACTACTACCTGCTCGGCAGTCTGTTGATTGGCTCTCTGCCTGCGATCCATTTCGGAACCGCCCTGGCTAAACGGATGCCTTCGGAGGTGCTGCGCCCCGCTCTGGCGAGCATGTTGTTGATTATCGGCGTCAAATACGCGTTCTTCTGAAGATTGACGCAAGCGGTTAACGCTTCTGTATATCCACAACCCCGTTAAAGAATTGCATCTAACGGGGTCCGATGCGCATATTTCCTTGATTTAATTGAGTTCAGTTGACAAGTTTTCAGTTTCCAGAAAGACTGAAACCCGCTTTTGGCCATACTGACTGCACTCTGCGCATGATCGTTCTCGAAACCAAACTTTTCCCGCTTCGCCTCGACGACAGCCTGCTAACGCGCCAGCGCCTGCTTCGCCGCATCGGCGCGCCCGGCAGCGCCCGCTTTATTGGTCTCGTTGCGCCCGCCGGCTTTGGAAAATCCACACTGGCGCGGCAATGGACGCAATCTCATCATGCGCTCACCAGCTGGATCTCGCTTGACCCCGCAGACAATTCCGCCTCTACGTTCTGGGGCTATGTCGTAGAAGGATTGCGTCGTAACGGACTGGAAGATGTCGCGGAGCTGCGCGCGCGGCTGCAGGAGACTGCGCACGCCAACGCCAGAGTACTGGTGACCGCGTTAATCAATCAACTTCACCTGCATCAGGATCGCCACTTTGTGCTGGTTCTCGACGACCTGCATCACATCGCCAACAAGGATATCCTCGACGGCCTGACCTATCTGGTGGACTTCGCGCCCGCCAACTTCACCTTGATCGTCACGTCCCGCAACGAGCCGTCATTTCCTCTCGCTCGCTGGAAAGTGAAACGCTACGCCAGACTGCTCTATTCCGCAGACCTGGTGTTCGATTCGCGAGAGGTCGCAGACTTATTCGCCCTCGCATTGGACGTCAAGGTCAGTCCAGAGGCCGCCGCTCGCGTCGTTGGCTCTACCGGCGGTTGGGCGGCGGCTTTACAACTGTTGTCACAAGCGGATTTGAAGCGGGCGGACGGAGCCTTATCGAACGAAAAGTTTGAGCAGGCGTTAGCCCAGGCAAAAAAAGAAATCGACGATTATGTCGCCCAGGAAGTACTGGACGATTTGCCGACCCACCTGCGTGAGTTCATCCTGGAAATGGCCGGAGCCGCCCGTTTTGACGTAGCGCTGTGCGATCTGGTCAGAGGCGCTCATGACAGCCATCAGATATTGCAGGAACTGGCGGCGCGCAACCTGTTTCTAATTCCTCTGGATGACGCCGGCCAGTGGTTTCGCTTCCATGAGCTTTTCCGCGATGGCGCATTGCACTATTTAAGGCAACGCCAGCCGAACGTTCATCTGCAGCATTGTCGCCAAGTCGTGCAAGCCAGCCTGGAGCGCCGGCTCTATCTGGAGTCCGTGCAACTGATCATGCACATTCAGGCCTGGGACCTGCTGCAATCCACTCTGGAAAACATCGGAAACCAACTGGTGCGCCAGGGCTATCATCTTTACATCATTGAATGGCTTAATGACGCTCCGCAAGAATTGCTGAACCAGTCACTGCGTTTACAGCTGCTTAAAATATGGTGCCTGCTTTACGACAATCAATTCGCCGCCATTCCCGACTTGGTGGAAGCGGCGAAGAAGCACCCCTTACTGCCCGAGCAGGATGATACGGTGCGCCATGAGTTACGCCTGCTGGAAGCCTACGCCGCGCGAAGTCGTAAAGACATCCAGACCGCCAGCGCTCTGACGCAGTCCGTCTTACAGGATCTGCAGCAAATCAACGCCCCGATCAAGTCCCTGGCCTACTTCGGCCTCGGCAACGACTACTACGGCCTGGGCCGACTGGATGACGCCATGGCGGCGTTGAAGGAAGCTGTGACACTGGGCAAACTGGAGCAACGCTTCTCCACGGTGCTTTCCAGTCTGGGCCTGCTGCTGTGGATCATGCAAATCAAAGGCGATTTTCTGCATGCGATCAACTTATTCCGGCAAACTGAGCTCTGGGTGCAGAGTTACCATAAAGACGGCCCCGAGCCCAACATTGTCTCTTGTTGGCTCAACAGCTCGCTGGTGCTGATCCATTGCGCCTTGAACAATCCGGAACATGCCGAGCGCTTTCTCAAACCCATGTTGCCATTCGTGGATAACGCCGAGCCGCAACAAAAACTCATCACTTACTACACCTGGGCGGAATTCAATCGACATTGCGGCGATTATTCACAGGCGCTACGTCACTACGAGCAGGCTCGCGAGCAGTTGGAGCATAACCAGCGCGAGCTGGCTGCGTTCGCCCCACCGGTAATGGCCGGTAAGCTGCATTGTCTGCTGGATAAAGGCGACATGCTGCATGCAGAGTCCGTGTACGCTCAGATTCTGAGTAAAATCACCACGGAGACCTCTCCTTTCGAGGGTATGGAAAACCTGTCAGCACAAGCGCGATACTTTCTCCATAAACAGCAATGGCCCAATTTGCAAGAGACCTCCGAGCTTATACAAGCCCTCGCCGAGAGCCACAACTCTTCACGCTATCAGGCGCAAGCGAAACTTCTGCACGCCGCCGCCCTGGCGGGACAAAATCAGCCAGAAGCGGCGCGGAGACTGCTAAGCGAAGCTTTGGCGCTGGGTGAAAGTAACGATTTCGTCGCTATGTTCCTGGCGGACGAGGCCTGTCTGAAGCCACTATACGCCAACCTGAATGTCGCCGAGACGAGTCAGGCTTACTTGGAAAAGCTGCAAATTAATCCCCTCCCGCAGAAACCTGCGCCGGCGCAAGAAGAAGCGACGCTGTCCCAACCAGGAGGCTTGCTGGAGGAATTAAGTAAACGGGAAATGGAGGTCTTGACGCTGATTTACGAAGGGCTCCCCAACAAGAAGATCGCGGACCGCTTATTCCTGGCGCCCGCCACCGTAAAGGCGCACATTCGCAATATCTACGGAAAAATCGGCGCGGCGAGCCGTACGGAAGCGTTAGCCCGGGCCCGTCATTTAGGCCTGTTGTGATCCATTACTCTCTTTTTACGCCCTATGGACGATGCGGCTACGCCCCCTCATTTTTTACGCTAGCCCCATGATCGAATTCGACAAAGCCTTTCATTTCGAATTCTCTTGCAGGGCTTGTCCCTGCTTTTTTGTCTCCTTAAGAGCGCAGGAAGTTTCTTCTCCTGTTTTGCGCTAGCGGCGATGAATGGTTATTAAGCCTCGAAATCGCCGCACCTTTTTCTGAAACGCCGACTTCAACTCTCCAGCCCGCAGCTCGACACACCGTTAACCCTGGTGAAGAACCTGCGCACCAACACCGACTTACGATTCGCTTGCGGTTGGCTGACGAATATCCGCCGAGACCACTTTGTAAGGCGGCAATGCATTGAGGATGATGCGGCCGTATGAGCGCGTCCACAGACGACGGTCCATTATCGAAATCTTACCGCTGTCCCTTTCGCTGCGCAGTAAGCGCCCACATGCCTGCAGCAAACGCGTGATCGCGTCAGGCAGCACCACCTGATTGAAAGGATTGCCGCCCTTGGATTTCAGCCACTCCGCATAGGTCGCTTCCACCGGGTCATCCGGTACGGCGAAAGGCAGCTTCGCAATAATGACGTGCTTGAGGTAATCTCCGGGCAGATCAAGCCCCTCCGCGAAACTGGCCAGACCAAACAGTACGCTGCCCTTGTTTTCGTCCACCCGCGAGCGGTGAGTATCTATCAACTGGCCTTTGTTGCCTGAATCCTGGGTGATGATCAGACTTCCCAGTTTGGTGTCCGCCAAAGCGCGAGCGGCGAACTGCATGTGTTTCCTAGCGCTGAACAGGACTAGCGTGGCCTGTTTTTCATCAATGATGCGCAACAGCGCCTGGCTCAGCATTTCCAGATAGCTCTCGGAATCCTGCGGGTCGCGCCCCAGATCGCAAAGCTCCAGAGTACAGTTATTATTGAAGTCGAACGGACTGTGATGAATCGCGAATGTGCTACCGTCGGGAAGGCCCACCTGCCCCGCCAGACGATCAAAACGCCCCGCTACGCTTAGCGTCGCGGATGTCAGCACACAGCCAAACGCTCGCGACCACAGCCGCTTGCGCAACAAATGCGCCGCGTTGGTGGGGCTGACATGCACGACCACATCGCTATCCGTTTCTTTAGCCCAGGTCGTCAGCCAGCGGGCGGTGGGCGTATGGCCCTCCTGGACTTCCTCGCCCATGATTCGCCATACGTCTTCCAGATTCTCCACTTGGGACTGATATACAGACAGCGCCATCACCGCCTGATCGTAAGCCTGTCGCTGCGCGCCGCCCGGCTGTTCTTTTTCCGCAAGTTCCCGCAGACGCTTGAGCACCGCCTCCAGCTCCTTGGTCATCTCGCCGACCTTATCCGCCATTGCTGCGGACAGCTTGCGCAATTCTTCAGGAATCACGCCCATGGGATAACGGTATTGAAAAGTGGCGCGCTCGTCGTTCTCTTCCCACTCAATCGTTTCGTTCAGAAACCGGGCGACGGCGTCGAGATGGTGATGCACTTCCTGCGACAACGCCGCCATCGGACTGACTCGGTTGGTGATCTGCTCGTCGTAGGCGAAAACGCTCTGCCCCTCCACCAGAGCCCGGCTCAACCCACGCAACATCTTCTGCGAGGATTTCAAGCCCGCGCTGAAGGCGAAATGATTCAGCGCCTTATCCGCCATGTGGTGGGCTTCGTCAAAGATGTAGATGGTTTCTTCCGGCGGCGGCAGAACAAAGCCGCCGCCTAACGCCAGGTCCGCGAACACCAGATCGTGGTTGGCGACGATAATCTCCGCCTTTTCGGATTCCATCTTCGCCTTGTAGTAGGCGCACTGGGTAAAGAACGAACAACGCTTATTCAGGCACTGGCGATGATCCGTGGTCACTGTCGACCAGAGCGACTCCTCGATGGGCTCGGGGGCGCTATCCCAGTCTCCGCTCCATCCCTTGTCCACCATCCAGTTCATAAACCGTTGGTAGGCTTCCGCATCGACATCCGGCCCGCTGCTTTCCTGCGGCCCGTCCAGCAGCAGAATGCCTTGCTCCTGGCCAGCCAGATACGAATCGAGTTTATGCAGACAGATATAGCGCCCACGCCCTTTCGCCAGCGCGACTTTGAACTCAAGATCCGTATGCTCCGCCAGCAACGGCAACTCGCGCTGCACTACCTGCTGCTGAAGGGTCACCGTGGCGGTGGAAATGACGATTTTCTTGCGCAACGCCGCTGCGAACGGAATGGACGCCATTAAATAGGCCAGGGTTTTTCCTGTGCCAGTCCCCGCCTCCACGACACAGGTGGTGGCGTCATTGCTACGGCGAAACTCGCCGTCCAGTTCGATGGAGGACAGATAACGCGCTATCTCGGCGATCATATGCCGCTGCCCGGAGCGAGGTTTGATGTTGCGGGCGGCGATATACTTTCGATAGGCGGACTGAATCTGCTCCTTTATACCTTCACTAACCATGCTCGCCTAACTTTCGGGAGCCCAGTTGCGGATGACGGGAATCCAGAATAACTGGCCGCCTTTATCCAGCACTACGCCGTTCTCGGTAATCTGATACACCTTCAGGCCGGAGAAACGTTGTCCTTCCCGAAGATAGTTATTGTTGATCATGATTCTACGGTCGTCTGGACTGGCGCTGTAGATATGGCTATTGAATTCCATCGCCGGAATCTGCTGCTGGAAAGCGGCGCTCAGCTCGGAAATATTGGGATACTGCTCCTCCACATTCTGGGTCGCTTCCGCCGCTCCGGAGCCGGGAACAATCATCGTTCTGCGTGAAGAGCCATTGGAAGGCGCGATAAGCATGCCGCCATCCGCTGTGAACGTCTCCTCCTCTTCCTCACCGCCGAGGTCCACATAGATATCCGTATTCGAGGCGGTATCCAAGGGCACTTTATCAACCATGAAATCAGAACTATTGGCGCTCATTGGTTGCACGGAAACCGCCTGTGTCGGCGTGTTTCCAGCCATTGGCTGCGCAGACTGAGGTTGCGCCGGCGTCGCTGGAGCACTCGCCGATGAGGCTGTAGATGGAGCAGGAGCGGCGTCAACGGAGACTGTTTCTACAGGCGTCTCTTTTTCAAAGGGACGATTCATAAAAAAGAAGATCGTCAGGGCGATAGCGTTGAGGCTAAGCAACAAAATGAGAATCAGCGCCCAGGGCGCGCGCTTCTCTTTGCGAGGCATCATGAATGCGCCGCCTTGCACCACGTCAGGCAGCTTTTCCTGGTATCTTTCTGATTCGGAACGTCTCAGGGCTTCAAGTATATAGGACATGTCGTTTTCCTATGAGCGCTTGATCGGAATAAGCAGAGGCGCTGTGCTGTCAGTCCAGCTATTTAACATGATCAGGGTGATGGCGCCCGGGATGCCGTCCGGCAATATCCCGACCTCCTGCTGAAACCAACGCACCCGGTCTTTCAATGAGGTGTCCGGCAGGGGCTCCAGTGAGGGCTTCTCGTCTTGAGACAGCCAAATCTCATTCACCCGTTTGATCTTGCCGTCAATCCACTCATTTTCACCCTGCATTTCTCCTGGCTGAATCACCATTGACGCATAGGGAGGGACTTTCCACAAAATACTGTAATCCCCCTGCCAGTGCCCATCCAGCTCCGCCAGGGGAATAGTATGACGTTCGCCATCCAGTTCAATCACCGCGGACTGATCCGCCGATACGGAGATTAGCGCAGCGCTGAAGGTTTCGCCGGTATTATTCATCAATTTCAACACGGCTGGGCGATTAAGCTGCAAAAGGCTGCGCCAATTGCCCTGACGGTGCAGGCAACGCAGCCCGCGAGTCTCCACGAATTCACACACCAAACCGCGAGCGCCGGCGCTGTCAGCCAGTCCCCAGATATGCATCACGGACTGATAGGCCTTACGCGTATTGTCGCCTTTGGGTCGGTAGGCGCCTAACACCTTTGAGGCCGAAGTGGTTACAGGCGACACCCAGGCGGCGGTCTGGGCGGCGGCGGTTGCAGACTCGCCGCTGGCGGAGGCTTCCGTCGCCGCCCCTTTCTCTTCAGATGGCAACGCTGCGTCTTTGAGCGTTCCTTCATCCCTCTGCACCTGACCTTCCCCCTCGCCCGCTAATGCGGAGGCCTGCGCAACGGCGCCGATGGCCTTGTCCGGCTGGCGACGGTCTTGATTGAGGGACAACCCCAGCACCAAGGTCAAACCTCCCGCCAACGCTCCTGCGGCGAAACCTTTGACGACCCAGTTATCCAACCATTTCATGGTAGTGCGTTTGGCGTTAAGGCCAATCTCTTTGCCCGCCATCTTAACCAGCGCGGGGGTCACGACCTGACTGTTTTCCGAATAAGCGCCCAACAGCGCCCTATCACAGATCAGGTTGATGATACGGGGTATGCCGCGACTGAGCTTATAGACTTTATTGATCGCCGCGTTACTGAACAGCTCTTTGCGGCAGCCCGCTACCGACAGGCGGTAGCCGATATAAGCGCGCACGTCTACGGGAGACAGGGCGTCGAGGTGGTAACGCGCCGTGATGCGCTGCACCAACTGGCGTAATTCCGGCCGTTGCAGCAGCTCTTTCAGTTCCGGCTGCCCCAGCAAAATAATCTGCAACAGTTTCTTTTTTTCTGTTTCCAGATTGGTGAGCAAACGCAGTTGCTCCAACACATCTGAAGACAGATTCTGCGCCTCATCGATAACCAGCGCCGTATGCTTGCCGGCGGCGTGCGCCTTCAACAAGTGTTTGTGAATAACGTCAATCAGGATCTTGATGGAGCACTGAGCGGGATAAGCGATATGCAGCTCATCGCAGATCGTGGCCAGCAGCTCTCTGGCGGTGAGTTTCGGATACAGGATGAAAGCAATGTCCGTGTTTTTCGGCACCCGTTGCAGAAAACAACGACAGGTGGTGGTCTTACCGGTGCCTACTTCACCGGTCAGCAGCACAAAGCCCCCCTCCCTTTCAATGCCGTACAACAAATGCGCCAACGCTTCTCTGTGGCGTTCGCTCATGTAGAGATAACGGGGATCAGGCGCGATGGAAAATGGGCTTTCTTTTAAACCGAAAAACGCTTCGTACATGGAATCCAAAATTGCGCCTGTTGGCGCGGGCATAGTTACTGTCAACGCGCTAGTGTAACGCGCCGGACGGCGGAGTTAAATTATAGAAACTGCAAATTTCCGGGATTCGTCCGTGAATCATACAATTTCCCCGTCAGCGTCGCGGCTGCGTCCCATTATGTCTATTTGGTAACGTTCACCACCCGCAATTCCGCTTTGCGCCCCTGCAGCCTGTTTTTCAATCGTTTGATTCCTTTCTCCAGGGTCAGACTGATCTTAGAGTGCGTACGGATCATGGAAATCTTCGGCCAGGTGGCGCGCTCGCCTTCCAGCGCCAGGCGCTCCACCACATCCGGCGAGGGGTTGGAGAGCATCCGGCGAAAATGCCAGAAGCTATAACGGGGCGCAATAGTGACATCGCCATAATAGCGCTGCGCCAGGATCGTATAGGCCTGACCGCACAGTTGCCGCAGCAGCTCAGGCTCCGCCTGCTTCCGTAAGTAGTCAAACGCGCCCATGCCATGAAACTGCATCTCCGCCCTGGCGATCCGAAACGGCAATGAGACCAGACTGATTTTCTGGTCCCGCTTCTTCGCATTCATGAAGGGAACGATATGAGGATTAGTCTGGCTCACAATAGAAAAGTTGATGTCATACAAATGTTTGAGTCGCTCTATGGGCAAATCGCTCACCACCGAGCCATCCACCCAGCGCAGCTTCGGCATGTAGGGAACAATGCCGCCGTTCTCATCCTTACGCATCAGGCGTACGGGAGGGAATACGGCGGGAACCGCAGACGACGCCAACGCCGCGCTCCATACCAACAGATAAGGCGAGGTATAGCCGCTGAGCAGGCGTTCTTTCTGATGGTGATGAACCGGCGAAACGGAGATGTTGATGCTACGCCCAGTACGCTGATAAGCCTCCAGAAACGAATATTCGCCAATATTGGAGCGCAGGCATTTCTCCAACTGCCGAACATCCATAAATCCGCGCCCGCGCAACCCATTAAACAGCCCCGTCCAGCGCCAGGCCTTCAGGTTATGGCGACTGGGCTCCAGCATTTCCGGGATTTCCGCATCAGTATGGGTTCCCAACATGGCCGCAATAACTGAGCCCACGCTGGAGCCGGCGATCACTTGGGGCAACAGACCCCGCTCCCAGAGCGCCTTGATCACGCCAAGATGGAACAGCCCCAGAGTCGCTCCTCCGCTCAGCAGCAACGAGGGCCGGCCGAAGCTGATGGATGTGTCTTTGAAAAACTCCAGTTTCTGCCGAGGCGGCAACTCGGGGATATCGTTGTCACAGACATAATTGAGCGCGTCGCATACCTGATTGACGTATTCCTCGATCAAGTGCTTGGTGCCGATGTAACTGTGCTGATACAGCAAAGCGTTCCCCATATTGCCGAGATCATGGTGCAACCCTTCACGCAAGCTGCGGATCAGCTTGGAATGATCTCGGCCTTGCATCGCGTTGCGAAGCTCCATCAGGCGGTCATAGATCAACTCATAATTGTATAGATCGCTGGCGAATGACTCCTTCCACTCCACATGCCCTTCCAGATAATCCAGTTCCAGTGCGGCGTCACGCCAAGTGGCGTAGTCTCGGGCCTCAGCCATCGCTTTACGGTACTTGTGAAGTTTCGTGTTCAAATATCTCGACATCAGTCCCACCCAGCTATTAATTCCTTAGCTTAAATATAGCTTATCGGACGGGAAGAGCCGCAAGTGGCTATGTGGCTATGTGGCTATAAGAGTGAGAAGTCGATGAGAAAGAGACAGCGGGAGCCCGGTTCCCGCTTGAAAGGATCAATAATCTTCGTCGAAGTCGTCGGAAGTAAAAGGATCTTCGACTTTGCCGTCATTAATCAGAAATTCACGCTGCTGCAGATACGCATTTCTGACGAATGTATAACGGTCGCCCTGAATCAGATTTTCCGCCGGAATAACATCGGCGCGTTTGTCGACAATGCGGGTCGCGCTGGCGAAGTACTTTTCCGGCTCAGGAAACAGGTACCCCACGGGGTCCGCATAACTGTCAGGAATGCGGCCAATGGTGTCGGTGACGGTGCCCGGCCCCAGGAACGGCAGCATCAGATAGTTACCCTGGGGTACGCCCCAGTAGCTCAGCGTCTGGCCGAAATCCTCTTTGTCGACGGAGATATCGAAGGCTGTCGCCACATCAAACAGACCGCCAATTCCCCAGGTGCTGTTGAACATGATGCGGCTGGCTGTCGCTGCGGCTTCATGATGTTTCAACTGCAGGATATTGTTGGCTAGCGTGACGACATCGCCAAGATTGCCGAAAAAATTTGTAACCGAGCGATCGACGACTTCCGGCGTGACAGCCCGATAGCCTTTGGCGACTGGACGCAGAAGGTAGTCATCCAGAAATTCGTTAAAAGCGAAAACCTTTCTATTGTAAGATTCCCACGGATCTTGCGGATGAGGCGTCATCGCCCCTGCGGGCGCGGCCATCGACAATAACAAAACGGCGGACAAACGCCTTGTGTGCTGCGGTTTACTCGTATCCATAAATCCCACTTAAGCGCCTTGGGGGCTCTCTATATTCTTCAGTCTGGCTTAACTTCGGCGGTATTCAAGACTCTCAAAGCTTCCGTCTTCTTGTGGCGACCTCTCAACGTCGTCGCTACGCGGAATACTGAACTGGCCGCGGGCGCTTATTTTTATTGGATATGGCGGCAAATTGGCTCAAAGGCCTGATTAATATGCGGGCTAGCGCACATTTTTGCAACGTGCCGAGCAGTCTACCTGACAAAATATCCACTTCAAAGTAAGTATTCCTCTGTAGCCCTGGCCTGATGACTCAAGACTTATTCTTTAGCCAGGCAACCCTGTTCTCGTCCGTGAGTCTGCATCAAAACGACGTTTATGAATAGTTACAGTTCAATGCAACGGGTTGCATCAACAGTCTCGAAAAAAATGGGAGCCCGCGCTAGAAACGAAAAAGCCGTGACGCAATCGCCACGGCCAGTCTAAAAATGGATTAGATTCGAGAGTGAATCAAACCTTGCGAACAATAATACTGCCGGCTGAATAACCTGCGCCAAAGGAGCAAATCACGCCTAATGCACCGCTGTTCAAATCCAACTTATTCAAATGGAACGCGATGATAGAGCCGGCTGAACTGGTGTTGGCGTAGGTATCCAAAATGGTTGGCGCTTCCTCCGCCGTCGCTTCCCGCCCCAATACTCTCTTTGAAATCAGTTGGTTCATGCTCAAATTGGCCTGATGTAGCCACATGCGGTTGAGTCTGGAGGCGTCGATATCGTTACCGGCCAGATGCTCCACAATCATCTCAGAGACCATTGGCACCACTTCTTTAAACACCTTGCGGCCATTCTGCACGAAGAGCTTGTCTGGCTTGCCAACCCCGGACTCATCGCAACGGTTCAAGAAGCCGAAGTTATTGCGGATATTGTTGGAGAACAGCGTTTTCAGTTTGGTTCCGATAACCGCGAACTGGTGCTGGCTGGTGGCGGTGTCCGCCTTCTCCAGAACAATCGCCGTGCAGGCGTCGCCAAAGATAAAGTGACTGTCGCGATCCCTGAAGTTCAGGTGGCTGGAGCAGATTTCCGGATTCACCACCAGCACTGCGCGAGCTGAGCCGGATTCAATCGCATTGACCGCCGCCTGTATGCCGAATGTAGCAGAGGAACAGGCTACGTTCATATCGTACGCAAATCCGTCTATGCCCAGTGCGCTCTGCACTTCCACCGCTACGGCGGGATAAGCGCGCTGCAGGTTGGAGCAGGCGACGATGACTGCGTCAATGTCCTGGGGAGTCTTACCCGCTTCCGCCATCGCCTTCTTCGCTGCGTCGACAGCCATTTCACACTGCACGCTCGGCTCTTCATTGCTGCGTTCAGGGATATAGGGATGCATGCGATCTACGTCCAATACGCCCTCTTTGTCCAGAACGTAGCGACTTTTGATGCCGGATGCTTTGACGATAAAATCAGCCGAGGATTCTTGTAGCGCGATAACTTCCCCTGACTCGATTTTCTCTTTGTTCTCTTCGTTAAAACGTTGCACATAGGCGTTAAACGAAGCCACCAGCTCCTCATTGGAAATGCTGTAAGCCGGGGTAAACAGGCCCGTGCCGCTAATGACTACAGAACTCACGATTAAGCCTCTACTTATTTAATTAATTATTGCACTCGCGTATTGACGAGAAATCTTAGCACATAACAGCGGCAGGGCTGGATGAATTTGCCCCAGAGCGCCCACAAGAATATGACCGTTGTGTTAAGAAGCGGAACTAAATTCGGACTTTTTCCCATTGCTTCTGGAGCTTCTTCTCCGACACGCTCATGAGTGTGCCAAGCTTCTGCGCGAAATAGGAAACCCGAAACTCTTCCAGCATCCAGCGGAAATTGGCGAGCTCTTCATCCACATAGCCCTCCCGTTGATGCTTCTCTTTTCTCGCATTGTATTGCGACCATAGCGTCTCGAACATCAGTTGAAACTGGCGCTCCTGGGCGATCTGCCGCGGCATTTTGTCCAACCGCTCTTCAATCGCAGCGAGGTAGCGTGGATATTGCCGCAACCATTCCAGCGGCGCTTCCGTGAGAAACCCAGGGTAGATCAAGTGCTGCAGCTGTCGTTTTACATCCCCCAGGAACATCGCCAGCGCTAACACTGTATTTTTACCCAAAGCTTTGGTTATCCGGTGATAGGCCTGCAAAATTTCATGCAGCAACAACGCCAGCTCTTCCGCTTTGGGGATCAAATCCGCCTTATACTGCTGCACTCGCCGAGCGAACTCATCCGCATTGGCGATGGCGGGCTTATCTTTGAGGAAAACCTCAATGCAAGCGGTCAAAGCCAGTTCGTCCACCAGACCGTCCAGTTTCCCGGTTGGCGCATAGTAAAGCCCGATCTCTTTCCGTTTGGGCAGATTCTTCTTCAGATACTTCACCGTATCCGCCAGCCTCAGCATGATCAGCCGCGCCATGCCGAGACGATGTTGCGCCTGCGCGAACCCCGCGTCGAACGCCGACTTTAACGCTACGGTCGCTCCCTGATCCTGCAAATAAGGGTACAGAAACAGGCTGGCGCCCGCCTGGCTGACGGCGACTTTCTCCTGCAGAACGCCGAATGTCCATTCCGTCAGACCAGCCTTCTCTTTGAACAGACTGTCGGATTCTTGCGCCAGCTTTTCCAGGCGCCCCTCAAGTCGTTTAACCAGTTCATGGTAATCACGCCCCTGGTCAATCACGCCCCCCTGGCTGTCCACCACCTGGATATTCATGCGCAGATGAGGCGGCAGCAGGGATTCATCCCATTGTTCAGGGGCCACCTGTATGCCGGTCATTTTGCGCAACTGTTCCCCTAACGCCAGAGACATGGGGTGATTATCCGGAACCATGGCGTCACTGGCCGCCTTGGCGAAATCCGGAACCGGCACAAAGTTTTTCCGAATCGCCTTCGGTAAGGAGCGAATTAACGCCTCACACTTCTCTTTACGCATTCCCGGCGCCAGCCAGTCCAGAAGGCCAACCGGCGCTTGCGCCATCGCTGCGGCGGGCATGCGCACTGTCACGCCATCGTCTTTCGCGCCCGGCTCAAACCTGTAGCTCAACTGGAACTGCTGTCCATTCCAAAGCAGTGCGTCCGGAAACTGCTCTTCCAGCTTCACTTCGGGCAGTACGCGCAACAGCGCTTCCGGCGACAACAGCAACGCCTTCTTGTCCCCGTCCGGCAAGCGCTTGTACCAATACTCCAACCCTTTGACGGTGGTGATGTCCGCGGGCAGTTGCTCGTCGTAAAACTGGAACAGCACTTCATCATCGACCAACAGATCACGACGACGGGCTTTGGCTTCGATCTGCTCCACTTCTTCCCGGCATTCCGCATTGTGCAGAATAAACGGCAGGCGGCTGTTGATTTCACCTTCAATGAGCCCTTCCCTGATCAACGCCTCACGACTGAACTGCGGATCAATACGCCCGTAGCTCACTTGGCGACGCGGCACGACAATCAGCCCATACAGAGAGACCTGCTGAAACGCCAACGCCTCGCCACGCTTCTTCGACCAATGCGGCTCCAGATAACTGCTCTTCAGCAGTTGCGGCGCCACTTTCTCAATCCAGCCGGGCTCCATGCGAGCGACCGTGCGGGCGAACAGGCGGCTGGTTTCCACCACTTCCGCCGACATAATCCAGTTCGGCGCCTTTTTGCGTACTTTCGATCCTGGAAAGATCACGAATTTGCGTTGACGAGGACCGGCGTACTCGCCTTTTTCGTCTTTCTGACCAATTTGTGTGATCAGCCCCGCCAAAAGAGCCTGATGCAGTTCGTCATAAGCAGCGGGCTCAGTATTCTCTTTGTAGTTCTGTTCATGACAGAGCAACAGCAGCTGCCGATGTGTGTCGCGCCATTCGCGCATTCTCAGAAACGACAGAAAGTTTTTCTTGCAGTAGTTACGCAGCTGATTCGCGCTCAGCTCCTGACGCTGCGTCTCATAGCCGTTCCACAGGTTCAGCAGGCTGACGAAGTCGGATTGCTCATCCGCCCACTGCGCGTGTTTCTCATCCGCCGCCTGCTGGAACTCCATGGGGCGCTCGCGCGGGTCCTGCACGGCCAGGGCTGATACGATGATCAGCATTTCTTTCAAGCAATGTCCTTCCGCCGCAGCCACCAGCATACGCGCCAGACGAGGATCAATGGGGAAGCGCGCCAGCGTGCGCCCAATGGGCGTCATCTGGCGCTGCGCGTTGACCGCGCCAAGTTCTTCCAGCAATTTGTAGCCGTCGTTGATATAACGTTTGTCCGGCTTTTGCATGAAAGGAAATTTCTGGATATCGCCGAGGCGCAACGAGAGCATCTGTAGAATGACCGACGCCAGGTTGGTGCGCAGAATTTCCGGATCAGTGAAAGGGTCGCGACCGTTAAAGTCCTCTTCAGAGTACAGACGGAAACACACGCCCTCCGCCACACGACCGCAGCGTCCTTTACGCTGCTCGGCGCTGGCTTGCGATATCGCCTCTATCGGCAGCCTTTGCACTTTGGAGCGATAGGAATAGCGACTGATGCGCACCTGCCCCGGATCAATCACATAACGAATGCCCGGCACCGTCAGGGACGTTTCCGCCACGTTGGTGGAAACGACGATGCGACGACCGCCGTGAGACTGAAAGATCCGGTTCTGTTCCTGATTGCTGAGGCGGGCGTATAACGGAAGGATTTCCGTGTTACGGAACTCCTCCTTGCGCAGCCGTTGCGCCGTCTCGCGGATTTCTCGTTCGCCCACCATGAATATCAGGATATCCCCGGGCGGTTTACGTTGTTCCCGCTCCATCCTTTCGATTTCCCGAATCACATGCACAACGCCATCCTGAAGACCGATATCCACCTCGTCGTCCATGGTGGTCAAGGGACGGTAATGCAGCTCCACCGGATAGGTGCGGCCGGAGACTTCCACCACTGGCGCGCCGTTAAAATGCTCGGAAAAGCGGTCAAGGTCGATCGTGGCGGAGGTAATAATAACTTTGAGATCAGGACGCTTCGGCAGGAGGTTTTTCAGATAGCCAATCAGGAAGTCGATGTTTAACGAGCGCTCATGGGCTTCGTCGATAATAATCGTGTCATAGCGATTAAGAAAACGGTCATTCTGGGTTTCCGCCAGCAAAATCCCGTCTGTCATCAGCTTCACTAAGGTGCTGTCGTCCGTATGGTCGGTAAAACGCACCTGGTAACCCACCTGTTTGCCGACTTCGCAGCCCAACTCTTCCGCAATGCGGTTGGCCACGGAACGCGCCGCCAGCCGGCGCGGCTGGGTATGACCGATCAACCCCTCCACGCCACGCCCCAAATCCAGACAGATTTTTGGCAACTGCGTGGTCTTACCCGAACCAGTCTCACCAGCGATGATGACCACCTGGTTCTCAGAAATGGCCTTTTTGATTTCTTCCAGCTTATCGGCGACCGGCAGATTATCCGGATAACGCACCTGCGGCATTGCTTGCAGACGCGCCGCACGAATTTCCATAGAACGCAATGTCGCGCGCCAGAACTTTTCGACGTCCTTTTCCGCAACAGAACCCTTTGCGATTTCCCGCCACTGTCTCTGTAGTCTAAAACGATCTTTGATCAACACCAGGGACGGGTCAAAACGAGTTTCACTCGACATGTAATATACTTTTCAACCAATACTAATTCAGGATGCGGATGTTAGCGGGAAATGGATTAATAGTTAAGCGGCATACTGAATATCAAGGAAAAGTCCAAGGTAACTTTAAGATTCAGCCAACTTGTTGGCGGTCAGCAATAGCGTCACCCAGGAAAAAAACGCAATGCCGGCCACATCCGCCATGACATCAGTGATATCTAGCGTACGGGACGGCAAAAACGCCTGCGTCAGTTCTTCGCCTATTGCGAATGTAAGCACGCAAATCGCGCCGACGTAGAGAGGAATTGGCCCCAGTTTAAGATGCTTGGCTTTGAAGGCGAAGTTAGCAGCCAGGGTCAGGACGCCAAACAAGCAAAAGTGCCCCAGTTTATCGCCATAGGGAATGGATTGGACGAAAACGAAAAATATGCTCGCTCCACCGGTATCCGCCAGATAGATAATCCATAGAATAAACGCCAGAAAACCAAGGGCGAACAGACTGACCGCTTTCTGCATAATCAATTAACAACGCTCTACTACCGAAAGAACCCGCCTTTAATAACACAAAAAGCGGACTCTCGCCCGCTTTTCAGTAGTCTCAGACTCGCTGCTCAGTGTTACGCTGCTTTGTCTTTCTGCTTTTTGATTTCCTCGTCACGCAGCTCCCGACGCAGAATCTTGCCGACGTTGGTTTTCGGCAACTCATCGCGGAACTCGATGGTTTTGGGCACCTTGTATGCGGTCAGACGTTCGCGGCAGAACTCTTTCAGCGCGCTCTCAGTCAGGTTGGGATTGCTCTTCACAACGAATACTTTCACCACCTCACCGCTTTTCAGATCAGGGACGCCTATTGCTGCACACTCCACCACATCGGGGTGGCTGGTGACCACATCTTCTATTTCGTTGGGGTAGACGTTGAATCCAGACACCAGAATCATGTCTTTCTTACGATCTACGATGCGCAGATAACCGTCATTCTGCACCATGGCGATATCGCCGGTTTTCAACCAGCCGTCTTCGGTCATGGTCTTAGCGGTTTCATCCGGGCGCTGCCAATAGCCTTTCATGACCTGAGGTCCTTTGACGCACAGTTCCCCCACTTCTCCAACGGTAAGGTCCTTACCTTCGTCGTCAATGATTTTCACCATGGTATTGGGAATCGGCAAACCAATAGTGCCGATTTGAATAGCGTTCATGGGGTTGATGGAAACCACTGGCGACGTTTCCGTCATGCCGTAGCCTTCCGTCACATCACAGCCAGTGACCTTCTTCCACATTTTGGCTGTGTCGCTGGTAAGAGCCATGCCCCCCGCCGCCGTCACTTTCAAAGAGGTGAAATCCAGCTCCTGGAATTTTTCATTGTTGCAAAGCGCCACAAACAGGGTGTTGATGCCCAGGAACGCAGTAAACTTCCATTTGCCCAGTTCTTTGATGAAGCCTTCGAAGTCCCGTGGGTTAGGGATCAGAATGCTATGGTTGCCGGTATCCAGCATGACGCCGCAATTCATAGTGAAGGAATAAATGTGATACAGCGGCAGCGGCGCAATCACGGTCTCAATGGCTTCGCCTAAGCGCACTGTCAGCAGCGGCTTCAATTGCGCCACGTTGGAAACCAGGTTGCGGTGGGTCAGCATAGCGCCTTTGGCGACGCCGGTGGTGCCGCCGGTGTACTGCAACACAGCGATATCTTCAGGGTTAACGTCAACGGGCTTGAAGGTGTAGCGCGCGCCCATAGACATGACTTTCGTGAAAGGGACGGCGTTGGGAATGTTATAGGGCGGCACCATCTTCTTGATGTACTTGATCGCCGCGTTCATCACCATACGCTTAATTGGCGGATGCATGTCTGGAATCTGAGCCACAATGACATGTTCCACGCCGGTATGCGGAAGCACTTCCTGCGCCTGCGAAGCCATATTGGCCAGAACCACCAGCGCCTTGGCGCCGGAATCGTTGAACTGATGCTCCATTTCCCGCGGGGTATACAGGGGGTTGGTGTTGACCACAATCAGCCCCGCCCGCATTGCGCCAAAAACCGCGATCGGATATTGCAGCAGGTTGGGCATTTGGATGGCGATGCGATCGCCGGGTTTCAGGTTGGTTTCATTCTGCAGGTAGGCGGCGAACGCGCGAGTATACTTCTCCATTTCGCCATAAGTCATAGTGGCGCCGACGGCGGTGAACGCAGGTTTGTCCGCGTATCGTTTGCACGCCTGCTCAAACATATCGACAACCGATTTGTATTTCCCCAATTCAACTTCGGATGGAACTCCGGGGGGATATTTATCCTTGAAAAAATTATCCATACCGCTATCTCCTGGCCAACGCTGTTAATAGGCAATCTGATTTTTATTTGTAGTTGTTGAGAAAACGGGACTGGCTGAGATATAACCGCGTCGCCCAAGGCGACGGCTTCAAGGATGACGGAGCAATGCCGCTGCTAATCGACGCTGGATGCGTCCGGCGCTCGAAATTGCGCCGTAACCCTTAAAATGAGTGAATTTCACTGCACTGGGCAACGCTAATTACCGCAACCGGCGGTTGCAGCGACACCCACATTAGAAACTCTTACTCGCGATCATATATAAGCCAATCATCGAATCCCTGACGACCACTACCCCATTCTTACTTCTGTCATCGGGCGGCGCTATTTTCAGGAGAGTCACCCGGTCGGGTGATTACCCCTATTAAGCCGGAACGGTATAGTGGGCTCGTTTTTTATAGTGCGCGCTAGAATAGCAGCTTTATTTTGCCTTATGTAGACAAAAGTATTACTTAATTATCGGAGATTCCTCTGACTCACAGAAACCATGCAAAGCGTAAATACCGCAACAATTATCGTTGACGCTGATGCCGCCGATAGCTAAATTGTTGCGAATCAGCGGATAAAACACCAATAAAATCCTATAAATAGCAAACATCATGCGCAACCTGGAAGATTTCCTGACCAGCACGGACGGCCATAAAATCGGGTACTACAAATGGATACCGGAAGCCCCCGTCATACGTGGCGTTATTCAGGTTTCTCACGGTATGGCGGAGCACGCCGGACGTTATCGAGTTCTTGCTGAGCACTTCTGCGCTCAGGGCTACGCAGTCGTCGCCCACGACCACCGTGGCCATGGCCGCTCTATCGCCAACGGCCACACTGGCCATTACGCCGATCGCGACGGCTGGGACAAAGTCGCCTCGGACCTGCTGTTTATGGCCAATCAGATAAAAAGCTGGCATCCGGACGTTCCGCACTTTCTCTTCGCCCACAGCATGGGATCTTTCATTAGCCTGCAATGCCTGATCGCACACCGCCCGCCTTTCCACGGCGTTATACTTTCCGGCAGCAATTACGGCGCGCCACTGAAATATCTCGCTGCGGCGGCCATCGCCAGAGCGGAAAAATTACGCCTGGGCGCACGCAGCGCCAGTCGCCTGCTGGATCAGCTTTCATTCGGCTCATTCAATCATCGCTTCGCCCCCAATCGCACAGAATTCGACTGGCTTTCCCGTGATCCCGCCGAAGTGGACAACTACATCAATGACCCATGGTGCGGCTTCATCTGCACCACCGCCACCTGGATCGCATTACTGGATGGCTTACGCAGTATTTTCACACCCGCCAGTTTTTCCCGCATCAATCCTAATCTGCCCATTTATCTGATTGCCGGAGATAAAGATCCGGTTGGCGAATTCGGCAAAGGGGTAAGAAAACTGGAGCGCCACTTACGCGAAGCCGGCGTACGCGACCTCAGTTGCACGCTTTACCCTGATGGGCGTCATGAGATGCTCAATGAGATAAACCGCCAGCAAGTGCTGAACGACTTATCCTCGTGGGTAGCCGCGCACACTCCGTTACAGACGCGTTAGAGAAATTTGGATTACACTTATATATGAAGGAAAGTTAGTCCCTGCATCGCCTCTCCGGCGTGTGTTGTCAGCAACCCAATCAAGTTATCAGTTCATTATGGACGCGCTAGAAAACATTACCTACGACGAACTTCATGTGGGCGACTCCGCCACTTACACCCGTACATTGACAGAGCAGGAAATCGTCCTGTTCGCCGCCGTATCCGGTGATATCAATCCAGTGCACCTGGACGCCGAGTACGCGCAGTCCACCGTATTCAAGGAGAGAATCGGCCACGGGATGTGGTCCGGCGCATTGATTTCGGCGGCCCTGGCCACCGTAATCCCTGGCCCCGGCACCATCTACCTGGAGCAACAACTGAGCTTCAAGCGCCCCGTAAAATTAAACGACATCCTGACGGTCACCCTCACAGTGACGGAAAAGCTGTCGAAGAAACGGGTCGTGCTGGATTGCGCCATTCACAATCAGAATGGCGTATTGGTGGTGGAAGGTCAGGCGAAGGTCATCGCCCCAGATGAGAAGATTTCACTGGAAAGGCCCACACTGCCGGCCATATCCATCAGCGGCGACCACTGATTCGCCTGCCAAGAGCGGCCGACTTCATTACATCCGCCGCTCATTTTTCTCCATAAAAAAAGCGCCCACAACTTCTCCCCGCGCCTTGGGGCAGGATTACAGGGTCATCCATCCATATAGTCATAGTACGTCTGCAATAATTGCGCATCGCCGGTTTCGGTGCGCGGGAACTGAAGAGCATACTCATGGATGATTTTTACCATCTGAAGTTGCTCTGAACTGAGCTCAATGACGGACATTGGTTCTCCCTGATAAATAAGTAAGCGGGGTTATGTGGCTTGTGGCTGGGCGCTACATCTGGGTTGCAGAGGCTAGTAGCTCCGACCATTAGTCCGTCATATAATCTCAATGTGCTTCTGATAGCCTTCCACCCCAAGCACAGCTCACTCTTTATGCTCTGGCATTAGGTGTTCCGGCCATACAACCTTGGAATTTCGCAGCAAATCAATCACCGGAATATAAGCAATTATATTGTCATCCTTTAATGACCACCCATGGTCAGCGTCCCAATTGGCGCACCCAAAGATTCCAAGTCCGTTGTTATACAAAATAGCGACCACATACCAATCAGGCTTTTTAGGAGTCCCGCTTTGCCATTCCATTTTAATACCTCGCCCTAAATCTTTTTTTATTCCAAATCCCATTCCGGCCAAGTCTTAACACTCTGAGCCACTTCACTAAGAGGGATATAGCCAATAACTTTTGTGGTACTAGCCAAAGGCTCTGGTGGCACATCGGAAGTTATAAAGCGAAACCAGCCAGTTTCTTTTCCTTCCCATAAAAGAAACTCTACTTCCTTAAAACCATCATCATTTGTTGCGGCTAAATACATCCCTCTGCCATAGGGCGTTCCTTCTTTCCACTCATAATCAGAATGCATTTCTAAAGTCCTCCGCCTTTTTCACTAACTCTTCCATGTAAATCGTATTATTGAGGCGATTTTTCCCACTTATAGTGGTTCTCGCATGAGCATACCCATTAAGAAAATCTAGTATTAAGTAATAATTTTTGTTTTTTCTTCCCTGCGTATAAATAAGTGCCCGATCAAATTCAGGAGGGTTTACATCACACCTGAGCATATAATTATCTATCGGTTCCCTGCCACTTTTAATGGCTTCCTGCTGGGCCTTGTACCACTTATGATTTTCATGAAGAAGATGAATGTGCAAAACTTTTGCATCATTCATTAATGAACGAGGCTCCAGGTAAAGGGTATCCCTCCCAAAATAGCTAATAAAACCGCCATTCTTATATGCTGAAAAGTCTTTAATTAACTGTGATAAATAAGGATTTTGCTTTCTTGCTTCCCTGATTTTCGGTACTTCAAATACCTTAATTGTCATTTGTCACCCTACAAATAATATCCATTTCTCTCCGTCACTTGGAGCACCCTTCAGCCTCTTCTCCGCTTCGTCTAAGCTTTTGGCTATGCTGTCGAAAGTATGAATCGTTGGATTTAACTGGTTTCTTGGGATTCTCTTATTTTTTTGATCAGTCTTTTTAATAGTCTTTTGAGACATAATGTTTGCCTTTTTCATTGATTCTTGGATCAGTTTTGCGAGCAATTTGTAGGGGGATAGACAAAAAATACTTCCACCGCCATTACTTGCTAAACTCCTCATACTTTCCTGGATTCTTCCTGACTTCCTCTCTCGCCTTCTTTAGCGCTCTTTTCAACTCCATCATGTCCGCCGCTGTCAAATAAGGGACCTTATTCTTCTTTGGCTCTTTAAAACTGAAATCGGGCATTACATGTCTCCTTTTGAAGTTGCAGTTTTGACCATTCTATCATTAGATCATCTTTTGCCCATCGGCCTTTGTCCCTACTACTAGGGCTGTGCGCTGGCCTCGACATATTTTTTTCGATTTTTGCGATCAGTCGTGCAGTCCTGATTCCAACTCATCAAAAAATGCTTCACCGTCGACTGTGTTGCCCACTTCAATATCAGCTTTTGCCTGCGCAGCTCTTGATTGGAGCAACTTAAGCTTGAGTGTCTCAATACTCTCGTACTCATCCATGGAGATAACTACGGCAACCGGTTTGCCATTTTTATTGATTTGAACCGGAGCACGCTGCGCCCTAAGCTGCAAGTCACCAAACTGGGTTTGATCTTCCTTGGCAGAAAGTGCGTCCACTGGTTGTTACCTCATTAATATCGTTCGATTCGATCATTATATTCGATTCAAGCGATGCCAGCCACGTACTCCTTTGGTTACCGCCCTGGCCGAAGTTGTCATGACGCACTAAAGGCCGCTCAAGGCAATAGCCTTCGTCACAATTGAAAACTGTATCGATGTTCTAGCTCATTGAATATATGTGGGGGTGCTGATCTATCGGGAGCCGGATGAGGTAGTTCTGCAAGCCTGGTTCTGAGGAGATACTTGCTCGGGCGACCGGGCAAGTCTACTCGCCCGGGACTCCAAATAGACTAAAAAGAGATTTGAGTCTGACTGTCTTGAAAAGGGCGCGGCCCTCATGATAAGAGAGCCTTAGATTTTATACACACTAGATTACACACTGTGTAAAAATTAAAAATGCCCGTCAATCCTTTGCTATTAGGGCATTCAGTCAGCAAGCAATTCGCTTACATGGTTTTTACGATATTCTTCTTTTTTTGTTTGCTCGGGCTTACAGCAAATCAATGGGATATCTGATCGCCTGCTTACTGGCGTTCGATTTGGCGCCGAAGTTCAATAACCTTAAACGCGCACAGATCTTCTTCTCAAAGTCTGGGTTATTCAGATTACTTTCCACAATCTTGCATTGCGATACACTGCCGTTCGCCTCCACCATCAATTCAGGCACTAATGTCCCTTTCAATGTAGGGTCCTGACGACGGGCGCGCTGGTGAATCGAGGCCAGCGCTCCTTTAGCGCCGTCAAAAACCTTCCGGATTTCTTCCAACGTCCGCGTGGCGCTGCGTTGATTACTCGAGCCGGAGCCTGACGACTTATTGGTAGACCCACCGCCGCCTGGCTGGGCTTTTTCCTGCACCTCCGTCACCTTCCGCGAGGCCAGCGCCACTTGCTGGGTGGATTTATCCAGCTTGTTGGCGTCGACGCCCCCGCTACCCGAGGTAGAGACGTTATTCACCAGCTTATCCGACGCCTTCTTGCTGATAGGCGTCGCCGTATACAGCGGCTGATCTGACGCATCCGTCGTGTCCGCAAGCGCCCTCATATCGGAAAGCTGATCGCTCAGCGCCAACAAACCCGAGCTTTGCGCTTTTTCGCGCGCCTGATCCACGGTCTGCTGCTTGGGTTGCTCCGCCTTCGGCGTCACCTTTTTCTCAGGTTTCGGCTCAGGCTTGGGCTGTGGTTTGGGTTCTGGCTTTGGCTCGGGTTTCGGCTTGGGCTCTTCTTTCTTCTCTTCCTTCTTCTCCGGCTCAGGCTTCGGTTCCGGTTTTTTGATCTCCGGTTTGGGCATTTCCCGCTTTTCAATCACAACGCGAGCCAGCTGTGGGGGCAACTCTTCCAACTCCTGGCGAGTTTTCTCCGGTAGTTGCACTAAAGAGATAACAACACCAACAATCAAAAGCAGTAATATGGAGAACGCCAAAATCAGGTGAAAACGATCACGTTCCTTAACGTCAACGTCCCACGGCAAAGGAAAGCCTACGCTAGTTTTCACCATACTAGGCCTCCTTATCCGCCGCACGTCTTACCGCCAAAGAGATGCTGCTATAGCCTGCCTCAACACAGGTGGACATAATTTTCTTCAACAGCTTATAGGGCAACTCTTTGTCCGCCATGATGGTAATCGGTCTACCTTCAGGCGGAACTGGCGTGGTGACTCGAGACACCTGATAGTCCAACTCCAACTTGAGACCATTGATCAACAGTGGTTCCTGATTGGAGGCAACAGCGACTTTGCTGACTACGCGCCCGCCAACCAAAATATCGTCATCGGTCACAGTGACAGTTAACTGCTCCGTCGGGGGCTGATCTGCAATAGATACAGGCAACTGAACAGAACCACTTTGTTTCAGAACTTGAACGTCAGATGAGTTCACCATCAGGAAGAACACCAGGATAGTGAAAATATCCATCAGCGACACCAGATTCAGCGACGCTGTTTTGTGCATTCTGCGGTAATGGCGTTGATAACGCTTGGCGCGGCCTGACTGCTTCATTGCGCGCCTCCTGCCGGAATGATCTCAGGCGCATCGGCGATGGAGATATCCGGGAACAACTCCGCGTTAACGACGCTGCCCGCCACGACGGTTTTGTAGGAACGCACCTTATCCATCACACTAACCAGTGTTTGATAGGACGTGCTTTCCTGAGGCAGGAGGGTAATGTCTTTTTTCTCCGGGACCCGGGCTTTGATGTCCTGCATAGCCAATGCGAGCGTCTTATAGTCATGCTCGCCTTCCGCCTGCTTCGGGATCTGCATGATGACCCCGCCCTTGTTATCCGCAATCACCAACTGCTCTTCCAGGATCATGACCTGCAATTGCAGCTGGTCTTTATTATCCTGGGCGGAGTTGGCGGCGGACTCAGGGAAGTTCAGGTTCAGAACGCTGATTTGAGAGAACACCAGATTGATCAGCAGCACCGGCACCAGGACGATCATGAGGTTCATGAACGCCGTGATGTCCAGGTCAGCGACAGCCTCCGGACGACGGTGTTTACGACGCATCGGTCTGTCCTATGTTCTTTCTGGAGCGGCTTTCGCTACTGGGGCCTGGGCTGGCTTTTCCGAAATCAGGTTCATGATCTTAATGCCAGCCGTCTCAAAACTATCCACGATTTCATTGGTTTTGGTTTGCAGGATGGCGTGCACAAGCAGTAAAGGTATAGCGGTCATCAGACCAAAAGCAGTCGTATTCATCGCCAGAGAAATACTCTGAGATAACAGGTTAGCCTTCTCAGCCGGATCAGCGTTGGCCACCGCGGTAAATGCATCGATCAAACCAATAATGGTGCCCAACAGTCCCAACAGAGTGGCTATATTGGCAAGGGTGGCCAGATATTGCGTACGCTTTTCCACACGAGGAAGGACCTCCATCAGCCCTTCTTCCATGGCGTATTCAATCTGGTCGCGAGGTTGACGATTCAGCAATCGAGACAAGCCAGCTTCTACAATCGAGGCCATTGCGGTTTTAGACTGCTTAGCCTGTTTTAATGCATTGAGGTAATCTTTGCGCCCGATCAGCATGATCAACTTATTAAAGTCTGCGCGATTGCTCAACTTGGCGATGCTGAGATAAACATATCTCTCAATGGCGATAGCGGCCCCAACAACGAGCACTATGCCGATTGGAACCATAAAAATACCGCCATCTTTAAAAAAGCGAACGATAGTCTCGAACATATCGCGCTGACTCCTTAATCACTTCTAGGTTATTGCTGGTCTAAATCGCCTATCTTAAGGTTTTTACGATAGTACAGACTTTGCCGAAACGCCTGTCTATCTAGCGGTCTGAGCGCGCCGTCCAATTCTTTTTCCGGCTCCGGAACTTCAATCGCCGGACTATCCGGCGTTCCCCAGGGAACCAGATACAAGACCTTGGGTTGCTCCTGTTCGCCTCTCAACGCCGTTCCTTCGAGCTCGATCAACTCAGCCGCAAAACCTGCGTTACTGTAGAGACCGCAGAGGCATAAGGCAAGTATTTGAAATCTCATACCTTCTCCGCCTACTGGATACGCCGCTCAAGGTCGGCGATCCACATAGCCACTTGCTCGTCGGGAGCGGATCGAAGTTCCTGGCAGCGCTGGTAATGCTCCAACGCCCGCACGTAATCACCCAGATACATGTCGTAAAGTATAGCTATATTACGATGATAAACCGGCTCATTTGGTTCCGCCTGCAGCGCTCTTTCATAAAACGCCAAGGCATTCTCAAAATCGCCCTCCTCCCGCGCTAAAACTGCCAACTGATTCAAAGCTCTGGCGTCTTTGGGGTTTACATCCAGCGCTTGCCCGTACCATGTCTTGGCGGAAGGCAGATCCCCCTGCTTTTCCGCGATGACGCCCAGGTTGAAATAAGGCGCGCTGAGACCCGGTTTGTCGGCGATCACCTGCTTGAATAAATTTTCCGCCAGAGCGACCTGATTATTGTTTAATGCCGTCAGCGCCTGATCGTACTTCATCTGCGTCTGTTCTCCCGCCGGTGACTTATCGGCGGAAGCGTCCTTACGCGCAGGCGCACCTGCGCAGCCAACCAGCAACAGGGCCGCTGTTAACGCCAAAGTTATGACGCCATGTTTATTGCAACGTATGCGCGACATCCACTTTTACCTCCTGCTTGTCATATCTGGCGGGTAAAATTTCCCGCAACGCCAGATAGCTTTTCTTAACCCACTCGTCGTATACCCCCTGGCGCGTCCGGCTGGCATTGAGCTCGAGAAACTCAATGGCTTTCTCCTCAAAGGGAAACGCCTGTTCCTCCAACAGCAGGGTGTATTGCTCCCGTTCCAGGTCGCTCAGGTTAGCGGGGCGATTGGAGTCAACGATGTCTCTGCCCAATTGGCGATAAACCTCTCCCATCATGTGGGTCGCCGCAGTGGCGTATTCACTCACGCCATAACTGTTGATGCGATTGAGCCGCTGCATGACTTTCTTCAGCGCAGCTTGCTTGGCCGCCAACGACTTGTTCAATGGCAAGGTCAGGCGCACATCGTCAAACGCCGCCTTTTCTTTTTGCGCCAGCGTCCAACTGGCTTCCGCCGCCAGAGAGCGACTAGCGGGGGTGCGATCAGCGCCGCCGCCCTCTTCGAATCGAATCAGCTTCTCGCGCCATTGATCCGCTTGCTGCGGCTGCGCTGACTTGGCGTAGTAATCAATTAACGCGTTCCTGACCTGAATAGCGGTCTCGAACGGCGCCGGATATTCGTTCGCATATTGCAGGTACACCTTAGCCGCTTGCTGTTCCCGTCCTGCGTTTTCCATCAGTTCCGCCGCCTGCAACAGGGCCTTGCGCTTGCGCTCAGGGTCTTTTTCCCCTGCGGCGATGCGCAACAACTCATCCGCGGCGGATTCTGGACGCTGGTGCTGTTGGTAGGCGTACACCAGCTTTTCGCCGATGCCCGCCGTCAGTTTGTGGTCGGGATAACGAGTGCGGAAGTCATTCAGCAGGTCAATGGCCTCTTTCCAGCGCCCGAGGTCAATCGCACGCATGCCCGCATCGTATTGAGCGCTGATGCGCACCTGGGATTCCGGCGCTTCATCAATAACCCTTTTATATTCCATAAACGCCGCTGCAATCTCCCCGCGCGCCTCCGCCTGCTCGCCCTGGCTATAGATACTGGCGGCGAAATTTTCCATCAACACGTCATAATCCGACGCTTTGCGGGAGCGCAACGATAACGCTTGCCGATAAGCGTGCTCAGAGCCCTGATATCGGCTCAACGCAAAAGCGGAATGGCCGGCGATGGTCCATGCTGCGTTACGAATCGCCTTATCTTCCGTAAAGGAAGCAGTCTGCGTGGCTGCATCCAGCGCAGCGCCGTATTGCTCCATGGCGTAGAGTTCATTGGCGGCGAATAGCAGACTCTCAGTGGCGCGCGAGTCTCGGGGGAAAGTTTTCGCAAACCGCAGCAGCGCATCCACACGACGGCTTCGCAACGCCGAATCTTTCAGATTGGCGTCCACCGCTTTGCTCAACGCGTTCACGCTGGCATAGGCGGCTTCACTGCGTTTGGGGAAGTCAGGATAGAAATAGCCCGCCTTGTCATAAGCCCTCACCGCAAGCTCCCATTCCTCCAGCAGAAAATAGGCTTCACCCTGCAGATATAAGGCCTCTGCGGTTTTCCCTTCAGAGGGAAAGATCTCCTCCATGCCGTCAAAATACGCCACCGCATTCTGCAAATGAGTCCGACGCTCGACCCCCGCCGCCTTCAGGCCAAGGGCATATTCTCTTTGTCCCAGATCATCCAGATATTGATAGAGAGAGGGACGTAAACGGGTTTTGGCGGTTTCTTGTTGCGATCGCCAATAGTTTGAGGCAAGCCCCAGTTCGCGGGTGAAACGCGCTTTCTCTTCCCATGCCAGCGAAGGCAGACCGCCCTGCTCGTATGCCGCGATTATGCGATCATGGAAATCGCTGCGATCCGTGGCCGCCGGATAGGCGGCGATGTAAGCCTGCGCGCTGGCGGAGGCGTCCTGATAGCGCTCGCGCTGCAGGTAGTAGTTGTACAAAGCCGCATACAATTTAGGGGCTAATGAACGATAGTCGCCCAAGGCAATGGCCGCTTTCAGAGTTTCCGGCCCTTTGCCATAGCTGGCCATGATACTGATAATGCGCAAAGCGTCATCGCCCGCTTCGCGTACGCCGGGCTCTTCCTCTCCGGTTGGGTTGGCGTTGGACTCCAAATGCGACAGCACCTGCAAAAAAGTCTGCAGTGACGCGCTGAAGTTTTCCTGTTTAAACTGCGTCCACCCCAACATATAACGCGCCTTGGACGACAGATCGCCAGCGCTCCGATCCGCCAGCACACGACTGTAGGCGGATTGCGCTTTGACATACTCGCCCGCGCTGTATCGCAATTCACCTATTCTGAACCACGCCTCAGTGGCGTATCCCGAACGCGGATACTGCCCCACCAACCGCTCCAGGCTTATCAGCGCTTTGTCCGTTTGCCCCAGCATGCCGTTGGCCCGAGCCAGCTGATAGAGAACGCGGTCGTTGCCTTTGTCCCCCGGTTGACGCTGCAACAGGGCTTCGTAGCTCTCTATCGCGATGTTCCAGATGTCATCGTCGATCAGTCCCTGAGGCTTGGCGTCGTAGAAAAGTTCCTCCAGATTGATCAGTCGATGCAACGCTTTTATGCGTACTTCCGGATCGGAAGCTTCACGAATCAGACGACTGTAACGCAACGCCACCTCATTCAGCGGCGTTCGCGGCGCCACTCGATAGCTGAAATCGATGTAAGCGGGCTTTAATTCGCCGATTGTTTTGTCCGCCTCGTCCTTCTCTACGATGACGATAGGCGCCAGCGTGTCCGCCATCACTCGCAGAGAAATAAAGCCAAGAAGACTCACACTGAGCACCAGGGCCGCAGCTCTCATAACGCCCCCTCCCCGGCTGTCGCCGCCTCTGGCGAAACAGGCTGTTTCTTGCGTAGCTCCGCCACAGCCAAGTCGTCATACAAATTCACCAAGGCCAGTTGGCTGCGCACGTGGTAGCCGTCTATTTCACGCCAGTGCCGCTGCAATAATTTGACCGCCAGTTGCGATAACTTCTTGTCATAGTCATCGATTTTTCCTGCAAGTTCTCGCTGCATAGAGGAGAACTCTTTTTGTAGAGACTCAACTTTGCGCAATTGCGTCTTGTAGAGGTTTCCGCCCTGACTCAGATCACCCTGAGCGCTGACAAAATTTTCTTTCAGCCGGGTCAACGCCTCATCCAGGTCGCGTAGCGCCAGCAGTTGCAGCGCCCGTTGTTCGTCGGGAGCTTGAGCGGCGGACCTGGCTAACGCATTGCGCTCAGAGACCAGTTGATTAAGCTGTTGCGGGCGCATCCTCTCAAGCGCTCCAGCGGCGTCGCGTTTCGCCTGACGCGACCGTTGCTCCAATGCATCGGCGAATATATCCATACGTTGCGCGCCATTGCGCAGGGACTGCAAGAGCCCGTGCATCTGCAGCAATTCTTTAGCGAAGGGAAAGAAGTCCGGCTTATCCATCAAATAGTGAACAAAGGCGATCTTTGGCGTGTTAGTGAGCAGATCTGTGGCCAGATACCATTCCACTTCGCCATGTTGCAAAGGCGCTTGCAACAGCAAGTCCAATACGCCTTTCTCGTTGATTTCGGCCACAACCTCGTCAATCTGGCGCTTTTCCTTCTCATACACGGCGATCGCTTCCAGATAGGCGTCAAGGGCGGTTGCGCGCAGTTTTTCCTGTTCGTAACCATAGGCGATCGCCTGAAAAGTCTCCGCTACGCCGGAAGACGTGAGTGCGAACTTCTTGGCCCGATGCCAGGACTGAATGGCGGTGCGATAACGCCCCAGTCCCGCGAACGCCATGCCGTAGTCATAGATCGCCGCCGGCGCTCCCGGACCGGAAGCGTGGACATTTTTCAGGAATGACAGGGCCTTGTTGTAGTCCTTGTCCAGCAAGGCGATATGTCCCGCCGCCAGCAGGATGCGATCGCTTAACTCCTTTCCTTCGTAGCTGTCGTCGGTCATGGCTGCGGCGATCCGCAACGCCACCAAAGCGCGGGAGGAATCCGGATCATCTGCGGCGTAGTTCACGCCCAGGTTGTAATAGCCATGAGCGGCCCACAAGCTTCCCTTGGAAGCGTCGCCAAGCACCTTGGCTGCCTCCTGAGGACGGCGCAGCTGCAGGTAACTGTTCGCCATGTAATAGAGGGCTTCATCTTTTTTATCCCGGCTCATTCCCTTCATGGCTCCCTCAAACAGCTCCACCGCTGTTCCCCACTCCTCGTCGCGATAGGCGAGACGTCCTTTGATCATCTGCGCCTGCTGCTTGACTTCCGCCTCTCTGGCGGTGAATTGCAAATGCTCCAGAAGCGTTTCCGCATTGCGGCGCAGACCAAACTCCAGACTGGATTCAATGGCGAGGATATGGTTCAGGTTGTGATATTGATTGCCGACATGGTTGGACCCGACATGCTCGTTTTCCAATAACACGAGAGATTGCAGAAAGTCATTGGTGTAGTAGTGAAACAACGCCTCCCTGTGCAACAACTCATCTGCGCCCTCTTCCGCCCGCGCGGCGTTGACGAGCCCACCCAGACAAGCCATAACCAACAACAGAGCGCACATTCGATGCATGGTTGACGTTACATCCCCTTTCATGGCGTTCGACCTTAGCCCGCGGCGCTTAGCGCAGCTCTCTGATCAGAAAACGGGGCGGCCGGGCGCCATCGCCCTGCACCCGTAGCTCCAGATATTTGGAGCCGTTTTCTTTGTTGAAAGACAGCGTCGCCGCCTTGCGCAGGTATTTATCTCCAGCGCTGCGTCCGTTGAAAACAGCCACGGCTTTATGGGCGCCCGCAGGCAGGTTACCCATGAACAAACGCTGCACGCCGCCGCGCTGCAATGCCTGCAATTCACGCGCAGAGTAAAGGTAGGTGGTCGCCATATCTCCATCCAGCGTCAACTCGACGGAATCCAGCTCAAAACCGACGTTTTCATCTACGGCCAGAAAAAACACCACTTGGGTGTCGATGGGATACAGGACTTCTTCCTGCAGCTTATAAAGCTCACGGTTGAGCTCGATGACGCGCTGCTTGAGCGCCTCCATATCCTTCGCGGACGCATTGTCGGCGGCGCTATGGACTTGAGTGGAAATGACGAATGTCAGTATGTGCAACGCTGTGATGATTATTCTTGGAATTATTCGCAAAGCCTTCATCCTCTATACCCTTATGAGAACCGAACTCTCGGGTGAACGCAGAAAGAGACGAAGGCCATGGTAGCACCGGGTCGCCGGCGATAGTGTGAACTCGATTCACCAAACTACACAAATGTTTACAAAACGAGACATAGTTAGCGTTCGCGCTGGCGGCCACGCCAACGTTTTTCAGAGGTTCCTCAGAAATAAGCCATGAAGGCGCGCCGCCCAGCGACGGCGCGTATAGAAAAGCGAAAAAAGATTACTTGCTCAGGTACTTCATGCCCTGCTCAAGCCCGTCGATGGTGAGCGGATACATGTGCTGGTTGACCAACTGACGGGTGATCTCCAGAGAGCCGCCCATGCCCCAGTAGTCTTTGGGATACGGATTCAGCCAGATCACTTTGTCGAACTTGTCCGTCACCCGCTGCATCCAGACCGCGCCGGCTTCTTCGTTCCAGTGCTCAATACTGCCACCGGGATGGGTGATCTCATAAGGCGCCATACTGGCGTCGCCTACGAAAATCACCCGGTAGTCCGACGCGTATTTGTGCAGGATGTCCCAGGTTGGAATAGTTTCGCTGACACGACGGATATTGTTCTTCCAAACGCCTTCGTAGATGAAGTTGTGGAAGTAGTAGTATTCCATGTGCTTGAACTCAGTGCGCGCAGCGGAGAATAACTCCTCGCACACGCGAATATGCGGGTCCATGGAGCCGCCGATGTCGAAAAACAGCAGTACTTTTACCGAGTTATGACGCTCCGGCACCATCTTGATATCCAGGTATCCCGCGTTGTTGGCCGTGCTGCGGATGGTATCGGGCATGTCCAACTCTTCCGCCGCGCCCTGACGCGCGAATTTGCGCAGACGACGTAACGCCACCTTGATATTGCGAATGCCAAGGGTGATGGAATCATCCAGATCCTTATAAGTGCGTTGCTCCCACACTTTCACTGCGCGACGATTACGGGAGCCGTTCTGGCCAATGCGAAAGCCTTCCGGGTTATAGCCGTTTGCACCGAATGGCGACGTGCCGCCAGTTCCGATCCATCTATTGCCGCCCTGATGACGCTCTTTTTGCTCTTCCAGGCGTTTCTTGAACGCCTCGATCAGCTCCTCCAGGCCTCCCAGGGATTCAATCTTGGCCTTTTCCTCATCGGTGAGCTGCTTTTCAAATTCCGCGCGCAGCCAATCTTCGGGGATCAGCGCCTCCAGCACCGCATTCAGGTCTTCCAGTCCTTTGAAGTAGACGCCAAACGCCTGGTCGAATTTGTCATAGTGCTTCTCATCCTTCACCAGACAGGCGCGGCTCAGATAGTAAAAGTCATCCATATCCGCAAACGCCAGTCCCTGCTGCAGAGCCTCCAGCAGGTCGAGCAGCTCCCGCAGGGAAGCCGGCACTTTGTTCTTGCGCAACGTCAGGAAGAAATCAATCAACATATAGGTGTCCTCCTCTGCTCGGGGCCGCAATGATTGCGTCCGTTCATTGCCGCAATCAGCCTTTTCTGCGCGTCATGAACGCCAGTTTCTGCAAAAGGTGGACGTCCTGCTCGTTCTTCACCAGCGCGCCATACAGAGGAGGAATCGCCTGGCTGGGATCGTGGTTGCGCAATACGTCTTCAGGCAGATTGTCCGCCATCAGCAGTTTGAGCCAGTCGATCAGTTCAGAGGTGGAAGGTTTTTTCTTCAGCCCCGGCACTTTGCGTACGTCAAAGAAAACATCCAATGCATCCTTCACCAGCGAGCGCTGTATGCCTGGGTAATGCACGTCGATGATCGACTCCATGGTGTCTTTGTCGGGAAAGTTGATGTAGTGGAAGAAGCAGCGTCGCAAGAAAGCGTCAGGCAACTCTTTTTCGTTATTGCTGGTGATGATGACGATAGGCCGGGTAGTGGCGCGGATTCGCTCCTGAGTCTCGTAAACGTAGAACTCCATCTTATCCAGTTCCAGCAACAGGTCGTTGGGGAACTCGATATCCGCTTTATCAATTTCATCAATCAACAGCACCGATTGCTGCTCGGACACAAACGCCTCCCACAGCTTGCCTTTCTTGATGTAATTGCGAATGTCGTGAACGCGGTCATCGCCCAACTGGGAGTCGCGCAGGCGCGAAACCGCGTCGTACTCGTACAATCCTTGCTGGGCCTTGGTGGTGGACTTGATGTGCCATTGAATCAACGGCGCGCCCAGGGCTTCCGCCAGCTCTTCCGCCAGCATGGTTTTGCCTGTGCCCGGTTCGCCTTTGATGAGAAGCGGCCGCTGTAATCGAATGGCGGCGTTCACCGCCAATTGCAGATCGTCAGTGGCGACATAGTTCTTGGTGCCGGAAAACTTCATGTGTGAAACCTTGTTAGTTGTGTGAATGCGTCATTATTAGAGGAGTTATAAGCGGATATATTACCCGAAAACATTCAAATATTTCATGCCAGCCGCTAAGCTATCTCTCACGCTCGCAATGTTATGGCCGGGGAAATCTACTTAATCTGCAAGGAGATAAATAATGAACGTCTACGAAGACAACTCCATGTCCATCGGCAACACGCCGCTGGTGAAGCTGAATCGCGTCACCAAAGGCAACGTGTTCGCCAAAATTGAAGGCCGCAACCCGGCCTACTCCGTGAAATGCCGTATCGGCGCCAACATGGTATGGGATGCGGAGAAATCCGGTCGCCTCAAGCCAGGCATGACGCTGGTTGAGCCTACCAGCGGCAACACCGGCATCGCTCTCGCCTTCGTCGCCGCCGCGCGGGGCTATAAACTGATCCTGACCATGCCCGCCACCATGAGTCTGGAGCGCCGCAAGGCGATGAAAGCCCTGGGCGCGGAAATCGTATTGACCGAAGGTCCCAAAGGCATGAAAGGCGCGATTGAGAAAGCAGCGGAAATCGTCTCTCAGGACCCGCAGCAACACCTGATGCTGCAACAGTTCGACAACCCCGCCAACCCGGAAATTCATGAAAAGACCACCGGGCCGGAAATCTGGCGGGACCTGGAAGGGGCAATCGATGTTCTGGTCGCAGGCGTCGGCACCGGGGGCACGATTACCGGCGTATCCCGCTACATCAAGAACGCCATGGGTAAAAACATCACTTCCGTAGCCGTCGAACCTACCGCTTCTCCCGTTATCACCCAGACCATCAAAGGTCAGGAATTACAACCCGCCCCTCACAAAATCCAGGGCATAGGCGCAGGTTTCGTACCGAAAAACCTGGATCTGGACATGGTTGACCTCGTTGAGCAGGTCACCAACGAAGAAGCGATGGAAATGGCTCACCGCCTGATGCGTGAAGAAGGCATCCTCTGCGGTATCTCCTGTGGCGCAGCGGCGGCCGTTGCGGTCCGTTTGGCGGAGCGTGACGAATTCAAAGACAAGAATATCGTGGTTATCCTGCCGGACAGCGCTGAGCGTTATCTGTCCACTGCTTTATTCGACAACTTCTTTACTGAAGCGGAAAACGTGCAGTAAACAACAAGCGCCGGCCTTTGCGCCGGCGTTATAACTTTCTTGGCGGGTTCACTCTTAGCGAGACAACACGCTCAAGTATCAGCAAGCTTAACCGCCCCTTCTTCATACCATCTGGCGGCGACTTCGCCATCTCTAAAAGCGATTAATTCCCCGGGGCGCATTTGTCGCCATTCTTCATCGACGGTCAACGGCTCCGTGACGATCATAGTGACTTTGTCGGTGGGGTTGGTATGTTCTTCGAAGTTCACCCGAATCTCACCATCCTCCAGGGAAGCGCAGCCGAAAGGAGCCTGTCGGGTGATCCAATGCAATTTGGTTGAGCAGTAGGCAAACAGGTACTCCGAGTTGGTGAAAAGCATGTTGAACACGCCTCTCGACGTCAACTCCAGGCAGTTCCGATACAACCTTCCCCCCAGGCATTCCAGGCTGGAGAAGTCATTGCAGCCGCTGGCGACATCCTCCAGCAGCCAGCAAAACGCATGCTCGCTGTCGGTTTCTCCCACCGGACGAAAACGTCCCAGCGGCAGGTCCTGATAGGATTTCAGCTGGCCGTTATGGGCGAAGCACCAGTAATAACCGCCCAGTTCGCGAATAAAGGGATGGGTGTTTTCCAGGCTGATGTCGCCGACGTTGGCTTGCCGGATGTGGCTGATGACCGTGCGGCTTTTAATCGGATACTGACTGATAAACCGCGCAATTTCCGAGGTGGCGCTGGGATTGGGGTCACGAAACTCACGCAGCCCCTTGCCTTCATAAAAGGCGATGCCCCAGCCGTCTTTATGCGGCCCGGTCTGACCGCCGCGAAACATCAGACCGGTCCAGGAAAAACAAATATCCGTCGGCGCATTCGCGCTCATTCCAAGAAGTTGGCACATGTTCAGAAGTTAACTACTTTTTGTCTTCGTCTTCCGATCCGGCGGGGAGGTCATCGGTATCGGATATATCAAAATCTTCCAGGTTGAACTCGTCATCCATGTCTTTAGCTTTTTCATTGGAAGCCAGGATCTCGTCAGCGAGCGCCTCGGCATCGGTCTCTTCAGAGTCGGATGAACTCATGGGCGGTTCCGCATCCTCCTCTTTTTTCGGCTCCGCTTCTTCCTCCATGCCGAATTCCATGTCGTCCGCCTCACTCATCATAGAGGGTTCTTCAGCGACATCAATAGGCTGCTCCAACTGTTCGATCTCGTCCTCCAGATCGTGCCCGGACTCTTCCAGAGAAGGAACGTCGTCAGAGTCATCCAGCTTGGTGGTATCTACAGGCTCCCGAACTTCTTTTTCAATTCGGCGTTTACGATAAATCCAGTAACCGCCTCCCACAGCCAGCAACAGTATGGAAGCGCCGCCGGCGGCGATGATAATCCACAACATGGCGTTGGTGCCGCTCTCTTCCTGCACCACCGCATCCTGCTGCTCTGCCGCCGCTTGATCCTGCATTTCCGGCGTGATGGGCGGCGCAATGGCATTTTCTTCAGGCTGCTTCGGAGGCTCTGGCGCTTTGGCGGCTTCTTCGACCAGGGTCTCATTCATTTGCTCAACGCTGCTGTCGTTCACCAGCGAGCGATATTCATTCGGCGACGCCTCCTGGCGCGGAAACTCAGCCATAACGCTGTCAGGCTCGAAACGGAAAGCGGAGCCGGAACGGGTTTCCCCCTCCACTCGCAACATGACTTCATACACGCCATCGCCCCGGGTAGCGTCGACCTCTAACTCCCAGCGTCCCGTTTCCTGGGTAAACGGAATGGACTTAATCAGATTGCCGCCATCCGGCCCTTTTATCTTGGCGATAATCGAGGTTTTCGCCTCGTTGATGTTTGGACTGAGGGGACTGATGACAATTTTGTAGCGGGTATCCACACCGGCTCCAGTGGCTTCAAGATCCACCGCCATCGGCGCATTAAGGGTGATCAATTGCCGCGACTGCCGCTTGAACGTGCGGCCGTCGGCCTGCACCAGCACTTCGTACCTGCCGACCTGCTTGAGCTTGGTGATGCTTTCGCGAAATACGCCGTCGGCTGGAGGCTCGCTTTCCTTGGAAATACGTTTGGTGCCGGACTTGTTGTCCTCCGTGCGAATGGTGACATCCACCGCCACAAGATCCAGAAAAGTCCTGTTCCGCACCAACTCCCCGTCTTCAAAAAAGCCGATCTTGAGCTCCAGGTGATCTCCGGCGTAAAAATTAGCCGGAAGCGGGTCCACCACCATTTTCAGGTTGCTCACTACCGTCACCCGGCTACCCGGAGCCAGCTCCGCATCCAGCTTCCACTCGCCCTCCAATGGTCTTTGGACAGTAATCAGGTCATAGCCAGCCTCTTTGAACCACTTTACGTACTCAGGTCGATCTTTTTCCGTAAAGCGTTTGCCTGTGGGTTCTATGATGGCGGTTTCGGCGTTCTCTTTGGCGCGAAACACCAGTGCTGTGAATTCTTCAATACTGGAATCCACATCAAACGCATTATCTTCCAGAGGCACTTCTTCGGCAGGGGCCGCACGCTCAAAGGCTTGCAGAAAGACACGACTCAACTGTTCGGAGTTTTCGGCAATGGCGTTGATGCCGTTACTGCCGATGGAAAGCCGTTGCAGCAACATCTGATCCGCATTCCTGGAAAGCGCGATGGTATGAATCTTGGCGCCGAAGCCCGCGACTCTTTTCAACACCTGGGTCAGAACACGGTCACGCTCCGCTACGTTTTCTCCCGGCTTTTGCGAGATATCCACCACGCCGTCGGTGAGCAGAATGAAATGCGTGTTGCTATAATCCTTGCCTTCCACAAAGTCCTCAGAGGCTTTCTCCAGCGCCGCACCGATATTGGTGTATAGCGCCGTCGAGCTGATTTCCCTGGCTTTATCTTTAGCCAGGCGACGCCAGCCAGGATCGACAACCTGATGAGGCGCCAGCTCATTGACATACTGCCCGAATGTCCACACCCCCGCTGAGTCACCCTCAGGCAACAGCTCCGTCACCAGATTCAGGGCCGGACGCCGCAGATTTTTCGGATCATTCTTCTTCATGCTGCCGGAAACATCGATGAGCACACGCACATCCGCAGGCGGAGGCAACTCCATCTGCGCAGCAGCGACTCGCCACAGCATCAAGCTACAACACAGGCAAACGAGAATCTGGCGGAAAAGCAATGTCATATTCGAGCGTATTCCAAGTTGGCGCAGGCGAATGAAGCCGCTCAGCAGCCGTCTCCGCTGGAAATATCGACCGCTGGCGGGCGCAGCGCGGCCGTGCCCGCGGCCATCCTTACTTCAAGTTATAGCAGGTTTTGTTGCAACAACAATAAAATACGCAGGAATTGCTTAAAAAAGCGAAGGGATTTAATTGATTTTAAAGTAATTATGTACGCCGTCTAGGCTTAGCTGGCGCGGGTTTGGCGGTGACGAAGAGCTTGCCAAGCACCACTTGCAGCGCGAACAGCAGACCGATGACGCACCAGGCGGCCAACATCAGCAGGCCCGCTTGCAAGGCGGCGTTATCATCATGCTGGAGCCAGTTGTAGGCGGCGACAATATGGGCGGGCGCCCACAGACCGTCTTTGGGAACGGACATCGCTGGCGTAAACAGCACCACCGCCAACAGGCTGCGCAGGAAAAGTTGCACGGGACGGGGACCACAACAATTGAACAACGGCATCATTAATGCGTATAAAGCCAGCGCCGCTACGAGATAAGCAACCCAACCGGCGATATAACCAAAATCTGTCAGCATAATTTTCTACTTTTCAATAACAGTTGCTTCAAGCGTTCAAATCATATCGATAAGAATCAGTTCTTCCCAATCATCCGGGTCGATATCGTCTTCGCTTATCGTTCTATGTCGCACGGACTGCCCCGCAGCTTCTACAGAACGCGGACCCCCACTGATCAAGGGATGCCAGGCTGGCAACGTCTGGTTTTCAAAACGCAGACGATAAGCGCATGTCTTTGGCAACCAGTCGCTAATTTTGGGAAGATTCTCCGGCGAGATAATCAGGCAGTCCGGATTCTTCGATGCGCGCGCAGTATAGCAACTACACTGCACCCTTTCAGCATCCAGATAACGGCAGGCCACGGCGGTGAAGTATAGCTCGTCGCTGTCCTCATCCTGCAACTTATGCAGACAGCACTTGCCGCAGCCGTCGCAGAGCGACTCCCATTGCGCGTGGCTCAGCCTATCCAGCGGCTGTTCCCACCAGCGCGCCTCAGTCATCAAGATCCTTGCGTCCTACAGCTGGAGTTTGTTCACGCGCACGCACTACATCCATCATGTAATCGTCCTGGACGGGCGGCATCTGCAGATAAAACCCCTTTTCATCGATGGCGCTCATGACTTCCGCCGCGTCTGCTCTGGCCAACGGCTTTTCCTTCGTCAGCAACAGGTCAAAAACATGCTGCGGCTTGCCAAAAAGTTGCAACAGCGCTTCCGGCAATGCGCCGACGCCCTGTTTCTTATCTACATAGACATACATTTCCTCTTTTTTGGAGCTTCTGAAGATAGAAATCAGTCTGCGATCCGGAGTCATAATCTGTTTTTACCTCAATAACTAACTTTACGCCTTACGCGAATAACCGGGGTCTTACGGTGATTGCCGTGGTGGGACCGACCTGTCGTCCTGCAGCCAGCGTTCGAGCGGCGCACTGCAAATCCGACCGCGCCAGCCTTGCAGCAACTGCGGTTGCGTTCCCGCGCCGCCCTGGATATGCCAATAAACAAACTCTTCCAGCAATCCCCGACTGGCGAGCAGACCCACGTTGATGCGATGCTCTCGCGCCAGCTTTTGCGTCAGTTTTTTTACTTTCTTTACCAAGTCCTGATATTCCCGCGGAATCGGCGGACGTATCATTTCAAAACCAGTCTCAGGCTCATCGCCATCGGCCTTCATATGCTCACGCACCATCCCCACCAGCTCCGCCCCATAACGACGCAGGCCTGCGCCCTGGATGGAAGTAATTTCAGTCAGCTGTCCCAAGGTTCGGGGCCGGCGTTGAGCGATTGCGATTAACTCATCGTCAGGGCAGATTTTCTTACGCGGGATATCTCTTCCTCTTGCTTCCTGCTCACGCCATGCCGCCAGCTTCGCCAATAATTGCTGAGCGCCTTTGCGCAAACGCCACCCGCCACGCAACTTCAAGTAATAGCGTCCCATATCCTGCACGCCGGCCGCCGCCAGACGCATGGCTTCGCCCTCTTCCAACGCAATTTCATACTTGCCGGACAGACGCAACGCTTCCGCCAGTTTCTGATAGAGCGGCCACAACACCACCACATCTTCCTGAGCATATTGAATTTGCTTGTCTGTAAGCGGTCTTTGCGTCCAGTCTGAACGCGTGGCGTGCTTCTCCAGCTCAATACCCAGATTCTGTCGCACCAGCGACTGCAACCCTTCGTTCAGCTCACCATCAAGCAACGCATTGGCGACCTGTGTATCGATCAAGCCGCATGGCTGGGATAAGCCAACACAGTTAAATAACTCCAAATCCTCACTGCAGGCATGCACTACTTTAAGAATGTCGCGACTCTCGAACAGTCGACTGACACCGCTCCAATCGGTGATTTTCAGCATGTCCACCAGATACACGCACTGGCGATCATAGAGCTGCAGCAACGCCGGCGCGGGATAAAACGTGGTTCCACGGATAAATTCCGTATCCACCGCCAGCCAGTCGGTCTTTTCCAGGCGCAGCAATGCTTCCTGCAACGCAGCGGGAGTATCTATCCAGCGACTTTCATAATCCGGCGGATATATAGCGGAGAGAGGCGTATCGTTAGGCAAAAGGTTTTCGACCTTGCAGTGCGTGACTTAACGTGCCGCTGTCAATCATGCCCAGCTCTCCTCCAAGGGGGATGCCGTGGGCGATGCGGGACACAGGAATGTTCAAGTCTTTGGCGATGTGGGCGATAAAATGCGCTGTCGCTTCGCCCTCCACAGTGGGGTTGGTGGCAAGGATCAGCTCGCTGACGGCGCTTTCCTGCAATAGCTGCTTAAGCTTATCGACGCCAATGTCTTCAGGGCCAATGCCGTCTATCGGCGACAAATGCCCCATCAGCACGAAGTAACGACCGCTATAGTCCGATGTCTGCTCAATCGCCAGCACGTCTGTCGGCGACTCCACTACACAGAGCACGCGATCATCCCGCTTAGGACTTTCGCAGATTGAACACAATTCCGCTTCGCAAAAATTCTGGCAGCGCGAGCAGCGTTTCACTCTGGTAAGCGCATCGCTGATGGCAATGGCCAAATCCGCCGCTCTACCCTGATCTCTTTCCAGTAGATTAAGCGCCATACGAGTGGCGGTCTTCGCCCCCACCCCGGGAAGATATCGCAGACAACGGACCAACTGATCAATGGCGGGCGTCAGACTGGAAGACATATATGGATGCTACTCCGTCATTAAAACGGCATTTTGAAATTAGGAGGAATGCCCAGACCTGCAGTCATGTTGGACATCTTATCCTGGTTGTTCTTTTCCACTTTACGCACGGCGTCATTCACAGCCGCCGCCAGCAGATCTTCCAGGATTTCTTTCTCTTCCTGCATCAAACTGGCGTCGATCTCCACTTTTTTCACATCATGGCGACCATTCATGACAATTTTGATCAAACCGCCGCCGGACTCTCCGCTCACTTCCGCGTTAGCCAGTTCTTCCTGGGCTTTCTGCATCTGTTCCTGAATCTTTTGGGCCTGTTTCATCAAGTCGCCCATGTTACCTTTAATCATATGTCTACTCCTGAATAATAGGCTCAATACTGTTTTCGATGACCGCTGCGCCGAAACGCCCCGCCATCATCTGAATATTGGGGTCATTGCGAATGGCCGTCTCCGCCTGCTGTTGCAGCTCCGCCCTGCGTCGCTCCGCATACTGCAGCGGCGTCAACCATTTCGATTCGCCGGCTGAAACTTCGATTTTAACCGCTTCGCCCATGAATTCCGACACCGCTGCGCGCAAGCGCTCGCGTTGCGCCTCATTGAAAAAGTCGAGATGCTCGCGATCAATCGTGAATATGACCAGGCCCGGGGTCACCGCCTCCAGTGCGCAGCGCTGCGCCAGAGTGGCGGTCATTCCGCTAATGGCGAGGCGTTTGACCGCATCCTTCCAGACCATTCCCTGCATGGTAGGCTCGCCCTCCAATGGCGGCGTCAGCGGACCCGCCGGGGACTTCTTAACGCTATTCGCGGCGACAACGGGAGGGGTCGTATTCACCGACCCAGCCTCCCCAGGTCCTGGGTGCAGGCCTGGAACAGACTCAGTTACTGACTTTGGGGGCGGGGCTATTGCCTCCCTTCCCTGTGGCTCCCGGGCTGGCGCAGCCGCCTGAGGTCTCTCCTCTTTTGGCTGCGGGTTCGCCACTGGCGCGGCATGACTTCCATCGTCGGGATAACCGGTTTCCGCTGGATAGCCAGAAAAACCATAGTCCGCGTCGGAAGGCCCTGGATCATCGGCGAAGTACGCATCGTAATCATCTACTGGCGGCGGTTCTGCTTCAGAATGCCCGGGGGGTGGCCGCTCTATGGGTTGAGCAGGCGTTACAGGCGCAGCGTCAATGACCGGCGCTTCCCCCTGATTAGACGGCTCTTGCTTCTGTGGCCCTTGTTGTGAGAGCCCCTGGCGGGGCGGCTCTTGCGGCGACGGCGTATCGCGTTTTTCCGCAACCTGCTGCGGCGGTTCCGGCTGCGGCGCTGCAATCTCTTGCCTGGGCTCAGGCGTGGCTTCTACAGCTGGAGCCGGCTGCGCCGCTACAGCCGTCTCAGTCTGGGATGGCCCGGGTTGAGCGCTTTCCTTATCGTCGTCAGCCGAGGCTGCGGACGAAGCAGCGGAAGGCGCTTGAATCTGCCTTGCTGATTTGATGTTCGGGCGGAAGGCGATCATCCGCAACAAGGCCATCTCAAATCCCGTACGCGGATCAGGCGCCAGGGCCAGATCTTTACGCCCCATCAAGGCAATCTGGTAATAAAGCTGGGTATCTTCCGCCGTCAGCGTTTGCGCCAGTTCGGAGACTTGCTGCTGATCGCCAAAGCTGTTGTCGACGCCGCCAGGCACCGCCTGCTCCACCGCCACGCGATGCAGCAGTTCCGCCAGCGCCTGCAGCACATAGGCGTAATCCGGCGCGAACTGGGCCATATGATTGACTTGCGCCAGCATCGCAGCACAGTCCTGCGCGGCGATGGTGCGCAACAAGTCAATGACTACATGCTTCTCAATCGTCCCCAGCATTTCAATGACGTCTTTCGCCTCCAGCTTGCCATCGCCAAAAGCGATGGCCTGGTCAGTAAGACTCATTGCGTCCCGCATGCTGCCTTCCGCCGCACGCGCCAGTTCCCACAAGGCCGCTTCTTCCGCAGGCACATTCTCCGCCTGCAACACATGGGTCAAGTGGCTAACGATACGTTGCGGCGACAGATTCTTGAGATTGAACTGCAAACAGCGCGACAGGATAGTAACCGGTAGTTTTTGCGGATCAGTGGTGGCCAGCAGAAACTTAACGTGAGGCGGCGGCTCTTCCAGGGTCTTCAACAGGGCGTTGAAGCTGGAATTGGAGAGCATGTGCACTTCGTCAATGAGATAGATTTTATAACGGCTGCGGGTAGGCGCGTACTGGACATTGTCCAGCAGCTCACGCATGTCTTCAACCTTGGTGCGCGACGCCGCGTCGATTTCAATCAGATCAACGAATCTGCCTTCGGCGATTTCCCGGCACACCCCGCACTCTCCACAAGGAATAGCGCTAACGCCTTGTTCACAATTGAGGCATTTGGCGAAAATTCTCGCAACCGTGGTCTTACCAACGCCGCGAGTACCGGTGAATAGATACGCGTGGTGCAGACGGTCCTGATTCAGGGCGTTGGTCAGCGCTTTGAGAACATGCTCCTGCCCCGCCATTTCCGCGAAATTGCCGGGACGCCATTTTCTGGCTAGAACCTGATATGCCATGCCACTCCTATCGATTCATAGCGATTACGATATTGCTTCAAATTGCTCACCCGGCCCGCCATAGCCTATACGGCGCTCTCTTTGGAAGAACGGAAAATTCAAACGCATACATTAGCATGCAAGGGGTTTTCTGTCACCGAAACGACTTTGCGCAGACGCAGGAAAACCATCGCAGGAATCGTGAAATCAACGGGGAAATTAGATACGTGAGGGAGGAGTTGGAGGTAGCCCTACCAGCCACACCCCGGCACACAGATCCACCGCTGTGGCTGCTCCCTTCCGGGCCTGACCAGGTTCACGGTTTCTTGTTGCGAGGGGACCGGCAGAGCCACCATAGCAAGTCAAGAACAGCTGTTCTTCACAAGTGGCGCGCATCATAACAAAGTCAGATGGCGGGCTCAAGCATGAAAATGACAGAAATTCCGTCGCTTAGGAATTGTGTTTCTTTTCCGCTCGACGGATAAACTCTTCGAGGATAATACGGTATAACTCGTCCCCCAGATATTTATCTTCTACGCCAGACTCGATGCTCGGATTATCGTTGACTTCGATAACCGCCGCCCGATTGCCTTTCTGCTTAACATCGACGCCATACAGACCATCGCCAATCAGCCCCGCGGCCTTCACCGCCGCATTCAATACGACTTTGGGCACTTCATAAGTCGGCAGCGTAGCCCAGGCGCCAGCGGCAGTGGAACCTTCGCCGTGCTTATAAATCTGCCAGTGGTTACGAGCCATGAAATATTTGCAGGCGTAAAAAGGCTTGCCGTTCAGCACGCCGATCCGCCAATCATAATCGGTGTACATGAACTCCTGCGCCAACAACAGCGCCGATTGCTTGAACAGCGTATGCGCTTTTTGCTCCAACTCTTCCGGCGACTCAACCTTTACCACGCCGCGAGAAAACGAGCCGTCCGGGATTTTCAACACCATAGGCAGGCCCAGTTCCTGCGCCGCCGCCAGCAACTGCTGTTTGTCGCCCTTGCTGACTATCAAAGTCTTGGGCGTCGGCACTCTATTGGCCCGCAACAAATCCGCCAGATACACTTTGTTGGTGCAGCGCATGATGGAAGTGGAGTCATCCATTACGATCAGACCTTCCGCTTCCGCCTTCTTGGAAAACTTGAAGGTGTGATGATCAATCGCGGTGGTTTCACGGATGAACAACATATCGTATTCAGGAATGCGCTGATAATCCTTGGGTTCGATCAGGTCCACCGCCACACCGAGCTGTTTGCCCACTTTCGCCAGCTTCTTCAGCGCGCCTTTGTCGCTGGGCGGCATTTCCTCTTTAGGATTAACCAATACCGCCATGTCATAGCGATATTTCTTACGTTCTTTGGGCTTGCGCCAGACTTTGCGGCTAAAGGCGTCCAATGAATTGGCGAACAGCGTCTGCTCTTGATCGTCAAAGCCTTTATGGCTGATTGGACGCATAGCGGACAATTTCCAGCCGCCTTTCTGCTCAATCTCCACTTCCACCACCGGGCAAGGCAGTTTCTCAAATACTAGCGCGCCCAATGGCTCCAGATCCGGATCACTGGTTTTGCCGAAGAAACAGCGGAACGTCAATTCCTGATCCGGTTTGTTAGCCAGCTTCTTCAGCGCCGACAGCGCAGTGTCGTCATCCAGGTCGAGAATCAGCGAATACAACGAGCGCTTTTCAATTTCGTTCAGCGTGCGCACGGAAGGAATGACATGATGTCCCCGCGCCTCGGCAAGCAATGAGCAGTAGTAGCCTTTGCTGAGATACTTATAACTGCGACAAAGGTTGATCAGTCTGACGCGGTCATTTTTGTTGATGGGTAGAGCCAGGTAGTCTTCAAATGATATTACGTCTTCACTTGGATAATAGGGGGTCCAATCCTTTAAAGACTCAACGACTATGTAAAGACGAGACATACGGCTTGGGATTCCTCCGGGAGCATTGGGGATAGGGAGTTATAGCGCTATTAAATGACGAGCGTTCACTTTAGACTTGCGCATCTCTGCTAAGTCTTGCTTAACTTAATTAGCCTGTCCACTACATATTTGAACTTACCCCCAACTATTTCAGAAGCATGAATAAAAACCAGCCGCAAACCGTAATTCGCTCTTTGGCGCCCCACTATCGGGAAGCCCATATGGAAGATCTTGACGAGCTGGTGGAGCTTGAAGAATCATGCTTTACGACGGATCGGCTCAGCCGCAGAAGTTTTCGCCACATGATCAAATCCGAATCCGCTTCGGTGGTGTTGTGTGAGATGGATGAGAAGCTGTGCGGCTATGCGATTACGTTATTCCATCGCGGCACCAGTCTCGCCCGCCTCTACTCCATCGCCATCGCTCCGGAGTCCCGCGGCAAGGGCGTCGCGCGGGCGCTGATGGATATGGCGGAGCAGTCGGCGATATCGCGCCGCTGTATTTTTATGCGCCTGGAAGTACGCACCGATAACCAGGAAGCGATCGGCTTATATAAGAAGCTCGGTTATCGCCAGTTTGGGGTTTATCACGATTATTACGAAGATCACCGGGACGCCTATCGTTTCCAGAAACAGATCATTCGTTTCGCGCCGCTGAATCAGACGCTGCAGATCCCTTACTATAGCCAAAGCACGGATTTCACTTGCGGCCCGGCGTCGTTGATGATGGCCATGGCGACCCTGAATACGGAATATATTCCCCGCAACTGGGAAGAGATACAGATCTGGCGCGAGGCCACCACCATATTCATGACCTCCGGGCACGGCGGTTGCGGCCCCCATGGGCTCGCGCTGGCCGCTCATAAGCGCGGTTTCAATGCGGAGATTTACGTCAATTACGAAGGCCCGCTATTTCTCGAGGGCGTCAGACGCACGGAGAAAAAAGAAGTATTAAAGCTGGTGCACAAAGACTTTATGCATCAGCTCGACGAAACCGATGTCGTCATTCACAACACTGTATTGACTCAGGAAATCCTGGAACGGGAAATCAAGCAAGGCAAACTGGCCTTGGTGCTGATCAGCACCTACCACTTCGACCAGAAAAAAGCGCCGCATTGGGTGATGATCAGCGCCGTCGACTCAGATTTCGTATATATTCATGACCCGGATGTGGATGAAGAGTCGCACCGTCTCGCCATCGACAACCAGTACATCCCCATCGCCCGCGCCCAGTTCGACCGCATGTCCCAGTTCGGACAGAATCGTCTGCGCACAGGTGTGATCATTTCACAACGCCCTAAACGTACAAGACGGAAAAATGCCTGATATTTCAGAACGCTTCCCCACCTCCACCGTGCAAGCGAGCCGAATCGACAAACTATTGGTGGATCAGGGTTACTGTCGCTCGCGCAATCAGGCCAGAGAGCTGATCAGTCTCGGAAAAATCATGTTGCAAGTCGGCGCTGGCTGGGAGGCCGTAACCAAACCCAGCCAGACCGTACTCAGCGACGTCAAAATAAAAATTCTCGATAACGAGTTGCAAGAATACGTCTCCCGAGGCGGGCTTAAACTGGCCGGAGCCATTGCGCAGGTCGGAGCCGAATTTAAGGGTAAAACCGTGCTGGACGTGGGCCAGTCCACCGGCGGATTCACGGATTGCGCGCTCAAGCAAGGAGCCGCCCTGGTGGTGGGCGTGGAAGTCGGACACGGGCAGTTGACGCAATCCTTGAGGGACCACCCTCAAGTCCGGGTATTTGAAGGGATCAACGCCAAAGAGATTCCCCTCTCCCTGCTCGAATTAACTGATGATGGAGCGGGTTATGACTTTGCAGTCATGGACCTGAGTTTTATCTCGCAAACGCTGGTGTTGAAGTCTGTCGCTGCGCTGCTCGCCAATGACGGCGCGCTGATCAGTCTGGTCAAACCGCAGTTTGAAGTCGGCCCGGCCGGTCTGGGTAAAGGCGGCATCGTGAAAGACGCAAGTCTTTATACTGAAGTGGAAGAGAAGATCAAAATGGCTTGCGCGGACGCAGGACTTAGAGTGATGGATTACTTTCCTAGCTCCATCACAGGGGGAGACGGTAATCGGGAGTTCTTCGTCTTCGCCCGTAAAGCGGCAAATTCCTGACGACGGACAGTGCAACCGCGCTCCTGCACCCGACGACGCCGGGACTGCGCGGAGAAAGGATCAATGCAGTGCGCGTTCCATCGGCGCAGAGGGCGCGCCAGCATCCGCCGTGGCGATAAATCCGCAGTCGAGACACTCGCGAAGAATATCCTGCTTGGCTTCCAGGGCGTTTCTCAGAAAAACCCCCAACTGCTCTTTGGTGACGCCTGCGGACACCCATAAGGTATCGCACATGATCACCCGGGGAGCGCCATCATCCGCCAAGTCAGCGAATGTCTTGATATTGGCGTAAGCGCCATTCAAACGCGGCAATTCAGCAACCAGATTCAACAGAGCGGACGCCCGCAACTCCACTTCGGTAGTAAATATCAGACACTCCTGTTCCAGAAACACCCGACTTTCCAACACCCCTTCCTGACTTTGCAGGTCGGCGATGTGCACACCCTGACACTGCCCGCAAAGGTAGTGATCAACTTCCAGGTCTTTTAGCCATTTAAGCAGGCTATCACTATTAATAAACTGAATATGGGGCATGTAAACACTACTCTTACGCTTAACGCGGTGACCTTCAAAGCCGCGGATTATAAAGTAACCATCCCTATATGAGTAGACCTTAGCAGCCTATATCGCCCCCGGCGCTCGATTACACACAAGGTAACCCGGTCAATACGCAATCAATTTCTCTGACGGGGTTTGCAACCGCACGCCGCTTTCATTGATACCACTGCGTTAAAGACAGTGATTCGGGGGATCAAACCATGAAACTTATCAAAATGCTGCAAAAGCTCAGCGCCAAACCCGCTGAGGAAACTGAGTCCAACTACAGCCGTAAAGCAGTCAAAGATGTTGATCCACGGGACCTGACCGGACAATGGGGTATGAGCGCCACGGATGCGCTGCAAGTCAACTTCGTCACCCGTGAGTGCGGTAAGCGCTAATCAATCCAAGATCTTCACGCTTTAAATTCCTTTCTAAATTATATTTAACGGCCTGGCGCGCATCGCCCCGGGCCGCAACTATTGACTCCCTCTGCGCCACTTGCGAAAGTTTTGCTTTCTCCAGTTCCCGATGAAGGATGTCCTATGCCTGCAGTAACCCGGTTCTGCAAACAATCCCGTCTATTATTACTTACTATTGGTCTTGCCCTGCCATATACCGCCCACGCTGACTTCGCAGAATGTGTGGCGGGGCTGCAGGAAAAAGCGAAACAGGAAGGGATTTCCGAGAAAATCGTCGACGAAGCGTTAGGTCAGGTAAAGCTCAGTGAGCGCGTCATAGAACTTGACGGCAAGCAACCTGAATTTATCGACACTTTCACCAACTACCTTAATCGCCGCGTTACGGATGAACGGGTGAACAAAGGCCGCGAAATGCTGGCCAAACACGCCCCCCTGCTCGACCAGATCGCCAAAGAGTCTGGCGTCCCCGCTCAATACCTGGTCGCATTCTGGGGATTGGAAACCAACTATGGCGGTTACACCGGCAAGATGCCCATTCTTGACTCACTCGCCACGCTCGCCTGTGATCCACGTCGCAGCGGCTATTTCACCGGCGAATTAATGGCGGCGTTGAAAATCATCGAGAAAGGCGATGTGACGGTGGACAAGATGCTTGGCTCCTGGGCCGGCGCCATGGGTAACTTCCAGTTCATGCCTTCCGTCTATCTCCAATACGCGACTGACAGAGACGGCGACGGTAAGCGCGACCTATGGGGCAGTCTGCCTGACGCCGCCGCCTCCGCCGGCTTGTTTCTGAATGGCTTAGGCTGGCAGAACGGCTTTCGCTGGGGGCGCGAGGTCAAGCTGCCGGAAAATTTCGCTTATGGCGAGGCAGGCCTGAAGCGCAGCAAAACTTTGTCCGAGTGGCGTGAATTAGGCGTTCTTGATGCGGATGGTCGCGAAATGCCGAATCTGGACCTACAGGCGGCTCTGATCATTCCCTCCGGCCACCTTGGCCCCAAGTTCCTGGTTTACGATAACTTCAAAGTCATCATGCGCTGGAACCGCTCTGAATCCTACGCCATCGCGGTAGGCCACCTCGCAGACCGCATCGCCGGCGCAGGTCGTTTGCGGCAAACGCCGCCTGAGTTGCCGCGCCTGCCTTTAACCGCCGTCGCAGACTTGCAGCAGAAGCTTACAGACAAAGGTTTCGATGCGGGTAAATCCGACGGCATTATGGGCCCGGCCACCCGAGACGCCATCCGCGCATTTCAGGAAAAACAGGGCATGATTGCAGACGGCTACCCTAACCCGGAAGTCCTGCAGGCGCTGGATATCAAGATTCAGTCGGAGTCCTGAGCAAGCGCCCGCCCAATCATTATGGGCGGGCGCTTATCGGCAGATGCGACAACTTAAAGAAAAGAGGCAGGGGAAAACTCTTAGGGGACGTCAGCTTACTTAGGCGTTTCGGACGGCGCGGAGGCATCGTCTTTGAACAGTTCGTAGTAATCCACCTGCCGCACGAATTCTTCGCGGTCAATCGGCTTCAATACTTCATCGTTGATCAACGACGCGGCGGAGTCGCCTAACCCCGCAAGCTTACGGGGCTTCCTCCAGGGCACAATATAAAGCACCTGAGGCTGCTCCTGATTGCCACGCAATGTTGCGCCATCCACGGTAATCACTTCTGTCTCCGCCTGCGCCGCCGGGCTCACCGCCCAGACTGAGGCGACCAGAGCCAGACTGATAAAAACGTTCTTAGGCTGGGATTGACGACTCATACCCTGCCCTCCTGTCACTGTAGTCGGCTCTGCAGATCGACAATCCAACGATTCACTTCATCGTCGGGTTGCGCCTGCAGGCTTTGATAAATCTGATATTGCTCCAATGCTTCCTTCAGTTTGCCCATGTACAAATCATAGGTAATGCCCAGATTCAACCGGGCGGGCGCATAGGAACCGTCAACGGCGATCGCTTTGCGGTAATATTCTTCCGCCTCCGTGAACTTCCCCTGACGACGGGCCAGATATCCCAACAGGGTATACCCTTCCGGGTTCAGTCCGTTCACGCTGACTGCCTTTTCGAACATCGCCTGCGCCTGATCCGGCGCGTCGGTATTCATATAGATGATGCCCATATTGATGTACGGGCCGGACAACTGCGGATAGTCTTCGCTGACCGTCTGAAATTTCTTCAGGGCGGAGCCGAAATTACGGGCTTTTTGATCACGCAATGCGGCGGCGTACTGATTGCGGGCGCCTTCGGGAACCTGAGAGAGGTCCGCCCCCCCTGTCGCCCCGCCGTTGTTCGACGGTTTCTGAGGCGCGCCGGAACAGGCCGCCAGCAACAGAGTCAATGCCAGACAACCGACGCGAAGACTGCTTATACGACTAAAGAATGTTTTCACTGAACTCTGGGATCTCTTCCGATTTTTTATAGCGTGCGGGGAACAGTTTTTTCAACGCTTCAAAGCTGTTTTTCACCCATTCATCGTAGGTTCCGCTCCAGCTCCGCTGCGCGTTCGCCTCATGCAGTTCAATTGCGTTTTCCTCGAAGGGATACGCCTGCTCCTCCAGCAATAGCTGGTACTGCTCCAATTCCAGCTCATTGAGATTGCGGGGACGTTCAGAGTCCAGCAAGTCGCGGCTGAGCTGAGAATAGATTTCTCCCAAGCGGAAGGATGAACGTGTCGTGAATTCCGCAATACGATAATTCGCTGTTTTCTTGTAAGCCGCCATCGCCCGTTTCATCGCCTCCTGTTTGGAGCGCAAAGAATTTTGCAGCGGCGCCGTCAGCTTGATGCTCTTGAACTGTATGAAAGCGTCATCCGCCAGGACGCTGGAGGACTTCGCCGCGAGATAGCGCATACGATCAGAGCCTTTCGACCCGGCTGCGTCGTACCCTTGCACCACCTTCTGCAGCCAGAAACGCTGCTTGATAGGGTCATTCGCCTTGGCGTACAGCTCGCTCAACGTGTAGCCCGCCTCCGCCGCCATATCCGCCGGCTCCGGGTAGCTGTTAGCATAATCCCGGTAGGTGTCTATGGCTTTCTGAGTCTGACCGCTCTTTTCATACAGTTCCGCCGACAACAGCAGCGACTCTCGTCGGGTTTCGCCGTCAGGATGACTCTGCGATATCACCGCCAACTCACCTGCCGCCGCATCCCATTGTTCGGTATTGCGATAAGCCATCGCCAACTTGGCGGGTACGTCTTTCGCCAGTTCATGCTGCGGATAACGCTGGCGGAAACCATTCAACACAGAGATCGCTCTATCCCACTGGCCCTGCTGCAGCATGTAGGTGGCGGCGTCATAATCCGCATTCGCGCGCACTGACGCTGTGGGAGCCGCCTGTCCAACACGCAAAAACTGATCAATCGCGCCATTGACGTCATTGGCGGCCAGCATCAGTTCGCCTTGTTTATAAATACTGGCGGCGAGCAGTTCTGCGATCTCGCCGCGACGCTTGTCGTTCGCCGGCATCAGCGCCAATACGCGGGAATAGGATTTTTCCGCTTCCGCATATTGCTTGAGTTCAAATTGGCTGTGGCTGATGATCAACCAGGCGCCCAGCAATGACGCATTATCCGGCGGCGGCGTGCGTTGCGTCAGCCTTTGCGCCACGTCGATCGCGCGGGGGTAATCCTTCATGGCGAACAGCTTCTCCGCCGCCGACGCCATTACGGCCCCTGCTCTAGGATCAGACGCATAGGATTGGGCGAAGCGAATCTGGCTTTCAATTTTGCGCAGTTCAATCTGCGCGCGCTCAGCTTCAGCAGAGCCGGACGCCAATTCATCAAAAGCAGTGATCGCCGCATACCCCGCCTCTGCGCCTTTGGCGAAGCCCTGGTATTCATACGCCGCTTTTTCGTAGGCGACTATCGCTTCTTCGTATCGCTGCACAGCGAATAAGGTTTCGCCACGCAGGAACACCATCTGGGGCGCTTTCGGATCTTGCGGGAAGGTATCCACAAACTCCTGATAATAGGCGGCGGCGCTGGCGTACTCATCGCGCATGGCCGTACGCGCCTGCTGTGCGCTTATTTCCTTACCGTCCAGCCCTTTCGCTCTGCCATTGCGGCCTGCAGCAACATTTCTGTCCAGCGTCTGTGCGGCGGCGTGATGATGCGTCGCCAATTCGTCGATATATACGCGCAATTTGTCGGCGGTGAAGGCTTTAACCTTCTCGTCCTGCTGCCGCCAATAAAAATCGCTGGTGACGCCATAGTTTTTCACAAACGCCGCCTTTTCCGGCAGCACCGAGCTGCCGAAGCCCGCCACGATGAGCGTTTGAATGACGCGCTCCTGGTAATAAGGCGACCATTTGCTGAGTGGATGCAGTTCGATAAAGCGTCGATAGACGGAAACCGCATCCGTATAACGCTCCTCTTTGACCAGCAGCTCGCCGTATTGCTGATAAATCAGGTGTTCATAGCTACGCGCGCCGACTCTCGCAAACAGACTCGTAACGGTATCCACCCCATCCAGATAATTGAAGGCGAAGCCCATTACCCGCAGCTGATCCTCCACCAGAGTACGGGACTCTTTAGACAACGCGTCCAAGTCATCCGATTCCGGCATCACCAGATCCAGCACTTTGACAAAGCTGTCCAGAGAGGTCTCGTACTCCCCCTGCTTGAACAGACTCCACCCATGCATGTAGAGCGCCTGTTGCTCAAAGCCGGTTTTGGCGCCGCCGCGAATGACCGACTCAAAAGCCCGCTGAGAGGCGTCATAGTCGCCATTAGTGAACAGTATCTCGCCGCGCCGGAACTGCGCTTCATGGAAGTAAGATGAACGCGGGTACTCTTTCACCAAGCGGTTCAGCGCGTTGAAGGAGTCATCGCGACGCCCTTCCAGGTCATAGGCTTTCGCCAACTGGTACAACACCTGGTCGTTTTCCGCCCGATTAGGATATTTCTTCAACAACCCTTCATACGCGGAAATGGCCACAGCGAAATAAGCCGCCGAGCCTTCCGAGTAGTCCACCACTTCCTGCGTCACGGAAGACTCTTCATTGCGGATCATCTGCAAATCCGCCAGTCGGTAGAGAATCTTGGTGCGGGTTTCCGGATCTTCGACAACGGTCAGCAGATCTGTGTAATTGGCGATGACTTCATCAATATTGATGTTCACCGTTTCTTCGCCCTGATCCTCAATGATCGCAGGCTTCAAATCGGCGATTGTCGGCTGATCCGCAGCGCGACGACTTTCCTCAGAACCGGAAAACAGCGAACAGCCGCTCACCACGACCGCGATGGCGGTTAACGTCAACGCCCTCATAAGCCGCCCCCTTCTCCGTCGAGAAGTTCATCGGACAGACGAGTGCGCGCCAGTTTTGCGGAAGTCATGTAATAGTTGACCTGATCTCGCTGCCGCAACAATTCATCTCTCGCCATGTCGCTGACAGTAGTTTTCGCCCGGGTAAGCGCGCGGCGCACCTGATCGCTCAACTCCTGCAGGCGGGGCTTGGCGCTATCCACCCTTTGTTCAAGGGTTTCCAACTGCTCTGACTTGGCGATAAGGTTGTTGATTCTCACACTACGCAGCGAATATTCCTTCAGCGCCGTATCCAGCGCCGCCAGCTCCTGCTTCGCTCCCCATAGCCGCTCGGGAAACTCTTCGCTGACGGTCCAGTTCAGGAAACCTTCCATACGACGCAACTTCTCTTCATATTCCGGTACATCTTCAACCCAGTCGGGATCTTGGCGCATCAATTCGATTGTGCGTCTGGAGCGCTCAATAATAGCCTTATAACCCAGCTGATCTTCTGTAAGGAAATAGGCGCCATCGCCAGCAGCCTCGCCTTCTGCAATGACCTGCGCCAATGCGTCGCGCTCAGCGCGAATGCGGTCAGCGTCCAGTGAAGCCATTTTTTCCCGGGTTTCCCGTATGCGCTCTTCCCTGGCGATTTTGCGGGTATCAATCATCACGTCAAAGTTGTCCACCTTGCGCAGCCATTCGTTCAGGGTGTTTTGCAACAAGGTCAGTTCACGCAACTCTTTGAGCACGCGCTGGAATTCTTCCTGGGCGACCAGATGAGCCAGACTGTAGGTAGCCGGGCGCACATCAAGACGCCCGTATTCATCTACGCGGATGTTGTCATCGTCCAGGCGGGTAATATGCAACTCCGGATTTCCGCCAAATTCGAGACTGTCAAACAAGCGATCTTCATCCAGCTCAGCGATATTGGTTTCCAGCAGGCGCAGACTTTCCTGATACTGAGTGACGGCATTGGCGTAGGCATTGAGCGCTTTTACTTTCTGCCCAAGCTGTTCATAGACGTAACCAATGGCGAAGTGAGATTCTTGAATGATGGGGTTAGCGGCTTGCTTGCTGCTCAAAGTCTGCAGTGACTGGATCGCCAGACCGAATTCGCCGGAGTTGGAGGCCGCCAGGGCGTATCCGAACAGAGCCTGATCCGACCAGGGACCATTGATGCGCACCTTGCGAAACTCCGTCATGGCGCCGGCGTAGTCGTTTTGCTCCATTCTGAGCACGCCAGTAGTCAGGCTGATTCTGTCGCGCAACGCGTAAAACTCGTTGGGGTCGTCCTCCTCCTGAGGCGTCGGCGCGCTAACCCTCGCCAATCGGCGCAGCGCCGCATCCAGATCACCAGCTTTTCTTTGATTCAGAGCCAGGTTGTATTCCAAATAGGCGCGCCAGTATGAGTCTTTCGGCAACGGCTGTAAAAACGCTTCCGCCGCCTTCAAATCCTCCAGCCCCAGTGCGGTTTGTCCCTGAAGGTAAAAATACTCTTCCAGCAACTCCGAGTCGGAATCCTCTAACAATTCGCGATCAACGCGCTGAAATGAAAACTTGGCGTTCTCCCATTTCCGCATCTGGTAATACACTTTACCAAGATAAAACCAGGCCTGGTTCCGGACTTCCGGGGTCACCTTGCCTTCCAGCAGACTCTCAAAAATACGCTTGGCTTCATCCACCATGCCGTAAGAAAGCAGCATGCCGCCTTTCAGCACCTGAGGATGATCGCCATGATGGATGATATTGTTACGCAGCTCACCGATCGATAAATCCGTGAGCGCGCCGTAATAACGCTGCTGATAGAACTCGAACAGCACTTTACCGTACTGCAGATCCAGCGCCCGCTCAGGCTTCTTCTCATCCGCAGCGAAAACGCTTTGCCCCAGGCTCGCCAGAACGAGAAGAGACGGTATTGTTTTTCTAAGTATTCTTTTCATTGCCTCAGTGACTACCGGCTACCAGACGCAGTTAAAGTTATTCCCATTCGACGACGGTGAATTCAGGTTGGTACTTCTTGGTCGAGTCGGTAATGCGCAACTCCAGCGTTTTGATGTCTGAGCCCTTTGCGAATTTTTGTGTGGCGCCGCGCTTATAATCGCGGTTATCGGGCCCTACTCCAGTGAAAAATGCGGTAATTTCATGTTCACCGGTCTTCAGGTTGCCAATGTGCAAACGCTGCATACCGCCTTTGTACAGAGCCTTGGCCTGACGTTGGGTATAGAGGTGACTGGCCACCGTTTCGCCATCGATTTTGACTTCCACCGCATCCAGCTGGAAAAACTCGCCAACGTCGACGGAAAGAAACACGACAAACTGCGTACTGGCGGGAAACAGCAGGTCTTCCTCAAGAATGAACAGGTCGCGGTTCAACTCAATCGCTTTCTGTTTGAGCGACTGCACCTGATCCACGATAGGCGTGTCGGGGTCCACGGAGGCCATGCCGGCGTCATCCGCTAGCTGCATCGCGTCAGCGGGGACGGCGTCTTCAGCGCCCTCCTCCGCCCGGGCCATGACCGACAACAGCAGCAAAATCAGGAACAATGCATGGGCCAGGCTGTTTTTGTAATTCATACTTTCAATCCCAATTTAATTGATCGCATCCTGTAATGGATAACATCGCCGCTATCAGTAGGAAGCGGTGACGAAAAAGCGAATCACGGTGGCGTCAAATTCGTACAAAGGCTCTTCCCCAGGCGCAAAGCCGGTTCGCGTCACGTCGCGGAAGTCCTCATATTCAAATTTCATAAAGTCGACAAACAGGTTGATGCTGCCTTTTTCGATAAAGGAGAAACCTTTATTGAATTCATAAGTCAGACCAACGCCGACGCTGTCGCCGCTATACGTACTCAGTTCCTTGTCGCGCCCCATAAAAGTACGGACGTCTTCGCCTTCGAACAGGTCGTCGTAGAACTCCGCTTTGGTTTGCTCATAGTGGCGGAACTTGAATTCGGTAATGAATTGATCGCCGAACGGGTGTACGTACGCCAATTCATAGTTGTAGCCCTTGATGTTCCATGAGTCGGAAAAATACCGGAATTCGCCTTTGATAGCCGCCCGATATGGCAGGTAGTACATGCCTCGCAGCGCCACGGCGTTGCTGGTGCGCGTTTTCGGGTACTTCTCTATTCGGTACTCGTAGCCTTTCGGGCTGCTGCTATCCAGGAAACGGTATACCCGGTATGGGTTATTCAAATAGCCTTCATCCGTAACCGTCTCAATATCCAGGTTGAGCAGCGCATTCTTGGTCAGCACCTGCGTGACGCCAAGACGGTAATGTTGCCGATCCACTTCCTCATTTAGAGACGGGTCCAGTTTGCTCCGTACGTTATCCCACCCTTTCGAATAGCCCATTGACAGGGTGGTCAGATCGCCGAAAAAGTCCTGACTGATATTGAAGTGGATAGACTCAGCGTCGAAATCATTTTCCTGACTGTTGGTATAAGCGAAGCTCATGATGGACTTGTTGTACAAATAGTCCACGCCCAGGCCGCCTTCCGTCCGCTCTTCTTCATAGGGAGTCGCCCGCGCCAGTACGTCCACGGATGCGGAGCTGACTGAGTCGACATAATAATTGGCGCTCAAAGAGAAGCTGGCGTCGAAGTTCTTTCTTACCAGGACGGATGGACCGTCGATCTCCATACCCCCGCCTTCGTAGCGGTGATACATCGCTTCCGCTTTCTCTTCAGGCAATACGGCGGCGCCGGCGGATAACGCCGTCGCCAATAAACTGAATATCGCTACAATGCGGTGTAGGTTTCTCATATCAGTTACAGCCACAGCCTCCGCCGGAACCGCCTTCAGCGCCGCGCGCGCCCTCCCGGGCCTGATAGACGTGATGCATATAAGAGCCGGCAATGCCTATGCGGCCAAAGCTCATAATCGGGTCGGCGAGGTTATTACGCTCATAAGGCATGACCCAGGGTTCGATACTGCTGCAGCCTCCCAAAATCATGGGAGCCCACAGCAGGAATAGCCACTTTTTCATTGTTGTTTTACTCGCGAATCAGCGCTTTGACTTCTTTGACGTAATGATCTTCCGTACCTGGCTGGTAGCCTTTGTGCAGGTATCGCATATTGCCGTTTCTATCCACGATGACCGTTGTCGGCATCGCTTTTACGTCATACAAGCGGCTGACCTTATTCTGGTTGTCGTAGAGAATCGGGAAAGTGACCTTGGTGTCTTTCAGGAACTCGTTAGCCAGAGAAGAATCTTCATCCACATTCACTGCGAAAATGGTGAAGCCGAATTTTTCGTACTTCTTGTAAATATCTTCCAGTATCGGCATTTCCTGACGACAGGGGCCGCACCAGGAAGCCCAAAAATTGATCAGCACCACTTGGCCGCGATATTCCTGCAGGCGCAGATTCTTGCCCAGTGAGCTTTTCAGCGTAAAGTCCGCCGCCGGTCCTTTGATCTCCGCAGCGCCCGCGCCCAGAGACAAAACGGAAGCGGAGAGCACAAAGCAGAGCGCCGCCACACTTTTAAAGAATTTCGTTTTCATTGCATTAACTCCTCAAACAAATCTTTCTACGACGCCATCCTTCCCAGTCTCTTTCTAGAAGAAAACAGACAGGCCTGTAGTCATTTCCAGGTTATGGGTTTTCTTGTCCTCGCCCAGGATATCGGTGTCGAAAATGTGGTCTCTCATGCCCAGATGCAGGGACAACCAGTCAGTCCCCAACACCTGAAACCCCCAGCCGAAGTTGGCCGTCAAGCGATCATCGCCGGCGAACTGAGTGCTGCCCAACCCACCCACGACATAGAAATTGGTATTGAAGGCGTATTTACTGCCCAGGAATATTTCCCCAGGAAAAATGTTATATCCGAGAGAAAGGTTGTAATAAGTCAGGTCGCGCTCATCGTCTTTCAGCAATTTGGCGGAGCCGCTCAGCTTTTCATAGCTGGTCTCGCTGGTGTCGGTAAAGCCATAGTTGCCCTCAACGAACAGGTCTTCATTAATATGGTAAGCCACGCGCGCGCCTATCACGAAGTTAACGCCGAAGTCCTCCACACTCATCAGGCCAGTGTATACGCCGACTTCAAAGTCTTCCGTGTCAATCAGGTCTTCCTGAACGCGGCGCGGCGTCACTTCTGGCTCAATCAGCGGTTTAACAACTGGCTCCGACTCCGCATCCGCTTCCTCCGCAAACGCCTGCCCGGCGCCCGCCGCCGCTATCGCGCACGCCAGTGCGGCGCCGGCGACCGGGCGCCGGCCGTTGGTTAGAAAAATACGCTTAATCCAATTTTCCATTCTTCTGCTTCTTCGTTTTCGTCGCGGTCTGTGAAGACCACGTAGTCTTTGTATTCCATCCGGATAAAATAACGGTTGGTCATGTACCATCTGACCCCGAGCCCGTAATGTACGGCTTCCTCAACCCTGTTGTCTTCATTCACCAGCGTCGCTTTCGGCTTGATGAACGCGGCGCCGGTTCCCAACGTGAAGAAAGGAGAAATACGCCAGTGAGGGAAAGGCTGGTGCACAATATTCAGGTCCGCGATCATGATCTGGGAAAAGTCGCCCAACACCTGAGAAGCCCAAAGCTCTGTTGATAAATTGGGAGTGAAGAGGTAACCCACATACATGGAGTTCACCGCTGCGCCGCCAAAGTCGCCGGTAGCGACGCCGCCCTCCCAGCTACGTGAGGAAAAGTCGTCAAAGCGCGGCTCGCTGAAAGCGACCTGTTCGCCGCTTCCATCCAGAGTCATTTCCATCTGCGCACGGCTGGCCCAGCCTTCCTGCCCTTTGGCGTTGCGCACTTTGAACCATTCGGTTTTCCGTTTGAGAATTTCAATTTGCTCGCCTTGCTCGACGACGAAAAACACCGGGTAGCCCCGACCTGGTCCCGTACGGAACTCAAGGTAGGGCTCGGCGACATCTACTGTCTGATAATCGTCTTCAGCAAAACTCTTCAGTGAAAAGCAACAAAGGATAATCAACCAAACCGGGAATATTCTTACCGCTAACAAGTGTCTTTAGTCCTGTGGAACGTCAAATGGGTTGTTATAGTACTGCGCTCCAATATCCAGCCACTCGGATATCAACTTCAACTCGACCGGGTCAAGCCATCCTTCATGGCTTCCCCCTGTCTGGAAAGGCGCGAAAAAGCGAGTGCTGGCGACAGCTCCCTGCGGCGTCATCGAGCGATTGACAGCGACAGTGGTCGTCACCGGGATTGGATTGCCATCGTCATCCAGAATCAGATCGCCGTCGCCATTCGTCTCAAATACTGGGTTGCCTTCATTGTCCAGGACAGGAACCTGACGGTCCACAAGCACTCCTTCGATAAGCTCCTGCTCCGCATCGTTGAACAGCAGTTCACGATACGATTTAAAGTGGTCCGCCTGATCTGTAGAAGGCCCATCGCCTAAATCCAATTGTGCTGCGGGAACTTGAACCATCGTCATGGCGTCGGTGAGTCCGTGGCATGTGTTACAAGTGTTATCCGCCAACACAGTAGTTCCGTCATCATCCAAGACCTGACGATTTTTACCCCATAGAGGATGAATATGGGTCTCGTAATTAATCACCACACGACATTTCGCATCCTTAGGGGAGGCGCATGCGCTTGTTATAGGCGCACTACCAGCCAAATCGGCATAGGCGTAACTGAAACTCTCCGCTTTTGCAGTAATATTAGCGTCGGTCCACTCATCGTCAAATACAATGTCTGGATTCAGGTAACGCAACCCGTTAATTCGGGCGTAGGTTTCCGCCATCGTTTCGCCCATATCGGTGAACAACGCAGGGGCCGTATTCGGGAAAGGCTGTCCGGTGGTGGCCGCGCCGACATTGATAGATGGCGCCTGGGCGCCTGGGCGTCCATGAGGCAATTCGCTGTTAGCCGTATGACAGCCGACGCATTCCATCGTCTCTCCCGGCCGTACTTGCAACCAGTTTTGATGCCGCGGGCTGGAGCGCTTACCGGACTTGTCCACGATGCTGACCGCAAACGCCACATTCGCCGGCACAGCGAACTTCACTGAGCCATCGGGTTCAATGGGAACATATCCAAGTATTTCGCGCATTAATTGACCCGCACTGGCGCCGAATGCAGTTCCGGGCACATCGATAATATCATCGTCAGGCATAGAAACCGCTTTAACCACTCGCAGGAAGCGAGCGGGTCGATCATCCGCCGACGTCTGCACAGGGTCAGCCATGGCGCTTACGCCCGCGGGGGTTGTGTCCACGCCGTCAATATCGTAGACGCTTCGGATATGCACCACGCCATACCCGGCATCGCCCAGATCAGCGTCAAGACCGTCTCCGTCAGGAATAAAGTCCGGCCGGGTGCGATTCTGCAGCACCACCGCATCGGTGTACAAGGTAAATTCAGTGGGAATGACCACAGGCAACTGCGTGCCGTCCGCCGCATTATAGATCCACAGCCCGTACAAAGGCGCCGCCGCCTGATAGTCGGAGTCTTCCAGGCGATCTTTGGTGCAAGGCACAATATCGTTATCAGAGTCTACCAAACGACACTGACTCCAGCTCACCAACAGTCGACCGGTTCCATCCAACATGGGATAGGCGGAATTGAAGGTTCCGGCGAGCGTCTGGACATCATCATCCGTGGAGACGTCATTGGGCGTCAGCCGGGACTGGCCGTTCGTCAACAGGCCCCGGTTTTCATAGGTGGGCTGATCATGTTCTGTGAAATTTTCCACATCTATAGCAACCAGCGCCCCGCCATAACGACTGCTTTGATAAGGACGCAGACTCACCATAATACGGCCGTCCTCCAGCTCTACAGGCTTGAGAAACTGTACCGCCTCATTACTGGAGCCCGTGTCATGGCTATGGCGTCCATACAGATATTCCAGGCCGGTTCCATCAGGATTCACCTGATACAGGTTCATGGAGTTATTGCCGCCCATGTTGTCCCAGCGCGTGAAGACTATCTTGCCGTTCTGGGCGACAAACGGGTCCAGGTCACTACTTTGGTTGAAGGTGATCTGCGTGATCTCATCTGTATCCGGACTAATCACATGGAGAGCCAGAGCCGGGTCGCGACGGTCTTCATTCAAAGCTTCAAACTGCGGCTTGCCTTCATCCAGCAATATCGCCTGAGACTGCCGCTGCCGAGTGGATGCAAAGACAATACGCCCGTCAGGAAGGTAATGCGGACCTATATCGTGCCCCGCCTCCGCTACGTTATCCGACGCAATCACCCGCTCCAGACTGCGAGATGCGACGTCGTATTCCCAGATATTCCAGGTTGGCTGCTCGTCTTCATCCGCATCCTCGATCACCGGCGCGCGCATGGCGAAGACGATTTTGGAGCCATCGGAGGAGACGTCGACGTCTCTTACGTCGTACAGAAGCTGACCTTCATCGTTAAGGTATTCCGCTCCCTGAAACGCCTGGGAGCTAATGTCCCGCTCCGGAGCGCTGGGTGAAGCCTGGCTTCTCAGATAGAGCACTCCCCCTGGGAGGAAATCGAGCGGCGCACGAGCATCCAGGCTCAGCAGATTGTTGTCTTCATCAGCCAGCAAAGGGCGTTTCACGTAGGCGATAGGAATATCCTGAATGACAGGATCAGGGTCCTGATTAGCGCCTCCGATACCGCCGCCACAGGCGGCAAGGGCTACAGACAACGCAGATAAAGGAAATATCCGACCAAATCGTTTATATCCAGATACGCATAATTTATTGGGCGGCGTCATTGTTTTATTCATAAGCATTCACAGTCAGTAATGCCAAATGGCCATCAGACCAATTATTTTAAATTAATGTTACAAGCCGATGAGCTTAATTTATCCCCAGCCCGGCGCCAATAATTTCGACGCATTCCATTCAAACGCTTGTTTAGTTATAAGGCCTTGAGCAGATACTAAGTGGAAAATACTTAATATCCCTCCCTTCTGAATTATGTCTTGGACAATTATAGAAGCCAGAACGGATTTGTAAGTAAGTGTAATACCGTGCGGGCCAGCACAAAACCACGTTAGCCACTTCTACTACACTATTTTATAAAGAATTATGACCAGTTCTGTGTATAGGCCATTTTTCATAGAACATATGAACATTTAATATTTGTCGTTTTATCAATTAATATTAATTATCACCTAACCATTCCTTTAAGCGCACTGCACGAGAGCTGCAGGAGAATATAAAATATGAGTAGTCTAACTCCCATAGATAATAAGCGCAGACAGGTTAAGCGTTGCGTTATATCTCTACTCTCACTGGCTTTAACCCTATCTACTGCAGCAGAGGCAGGCCCCAGGGAACAGGCCAAGAGAATCCATGACCGTATAGCAGGAGTGCCGCCCAGCGAAGCGGTCCTTAACGACATGGCCAGTGATATAACCTCCGGCGACCCCATCGCCGCCGCTTACACAGCAATGGAAAACAAAAATTTTTATGACGTGACTCTGAAAAACATGGTTGCGCCCTGGACCAATGAGGCGCAGTCATTATTTGTGCCGCTGAACGACTATACCGCCACCGTCGTCGGAATGATTCGGGATGAAGAGGTTCTGGGGATAGACTTTCGGGAAGTGCTGTACGGCAATCACCTTTATGTCGGAAAAAGCAGTCTGGGAGCGCCCGCCTACTCTTTAGCGAATAACGCTCATTACGAATTTCTGGAAATTCAGGGCGCCAGCCTGAAAGACGACTTAGTGCATACAACTCAAGCGCTGCCCGCCGACGCCACTGCTGGCGTCATGACCACTCGCGCAGCGGCCAAGGCTTTCTTCAGCGGCGGCACCAACCGCGCCATGTTCCGATTCACCTTGATGAATCATCTTTGCAACGATCTGGAGCAAGTAAAAGATATCACCCGTTCTCCTGACCGTATTCGCCAGGATGTATCGCGCAGCCCCGGCGGAGACAGCCGAATATTCCTTAACAACTGCGTAGGCTGTCACAGCGGCATGGATCCTATGGCGCAGGCCTTCGCTTATTATGAGTACGAATATGATATGGACGCCGACCCCGACGGCGAAAACGGAGTGCTGTTATATAACGCAGAAGGCATGACGGACCCGGATACGGGCACTCGCGTACAAGGCAAGTATCATATCAACTCCACTACCTTCGAGTACGGTTACGTCACCCCGGACGATCATTGGGACAACTACTGGCGCGCAGGACAAAACAGCCTGCTGGGCTGGGACGGTAGTCTGAGCGGATCAGGCCAGGGAGCGAAAAGCATGGGTATGGAGCTTGCGCATTCAGAGGCCTTTGCTCAGTGCCAAGTCAAAAACGTCTTCCGCACCGTTTGCCTGCGGTCGCCGATTAACAGCGCAGACAGAAATCAGATCAGCACAATGGTTTCTTCATTCAAAGCCAGCGGCTACAAAATGAAGCGAGTGTTCGCTGAATCAGCCGCATATTGCATGGGCGAGTGAAACAGGCTGCCTGTTTCACTAAACAAGAATTCTTAATCGGATTACGACTGTGAATACCATGAGCTCAATACAACAGCAGATAATAAGAGCGGTCGCCATTGCGATCGCCGCGGTCAGCATTCTGCTCAGCGGTTGCGGCGGCAATAGCGGAGCTTCCAATGAGAACCTGCCAAATACAAATCGTCCCGGGCAAGGCGGCAACTATAGCGGCCCAGCCCCAGCGACGGACGACGTGCAACAGTTTAAGCTCGGTCTGTGGGACAAACTTTCTCCCACCAACCGGTGCGGCGGCTGTCATACTTCTGGCGGTCAGACCCCGATGTTCGTGCACAAAGACGACATAAATATCGCTTACTCTGAAGCGAATAAAGTCGTCAATCTCAGCGACCCCTCGCAATCCCGCATGGTCTCGAAAGTGCTCGAAGGCCACAATTGCTGGGAAAGCAGCGTACAGATCTGCGGCGAGCTGATCACCAAGTACATTAGCGACTGGGCTGGCGGCGCTTCCGGCGACACCAAGAAAATTGATCTGATCGCCCCTGCGGACAAAGATCCCGGCGAAACCAAGAACTTCCCCTCTGACTCCGCACTGTTCAGTTCTACCCTTTACCCACTGCTGACCGCGAATTGCGCAGGTTGTCACCGGGAAAGCGCAGCGATTCCGCAATCCCCCTACTTCGCAGCCGCTGAAGTGGATTCCGCCTATGCCGCAGCGAAAAGCAAAATTGATCTGGGCACACCAGCCAACTCACGCTTCGTAGTGCGTTTGCGCGACGAGTTCCACAACTGCTGGTCCGGCTCCTGCGCCAATGACGCAGCGCAAATGCTGGAGGCCGTAAACGCATTGTCCAGCGCCATCGACCCTGACCAGATTGATCCGCAATTGGTCGCCAGTAAGGCGCTCAACCTGACGGATGGTCTGGCGGCGAACAGCGGCGGCCGTTACGAGCAAAATGTTATCGCCTTGTACGAATTCAAAACTGGTGAAGGCGTCACCGCCTATGACACCAGTGGTATTGAGCCCGCACTGAACCTGACTTTGAGCAACGACGTAGAGTGGGTCGGCGGCTGGGGCATCAAGCTTAACGGCGGTAAGGCGCAAGGCGCCACCTCTAATAGCAAGAAGCTGCACGACCTGATCAAAGCGACCGGCGAATACACGATAGAAGCCTGGGTCGCGCCCGGCAACGTTACACAGGAAGGTCCTGCGCGCATCATCAGTTATTCCGCCGGCGTCAACGCCCGTAACTTTACGTTGGGACAGGTTCTGTACAGTTACAGCTTCCTGAACCGCACCAGCGAGACAGATCAGAATGGCGAACCCGCTCTGGTCACAGACAACAATGACGAAGACCTGCAGGCCACATTGCAACATGTGGTCGCCACTTACAGCCCGGCTAACGGACGCCGCATCTATGTAAACGGCGAGTTCACTGACGACGAGGACATGACGACCTCAGGAAACTTGAACGACTGGGACGATACCTTCGCCTTCGTACTGGGCAATGAAGCCTCCAATAATCGCCCCTGGCAAGGAACCATCCGAATGGTGGCGGTGCATAATCGCGCCTTAACGCAGGATCAGATTTCGCAGAATTTTGACGCTGGCGTCGGCCAGAAATTCTACCTGCTGTTTGGAACCTCTCACCTTATCGATGTACCGCAAAGCTATGTCGTGTTCGAAGTCAGCCAGTTCGACAGCTACAGTTATCTGTTCAACGCGCCGTTCTTTATCAGCCTTGACCCGGACGTAGAGCCTTCAAACATTCCCGTCAAAGGCATGCGCCTTGGCATGAACGGCCGTGAAGTCACCGTTGGACAAGCCTATAAGAACATGGACATTTCGCTGAACGAAACCAGCTATACCCCAGACAACGGGCAGGTCATGTCCGACAGAGGCACCATCATCGCCCTGGAAAAAGGGCCAGAAGAAGATGAGTTCTTCCTGACCTTCGAGTTGTTAGGGTCTAACAGTCACGTGTTTCTTGAAGCCGAACCAACACCGCCCGGGGCTCCTGCCGACGGCGATCCAGTTCCTGAAATCGGCCTGCGTAACTTCGACGAAATCAACGCAACCATGTCCGCTATCACCGGCGTCAGCACCTCCAACCCTGGTGTACGATCTACCTTTGAAACGGTGAAGCAGCAGTTGCCCACTGTCGAGAACATCAACACGTTCCTGGCGTCGCATCAAATGGGAGTCACCCAGTTGGCGATCCAGTATTGCGACGCCCTGGTGGAGAACAGCACACTGCGCAGCGCGTTCTTCCCTGGCTTTGATTTCAACGCCAGCGCCTCCAGCGCTTTCTCCGGCGCGGGAAGAGACTTGGTCATTGACCCACTGTTGGATAAAGGCATGGGTGTAAACTTGGCGTCACAACCGGACGGCGCCGATGTTAGAGCCGAATTGAATCAGTTGATCGACAAACTGGTTGCATGCGGCGGCGGATGCTCCGCAGACAGAACCGAAACAGTTGTCAAAGCAAGCTGCGCCGCCGTACTGGGTAGCGCAACGATGCTGGTGCAATAAGTTAAACGATCAACGGCAAACATTTCGATAGAGGTGGTTTTATCATGGCAAGAAGACGTGGACCTTACGGCCTCGACGAGCCGCTGTTTCATCCGGATCACAAACGCCCGGTCACCCGCAGGGACTTTATCGCCCAGGGCTTTATGGCCGGCGCCGGAACCATGTTTGGCACTTCCATACTGGGTCTCTTCGCCAATCCAAAAGCGGCGCACGCAGCACTGTCTTCGGATTTGGAGTCGCTGAAATCTTCCTGCGGCATCGCGGTACAAGGCGCAGGAAAAATTCCATTCATCTGCTTCGATCTTGCGGGAGGCGCCAACATTTCCGGCTCCAACGTCCTGGTCGGACAGCAGGGCGGTCAGTTGGACTTTCTCAGCACGGCGGGTTACAGCAAACTCGGCCTACCCGGCGACATAACCCCCGCCATCGGTAGCTCTCCCGGCATTCCTGGCGGCTTCGTCAACCAGGAACTGGGACTGGCGTTTCACTCCGACAGCGCATTTTTGCGCGGCATTCTGGAGAAAACCCAGGCCACTACTCGCGGCTTTGTCAACGGCGCGGTCATTCCTGCGCGTTCGGACAACGATACCGGCAACAACCCGCACAATCCCATGTATGGGATCTACAACGCCGGCGCGGATGGTTCGCTGGTCTCGCTGATTGGCTCCAGCAGCTCCGATTCCGGCGGCAACTCCATGGCCCCGGCGATGCTGATGAATCCCAAAGTGCGCCCAACCAAAGTGGACCGCCCCAGCGATGTAACAGGCTTGGTGGATGTGGGCGATCTTGTCGGTCTATTGGACCAGTCCGACGCGGTAGCGGTGATGGAAGCCATATACCGTATCAGCGATCAGAAAACCGGCGTAGTCACCACCGATGAGGTTGTAAAGAAACTGGTGGACTGCGGCTACTTGAAAAGCGCCGATCTGGCGGATCGCTTTGGCAACCCCGCTTCGCTGAATCCAGCGCTTGATACTGATATTGTCGGCCCGTCCGGCATATTCTCCCAGGCTGAATTCGATAGCGACGGCGAGTTCAGAAAAACCGCTTCAGTAATGAAGATGGTGCTGAACGGTTATGCTGGCGCCGGCACCATCACCATGGGCGGCTTTGACTATCACACCGGCGATCGCGCCACGGGCGAACGACGCGACCTACGCGCAGGACGCTGCATGGGAGCCTGTCTGGAGTACGCTGCGCGTCTGGGTATCCCTCTGATGATGTATGTATTCAGTGACGGATCAGTGGCCAGTAACGGCCGTATTGACGACTCTGCGGATGGACGCGGTAAAGGCGAATGGACCGGCGACAACTCTTCCACCGCTGCGTCGTTTTTCCTGGTTTACAACCCGAACGGCCGTCCCACGCTGTTGGGGTCCTCGATAGAGCAACAGGAGAGGCATCGCCAGATTGGCCATATGCGTGCTGACGCCTCTGTGGAAACCGCCTCCAGCCCAGCCGCCAATAACGTGAACCTGCTGGTGAACACTGTGGTGCTTAACTATATGGCGTTACATGACGAGCAAAACCAGTTCTCCTCCACCCCGGGCTTTCAGCAGCACGGCCTTGGCTCATCTTCCGACCTGGACCGTTTGACTGCGTTTCAACCCATCGTGAACGGCACTATCGGCTAAGTTCATCATTACCGGACGGTATGCGCAAAAGGGCCCAATGGGCCCTTTTTTATGATGACCGGCCGTCATTCCGGCGGCGTATTTCCAGCGACTATTCAGCTGTCGGCGGTTGCAGTTCCGATGAATAATGCATTTTGCGATGACGGTCGATAATAATCGCATCAATTCCTGGCAGCTTTTCAATCAACTCCAGCCCCTTTTTCGCACCAAGAATGAAAACCGTAGTGGAAAGCGCATCGGTAGTGGTGGCGTCCGGGCCGATAACGGTCACGCTTTGAGATTCCTCCGCAGACTTACCGGTTTTGGGAGAAATGATGTGGTGCACCCGCACGCCATCATGAATAAAAAAACGCTCATAGTCCCCAGAAGTGGACATTGCCGTGTTTTCCAGAGGTATAAGGACAGCGTTTTTCTCCTCCAGACGCGGGTCTTTCACCCCGACGATCCATGGCCGGCCATGCTTGTCCCCCAAAAGACGACTGTCCCCTCCCGCGCTCACCAGCGCATATTGAACGCCCAGGCCCGCAAGCTTTTCGATCGCCTTATCTACGGCGTAGCCCTTGGCGATCCCCCCCAGATCAATGGTGACTCTGGGATCTTTAAAATGAATGCTGAGCGCCGCCGGGTCCATTTCTATCCATCGGTAGTTGATGGCTGGCAGGTTTTCTTCAATTTGCTTATCGTCTGGGGCCTGTCCTTCGCGATAGTTATAGAACTTGCCGATGGAAGCGAAAGTAATATCAAAAGCGCCATCGCTCAGCTCAGACACCCGCTGCGCTTTTTCAATCAAATGAAACAGTTCCGGCGTGATAACCACCGCCTGTTTAGCAGCAAGCCGATTCACCTTGGACACTTCGCTGCTGTCGATGTACACGCTCATCAATGCTTCAATACGATCAAATTCCTGATCTACCGCCGCAAAGGCTTTTTCCGCTTCAGCGGAGCCGCCTTCTTCCACCCAGACCTCCGCGCGAATTTTTGTACCCATGCCATTCCAGTCTTTACTGAACCATTCGGCGGAAGCGGATTGAACAAAAGAGGCAAGCAGCAAAACGCCGCTCATCAGAGCAAGAAGTTTCTTCATGGATTGACTACCGAGGCGGATTTGACGCAGAGATATACCCCAGCCGGCGAGCGATTACAACATACGACCTCAACATGCGAGCAAGCGCACTATATAATATAGAGGAAAACTATTAGATACAGTCTCCCTTGACTATTCCTTATTGGGTTTATATGCACCGACAAAAAATTCTAGTACAATCCATTAGGACAGGGGAAACTGAAGATTTTCGCTATCACTCTCCATAAGGATATATCTAGTCATATTAAGATCAGAACTAATTCCAAAAAAATTTCATTTGCATGCTTCCCATGCGCAAAATCTATGTGGTGCCACTATTAAAAAATCATATCCAAAATGCTCACTCTGATATCCTATCAACAAATTTATCCCAGTTTTCTTCAGGATCTTCATCAAATAGGCCTGAAAACCCCAAGCCTCTTTTTCGATACCAATCCAGTTCATTTTCAAAAGCCTCTTGAAGCTCTTTTATCATAGCCCCCCATTCAGCGTCACTGTTAACCTCCCTATCTCTTATCGCAGAGTAACCCGCGCTCAGAATCATAAGCTCCATAAGCTGAGGCATGGATATATTAGTCATATCAAAATACTTTCGAATATCCCCCTCAATGGAGCCCAAGTAAAAAGCATTAACTTTCCTATTCTTTTCTCCAAACCTTGGAATATTCAGATTTTCCCTCAATTCATTTACACGAAACTTTGTCAACGCCACCCCTATATATATTTGTTTTAGGTAAGGATGATGCTTCTCAAATTCCGACTCATGCTTTTCGCGCCAGCTTTTAAATAAGTTGAACATATAAGCCTCCCTACCCCCTCTGAAAGAGGAGATAAACATATTTAATATCTTTCCTTTTAAGCAATCCGCAATAACATTCTAGATGCGAAACTTACGCACCAATTGCGTCAGCTGTTCACTCAAGTTGCTCAGACGTTCGCTGTTTTCGGCGCTACGGTGGGCTTCCTTGTCGGTTTCCAGGCTTATCTCATCCACCAGCCGAATACGATCATTTACGCCCAGGGCAAGCTTCATCTGAGCAATCGCCGCCGTGCTGATTTCGCTGTTCATGTTCCGTACTCGCTCAATGGCCTGCGCCATTTCATCCAAATGTGCGCCGGTGGCGCGGGCTTCTTCCACCGTGGCGCCCCCTTTCACTTGGCTTTTATTCATAAAACTGATGGCTTTTTTTGAGCCTTCCTGCAGCTTCTCCGTCATCGCCTGAATATCCGCCGTGCTGTCCTGAGTCCGCGAGGCGAGAGAGCGCACTTCGTCCGCCACCACGGCGAAACCTCTACCCTGTTCTCCCGCCCTTGCCGCTTCGATAGCGGCATTGAGCGCCAGCAAGTTGGTTTGCTCCGCGATAGCGCGAATTACGCTGACGACCGAGTCGATTTGCTCAATTTCGGAACCCAGCTCCTTGATAATTTCAGCGCCCTGGCTGATATCCGTAGCCAGTCCTTCGATAGACTCTATGGAGTCCACCACCAGGTTTTTGGTTTTTTCGCCGATCTGATTGGCCTGTTCCGCGAGTTGGATGGAGTCTTGCGAAAACTTCGAAACCGTATCCACCGATTGCGACAGAGATTCCATATCCTCCCGCAATAATACGGATTCATTACGCTGACGCTGACTGACGTCAGAGGTGTTGTGCGCGCATTTATCCAGCTCGCTGATGTTGTCCTTCATGCTCTCGCTGGCGGACTGAATGCTGACGATGACATCCTGTATCTTGCAGATAAACGCATTGAAATAAGACGCCAGCACCGCGATCTCTCCCTTGCTGCCAACCTCTACCCGTTGCGTCAGGTCGCCCTCTCCTTCGGCGATATCCATTACACGCCGCGTAATAGCCTTGATAGGTTTAATCACCACATTAAGAATAATGATCGACACCAGCACAAAGGATATCAGGGAGCCGATAGCGCCGAAGCCAATGGCGCGATTCACCCTGTCCACGACCTGATTGGTCTCCTCGCTGGATTGAGCCACCAGATCTCCAGTGATCTGATTAATCCGGGTAATCGCCGAGTTCATGTCAGTGATGATCGCATCACTGTCGTTGGCGAGTTTGATGGCCTGATCCCGATTATTGAGACGCAGCAGGTATGCATTAAAGATATCATTTTCCTCCTGCAGCTTTTTGATCCAGGCGTCATATTCCCGATAGATATCATCGATATCCGCCAAGGTCGCTTCGTCCTCCACCATGCGTTTGAGGGTCTCTAACGTCGCGACTCCCTCTTTGACGCCATCGTCGAACTCAACCTGCAGCTTTTTCATCACACTGCGGTCTTTCTCCGATGTGTATCGCGTCACCGCTATCTGCAAACTCAAAATCGTCTGCTTCAAATTCTGCGCTTCAATCACCACCGGATAGTCGCTTTCAAACATGTTGATAAGAGAAATCATGTCCGCCAGCATTTTGGAAATCTTGTCCCCTTCCGCCCGGAACGCAGCGAGAGCGGCCACATTGCGCTGTTCCAGCTCAATCGCGTCGATCTGACGCTTGACGATACTGTCCACCAACCTGTCCAGCTCGTTACGATGAGCTATCAGTAAGCCCACTTGTTCCCGCGTGGAGGGCGACAACTCCGCCAGTAGCGACGCATTCTCCATAAAACCGGGCGTAAGCGCTTTGATCGTCTCGTGCTTGGCGCGCACCTCGTTCACCTGGTTAACGGACAGAATGTTGTTTACGCCTTTGGTAGTAATGAGATAGTTAACCGCCAACTCATCAGCAAGATCGCCGGAACGATTAACGGTTTCTATCAGGTGCGAAAACCGGTCTCGCACCGACGACATGCCGCTCCGGGTAAAAGAAAAGGCGCCGGACACAATGACGGCGGTGACCAATAGCAAAGCCGCAACCCGGAAACCGATGCTGTTAAAACGAAAGGAGAAGAAGCGGGAAAAAGCGCCAACCGCCATAAATAACACCTACTAACGCCTGTCAAACCCATTAAAAGCATAGATCACCGGTTAAATATCAACCATTTTTATGCTGTAACAGAATCTTAATAAGTGTTAGCGGCTTGATCCGCATCATGAAATTTACGCGCCGACGCACAAGCTCAGGAAGGTATTAATCAGGCAGACAAATAGCTTCCTTCTATTTGTCTGCAACGACAGGGCCTGCACATGTCAGTCCCTGTCTCCCGCGGCTCGCCGCCGCGAAGGCGCATCCATGCGCCTTTTTATTAACATGCCAATATCATTGCCATGTTAATAGCTATTAGCAGGCTAAGGAAATTAAGATGGGAATCTACAGGCTCTAAATTTGGACGGACAATAAAAAAAACGCCTCTATTGAGACGCCTTACATTGGGTATAACGAGTTCTGTTTGCGGGAATCAATCCCCGCCCAGATTACGCAAAGAGCGCAAAAACAATCCCAATCCACCCACCGCCAAAACCAGTATCACAATCAATTCAAACGCTGTCATGGAGCGCATGCTGAAGTGGATGGAGGAAATAACGCCAAACACCAGCGCCGTCAGCGAGCCTATCGTTAAAATCCAGCCAAGAATGTTTTTCGCGCTGAAAAAGATCAGACCTACGCCGAACATGAAAGGAATCATCACTATGCCGGAGGTAATGCCCCAGTGGCCGCCAAACGCATTGAAGCCGTACAAACGCATGCCCATGCCGAAGCTTGATGAGACGACGATAGAGTTGAACAACATGTACAACCCGCCGCACAGCATGATTAATCCGATAAAAAACTGCCCTACTCCACCGGAGGTTCCGCCAGCGCCTTTCATTGTTCATCTACTCCTGCATCGTCGTTAAATATCGCGCCGCATGGCGCAAAAAAATCTGCGCAACTATACCATAAGCGTAGCATTTAGGCGCCACAAACACGGTGAAATTCAGCGTATTCGCGCACTTTTCGGTAAAAAGCACTATTGCTCATGCCAGCACAAGAACATAGATAGCGTTCCCCGCGCAGCAAGGAAGTTGTGGCTGCGTTAATCTGTAAAGGCAACTCATCCATTGAGGAAACTTCGGCGAAGATCGTAATTAAAGGCGATAGTGAGGATGGCGATAGTGAGGATTCAGTTGCGGCAGCCGCGTTTAACTGCGGCGGCTCCTACGACAATGACGATGTCACAGGGGAAAGCCATTATATTAATCAGACGCATAAACAAACCGCGGCGTTGCGCCGCGGTTTTATCATAGCAATGCTGGAGGCGTTCGACGTCAGGGGCAAACTCAGCCGCCCCCTCCGTCTTAAGCCATTAAGCGCTTTGCCAGGACGCGGCGATCGCCGCGTTCACCTGACTCTGCTGCTCTTCAGACAGCGTGATTTCACCACCGACCGGCGCGTCGAATGCGGCCATCGCCGACACCAACTGCTCGATCCGCCCTGCATCAATCACTGCATCGTCAGTGCGCACCATTTCCAGTTGCTGCGAATTATCCGCAAACCAGCTCTGAACCCGCACTTGGTCCTGCGATCCCAGCAGGTCCATCACCAGATCCTCGCCATCGCGTGAGAACCAAAGGTTCTGCTCGTCCACGCCCGCAGCGAACTGCAGTTGATCCTCACCTGCTCCCGCGTAGTCGTTGATAGTGTCGCGACCATCGCCGGCGGCGAAGTGGTAGGTGTCATTTCCAGCTCCGCCAATCAGGTAGTCATCGCCGCGTCCGCCGGTGAGATGATCATCTCCCGCGCCGCCGTCGATGAGGTCGCCGTCAGAGGAGCCGAATATCACGTCCGCGCCCGCTTCCGCGATCGTCACTGTGCCAAACCCGCGCTCGTCAGGTAGTCCGGAATAATTCGGAGAGCCGTCCGAATCAGGATTGCTCATCCCGAACACGCCAAAGATCTGGTCACCGGTGATTTGGCCGCCGCTGGCGAACTCAATACGGTCGATCGCATGGTCGCCGCCCTTGAAGAAGTTCTTCAAGGTGACGGAATCCGATCCGCCGCTCACATTTAGCGTCAAGTGATCGCCGTTACGCTGCAGCCCACTGGAAACCTGGCCAAAGCTGATTCCCTCAAAGCGCAGGGTGTCGAAGCCGCCGCCGGTGTTGTCGATGACGTCCTTGCCGCCGCCAGCGTTGAACACATAGACATCGTCGCCGCGTCCGCCGATCAGCAAATCATCGCCTTTGCCGCCATTGAGAGTGTCGTTACCGTTGAAACCGCGAACCAGATCGCGACCGTCTCCCGCCGTCAAGGCGCTGTCGCCATTCTGCGTGCCGTCCACTGTTTGGTCGTAGACGCTGGCGGCGGGTATGGACAGGCCGAACACGCCAAAGATCTGCTGCGCCGAAATCTGGCCGCCGGTTTCGAACTCGATGTTTTCCACCAAAGCGTCGCCACCCAGGAAGAAATCCGTCAACGTGACCTGACCGCCGCCACTGACTTTCAGTACCAGATCATTGCCTGCCTTAGTCAGACCGGAAGACACCTGTCCGAACGTGATGCCGCCGCCAAAGCGCAGCGTATCCACGCCGGCGGCGTCGCGCAGCACATCCTGACCGCCGGTGTAGACATAGACATCGTCGCCGACGCCGCCCAACAGGAGATCGTCGCCCGCACCGCCGGACAATGTGTCGTCGCCGGAGCCGCCAATCAGGGTGTCGTCAGCGTCGGAGCCATTGATCACGTCGTCTTCGCCCAGTTGCGGCTGCGGTGTCTCTCCGTCGCCGTTTCCTGAGTCTCCGCCGTTGTTGTCAGTTCCACCATTGTTGTCAGTACCGCCATTATCACCGCCGGTATCGGTTCCACCTCCATTGTCCGTTCCGTCGCCGTTATCGCCGCCAGAGCCGTCAGGCATTGGCGTCAGCATACCGACCAGGCTGCTGGCTCTGATGGCGTTGCCGCCGTCAGTCGGCTGAACATAGGCGATAGCGTGTTCGCCGCCCAGGAAGTGATCTTTGACTCGCACTTGTTGCGCCAGATCGCCGTCGACCAGGATCACCAGGTCGTCGCCGTCCTGGTGGTAGCTGAGACGAGAACGGTTCAGTCCATCCAGGAAGAACACCCAATCGGAACCGCCGCCGCTGGCGTCAATCACGTCAACGCCTTGTCCGGCCTTGTAGTAGTAGTGATCGTCCCCGGCGCCGCCAAACAGCAGATCATCGCCGTCTTCACCTACCAGCACGTCATTGCCGTCTCCGCCGATAATCACATCGTTGCCAGATCCAACGCCGCTACCGTTGCCGCCGTAGAGGTGGTCGCCGCCATCGCCGCCTTCAATGCGGTCATCGCCGCCGAACGCGAAGATTGTATCGCCGCCGCCCAGCCCTCGGATCAGGTTCTTGCCGTTGGTGCCAGCAATCTGTTCACCGGCTTCCGTGCCTTCCATGACGTTGTCGTACTCGCCATTGGAACCGCCGTCGTCAGGGTCGCCACCCGCCGCCAGCTTGTTAATGTTGGCGGTATTAATCATGGAGGAGCCATCCGGCTGCACCCAGTCAATGGCGAAATCGCCGCCCTTGAAGTGGTCTTTGACCCTCACGCTGTCATTGACGCCGTCATCAATGGCGATCAATAAATCATCGCCGTCGCGACTGAACGTCAGTCGGCTTTCGTTCAGTCCGCCCACAAAGAGCACGCCGTCGAAACCGCCGTCGCCATTAAAGATCACGTCATGACCGTCGCCCGGGCCATAGACGTATTTATCGTCGCCCTCACCTCCGGTCAGTTCATCGTCGCCGGCGTCGCCGCTCAACTGATCGTTTCCGGCGCCGCCGAACACCTTGTCATTACCGGCTCCAGCTTCGAAGTAATCCTTGTCAGCGCCGCCATCCAGCAAGTCATCGCCGGCGCCGCCGAAAAGGCTGTCTTCGCCGTCCTGGCCATATAGCTCATCAGCGCCTTCGTTACCTTGCAGGCTGTCGTCGCCGAGGCCGCCTTCCAGATAGTCGTCGCCAATGCGACCCACCAGGTTGTCGTCGCCTTCGCCGCCAAACAAACGGTCGTCGCCTTCGTCGCCATCGAGGTAATCCACCCCGGCGTCGCCGTAGATGGCGTCGTTTCCTTGCCGGCCCCAGACTTTATCATCGCCGCCGCCCGCATGGATTTCATCGTTCAGGTCGCGATATCCGGTCAGGGTTTCGCCCGCATCGGTTCCCAGCGTCACCGTTCGCGCTTCAACGTCCGCGTCAGTGAGAACGACGCCATCTGCGAACTGGAACTGATTAACCTTGAAATGATCAGTGGAACCCAGATACCAGTTCTTGATGGTGACCCCATCCGCGCCATTGCTATGCTCGATAATCAGATCGTTACTGCGACGCGTGAATGACAGGTCGGACGCCTCAACGCCTTCACCGAACTTCAGAATATCGGAAGACGGCTCAACGTTGTTGAACGCCTCGCCTTCTCTGCGCTCAATCAGGGTGTCACGGCCGTCGCCCAGGTTGAACAGATAGGTGTCGTCGCCAAATGAGCCGTACAGGGTGTCATTGCCGGCTCCACCCGCCAGGGTGTTCGTCGTGTCCGTCCAGGTATTAGTGTTGGCGATCAGCACATCGTCGCCAGCGCCGCCCAACAGGGTGTCGGAACCCTGGCCTCGCAGTTCGTCATTACCGTCGCCGCCGTCCAGCGTTCCCTGGCCTTCCAGCAAGTCTTCGCCTTCGCCGCCAAACAGTTGGCCGGAGCCGTACAGTTCATCCTTACCGGCGCCGCCGTAAAGTTCGTCCTGACCGCCATCGCCATACAGCTTGTCATCGCCGGCGTCGCCGTTCAGTACGTCATCGCCGGAGCCGCCGTGCAACATGTCATTACCTTCGCCGCCGGACAGAACATCAGCATCGCTATCGCCAAACAGCTCATCGTTACCGAGACCGCCGGACAATTGATCCTGGCCGTCGCCGCCATGCAGCGTATCCGCGCCCACTTCGCCCGACAGCTCATCGCTTCCAGAACCGCCAAACAAGGTGTCGTTTCCATCGCCGCCAAATAAGCGATCTTCGCCCGCGCCGCCGTCGAGTCGGTCCGCGCCCAGGCCGCCTTTAAGCAGATCTGCGCCGCCTTCTCCGTATAGTTCGTCATCGCCAGCGCCGCCATCGACCTCATCATCACCCTCGCCGGCGCGAACCTTGTCGTTTCCGTCCAGCGTATTGATGATTTCGCCGTTACTGAAGCCCTGAATCACGTCCGCATCCGCACTGCCGACAACCGCCTGCGCCATCAATGCAGTGAAATCCCAGGTCACGCCATCGCTGAACGTCACGCTTTCCACACTGGAAGCCGCTGGCGTCAATTGCTCGCCAAGATACTGGCCAGTGATCGTGACTTGATCATCGCTACCGGGAACGCTAATCACCAAGTTGCCGCCTTCACGACGCACGCGTACGGCAGTCGAGGCAACATCGGTGAACTCAATGCGATCCGTCCCGTTGGCGTCGGTGATGACGTCTTTGCCATCGCCACGGGAGAAGCGATAGAGGTCGTCGCCCAGGCCGCCCGCCAGCTTGTCGTCGCCAGCGTCGCCGGCCAGCACGTCATTGCCGGCCCCGCCTTGCAAGTCGTCCGCGCCAGCGCCACCGGACAGGCTATCAGCGCCATCATTACCCAGTAATGTGTCCGCGCCTCCGGCGCCGCTCAGGATGTCGTCCGTGCTGTAGCCGATCAGCGTTTCATCGCCGTCGCCGCCGATCAACGCCATATCCAGCAGGGTTTCTTTATCCCAGACGGTTCCATCCGCAAAGCGTACTTCATCGATGGCGTAGCCGGTGGTCCCTTCGTTGCGGAAGAAGTCATGCACCAGCACTTGATCGCCTGAGCCGTAATCCAGCTGCAGGTTATTACTGGTGCGGGAAACTCGGACGTCCGCAGAGGCCACACTGGCGTCGAAGACCACAGCGTCAACGCCGCTGCTGTCATTGTTGTTAATGACATCTTTACCGTCTCCTAAGGAGAACAGATAGGTATCGGCGCCTTCGCCGCCAGTCAGGGTATCGTCACCCACGCCGCCGTTCAGCGTATCGTCGCCATGGCCGCCCAAAAGCTGGTCATTGCCGGCGCCGCCAAGCAGTTCGTCATTACCGCGATCGCCATTGAGCAAATCGTTGCCCTGCAAGCCGTCAATACGGTTATCGTTCAGATCGCCGTAGATCACGTCCGCCTTCTCTGTGGCCTCCATGGACTTCGCATTGATATCTTCCGCGGAAAACAAATGCGACAAACCAGAACCCGGCAGGAAGAAGCCGATGCTGCGTCCAGCGATGCCGCCAAAATCTGGGTAATAGTCACGAATGGTGATCTTGTCGGTATCGGTCTGTTTGAACAATACATCCAGGTGGCGACCATTACGTCGGAAGATCACGTCATCCAGTTCGATCTCAGAGACATAGATGGTGATTTTTCCATTGTTATCGTAAATGGAGTCCTTCCCATCGCCCTTGGTGAAGTAATAATTATCGTCGCCGGCGCCGCCTTCCAGATGGTCGTCGCCGACGCCGCCAATGAGGTCATCATCACCGTCGCCGCCATAGAGGGTGTCATTGCCTTCTTGCCCGAACAGGCGGTCATTATCGGCGCCGCCATACAGTGAGTCTTCGCCCAGTCCGCCCTGTAGTTCATCCTGGCCGTTCTCGCCGTACAGCCTATCTTCGCCTTCCTGACCCAGAATGATGTCGTCGCCGTCTTTGCCATAAAGCACATCATTGCCTTTCAGGCCGTTCAGCACGTCGTTAGTGGAGAAGCCATAGATGGTATCGCTATCGTCGGTGGGCTGAATGGCGCGCTTTTTCAGCTCGTCCAGGTCCAGTTCCGAGCCGTCGTCAAAACGAATATGGCTCAACGCGTATTCGCCAAGACCATCGTTTTCGAAATATCGGCTGACGGTGACTCGATCCTGCATATTCTTGTGGAACAGCACCAGGGAATCGCCGCTGCGGCGCACCCAGAAATCATCTTTGCTGATGCCCGGTCCGAATTGCAGCGTGTTAATGTCGGAACCACTATGATTGCGGTCGATGATAGTGTCGGCCCCATCACCCAGATTGAAGTGGAAGGTATCGCTGCCTGCGCCGCCATCAAGGCTGTCGTCGCCTTTGCCGCCAGTCAGCACATCATCGCCTTCATCCCCATAGAGCTTGTCCGCGCCATCGCCAGCGTCGATAACGTCATTGCCTTTCTGGCCCCGGATGACGTCATTGCCCGCCAGGCCGGTCAGGTTGTCATCAGTGGCGTCATAGCCCCAGATTTCATCCTGGCCTTCGGTAGGAATCAGCACCTTCGACTTAACTGTGTCGATATCCCAAAGGGTTCCATCTGCAAATTCGATGAATTCCAAGGCATATCCTGTAGAGGCGTCTTTATTGAAGTAGTTATTGATTCGAACGGTTTGCGCGCCCTCATCAATGCTGACCAGAAGGTCCCAGCCACGACGCAGCAATACGGTATTTTCCGCCAGGATGCCTGCGCCAAAGACCACACGGTCCACCACTGTTTCAGAATATTCTTCCGAGATTGTGTCATGGCCGTCGCCTTTAGCGATTTGATAAATATCCTTACCTGCGCCGCCGTATAAGCGGTCATTATCTTTGCCTCCGACCAGCACATCATCGCCTTTATCGCCGCTGAGAGTGTCGAGGCCCTCGCCGCCGTACAACTTATCGTCGCCATCACCGCCACTGAGACTGTCTGCACCGGCATCGCCGCTCAATGTATCCGCGCCAGCCTGGCCATACAGCGAGTCATTACCGCTCAACCCTTTCAGGTTATCGTCAACGGCGTCGTAACCCCAAAGCTCATCAGCGCCGTCAGTGGGAACCTGTACTTTCTGCTTAACCGTAGCGATATCCCAGACGGTTCCATCTGCAAACTCAATCAAATCCACCGCGTAGCCCGTAGCGCCATCTTCATTGAAGTAGCTGCTGACGCGAATAACCTGACCATCTTCGCCAATATGCACCAGCAAATCGCGACCATTACGCGTCAGGCGCACGTCACTCTGGGCAATGCTGGCGTCGAGGTAAATCCGGTCCTCGCCCGCTGCATTGGAATTGTTGATGACGTCTCTGCCGTCCCCCGCGCTGAATTCATAGCGGTCATCGCCTTCACCGCCTTGCAGGTTGTCGTCGCCGACGCCGCCGACGATGCGATCTGAGCCTTTGCCGCCAGTCAGCGTGTCACTGCCTTCACGACCTTCCAGTACATCATCGCCGCCATTGCCGTTCAGACGGTCTGCGCCTGCGGAACCAATAATGTAGGAGTGGCCTTCCGAGCCGGAATAGTTGTTATTCCAAATGCTGACGTCCTGCAGCGCGCCGGTCAGCAAATCATGAAACACGGAGGCGTTTTCATGGCCCTGCAACTGGGCTGCGACTGCATTTTCATCAATATTCAACTGCGTGCGGAATGCGCTGTACACCTGCGCAAGCAACGCAGCGTCGTCTTTGGAGCTAACATTTTTGGCGTACTCAGCCAGAGACGCCTGCAGTTTTTCCCCGTCAGTCACCATCATTTTGTTACTGCTGATGGAATACAACGCGCCGGAAAAAGCGTCCGCCAGCACAGACTGCGCCAAAAAGCGATTGGCGAAGTGCATGCTCAAAGCATGGAAACGCTCGTTCAGGTAACTGGTATTGATGCGGCTCACATAGGGCGACTTGCCTTCTGCGAACTGGCTTTCTATGGTTTCCTTGAACTGGGATAGGCCAGAGAAGCTTTCCAGAATCCACAATTTTTCCGGCGTAGACAGAGGCTTGCTGGTATCCAGACCCGCCTGCTCCCGCAGTGCGGTCAGTCCTGACCAGTCCGCGAGCACTTTTTCAAAGTTGTCGTAGACGGTTTTAGCGTCGGAATTAGCCAACGATTGCACCAAAGCCAAGGTAGTTTCGTTCTGTGCATAAACCGTTTGTAAATCTTTGACGCTGCCGAAACCTCGCAGGAGCGGCAGTTGAATGCCTCGCTGCAACAAATCCTGCAATACACTTTGGTTCAGAGTGTGGGAACCGGGGTCTTTGGTGATGCGGTTGTCCAATTGCAGGTCGAATGCGGCGGCGTACGCCTCTTCACCGTTACGGATAATCGAACCTTCTGCAATGATGCGGTTGCCGTTGCTGTCTTTATCGACCGTTTCATGGTCGAGCTTGATCGCTTCAATCCCCAGGTCTTGTAAAGAGTGCAGCTCGCCTTCCTGACTCAGACCATCCTGGTTAGTGTCAGTCCATACCTGCAGTTTGGAATAGATGGCGTCCTTAGCGTCGATCACGCCGTCTTCATTCTCATCGCCAGCGACTCGCAGAGCTTCAAATCCATCTACATTCGCGCCGCCGAACAGCTCGTTGATATCATCAATGGAGCCATTCTCGTTCAAGTCATTGACCAGCAGGCCATCCCGCGCGTTGATCCAGCCGACCCTTTCAGCGATGCCATCGCTGTCGATATCGAAATAAGTAGTGGAAGCCGCGAGGGCGGAGGTTTCGACCGCGCCGCTGTTATCCAAGTCAAACGCCAGCGGATCACGTCGCACAACAGAGTTATCAGGATCATGCTCGGGCGGCTCCTCCGGCTCTTCCTCGGTTTCCAAACGAATGCCGAGATCGCCGTTGGAGAAATCGTTGATGGTCAGGCCGCCGTTGATGGTAAGCACCGATCCATTCAATTCATAAGTAAAGCGGCCGTCTTTACTCTTATAAATATTCTCCGGATCATCTTCTTTGCGAGTTCCACCCACAAGCGTAGTGTCTTCCAGTTTGACGGTTCCTTTGCCGTCAGAATCTTTCAGCGTATCGGAACTATCCGAGACATAGGTGTCGAAACCTTCTCCGCCTTCGAGGGTGTCGGAGCCATCGCCGCCTTCCAAATAATCAATGCCCTCTCCTCCAGACAGAGAATCATTGCCAGCATTGCCAAACAGGTAGTCATCACCCTCTCCACCGGAGTACGTATCATTACCAGTACCACTGAAATAAAATTCACGTGTGGGACTTAAGCCCCCATCCAGGCCGTCCAGTGTAAGCTCATACCGCTCTTTCCCCATATCGTCAACAAAGTGCCAATCACCGCCAACATGAGTGAAGCCACCGAATAACGCAAAGTCCAAAACTCCATCTGTATCACCGGACTCTATATAAAGGGTATTCATCGTCAAAAATCTGGCTCTAACCTTAAGCCATTCGTCTGAAATACTTCCTAAGCCTGTTTTAGGGTCATATAAATCTAAAATTCCATCAACATTATGTTTTTTATAGTCTGCACCTTCAACGATAAAAGGGTTTAGTTTTACTAATGCATATCGCCAAGCTTCACTACTCATAGCTTTGGCTATCACTTCATTAGCGTCCGCATTTAGTAGCTGAACACTGTTCCCAATAGATTCAAAGGTCAATGCTTGCAAAGCTGTCTCTGGGGCCTTTGAATAGTCCGGGCCAAATAATAACTCAGAATATCTCTTTACAATTTCACTTTTATATTCATCACTCAACTCATTTAGCCATGTATGAAATTCGACGGCATATTCACCTCCAAAATATCCACCGACTAAAGCGCTCAGGCCTATGACTGCAATTGCATATGGGCCAGATAGTTCCGCGATGCCAACCACTAACCCACCAACTATGGCTCCGATCTTAAACCCTACCTCCGATCCAGCAGTCTCAATCGCAAACTCTTCCATTATCTGGCGAGCTTTCTCATGGTCCCCTGCCTCAATCGCAACACCAACTTCCGCCGCCACCAATCCACTTGCTGCTAAACCACCAACGAACCCTACACACTTAAGTATTTTCCCTCCAAACTTGAGTCCAGTCTCCTTAAGTGTTGTCCAGTTTCCAGATATAACGTCCTTAACATCAGGCGACGCTTTTTCTAAAAACTCTCGATAATGCTGCAGTTGCTCTTCATTCCAGATTAATATATTCCCATCCGGAACAATAACATCGACACCGTCGATATTTTTTATTAGAAGACGACTCTCAGAATCTTTTATTTTATTAGTTATCTCCTTCCAGTTTTCAATATACTTTTTATCATAGTTCGGCTCAGTGTGAGTATCCCCCTTTGTGATCCCGGTAAATAATCCTGATGCCCCATATATAGCTATCGAATTAGAAGTCACAGCTCTTTTAACTGCATCTAGACCCTGAGAGGCATCTAAGTCAATGAGCTCTTTTATAGATACGCCATCAACTTTAAAATTTCTGCCCTTACCACTTTCAAGTAGCGCAGGAAGCTCTGCAACGGAAAATACGCTCGTTTCTTTTGGCAGCTCAGGGAAAACTAGAGTAAAGTCCCCGTCTGCCTCACTAACGAATTTTGCACAAGCTACATCAAACAGGCTATTATTTATCCTTCTGGCACCGGAAAGATCTGTTCCATAGAGGAGAACATTCATCTTTTCCTTAAAAGCCTTATTTTGACTTTCACTCAGATCCTTAACTAATGGATCATTAAACAACTCCTTCTTAATAGCATACTCAATAGCATTATTTACTACGCCATTATTCGCGAGCTTCCCAATATGGCTTTGCGAAAGGACCAGTGCCTCACCTTCATTCCTCATAGCATACATTACATTATATGCGGCCTCACCATTTGGCATAGTGCCACTATAAAGTAAATAGGGCTTACCCTCAGCACCGACCTTATCGACAATCTCCCCTGAAGTTTTCCCAACTATATCCATTATTTCTTCAATAGATAATGGATCAGCCTTACCAGCCCTAACATCCCTATTTATTTTTTTTATTATTTCCTTCGCTTCCTCGAATCCAAAGCTCATTGCTACTCTCCTTTAAAACTCATCGTTCGACCTAGCTCATCGATCGCTTTTATTACCACCTGTTCCACTATCTCTCGATCCTCAATATTTTCTATATACACCAAGGACTCCAGAGTTGAAGCATTTCGATAAAGACTCTTCACCTCATATAAACCACCTCTATAGAACAACACAAACACCGTTATTTCTGGCATCCCCGGATCTAGCTGAACAAGCCAAGAATCATTTTCTCTATCTACAACCCAATAATCTCCTTCGTATATCTCACCCAAAGGCGTCGCATACGTGGAAGATTGTCTTGGCAAAGCGCCCCTGGTTATCATCCTTCCACCTTTAGAATCCCCTCGATGATTTAAAATAGTATCTTGTATCATCAAACAGTCTTCTGTCGTAAGATCTTCTTGCAAGTAGTTCATTATAAATACCTCATTCTTAACGGGACAAAATTACAACCAAATAATTCTCTTTCAACACAAAAAGAAGATAAAATTATACTTATATATAAAAAACATATATCGACACATACAACACTACAAAGTCATTCCATAAAATTTAGACTTCACCTTAAAGCAGTATAGGTTTGGGTTTCGTCTATTTCAGAAAATCATGCTTAGCCTGTCGTCTTTTTCACTTTATTAAATATGCCAAAACGACCATTACTGCCTAAAAACTTCTGCGCTAGGGGTCCCGATGACCAATAACATGACTAGAAACCGATATATTCGCCGCCATCTAGTACCTTATCTACATTGTCTACGCGCCAAATTCCTAGCCGTCCCTGACTTCTCCCTCCCTGGCCTGACCCAGGCGATGTCGCAGGTAGAGTCGGCGGTCATCTGTTTATCTCGTTGGTTATCGGAGGTGAAGCCGCTTCGGGTGGGAAATCCGGGGTTATTTCTGGGTGTGTCGAACATGTGATAGACGGTGACCGCGTTGGATTTGCCGTAAAGGTAGTCTTGCGCCAGTTTGTCCGCGCCGCGGGCGTCTCCGATAACAAAGCTGGCTTGGTTTTCCAGCGCCTGGTCAATAGCGGGTGCGTAGTGTTGCTCGAACTCTTGTGGAGTAAGATCGAGATGACCGCTTATAAAATAAACAGCCTTATCCATGCATAACGTCTCCTTGTGAGTAGCAGATTCAAAAGGCTTCCAAGCTCTTTCAACAGGGCGACGATTTAGCGTGCTCCATGCCGGCGGGAAGATTCCTTGTTACGGGAGATTCTGCCAAGTTAGTTAAAATTTGAAAAGCGATTAAGCATCATTTTTCATGATAATCAGGGGCATAGCTCATATTTTTTAAACCATGAAAGGTAGCCGGCATGGTCCTGCCCACCAATGATAGACACCCTGTTAAGCGAGTAAACTACGCTACTAAGGTGAACTATGAGCAAACAGAAACTCCAAATCTCGCCAACGTTATTCCGACGAGTACAAGGAGGAAGCCCTGGCGTTAGCTCTACGTATCGGCGTGAGCGCCGCTGCAAGGCAATTAGGTCTCCACGAGTCACAACTTTCCAATTGGCGCCATAAGGAGCGACTGACTCAGGAGCGAGGGGAAACAGAGCCACAGTTAGCGCAGGAAAACGCCCGCCTGAAGCGTCAGTTGGCTGACCAGACGAAAGAGCTTGCCGTGTTAAAAAAAACCGCAGCGTACTTCGCCAAATACGTGAAGTGAAGAAAGCTAAAAAAGCGTAGGGGTTACTCCGGCTGACCAAAGACTTGGCGCAACTGGGAGTCCAGGCGAACTGTAAAATGGTGACCAAGAGCATGCCACGCCAGGGTTTGAGAGTAAAGGTGGCCAGAAAATTTAAAGCCACCACTTATTCCGGGCATAATCTGCCCGTGGCGGAAAATCTTCTTCAGCAGGATTTTAAGGCGACAGCCATTAATCAGAAGTGGGCGGGCGACATCACCTATTTGTGGACGAAAGAAGGCTGGCTGTATCTGGCGGTAGTGTTGGACTTGTTCAGCCGTCAGATCATAGGATGGGCGATGAGTCCGCGCATGAAGTCAGAGCTGGTGTGCGACGCCTTGCGCATGGCGTTGTGGCGTCGACATCAACCCAAGGGGGTGATCGTCCACTCAGATCGAGGCTCCCAGTATTGCTTAGAAGCCTATGACGCTGATCCAGGCGCATAGGCTTCGCTGCAGCATGAGTGGCAAAGGCAATTGCTATGACAATGCCTGTGTAGAAAGCATCTTTCACTCCCTGAAAGTTGAGTCGATTCACGGGGAGCGGTATGCAACCCTGCAAGAAATGCGCGAAGCGATGTTTGAATATATTGAAGTGGATTACAATCGGGCCCGGCTACACAGAACAAATGGGTATCTCAGCCCAAAGAGTTATGAAACATCGAAAATCGCTTAATGACGCGTCTCATCTTTGTGGAGAGAATCATGAGATGCCTTGCTCACCGTTTCTTAACAATCGATAGACTTCCCGCTCAGCGTAATACTCGTTGGTGATGTTTTGCGCTCTTTGATAGAGACTGCAGTCTCCTTCGCTCAGCACTTCCAGCAGGAGTTTTTTCTCCCGCATATAATCTTTGGCGAACCATCGATCATGTTGAATGATATTGGTTGAGTTGCTGATCAAATCAGCCAGTTTTATGGTCTTCGCGCGGGGAGAAGCTTTAGCGAGATGCTGTCTGTCGATTTCCTTGCGTGTTCGGCGATTGCCGTCCTGCGGCCGGCTGATATCGGTAACCTCCTCTACTAATTGCGCGACGGAAGGACCGAAGAACTCCAGGATCATAGCATGTGTGACTTGAGTATCTTCAACAACGTCATGCAGGTAAGCGGCGGCGATCATCTCCTCGTCGTCGGTTACCGAGGCAACCATTGCAGCCACCTCGGTTGGATGTACGATGTAGGGTTCATCGGTGTAACGCCTTCGTTGACCGATCGCGGCGTGGGCGGCGCTGGCGAATAGTTTCGCCCTTTCGACAAGCATGAGATCAAACCTCGTTTCATAGGTGTAGAGCCGAGTTATGATGCAGCATCCACCTCCTTCCGCTCAATACCTGAACAAACTTGAGGAATTTGTGGTCGACGGATAAGTCAGAGGTCTGATTTATAGCGCTCACTGAGACGCCTTGCGAACGCCAAAGCTTGTGGCCAACGTTGTTAGACCAAAGACCTTTTAGTCAGCTCAATGTAAATATCGGTGAGTGATTTCTTCTATGGCCCCCGCCTCCAAAATATGCGCAAGAGCCTGCGAAAACTCATCTTTTTTGCTGTGAAAAAAAGATTTTTTAGATATGGCGAAATACAAATCAACGCTATTACCGGGACGATACTCCGCTTTCTCAAACTGACCTTTATAGGGTGACTGAGCGATTTCATAATCCGCCTGGCAGTCTGTCCCGACAATTGCAGTCAAACGCAAGCGCCCCAACATTTCCACCAGCTGCTTTTCGGTGCTGACGCCGACCTTATTGATCCGTTCATCGTCATCGAAAGCCTGAAAATAAGCGGAACCTGTGACGATGCCAACATCAATGCGATAAAGGTCTTCATAATCCTGAACTATCTCACCCCGCCCTTTTCTGACATAGAACACCGTTGAACAGCTGTAGTAAGCCGGCTCCAGATAATCCATATACAATGCCCTGTCAGGCCTTAACGCCAAACCGCTCATAGCGTCTACGGAGCCGTCCTCCATCATTTTCAAGCAACGCACCCACGGACAGCGTACATAATCGATATCGAGCTTCAATTCGTTCGCGAGCCGCGCCCACAAGTCAAAATCGATCCCGCTGTAACCCTCCTCCTCGTCCAAAATACGAAAAGGCGGCCAGGCGTCTATGGCGACGCGAATCTCGGTTTTACTTTGCGCGGCGTCAGGGGTATCGACAGAGTTAGCCGCCAAGGGCGCAATGCTCCACACCAGCAACAACAGCGCGCCAATACAACGCAATGAAACAAGCGTCATTCGACAACTCCAGGCGTAAAAAAACGAATGGAGACAACCATGCGGCGACTACCGCCCCGATGATCAGATTTCTGGAAACATCTTTAGTATAGTTCAATTGCCGAACGAGCCTATCTCCCCCAAAGCAGGCGTTGCGCCGACAAAAGCCAGGGGGCTTGATGTGGCGTTTAAAGAGGACGACTCGCGGCATCGCATGGGACACAGCGCGGAGAATTTAGCGGTGTTGAGACATATAGCGTTGAATTTACTGAAGAATGAGAAGACGGACAAAGGCGGGATAAAAACTAAGAGGCTACGTGCCGGCTGGGACCACGGTTACTTAAAAAAGGCTCTATCGGGGCTGGCTGTTTTGCAGCCACATAGTGCGATTTGCCTGGACCGCAGCCTACACTCCTATTTTATATAAGCTGGACAGGACTACTTATTATGACTTGGCTTATGGGAGTACTTCTCAAGTTCGACTATTCTCTTTATAACTTCTGAATAATCTATCTCATTGCTACATTTTTGCTGCTGCTCTATTCTAATGGCGTAAGCTGTCATAATCCTATTAAATGGTGTAGTTACATCCAAGCCAATCTGTCTAATTGAAAAACTAAGCGCTAACAATATAGAACAGAATGCCCATGCCCAACGAGGCATATAACCTAAAGCTTTGTTAGTAAATTCAGTATCATTAACTTTTGATGACTTAGAAACCATATTAAAACCAACAGGACGAGAGTTTTTAATAAACCGCAGCCTACGACAAAATTATATTACTATCGCAGGCTGCGACTCTATCTTTCTACAAAGTAGATTCTACCGAATCAATCGTATGAAAGATTGTTCTGCATCTCCATCAGCCGGCCGGAAATGCTCAGATTTCCCTGAGAATCAAGGACACCGATAACTTTCTTCATACACCCATAATGAGTGGTAAAGAAAATCTTGTCGGCTTCTTGACTGGTGGAATAGTTCGTATTCACGCACAGCTCAATGCTCACCGGCGAGCTAATCAAAACATCCTTTTTCGGACTACTCGGATATTTCTGATTTTGACGCAGTCTGACTCGTCCATGAGTATCTCCTTCATCCCAGTCTGTCGCAAGGCCAAGATCTAAATCAGGCATATTATTCACCATTTAAATTAGTTAAATAATCCTCATCAAATATATTGAGGAGTTTTTGTTAGCCAGTATCCGTGCTAACGATTCCAATAATAATCAGGATTTTTTTTCCAACCACAGCATATCCGCCTTAAAAATCTTAGTCATGCTCATAATTCAATTTCCGAATTCAAATGTGAGCAACAGACCAAAAGCAAAACCTCAACGCAAAGTCAATAGCGTATCTGCTTTTCAAAGTATTTTATCCGACATATAAGATCCAGCTTAGTCACATAGGGAAAGAGATTGAGCGATGGACAACGTCATTAACTTTATAGAGGTATGCAGCTCAGAAGAATTTGGCCATAGCTGCAGAAGAATTAGATACATAAATAATATATCTCAAGAGAAACTAGCTCTAGAAATAGGGGTTAGCACTTCGACAATTCAAAGAATTGAAAACGGAAGGATGGCGCCATCAATTGACTTGGTGTGCAAAATAGCTAAAGGACATGGAATGAAAGTAATAATTGTTAGTTCAGACATATCAAAAATTTATTCAGACCATATTATACCCTCCTCAATACCACAAGGTTAAACATATGAGAAAAGCACAAATAGCACTTCTGATTAGCGCATTTTCGTTAACCCCTTTAAGTTGTTCAAGCATACCAGAAGAGGCCATAACGCTAAATCAAGAAATATTAAAAGAAGTTGGAGTAATACACGACATAAATAAATCTTTAACAGATTCATTCTTCAACTCAAAGATAGAAAAAATAGAGGAAATAGAAAACTCCTCCATAAGAAGTTATATAGCATTAGTATCTTCAGAACTAGAAACCAATCCATTGCAAAGCTTCGGCCATCAAGAATTAGAATCATTCTACGATGGCATAAAATCAATACATGATTCGAGCAATATAAAAAAATCCGAGATAGTCAACCAAAGAGAGGCATCAAAAAAATCGTTAGATGAACACTTCAAGTTAATTTCCGAAGCCAGCACTGCTATTACCAAGATTCTATCTTCACAAGCAAAAATCGAATACAACAGCCTAAACATACTTAAAAACCTAACTTCCCCCCTCTCCCCGATCAACATTACACAGGAGTAATATCACTTCATAGAAATAGCACAAACCACAACCACAACCACAACCACAACCACAACCACAACCACAACCACAACCACAACAAATTGGATACAATCATCATGAAAAAATCATTAAATGATATAATAGAAACCGCATCGCAGGAATCATTGTCTGATTTTTGCAACAAAGCATCCAAAGTCGTAAGACTTACTAATGAGGAAATAGCTGAAATTATCCCCGACGGTATTGAACATAAGCGGTTTGCAGAGTTAATTCAAATTGTGAACGATACCTCAGCATCCAATCAGGAGAAAGCAGATAAAATTAGAAATGTTGCAGGTTATGCAGAGATTGTCGCCAACCTGCTAACGAAGCTAATTTAGCCACTCATTTTAAAGTGAGTGCATTTCTGTTAGTGGCGCCTTAGATGCAATAGGGCTGCATCGACCCAGGCAACGCCAGACTTAGTAACTATCTCATAACCTCATTGACGCCCCTGTAGCCGCCACATCCGCCGAAACCATAACAGACCACATGCCAATTGCAGCAATCCCAGATAGTTGCTGTCCTTTTTGTCATAGCGAATCAGTAACGCACGGCACTTAGACAGCCAACCAAACGTGCGCTCCACTACCCAACGCCGGGGCTTTCCACTTGGATGACGGTCCGCTGGCTGCGCCTCCTCGCCAATTCGGCAGATATGCGGTATGTAGTCATGCCGGGCTGCCACGTCTTCGCTCGCCACATTGTCATACCCCTTATCCAGGCATAAATGCTGCCGCGCCTCCACCGTTGGAGCCGGACGCTCTACCACAATCGACTCCAGCGTCGCTTCCAGCAGCTTATGGTCGTTGACATTGGCTCCGGCGATGACGAGTCCCAAGGGGCCTCCCTCGGCTTCCACCAGCAGGCTTTTCTTGGTTCCCTTCTTGCCTCGGTCTGTCGGGTTCGGCCCCACATTCTCCCCCCCCAAAGCGGGCTTTCCCCAGCCAGCCGTCCGCACTTTGCCATTCCCAGTCCACCCCTTCCAGTTCCTGGCAGTCTCGCAATAGACTCGCCCAGATCTTCTCCATCACGCCGTTTTTACTCCAGCGCTGAAACCAGCGATGGACCGTGGCGTCATCCCCAAATCGGCGGGGCAACTGGTTCCACTGACAGCCTGAACGCATCCGAAAAATAATCCCGTTCAAATAGCCCCTCCAGTTGCCGATGGGGCGGCCACCCTTGGCGCTGGGTTGCCAGTCTTCTTTTAAAATGGGTTCGATTCGTAGCCATAGCTCGTCCGGTACTTCCCATAGAGTGTCCAGGGTTTCGATTTACTGGACGGGGCGCTTGAGTCCTTTTGTGACATGACGTTTCCTTATCAGAGAAGTGGCGCCTCAGTGAACCGGCAAAGGTTAAAAAATTCAAGTGGGGGTTATGAGATAGTTACTTAACCAATAAGTGCTGCACTTATTGGTTGAATCCAAGACCGCTCGTTCCAACTGTCCGAGCTCTCCGGCCAACCGGGGGAAACGATGACCAAAGCACGAGACAACTTTGCACCATTCATCAGGGTTATTATTAATCAGGCAGACAAATAGCTTCCTTCTATTTGTCTGCGCCGACAGGGCCTGCACATGTCAGGCCCTGTCTCCCGCGGCTAGCCGCCGCGCTGGCCTAACACCAGTCTGCAGTTCGTCCATTTGGCGTTCTTGGTCTTGTTACTCAGAAGATCGTGAACACGTTCTTAGAAAAGTGTCCGATGGGGTTTGGGATACTGTGAGCTGGCCCAAAAAATGGACTATCTGGACGGGAAATATCCATAAATTCATTTTTTCTTATTTTTCTTTAAATACATTGCAGGTTCAGGCTTGACAGGTTCGGCTAAAAACGTAAACTAAGCGCCACTCCAGCAGAGAGGCGCGAAAAGCTCACTGCTCAAGAGTGATATGCGGGAATAGCTCAGTTGGTAGAGCACAACCTTGCCAAGGTTGGGGTCGCGAGTTCGAGTCTCGTTTCCCGCTCCAAGATTTCCGAAACCCCGACAAGCTCGGGGTTTTTAGCTCTAGAAGTCTTGATTATAGGCGCGGTGGCAGAGTGGTCATGCAGCGGACTGCAACTCCGTGTACGCCGGTTCGATTCCGACCCGCGCCTCCATGTTTTCTCCGGCAAATGCCTCCCTCGCCCGGGTGGCGAAATTGGTAGACGCAAGGGACTTAAAATCCCTCGGTATTTGATACCGTGCCGGTTCGACCCCGGCCCCGGGCACCAAATTTATCCTTATAAATCAGCCTGTTACAGCGTTTCGAAATTTATTTCGCTCAACCAAAATTCGGCAAAGTATCAACGCAATTTTTTCCACCCTCAAAGCGTTGGCTAGGTGTCGACACCAGCCTGCCTCTAAAAAATCCATCATTTGTTGTCCCAAAGCTTGAGATCTTCTCACGGCCGCTGGCGATTTTTGTTCATGTCATACCCAAGCGCCACTTCTGGTTCACATAAAACCCCTGGTAGGTTAGCGATAAGGCGTAGCTGGGAGTCGCCCTCCGTGTGAGGGCGTTCCCCCAGCGCTTGCCCTCATCTTAACGTCAGTGTTGCTCCATGTTTCCTATGGCCCAGACCGAAAAGTAATTACATTTTATCTATATGGGGCCATTTTTCTCCAAAAAAGCAACAATCGTCCGATGAGACTAGTCCGTATTCTTCTTGTTTTTCAATGCTTTACATTTAGACCCTATCTTTTCCGGTCATCTTACCCAAGAATTCGCGCTCAAAATTTATACATGTCCGAAAAGGTATCAAAGCATGATCGAGAATGGTGATTTGATACTCCACTATCTGGAACGATTGGGAGTGAAGTACGTATTCGGTGTGCCAGGAGGCAGTATTGAACCACTTTATAACGCCCTCGCCCGCAGCGAGCGCCGGGGCGGACCAAAGGCGGTGTTGGCGAGACACGAATCCGGAGCGGCCTTCATGGCGGACGGGTATGCAAGAGCGACAGGCAAACTTGGGGTGTGCATTTCCACTTCAGGCCCTGGCGCCACCAACCTGCTGACCGGCGTGGCCAACGCCTATGCCGACGGCATCCCCATGCTGGTGATAACCGCGCAGCCGTCTATCGAGCGTTTCGGTTTAGGCGCTTTTCAGGAAGGCTCCTGCACAGGCATCAACACCGTCAGCATCTTTGATAGCTGCACCCGTTTCAACACCCTGGTGTCGCATCCCGCCCAGTTGGAGCACAAGCTGTTGATGGCCATTGGCTACGCGCTCAGTAACCAGCCAGGCCCGGTGCATTTGAGCGTTCCTCTGGACATTATGCGCGCGAAATCTCCCGATCCGGCGGGCAACTTAAACATGCGTGCGTTTATAAACCATGAAGTCGTGCCCAGCGCCGAGTCCGTGCATCGATTACTGAAAGAACTCGCCTATGTGCAGAAGGCCACTCTGGTAATAGGAGAAGGCTGCGCAGGCGCCATGGAGCCCCTGCTCGCCCTGGCGGAATCCCGCAACTGGTTGATCGTCACTACGCCCATGGGCAAAGGACTGGTGTCGGAATATCATCCTTTATATAGAGGCGTTTTCGGTCTTGGCGGGCATGAGAGCGCTCGCGACGCCTTGCATCCCGACAATGCGGAGCGCGTCATCGTCATTGGCTCCGCGCTGGATGAAGTCACGACCGGCGGCTGGGACCCCAACGCGATCTTCTCCAATCGCTTGATCCACTTGTCCGGCAACCCCGACCATCTCAGTCGTTCGGTCATGTCGAGGCTGTCGATACTGGGCTCGCCACGTTTACTGCTGGAGCCCTTCGCAAAATACCTGAAACATGCAGCGCCGCGTAAACAGAAGTACTTGCCCGGCGCTGACGGCTTCCCCAAACACGTCAAATACGCAGACAAAGAAGCCTGCCTTGACGTGGAAGCGCCTGTCAAACCGCAGGCGCTGTATTGGGCGCTAAGCCAGGCTTGCCCTCGCAACACACCCGTATTGATGGATACCGGCAATAGTTTCCTGTGGGGCGTGCATTACTGGCGCACCAATCCGCCCTTGTCAGATTCGACTAAACTGTTCCACATAGGCATGGGATTCGCGACCATGGGCTGGGCTATCGGAGCCGCGGTCGGCATGGCGCTCGCCAGACCGGATACGCCTGTCATTTGTTTCACCGGCGACGGCAGCATGCTGATGAGCGGTCAGGAGATCACTGTCGCGCGGGAGCTGGATTTGAACATTCTGTTCATCGTTCTGAACGACAGCCACCTGGGTATGATCAAACACGGCCAACGTCTGGGCCGGGCGGAGGATATCGCCAATCGACTGCCGCAGGTGGATTTCGCCGCCATGGCCAAAGCGGCGGGCTTACCCTCGCAACGCATCACCCGGCTCAAAGAGCTGGATGACATCGGCGTCGACAGCCTTTTCTCCAAACCCGGCCCATTCGTTCTGGATGTGGTCGTCGACAGCGAGCAAGTTCCCCCCATGCGCCAACGCACCAAAGTTCTGACAGGAGGCAATCATGAGCAGCAAGTACGGATACCAGACGAAAGTCTGGTCTGAAGAACCAGAAGCCGACAACCCTTTCGCCGCGCACTCCGCCCTTTGCTACGGCTACGATGTCTACGGCGACATCCTGACCAGGGCGAGCTGGTTCGAATACCTGTATCTGTTGTTCAGAGGCGAAAAACCCAACACGGATCAGGCGCGATTACTGGAAAAACTGGCGATCGCCCTCGCCAACCCAGGTCCCCGCGAGGCCAGCGTGCGCGCGGCGATGAACGGCGGCGTTGGCGGCTGTCCGCACGCCGCTTCGCTGATGGCGTCCCTGGCCGTCGGTGCGGGCCAGTATGGCGGCGGACATGAAGTCTACATTTTGATGCAGCTTTGGCGGGAATGCGGAACCGATATGGCGCAATGGCGAGCCCGCCTCCCCTCCCCGGTCAGCGATACACGGGAGGATATATGGCGGCCCATGGAGCACGCCCCCGGTTTCGATCCCAACGGCGAGAGCTGTCCAAAGCCAGTGCGTCAGGTGCTGGAAGCGCTGGCGGAAATTCCTTGCGCTATTACCGTACGCTGGCTTGCGCAACATCGCCAGGAACTGGAAGCCGCCGCAGACGCGCCGCTGTCACTGTCCGGTGTGGCCGCCGCAGCATTGCACGATCTGGCTATGAACGAGCACGCCGCGGTCATGTTGTACTTGATGCTGCGTTTACCCGGCGCCGCCGCACACGCCATTGAGCAACGAGATCTGGGTTGGAAAATGTTCCCCTTCTACGGAGAGCACATCCAGTTGACGGATGACCCCGGCCCCTTCGAACTACCCAATGCAGAGGAGCTTGGGCTATGAGCAACAAACATCTGCGCCAACAGGAAACCGCCCACGAAACCGCGATGGGCAAAGCGTTTTTGTGCGAACGAGTGGTGTTTCGCGGTAAAGACCTGCATCAGGAGTTAAGTGAGCGCGACTGGTTTTCACTTTATCTCTACTCCATCACCGGCAAATTCTACACACCGGAACAGATGCGCATGCTGAATTACATCTGGGTATGCACCAGCTACCCGGACCCGAGCATCTGGCCCAACCATGTCGCAGAACTGGCTGGCAACGTGCGCAGCACGCCGTCGCTATCTTTGATGAGCGGACTGTCCATTTCCGAAGCGTCCATTTACGGCAGAAGACCGGACCGCCGCGCCATCGACTTTCTGCAGCGCACCCGCAAAGCCCTGGACGCCGGCGAGGAACTATCGGGCCTGATCAACGCTGCGTTGAAAAAATACCGCGTCATCTACGGCTACGGCCGCCCCTTGGCGCGTCTGGATGAACGCGTATTGCATCTGGTCAAAAAGGCCCGTGACCTGGGCTTCGCTGATGGCCCTCACTTCACTCTGGCGCTGGAGATCTACCATTATCTCAAAAAGAACAAGCGCCTGACGATCAACGTCGCCGCCCTGGCTGCAGCCATCGGCGCGGATTTCGGCATGTCGCCGGAGGAGTACCAGCTTTATCTGACGCCCTGCTTTATCGCCGGCATGGTCCCCTGCTATCTCGACGGCGCGGCCAAGCCCGAGGGCAGCGTTTTCCCCATGCGCTGTGAGTCCATTCAGTATTCCGGGCCGGAGAGGCGTAGTTGGTGAGGCCAACCTCCATTAGACGCAAATAGACTCATTTATACATTTAAGAGGGTTACTCCATGAAGCTGGATGGAAAAGTGGTGATGGTCACGGGCGCCAGTTCCGGTATCGGAAGGACAACGGCAATCAAGCTGGCGAACTACGGCGCCAAAGTAGCGGTTATCGCACGCAGATCGAGAGAGTCCGAAGACACGGTGCGACATATCACTGAAGCCGGGGGACAGGCCATCAGCATCCCCGCGGACGTTTCTTCGGAAAGCGATATCAAAAACGCGCTCGCTCAAATTATTGAGACGTTCGGTAAGTTGGACGGCGCTTTTAACAATGCGGGAGCGGCGGAACCCGTCGGACCGTTGACAGAGTTGTCCGAACAGGAATGGGACAGAGTCTTCAGCATCAATACCAAAGGCGCCTGGTTGTGCATGAAACACCAGATCCCGGCCCTGTTAAGCAATAAGTCCGGGGCGATTGTAAATATGTCGTCCATTTATGGCCTGGTAGGCACGGGCATGGGATTGGCGGCGTATGTCGCCTCCAAGCACGCCATCATTGGTCTTACAAAAGCCGCGTCTCTAGAATACGCCGCGCGCAATATTCGCATCAATGCGATATGTCCCGGCTGGATTCCCACTCCCGGCAACGAGCAGGCTTTGAGCAATCCCGAGGTCATGGCTTTCGCTCAATCTCTGCACCCGCAGGGACGTCTGGGTACGCAACAGGAAGTCGCAGAAGCGGTATGTTGGATGCTGTCGGATTCCGCGTCTTATTTAAACGGACAGACAATTTCTATTGATGGCGGCTATACCGCCCAATAATCCTTTCTTTCCTAAAATCGATAGGAGACCTCTCCATACAGGCTGCGCCCCTCCAGGGGCAGGTCTCCTGGAATCGCCACCATTGGCCGGGAGGTGCTGGGCGCGTAGGCTTCCCGATCAAACACATTGCGGATGGAAAGCGCCATCTCCAGCCGATCCTCCAATGTCTTGCGTCTCACAGTGAAGTCCACCGTGGCGTAATCAGAGACAGGATCTCTACCGTCTCCATCCGCCCTCTTCTGTTCGCCAATCCAGTTAATCTGGGTGGATACGCTCGTGTTGGGGACAATCTTGTAATCAATACGCCCATAGGCCTGGTAGTTCGGCGCATCCCCCACGTCTTTGCCTGTTTCTTCATCTGTAGCGCGCTGGTAGGCGTAGTTCGCCGTCATTTTCAGCTCGTCGGAAACAGCGTAACTGACTTCAAACTCCCAGCCTCGCCCTTTACGGCTATTGGAATTAGCTAATTTTCCACCTTCGAAGTTAATGAAGTCTTCAATCTTGTAGTAAAACAAGTTTCCACTGTATTGCAGTTTTGCGGTAGGTTGATAGCTGACGGCAAACTCATAACTATCTATGGTTTCAGGATCTAAATCAGGATTGCCCAAAGTGACAGGATTAGAGATTGCATACAGCTCTACGAAGGACGGCGCGCGGAAAGCGCGCCCATAAAGCAGCTTGGTGGTAAGGGTATCCGTAGACGCCCAGACCAAGGCTATCCTTGGGTTGACGGTATCGCCAAAATCGGAATAGTGGTCATATCTGACGCCAGACGTCAGTTGCCAATTCTGAGTGAACTGCCATTCGTCCTGCAGAAATATGAAATAGCTGGTCCGATCTTTCTCGGGAAGCCACACGTTATTACTGTCCGAAAAGTCTTCAAATCCACCTGGATTTGGTTCTATCCCTCGAGAACCGAAAAGAAAGTTTTTCTTTTCCGTCGTTTCGTAGAGATCGCCCCAGAAATAGCCTATGCCCATGCGGATACGATGATCTTTCCAGCCTCTGAAAATAGAGGACAACTGAATTCTTGCGTGCTCTTCTTTATAGCCTGGCTCGGCCAATACCCTGTCCGGGAAGGCCCCGCCGAAAGTGGAAGGGAAAATTACAGAGGTTTCGGTGGGCTTCTGTCTGCCGAAGAAATAGGTCAGCTGAGTGGAGATTTCCCAGTTTTCAAACCAGTCCTGATTGGTATGCAGAAACTCCAAGGTCAGGCGATCGCTGGCGTATTCGCCTTCAGGGTCCAGCGCCTGCGCGACGCCTGCGCCCGTTTCAACGCCGTAACGCCCCTGGTAACCTACTCTGACCGTTACCTCCTTGTATGCCATATCCATGTGGAGTTCCGCCTGGCGGCGTCCCAGATTGACTTCCCCCGGAGCCAGAGAGTCATCAGGCGCCAGCAATGCCATAAAGTCTTCTTTTACTTCCTCTTTCTGCCCCCTTGTATCCATATACTCAAAGGTGACGCCCAGCTCAAGATCGCCAATGCGATCCCCATGCAGCATCCATGCGGAATAAGTATCAAAACTGCCTACGCGCGTTCCCGTCAGTGTTCCTTCCATTTCGCTGGCGGTTTTTGTAATGACGTTAATGACTCCCGCAAAGGCGTCGGCGCCGTATAAAGCGGAGCCCGGACCTCTGATTACTTCAATGCGACTGATGGACTTGACCGGCATTCCGCCCCATATGGTGTAGCGATTTCCGAAAGCCAGGGTGGTGAGCGGGGAGCCGTTAATCAACAATAGCGCCTGAGGGTTGTAATCCGACCCGGATATGCCTCGAAATGTATAAAGCGGAAAATAGGCTTGAAAAGACCTACCGACATGCAAACCCGGCACCGTCTCCAACACTTCATCGATATCCGTCGCCCCCATAGCCGCGATGTCTTCCGCGGTGATGACCGTGGTGACGGCGGCGGCCTTGTCCAAAGGGGTGATGGTGCCCGAGGCGATGCTGGTGACGCGGATTTGTCCCAGTTCTTCGGGGGATAGCGCCCAGAGGCTGTCTTCAAAGAGATTATCGTCTGTGGCGTACCCTGCCGAGGCGGCGAGAGCCAGACTTAACGCGCAAAACCTTCTAGTTGTTGTAATCATATGAGTCGTATCGCGTTTGATTGCTGCGGACGGAATAACGCCTCGACCATAAGCTACAGCCAGCCGGGCGCGTCTTAGCTAAGCATAGCAGCAGGATTTAATCTGTGCGAAAAGATGGCGGAGAAAATTTTATTAATTACAACGGCTTGGGTTTACTGACAGCGAAACCTTGCGCATAGTCCACGCCTATTTCGATCAATTTTTCCTTAATCTGCTCGTTTTCCACAAACTCGGCGATGGTCGTCAGTCCCGCCGCATGTCCAATACGGTTGCAGGCTTCGACGATCCCCACGTCAATCGGATCGGACAGCATGTTGCGCACAAAGCTGCCGTCAATTTTCAGATAATCCACCGGAATGGTTTTTAAATAGGAGAAGGAACTCATGCCGCAGCCGAAGTCATCCAACGCGAACTTGAAGCCCTCTTCCCTGATCTCACGGATAAACTCCACGGTTTCCGCTAAGTGGGCGATGGCGGCGGTCTCCGTTATCTCAAAGCAGATTCGCTCCGGGCGGATTTTGTATTTTCTGAGATTTTTACGAATATCTTCGAACACCTTGTCATCGCTTAACGAGGCGCCTGACAGATTGATGAAATAGGCGCCTTTGTCCGCCATCCCTTTGCCGCTTTCGGCGAGGTACTGGAACACTAACTCGATAACCCTGCGGTCAATCAGCGGCATCAGGCTGTAACGTTCAGCGGCGGGAATAAAAGCGCCCGGCGGAATGACCTCGTCGCCTTCCCGCAAACGTAATAGAAACTCGGTATGCAAGCCCGCGCCACGATCCGGGCCAATGCGCTCCATGGGCTGTTGATACAGGAAAAAACGATTTTCCTCCAGCGCGATACGGATACGGCTGATCCACTGCATTTCCGTGCGACGACGCATCATTTCCACGTCATCGCTTTGATATACCTGAATCGTATTGCGCCCCTTGTCCTTGGCGGCGTAACACGCGATGTCGGCGTGACTGAGAATCTCCGCGCCGGAACCGTATTCGCTGGTGACGGCGACAATGCCGATACTCAAACTGATGGTGAACGGCTTCTGCTGCCAGACGAAGCGAAAGTTCCGCACTTCACTGTTCAGCTCTTGCGCCAGTTGAATGGCGCGGCGCTCCGCACAACTCTCCAAAAGTATTCCGAATTCATCGCCGCCCAAACGGGCCAGCGTATCGCTTTCGCGAATATGTTTGGACAGCAGTATGGCCAATTGCTTGAGCAGTTCGTCCCCGGCGACGTGTCCACAGGTGTCGTTGATGATCTTGAACTGATCCAGATCCAGGTACAGCAGCATGTGAGTCAGGCCGCGCTCTTTGCTGCTGTTGAGCGCGCTTTTCAGACGGCGTTCGAATTCACGACGGTTCACCAGATCAGTCAGGCTGTCGTGGTAAGCCATATGATGCAGCGTACGTTCCGCGCGTTTGCGGGCGTCGCGAACCGTGGCCTCTTTCAGCTCCCGTTGGATAGCCGGCAGCAGGCGCGCCAGGTTGTCCTTCATGATGTAGTCATGGGCCCCGGCTTTCATCGCCCGCACGGCGACATCTTCGCCAATGGTGCCGGAAACGATGATCACAGGCACGTCCAGCTCCGCCTCGCGCACGACCGCCAGGGCTTCTTCGGAGGAGAATCCGGGCATATTGTGATCGGTGATGATGATGTCCCACTGCTGAGCGCTGAGCATCTTGCGCATGTCATGCTCATTGTCCACGCGGGTATAGTTGGGCAGCATGCCGCCTTTGCGCAACTCCCTGATCAACAGGATGGCGTCGTCTTCCGAATCATCCACCACCAGAAGACGCAAACCCTGTCGCATAGTCGCTCCGGTCACTGAAGCTTGCATAACGGAGGCCGATTGATGTCCAACCAGTATTCTCCCATCAGGTTCATCTGACGGGAAAACTCGGTAAAGTTAACGGGCTTGTTGATATAGCTGTTCGCGCCCAGGCGATAGGCTTCCTTGATGTCGCTGGACTCATCCGACGAGGTCAGAATCACGACTGGCAACAAACAGGTCCTTTGGTCGTTCCGAATATTTCTCAGCACATCCAATCCATTCAGCTTGGGTAACTTCATGTCGAGAAAAATCACTACAGGCTGCTCAGCGACGTTGCGTCCCTGATAGTCTCCTTCACCAAACACAAAATCCAGGGCCTGCTGGCCATCCCGCGCCACCACCACCTGTGTTTTCGGGTTAGCTTTCTTTAATGCTCTTAACGCCAACGCCTCATCATCAGGGTTATCCTCAACCAGTAATATCATGCACTGTTGCATCAGCGATTCTCTCAGTCCACTAACCAAGTCTAGGCCTATTATTTTAGTTTATACAAATTTACACGCTGACAATTCAGCGCGCCCCAGTCTCGTGCGCATCCACCGCCGCATCATTCAATGTGAAGTAGAAGACGCTGCCTTCTCCGGGTTGAGATTCCGCCCATATCCGACCGCCATGACGGCTTATCACACGGGACACCGTCGCCAGCCCGATGCCGCTGCCCTCAAACTCCGCTGGGGAGTGCAACCGGTTAAACGCCACGAACAGCTTGTCCGCATACTTCATATCAAACCCCGCGCCATTGTCTTTGACATAAAATATCCGCTCGCCGTCTTTGTCAATGGCTCCGAATTCAATTCTCGCGTGGGAAAGTTTCGAGGAATATTTCCAGGCGTTGCCAATCAGATTGGAAAGCGCCACGCCAAGCAGATTCTCATCCCCCTGAGTCATTAAGCCCGGTTGAATGACCGCTTCTACATGCCGTTCGGGTTGATCCGCCTGCAAGGCTTCAAAGATAGTCGCCGCCAGGTTGCTCAGATTCACCTCTTTGCTCTCCACCTTATAACGGGTCACCCGGGACAAAGTAAGCATGCTGTCGATCAGACGCCCCATGCGCTGACTGGCGGCGCGCACACGGTTGAGGTAATCCATGGCGACTTCGTCAAGCTGATCCGAACAGTCCTCCAGCAGCGCGTCGCTGAAACCGTCGATGGCGCGCAGGGGCTGACGCAAATCGTGGGAGACCGAGTAGCTGAACGCCTCCAGCTCTTTGTTAGCGGAACGCAGCTCCGCCGTTCTCTGCGCCACGATTTTCTCCAGGTTCTCGTAATTATGCAGAATCTGCGCGTTCTGCTCTTCAATGGTGTCCAGCATGGAGTTAAAAGCCACCACCAACTGTCCGATTTCGTCCTCACTTTCCTGTTCCGCCCGCAGACTGTAATCCTTCACTCTGGCGATGCGGGTGGCGGTTTCCGTCAAATGCACCAGCGGCGTGGAGATGATGCGCTGCAGCATGCTGGACACCAGCAACAACGCCATCACCACCAGTGCGGACACAATCGCGGCGGTAGCGATATAGTTTTGTAAATGCCCCACTAACTCCTGCAAAGAAGAGCGGATATACAGTTTGCCGATGCTTTCGCCATCCAGCTCGATGGCCTGGGTCAGATGAAAATAGCTGCTGGTGAACTCCCCTTCATGGGCGGCGGGCGCCAGGGGACATTGCAAGTCCTGCCGCCGGGAGAAACTGCTCAGCGGCGCCCCCATGGCGTCATAGATACAGGACAGTTCGATAGACTGACGCAACTTCAGGCTGTTGACGTTATCCTGCAATTGCGCCGTGTCGCTGAACACCAGAGCGGCGTTGCTGCGGTCCGCCAGGATTTTGCCAATGACGTTCATTTCCTGTTTCAGCTGGTCTTTGTAAGTCAGGTTTTCGTACCAGATGAAACTCAGGCTGACCACCACAATGCCGATCACGCTGGTGAACAACGTCATCATGATCAGCTTGTGCTTTATCGGCATCTGAGACCATTTCATGTTCTGCTGCACCTACCTACTTCTTGATCACGTCCAGAGCCAGTTCGAGCAGCTTGGAGCTGATGTCGAGACCGGCCTCGCGGGCGCTGGATAAATTTATTTCAAACCGGATCACATTGCCGACGGTCACAAACCCGATCATGCCGTCGGAGCTGGCGAAATCCTTCATATCGCTTACGGTTAAAACATTCCGCCCCACCTGGGAGAGAATCGTCGATAGCTGCCGCTTCTCTTCCCGACTGATGAACAGCACTTCGCAGACAGCGGCGTCCGCCGCCTTGTCGGGATACAACAGATTGATGGGTTTTCCGTGAGCGGTCAGAGACTTAAGCGGATGGAGGATTTCCTTGAAAGGGTCCTCTCCATAGACGCAGATATCGATGGCGGAAGCCGTCGCCTCCGCGTCAGTCCAGGTGACGAACTTAATGAAGTTGTAAAGGTACGCGGCTTTGATTTCGTATTCGGAACGGGCGTACGCCTGCTCCCACGTCCCCAGGACAGCGGCCAGGATTAGAAACAGCCTGCAAAAATGTTTCCCTAAACCCGAAAGCATAAACGATGGCTATATTGTTGTTTGTTATTCGCTGTCTGTGCGGTGAATCAAATCCAGCGGCCGAGTCGCCATACCTGATTTTCAGAATCGGCCGCAGCGTTTCGGAAATACGCAGCAAAACTCAACCTTAGTGGCTGAGTTTAGCTCAAATTATTGAAATAAAAATAAAAAATGTAAAAAGAATGCGGAATCCCCACCTCTCGGCAACGATCCCGAACGCCTCAGCTTGTGAAGAGAACCATCGACAAAATTACATCCTGTCCATAACAAAGGTTTGTATGCAGGCGCGTTGGTTCTGTAGTTCAGGATACCCGGGAATGGCAATGTCGTAGGTTTGCACGCCGCCATCCACCATCGCCAGTTTGATCCAACGCCGGTCCCGCGCCATTAACCCTTCGAATCGCAACGGCCCGCCGCTGGCGCTAAAGCCAGGGACACTCTCCTGACAGTTGGGAAATTCCAGGAACAGGCGGTGGTTGTCCAACACCTGATAACGCCCTCCAGGACAGTTCCCAGCAATGCGGGCCGTCACAGGCGCATCTCCCGTTGCGGTTTGATCCAGACCGATCAGCGAGCCAGTGACGCTTAAGTCCACTGTCCCAGTTGGAGAAAACGTCATCACGCCATAGCCCGCTACAGAAACCGCCTCGCCTTCCACCAGCAGGCTGTGAGGAGGCTCCGGATCAAACCCTGTCGCAGGCGGAGGCTGCAATGGCGTCTGCACACACGAGAACTGACCGACAAAGCCATATTCACCCCGCAACGCCTTGCCGCCCAGGGTGGCCACAGCGAGCGCTGGATCAATCGCTCCCTCCTGCGCCATAGACGTACTGGATAAACACAACGCCACCGCACCTAGCAGACGCACTCCCGATTTTAGATAACACTGATTCATAGACATAAACTCCCTCTTGTTTCCTTGTCGCCACATCGTCCGCCTACCGCCCACTTCAGGAGAACGCTTTCACCTGACCGTCTTCGTCGATTATTTAATGTTCTAGTGACAATTTCTATCAGCGGCCCGCCCACATAGGCCCTAACAGGCTTTTTTTACGGAATTTTTACGGCCTGACAATCCGCGCCTTGATAAACTTTAATACTTGGTTTTCAAGCTATTTCAGACAGTTTCCGCCACAGCGTGATCAACAGACGAGCCACCCTCTACCTCCTAACCTTCCCGGTCGCCTTAATGGGAGGGGTGCAATTAATTTTTGGCGCACTGTCCGTAGCGCTGTTCCGCGACAACGTGCAACAGGCGTTTATGGCCCCTGGGGTGACGATGCTGGCGGCGTCCTATTTATTCTGGTCCCGCTACCGCAAATCCGATCTCACCAAAATCGGCTATCGCGATTCATTGCTGTTCGCCAGTCTGACCTGGATGTGCAGCGGCGTACTGGGAGCGATCCCCATTATTCTCATCACAGGCGTCAGTTTCACGGATGGCGTTTTTGAATCCATCAGCGCCCTCACCACCACCGGCGCCACGGTTCTGAGCGGACTGGACAGCCTCCCCAAGACCTTCCTGTTATATCGACAGTTCCTGCAATGGCTGGGAGGCCTGGGAGTGGTGATATTTGTGGTGGCGGTATTGCCCATGCTGAACGTGGGCGGCATGAAACTGTTGAAGGCGGAAACGCCGGGACCGGTCAAAGACGATAAGCTGTCGCCTCGCGTCGCCAATACGGCGCACTATCTTTGGATTGTATATATCGCCATCACCCTGCTGTGCGCCCTCTCCTATTTCGTCGCCGGCATGAGTTTTTACGATGCGGTCGCACACAGCTTCACCACCGTCTCCACCGGCGGATTCTCCACCCATGACGCCAGTATGGGCTACTTCCAAAGCCATCTGATTCTGGCGGTTTCCGATGTGTTCATGCTGCTGGGCGCTATCAGCTTCGGCTTGCATTTCAAGGTATTTCGCGCCCGCAATCCCTTTGTGTACCTCAAGGACGAAGAAACCCGCACCTTCCTGCTGATTGTGGCGGGCCTGTCTTTGCTTCTGTGCATCATGTTGCTGAAAGCGCAGCAGTATCACGACCCTCTCACTGCGCTCAGCGACTCCGCTTTCCACCTGATCTCATTCATCACCAGCACGGGTTTCGGCGCCGCCGGCTTCACTGACTGGCCGGAGGTCGCCGCCATGCTGCTGGTCTTCGCCGGCTATCTGGGAGGCTGCGCAGGCTCCACCGCCGGGGGCAACAAGATCATTCGCAACATTATTTCCATCAAGTCCATCAACCTTGAACTCAAGCGGATCGTGCATCCCCGCGGCGTATTCGTCATGAAGTATCAGGGGCGCTCCGTCGGCGCCGACGTCACCAGCGCGACAGCCGCCTTCATGAGCTTCGCCGCGGGCAGCACCCTGATACTGACTTTAGCGCTCATGGCGACGGGATTGGAGTTCTGGTCTTCTTTCACCGCCGTGGCCGCATGCCTCAACGTGCTGGGACCTGCGTTTGCGGAGTTAGGCAGCAACTTCGCTCCCGTCAGCGACACAGGCGCCTGGGTGCTGTCCTTCGCCATGATCCTGGGACGCCTCGAATACTTCACGCTACTGGCCATCTTTCTGCCGCACTTCTGGCGCAGGTAGCCGGGAGCGACTAAACAGCTTACTCTGCGCCCTCCGCCGGATCGCCATCCAAGGCTCCGTCTGGATCGGACTCCGGTTGCGGATCAACCGGCAAGATGATGCGAATATCCGCGCCACGCCCGTCTTTGCCGTCCAACGCCTCCACCGAACCGCCATGGGCGCCGATCATGCCGTGACAAATGGCGAGTCCCAGCCCCGTGCTGGGCTTGCGATCGCCTTTGGTGACGGAATAAAACATATTGAACACCTGTTCCCGCTCTTCCGGCGGAATCCCCGGCCCTTGATCAATCACATCAATGATCAGGCTCGTACTTTCCACGCTGGCCAGGATGTCTATTCGACCGCCTTCCGGCGAAAACTTGGCGGCGTTCTCCAGGATATTGATCAACGCCTGCTCCAGCAGGGCGGCGTGTACATAAAGCAGAGGAATGTCCGGAGCCAACTCAATATTGACCTTGAGCGGCTTGAGCTCGTTCACCAGTCGCTTCACCGCGGCGCCGACGATATCGTGCAGTGAAGTCCAGTCCCGGTGCAGTTTCAACGCGCCATAACCCAGCCGGGTCATATCCAGCAGATTCTGGATGTAGCGATCCAGGCGCTCCGCTTCCTGCAATGTTGTCTCCATCAGCTCCTTACGATCTTCATCAGACAGGCGGTCGTGGTATTGCAGCAGGCTGCCGGCGGAGCCGATCATGGCCGCCAAGGGGGTTTTCAAATCATGGGAAACAGAGGAAAGCAGCGCCGCGCGCAGGCGCTCGGTTTCAGCCTGAAAACGCACCTCCTCCAACTCCTCATTGAGTTTGGTCCTGAGCAGAGACAGTTTCAGTTGCTGGGTCAGATTGCTGATACGATTGTGGAGTTCCCAATCCAGGGCTTTGTATGCGCCATCTGGAACGCCCAACAGGCACAGCACGCCCATTTCCGAGCACACCGGCAGCCACTTGTACTGGGAAGGTTGTTCAGGGGAAGTCCGTGCGCTGGAGGAATCCGACGCCGACTGTTCCCAAATGCGTCTGGCCAGCGCCAGCTCCGACGCTGGTAAAGCGAATGGCTCGCCCCTCGCATCCAGAGCGCTTCCCTGTTCCACCAGACCTTTTTCAAACGCCAACACTGGAGCGCTCACCAGCTTCGCCATCTCCTTGAGCGCCACCTCCATGATGGATCTGCGATCTGGCGCCAGACTCAGTTTACTGCTCAGAGACAGGAGATCCTCCACTTCGCGCTTGCTCTCCCGAATCGCCAGGACCTGCTCTTTCAACCTCACGGCGAGGTTGCCGCTAATGGTGGACACCAACAGGAAGAAAATAATCGTCAGCAGGTCCTCGGAATGAGTGACCTTCAGCGTGTAATGGGGATGCGTGAAAAAATAGTTATAGGCGAAAAAGCCCAGCAGCGCGCTCCATAGGGCTGGCCAGACGCTGGTTTTGACGCCTGCAGCGAGCACGCCAAGAAACAGCACCAATAATACATTGGGGTGCGCCAACACCTGAGTGATCACCAATGACGCAAGCATGGCGCCCAGCATGATCAACGTCGCCAGCCAAAAGTCTTTCGGTTTGAAATGAGCGTTAATATCCTTCAGCACGCAATAATTCCTTAGCATTCATAAATGCCAACAACTCCAAGCATCGCGCAGTACTGTCGCAATGTATTTAAGTTGTTGAAAATTGACTTTTTATCATTCCGCCCGCCAATAATCCAGCCGTCGAAAAGCGCTGAAATAACCCAGCTGGCAATTAAGATATGAGTTGCAGGAAGTTTAGTCGCTGACGCTTATTGCTGAGCGAGAAAGGGATAGATCACGCCCAAGCGAGCCAGGATGGCGTCCATCAGAGTTTGGGTGGCCAGTGTGTCGCGCCATGGGATCACGTCGCTCTGCAATTCGCCGGCGCGAATACGCGCCATCGCGTGCATGACCTGATACTCAAACCCGTTCGCCAACAGCGGTCCATCGAAGGTTTCGCAAGCGCCGTCATGAGTGATCAAGGTTGCGGTGGAGGCTTCCCAAAAATCGGCGGGAATTTCGATGCGCCCTTTGGAACCGTATATCCGAAAACCATTGTCCGTGTTGGACAGCAGGTTACAGGTGAACTGACTGGCCGGACCGCCGTAATTGAGAATGGCGGAAACCCGCTCGTCCACGCCGGTTTCGCCCACCACGCCATCGCATACAAAGGAAACCGGATCGCGCCCCATGACAAACTGGGACATAGAGAGGTTGTAAATACCGATATCGAGCAAGGCCCCGCCGGCGAGATCCCGTTCGAATACGCGATCGCCTTTCACTCGCTCTGCTTTATATCCAAAGCGGGAGTCCATCAAAACCACATCGCCAATCGCGCCAGCGTCCACCCACTGCTTAACCTGACGCCAAACAGGGATGAAGCGCGTCCACAAAGCTTCCATCAGAAACACATTGCGGTTGGAAGCCGCGTCCATCAATCTCTGCGCCTGCCCGGCGCTGACCGTCAACGGCTTTTCACACAGAACCGGCTTACCGGCGTCTATGCACAGTAGCGCGGTTTCTAAATGATAACGATGGGGATTGGCGATATAGATGGCGTCGATATCCGGGTCTTGGGCCAGTTCACGGTAGTCCCCGTAAACCCGCTCGCAGCCAAAGCGCTGGGCGAAGGCGTCGCCGCGCTCCCGATTTGAACTGGCGACCGCCAGCACTCTGGCGTCGTCAATAGCGGCAAAGCAAGCGGCGAAGCGCTGAGCGATGCGTCCCGGCGCTATAACGCCCCAACTAAAGGTCCGCATACTCCCGTCTCCGTCCGCCTGTCGAGTCAAACAACTATCGAATAGGTCCGATGCCTACCGCCTGCTTGGCCTTGGCCAGCAATACCGCCGCCTTTTCTCTGGCCTTTTCCGCGCCTTGCTGCAGCGTAGCTTCAATGTAGGCGGGGTCCTGCATCAGTTCGTTATAGCGTTCACGCTTATCGGCCAGGATCTCGTTCAAGTATTCGAACAACTGCTTCTTGGTTTCGCCCCAACCTATGCCTTCTGCATATTGCTTGCGCATATTCGCCACTTCTTCCGGTTTGGCGAACGCGGAGTAGATCGCAAACAGGCTGCAGCCGTCGGTCTCTTTCGGTTCACCTGGCTCCAACGAGTTGGTGACGATTTTGTTGATCAGCTTTCTGAATTTCTTTTCCGGCTCGAACAAAGGAATGGTGTTGTTGTAGCTTTTGCTCATCTTGCGCCCGTCCAGGCCAGGCAACACCATAGACTCCTCACTGACCACCACTTCCGGCAACACGAATGTCTCGCCGAAGATATGATTGAAGCGCGCCGCGATGTCACGACACATTTCCAAGTGCTGCACCTGATCCTTACCGACCGGCACCTTGTGCGCGTTGAACATCAGAATGTCCGCAGACATCAGCACCGGGTAGCTGAACAGCCCCATGGTCACGCCCTTGTCAGGATCAGCGTCGCCTTTCTCGATATTTTCCTGCACCGCGGCTTTATAGGCATGAGCGCGGTTCATCAGGCCTTTCGCCGTGACGCTGGTCAGCAACCAGTTCAACTCAAGAATTTCCGGAATGTCGGATTGACGGTAGAACGTCACTTTTTCCGGGTCCAGACCGCAAGCAAGCCAAGTCGCCGCGATGGCTTTGGTGGATTCCCTGACGCGCTCAGGCTCGTGGCACTTGATCAAGGCGTGGTAATCCGCCAGGAAGAAATAAGACTGCACCCCGTCCTGCTTACTGGCTTCAATAGCAGGACGAATCGCGCCCGCATAGTTACCCAGGTGAGGAATGCCGGTAGTGGTGATACCCGTTAATACAATCTGCTTGCTCATGGACTCTGTACTTTCGCGGAATAAAACAAGGGCTGGAAAGATATCAGATTACGGACTTGAAGACAGTATGCGGGGTGTAATATCAATAAAAAACACCGCTCGGACGGCAGTCCCTCTCCATAAGCATCACTACTCCCACTATAACCAACAAAGTCTAATCTTTCGTTTAACCAGTTTGCGAGATACCACCCCCCGCCGCATAGCAGTAGCATGATGTCTTCCACCGCCCTTGAAGAACCATTTACGACTACGTACTACCACAAGGGGACTACACCATGGATAAAAAAGTCGTTTTGGATATTCTTTTCAGCGCAATAATTCTTACTCTATTCATCGGCCCACGTTTCAATTCGTGGTCTTATGCCAAGTTGAACCTGTTCTCGGGCAAGCCAGAGGATTACATTGATAAATTCAGATACTACTTTTACTGCTCCGTTTACCTTCTAACTTTTATCACCTTACTCGCCACGCTGTATCAATTTCCAGAGTTTCTCAGCATCTTCCCCTCCAACGTCCATGAACCCGACTGGGGAAATGCACTGGTAAAGGTTCTTGGAGAAAATAGCATTACAGTTTATTCCTTTATGCTAATTACACTGCTTGGCAATAAAAAGGTAGCGGCCGTAGAAGACGCCTGGCGCGAGAGACTTCATGAGTGGGCCCGCATTCCCAAAGCGGTCCAAGAGGCTACCCGCACTATTACTAACCGGGACAACGGGTTTCGTCCACCGAAAAGATATTTGGAGAGGGTCGCCAAAGAGCTACAACTGGAAGCGGCTAGAAACGCTAAAAAAGAATTGCAGTCCACCTTCTGGATGAACATACTCCACCACCGTCAGCATAGCCAGATTCAAGGGGCGATAACTTGGCGATTTATCGAATGCTTTTGTCTTCTGATGATAGTAAAAGATGAGTGTCCTGGATACTTTCATGACGACTTGGCTGGCAAAGAGGCCCGCCTACATGAACTCAGCACCATTATCCCATTTCTGGAGCCTGGCGAGACAGATGCCCAACATCATAAAGAAGAACTAAACCGGTTATCTATCTATTTCATTGAGTGCCTATGCAAACGCTTGATTAAGCATTACCCCAGCAAACAAGCACAATACAACGCATTTAAAAACCTGGGGTTCAATATTGGCTACCGGGACTCCACCGACATCAAAATTGCCGAAGCCATCGCTTTGTCACTACTGGGAATATTAGTGGTATCCTGCATCTCTGTGCTCGCGCTGCAAGAGGTTCTAGGGCTGCTGACCTGGGACAGATATCTAAGGTGGGCAAGCGGCAGTTTCATCTGTTTCTGTTTCGCCCTCTTTATCGCAATATTCTGCGAGCGCACAATGACCAAGCAAGCTGAGCCAAGCTTGAGCCTTTATGTAATCACCATACTGGCTGCTACTATAAGCGCTTTTCTCTATTTTCATATCGCCAGCGACCTCAATCGAAACGGAGCCCAATACGCCAGAGGCATCTTAGCCCTATCTTTTTCCGTGCTGTCCTTATGCGTTATTCTCGCTTTAAATGCCAACAACCAACATGCCGACGACGTCAAACGCTCTGCATGGCTACACGCTCTTGGGATGGGAGCCTTATTAGCTCCCTGCCAGATCGCCATTTATCTTGCCTATACATCAGGCACTCCGAATAGCCCACTCATCGATTTTCAGTTGAGTCATGCGGGCATCAATACGCTAATAACCGACCGAGACTACTTGCTCGCCAAATTGGGGTTAATTGGTCTCTTTAAAGGCTTTTTCCTTGGTGGCATCGTAAGTTATGCAATTCAAGACACCATGCGTCGCCAACAAGTCTCCGCAATGCGCAAAAACCCCCGCGCACGGTTCAATCAAATCATATCCTTAAAGTCGGGAGATAACGAAATACTGGCTGGTGCGGAAAACATTTCCAAGGATGGCATCATGCTCAAATGTGGGAGGCGCTTAGATAAAAATACTAGAGTTGAAATCGCCACTCGTTTCTTCGGCCCAGTAACTGGAGTCGTAAAATGGAGTCGTCGCAAGCTGTGGAAGAAACAGCTGGTAGGTATAGAGTTCATTGGTGAAAGAAATGAGCTTCACGCCTTTTTGAGGGGACAGTTTGGGCTTTATTATGCTTAAATGTTGGGCGCTGACATAATTTGTTAGTGCCCGAACTGCAAACCTGTTGACACCCCAAAATTTTTGAGTATTATGCACGACTCGTGTCACACAGGCACTCTTAACGGTGAGCTGGCTGAGTGGTTGAAAGCAGCGGTCTTGAAAACCGCCGTAGGTTAATAGCCTACCCGGGGTTCGAATCCCTGGCTCACCGCCACTTCTTTTCCGCATCCGCGGGCATAGATCAAGCATTCCCTTATTACGTTTCTCATCGCCAAGTCTTAAACAGACTAAACACCCCAATTTAGCGTTAAGCCAACCGACATATTCTTACGTATCAACCTCTAAGCTGCATGTTTAACTGAAGGGCCCGGTGCGCAAGGTTTTCTGTAACGAATATTTTATCTTTTTTAATCTCAGCAAAGATTGAAATTTCCCTTACCATCACTAATATAGAAACCAACTAGCTTTTTTAACTGGAGACGTTCATGGATAACAGAAACTATAACAATCAATCAGCCGTCGCCGACTTTAGGCAAGGCTACGGCGTAGCTGTCGATTCTTCCACCGCCGCCAACGTTTTGAAAAACACTTACTGGCTGCTGGGCATGACCCTGGCGTTTTCCGCTTTCACAGCATTCTTGTCATCAAGCATGCAGTTCAACCCTATTATGCATTACGGCGCTTTCTTCGGCGCACTGGCGATCAGCTTCTTGATTCATAAAGTCGCCAACAGCGTTTGGGGCTTGGTGTTAGCATTCACGTTTACTGGTCTGCTTGGCCTGACAATCGGCCCTATCGTTGGCCAGCTGATCGCAGGCGGAGCCGCACAGGCGGTAACCAGCGCACTGGGTCTGACCGCATTCGTATTCTTCGGTCTGTCCGCTTACGCCCTGATTAGCAAGAAAGACTTCAGCTTCCTGGCTGGCTTCCTGGTTGCAGGCTTCTGGGTCATCGTAGGCTGCATCATCATGAGCTTCTTCATCCAGAGCAGTGCGTTCTCTCTGGCGATCTCAGGCGCTATCGTATTGTTCGCGTCCGCAGGGATTCTGTATCAGACCAGCGCTATCGTTCATGGCGGCGAAACCAACTACATCCTGGCGGCGGTCTCTCTGTACGCGTCCATCTACAACCTGTTCATCAGCCTGCTGAACCTGATCCTGGCGTTCGGCGGTGACGATTGATCCTAAATAGGTTTAACATAAGCCCGGTCTAACCGGGCTTTTTTATTTGTCATGAAATACACCATTGTCGTTTACGGCGCCCCCTTTTCGTCACAGGCGCCCTACTCCGCCTGCCAGTTCGCCAAAGCGGTTCTGGCGCGGGGTCATAGCATATACCGCATTTTCTTTTACCATGATGGCGTGCTGAACGCGTCTTCCCTCAGCATTGCGCCACAGGACGACGCCTATCTTCCCGCTGAGTGGGCGACCCTCAAACGCGAGCATAACCTCGACCTGGTCGCCTGCATTGGCGCCAGCGTCAAACGCGGCGTCATCACGCCCTCAGAAGCCGAGCGCTATCAACGCAGCGGCGATTCACTACAGAGCGAATTTGAGCTGTCAGGACTGGGACAACTCGTGGATGCAGCCTTGTATTCCGATCGCGTCATCACATTTGGAGCCGGCTAACGTGAGCGAGATAGCAAAAAAACGTTTGTTATATCTGATCACCCGTCCTCCATTCGGCGACGCGTACGGGGCGGAAGGACTGGACGCCGTGCTGGCGGCGGCGGTTTTCGATCAGGAGGTGGAAGTGGTCTTTCTGGAACAAGGCGTTTTCCAATTATCGAAAAACATCGATCCAACCCCCATCGCGATGAAAAATCATACGAAAGGCTTCAAAGCCTTGCCTATTTATGGCGTAGAAAAAGTCTTTGTCTCCGCCGAGGCGTTGGAAAAGTTCGCCCTCAGCGCGGATGAACTGAGCATGCCCGTTGAAGTTCTGCAGCTCAGCGCCATTAAAGAAAAAATGGCGGCGGCGGATCATATTTTCAGCTTTTGAGTCGTCTTCTTTAATCAACCATTACATCAATAATCACAAATCACAAATCACACGCCATGGTGTTACATATATTCAATAAAGGCATTCGCAATCGCGAACTGCTTAAGACCTGCGCCGATTTGGCAGGACCCGATGACAGTCTGCTTTTGATTGAGGACGGCGTAATATGGGCCAAGGAACATAAAGAGAACGCGCTGTTACAGGGGCTGCTTAATGCAGGCGTCAAAGTGTATGCGCTAAAGGAAGACTTGACGGCGCGGGGCATTGTCGCGGCGGACGCCATTGCAATAGCGGACTACGCGCAGTTCGTCGAGCTGACCGAGCGCCACCCTCGCAGCGTCTCCTGGTTCTAAAGCCATACCTCAGGACAAAAGCGGAAGCTACCCTATGACGTTACAGGACCTCCCCCTGGATAAAGACGGTTTCCTGGTCAACTTGAACGACTGGAGCCCCACTATCGCGGAAGAAATCGCCGCACACGAGAATATCGCTCTGACTCCCGAGCATTGGGAAATCATAGATGTGGTGCGGGATTTTTATGATGAATTCGGCCTGTCCCCGGTCAATCGCGTTCTGGTGAAAACTACTGGGGCCAAATTGGGCCAGGATAAAGGCAATAGCATTTATCTGATGAAACTGTTTCCTGGCGGCCCCGCCAAGATCGCATGCAAAATCGCAGGGCTCCCCAAGCCTAACAACTGCCTGTAAACAAGGAAATTCCATGCTGAATGAAAAGTTTCCCAAAGAAAGCAACGAACATGCTTTCGCTCCTTTTATCAGAGCATTAGGTAAAGGCAAAAAGGGTTCTCGCTCATTAACCCGCGAAGAAGCCCGCGCCGCCATGGGAATGATACTGGACGGCGAGACACTGGACCTGCAGCTGGGCGCTTTTCTCATGCTGCTGCGGGTAAAAGAGGAAACGCCGGAGGAGCTGGCGGGGTTTGTGGAAGCGGCGCAAGCCAGATTCAACGCTCCCAAGCTGAAAGTAGACATTGACTGGAGTTCCTACGCAGGCAAAAAGCGCCACCAACCCTGGTTTCTATTTTCCGCCCTGCTACTCAGTCAGAACGGCTACCGCATTTTTATGCATGGTTCAGAGGGGCACACGCAGGGTCGCCTTTATACACGCTCCCTAGTGGAAACCCTGGGACTGCCTGTAGCCGCAAACTGGAGCGAGGCGGCAAGCGCTATTGAAAAAGACTATTTCGTGTATATGCCACTGCAAAGCTTTTCACCGCGTTTGCACGACATCATTCAGATGCGCTCAATTTTAGGCCTGCGCTCCCCTGTGCATTCCATGGCGCGCCTGCTTAATCCACTTCATGCATCGCTGGTTATGCAGGGCATCTTCCACCCTCCTTACAACCCCATTCATCAGCTCAGCGCCAATCTGCTGCAATACCCCACGGCCGTCGTTATCAAGGGCGAAGGCGGCGAAGTCGAACGTAATCCGGACGCTCAGTGCATCGCCCATATCAGCCGCCAGGGCGAAACCTTTGAGGAAACCTGGCCGCCATTATTTGCGCAACGCCATCTTAAAGCAGAAGCGCTCTCCATTGAGCACATGCTTAATGTGTGGCGTGGAGTTGATGAAGATGAGTATGCGGAAGCCGCAGTGATCAGCACGCTTGCCTTGGCGCTGAAATATATTGGGAATAGTCAGTCCCAGCAGGAAGCGCTGGAGATCGCCGCCGAATGGTGGCGCAAGCGGGATAAACAAAGATTCTAACGAAACAAATATAGAAAGGGCGAACATTGTTTCGCCCTTTTCTCGTCTATTCTCTATGGCCTGTCCTGGCCCATACGCTTAAGAGTAATAAGCGTTGTCTGTAACCGTATGATCAGTGGCGTCGCGAACGCCCTTCAGCTCTGGAATTTTCGACAACAGCGTTTTCTCGACGCCTTGCTTGAGGGTGAAGTCCACCGCCGAACATCCCTGACAACCGCCGCCGAACTTAAGCACGGCGACATCGTCAACCACTTCAACCAGAGACACTTCGCCGCCATGAGAGGCTAATCCGGGGTTAATTTCGGTATACAGGATGTAATTGATACGATCAGGCAGCGGAGAGCTTTCGTCCACCTTGGGCATTTTAGCGTTGGGCGCTTTGATAGTAAGCTGACCGCCCATGCGTTCGGTGTTGAAATCGACTAAGGCTTCTTCAAGGTATGGCAGACTGTTTTTATCCAAATACAGAGTAAAGGCGTCAAACTCGACTTTTTCATCATCCTTTATGATCTCTTCCGGCTTACAGTACGCCAGGCAGGTTTCCGCATATTTGGTGCCCGGCTGCGTCACGAACATGCGCACGCCCATGCCCTCGGTTTTTTGCTTTTCCAGTAATTGCGCGAGGTAGTCGCGAGCCGATTCTGTGACTGTTACCATTCCTATATAGCCCCAAAGGTGATTGATGCTGTGAATTGTAGAGCAAAAGACTCGTTGGTTAAAGCCTTAGCAAATTAGTAGGATTTAGCCGAAGCGGGCATTTTCACCACCCCCACATCGCCCTCACTTCATTGCAAAAGGCTTCTTGGCCCTAGGCAAATAGGGCATCTTATGGCTTAATCTGCTAATATTTTCCCCCTTTAGAATCATAATGACTACGGCTAGGTTTTTCACATGCTGACGCGGATCCAACGAGTAGAAGCCCTTAATGACTCCCTGAAAAAACGGATATTGATACTGGATGGCGCCATGGGAACCATGATTCAGCGCTACAAACTGGAGGAAGCCGATTATCGAGGCGAGCGCTTCAAAGACTTCCACCGCGATATCAAAGGCAATAATGACCTGCTTTGCCTGACCCAGCCGCACATAATCCAGGCGATCCACAAAGCCTATCTGGACGCAGGCGCCGACATTATTGAAACCAACAGCTTCAACGCCACCTGGGTGTCTCAGGCTGAGTACGGTCTGGAAGACATCGTCTACGAGCTGAATGTCGCCAGCGCCCAGGTCGCCCGCGCGGCGGCGGACGAGAAAACCGCAGAGACGCCCGACATTCCCCGTTTCGTCGCGGGCGTGTTAGGTCCTACGTCCCGCACGGCCTCCATCTCTCCGGACGTCAACAACCCCGGTTATCGTAATGTGGATTTCCAGACACTGGTGGACAACTATTACGAAGCCACCAAAGGCCTGGTCGACGGCGGCAGCGACATTATCCTGATCGAGACTATATTTGATACGCTCAACGCCAAGGCCTGTATTTACGCGGTACAGCAATATTTTGACGACCACGGCGTCGAGCTGCCGATCATGATTTCCGGCACCATCACGGACGCTTCCGGACGCACGCTGTCCGGTCAGACCGCAGAGGCGTTCTGGAATTCCGTGGCGCATTCAAGACCGATCAGCATCGGCCTGAACTGCGCGCTAGGCGCGGACGCACTGCGTCCTTACGTGGAAGAACTGTCAAACCGCGCCACAACTTATATCAGCGCCCACCCCAACGCCGGCCTGCCTAACGAATTTGGCGAATACGATCAAACACCGGAAGAGATGGCGGCGATTGTGGAAGGCTTCGCCCAAGATGGTTTTGTGAACATTATCGGCGGCTGCTGCGGCACCACGCCGGATCATATCGCCGCCATCAAAAAGGCCGTCGAGAAACACGCGCCACGCGCCATTCCCGACATCACTCCGCGCTTGCGCCTGTCAGGACTGGAGCCTTTTACGCTCACGGATGAAATCCGTTTCGTCAACGTAGGCGAACGCACCAACGTTACCGGCTCCCGCCGCTTTCTGCGCCTGATTAAAGAGGAGTGCTACGAAGAAGCGCTTGATGTGGCCCGCGATCAAGTGGAAAACGGCGCCCAGGTCATCGACATCAATATGGATGAAGGCATGCTGGAATCCGCAGATGCGATGAAACTATTCCTGAACCTCATCGCCTCCGAGCCGGATATTTCCAAAGTCCCCATCATGGTGGACTCTTCAAAGTGGGAAGTGATTGAAGCAGGCCTGCGCTGCATTCAGGGCAAAGCCGTGGTTAACTCCATCAGCTTAAAAGAAGGCGAAGCGGACTTTATCGCCAAAGCGAAATCCTGCATGCGCTACGGCGCAGCGGTCGTGGTCATGGCGTTTGACGAAGCCGGCCAAGCCGACACCTATGAGCGCAAAACAGAAATCTGTAAGCGCAGCTACGACATTCTGGTCGGCCTGGGTTACCCACCTCAAGACATCATTTTCGACCCGAATATCTTCGCCATCGCCACCGGTATCGAAGAACACAACAATTACGCGGTGGACTTCATCCAGGCCACCCGCTGGATTCGCCAAAACCTGCCTTACGCCAACGTGTCCGGCGGCGTCAGTAACGTCTCCTTCTCTTTCCGTGGTAATGACACCGTACGCGAGGCGATTCACTCCGTCTTCCTGTTCCACGCCATCAACGCCGGCATGAACATGGGCATCGTCAACCCCGCACAGCTGGTTATTTACGATGAGATTCCCGCTGAGCTTAAGGAATTGGTGGAAGACGTCGTTCTGAACAAACACCCCGACGCCACCGAACGATTGCTGGAAGCCGCTGAGCGCTACCGCAGCACTGGCGAGAAGAAACAGGAAGAGAGTCAGGAGTGGCGCTCCTGGCCTGTCACCAAACGTCTGGAACACGCGCTGGTGAAAGGCATAAACGCTTACATTACTGAAGACACAGAGGAAGCGCGGCTGGCGGCTGCGCGCCCCATCGAAGTAATCGAAGGCCCCCTGATGGACGGCATGAACGTCGTCGGCGACCTGTTCGGTTCCGGTAAAATGTTCCTGCCGCAGGTGGTGAAAAGCGCACGCGTCATGAAACAGGCGGTGGCGCATTTGATTCCATACATTGAGCAGGAAAAGGACGCCAAAGAGAAAGCCAAAGGCCGCATCCTGATGGCCACGGTCAAAGGCGATGTGCATGATATCGGCAAGAATATCGTCGGCGTCGTTCTGCAGTGTAACAACTATGAAGTTATTGACCTGGGCGTCATGGTTCCCTGCGAAAAAATCCTGCAGGTCGCCAAAGAGGAAAATGTCGACATCATAGGCCTCAGCGGCCTGATCACGCCATCATTGGATGAGATGGTGCATGTCGCCCGCGAAATGCAGCGCCTTAACTTCAAGATTCCTCTGCTGATCGGCGGCGCCACTACTTCCAAGGCGCACACCGCCGTCAAAATTGAGCCCGAGTACAAGAACGATGTGACGGTTTACGTTACTGACGCCTCACGCAGCGTCAGCGTCGCCACGCGACTGATGAGCGACACGCAAAAGGCGGACTATGTGCAGAATATTCGCACCGAATATGAAGACGTCAGGGAAAGAAGAAAAAACCGTGAGCCTTCCGCCAAGCCGATTCCGCTGGTTGCAGCGCGGGATAACCGCTTCCAGGGCGACTGGAGCGATTACACGCCGCCTGCGCCCACGTTCACCGGCGTGAAAGTATTTGACGACTATCCGCTGCAGGAGCTGGTCGATTACGTCGACTGGACCCCCTTCTTTATATCCTGGGACCTGGCGGGTAAATATCCGCGCATTCTGGAAGACGAAAAAGTCGGCGAGGCCGCTCGGCAACTGTTCCAGGACGCCCAGAAAATGCTGTCTCACATTATCGACAACAACCTGTTGAAGGCGCGCGCAGTAGTAGGTATCTGGCCGTCCAATCGCATCAGCGACGAAGACACGGTTCTTTATACGGATGAAAGCAAATCAGCGCCCCTGACGACGCTTAGCCATTTAAGGCAGCAAACCCAGCGGGAACAAAATCGCCCCAACTATTCCCTGGCGGATTTCGTCGCCCCTGTCGAATCCGGTAAAGACGATTATATCGGAGCCTTTGTGGTGACAGCCGGCATCGGCGCGGAAGAACTGGCGAAACAATACGAAAGCCAACACGACGACTACTCCAGCATCATGGTTAAAGCCCTTGCGGACCGTCTGGCGGAAGCCTTCGCCGAACGCATGCATGAACGCGTGCGCAAAGAGTTCTGGGGGTATGCGTCCAGCGAGCAACTGGATAACGAAGCGCTCATCAAAGAGAAGTACGCCGGCATTCGTCCCGCCCCAGGCTACCCTGCCTGCCCGGATCATACAGAAAAGGCCAAGCTGTTCAGCGTGCTTGAGGCGGAGCTGCATACCGGCGTCAAACTCACTGAGCACTACGCCATGTATCCCGCGGCGTCCGTCAGCGGTTGGTACTTCTCTCACCCGGAAGCCCGTTATTTCGCCGTAGGCAAAATTCAACGGGATCAGGTGGAGGATTACGCCGCCAGAAAAGGCATGACCTTACAGGAGGCGGAGCGCTGGTTGTCGCCTAACCTGGGTTACGATCCCTCCAGCGCACGCTGATCGCCAGACGGAATATGACGCCCCATTCCTGGGGCGTCAGCGCATATAAAGTCCGGCTTTTCGTATCCCTGGTTTTGTTATTAATATGCTAATAACCAAGTGGATTGACGCGCCTGCGTGGCGACAAGCCACAATAAACTAATAGAAGGAGTCTATTTGCATGGAGGACTAGTATAAGAAGGAGCGCCCGTCGGAAAATCAGGCCAACCTGAACGCGGACGTCAAAATAATAATACGAGCGAGTATGGAGAGCATCATGAGCAATGTATCCGAGCACAAGGAAAAAGAGCAAAAACCCTCTCTTTGGCAGCTAGTCGTAAGTGTTTTGGGAGCGGCCTTCGGCGTTCAGAGCAGCAAGACCAGGGAGAGAGACTTTAAACAGGCGGACCCCAAGGCCTACATCATAGGCGGGATTGTTTTTGGAGTGTTGTTCGTGTTGACGTTGGCGCTTATCGTTAAGCTGGTGCTGAGCAATGTCACATAAGTCCATTAAGCTCATCTGCGCTTTGAGTTAAAGCATCAGCAGACCCGCCAGACAAAGTGAGGATGAGAACAGATGTCCCCACTTTGCTTCATTGGTTCATCTCACATCAGGGAAACAGGAAAAACGGCTCGATAATCCGCCCGGGATGAAATTCCGCAGCAGTCAGTGCCCCGCCACCCAGATCACCATCATGGAAGCAATGCTGAGTATCAGCACCACTGCGGCGATGGCGTCCACTTTGCTGTCGGGATTTGAAGTCGCGTTATGATTATTGTTTTCTGACACAGTCCAGCTCCTTTTTTGATGTCCGGATTGCACATAAGGTATGTACTGGTTTGTTTTAAACCACATTTTTATTAAGTGCAAGCGCTTATCCAGAGCAACGCCCATAATCCTGACGCCTGCGCGGCGGCTAGCCGCGGGAGACAGAGCCAGGCCCTGCCGTTTCAGACAAATAGAAGGAAACTATTTGTCTGCCTGATTAATATAAAGGCGTCCGGCAGTTAGAAGCGCCCCGCCATATTCATATAATGAAAACGAATTACCATATAGATAATCAATCATTTTAATTATAAGTATATCCTGCTAAATTGGCGCCCATTCAATGGGTAATTGAAACTGTCAGGTAGTGTCAATGTATAGATACGACGATTACGATCGCCAGATCATCAAGGAACGAGTCAAGCAGTTCCAAGGGCAAACGGACCGTTTTTTCGCCGGTGAGCTCAGCAACGAGGAGTTCCTGCCCCTGCGTCTGCAAAACGGGTTATATGTGCAGCGGCTGGCGCCGATGCTGCGCATCTGTATTCCATATGGCATGTTGTCTTCCACTCAATTGCGTAAATTGAGCGAAGTGACGCGCAAGTACGATAAAGGCTACGCCCACTTCACTACCCGGCAGAACCTGCAGTTGAACTGGCCGTCTGTCGAAGACTCTCCTAAGATTCTCGCCGAACTGGCGGATGTGGAGATGCACGCGGTGCAAACCAGCGGCAACTGTATTCGCAACACTACCACCGACCAATTCGCAGGCGTAACGCCGGAAGAGATTGTAGACCCTCGCCCCTATTGCGAGATCATTCGTCAATGGTCCACCTTCCACCCGGAATTCGCATTCCTTCCGCGTAAATTCAAAATCGCCGTCAACGCATGTCCAGACAGCGATCGCGCAGCTATCCAGGTTCACGATATCGGCATTCAGATCGTCAAAAACGCCGCCGGGGAAATTGGCTACAAGGTATTGGCGGGCGGCGGACTGGGCCGGACCCCCATGATCGGCTCCGTTATTCGTGAGTATCTGCCGGAGCTGGACCTGCTGACTTACCTGGAAGCCATCCTGCGGGTATATAACCGTTACGGCCGTCGCGACAACAAATACAAGGCGCGCATCAAAATTCTGGTCAAGGCCATGTCTCCGGAAGTCTTCGCTGAAAAAGTCGAAGCGGAATGGGAACGCTTAAAAGACAGCCCCACCAAGCTGACGCTGGCGGAAATTGAACGCATTAAGTCATTCTTCACAGAACCGGCCTATCTTGCTCTGGAAGAGCAGCCTGTTGCGTTGACCGAGCGTCTGGCGGAAAACAAATTTTTCAGCAACTGGCATCACCGTAATGTCGCCCAGCATAGGAAACCCGGCTACGCCATTGTCACTCTGACCTTGAAAAAGCTGGGAGTTCCTCCCGGCAACATTACGGACAAGCAGATGGACCGTCTGGCGGAACTGGCGGACCAATACAGCTTCGGCGAAATGCGCATCACCCATGAGCAAAACGTGGTGCTGGCCGACGTTGAACAGAGCAAACTGTTCGAGCTGTGGGAAGCCATTAAATCACTTGGTTTCGCCACCCCTAACCTGGGTACGCTGACTGATATTATCTGCTGCCCTGGGGGCGATTACTGCTCTCTCGCGAACGCCAAGTCCATACCGGTGGCGGAGGCGATTCAGGAGCGTTTCGACAACCTGGATTACCTTTACGATCTCGGCGATATCGACCTGAACATCTCCGGCTGCATGAATGCTTGCGGCCACCACCATGTCGGCGCCATCGGCGTCCTGGGCGTGGATAAGAAAGGCGAGGAGTGGTATCAGGTATCCTTGGGCGGCGCCTCTGGACAAGATGCGTCTCTGGGACAAATCCTGGGGCCGTCGTTCGCTCGCGAACAGATGGCGGACGTCATCGAGAAAATTCTTGATGTATATGTCTCCAGCCGCAATGACGACGAACTGTTTATCGACACCTTCCGCCGCATTGGCATCACCCCGTTCAAGGAGCGCGTTTATGCCAAACCTAATTAAGAACGCGGCGGTTATCGCTGACGATTGGGCTGTTCTGGACAAAGCTGATGCGCCTGCGGAGCAAATCGTTCCAACCGGCAAAGTGATCATTCCTCTGAGCACCTGGCTGGCGCAGAAAGAGCAGTTACAGACGAGAGAGCCGGCACAAACCGGTCTCTGGCTGGATAGCGATGAAGAACCTGATGCAATCAGCGCAGACCTGGAGCATTTCAACGTCATCGCTGTGAACTTTCCAAAGTTCGCCGATGGTCGCGGCTACTCCATCGCACGCATCCTGCGCGAGCAGCTTCACTACACTGGCGAACTGCGCGCAATTGGCGACGTGCTAATGGATCAGCTTTTCTACATGAAGCGCTGCGGCTTTGACGCCTTTGCGGTGAGAGCGGATCGCGACGCGGAAAAAGCCCTGGCGGGCCTGGCGGACTTTACCGTGACCTATCAGGCGTCAGTGGACCAACCGGACCCGCTGTTTCGTCGCAGAATGCACTAACACCAGTGCAGGCAATGCTTAAGGGTGGCGTCGTCCACCCTTTTTTGCGCCTGGATGGATGAGTCTTTTCCTTCTTAGAACAACAGGTTGTACTTTGACAGAGGCGGAGACTGCCGATACTCTTTGGTAGAAGCCGATAGCGGAGCATCCATGGAAATTAATATCGTCTACTCATTCTTTCTGATCTTTTCCGGCGCCGCAGTTTTGGCTTCCGTCGCCTTGTTCACGCGACAACCTCTCATCCTCGCTTATATCGTTCTTGGCGCTTTGGTGGGCCCTTACGGACTGAGCCTGATTAACAACTTTGGGCTACTCGCGGACATTTCCGAAATCGGCATCATATTTCTGCTATTCCTGCTTGGCTTGGACATGCAGCCGAAAGCGCTGCTACATGTACTACGCAAGGCGACGCTGGTCGCTCTGCTGAGCTCTTTGGTGTTCGCCGCTATCGGCTATGTGATCGCCATCGTATTTGGCTTCACTTCTTACGAGGCGATGATTGTCGCGATAGCGGCCACTTTCTCCAGTACGATTATCGGCATCAAGTTATTACCGACTACGGTTCTGCACCATCGCCATGTCGGCGAGATGGTGGTCGGTCTGCTGCTGGTTCAGGATTTAATCGCCATTGTGGCCCTATTGATACTGGCCGCCGGCGACGAGGGCATTTCCGTCATGAATCTCGGCAAGACCTTCCTGGCCCTACCGATTCTGATCGGCGTTACATTTCTGGCGGTCAAGTATGTATTGTTGAAGCTGTTCTCCAAGTTCGACCGCTTTCACGAATATGTATTTCTGCTGGCCATCGGCTGGTGCCTCGGCGTAGCGGAGCTGGCGAAAGCCATGGGCCTCTCTCTGGAAATCGGCGCCTTCATCGCCGGCGTCACGATCGCCACCAGCCCCATCGCCCAGTATATCGCCGAGAGCCTGAAACCCCTGCGAGACTTCTTTCTGGTGCTGTTTTTCTTCTCCCTTGGCGCCAGTCTCAACCTTGGACTGTTGCCGAATATCGCTATCCCCGCGATACTGTTGTCACTGGTATTGCTGGCGGCCAAGCCAGCCACTTTCTATGGCTTGCTGCGCACCATGAAAGAGGACAAAAAAACATCCTGGGAAATTGGCTTCAGATTGGGGCAAATCAGTGAGTTTTCGTTGTTGATCGCCTTTTTGGCGGCCAGCAAGGCCATGATTGGAGAATCTGCGTCAGTGTTGATTCAGGCGACGGCGATTATCATGTTCATGTTGTCGTCTTATATTGTCGTGCTGAACTTTCCCAGCCCGATCGCCATTTCTGACAAATTGCGGCGGGATTAACCCGCCGCAGGCAATTGGTCTTGGTTGATTACTCCTGGTCGATGTGCCGGAGCACCGCGCGCCCCAGCATCTTGCCGCAATAGATCTTCTCGATGACGCCGGGCAATTCTTCCAGCACCACATCCTGCGCCAGAAACTTCAGGTCCGGCAGCGCCCAGTCGCTATCCAGCTTTTCCCAGATATGACGCTTTCTCTCTCTGGATATTTCCACGGAATCAATGCCGTAAAGCGTGACGCCACGTAAAATGAAAGGAAAAATAGAAGTGGTGAGCTCAGTCCCGGCCACCATACCGCAAGTGGTTGCAGCGCCACTGTGTTTCACCGTTTTAAGAATTTTGGAAAATAGCGCGCCTCCAACGGTATCCACGACTCCCGCCCAGGTTTCTTTCATCAACGCCTTCTCCGGCATTTCTTCCAGATGGGAGCGGTCCAAAACTCTGCGAGCGCCCAACTTAGCCAATAGGTCACTGTGATCGACCTTGCTGGTCAACGCCACAGTGTCGTAACCCAATCTGGCCAACAGAGCTACCGCCAGACACCCGACGCCCCCAGTGGAGCCAGTCACCAACACCTCACCATCGTCCGCAGCCACAGTCTGGCTTAAGCGATCGACGGAAAGGCCGGCGGTCAGTCCAGCGGTTCCCAGCGTCATAAAGTAATGCAAGTCGTGATTAGGAGGCTTAACCACACACCATTCCACGGGCACGCGAATGTATTCGCCAAACCCGCCCGGCGTGTTCATACCCAGATCATAACCAGTCACAATGACTTCCTGTCCCGGTTTCAATTCAGGAGAGCGGCTTTCCACCACCACCCCTGCAGCATCAATGCCCGGGGTGTGCGGGAACTGACGGGTTACGCCTTTATGGCCGTGAGCAGATAGCGCGTCCTTGAAGTTCAAGGACGAATACTTCACTTTCACCAATACATCGTTATCGGGCAAATCATCCAGAGATTGCTCTTGAATCTCAGTGTGAAAATATCCCCCTTTTTCCAACACGCGTAGCGCCCGAAATTTACTATCGCTCATAGAGCAGACTCCGTCACTCAGTTATCTCTTTCCATTGCCGAATGAACCCAACAGGCGACGCCCGCTACAACCCGGTTCCCATGCCGGCATTCCCGCCCCGCTCGCGTCTTTAGCTTTTAAAGTTAAATGACTTGGCGAGCTTGAGGCCGAGGCTTTCCAGTGACGCCGCCATCGATAGCCCCACTTTTTCCGCCAGGGACTTTTTCTCGATATATCGCACCTGGTACACCTCACACTCGTTACAACGCTCAGCCAGGTAATCATCACTGGTCTGGATAGCGTCCACCAGATTGATATCCTTGGCGCGAGCGCCATACCATACTTCGCCTTTCGCCACCTCGTCGATATCCACCTGCGGCCGGTGCGTGGCGACAAACTCTTTGAACAGAACATGCGTTTCCTCAAGGTCCTGCATGAACTTTTCCCGCCCTTTTTCAGTGTTTTCACCGAATACGGTCAGCGTACGCTTATACTCCCCAGCTGTCAGTACTTCATAATCAATATCATGCTTTTTCAACAGGCGGTTAAAGTTAGGCAGCTGCGCCACCACGCCGATGGAGCCAATGATGGAAAATGGCGCTGCAATGATTTTATTAGCCAGACAAGCCATAAGATAACCGCCACTGGCGGCGACTTTATCGACGCAGACCGTTAGATTGACGCCGCGCTGACGGATGCGCTCCAACTGCGACGCCGCCAGACCATAGCCGTGCACCATTCCCCCAGGGCTCTCAAGACGCACGACGACTTCATCTTCCGGCTTCGCCAGACTGAGCACAGCGGTAATAGCTTCGCGCAACGCGGATACTTCAGAGGCTTTGATATCGCCGTCAAAATCCAACACATACACTCTGCTCTTATCCTGTTCCTGCAACATCTCTTTATGAGCTTCCTTCTTATTCTTTTTGTCGCTCTTTTTCTTTTCCTTGGCGGCGTTCTTCAACCATTCTTTACTGAAAACGCTGTGCTCCAGCGCTTCGCGCATCCTCTTGAGACGCTCATTGAGATGTACGACTTCGATCTCACCGTCCGCATGCTTCTTGCCTCGCTGGCTCAGTGCAATGATAGTCCCCACGACAAACAGTATCGCCGCCACGAGGGTCACAGTTTTGGCCAGAAAAGCGCCGTAATCGGTTAAAAAGTCCAAAGTCGTACTCCTAAAATGGATATTTATTCAAAGCGTGTGATAGCTATCAATCTCTACTGATAGATACAATCCGGTTAAATTAAGGGCGTCTATGTAAATTGCAACCCACGAAGAAAAATGAATTGCACCGCCAATTCAAACAAGCGTTCGATTTTTTATTGACAGACAACTGCAAAGCCCCTACATTCAGGCATTAGCGGTGTATATCTGCTGTTTACGAAAGACTTTACGTTTTGCCTTCAGGGAGTTGCTACTCTTTGAATTCTAAGCTAAAACATATGCGCCAAAGTCTCCACAATATAATTGTGTATTACTCTTATAAAGGAAAGCACCATGCCTGTAGCACAAATTTTTCAACAACTGAAAGACAACTTTAACGCCGACGCCGCTTCCGACCTTGATCTTGTTTTTCAGTTCTCTATTGAAGACGCCGACAACTATCACCTGGTAGTTAAAAACGGCGGCTGCGAGCTGATTCAGGGTGACCACGACGATCCTTCCGTTACTCTGATTATGAATTCCGATACGCTGAAAGGCATCGTCAGTGGCGAAACTGACGGCATGCAAGCCTTCATGGCGGGCGATCTGCGTGCTGAAGGCGATATGATGCTGGCGATGAAGCTGGGCCAACTGTTCAACATCGGCTAAGTGATAAGATTTTCTGAAGGCGCCTCAACGGCGCCTTTTTTATTTCTTTATCTTTGCCTCTGAGATATTTCAGTTCCACATTAGGATGCGCAGCCCCACTACTGCCACATCTCCACCGCTTCGACCGCCGGCGTATTGACCGGCCGGGCAATCAAGCCGTCATTCCCTATCGAGACCGTAAAGATGGCGCCATCGCGCATAGGCAAATAGGTGGCGCTGCCATACTTGGCGTCTACCCAAGGCACCCCTTCGTGACTGTTCAACCAGGCCCAGAAATCAAAACCGATATCGGAAGGGGCAATGGCGAACACCGTGCGGGCGCCGTCGTTTTCCTGCTCCAGTGAGTAGTAACGCCCACTGATGCGCTCCAGACGATAACCCGGCTGCATGCCGAGCGCACTGAAAGGGCCCGACCAGGAAACCAATCTGGCGTCCAATTGCCAGAGATCTCCGGATACGTCAAAACTGTACTCGCCATCTGGGGGGGCGGCGACTTTAACGCGGTATAACTGGTCTCCCAGTTTCTGCATGCTGAGCGTAGCGATGGTGGTCTCCTGTTGATAGGCCTTGTAACGGTACATATCCAAAGCCAGAAAACAGAGAAACACTGCAAACAAGAGCGCGACGAAAGTCATCGTGCCTTTCAACCAAACCAAAAACCAGGACTTCCGGAACAGAAGGCGCAAGCAAATAAAAACAGTCAGTATCGCAATCGCGACCAACGCGATGCTAATGCCGGAATACAACATACCCCTCCCCTGTCCGCACACGGCGGCGGCTGTGAAACCGCTTTTCTTCACCAGACACTGTTAGATCACTCGCTTCTGTTACTCAAAAATAAGGTAAGCATCCTGCGTTAATCGCCCTTTGAATTCTAGGACAGTCCCCACAGGTTTTCATATTTTCTCAGGAATAACAGTGATAAAGGAGTTCGAGAGGGAGCCGGACGCGCCAACTAACATGCCTGACCCGACAAAGCGACTAGGCCTGTGCTAGCCGGTGAGTGGCAATAGCCTGAGCCTGACTGATCGTCAGGCTCAAAAAGAAGTGAATTAGGGATTAATACCCCAGAGAGTGGACGCTTTCTTCTGCGAGCTTCAGCAAATCAGGGTTGCCGGCGCCGGAGCGACCAACACTGTCCACATAGTATTCAAGGGAAGTCAGCGCATCGGCGAGCGTTTCCAGAATATGGTCGCCAGGCTTGTTTTCGTTTTTGATGAGCTTTTCCTCAATGCAACGCGCCGTAGCGTGCAACGCCTTCGCCGCACGGGATTGCTCGATCATCACCAGCGCCCCGAGGACGCCTTCCAGGGTAGGCAGCACGTTAGCTAAATGCAGTTTGTCGCCGCCCGACTCCAGATAAGCAGTAATCGCCCGCTTGGCGAGGGATAACCCCGCCTGGGACTCGCCGATAACCACGATATGAGCTTCCATCAGATAAGGACTGATCATTTCCTCAGCATCAGCGCCGACAACCTTATCCGTTTCGATGGTGAGACCATCTTCCTCCAGTTGCAGTATCGCTTGCTCAATACTCAATACGGAGTCCGCGACCTGCATCAGGTCGGTGTTACTGGGGTGCTTCTTATCCATCGCCCATGAGGCAATGGTCTGATGGACGCCTCTGGCCACCGCACTGAGATTGATAAGGTCCAGCATGGTCAGCGTGTCCGCCAGCTTGCCCAGACCTTCGGCGATCTGCGACAAGCCGTCTTCCTGGCCGTCAATGCCGCGCTCGATAATATCCAGTTTGTCTTTGATCTGGCTGATCTCTTCATGCAGCGCTTTTGACAGCGACGCCAAAACGTCGCTACCCGGCCCCATCAACAGACTGCGGTGCGCAATGATCTTGGCCTGATCAAAATCCGCAGGCGCGAGACTATAACCGGCCAATAGTTCCCGGGTCTTCTCGCCTTTATCGCCGCTGATAGCGATCAGATACAGCAAGTCTTTCGCCACCGTCTCGGAAATGGCCTTGGCGGTCGCCACTTTGCCAAGCTTGACGATTTCCCGCGCGTACTTTTCGATTTTCATCAACAGACGCTGACGGGTCGGCGTCAGCTCCATGGCCTGAGAGTGCATCAGCTCCACGGTATATGCAGTCAATGACCATAATTCAGAGATAGAGGAGCCTGAGCATATTTTACTCATGCCATCCGCAGCGCGACTCATCAGGCGATAGCCAATATCGGTTTCCTTGCTGCGCAGCAGGTTCAGCAGGCCGACCTGATACATGTGACGGAGACGGCGGCTGCGATGCTCGAACACATCCGTGGTGACGCTGGCGTCGCGCACAGGCCTGGGCGGAGAACGCTGGAACTCGACATCAAAGAAATAGCTGTCCGGCAGCGGTTTGGCGCGACGGGACAGACGCAGGAGATTGATGATCTCCAACAGCAATTCGGGATGGTCTTCACGGCGGCGCTGGTAGTATTCGGTATAACGGCGCAGTACGAATAAAGCCTGACTCAGTGACGACAGCAATCCGTTTTTGTCTTCCGCCGCCCCAACGGGAACTTCATTGGCGATCGCCACGGACTCCTGACACAGAACGGTGCCGCCCTGCAGTTCAATCAATACAAAAATACCGCGCAGTTGATTCAGATAATCAATGCAATTCTGTAGATCTTCGCCGCTTTCGCGGTTTTCCTGAAAACGTTCGAGACTAAGCTCCGCTTGCTCAATCGTATTATTGATTTCCCTTTCGACCAGATCGAAGGAACTAGACTTTTTCGCGGCTAGCGTCGCGTCAACCATATACGATGTCCTTAACCCTCAGTTCATCAGCAACTGGGGAGTTTATTGCCAAAAAGTGGAAAATCGCCGAGTTATTACTAACTTATAACACAAAATTCAAGTTAAACAAGAAACTAACTGTTTCATTTGTTATCCGCTTGCGGAATCGCGAAAGCCGCACAGGCATTAGGCCTAATGAGAGAGCGTACAAAAGGCGAATTCAAGAATAGTTGGCTATTATGGGAGTCACAACTGAACGCTCTCTCTGAAGCGGCCATACAAACTCAATTACATGGATTTATTGCCGTTTTTCATTAGAATGGTCGACCCTTACAATTTTTTAACCAGTCGTTTAAGCGACCGAATTCGCTAACAGGAGCCGTGTATGGTGACCACTTTGCCGCAGGCGTTTTACAGTAACTTTCTGGGAAACGCCCCGAGCTGGTATAAGAAGGCCATTTGCCTCTTTCTGCTTATTAACCCCGTTATCTTTCTAATCAGCCCCTACATCGCAGGGTGGGTGTTGATTCTGGAGTTCATCTTCACCCTGGCCATGGCGCTGAAGTGTTATCCGCTCCAGCCCGGCGGCCTGCTCGCCATTGAAGCCGTGCTGATCGGCATGGTGTCGCCGCACACAGTATATGAAGAAGTGTCCGGCAATTTGGAGGTCATCCTGCTGCTGGTATTCATGGTGGCGGGCATATACTTCATGAAGGAGCTGCTGCTCCACCTATTCACCAAAATACTGCTCAGCATCCGCTCCAAAGCCATTCTGTCGCTGCTGTTCAGCCTGGTGGCGGCGGTGCTGTCCGCTTTCCTCGACGCCTTGACCGTCACCGCGGTCATCATCAGTGTCGCAGTCGGCTTTTACTCGGTTTACCACAAAGTCGCATCCGGCAAACACTTCCATCATGATCACGACCATGGCGACGATGAATCCGTTCATCATGACCACCGCGCTGATCTTGAGCAGTTTCGCAGCTTCCTGCGCAGCCTGTTGATGCATGCGGCGGTGGGTACAGCGCTGGGCGGCGTCTGCACCCAGGTGGGCGAACCTCAGAATCTGCTGATCGCTCAACGCCTGGGCTGGGATTTTATTGAGTTCTTCGTACGCATGGCGCCGATCTCCATCCCCGTACTGATAGCAGGATTAATCACCTGCGTCATTCTGGAGAAAACCCGCTGGTTCGGCTACGGCGACGATATTCCCGCTTCCGTCCGGAAAATTCTGGAAGACTTCAACGAAGCGGAAAAGAAAAAGATGACCCTGCAGCATGAATCCAAACTGATTACGCAGGCTATCGTCGCACTTATCCTGGTCGTGGCGCTGGCGCTTCATCTGGCCGAAGTGGGCCTGATCGGTTTAACGGTGATCATCCTGGCGACGGCGTTCTGCGGCGTTATTGAAGAGCACCAGATAGGCAAAGCTTTTGAAGAAGCGCTCCCCTTCACCTCCTTGTTAGTGGTGTTCTTCGCCGTAGTCGGCGTGATCCATGAGCAGCACCTGTTCACTGGCATCATCAACTACGTGCTGGGCCTGGAGAAGAGCGTTCAGCCCGGCATGTTTTTTATCGCCAACGGCGTGTTGTCAATGATCAGCGATAACGTCTTCGTCGCGACGGTTTATATTGACGAAGTGCGCACCGCATTCAATGATGGTTTGATTGATAGAGCTCACTATGAAGCGCTGGCGGTGGCGATCAATACCGGCACCAACCTGCCCAGCGTCGCCACGCCAAACGGTCAGGCCGCCTTCCTGTTCTTGCTGACCTCCGCTATCGCCCCGCTGATCAGATTGTCCTACGGCAAGATGGTATGGATGGCGCTGCCCTACACCCTCGTCATGGGCGGGCTCGGCTACGTGATGATTGTCATCACTATTTAACGCGGAGCCGCCGACTCCCAAAACCCCAGCATGAAAAAGCCGCTTAGCAGAGCGGCTTTTTCATTGCGCAGAACAAACCGATTGTCAGACTATTTCCGCCTCACTCAGTTCAACCCTTCTTCTTGTTTCTTGCGCCAAAGACTAAAGCCTGCGGCTTTCTCTACAGCGTCCAGTTGACGGGCGTGTTCCGCCAATTCCGCTTCAGATGCCCGAATAACTCTTAACGAAGGCCTTTGCGTATTAATTCTGCGCACTTCAGAGGCTTCTTCTTCCGTTCCGCCGTCTTCAGAATGCAGGGATAAGCTGGTCTGCCCACCAGTCATGGCGAGATAAACATCCGCCAGAATTTCCGAGTCGAGCAAGGCCCCGTGGAGGTCACGGTGACTGTTATCGATGCCGTATCGTTTACAAAGCGCATCCAGGTTGTTTTTCTGGCCTGGATGCTTCTTGCGCGCCATCATCAATGTATCGACGACGGAGCAATAATCACTGACTTTACCGAAAGGCGCTCCCAGCAAAGAGAATTCGTAGTCGATAAAGCCCACGTCAAACGCCGCGTTATGAATAACCAGTTCCGCTCCGCTGATGAAGTCCAGGAAATCCTGAGCAACCTGTTTGAATTTAGGCTTATCCGCCAGGAACTCATTGGAAATGCCGTGAACCTCAAAGGCTCCGGCGTCCACTTCCCGCTCGGGATTGATGTAAACGTGATAGTGATTGCCGGTCAGAGAACGATCGATCACCTCAACGCAGCCGATTTCAATAATCCGGTGACCTTGGGAGGTTTCCAGACCTGTGGTTTCGGTATCCAGCACTATTTGACGCATATAAAGTTTCTCAGCCTGTCTCGCCTAACGCTTCTTTAACGCCGAGATTGGCCAGCTCGTCCGCGCGCTCGTTTAATGGATGGCCGCTGTGCCCTTTGACCCAGCGCCAACTGATATCGTGTTTGTTGCGCTCTTTATCCAACGCCTGCCACAAATCAACGTTCTTGACCGGATCGCCGCCGCTGGTGCGCCAGCCCTTCTTGATCCAGTTCTGCATCCATTCGGTGATGCCTTTACGTACGTACTGGGAATCCGTATAGAGCTCGACTTTGCAGCCTTGCTTCAGCGCCCGCAACGCTTCGATCGCCGCCATCAGCTCCATACGATTGTTCGTGGTGTCGAGCTCTCCCCCGTATATCTCCTTTTCATTCTTTCCATATATCAGGATTGCTCCCCACCCGCCGGGCCCGGGATTCTTCTTGCAGGCGCCGTCGGTATAAATTTCAACTGTCTTCATTTCTTTTTGTACGGCCTGTAGGGCGTAAATTGGTGGACCACAGCCGCCCCCGCGACACGCGAGCTGCGCCATTGCGGTCGCAGCGGTATCATGCATCCCACCCGCTTTTGAGCGACGATGGTGTAATAAGCTCCCAGGGGCAGCCGGAAACGTGCGCCGAACTTATCAAGAAACGCCAGGCGACTCAACCATTGCTGATTGGTGACCGGTGGAGCGTAGAAACGATAGCGCACGTCTTTGAGGCGGAAGTCCAGCAGGCTCAACCAGTCCTCCAGACGCGAGGACGTCAGGAAACGTCCAGACCAGGGCGCTTTCGGGCTCCTGAATATGGCCCTGCGCAATCCCCAGGCGCTGAGAGGATTAAAACCAATGATCACCATATGGCCGCCCGAGCGCAGCACCCGGGCCGCTTCACGCAATGACTGGTGGGGACGCGCCGCTACGTCAAGGGTGTGATGCAGAATCACCAGATCAATACTGTCACTCTCCAACGGCAGTTCGTGGGAGTGACAAACCAGGGAGCCTTCAGGAAGCTCTTTCTCCCAGCGGGGCACAGAGATAATGCGGTGACCGAGCAGACTGGACTGCCCGACCGGCAACTCATGACTGACCAGCAGCTCCAGCTGGTGATATCCGAAGAAGCGGCCAATACTCTGCTCCACAGTCTGCCGCTGATTGGCGAGCATCGTTTGCCCCAAAGGCGACTGAAACCAGATTTCAAGCTCCTTCTGCAGGCGCTCCGCTTCCATGTCGCTTTTAACTTTCAGTCCTCGCACGCATCCCCCTTGGTCAGCTCTCTGAGAAAACTTACTTTCGTTTGAAAACCACTTAACAACAGACAGCGAGCAGCTATGCTATTAACATGGTCACAAGCCATCGGGTTAATGATAAGGGCAGTTCGAAATATCATAAGCGCCTGACGGCAAGTTTTCTAATATTTCATCAACGCATAACAATCAGTAATTCAGAATGACCGAGATACTCCCCATTCCCGCCTTCAACGATAACTACATCTGGTCGATCCAAAGCGACCAGGGCGACGCCTGGGTGGTGGACCCCGGCGATGCGCAGCCCGTTCTGCGCCACTTGGCGGAAAACCACCTCACCCTGAGGGGGATTCTGATTACGCACCATCATCACGACCACACCGGCGGCGTGAATGAACTACTGGCCAATCATCCTGTTCCGGTTTACGGTTTCATGCGCTCCGCCATCAAGGCCATCACCGTTCCTTTACAAGAAGGCGACCGTGTGGATCTGGGCGACTTTTCCCTGGAAGTGCTTGAAACCCCCGGACATACCTTGGACCATATCTCCTACTTCGGCGACATCGCCGGCGCGCCGCGTCTATTTTGCGGCGACACCCTGTTTTCCGCCGGCTGCGGACGTTTGTTCGAAGGCGATCCGGCGATGATGCGTCAGTCTCTGGACAAACTGAAACGTCTGCCAGGGGATACTTATATATATTGCGCGCATGAATATACGTTATCTAACCTCCGTTTCGCTCAGGCCGTAATGCCGGAATCGGACGAGGTAAACAAAAGAAAACTGCAATGCGAGTCTTTGCGGGCCCGGGGCGTCCCAACATTACCTGCCGTGCTGGGCGAAGAGATCGCCTACAATCCGTTCTTAATGGCGGAACACCCCGTAGTGCGCCGGATGGCGCAGGAAGTTTCCGGTTCTCCCTGCGCCACTGCAACCGATACTTTTGCGGCGATTCGCGCCTGGAAGGATCGGTTCTAAATTTTTTTAACTTGCTGTCTATAAAATGTATACCTAAAATCCGACCCTGGCATTTTTCAGGCTCAAAAGAAAAGTTGTGAAGTTATGGTTTGGATCTCGCGCCTCGCGATCACGTTGTCATTACTAGTCTGCGCCTCCTGTGCGCAATTAAAAGGACTATCAAAGGAAGGCGGAGAGCCTCTGGCTGACGAAAGCGCCGCACAGCAAGCGAACGCTTCTCCCCGTAAAAACGGCGAAGGGCCGGCGGGAGGCAGGCAGGACCCTTGGAATCCTTCTCTGCAATCAGATTACGAATATCTAGATCTGAATGATCTATCCCCAGAAGAACAACTGACCTGGGCCGCCCAAGGCGCCCGTGGCGAAGACGGGGACATAGAGGCTGGCGTAGATGAAACGCCAGTTAATATCTGGAATCGGATTAGAGCCGGCTTCGCACTGGATCTCGTTAATCAGACCAACCCCCGTATCGACTCTGAACAGAAATGGTACGCCAGTCATCAATCCTATCTTGACCGCACTTTCGGTCGCAGCGCCTTGTATCTGCACCACATTGTGAACGAGGCGGAAAAGCGTAAGATGCCCCTCGAACTGGCGTTATTGCCAGTAGTGGAAAGCGCTTTCGACCCCTTCGCCTATTCTCACGGCCGCGCGTCCGGCATCTGGCAGTTCATTCCCAGCACCGGCAAGCATTTCGGTCTGCAACAAAACTGGTGGTACGACGGTCGTCGCGATATTGTCGCCTCCACCGACGCCGCGCTGACCTACTTGCAGAAGCTCTCTGATATGTTTGATGGCGACTGGCTGTTGGCGCTGGCGGCTTATAACTCAGGCGCCGGCACCGTCATGCGTGCAATCAAGAAGAACAAGGCGAAAGGCCTGCCGACTGATTACTGGTCATTAAGCCTGCCCCGTGAAACCAGCATGTACGTGCCCCGTCTGCTGGCCATCGCCAAAGTGGTGGCGGACCCAGACACTAACGGCGTGACTCTGGTGGATATCGCAGATGAGCCCTACTTCGGCGTTGTGGAGCTGGATTCCCAAATCGATCTCGCCCAAGCCGCCAAGCTGGCGCAAATCGACGTTGACGACCTTTATGTACTCAACCCCGGATACAATCAATGGGCGACCGCGCCGCTGGGCCCTCATCGTCTGGTGTTGCCTTTGCCGCAGTTGAAAGTCTTTAAGGAAGCCTACGCCAGCACGCCGAAAAAGCAGTTGGTGAATTGGACCCGCTACAAAGTCAGACAAGGCGATACGCTGATCACCATCGCCAAACAGCACAAAACCACGCCAGAGGTGGTGCAGGAAGTTAACCGGCTGAAAGGCGCGCTGATCAGGGTTGGCCAGCAGCTCCTGATTCCCAGCTCTTATGAAGGCGAAGATTTCTATAGCCTGAGCGCAGACAATCGCCTGGAAGCCAAGCAGTCGAAGCAGGTTGGCGGCAGCGGCACGGCGAAAGTGGAGCATGTGGTGAAAGCCGGCGATACGTTGTGGGATATCGCCCAGGATTACAAAGTCAATGTTCGCAAACTGGCGCGCTGGAACGGTATGGCGCCCGGCGATGTGCTCTCTCCCGGCAAAACATTGGTTATATGGACCAAGTCCGGCGTGCAGCAAACCGCTAAAGCCTCATCGCCTTCCATCAAGAACCGTCAGGTGATTCGCAAGATCGGCTACAAAATCCGTAGCGGCGATTCTTTGTATCGCATCGCCAGTCGCTTCAACGTAAGCGTCAATGATCTCTTGCGCTGGAATTCCATCAACAAAGGAAGCGTTCTGCGCCCAGGCCAACGCCTGAGCATTTACGTGGACGTCACGCAAATCAACTGACGCTTACCTGCGTACTGACAAAATAGTCACGCAAGCAAAGCGACCGAAAGCCAGCGACAACGCTGGCTTTTTTATTGAGGGACACATTTATTGAGGGGCACAAGAGAAGTTTTTGAATCAATATCCGCCAGCTAGCGATCTTATTTCTTCGCCAGCAGAGACAGGCAAAGACAGGTTTGCTGCACAAAATGCTTGAACCCTGTGTAGTATGTTTCGCTCATTGGCCGCCCGCTGACTCTTAGATCCGCATAGAGAAAACCGACCTCCCTACCGTTGGCGATAATCGGCCCGATAAAGAAATCCCCCATCCCTACGAGGTCGATAAAGTTGCGAGTGCGCAGCTTACTCAGAGAAGCATAGCTGCCGCTGCCAATCCAGGCGGATTGATGCGAGCTCATCACGGCGTGGAAAAAATTATCCTGCGACTTGTCGTAGGCGAATCTGAACCGCTCACGCCAGTTAATCATTTTCTGTCCCAACAGAAATTTGGCGCCGACCTGAGTCCGGGGTTGATTGAAAATCGCCAGCACGACTCTTTCCAGACCGACGCCTCGATGCAAACCTTCCAGCACCGTTTGGAACAAGACTCCGGTATCGATTTTGCCCGCCATCATTTGCATGATGCGCTGCAGCGTTTCCAGCTGAAACTGTGGATCCGGCTGCAACAGGGGGTCATCCGCAGCCAATTCCGCAGACTTCGCCTCACGATTGGTCTGCTCCAGGATTCTGGAGATCTGCGGATCTGAGTACTCCCTGGATAACTCGGACGCTTCATCCATACTGGCTTGCAGCTTGGCCTTGACCGTACTGACAGGCGTGTTGCTGAACACCGACACACGTTTCAGCACCGCCTGCATTTCCGGCGAATCCCAACCCTTCTCGACGGCAATAGAGATATCCTCACCCAAACACACCGCCTGGGCTTTTTTGCTGGGTTCGTCCGGGGGAGACAAAGCTTCGCTGAGCGTATCGCCCAATCCCCACTCGTCGGCCAATTCCCGCGTCAACCGATCAAAGGTAACACCCAGCACTTTCTCCAATTCCAGCGTGGAGACGCCCTGTTGAAACATGCGATAGGCCTTATCAACGGCAGGGTGAGGATAGCCCCAGATCAGCATTTCCCCCAGGTGCAGCAACAGCGTTGCGACAAACACTTCCTCTTTCACATCAGCCCTTGCCTTCTCACACAAGTTGCGCGCTTGTACTGCCGCGTGAAAAGAGCGCGCCATCTGCATAACCAGACTATCGCGCGGATGCTGCTTCAACAGCGCCTCCATCAAAATAGAGGAGACGCAAATCGCCCTCACGGCGTTGAAGCCGATATGCATGATCGCCCGGCTGACAGTGGGAATAGGAGCCCTGCTGGGGTTATACACTGCACTGTTCGCCAGCTTGATGATTTTCGAGGTCAGCGCCGGGGTCTTCAGCACCACATCCGAGAGTTGCGCCACGGAGGATTCTTCAGAGGCCGTCAACTGGTTCAGTTGTCTGATAATCGCCCCCATCACCACAGCGTCCATGTGCGCCAACTCTTCAAGCCATTCGTCCAGGCCAAAAGGCGCCTTTGTCTTTGCCAAAACCATGATCGCTCTATTGGGTTCTCTTAATTAAATAGTAGAAGTCGCCGCAGGATGCGTAAAAGTCATGCGTTGAATAAGTGTAGTCGCTTTACGGGAAATCAGCCGTTCATGCGGGCTCACGCTACTCTCAACAACCCGCGGGACAGTGACCAGGGAGCGGCGCAGCCTAAACGGATCGTAATATAAAGCGCTTGAAGCCTCGCGCAGGACAAAGCAACATGCAACCAGGAACGCCCACCCATCGGGCGCAGGGATTTTGTCGGCAAGGACGCGTGGATCACAGTTTACAGCGGCGGCCCGTCAATCATCTTGTACGCCCGCATTAAACTGCTAATATCAATAACTGCTTGTTTTCAATAAATTAACCTTTAACAAGGCTATGAAATGATTCGATCCTTCGTTCTGCTGCTCTTATGCGCCGTTAGCTTGGTATGTTATGGAGAGCCGAAGGTCATCACAGCAAAAGGCATCGCCCTCAGGGGCGAACCCAAGTATCTGGACGATTTTACTCACTTTGACTACGTCAATCCAGACGCGCCCAAAGGGGGAACGATCAGGCTCCATTCAATCGGCACCTATGACAACTTTAACCGCTATGCGCAAAGGGGGACTTCCGGAGCTGGCGCGGATGAGTTATACGACAGCCTGCTGATCGCTTCTCAGGACGAAATCGAAGTTTACTATCCATTAATCGCAGAGAAGATTGAATTCGCGTCTGATTATTCCTGGATCATTTTCCATATCAATCCCAAAGCCACCTTTCAAGACCACAAGCCGATCACCGCCCAAGACGTCAAATTTTCATTTGAAAAATTCGCCAATGAAGGCGTGCCTCAGTTCAAAAAATATTACTCGTTTATCACCTCAATCGACGTCCTGGACGAACATCAGGTCAAATTCTCCATGCAGGATGCGAACAGGGAGCAGATGTTCTCCTTATTCGGTCTCAAAATCCTGCCGGAGCATTACTGGGCCTCTCGCAATTTCGGCGACCCCATCAAAGACGTTCCCCTGGGCAGCAGCGGCATAACCATCAGCGATTACAGTTACGGCCAATATGTGGTGGTGAAAGCGCTGGATGATTACTGGGGTAAAGACCTGCCCGTCAACAAGGGCCGCAACAACATCACTTACACCCGTTACGATTATTATCGGGACGCCACGGTCGCATTCGAGGCGTTCAAGTCCGGCGAGTTTGATTTCTGGCAGGAAGGCGAAGCCAAAAACTGGGCGACGGCCTACAATTTTCCTGCGATCAGGAACAAGCTCGTGAAGAAAGAAGAGCTCGCGCACAGTATTCCTCAGAGCACCACCGGCTTCGTCTACAACACGGAACGCCCCATCTTCAAAGACCGCCGCGTCCGTAAAGCACTGAGCTACCTGCTTGATTTCGAGTGGATGAACAAAGCGCTTTTTTATGGCCAGTACGTTCGCACAGCCAGTTATTTCACCAATACGCCATACACTGCCTCGGGACTTCCCAGCGAGGCGGAACTGGAGATCTTAAATCCGCTAAAAGACCAGCTACCGCCAGAGGTATTCGAGAAGCCTTTCGAACTGCCCGTCACCAAAGGCGACGGTTACATTCGGGACAATATCCGCATCGCCCTCAAATTATTGAAGGAAGCGGGCTGGGAGCTGAGAGATGGGAAAACCGTCAACGCTAAAACCGGCCAGCAGATGGAATTTGAACTACTCAGCTACAGCCCCACGACTGAGCGTTCAGCAGCGCCGCTGAGGAGAAACCTGGAAAAGATCGGCATCATCATGAATCTGCGCCAAGTGGACCCAAGCCAGTACATCAACCGCGTGCGCACCCATGACTTTGACATGGTGTCGTTCCGCTATCCCGCCCTCTCCTATCCTTCCAGCGACCTCAAGATCCTGTTCCACTCCAGCTTTGTCGATTCCACCTGGAATTCCGCCAATCTCAGAGATCCGGCAGTAGACGCGATCGTTGAAGGAATAGAAAAAAGCCAGGAAGACCCGGACAAACTGATGGTTTACGGACATGCGCTGGATCGCGTGCTGCTCTGGAAATACCTGATGATTCCGCAATGGCATCTAAGCGCCTTCCGCATCGCCTATTGGGACAAATTCAGTCGCCCTGAGACTCGCCCAAAGTACGATTTAGGGCAGGACACCTGGTGGTTTGACAAAGACAAAGCTGCGCAACTTGAGCGTTAATCTATGGCCGCTTACATAATAAGACGACTCCTTCTGATGATCCCTACTCTTTGGGCGATCATCACTATCAACTTTTTCATCATCCAGGTAGCGCCAGGAGGCCCTGTGGATCAAGCCATGGCCCAAGCCATGTCACTTGATGGAAGCAGACTGGATAAAATATCTGGAGCCAACCAACAAGATGTAGGTTCAGCCACTAGTGAAGGCTCTCAATACCGCGGGGCACGGGGCTTAGACCCTGAGATCATAGCAGAGATAGAGAAACGTTTCGGATTTGATAAACCAATCCACGAACGCTACTGGGACATGTTAAAAAGCTACATCATGTTCGACTTTGGCGATAGTCTATTTAAAAGCGGCAGTGTTGTTGACCTTATATTAGAACGAATGCCAGTCACCATATCACTGGGACTTTGGACAACCCTACTTATTTACATGATTTCCATTCCGCTCGGCATATCCAAAGCCCTAAAAAATGGGCATCCATTCGATAGATGGACCAGCAGCGTACTGTCTATCGCCTATGCAATTCCAGGATTCCTATTTGCTATCTTATTAGTCATTCTATTTGCTGGCGGCACCTACTTTGATTGGTTTCCATTACGTGGACTGGTTTCAGAAAACTGGGACAGTTTATCTTGGCCAGATAAGATCCTGGATTACTTCTGGCATATAACTCTTCCGGTCTTGGCGATGGTTATCAGCGGCTTCGCCACACTGACCCTTCTAACCAAGAATTCGTTTTTGGATGAGATCAACAAACAGTATGTCATGACTGCCAAGGCAAAGGGACTTACTCAGCGAGAAGTGCTTTATAAACACATATTCCGCAACGCCATGTTAATCATTATCTCTGGTTTTCCCGGCGCATTTATCAGGATTTTCTTTACAGGTTCAATCATAATTGAAGTAATCTTTTCGCTCGAAGGCATCGGCCTTTTAGGCTTTGAAGCAATCACTCAACGCGACTACCCCATTGTATTCAGCACCCTCTATATTTTTACTTTACTGGGACTACTGATATCACTGATATCCGACCTCACTTATACCTGGGTAGACCCCAGAATTGACTTCGAGAAAAGGGGCTAGTCCATGGTATCAATAAAACTCAGTAATAAAAGTGCGCGACGCTGGCAAACGTTTAAGTCTCATCGAATGGGCTTTTATTCACTTTGGTTGTTTTTATTTATATTCATATTCTGTCTATTTGCAGAACTTGTCGCCAATGATAAACCCATTCTCGTAAAATACGACGACAGTTATTACCTCCCCATCTGGAACACCTATCTGGAAACAGAGTTCGATGGAGAGTTCGAATTCGAAGCGGACTATAAAGACCCTTATGTCGCAAAGTTAATTAACGCTAAGGGATGGATGATCTGGCCGCTGGTTCCTTATAACTACAAGACCATCATCTATGACTTGGACTCTCCAGCTCCAAGCCCTCCCAGCACTAAAAACTGGCTTGGAACGGATGACCAGGGACGAGATGTACTGGCTCGGGTAATTTACGGATTCAGAATATCTGTATTATTTGGTTTTAGCTTAACCATCATCTCCGCCATCATTGGAGTTGTCGCTGGAGCAATGCAAGGATATTACGGTGGTAAGGTAGACTTGTTTTTCCAGCGCTTTATTGAAATATGGGCAAGCATGCCAACGCTGTTTTTATTAATTATTCTGGCCAGCATAATAGAACCTACCTTCTGGGTATTGCTCGGTTTTATTCTTCTCTTTACGTGGATGGGCTTCGTTGGAGCGGTAAGAGCAGAGTTTTTACGTGGTAGAAACTTTGAGTATGTTACTGCAGCCAGAGCAATGGGTATGGGTGACAGGAGAATTATGTTCAAACATATCTTACCTAACGCAATGGTCGCTACGCTGACTTTTATGCCATTCATATTATCGGGTTCCGTAGAAACCCTCACAACCTTGGACTTTCTTGGTTTTGGCCTTCCCGCCGGCTCTCCCTCTCTGGGCGAGTTATTAGCGCAAGGCAAAGCAAATTTGCAAGCGCCCTGGCTGGGCATCACTGCATTCATCGTCCTCGCACTACTAATGGGCTTATTGGTATTTATTGGCGAGGGGGTTAGAGATGCCCTTGATCCACGCACCAGCTACTAATCTAGAGAGACACATGGATACAATTTTAAGCATGCAAGACCTGACTCTCAGTTTTGTCCAAGGGGGCAAGGAAAGTCAGGTGGTCCATGACGTTAGCTTTGATATCAAGGCAGGACAGACTGTGGCGCTAGTAGGGGAAAGCGGCTCAGGAAAATCCGTCAGCTCGCTGTCGATACTCAAATTGCTGAACTCCCCTCCTCTCAAGTTCAAAAGCGGCAAGATTTTCTGGCAAGGAGAAGACTTGATCAGTGCGCCGGAATCCCGGATGCGACAAGTGCGCGGCCATGAGATAAGCGTGATCTTTCAAGAGCCGCTGACCTCACTTAACCCACTGCATAAGATTCATCGACAGATTTCGGAAACCATCGAAAGACACCAAGGATTGACCAAAAAGCAGTGTATGGAACTGGCGCTCGACTGGCTCAATAAGGTCGGTATTCGCAATCCTGAGCAGAAGCTCAATGCATACCCGCATCAGCTCTCAGGCGGTGAAAGACAACGCGTAATGATCGCCATGGCGCTGGTCAACAAGCCCAAATTACTAATCGCCGATGAGCCGACTACGGCGCTGGACGTTACCATACAGGCGCAGATTCTGGATCTGATCCGTGAGCTGCAGACGGAGATGAATATGTCCGTCTTATTTATTACTCACGACCTGCACATTGTAAGGAAGCTTTCTGACTATGTCGTCGTCATGGAAAAAGGCGAAGTTGTCGAGCAGGGAGAAACACAAGCGCTATTCACCCGCCCTTCTCATCCTTATACGAAAAAACTGATTGAGGCGGAGCCTCATGGAACGCCCCCCCAAATCGCAACGGATAAAACGCCCATCCTGGAAGTCAAAGAACTGAAATGCTGGTTCCCGATTAAAAAAGGCGTCTTCCAGCGTACAGTGGACCACATCAAAGCCGTGAACAATATCAGCCTGAATATACTACCCGGCGAGTCTGTCGGACTGGTAGGCGAAAGCGGCTCGGGCAAGTCGACGCTGGGACGCAGCATCTTGCGTCTGGAGAAAAGCGAAGGCGTCATCAATTACAACGGTCAGCGTATAGACCTGCTGGACAGCAAATCCCTGAAGCCGCTTCGTCGGGAGATCCAGGTTATTTTCCAGGACCCTTTCGGCTCTCTCAGCCCTAGGTTGACTATCGAGGAGATTATCAGCGAGGGATTGGAAATCCATAAAATCGGCGACGCCGCCAGCCGCGAGCAAAGCGTGATTGAAGCGATGCGGGAAGTGGAGCTTGATCCGGAATGGCGTTATCGCTATCCCAATGAATTTTCCGGCGGACAGCGGCAACGCATCGCCATCGCCCGTGCGCTGGTGCTGAAACCGAAACTGCTGATTCTCGACGAGCCCACCTCTTCTCTGGACCGCACCATCCAGCAGCAGGTCATTGAATTGTTACAGCGCCTGCAGAAAGAGCATCATCTCAGTTACTTATTCATCAGCCATGACCTGCGCGTGGTGAAAGCGCTGTGTCACCGCATTGTGGTCATGCAGGGCGGAGAGCTGGTTGAAGCCGGCGACTGCGACGCTATTTACGCCAATCCGACGCAGCCGTATACACGCAAATTGCTGGAAACTGCTTTTTATTAATACAAAGCGGTCACATCTCATACCAACACGCCTTCAAGCGCACCGGTAAATCCTCGCGGAGCGTTGCAGGGCGGGCCACGGCGCGCCTTTTTCTGTCATACTAAAGACTCATAGAAGCGTCGCCGTGATTAGTAAGAAAATATTTAATGTTTCAGCCGACAATAAGTTTTGGATGTTAGCTTAAGTAAATACAATCATCGGCCGTTTATTCATAAACAGCTTGAAGGTCTCTCTGAAGATAACTACAGGATAGAAAAATGGGATTACTAAGCGGAAAAAAAGCACTGATCGTCGGTGTTGCAAGTAAATTATCCATCGCCAAAGGTATCGCTGACGCTTTCCATCGGGAAGGCGCGGAAATCGCCCTGACCTATCAAAACGATAAGCTCAAGGGCCGAGTGGAAGGTTTCGCCGCCGAATACGACTCCAAGCTGACATTTCCCTGCGACGTAAGCAGCGACGCAGAAATCGAACAACTGTTCAAAGATCTGGGCCAACACTGGGACGGCGTCGACATTCTGGTGCACTCCGTCGGTTACGCGCCAGGCCATGAGCTTGACGGCAACTATGTGGACGCCACCACTCGCGAAGGCTTCCGCATCGCTCACGACATCAGCTCCTACAGCTTCGTCGCATTGGCGAAAGGCGCTCGCGAAATGATGAAAGGCCGCAACGGCAGCCTGCTGACTTTGACCTATCTGGGCGCAGAGCGTGTTATCCCCAACTACAACGTGATGGGTCTGGCCAAAGCCAGCCTGGAAGCCAACACCCGTTATATGGCGTGTAGCCTGGGGCCGGAAGGCACTCGCGTCAACGCGATTTCCGCAGGTCCAATCCGCACTCTGGCCGCATCCGGCATCAAGGATTTCCGTAAGATGCTGCAGGAAAACGAGAAGCAGACGCCGCTGCGTCGCAATGTAACCATCGAAGAAGTGGGCAACGCTGCGCTGTTCCTGTGCTCCGACCTGGCCAGCGGCGTTACCGGTGAAATCATGTACGTGGACGGCGGCTTCAACATCACCGCCAGAGGCGGCGAATAAGTCACCCCGGCTGACCATTGTTCTGCGGAGCCGGATCACGCCGGCTCCTTTCTCTATTCCACTCTTGCTCTATTCCACTCTTGCTCTTTCCGTTGACGTCCCCTCGTTTCATCCACTTGACGCGTATTGGTTTTTAGCACCACGTCACTGTATGAGTCCCCCTTTAGGGGTAATGTAACCTTTTGTTATCTCGGGACCTAAATCTCCCGCCACAACAAGCCTTATAAGAATAAAATCCTCACCTGGAGTATTTCAGCCGCATATGAACAGGAAGCTCTTACTGTCGTTCTGCCTTCTATTCGTCGTCGGGCTCAGTGGTTGCGCCGGCCTCAAACCTTCACTCAAAGCCAGCCCTACGCTCGCCAACGCTTTAGGCGTCGCGGACATCCCCCTGAAAGAGTTGAAAAAGCAATATGCGGATAAAGACTCCCGCTTCATGGAAGTAGACGACCTGCAAATCCACTATCGCGACGTTGGCGAAGGGCCGACCATCGTGTTACTGCATGGCATCATGTCTTCTCTACATACGTGGGAAGGCTGGATCGAGGAATTACGCAAGAATTACCGAGTCATCGCACTGGATCTTCCCGGCTACGGCCTGACCGGAGGACCGGAGGACGCCGACGACTTCGATGAAGACTACGTTTACACCCGTTTTAGCAAATTCATCAGACGTCTGGAGCTGACCCGATTCAGTCTGGCGGGCAACTCCTTCGGCGGATATCTCTCCGCACGCTATGCGGCGGAGCATCCCGAACAGGTGGAAAAGCTCATTCTGGTTGACCCGGTAGGCTACCCGCAGGAACACACTCCCAAGGTATTCGACCTGGCCACCATGCCGGTGGTGGGAACGCTGGCCAATTACGTGCAGCCGCCGTTTTTGGTGACCCGCAATGTGGAGCAGGTTTATGGCGATCCCAAGCGAATCAGTCAGGACAACCTTTATCGCTACGTACATATGTCGCAACGCCCCGGCGCCAGAAAGATTTACGTGCGCACCATGCGCATTATGAAAGAGGCTGCGGCGGAGCAACGCAACCTTCCCTTCGCGGACATTCGCTCGCCGACGTTATTGATGTGGGGAGAAGCGGATCGATGGGTTCCCATAAAACTGGCGGAGCGCTGGCGCGGGGATGTCAGAAACATCAAGTTCATCAGCTATCCAGACGTAGGGCACGTACCTATGGAAGAAATCGCCTACCAAACGGTGCAGGACGCTATCGTGTTTCTGTCGGACCTACAGCAGGCGCCGACCCGCAGCGAACCATCCATTGAGGAGCTGGAATCCATTCTGCAGGGCGACGGCGGCTTCGAGCCGATGGAGGGCATTTGACGCCTTCTGCGCACCGCCCTTTCCGAGCGACGACGCCATAATCATTTCCGTCACCCCGGGGATTACGAATCCTCAGTGGGTGACGTGATCCGCGTGGTCGGCGTCCTCATCGGAAAACATGGCTGACACCGCCATTTTCCACTCCGCAATGGAAGTCTCTTCAGACTCAAACAGCGCCAGCCCCGTCATATATCCATACGTTCCCGGCAGACGTTTTCGCCACTTCACTTCAGCGGTAAGGTGGAACTTGTCGCCGGTTTTCTCACGCAGGATGCATATCTGCAATATGGCGCCGACTCGCAGCGCTTCTGGAATGCGCACTTGCAGCCCGTTGGCGGAGATATCCACCGTCTCAGTCGCCCGCACCGCCGGGTTGAGATCATCGCTTTCCACCGCGCCGGGCGTCATGATCTCCACATAAATCACCTCATTGTGCGGCAGACGCGGCTCCGTGCGCTGGTTATCGTCCAGGGGGTTTTCTTTCACCGACATACGTCACCTCTTCGCAATACCTATTCTGCCCAAGGCGCGGGACAACCTTTCTTCCATTTCCACGCCAGCTCCCAACACCTCAAAAAGACCGTCGAGAATCTGATCCACTACTTCGTCGCGTTTCATTTCTGTTATTTTCATCCCGAAATCATCTACAAATATCAGCTTGTCCGTGGCGTTTAGTCGTACGCCCAGCTTGCAGCGCACAGGTTCGCCTCCCTTCTGCAACTGCACCCAGCCACCTACTTTGAGGCCGTCAATCGCGCTACGCGCCTGCTGACGTCTCTCCAGAGCTTCCCTTTCCTGCTCTTCCAACTCCCGCTGGCGCAATTCCTGCTCCGCCTCAAGGCGTTCCTGCTCCAGCTTTCTGGTTGCTTCTTCCCGAGCGGCGATAATCGCCCTGGCCTCCGCTTCCGCTTTTTCCTGCGCCGCCTTACGCAGCGCTTTTTCTTTCGCCAGCAAACTTTGCTGACGCAGACGTTGAGCGCGGTCCCAGACAATATACTCCCTGGCCAGCTCGTAGAACACTTGCTGGATGCGCGTTGAGCCGTCGAACGCCTGCAAGCGGCCTTTTTCCTTGTCTTTGATCAAGTCCTCAATGGGCTCCAACGACGTTTTTCTGCCGTTATAGTCGCCCCATACCACCGCTTTCTGTCCTGGCAGATACGCCAGAAACTTGCACACTTTGTCGAACCGCTGAAACCATCCGCCGCGCAACTCCGTGAGCGCCAGTTCGTCAACTTGCAACTGATCTCTCGCCTCATCCAGTTCCGTCGGGGCCGGCGTGAACATAACCCGCTCCACATCCTGACCTTTGACGATGCTCATCAGGATATCCTCCAGCCAGGCCAGGGTTTGTTCGACGTCATTGGGATTATGATTCAGGCTGACCAGATGCTTCTCCAGCTCTTCCACAATCAATCCCGCGAAGGTGTATAACTTCTGCCTGCTGGCGGGTGTGTGGTCGCCACGAAACGTGAACACGATGCGATCGCACAGCTTACGCATAATCGAATAATGCTTGCTGCTCTCGCCTTCCTGCAACAGCACCAGCCGTATGGAGTCGAGCCAGGGCCCTTTCATGAACTGGACCACCACTTCCGGCAGCTCCACTCCCGCCGCCGCCTGGTTCACCGCTATCGCGGCCTTCTGGTGGATATACCAGGCATTATCGAGCCCCAATTCAGTTTCAATCAGGCGCTTTTCCAATTGATGACGACGCTGACTTTCCCGCCGCCACTCCGTCATCAGGGCGTCGTAGGCGCGACGCTGCTCGTCGGAGCTGAGGCAGTTGTCGTCATCCAGCAAATGCGTCAGTGCGGACAGAGACTTCATCACAAAGGGCGGCGGCTGCCCTCCGCCTTCCTCCCAGCCCATGAACAGCTTTTCCACCAACGCCAGCAAGCGCGCCACTGGGTGCTCTTCGTTAATCACGAATTCCGGTTGATCGAGCAGCAAGGCGGCGAATATATACTTGCGCCGCAGCAGACTCTTCTTTACGAACGGGTCCAGAGGGCTCGCGTTTTCCCAGCGCTCCACCGCGCGGTCGATGAAAGTAAGGCAGTTGACCAGCGTTCTGTCCAATCCGCCAAGCTCTTTACTGAGCGCCAGCACCACTCCCTTAAGATTTTCCTGCTTCTCCCGGCTGACGCTGGCCAACTTGTCCGCCACCTCATGACGCTCTCTATCCATTTGAGGCGCCGCGGCAGTGTCGCCAAGCAAAGAAAATATCTCTTTTGTCTCTGGAAGCTCCAGCCTGACCAGGGCCGCGGAAAGGGCTTCTACTGTAACTTCAGCTTGCTCCATCATGTACCTTTTGCACGCAACCCATCTTCTCAAGACAGCCGCAACAGCGAGATCCGGGCCGAAGCGGTCCGGTGTTAGAGGGGAATGAAAACGCGAGGTTAAAAATGTCCGGACGACTTTAAAAGTATAGTCGGATTTGTCGCGGACGGGTCGCGTCTGACAGATATTTCATGCTGATCGCCTATAACCGCCGATTCTGTGCAGACCGCTCTTATGACCAATCAATATGACCTCACAAACGTAATACTGTTATGCTTTAAACCAGAGTCCCGCATGACCGAACAGCAGTGAATAACAAGGAGGACTCAATGTATAACCTTTGCGAAGATCGCCGCCACAGAGAGCGTCGCAACCAACCGGGATCGAACGCGCCCAGGATCAAGAACCTTGAGCGTCGCAGCACTGACCGGCGCAGGGACAGACGTCCATTGGACGAATTTCCCTATCTGCCCCAGTGTTGCCTATAGTCGGCTAACGCCGACCCTACCGGAGACGGAAAATTCCGTCTCCGGGTTCCTATTGCCGTTAAACCGCCCGCAAACTCCCACTGTGCGCTGAATTTCCTCGATTAATCTATAGGCTAACGCCGGCAAGCTTGCTATCCTTCTTGTCCTGCCTGAGCCCGGCTGCGCCGCGGGGTTCGCCGGCGGGATCAAATCAAACCAGCGCCATCGGGGACCTGACGAACTCTTTTCCCATAAGCGAAGTTCGCCTGACGCCTGGAGTGCTGACACGGGAAATCAAGTAGGGATCAAGCATGTCCTTAAATCAGATTGAAAACGTAAATGTAAACAGTCAGGAGATTCTCATTACTCCTGACCAGCTTAAGAGCGACATCCCTCTATCCGAACAAGCGGGTCAAACCGTTATTGAGGGTCGTGAAACCATCCGCAATATTCTTGATCGCAAGGATCACCGCCTGTTTGTAGTGGTCGGGCCCTGCTCGATTCACGACGTGGCCGCCGCAAAAGAGTACGCGCAGAAACTTAAAACGTTATCGGAAGAATTAAAGGACACTCTCTATCTGGTCATGCGCGTGTATTTCGAAAAACCGCGCACCACTATCGGTTGGAAAGGGTTGATCAACGATCCCAACATCGATGACTCCTTCGAAATCGAAAAAGGCCTGCATATCGGCCGGCAATTGCTGGTGGAATTGGCGGAAATGGGCCTGCCCACCGCAACGGAAGCGTTGGACCCGATTTCTCCGCAATATCTGCAGGACACCATCTCCTGGTCCGCCATCGGCGCCAGAACCACCGAGTCCCAGACTCACCGAGAAATGAGCAGCGGTCTGTCCATGCCCATCGGCTTTAAAAACGGCACCGACGGCAGCCTCACTGTCGCAGTCAACGCCATGAGTTCCGTATCGCACCCGCATTCCTTCCTGGGCATCAACCGGGAAGGTCAGGTCGCGATCATCCGCACCAAAGGCAACGCTTACGGTCATGTCGTATTACGTGGCGGCGGCGGCAAGCCGAACTACGACTCGGTCAGCGTCGCGCTGTGTGAGAAGGAACTGCAGAAGGCCAAACTGCGTGAAGCCATTATGGTGGATTGCAGCCACGCCAACTCCAGCAAGGATGCGTCTCTGCAGCCGCTGGTCATGCAGGACATCACTCATCAGATCATGGAAGGCAACAAGTCCATCGTGGGCGTGATGGTGGAGAGCAATATCAACTTCGGCAATCAGCCAATCCCCGCCAATCTGGCGGATCTGCAATATGGCGTCTCCATCACCGACGCCTGTATCGACTGGGCCACCACAGAAAAAGCCCTGCGCGACATGCACGACAAGCTGAAAGACGTTTTACCAAAGCGTATCTAGGCGGCGGGTCAGAAAGTTCGCGTCCGCCGCACAGGCGGACGCTTTCCCTTTTTTTAAGTAACCCTGTTTAAAACATCCCTGCTTTTTTGAAGCATCCCTAGCGCAGCAATAACAACGGCTTTTGCGTCATTGTCAGCATTTTTGCAGTGAAGCTGCCGAGCAGCAACTCACGCAGACGGGTGTGGCTGTATGCGCCCATGACAGTCAGATCGATATCATGCTGACGCTGGTAATCACATAGTTCCTGCTCCACCGCGCCGGTCAGTTTGGCCGCGACAACATCAACGCCAGCGTTCCGCAAACGTTGCACCGCCTGCTCCAGCACTTGCTCATTGGCTTTGCCGTCGCGGCTGACGTGCACGACATGGCAACGCAGGTCTCTGTATAGCGGGCTTTCCGCCACCATATTCAACGCTTTACCGGCGGCCTCGCTGCCGTCATAGGCCAGCATGATGCGCTGAGGCGCGCTGAATTCGCCATTCACCACCAACACAGGACGATGCAGAGAGCGAATGATGGTTTCCAGGTGCGCGCCGACGCGTCCCGCCTGGTTCTCATGCTCTTCGCCGCGAATGCCCATCACCAGCACCCGGATATCGTCCTCCAGCTCGATCAAGGCCTCCGTGAGACCACCATGGCGCTGGTTGACGACCGGGTTGCTTACGCCGGCGGCGATCACTCTTTCTTTCGCCGCCTCCAGCATCAATTTGCCTTCCTGCAGCAGGATTTTGCTGCGGCGCTGCTCCAGGTCGGTCAGTTCCGCCAGCAACTTCTCTCTGCTGCCCAAACCGATGCTGCCGGTCAGATCCGACACGGCGGGCGCTTCCCGGTGTTCAATGTTGTGCAGCAGTTTGAGGGGCGCGCCGACACGTTGCGCAATCCAGGCGGCGTAATCGCAGACTGCGCGGCTGAAATTCGAACCGTCGATACAGGCCAGCACCGTCTTATTATTGTTCTCCATTAATGACCTCCCATGATTTTCTCGATCTCTTCGGGTTTGTCGTGCACGCCAAAGCGGTCAACAATTGTCTCGCTGGCCTCGTTCAGGCCGATCAACTCGACATCCGCCCCTTCCCTGCGGAACTTTATCACCACCTTGTCCAGCGCCGAAACCGCAGAGATATCCCAGAAGTGCGCGCGATGCAGGTCGATCACCACTTTGTCCACCGCTTCCTTGAAATCAAAGTTAGCAACGAACTTATCGGAAGAGTTAAAAAACACCTGCCCCACCACCCGGTAGGTGCGCTGAGCGCCGTCTTCACTCAAGGCGGATTCTACATACATGAAATGGCTGACTTTATTGGCGAAGAACAAAGCGGCCAACAACACGCCGACAAAAACGCCATACGCGAGGTTATGCGTCGCAATGACCACCGCAACGGTGGAGATCATCACGATATTAGTGGAGAGCGGATGCTTCTTCAGATTAATGATGGAATCCCAGCTGAAAGTACCAATGGACACCATGATCATGACCGCCACCAACGCCGCCATGGGGATGCGCGACAACCAAGGCCCCAGGAAGGCGATCATCACCAGCAACAACAAGCCCGCCGCGAAAGTGGATAGCCTGCCGCGACCGCCGGACTTCACGTTGATCACCGACTGGCCGATCATGGCGCAGCCCGCCATACCGCCAAACAGACCCGCGCCGATGTTGGCGATGCCCTGCCCCTTGCACTCACGGTTTTTGTCGCTTTGCGTATCGGTCAGATCATCAACAATCGTCGCCGTCATTAAAGATTCCAACAAACCAACCACCGCCAAAGCGGCGGAATACGGGAAAATGATCGCCAGCGTCTCAAAGTTCAACGGCACATCAGGAAACAGAAAAATCGGCAGCGTATCCGGTAGTTTGCCCATATCGCCCACCGTGCGAATATCCAGGTCCAGCAGCACCGCCACCGCGGTCATGGAAAGAATGCACACCAGCGGCGACGGCAGGGCCTTGCCTATAACCGGCACATAAGGGAACAGATAAATGATAGCCAGCCCAGTTGCGGTCATGGCGTAAACGTGCCATGTGACGTTGGTCAGTTCCGGCAATTGCGCCATAAAGATAAGTATCGCCAGCGCGTTGACGAATCCCGTAACGACCGAGCGGGAGACAAAACTCATCAACTGGCCGAGTTTCAAGTAGCCAGCCAGTATCTGCAGCACGCCCGTCAACAAAGTGGCCGCGAACAGGTATTGCAAGCCATGGCCTTTCACCAGGTCAACCATCAGCAACGCCATAGCGCCGGTGGCGGCGGAGATCATACCGGGTCTGCCGCCGACGATAGCGATAATCATGGCGATACAGAAAGAAGCGTACAGTCCCACTTTGGGATCAACCCCGGCGATGATGGAAAACGCAATCGCCTCGGGAATCAGCGCCAGCGCAACCACCAGCCCGGCCAACAGGTCGGCGCGCACATTTCCCAGCCAGTCATGTTTTTTTGAGAGTAACAGCATATTTGTTCCAAGAACGATCAGAAGCGGAGCGGCCTTCACCCGTCGGCGAGACCTGTAAAAAAGGGCGTTGGATTATACACGCTGCGCACAAAAACACCATTTTTCTAAATTTTTCGTTTTGGAAAATTCAATTTCCACACTCACTTAGGCTATATCAATACGAATAATTACAAATAAATCCTCATCAGCCATTTAAATTTGAGCATTTTGTGTATAAATTTTATCCACTGCGATTCGTTTCGTATTTCGAAATGAGTCGCCAATCTTTCCTTTCGCAAATAAAAACGAACAAATACGAAGACAGGTTGAGTAGTTATGATCACAATAAAAAACACTTTCAGCGTCTCTATCCTTTCCCTCACTCTCACCGCGGGACTCTATGCCGCGGACGCCGCCGCCGGGCCTTACGCCGACAGGCTCGCCCCGCAAAAACGCGCGCAAGTGGAGAAATGGGTGGACAGCGAGTTCAAAGACTCCTCCATCAGCCGCGATCAGCAAATAGAAGAACTGGCCTGGTTTATTCATACCGCTGAGCCTTATCAGGGCCTTGAACTGAATGTCCTGTCGGAGACCATTAAAACCCACGAATATGAATCCCAAGTGTTGGCCAGGGCGTTCACTGAGCTGACAGGGGTTAAAATTCATCATGAACTGCAACCGGAAGGCACGGTCATTGATCGCCTCTGGGTGCAGTTTATCGGCGACCAGCATCGCTATGACGCCTTCATCAGCGACTCCGACCTGATCGGCAATCATTCCCGCTCTGGACGCATTCTGGCTCTGAGCGACTTCATGCAGGGGGAAGGCAAAGACGTCACCCTGCCGACCCTGGATATCAACGACTTTATCGGCATCAGCTTCGTGACCGGGTTGGACGGAAAAATCTATCAACTCCCCGATCAGCAGTTCGCCAACCTGTATTGGTTTCGTTATGACTGGTTCCAGCGCCCGGATCTGAAGAAAAAATTCAAAGAGATATACGGTTACGAGCTTGGCGTACCGATTAACTGGTCCGCCTATGAGGACATCGCCGATTTCTTCACCAACAAGGTCAAAAATCTCGACGGCAAACGGGTATACGGCCACATGGATTACGGCAAACGCGATCCGTCTCTGGGCTGGCGTTTCACCGACGCCTGGTTTTCCATGGCGGGCGCTGGCGACCCCGGTCTGCCCAACGGCAAACCCGTGGACGAATGGGGCATTCGCATCGAGGGCTGCCATCCGGTCGGCTCCAGCATGGATCGCGGCGGCGCCACCAACAGCCCTGCGGCGGTGTACTCGCTGGAGAAATATATCGACTGGTTAAAAAAATATGCGCCGCCGGAAGCCATCAAAATGGATTTCACCGAAGCGGGCTCCGTACCCGCGCAGGGCCACATCGCCCAGCAGATATTCTGGTACACCGCCTTCACCTCGGACATGACCAAACCCGGTCTGCCGGTGGTGAACAGCGACGGCACGCCCAAATGGCGTATGGCGCCCTCACCTCGCGGCGCTTATTGGCAGGAAGGCATGAAACTGGGCTATCAGGACGCCGGTTCCTGGACCATTCCTAAGAACATGAGCCCAACCCGTCAAAAGGCGGTCTGGCTCTATGCGCAGTTCACGGTCGCCAAAACCGTTTCACTCAAGAAAACCCTGGTGGGGCTGACGCCGATTCGTGAGTCAGACCTGAAGTCCGCCGCCATGCAAAAAGCCGCGCCCAAGCTTGGCGGACTGGTGGAGTTCTATCTCAGCCCCGCCCGCAAAGCCTGGACGCCCACCGGCGTCAATGTGCCGGATTACCCCAAGCTGTCGCGCTACTGGTGGCCGACGCTGGCGGACGCCATCACCGGCAAGAAAACGCCACAACAGGCCCTGGACAGTCTGGCGGAAAGACAGGATCGGGCTATGGCGGTGATTCAGAGAAATATGGAGCTACAGTCCTGCGCCCCCAAAATCGCAGACGCCAGCGAAGTCAAAGGCGCGGAGTACTGGCTGCGTCAACCTGGCGCGCCCAAGCCCAAGCTGTCCAATGAAAAACCCAAAGGCGTCACCGCGTCCTACGATGAGCTATTGAAAGCCTGGAAGAGCGGTCGCGTACGGTAAAGGTTCTGAATAATATCCCTGTTAAATTTATGGGTATTCGCTGAAAGTCTTAGAAGGGCGAGCCATTTCGCCCTTCTGTAACAAAGTGTAATTGTGTATAATTTTTCGCCTTTTCAGGTTCTAACAGCAGTTTCTTATGGAGTAGACATGAACCAAATGACCCGCAACGACGACGCCGTCCAGCGTCCCAGCTATGATCGCTCAGACCGCTTCTATATCGAAAACGGCGAGTGGTTTTACCTGACCCGAGAACAAATTCCCATCGGGCCTTATGCCTCGCAGCAAGAAGCGGAGGACGGACTCAACGCTTATATCGACTACATGCAGGTAGAAGCGGAATAGAATAAAGGGAATGCAAGGATGACGAACTATCACAGGAAGATAGCCCAAAATGAGCCAGGCGCCCGCCAATCTTAGCAGCGCGACTCTAAGTAAAAAGCGGGTGTTTGGAAATTTCTCCCCCGTAAATTGAACATTGTTGAAATAACTTACTTATCCGATTTAAGACTGCGCGGCGCGCAAAACCTTTCCTTAGCTCCTCCGCCTACTCCGTAATAGCTGATTAACCTTTATCTATTCCGTTTATTGCACAAAGCGAGCAACCAAAACCCAAACAATCCTAACGTTAGTTTCTTGATCACTCGCCCCATTGTTATTTCCTTACTTTGCGACCATTGCCAGTACGTTTATCCGTTCCTGTTATCGGTATATTTTAGCGGCCCATTGGGTCAGGCCCGCCGCGACGCTGCCGAAAAAGTCGCCGTCCACCACGGGAATGTCGCCCAGTTCCTGCTCAAGCGCGGCGCGAATCACAGGGGATTTGCCACTGCCGCCGGTGAGGTATACCAGGTCCGGGCGACACTGCGCCAGTTTCAGCGCCTCGCGCACAATGTCGATAATCCGGTTGAGCGGATTTTGAATCGCTTCGCCCAGCATCGCGCGGTCCAAAGGCTGGCTGAGGCCTTTTTCGATGTAGTCGAGATTCACCTCATGGGCGTCGGCGTCTGACAGTTCAATCTTGGCCTGCTCTCCGCTGCGCACCAACTGATAGCTCTTGCGGCCTTCCTGCAGCAGCAACAGACGGCTCAATAGATCCGGGCGCCTGGCGTCGCGGCATAGCTGTGCGATGTCATCGCGGGTCTGCCGTGCGCTGAATTCCGCCTGGGTGCGCACATTGTTGATTTCGATGGCGTTCCAGAATGGTTGCGTGGGCATGGTAAGCCCGGATTTCTTATCGGTTCCAAGACCAAACAACGGCATCAGGCCTTTGTACGTCAGATAGATATCCAGGTCATTACCGCCGGTGCGCTGACCACAGTGCGCCAGAAAGTCATCGCTACGATTGTCGTTATTGCGATGCGACGGCCCCATTCTCACCATGGAGCAGTCGGTGGTGCCGCCGCCGATATCGACGACCAGCAGCACTTGATCCTGCTGCATGCGACTTTCGAAGTTAACGCCTGCAGCCAGCGGCTCATACATAAACTCAAAGTCTTTGAATCCCGCCCGCTGCGCCGCCGAGGTCATGATCTCCATGGCCTGCGGGTTCGCCGCGTCGCTATCCGCACCTTGATAATTAACCGGGCGTCCTATGACCGCCTGCGGCAACTCTGCGCCGGCGCTGACTTCCGCCTGGGACTTGGCCCATATCATCATGGCGGTGACTACGTCTTCAATGAAGTCAAGTTGCGGTCGACTCAGACCGCCGGAGCCAAGAAACGATTTGGGAGACTTGATATAAAAGCCTTCATCCGGCGCTTCGATATGCAGATCCACCGCCTGCCGACCGACGCACAGCACTTGCTCATCAGAGCCGATGCTCAGCTCCCGTCGAGCGCGTTGCGCCTGCCCGGCTGCATTGGGCCGGGAGGCGAGGTAGGATTCACGAACGTCCGGATCGGCGATGCGTCCGGCTACATATTCACATACCAGACTGCGATCCAGAGCGTAAAGGTTGGAGGGCAGCAACACTGAGTCCTGATCCAGGCCCAGCAACTTCACCTCCGTTGACGCCTCTTCTCCGCGACGAATTACGCCCAGCGCGCAATTGGAGGTCCCATAATCAAAACCGGCGAACATAACTGGCCCCTTTTTGGAAAAAAGCCGGCGATTATAACGATGCGGATCGGGGTGTTCTAGTTTAAATGCAGACACAGCAAAACGCGCACACCTGAACAGCATGCGCCCGTTTCGCGTTACTCAGTAAGGGCTTGTGCGCTTACTCTCTTTTTAGGCGGCTTCTGGACGGTTTTGAGAACGTCACGTTTTTACCGTCTCAGCTTTTGCATCACTCTGCTTTCACCGTGACGAGTTCTTCCTCCAGGTCAGCCAGAAATTCAGAGGAAAGACCCGTGGTGATAGTCGTGTTGCTGGCCTGAGCGAGCGTGACGGATTCTTCAATATCCGAGCCGATTTCACTTTCCAGACCGTAATCGCCGGAACCCCATTTCACGCACTTCCACAGCTCCATGGGCGCCATATAGTCTTCCCGCAAATGTTCTTTGAAAAGCTCAATGGCTTCCATCATCTCTCTGGCAGGCACGGCGCTGACGCCGACCATGTAATCGGAGCCGTCCATATTGATGGACGAACGGGGGCTAAGTGAGGATTTGTGATAAATCAACCAGATGTCTTTATTCATAATGAATCCTTTCCGTCTTTTTTATTTTAAGCATGGTGTTACGCAATAAAGTCACGCGCCCTAAAAGGCGTTGAGTTCGTTAAGTATTCATCCAGCGCGTCGATGGTTTGGAATCCCATCGTTGTCGACTCCTTTTCTTCCCCCGTGAGGGTCGCCCTGAATTCCCCATCATAGTGAAGCACTGCCTGCATACGCTCGCCACTGGAAACAATAGTAGAGCCCGCTTGGCCGCCGCCCTTTAGTTTCGCTTCCAGCGCGCACAAGTTGCGTTGATGGCGTTCCGCAGCATTGCGAACGCTGATCTCGCGGGGCAGATCCAGAACACTATAGACCAGCCATAAGACAGAATTGTTGATGAAGGACAAAAGAGATTCCATTATGCGATCCATTTCCCAAAACACTCATATCGCGCCAGTTTAAGCAAACGCTCAGGTCTCCAGCAAATTATGCATGGGCGCCAGGGTTTTCTGGCGGCATATTTCTTCAATTTGTTCGTCAATGGAGCGGCGCCAGTCGATCTGCGGCTGATACCCCAACACAGCCGTGGCGCGACTGTTGTCAGCCCCGGTTTCCTCCAGCAAGTGAATCAGGCTGCGGGTAACCAAGGGGTCAAAGGGCATTAACGGATCAATCAGTTCCATCAGTTCGCCCACACCATAGGCAACCGGGAACGGGACGCTGTAGCAGGGCTTGGGGATATGGTGACGGTCGGAGATATATTCGATCACCTCGCGCACGCTGGGCGGACCGGAGCCCAGAATATTGAAGGCGGCGTAGTCTTCGCCCGGCGTCCACTGCGCAGCCAGGGAAAACGCCTGTCCGATATCGCGGCCGTCGATCAGGGGCAGACTGGTTTTGCCGCCGCGAATCCAGGGGATCAACCGAGTTTTCAGCCGTGGCAGTAATATCGGCAGAAAACCTACGCGATAACGCCGCCCCACATAGATGCCCATGCGCAGATTAATCACCTTGAACCAACTGCAGGCGTAGCCGCGCAGGATATTTTCGATGCGCACCAGGTTACAAAGATGGGGCCAATAAGGAGGTTCAACGCCTGGACTATAGGGGTCGGCGGAACGCTCCGGCGCAGCGGCGGAAGCAGTACTGGTATTGATGAAAACTTTCACGCCCGCCTGCCGCGCGGCCTCGATCAATCCCAGCGTCGGCTGAAAATACAGACGTTGCGAGCTTTCGCAGTGGCCATACAAAGACGTCCAGGCGGCGGCATGGATCACTACGTCCACGCCTCGGCACACGTCTTTGATGTAATTGGCGTCGCGCAGATCGCCTTCCCGCACTTCACAGTAAACTTCCGCGGGCAATGCGCTCGGGTGACGGCAGGCGGCGATGGGCCGGATACCCGCCACTTTGCTCAACGCCTCCAGAATATGACTGCCGGCGAATCCTGTGGCGCCGGTCACCAGGACATTTCTGACGTTAATCACCTCGCCGCTCCTCTCCGTCATGATCTTACACTGAAGACGCGCAGGCAGTTTCCTCCCTCTGCTGGTCCGCTTGGGAGACGGATTTGAAAGACCAGGTTTTTTCGCCATCGCGATGCATCAGCCCAATGCTTTCAAGGTAACGCAAATGCGCGGCGGTTTCTCCCAGCGCAAACATATACTGGTGAGGCGGTAGTTCTGTGTTGAACAGCATTCCCACTGCTTCATAAACGGTGGTCGGTTCGCCGCAGCCGCCCAGAAGTTTCTGCAACTGCCGGTGATGGTGCATTTTGATCTCGGCGATGCGCTCGTGGTAGTTCTCGGAGGGCAGCCCATGGGCGGGAAAATATCTGGTGCAATCAATCGCCAGGAAATCCTCCAGCGACAACAGATAGTTTTCAAGTGGATTAGACAGACCACCCACGATAATGCCGATATTCGGGGTGATTTTCGGCAAAACGTGATCGCCGGTGATCATTTCGCGACTGGCCTCATTCCACAGGCACAGATGCTCCGGAGAATGGCCGCTGCCGCTGACCACACGCCAGTCGCCGCTGGCGGCGCTGACGATATCGCCGGTGCGCAGGAACTTCACCTGCAAAGGCAGTTCCTTCACCAGACGCTGATAATTGCCGCGGTTTTCGATCAGTTGCTCGAAGCGTTCCCCGTCTACGCCAAACGCCCGGTAGTGCGCCGCGTAGCGGGGAATCGCGCTTTCCGCAGGAGAGAACCACAGCCGCTGCGCCATCAGCCAGTCCCCTTCGGAAATATAGGCGTCAGCCTTGAAACGCCGTTGCAGCCATGCCGCCTGACCAATATGATCCGGATGCAGATGGGTGATCAGGATCTTCTTGATCGGCTTCTGCTGAAAGATGCTATCCGCCAACGCTTCCCATGTCTCACGCACTGCGCGATGATTCAGGCCGGTGTCGACCAGAATCCACCCGTCCTGATCGTCGATCAGATACAGGTTGATATGATCCAGGCGAAACGGCAGCGGCATTTTCAGCAGGAAAACGCCCTGCCCCACCTGAACCGGACTTCCGAAAGGAATGTCCTTCTGTATGTTATCCATATCTTATTCCTCGTGCGTTAACCGCGATCCATGGGAAGAGCCGGCGAAGCGCCCGGCATGCCTGGCGTCACTCACTCTTTGCGCAGTTCAATACCGTAGATATCGAAGCCAATGCCTGCGGTCATTTTGGAAGGCGGCCAGTTCACCCACTCCCACAATGGCATGGGGCGACGGGTGACTTTCCAGGGCGCCAGCAGCTCGCAGAATTTGTCCACGTTGCGAATATGCATGGGCGCGTTGACCTTCTTGAAGAAGGTGCGGATGAACTTGGCCCGCAGGTCGCTCTCCGACCCGGTGATGCCGGTGGTGCTGATCTTCAGCACGGAGCCCGGCGCGCACCAGTCGTACAGGTATTGGAAGGTGCTTTTGATCTCCGCGTCGTCCACGAACATCAACACGGCGTTGGAGCCGAAGGCCACTTTTCTGGAGTCGTCGAAGAAGCCGTCCACCAGGCCTTTTTCCAACAGACCCGGCAATGCGCCGACGCTGGAGGTTTCATAGCGCGCGCTGGCGCCGACGGGCAGCTTTCTGCGCGCATGCTCGACGATATCCGGGTTGTGATCGACATACATGATATTGGCTTCGGTCGCCCACTCATGACCTCTTGGAATGGGTCCGGCGCCGATATCCAGAATATTGTTGAAGCCTTCCTGCTGGTAGCCCTCGTACATCTGCCGGACGAACGCGCGGTTGATGCGCATCTTCTCCGGGAACGGGGTGATGAATCCCATCAGGCCTGTAATGATGGAGTCTTTCCAATCGTGGTAGTCACCCTCATCCAAAGCCGCGCTGTAAAGTGTGGCTGTGTTTGAATAGTACTTTGGGTTACTGAAGCTCATTCTACTTCTCTCCGTAAGAGTATGGTTTAGAGCCCCCCACCTCCTCCGCCCGCAGGCGGAATCAGTTTCTTGGGGGAAGTTTTTTATTAGTTCGCCGCGCCGAAACCATTCCGGCGCAGACGTTTAGAGTGCGGCGCTACTGCGCCATGTTCAGCTCCCGTTCCGGAGCGCTTTCTCTCACCGGTCTGGCCCAGATGACTTCCTGAGCCATATCCCGCAGGATCGCCTTGGCGATTTTGCCGGTGGCGGTGCGAGGCAGTTCGTCCAGCGCCTCCACGCAATGAGGGGTTTTGTATTTAGGTAGACGTTCACGCAGAAAGCGGTGGGTATCCGTCTCCACCCGCTGTTTGTCCTCGAAACTTTCCGCTTCTCTGGCGACTACGTAGGCTTTCGATTTCAACAGCCCGTCGTTGCCCTGGAACACCACCACGGAGGACTCCGCCACCGCCGCCAGCTCGCCCAGCACCGCCTCGATCTCCAACGTGGAGACCCACAGACCGGAGGATTTGTAGGTGTCGCCATGTCTGCCGACAAAGACATATTCGCCTTTGTCGTTGGCGAAGTAGCGATCGCCAGTCAACAATGAACCGTCGTAGAACGTTTCCGCCGTCTTGGCCGGATTGTTCCAATAGCCCTGCGCCAAGGTGGGCCCCTTCACCCGCAGCTCGCCAATGGCGTTTTCCGTCAGGACTTTGCCGCTCTCATCGCACACGCACAGTTCATAGCCAGGAACGGCGCGGCCGTAATAGCTCTCCCTGGCGGAGGAATGGTTGGAGACGCAGAAGATATGCAAGGCCTCGGTGCTGCCGATGCCGTCCAGCACTTCCACATTGGTGGCGGCGCACCACTGCTGCGCCAGCTTGATCGGCAGCGCTTCGCCGGCGCTGACGCACAAGCGTACGGAGCGGAAGTTGTCTTCTGTCGCGCCGCCGCCTTCCAGAATTCCCCGATACACGGCGGGCACCGCGAAGAAGACCGTCGGCTTGAGTTGTCCCAGAATATCCCGGATCACTTCCGGCGCCGCCTTGGTGCTGCACAGCAGCGCAGTGGCGCCGAAGTACAAGGGGAAGTACAGCGAATTGCCCAGTCCGTAGGCGAAGAACAGCTTGGAGGAAGAGAAAATACGGTCGCGATCGTTGATCTTCAGGGTTTTGCGCGCAAAATTCTCCGCGCTGAAGCCCATGCTCACCTGGCGATGAATCGCGCCTTTGGGTTTGCCAGTGCTGCCGGAGGTGTAGAGAATGAACCCGATGGTTTCATCGCTCACCGGCAGGATGTCCTCCACCGGCTCCATGCGCGCGGTGGGAATATCTTCATAGCTGACCACTTCCACATGGGTCTGTTCGTTGATCTGCTCCACGGAATACCGAGCCACCAGCTCCGCCTCGGTGATCAGCAGCTTGGCCCCGGAGTCCTCCAGATAATGGGTCAGCTCCTGCTCTTTCGAGAAGGTGTTGAGCGGGATCGCGATGGCGCCGATTTGCTGCGTCGCCAGGAACATCGCCAGATATTCAGGACGATCGTTCAGCAGCAGCGCCACGCGGTCGCCCTCGTCGATGCGGCTGGCTTTCAGGAAACCGGCGTATCGACTGGTCAGGCTCCACAGTTCGTCGTAAGTGTATGAAACGTCCAATGTCTCCACCGCCGCTTTGCCGCCCAGTCCGGTTTCAACATGCTTTTTCAACAGAAAGTAAGCCGCGTTTTTTGTGGCCGCGCTGCTTATCAAAGATTTGTCGTCCATCGCTAATCGCCCTCTGTCTATCATTGCGGAGAGTTGTTCGGCGCTGACCAGCTCTGCGCGTACTTCATCGGATTCTGAGTCATAGCGGGTCAGCGTCCGTTGTGAGCTCAGGGCGGGATTCTCATCCCCGAAATCGTCCCGGAAGAAACAGCCGCGGCTTTCCTGCCGGGCCAGGGAAGAGCGCATAATGGCTTCACCCACCAGCAGATAGGCCACCACGTCATCCAGTTCCCGTTGTTGCGCGGTCAGCGCGCGGCGTTGTTGGCGAATCCAGTCGGCGAAGGCTTCCGCGCCGGCCACATCCACACCGCTTTCCTGATAGCGCTGCAATCCCTGCTGCAATTCCGCCACTAGCTTCTTGTCGTAGGCGGACGCCTTGTCATCCAGCTCGAACGGCGTGGACAGCAAGTGTCCCTGACGCTTGAGCAGATCGATCTTTTCTGAAATTACTTTGGCGGCGCAGAGATACAGCGCCCACGGCAACCCGCCCACCCGATGGGCGCCGTAGTCATGCATGGCTTCACCGCACACGAACACGTTCTTCAGGTTGGTTTTGAATTTGTGGTGCGCCACGCCGCCCATGGAGAAATAGGAGATCTGGCGAATGCGGCTGCGATCCACCGGATAGATATCCGCAACCAGCGCTTTGATCTCGTTGAACGTCTCGAAGTTATACTCCCGTTCATGCCGATTCACCGCTTCAAGAATCTCCCGCAGAGCGTCTTGATTGGCTTCCGGGCAGCGCTCCACCAGACCGGCGATCAAGGCTTCTTTGTCGGCGCAGATATCTTCGATGTCGTCGGAGCCGACTACGGCGATGCGTTTGACGCAGCGGTGCAGTTCGCGATAGCGGAAGTCCACGTAATATTTGAGATCACCGCCTTTACGCCAGGTCATAAACGCCTGGAAGTGATTGCTGGTGCCGCGTCCGTAGAACAGCTCCTGCTCCAGCCAGTCCACGTGCTCGCCGTTCTCGTCATAGATTTCCGCGCCGGGCAGTTCTTCTGTGGGGGTCAGCGTACCCAGATCCGGTTGCCCGTAGCCGTGTTTGAACACAAACTCCAGATTGCTCAGCCAGCCGCCGGCGGCGAGATGGCGACCATGCACGGACCCGTATGTGCCGGTCTTCACCGAGCCATGGAACAGACCGGAATAGCCGCCGGAGGCCAGCACCACCGCGCCGGCGTATACCGCGCCGACCTGATCGCCGCTTTGATACTGTACGCCATGGCAACGCCTGGCGTCGGCGACGATGCGGGTCACCCAGGCGTTATCTAAAACGACGCCGCCCAGATAACGGATCTCCTGCAGCAATCGCGTCAGCAGATGACGACCGGAACCGGATTTCAGCGCCACGCCCAATTGGATGTTTTTGAGCGCGTCGAACTCCAGCAGCGCGTCCAGTTCCGACGCCAGGTGATTTCTGGTGATGGCGCCGACATCGGAGTGCTCTTGTCCGCGCCCCAGGTCGGTCAACCATTCCAGATAATCCCCGCGCGTCAACGGAGAGGTGTTGATGGCGCCCACCGACAAGGCGGAAGCGCCCAGCTTGCCGCCCCGATCGCTATCGCTGTAGAAGGCGATGGCGGTGGGGATGCCCTTGCGCAACAGCTTCAACGCCGTCCAGCACCCCGCGATGCCTCCGCCCACTACGACGACATCAACGCTTATAGGATCAAGATTACTCGCAACCATATTGTCCTCTCCGTGGTCATTTCTCAGTTGATCAGGCCAGTTCCGCGAAGTATCGGGATGACTTGTCCAACCGGCGGTGTACGCCGCCGTAAATGGGGTTGCCGTAATCCCGGTAGTTGTAGTCTTTCATTTCGTAGCGCACGAAATCGCGCAGGTAATCGAGCTGCTCCTGGGTCGCCTCTTCGCGTCCGTGCAGGTCTTTCACCATGGTGTAGAACTCTTCGAACTTGGCGACGAAGTTGTCGTCGCCGACGTTGAGCAGCAGGTACTTGAGATCGTGCGGACGTTTGATGCCGCCGCGGTGCACGAAGCTCTCCGCGCCCATGAAGCAGAAGAAGCAGTAGTACTTGAACACCTCGAAATGACGCATGCTCTTGTAGATGCCGTCCACCATGCGGCAGACGTACTTCCACTCCTTGAACAGCGCGGTTTCGTAGTTCTCCAGATATTGACGGGAAAAGTCGTCGTCCTTGAGCATTTTGGTATGCAGCATGTCTACGATGCGATGCGCGCAAAGTAAGGTAAAGCCGAGTCCGGTGCTAAACCAACCATCACCTCCCACCGCCGAACCCGGCAACATGGCCCAACGATCGCCGACCGCTTGTTTAGTGCGAAACTGAATGCGTTTGGTCTTGATAAACGGCATCAGGGTTTCGCGTCCCTTCAACATCTTTTCGACAATCGGATAACGTCCGATGATCTCCCAGAATTCTTCTTCCCCGGTTTTGCCATTGATTGGATAAGTGTCGATATCCAGGTTCAACCCCACGCTGGTGACGCCGTTATCAAACGGGATAAACCAGATCCAGCCGCCGTCGAAGCAGTGGTGCTGAGTGCCGCGAATACGCGGAACCGGAGTGCGTCCGATAAAGGCGTCATCGCACTCCAGGCTGCTTTCGAAATCGCCGACATCCTTGAAGTGGGTGAAAATGCTGCGGCTGTTCAGCGGCGTATCCAGCTCTTCCTGCGGCACAATCAGGTCGTAACGCTGGGAAATCAGCGAACGATGGCCGGTGCCGTCGATGATGAACCGGGTTTTGATTTCGCTGGCGCTTCCGTCTGGACGGGAGCACTTGATCACTGCGCCGTCGTCATTGAATTCAATGTCTTCGACCGTGGTTTCCTCGAAATAATCCGCGCCATAGCTGATCGCCACATCCACCAGATATTTGTCGCTCTCCGCACGGTACAACTGAGTGTCCACTTCCGGCGTCTGCACGATGATTTCCGGCACAATCCCATTGCTCAGTGTGGCGGAGGACAATCCAGGTTCATGCCAGAAATAGTGGAACAGCTCCTTGGGTCCGCAGGTGATCGGCATGTGCGCGCTCATGATGGTGTCGTAACTGGCCAGGTTAACGAACTCGGGAATGTCGTATTTCTGCCCCAGATGACGAATCGTCTTGCTCATAATGGGCGTGGTCGATTCGCCCAGCGCAAAGCGCGGGTGCTTGCCCTTCTCTATCAGCGCCACGGTGTGGCCCAGTTTCGCCAGCATGATGGCGCTGGCGGCGCCTCCAAATCCTGATCCGATGATTGCAACGTCGTACATAACTTTATCCATCCGTATTAATGTGCCCGTTTCTGTCCAAGGTCCCCGTCTAGGCCGCCGTCATGGACGGCAAGGCCTGACGAATCCTGTCCGTGTAGCTTTTGAAGTACTCCGTGCTACACAGTTTCTCCGGCAGCACACGGGTCAGGTAATTGATGTATTCAAAGGGGCTGATGCGATTGCCATCCACGTCGAAAGTGGACTCATGTATCCCCTCGCCGCTGCGGAAGCGCAGGAAGCGAGTGGACGGCAGCCGCAGAATGGCGGTTTCTTTCGCCATCAGTCGCACCTGCTCCTTGCTCAGTTCAGGATGCCGACGCTGCAGGATGGCCGCGTTGAGAGAATTGAGCAGCCACTCGATTTCTTTGATATAGCCGCCGATCGCCTCTTTGTTGGACATGGTTTTGAAGCTGAATTCGAGGTTGGACTCGCCGCCCTCTTCGCTGCCGAACATCTCCAAAGCGCGGGGATACCAGAGGTTGATCTTTTTCTGGATGTCCTCCAGGGTCCATGGGCCTTCGCCCACCGCCGCCATTTCGCAGATTTCCTTCAACACTTCCCAACCGGTCTTCAGGTGGAACGCTTCTTCTTTCAGCATGGGACGCATGCTGGCGGCCATCGGCGCGTAGGCGAACTCTTCCTGCATGGTGAGCTGGAAGCGTCCCACCCGATCGATAAAGCAGGCGAAAGTGACGTTATCCAGCGAGTCCGTAAACGGAATGTTGAAGGCGTCCAACACGTGGGAGCCGGTGTTCATGGACAACAGCTCGTCCAGGGTGTTTTCCGCAATGCGGCTGGACCCGGTGGCGGACCAGCTGGGGTCGTGGGACAGCACCCAGAACATCTGGTAAGCGTGACGGAATTCTTCCGCCATGATGCGCAGCACGCTGAACTTCGCCTTATCCGTGTAGCAGGTGTTCACCGTGTCCATGTGCTGCTGGATAGAACCCAGCTCAGTGCTGCACTGGGCCTTGATGATGCGCAGCGCCTGATACAGCATGGAGCCTTTCATCTCCCGGGCGGTGGCGTACTTCTTCACGCCCTGATACTTGCCCTGGTTAATGAGGTCCGCTTTCACTTCGGAGAGCTTGGCGGTCAAACGCCAGGCCGGATCATTGGGAAAATAGACATCCCAGTACTTCTCCAGCAGACCGATGTCCGGGAAGTTCTTGCGCTGCCATTCGATCAACGCGTCGTGATACTTCTTATCAATGGTGTATTCGTTAATGGCGGCCATTTTCCTATGCCCCTTTAAAGTTGGGTGTGCGTTTTTCGATGTACGCGCTCATGCCTTCCTGACTGTCCGCGCCGATGAATAGTTGCTCCTGCAGGTGGCGCTCCAGCAGCAGCGCTGAGGGAATGCTCTCCGCATAACCTTTGCTGATGGCCAGCTTGGCGTAGCCGATGGCGGTGCTGGCGCCGTTGGGGGGCAGAAACCGGGTCATGTAACGCGCCACCCAGGCCAGGGGATCTTCTTCGTCGATGCAGCGGAACAGCCCAGTCTCCACCAGACGCGCCAGGGTCACTTGCTTGCCGGCGAGCGCAGCAGGCAGCTGGCTGGGATAACGTTGCAGAATCGCCAGTTCGCCTGTGGGCAGCGCCACCTCCGCGTTCAGGCCAGCCTGGTTGCAGAAGCGGAAGTCGCAGGCCAGCGCCAATTCCATTTCCAGCTCCGACATGGCGCGGTCGCAATAGAGCACGCACAGGCGGGCGAAGCCGTCGATACGGGAGAACACCCTGCGTCCGTACTCGACCACGAAGTCATCGTTATCTATCAGCTCGTCGGCTCGCAGGAGGCCCGCAGACAGGTCAATCGCCAAGGCGTAGACGTCTTCGTCGATGCGGGCCTCCAGCAGCCGTTCGTTGAGCGCGCGCAAGGTGGAGAACGCATCCGCCGAGGCGCTGGCTTCGGTCAGCGTAATCACCGCCAGCCCGTTCTCTTTGCGCAAGGTCGCCAATCCTTCAGGGAACGGCGTGCTCAGACTCTGCGCCAGCGCCGCGCCGGTTTCGCTGGAGAGCGTCGGCGCCGGTTTCAGCGCGTTCAATTGTTCGCGGGTGAAGGCGATGGCGCGATTGAGGAAACCTTCCTGGGGATAAATCTCATCCACCAGACCAATTTCCTTCGCCCGTTCCGCACTGATGAACTGCCCCTGGGTGATCATCTCCAGCGCGGTCTGCGGTCCCACCAGACGCGTCAGACGTTGCGTGCCGCCCATCCCCGGGATAACGCCGAGGCGCACTTCCGGGAAACCGATGTTGTACTCGCCTTCCACCGCTACCCGCTTGTGCGCCACCAGCGCCAGCTCCAGTCCGCCGCCGGTGATGTTGCCGTTGATGGCGGCGACGATCAGCTTCTTGGAATGAGTGATCGCTTCCAGCACTTCCGCCGCGTACAGAATGAAGTTGGAGTTGAACTTCTTGCCTGCGGTCAGCAGCATGCCGATGTTCACCCCGCCGGAAAAAAAGCGCGCGCCCTTGCCAGTGATGATGATCGCCTGCACCTGCGGGTCCGCCTCCAGCGCCAGGAACTTGTACTCCAGTTCATGCAGCAGGTCGTAAGTCAGTGTGTTGGCGGACGGATCATCCAGTTCCAGAATGGCGATGGACTCATCCAGGCGATTGTTGATAAAGCGAAAATCCATGTTTGTCTCCTTGCTGGCGTTGCGGAATCAGGCGGGCGACGCCTGCAGTTTCTGACCTGCGCGGGCGCGTCTCATGCTGCGCACCACATCGCCGACTTCATCGAGAAAACGCGGGTGTTTCAGGGTGAAGCCGGTGCTCTTCAATTTGGCGTTGCTGATGCGCTGGGACAGGGTCATGAATTCCACCGCGCACTTGCCGCCGAGGATCGCCACCAGCCATCTCGGCATGGTCATCACCCGGGACTTACCGAGCGCTCTGGCGATAGAAGTGACGAATTCCCGCTGGGTGACCGGCTGGTCGTCGGCGATGTGAAAGAATTCGCCGGCGTATTTGACGTCTGTGATGTGCGCGATGGCGCGACCGACGTCTTCCACGTGTCCGGTGGTGATGTAGTTCTTGCCGTCGCCGACTACGCCCATCTGCCCTTTCTCCAGCGGCTTGACGAAGACTTCGTCAAAGGAGGAAGTGGGCTTGTCGCCGTACACCACGCTGGGCGCTACGGCGATGATCAACGGCAGTCCTTCAGCGATGGCCTGCTGGCAAAGCTTGGTGGCGGGCGTCGCGACCCGGTTGAAGCCGGAAGGGGTGTAGCGAATAGGGGTTTCTTCGGTCACCCAGTCCACGCCCATGTCTTCGAAGATGGTGGTGCCGGTGACGTTGACCACGGCTTTAATGTCTTTTCGGCGCGCCAGGTCAATAGTGACCTTGATCCAGCGGGTGTATTTCTCGCAGCATTTTTCCGCATGGCTGACGCTGAAGCGGGCCGGCATGCCGTCGGTGAAAAAGCCCAGGACATTGATGGCGTAGTCGATCTTGGGGAGTTTCGGCAGCCACTCTTCGGGGCGGTAAACATCGCCCATGACCGGCGTGACGCCGATGGATCTCAATTTGGCGGCGCTGGCTTCACTGCGCGCCAGCCCCAGTACTTTATTGCCTTTGGCGATATGGCTTCTGGCGGTTTCTTCGCCGATGAATCCAGTTGCGCCCATAATGAATATGGTGTCCACAGTGCCTCCTTCTAAAGACAGTCTTCGTTTCGCGTGTTTTTAATTGTTGTCGCAGTGGAATCCGCCGAAGCGTCCCTGCGCCCGCCGTTCAATCCCGGTACTTGTCCTCATGGGTGAAACGGGCCGTCGGGATGCGCCTTTTGCCTGTCTCCGGCTGGCTGACGCCTTTGCCGATGGCCAGAATCATGGCGATCTCCACTCTGCCTTCATCCAGTTGCAGAAGCTCGGAAACCCGTTTGTAGTTGAACCCGGACATGGGACAGCTCTGATAATCCAGCGACTCCGCAATCAACATCACCGACATGGCGAACAGATTCGCGGAACGCATGGCTTCATCTCTTTCCAGCGCAGGATTGTTGGCGTAAATGGAACGCAGCATGTTGGCGAACGCCGCACGGTCCTGGGGATTGCGGCTGTGGCAGAACGGCATGCCGGGACTGGCCCAGGCTTTCTTGTCGGCGCACACCACCAGTATCTCCGCCGCTTCGCTGATCTGCTTCTGATTCCAGGCCGCTTTCAGAATCTCGTTTCTGAGCGCCTGGCGCCGCACCCGGATCACGCGCCAATGCTGTATGTTGAAAGCCGAAGGCGACAGGCTCGCTTGCTGCAGGATGTACTCCACGTCCGTTTCCGGAATGACGCATTCCGCATGGAAGCGTTTGTACGCCTTGCGCTTACGCAGCAGCTTGGAAAGCATCGCTGCGTCCTGACGTTGCGAGCCCGGCTTAGTGCGCTTGAAGTATCCAGTGTCCGCATCGGCCACCCAGTCTTCTATCGTTTCGTATTCGCCTTCGATGAATAACATAAGCCTGCAATCCGTGATTTCGCTGTTTAAAAAACCTTAATTGACTCCCCTTCTCGTTGGCTACAACCAAAATCGGGACACAATGTCTCACCATTAACGGTTGCTCACAGGCGCCCCGCTCATTAAGAATTTGGCCCATAGCAAAGTTGGAACGCTTTATTTAAGTGTTTGAATTAACAGGATATAAGGAATGCAGCAGGCGCATTTCGGAAGTGGAGCCCAATATGAGACTCAAACCAGAGACGGGTAAATTCAGAGCGGAGGCAGGATTGTCCCGCGTATTTACCAACGGTGCGGCGGCCTGGAATGAAAACGACAGTTTTCTCTGGCGATTCGTGCGCCAGACGGCGGAGGAATTCGCCGAAGCCGCCGAGCGGTTTCTCATTCAGGCGACGGAGAACGCCGCCATCCCTCCCGAAAAAGAGCGCAAGTTCGCTCCCGCCGCCGCATTGCGCTCGCTGCGCAGCCGGCTGTTCCGGTCTCACCGGGAAACCGGCGCCTACAAGCGTATTGTCATGGTGAAGTTCAAGGACGACGCCTCTCCCGCCGATATCGGCAGCTTTCAGCAGGCGCTCAACCGTCTCGCCGCCCTGTCCGAAGGTCTGTTGAGCATGGATTGCGGCCCCATTCACCGGCTGCAGGGAGAGGAATCCTTATCGGCGGTGTCGCCCGATGTCTGCTATGGAGATTTCATTTCCATCTGGACCTTCAAGTCGGAGCAATACCTGCAACGCTTCATCGACAATCCCGAGCACAAAAAGATCGCTGCGCGTTACTTCAAACCCGTGGTGTCCAACCGATACGTCATCAATCACCTGTCCCGGCCCCACGACGCTTGAGTCGCGGGTCGCCCGGCGGCGGTCACACAGGAATCAGCGGAGATTCATCATGCAAAAAGGAGCACTTTCCATCGCATTTCTGACGGCGGCGCTGACGGCCGGCGCGGTTCAGGCGGGCAATTACAACGAGAAGAACATCAGTGGGTATCTGGACCCTATTGCGGCGCTCCATCAGTCGCCATCCCAGAAAAAGGGCTTGGAAATTTACACCCATCAGTACCTGATCGACGAGGGCTGGACCTCAACCGAGGCGCGCATGGAAATGACCCTGGTGGACGCCCAGGGACGCACCAGCAAAAGACTGGTGATCAAGAAAATGATGGAGGAAACCGGCGTCCCCGATAAGACCATCGGCATCTTCGTCGAGCCCAACGACATCAAAGGCACTGTGATGCTTACCTTCGAACAGTCTGAGGGCGCGGACAATCAGTGGCTGTTCATGCCCACCATCAAGCGCACCAAGAAAATCAACGCGCAGAACAAATCCGGCTCCTTCGTTGGCTCGGAGTTCAGCTGGGAAGATATCTCTACGACAGAGCTGTCCAAGTACACCTACAACCTGCTAAGCGAAACCCCGGATTACTGGGTGGTGGAGCGCACGCCGGTGTACGGCTATTCCGGTTACAGCAAGCAAATCACCCATGTGGACAAGAGTAACTATCAGACCAGTTATATCGAGTTTTACGACGCCAAGGGCGACTTGCTGAAAACCTTGAAAATGACGGATTGGAATAAATATGAAGGCCGCTTCTGGCGTCCCAAGCACTTTGAGATGGTGAACCTGCAGAACAAGAAGCAAACCATTCTGCAGCTCAGCGACTATGTGTTTGGCGAGGCTGACAGCGGCGAGTTCAACAGCTTTAATCTGAGCCGGGTGAGCAACGACACCCTGCGCCGCTTTTAACCCCGGCGCCAAAAGGGATGGTCATGTCCAAGGACACACGCTTGCGGTTTCAAACTCGCAGATTAGGCGCGGCAGGGCTGGTTCTTACCGCCGCCCTGCCCTGTTACGCCTGGGGAGCGGATATTTCCGTCACCAGCGCATACCTGAGCCCCGAAGTTTACTGGTATCCACAGAACGGAGCGTCAATTCAGGACCACGGCAATGCGGCGCTGGCGGGATCAGCGGAGCTGTTCACCTATCTGCCGCGCAACTGGAGCCTGAAAGCCACGCCCTATGGCCGTGTGGACTTTGTCGACGACAATCGTCACCGCGTCGATTTCAAAGAGCTGGATTTCGAGTATTTCCACAACAGCCATATCGTCAATATCGGTCTGCGTCATGTGTCCTGGAGCACAGTGGAAGCGGTGAACGTACTGCCGCTGCAGGTGGCTGACGTCATCAACCAGCGCGACATCGCTGGCGACCCCGCCGGCCAGGACAAACTCGGCGCTCCCAGCATGCGCTACGCCTATCAGGCGGAATCCATGCAGTATGAGGTTTACGCTCTGCCCTGGTTTCGCGAGCGTACTTTGCCCAGTCGCGAAGCACGGGAAAATCCCACCCGCGGACAGCTGGAGTTCGACGAAGACGACGCCCTGTTCACCGATGACCGGGACAATCATCGCCTGGGTTACGCACTGCGGGTGGAGAAAGTGACCGGAGAGGTGAATCTGGCCGCCTTTCATTACGACGGTTATCGCCAGGACCCGCTATTCGTTCCCGGCGCCGAGCCCGGCCATTTGCGCCCGCTGTATTACAAGGTGAGAACAACGGGTTTTACAGTGCAGGGAACCGCAGGAAGCTGGTTGTACAAAGGCGAGTTCGCCTACAACAACACCGAAGAATCCAACTCCCGCTATGCATTGCCGACAGACTTTTTCGCCGCTGTGACGGGGGCGGAATACACCTTTATCCGCCCCGAAGAGCAGGCGGACCTGAGTGTCTTCGCCGAGTATATCTACGACTCTCGCGGCGATGGCGCACTGGGAACGCCCTTCGACCAGGATCTCTTCGTCGGCGTGCGCTGGGCGTCCAACGACTACAACGACAGCACGCTGATCGTCGGCGCCATCGCAGATCTCAATCACAGCGCCGCGGTGTATCACCTCAACTTCAAACGGCGTCTGACGCCCAATATCGCCATGAAGTTGACCCTGCGCGGTTACGATCCTGACGACAGCGATCCGTTGTATCCCCTGCGCGACGACCCATTGATCAACGCTTCATTCACTTACTACTTCGACTGATCCGGTGATTCATTATGAACAGGCTAGCCCTCTTTCTCGCCCATCTGATCATCGCCGCCCCGAAACGGGTGATTGCGTGTCTGCTGTTACTGCCGCTGCTTCTGTCGCCGGGGTTGCAGCACATCAAATTCAACGACGATTATCGGGTGTATTTTTCCAAGGACAATGTGGATCTGGTGGCCTGGGAAAACCTGTTGGACACCTATTCCCGCACTGACCCGCTCATCGTGACGGTGGAGGCGACCCAGGGCGCGGATCTGTTCTCCCCGGAAATCATGGAGGCGGTGCAACGGCTCACGGAAGAGTTGTGGCAAGTGGATTTCGTCACCCGGGTGGACTCGATCGCGAACTTCCAGCACATTGAGGCGGACGCAGAGGAGATACTGGTGGAGGACCTGATTCTGCCGGAGAAGCTGCGCAATCCGGGCTATCTCAGCTCCCGGCGCGCCATCGCCGAGAACGAACCGCGCATCAAGGATAGAATGCTGTCTCCCGACGGCAAGGTCACCGCCATCTATCTGCAGTTGATGATTCCCGACAAGGAAAACGCCATCGCGGAAGCCGCCGCCAAAGTGCGCTCTATTCGCGATGACTATGAGCTGCGTTACGCCAACATCGATATTCGTCTGGGCGGCATCGTTATGCTCAACGCCGCCTTCGACGAATACGCCCGCGCCGATATGGCCACCCTGTTCCCACTGATGTTCCTGATATTCATGATCATCATGGCGCTATTGTTCCGTTCCTGGAAAGTCACGTTGTGCATCGTGTTTTCAACGATTCTCACAGTTTTCTCCGCCTTCGGCGTCACGGGCTTTCTGGGAATTGAATTCAGTCCGCACAGCTCCATTGCGCCCCACGTCATTCTCACCATCAGTGTGGCGGTGGGTATTCATGTGGCGCTCAGCTTCCTGTTCGGTCGCGCCCGTTATCCCAACCGGGACGAGGCGGTGAAGCACACGCTGCAACAGAATATTTACCCTGTGACCCTGACCAGCCTCACCACCGGCATTGGCTTCTTGTCTATGCTGTACAGCGATGTGCCGCCGTTTCAACATCTCGGCGTGATGTGCGCGCTGGGCGTATTGTTCGCCTACATCAACTCCATGGTTTTGATACCCGCGTCCATGATGTTAATGAACATCCAGCGCGACCAGTCCGCCACCTCCGCCATCAGTCATGTTTGCAAGGCGCTGGGGGAGTTTCTGGTGCGTAGAAAGGCGCTGGCGGCAGTGGTGTTTCTGGGGCTTATGGCCGCACCGATGTATGGGTTGCGCTACTTCACGATCGACGATCATCCGGTGAAAATGTTCGAAAAAGGCACGGAATTCCGCGACGATGCGGACTTCATCGATGAACGCCTCGCCGGCACCACAACCATCCACTTCAGTCTCGACACCGGCGTTGAGCAAGGCATATCCGATCCGGTTTTCCTGCGAGAAGCGGAAGCGTTCCAACAGCATTTGCTCGACGATCCCATGATTAATCACGTGACGTCTTTGACTGATACGCTGAAGCGCGTCAACAAGTCCCTGCATAACGGCGATCAGGCGTTCTACAAAACAGCGGATTCGCAGGAAGCCAACGCCCAGGCGCTGTTGTTCTACGAAGCCAACCTGCCCTTCGGTCAGGAGATCAACAATGAGATCAATATCGCCAAGTCATCCACCCGCATGATCGCCACCATCGCCTCCTCCAGCTCCAGTGAAATTATTCATCTGGTGGACCGCACCCATCAATGGCTGCAGGACAATGTACAGAGCTTCCAAAGCCGCGGCGTGTCGGTGCTGGTGATGTTCTCATACATGATTGAGCGGCTGGCGGACAATATGATCATCAACGCCGCCCTGGCCACAGTACTGATCGGCCTGGTGTTAACGCTGACGCTGGGCAGTGTGCGTCTGGGGCTGATCTCCATGGCCCCCAACCTCGCCCCCATCCTGGTGGCGTTCGGGTTCTGGTCCCTGTTCGGCGGTTCGCTGGATTTCGCCGCCGTGCTGATCTTCGCCATGACCCTGGGCGTAGTGGTGGACGACACCGTGCATTTCATCAGCAAGTACCTGCGCCTGACCCGCGATCAGGGCATGTCGCCCAACGAAGCCGTCGTGGAAACCTTCCGCAGCATCGGCCCCGCCCTGCTGATATCCACCGTCGTCCTGTCCGTCGGCTTCCTCGCCTTCTCCCTCAGCCACTTCCACATGAACGTGACCCTGGGCATCATGTCCTCCCTCACCTTCCTCATCGCCCTCATCTTCGACTTCATCATGCTCCCCCTCCTCCTCCTGGCCTTCGGCCCCAAACCAAAACCTGTTACTGAACCGTTGAAAAATACCGTTGCGGCTTGATGAATTTGGGAGTGGTTGGCGCCCACTGCGTTTTGCGGTGGGCTTTAATTAAAAGCCAAATTTCCAACCGTACTGGTCAAGCAGGGTTTCTTACCGTTTCACATGTCCAAAGCCCCAACTTCTCACGGTTATGTTTAATATTTTCTGGGAAAAGAGAGTTAAGGTTTTTTCTGTAGGAGTCGATTATCTCTCTCTCTTTTTCGATTAAATTAAACCTTTCCACAATGACATCGATAGGGCCAATCTCACACCCCAACCATCTTCTTCCTTTTAGTTCTGCCGCCATATAGGTCGTTCCAGCCCCTCCAAATGGATCTAAGACCACATCCCCCTCTTTCGTAGCCATTTGTATAATACGATCAAGCAATTTTAAAGATAATTCGTTGGAGCCATCTCGACGTTTGTACTTTGCATGCCGAACTGGAGGAATATCCAACCAGATATCAGACATGTTAACGCCAGCAGGGTTCATCTTATCTTTATAGCCACCATAGTCTTTGAGATCACCATAGCATTTAGGGCATACTTGCATAGGCAGCCTATCCGGATTGAAGGTGTTTGGTCTTTCACCTTTAATAAAGTACAACAGGGAATAGTGCGATGGATATAAACGGTTCGATATTGGCAAGCTATACTTAATATCTACTCCAATCCAATTACGAAACGTTAAAAACGACTCAATATAGCTGGACAAAGATGAATTCCATTTAGGAAGGTTCCATAGAAAAAGAGCTCCCCCTGGTTTAATTACACGAGCACACTCAAAAAGCCATTCTTGGCACCAATGTAGGTAATTCTCCGTCTTTAATCTATCATCAATCTCCGAAGGATAAAGCTTTGATAAGTTGAAAGGGGGGTCTGCGAATACTAAGTCAATACTATCATTATCAATTGACTTTAAAAATCGTATACAGTCACCTCTATACAGCTTTCCAAGACTAGTTTCAAACTCTAGTTTGCATTCGGTTTTAGGTGACTCCGCTTCAGGGTTATACCTAGCAAGAAGCTCACTAATTTCATCGGCGTAAAACTGAATTGCATCTGATATACTTTTATCTACCCGCCCCATTTTCAGCTTCAATAAAAGCTCTGTTATTCCCGCCCCTTTAATAACCCTGTCCAGATCGCTACCTGAAGGTAGCACATTATTGTGATTGTAGAATTTCAATCGCTGAGCGGGAACGCCGGAAAGTTTCGCAAAGCGCTCCACACTACCTCTCTCGCCAGAAATGCCTATGGCATTAAAAAACTGATCTGAATAACTCACTGATTCACCCGCCTTGGATAGTTTCGCCCGATTATAACAGCGCTCAGGCAGTATTTGTAGACTATAGTCCGTCGACCATGGTCTACGTCAACTGCAAAATTTTATTTTCTGAGGAGAGTTTATGAAGCCAGAAACCGCATTTGGTTTAGCTCTAAAGACTGCCAGATCAAGCAAGGGCTTTACTCAAGAGCAGTTAGCACTTAACAGCAATTTGGATAGAACGTTCATATCAATGCTTGAAAGGGGTCAGCGACAACCTTCTCTGACTTCAATTCTTAGCATATCCGAGTCACTTAATATTCCTGCATATGAGCTTATTCGGCAAACAATGGAGATTATGGATAAGAATAACAAATCATGAAATTCTAGTTAAAACTGGTACCGTACCCAATTTATATTCAATTATTAAAGAAGTTGAAGCAGTTATAAAAATGGTAGTCTGGCCTTTAAAGAATGACAACTTCGCCATTAATCCAACTAGAAAAGGAAATGGAGTAAAACCGATAAAAAATGAGTGCATGGAGCACTTAAAATTAAATGGCTGGCATCTTGAAAAGAGGCTAACTATTAAAGCAGATATGAAACCTGGACCGTTGGACGCCGTTAAAATGATAGGAGGAAAGGCTTTCGCACTGGAGTGGGAAACAGAAAACATTTCATCTTCACATAGGGCAATAAACAAAATGGTCCTTGGCATGTTAGAAAGAGTGATAATTGGCGGAATTTTAATACTTCCGTCTAGAGCCATGTATAACTACTTAACGGATCGCGTCGGTAACTTTCAAGAGCTAAAGCCCTACTTCTCTGCTTGGAAGAGTTTCAACATTAAAGATGGCTTTTTGTCCGTCATAGAAATTGAGCATGATACAATCGACGCAAGTTCACCACTTATCCCTAAAGGTACAGATGGGTGGGCGGAAGTGAAAAAGTAAGGAGGTTGTCCAGTCTTAATCACAACCTTAAAGGCGGTACGTAGGAATGTTCATGGTTTCGCCTAGATATCCAGAATCGATAAACTTGCTTTCCGCTTTGTATAGGCTCTTATGTAGTACGTTTATCCGGTCGATAATGGTCTGACCGATACGGTTATACCCGATTTTTTGGTGGTAGCCTCTGCCAAAGCCGATATTTTTCGGGTAATCGGCCGACGCAGGACTGACACCGATAGAAGAGCGTCCACCTTTGCGTTTGCGGACAAAGTCACTGTCGATAATCAGGTTCAGATACATGGTGAATTCGATTTCTTGGGCAAGTATTTCTTCCTTGTAAGGAGATTCAGGTGATTTTCTGAATTTATTTGTCCAAAATCATAGGCGCGGACTGATGAGTAGTTAGACGCCCACCGCCCTACCCTGTTCTACACGCCCCGTTCGCCCTGAGCCTGTCGAAGGGCCTCCCAGAGCGCTAATCTAAAATGACCAGCCTGGGCAGAAAAAACAGCCAGATTTCACACTAGTGTTCCACTAGTTCCGGATTTCGCCTGTCGAATTAAGGAGCGGGTCACTAAGAGCCCTTCGACAGGCTCAGGGCGAACGGAGGGAGTAGCAGGGGAAATCGCCCTGCATGTTCAATAGTTGTCAAGTTGGCCGTCGAAAAAGAGGATGAGACTTAGGGCGCCTCAGTATCAGTAGAGTTGTACGCACCCTGAGCTGGTTCAGGTTGTTTTCTGAATTTTTTTATCCGCAATCATAGGCGAGTACTTCTGCCGATAGATATCATTGCTCGTCTGACACTTTCTCCCAGATACTTTCATATCCCTGCCTTTCAAGATATCCAGATATTGAATACATTATTTTCTCATTCCAAAACTCGTTGGATTCAACAAACAAAGATGGCCTTCCTTGTTCTTCATCTTCAATAGATTTATCCACCATTCGCCAAAAGAAACGACTTAGATATTCAGCTTCGTCTTCAGAACCTATTTCTCCCGCCTCCAGTATGTTTAACGCTCTAGAATCGTTCATTTTCTTAGCGTAATGAGAAACATATTCTTTTTCTTCAGGAAATTTGAAAGTAATCATAATACTCCCCCCTTCATTTCGAATTACTGACATCCGGTGAGCCACAAGTTTCAGCCCCTCTACAAGTTTGCTTATATGCATTCTCTTAGTGACTGCATGGTGATAACCCTCTGCGCCAAACCCAACAAAAACTCACAACGGCAAACTCAAGTCGGCTTTTACCGCTTCGATGGCGATAATGGTATAGAACTTACTGATCTTCATATCATCTGGGAACAGTTTTCGGGTGAGTAGGTCGTATTCGGTGATGTTGGCTACGTTGACGATTAGTACGAAGTCGAATTCTCCTGCTACGTAATAGCATTGCTGGACTTCGGGGAATTTGATGATTCGGCGCTTGAAGGCGTCGACGATTCGCGGTCCGCCTTTTTCCAGAATTACCTGAATGATCACGGTCATTCTGTTACCCAGCAGTTGCGAGTTCAGAATCGCCACTTCCTTGTGAATAATCCCCTGCTCTCTCAATCTTTTGATGCGACGCTGGATCGCCGTGGGCGATAGACCGATCTTCTCCGCCAGTTGTTGGGAGGTTTGCTGGCAGTCTTCCTGCAATGCTTTTAGCAATGCGACGTCAAACGAGTCAAGCGCGTTCATTTTCGCCTCTTTTAAGCGTTAATTATGAAAATAAGCGGTATTTCGACATTCTAAATAATAAATATGCATAAATTCACCCCCTCCACCCTCCTAAAATGTCGCTCTGGCATTCAGTAATTCAAAGTTTCAGATAGCAGTAGGTGAATCGTGACTGTTGAGCGGGCTCGTATTGGACAAGGCATCGCCATGGGCGTCCTGGCGGCATTGATTTGGGGTATCTGGCCGGTTATTTCCCGCCTGGGCGTACAGCAGACTTTAACCGCCTACGATGTGGCCGCCATTCGCTTTATCGTGGCTGGCGTGATTTTTCTACCCTGGGTCATCAAGTCGGGTTTGGGAGGTCTGACCTGGAGACAGGCGCTGATTCTCACTACCGGGGCCGGCGCGCCCTATGTTCTGATCAGCGTTGGCGGTCTCACTCTGGCGCCCGCCAGCCATGGCGGCGTCATTATTTCCGGTTGCTCCTTTTTGTTCGCCACATTGGGCAGCGTCCTGCTTTTGGGCGATCGTCCCACTTCCCAGCGCTGGATCGGCTTCGTGTTGATTGCCTTGGGCATCCTGAGCATTGGCTATCGAAGCATCACCTCATCATCGGCAGCGTTGGCGGACGCCTGGATTGGCGACTTGATATTCGTACTCTCCGGCTTCCTGTGGGCGTCCTATACATTAAACAGCAAACGCTACAATGTGCCGCCGGTGATGGGCGCCGCCGTGGTGTCCGTACTATCCATGCTGCTCTACGTTCCTGCCTGGTTGGCTTTTGGCGAGCCCCATATTTTTCAGGCCAGCGCCCAGGAGCTGATAGTTCAGGGCGTATTCCAGGGCGTTCTCGCCGCCGCTATCGCCTTGGTGTGCTACACAAAATCCATCTCCATTCTGGGCGCCGCGCAAGCCGCCGTCTTCACCTCTCTGGCGCCAGGTCTGGCGGTGCTGTTCGGCGACCTGATCCTCGGCGAAACGCCAAGCTCCGCCGAGTATATCGGCGTCTCACTTGTTATATTGGGGCTATTGACGTCTTTGGGGTTGTTCAATTGGCGGAGAGCGTCCGGGGCTGTCGCGACCGACTCCTAAACGGAGCTCCCCATTAATCCAAACCCCTGCAGCAAAAATCCAACTCAAGCCAAACCGTTAAAAAGAGCGAGCTTCCCGATATCTCCTTAAATGGAACAATATCGGAAAGCTTCGGGCGCGCTGCTTACTTCGACTATTTCTGCATCAGCAACGGTTCTCTGTCGACGCTCTTATGCGGGGAGATCATGGTATGGGAGGGGAAAACATCGTCGACGTATATTTCCCAGGGGGGGATTGGGCGGGTTTCCTCTACAACGTGGTTAATGAACTTCCTGACGTGAGCGGGTTGGTGACGGGATTGGGTGTACACCAGGTTTAAATGCCGCGTGGGTTGGAAGCATTCTTTCTGAATGGGGGTCAGAATGCCTTCTCTGATTTCATCCACGCACATAAACACAGGCAGCACCGCAATACCGAAGCCGTCCATCGCCATTTGCTTCGCCAATGAGAAGTCATTTATCTGCACGCGGTCGCCGATTTTTTCATTGATCCGGAAATCATCCAGAAGCTTGCAGTCATGCATAGCGATGATGGTGTGATTGATGACGTCGTTGGGCGTGTCGGGCAGACCGTTCATTTCCACATACTCGGGGCTCGCCACGTAGGTAAAGGTCAATACGCCAAGTCCGCGCGCAATCATGGTCGAATCCACCAACGGCCCCAGCCGGAACGCCATGTCTATTCCTTCACTGATAAGACAGGTGCGGCGGTTACTGAGATGAATATCGATTTTTACCTGCGGGGTTTTCTTGAGGAAATTGGTGAACAATTTCGACATGGCGTTATTGTTATTAAACGCCAGAGGCATACTGACTTTGATCTCACCTACAGGAGTGCTTTGCAGGGATTTGACCATTGCATTGGCCTCCTCCGCTTGCTGCACTATACAGGTGCAATACTGGAAATAAGCCTGACCGGCGGTGGTCAATTCAAAGTTACGAGTGGTTCTCCTTATCAGGCAAACGCCTAAAGATTCCTCCAATTGAATAATTTTACGACTGATGGTTTGTTTACTTATACCAAGCATCTGACTTGCGGAAGTAATGCTCTTCGTTTCCGCGACCTTGGTAAAAATACACATACTGTTAAGATCCATAGTGCATTCATCCCTAACTATAATGAAAAGCTTATTTTCTTAGTTTTATTAACGCCCGGCGTCTGGCCTCCAGCTACCGGTCAGTTGGTCCTGCAACCAACGTCTTTTCAACTAAACTGCAACCTATTCCAACAGCTGATATTCCATCTTTTTAGTTATAAACAAGTTCAACCATCTGTGCTGTTAAATATTCACATCTGGTGAACCCTTTCAGTCGCAACGCCTTACCGCTCAACCGCAAAGAGCGCCGCCTCCGGTGGAGAACACATCGCGTTCACGCACGGAAATTCAGGGTGTTATGAACCGGCAAACCCGGTTCTTATCAGTTCCAGGGGTAATAATAGTTATTCAGTATTTTTGATATTTTGTGGAGTGAGCATTCATCCTCAGACCAGAATGTAAACTGATTCGATGAAGCTTTAAATAAACCTTTAGCCTAAACTGGGATATTTTTTTAAAAAGTGCTTCCGTCACCATAACTTAACCCTATTGTCCTACAAGTTTCGACTTAGATGAAACGCCCTCATTCAGTGCATTCGAATGAGGACATTTATACGTGAAGAGATCAGAGGACTAGATGCGCGGCGGCGGGTTTAGTTCCGCAAACATATCGTCGCGAACTATAAAACGATTAAGTCGCCGCGCCGGATAAACAGGCCTCAACCGCTTGTGTGTCTCCCGCCGTTTAACTTCCCGGCGAGAGAAATAATGCGTCCGTCAGTTATCTTCCGTTAACTCCAACGTCAGACCATCCAACTCTTCCGCATAATTTATCTGACACGCCAGCCGCGATACTCCTTCGATGTAATCAGGCTTGGTTTCCAGCAGTTCGGCTTCATCATAAGCAGGTTCAGGTAAGTGGCGCGCGTTCTCCCCGCGCACATAAACATGACAGGTGCCGCAAATGCAGGCTCCTCCACAAATGGCGGCCATTTCAAAGCCATTGTCACGCAACAGCTCCATGAGAGAGTATCCCTCGACCGCCTGGACTTTTACTTCCGCGCCTTGCAAATCCTTCACGTTTATCGTTCCCATGCTCCACCATCACCCTGTCTTGTCTTTACTTCCTACTGCGCGGAGACATGCGCCGCACAATCGACCCTGTTACGCCCTGACTCGCGTCGTCATTCGAAAGGCAGGTAATTTCCTGCGTTTTTTGGGGATTCTAACAATTTCTCGGTACCCGGATAGCGCCATAAAAGGGAAACATTGTCCCAATTTTGAAGCGACGATTGTGCTATTGGTTTTAATACCCAGGCGCCAATACACAACTAAGTTGCAAATTTAAAAGCAAGTAAAGCGCGCTTTTTCCAAATTCTCACTATACGTTTCTTCTATTGAAAGTAAGAAAGGAAAACCATTTTTAAACAGAACCTTTATTTCATCTCCGTAATATTTACCGAGCCGTTTAAAATATTTATGTCAAAGTCGGCGACGGTCGAGTTGAGCGGCAGCTCTCAAAACTTAATGCCATTTATTAAATACCATCAGTAAAAACCGAAAGAATCAACCACTTAACCTGTGTTTTGAGGCCAGACATAGGCTTTTACCACTACGGAAAATACCTATAGATAATCGATTATCCTAGTCCTTATTAACGTTGACAGATTGTAATTTTTTAACCTACTATTTTTTCCACTTGCTTGCCGCGGCGTCAGCAAACGATGCGAATGGAAATACCAACTCATACAAAAATCGCATCAAGGAACGACTCCGGCAATCAGGTTGGCGGTTTGTCGCCAAGCCCGGGAATTCAGAGGGTTAGCCCTCTCATCAAACAGATGTGTGAGTGACCCGGGTGGCGCATACCCATAACAAGGATGGGAAAGAACTGTACTTGGATGTTTGGCGATTCGGATAATAAAGGGCTACCAAGTGCAGTGTATGGATAGCTCTAACGCGACAGGGTTAACGCGTAAAAAGATAACAAACGGGTTTGCTAAAAGCCTTATATGACTTTTACATGGAATGTGAAGTTTATTTGCCGTCACTTCACTGCGTTTCATACTTTTACCAAAGCATGAAATGATCCTATGGGATCAGGTGTACTTATATCCAACGCCTGTTCTATTTCGTTTGCCTATCTTTTATATATCGTTTCCTTTCGTATATACCTTCCTACTCGTTAAACGTCAGTATGTTTCGACCCGGTTAAATAATTAAAACTGGAGTTTTAGCATGTCTGATCGACACTTTAAGCTTAATGCCTTGATAGTAGGCCTTACGCTCGCTTCCGCTCACACAATGGCGGCGGAGCGCGTAGATCTCCGCACTTACCAAAGCGCGGGATTCGCAGCGTCTGGCTCATCTATGGCTTCCCTGAGCAACGATGCTGCTTTGGGACTGTTAGGGGAGAATGGCCTAGTCAAGCTTTCGAGCCGAACCGAAGCTAACGGCCGCACCTATGAAAGACTGCAGCAAACCTATCAAGGACTGAAGGTTTTCGGCGAGCACATCATCATGGTGCGCGATGCGAACGACGAAGTGGTCCACATGAACGGCGGCCTGATTCAGGGCATCCAGGCGGATCTGGACAATGGTTTCGTACCCGGAGCCAATCCCACCATTTCCGACAAGGAAGCACTGAACATTGCGAAAAACAACAGCGGATTCACCTTCGTGAATGCGCCGCAATTTCGCAATGAGTCCTCCGAGCTGATGATCTACTTCGACCAGGAGTCCGAACAGGCGAAACTGGTCTACGTCGTCAACTATTTCTCCGAAGCGACCAAAGGCGCGCCTGATCCCAAGCGTCCTTTCTTCATCATCGACGCTCATAGCGGCGACGTGATCAAGACCTGGGACGGACTGGCGCATCAAGAAGCCACTGGTCCCGGAGGCAACGAAAAAACCGGAAAATACGAGTACGGCTCCGACTACCCCACTTTCGAAGTGGATTCCCAATGTCGTATGACCACCGCCAATGTGGAAACGATCAACCTGAATCACCGTACTTCCGGTGGCACTATCCACCAGTTCACTTGCCCGAGAAACACCGTCAAGGAAATCAACGGCGCTTATTCTCCACTCAACGACGCCCACTTCTTCGGTATCGAAGTGTTCAAAATGTACAGCGAGTGGTTCGACACCTCCCCGCTCAACACCAAGCTGAAACTGCGCGTGCACTACAGCAACGGCTATGAGAACGCATTCTGGGACGGCAGCCAAATGACCTTCGGGGACGGCGCCAGCTACTTCTACCCGCTGGTTGACATCAACGTGGTCGCACACGAAGTCTCTCACGGCTTCACTGAGTTCAACTCCGGTCTGGTCTATGAAAGACAGCCTGGCGGCATGAACGAAGCGTTCTCCGACATGGCGGGCGAAGCGGCTGAGTTCTTCATGCACGGCGAAAACGACTTCTACGTCGGCGCCGCCATCATGAAAAACGGCGACGGTCTGCGTTACATGGACAACCCTCCCCGTGACGGCAGCTCCATCGGCCACGCCAGCGACTACTATGACGGCCTGGACGTGCACTACAGCAGCGGCGTTTACAACAAAGCCTTCTATCTGCTGGCCACCACCAGCGGCTGGGACACCAAGAAAGCCTTTGAAGTATTCGTACGCGCCAACCAGACCTACTGGACGCCAAACTCCAACTTCAACGACGGCGCTTGCGGCGTTGAGTCCGCTGCGGAAGACAAAGGCTACAGCAAAGCCGACGTCACCGCTGCGTTCGATCAGGTCGGCGTAAGCTGCGACGGCACTGATCCTGGCGACCAGGTCATCACCATGGAGAAGGCGACGCCCATCGAAGGCATCTCCGGCAACCAGGGTTCAATGAAGTACTACAAACTGAGCGTACCAGCTGGCGCTACCGATCTGGTCTTCACCATGAGCGGCGGCAGCGGCGACGCTGACATGTACGTCAAATTCGGCTCCAAGCCAAGCACCTCAAGCTATGATTGCCGCCCATACAAAAACGGCAACGATGAAGTGTGCGCCTTCGAGGCTCCAAGCGAAGGCGACTACTATGTCATGCTGCGCGGCTACTCCAGCTACTCCGGCGTCACCCTGGTCGGCGACTTTAATGGCGACACCGATCCTGGCGGCGGCGAGTTCGAAAACACGGATGACTATCAGATTCCGGACAACGACGCCAACGGCGTTTCCAGCCCGATCGAAGTGAAAGAAATCGGCGCAGCCGACTCCGTTGAAGTGTCTGTGAACATCGTTCACACCTACATCGGCGACCTGGTTGTTCAGCTGGTCGGTCCAGACGGTAGCGTTCAGACTCTGCATAACCGTTCCGGCGGCAGCGCAGACAACCTGAATAAAACCTACACCGTAAACGTAGGCGGCAAAAACGTTGACGGAACCTGGGAGTTGAAAGTCACTGACCGCGCAAGACGCGACGTTGGCTACATCGACAGCTGGAAAATGGTGTTCTAAGACAAGACCCTAAAGGTCTGTTTTAAGCCATTTAATGTGACCGCAGTCTCGGACTGCGTAAATATCCGGCGACGCAAGTCGTCGGATATTTTCGATTTTATTTAACACTGGTAAATTCTAGTTACCTATTGTGACATCAATGTGTTACGAAAAGGTGCATTAACGCACTGTTTTAGCGCCGCCACGGTCCGGATGCTGACCGCAAGGCCAGATTCCAGGGAAGCGGCGTATGGTGCGATTATTGCTGGATAGCCGGTTCGCCACGGCTAGAACGAACGCCCGAGCTGAATTAGGACGAACGACATATAGGCCAAAAGCCAATGATCGTATTCAATAACAGGGCGTTTCCGTAGTGGCGAAGATTGCGTGATTTCACGCGAGTGACGTGGAAGACCGAACAGGGGTTTGGGGTTTCCAGTCGCAGTACTCGACAGACAAGGATAACGTCATGTTCTCCCCGATGACCGTTTCTTCGTCGGTAGTGGAATTCAGCGGAACTAATAAAACTCAAACCGCAGAGTTATAAGGAAATATAAAGATGAAAAATCTTCCTTTAAAAGCTGTAGCGGCGACTAGCGCTCTCTTGCTCTCTTCCCATTCCTGGGGGCACAGCGCAATGTTTCCTGACGGCTTTAAGTACGACAATTCGAATGAAGGCGCGCCGAGCCCGATGATGAGTGCGATGATGGCCGATGAGGGGTCGGCGAACGTCGCAAGCTTCACCGCAAGCACACAATGCCAAGATGGCGACGCCGCAGGCTACCCCTGCAAAAACGTCGATCTGATGTCATTTTTGCCGAAAGGCGATATGGGCGGCGGCTCCGCCAACCTGAACGATATCTGGGGTTACACCGACCCGCAGACCGGCAAGGAAATCGCTATTGTCGGTCGTGAGAACGGCACCTCCTTCGTTGACGTGACAGACGCGGAAAACCCGGTTTATCTGGGCTTCCTGCCTTCACACAACAACGGTTCCGACTCCTGGCGGGATATCAAGACCTACAATGACCATGCGTTCATCGTCGCTGACGGCAGCGGCAACCGCACCCATGGCCTGCAGGTTTTCGACCTGACCACCCTGCGTAACGTGACGCCAGGCTCCACCCTGACGGAAACGACGCATTTGGGCGGTTTCGGCAACGCGCACAACATCGCCATTAACGAAGAAACCGGTTACGCCTACATCGTGGGCAGCAACCAGTGTAGCGGCGGTTTGTACATGGTGGACGTCTCCAACCCCAGCGCGCCTTCCTACGCTGGCTGCTTCTCCGCCGACGGTTATACCCACGACACTCAGTGCGTGGTGTACAACGGTCCGGATTCGCGCTACTTCGGCAAGGAAATCTGCGTTGGCTACAACGAAGACACCATCACCATCATTGATGTGTCCAACAAGAGCAACCCTCAGCAAATCTCGCGGACGCCCTATCAAGGCTCGCAGTATACGCACCAGGGCTGGTTCATTGACGACAACCACTCTGTGTTGATCATGAACGATGAGTTGGATGAGCAGAACTCCGGCATCAACACCACTTCCTATATCTGGGACGTAAGCGATCTGGAGCATCCGGTTGAACTGGGACGCTACGTTGGTCCAACCGAAGCGATCGACCACAACCTCTACACCAAAGACGGTTATGTGTTCGAAACCAACTATCGCGCAGGTCTGCGCATCCTTAACGCAGACGACATTACCAACGGCAACCTGGAGGAGGTGGCGTACTTCGACACCATCCCAGGCTCCAACGCAGCGCAGTTCTCCGGCACCTGGAGTAACTACGCCTACTTCGCCAGCGGCAATATCATCCTGAGCGACATCGGTAACGGCCTGTTCACGGTTAAACCGGATTGGGACGCCATCGAAAACCCCGATCCGGACCCCGATCCAGATCCCAGCGACTACTGTGAAGCCTCTGGTAACAACGCCAGCGAAGAGTGGATCGGTAAAGTGGAAATCGGCGATTTCGCCAATGCTTCCGGTTCGTCCAAGTATAGCGATTTCACTGATATGACCGTTGCGCTGGCTTCCGGCGACACCGACCTCACGTTGACTCCGTCTTTCAGCGGCAGCTCTTATAAAGAGTACTGGAAAATCTGGGTTGACCTGAACGGCGACGGCGACTTCGAAGACAGCGGCGAAGAAGTGTTCAGTTCCGGCAGCGCCACCTCGTCCGTGGTGACCGGCTCCCTGAGCATTCCTGCAGCAGCGGCTGAAGGCAAAACCCGTATGCGCGTGGCCATGCGTTACAACGCAGCGCCCATCCCTTGCGGAACCTTCAACTATGGCGAAGTGGAAGACTACACCGTGGAGATCGGCGGTGGCGGCGAGCCGCCTACTGAGCCGGACAGCTACGAGAACACCACTCCGTTCGCTATTCCGGATAACAACGGAACCGGCGTCAGCAGCCCGATCGACGTGACCCGCACTGGCGCCTCCGGCACAGTCAGCGTCACCGTGGACATCACCCACACCTATAAAGGCGACCTGGTGGTGGACCTGCTGCATCCGGACGGAACCGTGTTCAACCTGCATAACCGCACTGGCGGCTCCGCTGACAACATCCAGCAGACCTTTAGCGTCGACATCGGCGCCAAAGACTCCGCCGGACAATGGAAGCTTCGGGTCAAAGACCTGGCCAGACGCGACACCGGTACGCTGAATAGTTGGGGCGTCAAGTTCTAACTGATCCGCTAATCGGATAAAGGGGCAAGTTGGGGAGACTTGCCCCTGTTTTCGTTTATATCAGGGTCCGCCGGCGGGCTGACGTCGCCAGGCCCGAACCCTAAATTAAAATAAAAAGCTCTTCAGTGAAGTTTCCCCAAGGCGACGCAGAGCGCCCCGCAGAGACGAAAGGGGAACTGAAGGGAATACATAAAGATGGACTGTTCATGAAACACATTGCCAAAGTTTTTTTGTTGCTCACTCTGATTCCGGGAGTCACCGTCGCTGACGACAAAACGCAGCCTCCCGCGCCAGAAACTGAAACGCCCAATCTTTCCATGCAGGTCGCCAGTCGCCTGCTCACAGAAGCCAAAGAGCTGGAGCTAAGCTCCGTCAACGTCCTTCGCAACGCCAGCCATATCCGTAAACAGGTCAGTGAAATGCGGGTGGTGGAACGCTCCCTGAAGGACAAGAAACAGAAAGAGTCCTACGGCCAGTCTATCGATACCCTCAACGGTCAACTGGAACTCTGGCAAAAACAGGGCGCCGATCTGCGCGCCAGCAGCGCCAACCTGAAGAATTACGCCCTGGCGCTTATCGAGGAAGGTTTCATCCTCCAATGGAGCGACTGGGTGAAACTAACCGGCCCGATGCGGCTGGAATCGTCACAAAACCAGATGCTCGCTCATAACACCCAGATCCGCAGCGTACACCCGTCCATGCTGAACCGCATGACCTCAACGCCGGAAACCGTCCAGCCTGACTCCATGAGCCTGGAAGTGCCGGCGATGACGGGCCAGCAGGCGCCGGCGGACCTGGATATTCGTACTTTTCAGGCGTCTCGGGACCTGAATTTTTTCGCCCATATTGAACCGCTGACGAAAGGGTCGCCGGAACCGCTGACGCCCTTGAACGAGATCCATAAGTGGAACTTTCTGCTGTCTGACATGAACGGAGACCCCATCACCGACGCCAAGATTGAATTTTCCGGTCACATGCCCGGCCACGTGCATGGTCTGCCGACACAGCCCCGCATCACCGCCGAAAGCGCGCCCGGAGTCTACCTGGTGGACGGAGTGAAGTTCCAGATGGCGGGCTGGTGGGTCATCCAGTTTGATGTGACCGCTAACGGCAAGTCCGACACTATCGTATTCAATCTCGTTCTCTAGAGGGTTGTATGTTGAGGATCAAACATATCGCAGCAGGCGTACTGGCGGCGCTATCCAGCGTCGCGTTGGCCGCCTCGGACGTCTACCAGTTCACCAATGCGGACCGGGATTTCATCGCCAGATTTTCCCTGTCCGCCCTCCCCGAACTACCTGCCGCGCCCAGCAATAAGTATGCGGACAACGAAGAAGCCGCTGAGCTGGGCCGCAAGCTTTTCTTTGATCGCAGCCTGAGCGGCAATGGTCAGATATCCTGTGCGCAATGCCACAATCCACAGCTTTATTTTACCGATGGCCTGCCGCAGTCTCAGGCGATTGGAACGACGCGCCGCAGCGCGCCGTCTATTCCTGGCGCCATTTACGGTCCCTGGCAATTCTGGGACGGTCGCTCCGACAGCCTGTGGGCGCAGGCGCTGTCGCCTGTGGAAGATCAGAACGAACACGGTCTTGACCGCACCAGCGCCGCCAAAATCATGGCGACGGAGTATCGCGAGGAGTACGTCAAACTGTTTGGCGACGCCAACGATCTGGACGCAGTTTCCGGACTCACGCTACCCGCCAGCCCTAAGGTCGCCGGCGTAGCGGAAAAGAACTGGTCGCAACTCAGCGCCGCCCAGCAGGAAGCGGTCAACCGCGTGTTCGCCAATATGGGCAAGGCCATCATGGCCTATGAACGCAAGCTTGAACTGCCTCCCGCCCGCTTCGACCAGTTCATTGCATTGCTGGATGAAAAAGCCGGCGAAGAGAAGCTGAAATCCGTCATGAACGAGGATGAAATCAAAGGCATGCGCCTGTTTATGGGCAAGGCCAACTGCGCCAGTTGCCATAACGGCCCTTTGTTCACCAACTTCGAGTTCCACAATATCGGCGCGCCTGAGCCTGACGTGAAAATGGTCGACATGGGCCGCTATCAGGGCGTCACCGAGCTCACCCAGAATGAGTTCACATGCCTGTCCCCCTGGAGCGATGCGGAACTGGAACAGTGTGAGGAAATGGCGTTTCTGAAGAAGCAAGGGCCTGAACTGGTGGGCGCGTTCAAAACACCCAGTTTACGCAATATCGCCGCCACAGCCCCCTATATGCAGGCGGGACAGTTCGCCACCTTGATGGACGTGGCGCAACACTATAACAAACCCAAACCGCCCTACTACGACCGCGAACAACACCCCAGCCGCCCGCACTTTGACATCATTCCACTGGGATTGACGGAAGAAGAACTGGCGCAACTGGTGGCGTTTCTGGGATCGTTGACGTCACCCTTGCCCAAGGACGACAAATGGTGGCGGGACCCGCATCTGGAGGCGAATGGAGACGCCAACGAACTGGCCTCCACCAATCAATAGCCTGACCTCAGTCTGGCGATAACGGCTCAGGCCCAGGCCGGATTCACCGAGCGCGCCATACGGTAATCCGGCTTTTTTAGAGCGTTTATTTTCCTCATTTCAGGGTAGATAACGCTGCCTGGCGTTCTCCCACGCGCCAAGACTTACAACCGTAGTTTTAATCTCCCGCGCGCAGGCAGTCGCGAATCATGGCTTCCAGCTTGAGTTGATCCTGGTAAAACCCACGAATGCCTTCCGCCAGTTTTTCCGTCGCCATGGCGTCTTCGTTCATCAGCCAGCGGAACTCTTTTTCCGTCAAGGGTTCTGGCGGCGCAGCGCGTACGCCGTCGTCGCACAAGGACGGCAGCAGAGTCCCCTGGGTCGCCGCCAATTCCTCCAACAACGCCGGGCTGATGGTGAGGCGATCACAGCCCGCCAGGGCTTTAATTTCTCCTATATTGCGAAAACTGGCGCCCATCACCACAGTGGTATATCCATAACGCCGGTAATAGCGATAGATGTCTTTCACCGACAGCACGCCCGGCTCCTGCTCAGGCGCATAATCCATGTCGGGCTGCGCCCGCTTGTACCAGTCCAGAATGCGCCCGACGAATGGCGATACCAGAAACGCCCCCGCTTCCGCGCAAGCCCGCGCCTGCGCCAAATTGAATATCAGCGTCAGGTTGCAGTTGACGCCTTCGCGCTCAAGAATACGCGCGGCCTGAGCCCCTTCCCAGGTGGCGGCGATTTTTATCAGCACCCTTTCCACTGGCGCGCCGGCCTGACTCAATAGACGCCGCAGTTCCCGCGCCTTGGTGACAGTGGCGTCCACATCGTAGGAATAGCGTGCGCTGACCTCAATGGAGACCTTGCCCGGCGTCGCGTCCAATATGCGTTGCGCCATGGCCACGACCAGATTGTCCTGGGCGGTTTCAATGGCTCTTTCCTCGTCCTGAGGATTGAGTCTGCGCGCCAGCGCCACGCTTCGCCGCAATAAGGCGTCATAGTCTCCGGACTGCGCCGCTTTCAATACCAGCGAGGGATTGGTGGTGGCGTCTTCCGGCGCAAAGCGGCGAATCGCCTCCAGATCGCCGGTATCGGCCACGACCTTGGTATAATCGCGTAATTGGTTCAATAAGCTTTTCATCGTTCTACTCTTTCTCCTGCGCCACGGCTCTCAGTTCGTGCATGGCGTCGCGCAGCTTTGGATACAGCGCGCAATATTGTTGGAACATACGCTCGTAGACCTCCGTGTTCGCAGCAATGGGCCTGGCTCTGGGCGTGAGACTGATCCAGTCGCGAATGGCCGCGGCGTCTTCCACCAGGCCACCGGCCTGCGCCGCCAGCAACGCGGCCCCTATGGGCGCCTCTACGTCCTGCTCAATGGTTAAAACCGGATAACCAGTGACGTCCGCGATAATCTGCATCCACAGATCCGAGCGCGCCGCGCCGCCCACCACAATCAGTTCTGGATCAAGTCGCGCCGCCCCTTGCCTGCCGCATTCGATGTTGTGCCGCAGCGCAAACGCCAGCCCTTCCAGAATGGAGCGATATAAATGGGCGCGGGTGTGATACAAGGTCAGCCCGACAAAGGAGCCGGAAGCGTTGGGGTCCCAGATGGGACTGCGCTCTCCCATCAGATAAGGGAGAAACACCAGTCCGTTGGCGCCGGCGGGCGTTTTCGCCGCTTCCCTTTCCATGAGTTGATGGACATCCGCTTCGCCCTGCGCTTGCGCCGCCTGCCGATCCTGTTCGCAGAACTGCTCCCGAAACCAGCTGATGGAAGCGCCCGCGGTAATCGCGCCGCCGAAGATGTATATCTCTTCTTCGCCATTAGCCACATAAGGCATGCTGATCAGACCGTTGCGCGCATCCGTCTCCCGATTCACAAAGCCCCAGCACATGCTGGTGCCGATCATGGCGACATGGTTGCCCGGCTCCACGACGCCCGCAGCCAGGGTCGCCATGGCCGCATCAACGCCGCCCGCCACCACAGGAACCCCGACGGGCAGCCCAAGACGCTCTCCCGCCTCTGTAGTGAGACGCCCGACAATGTCGCCTGACGCCACCAGTCGTTTGGGCATTTTCTCCGCGTCGATACCCAGCATCGCCAGCACCTCCTGCGACCAGTCCCGGCGCCGCAGGTCGTACACCCCGCCGATGTTGCCGGCGGAGCTGTGATCCACCGCCAATTCCCCTGTGAGGTGGTAATTGACGTAACTGTTGGGCGGCAGCAGATAGTGGGTTTCACGCCAGACGTCAGGCTTGTGGTTCTTCAGCCAGAGCATCTTGGTGTAACCGTAATAGCTGTCCACACCGTTGCCGGTAATGTCCTGCAAGCGCGACACATCGACATGTTCGCGCACCCATTCCGTCTCAGCGGTGGCCCGGCGGTCCATCCAGATCAGACAGGGATGCAGCGGTTTGACGTCCGCATCAACGGGAATGCCGGAGCCGCCATAAAGACTGCTGACGCACAGTCCTCGCACACAGGCGGGATCAACCCCGGACTTGGCGACGCATTCAGCGATGGTTTGATACACCGCCTGTAGCCAGACATCCGGCCACTGCTCCGCCCACAGCGGACGCGGCGTGTCCACCTGATAACTTTGCGACGCTTTCGCGATGATGGCTCCGTCCGCCGCCACTAACAGGGCCTTGGCGCTTTGGGTGCCGATATCGACACCAATGACGTAGTTCATGACGCCCCTCCTCAGGGTACCAACAGCACTTTGATGGAATCTGCGGTGGACGCCAGCTTGAAGGCGTTCTCCCAGTCATCCAGCTTACGCTGATGAGTAACGATGCCGCGAGAAGTCACCAGACCGCGCTCAAACAGATCTATCGCCACTGGATAGGTGTACGGCCCCAAATGCGCGCCGCGAATGTCCAGTTCCTTACGGTCGCCGATGACGGACCAGTCGGTAGTGGTTTCCGCGCCGAAGACGCTGAATTCGACGAAACGCCCCAGCTTGCGGATGATGCGCAGGCCCTGCGTGACCGCCGCCGGCGCGCCAGTGGCTTCGATATAAACATCGCAGCCATAACCGTCCGTCATGCCTTTGATAGCGGCGTCAATATCGTCGCGGGCGGGATTCAACACCACATCCGCGCCAAAGTCCTTCGCCAGTTCCAGTCGCTCATCCACCATATCGATGACCACCAGTTTTTTCGGCGTTTTCAATCGCGCGACCTGGATCATGCACAACCCTAAGGGGCCTGCGCCCGCCAGCACCACTACGTCGTCCAGTTGAATGTCCGCCCGGTTGACGGTGTGAATGGCGCAGGCCATCGGCTCGATCAACGCAGCATCTTCCAGAGACACCGACTCAGGAATGCGATGCACGACCGCATTAGCAGGCACGCGCATGTACTGGGCCATACCTCCCTCGGCGACGTCTTTCTGAAACCCGAAGATGTTGTGTACTTCACACATCCAGTATTTGCCTGAACGGCAGAAGCGGCAGCGTTCGCAGGGCACGATCTGCTCGGCGATCACTTTCTCTCCCAGCTTGACGTTAAAGCGCTCCGCCGCGCCCGGCCCCATTTCCGCCACGCGACCATAGAATTCATGGCCGGGAATCACCGGCGCTTTCAGCCAGGGGTTATCTCCGCACCAGAACATATCCGCGCCGGAGCTGGCTTTACAATCACTGCCGCAAATGCCGCAGGCTTCGATTTTAATCACCAGTTCGCCAGGGCCGGCCACCGGACGGGGGCGTTGTTCCAGACGGTAATCGTTGGGAGCGTGACAGACCACCGCGGTCATCATTTCAGGTAAAGCAGACATGCGGAATTCTCCATATAAATGGCTGTTGTTCGGGTTGTATGAGTTCGAGTTCTGGAAGCGGGCCGGGATTACCTATCCCGGCTTCTGCTGATAAATATGGCGAGCAGAATAATGCCGCCCTTGATGATGTTCTGAATGTAGGGCGAGACTCCCATGAGGTTGAGGCCGTTGTTGAGCACGCCCAGCATCATGGCGCCAATCAGAGTCCCCATGATGGCCCCGCGACCGCCGGCGATAGCCGCGCCGCCAAGCACCACCGCAGCGATGGCGTCCAGCTCGAAGCCTATGCCCGCGTTGGGTTGTCCGCTCATCAGACGGGAAGTGAGTACGATGCCCGCCAGCGCGGCGGTGAATCCGCTAATAGTGTAGACCGCCAGTTTATAACGCCGCACCCTCACCCCACTCAGACGCGCGGCTTCCTCGTTGCCGCCTATCGCGTATACGTAGCGGCCAAAAGGCATGTGATTAAGCAGAACGTAGGCGATCAAATACACCGCCGCCATCACCAGAATCGGCGCCTGGATGCCGAAGACCTCGCCGCGCCCCAGCACAGCGAAAGAATCAGGCAGGCCGGAGATGGGATAACCGCCGGTATAGATCAACGCCAACCCGCGGGCGATGCCCATGGTGGCCAGCGTCACAATAATCGGCGGCATTTTGGCGTAAGCGACGAATGCGCCATTGCCCGCGCCGAACAGCGCCCCCACCAGCAAGCCGCCCATAATGGCGACCTCCGGCGGAAACCCCGCCAGGATCAAACCGGCGGTAATAGTGCCGGACAGCGCCATCACAGGTCCCACCGACAAGTCGATGCCGCCGGTGAGAATGGCGCAGGTCATGCCCACGGCGATAATTGCATTGATGGACACCTGTCGCGCCACATTGCTCAGGTTAGCGGTAGTTAAAAAGTTCTCGTTCGCCAGCGCCATCGCGACGAATATCACGATAAAGCCGAGCAATGGATAAAACGCGGGGGATTTCCGCCACTTTTTCAGCCAGCCTTGCATCAGGTTCACCTCTACATTCGCCGTGGCGCCACCAGTCATTTTATTCATCTTTTACGCCTCCGGTTGCATAGCGCATAATTTCATTGGAATTCACCGCATCCCCTTCCAGTATCTTGACGATGCTTCCCTGGCGAAAAACTGCGACGCGATCGCTCACGCCCACCACTTCCGGCAATTCGGAAGAAATCATGATGATCGACACGCCCTGGGCGGTCAGTTGCTTCATCAGACGATAAATTTCCGTCTTGGCGCCGACATCGATGCCCCGCGTCGGCTCATCGAAAATAAGCACCTTGCAGTCGTTGTTCAGCCAGCGGGCGATCACCACTTTCTGCTGGTTGCCGCCGCTCAGATTGCCCACCGGGGTTTCGCAGTCCGGCGCTTTCACCCGCACCTTCGCCGACAGGGTTTCGGCCACCTCGCTCTCCCGTTTGCGATCGATGACGGAAGCCGCGCCGGAGACCTTGGCGAGGTTGTTCAGAGTGATGTTTTCGCGAATGGAGAACGGCAGTATCAGCCCTTCTTTCTTACGACTTTCCGGCAACAGACCAATGCCGCGACGCAGGGCCTCCGCCGGCGTTTTCATGGCGGCGGGCTCGCCCTCCACGGACACCTCTTTGCGACAGGCGGGCAATGCGCCGATCATGGCCAGCGCCGTCTCGGTGCGCCCGGAGCCCACCAGTCCGGCGAATCCCAGAATTTCGCCTTTGCGCACCTGAAAAGAGTTCACCGGACCGTTCTTGTGCAGTTGAATTGCACGGGCGTCGATGACGATATCGCCGTCATTCCGCAACGGCGTTTTTTCCGGAAAGCTATTGCTGATTTTGCGGCCCACCATCATTTCCAGCAGCTCGTCCACCGCCACCTCGCCGACCTCGCGATCGCCGATTTTCTCGCCGTCCCGCAAAACAGTGATGCGATCGCAAATCTCATAGATCTCTTCCATGTGATGAGAAATAAACACCATGCCTACGCCCTGCGCCTTGAGTTCCCGCATCACCCGAAACAGGTGCTCCGCCTCGTTGGGCGTCAGGGTGGCGGTAGGCTCGTCCAGCACCAGGATGCGCGCATCCAGCGACAGTGCTTTGGCGATTTCCACAAACTGTTGCTCCGCCACGCTCAGATGATCCACCGGCGCGTCCAGATCAATGTTCACATCAAGACGCTGACAGATTTTCTCCGCCTGAGCGCGCATGTCCTTTTTGCGCAGCATGCCCAGAGCATTGCGCAACTCACGGCCGAGAAAAATATTCTCCACTGCATTGAGATAAGGTATCAGGCTGAATTCCTGAAAAATAACACCCACGCCGGCGTCGGTGGCGTCGTGATAATGACGGAAATCCACTGGCGCGCCATCGATCAGAATGCGTCCGGCGTCCTGTTTATAAACGCCGCAGAGAATTTTCATCAGCGTGGATTTGCCCGCCCCGTTTTCGCCTAGCAAGGCGTGAATCTCCCCGGATTGCAGCTCAAAGCTGATATCGTTGAGCGCACGCACGCCGGGAAATCCTTTGCTGATATGTTCAAGGGAAAGAAGACTGTTCATGACTCTTACACCCGGTAATACGACCTAACTTCCATCCGCACCGCCCAGAACACCGCCGCACTGCGCTGGCGCGCACAGCGAAACCGTCTCCGGGCTTGCTTATTCCTGAGAACGCCGTGGCGATAGAAAGCTCGCCGCCCAGCGCTTATGCGAAGAAGAGCACGCGGCTCCGTTCACCCTGAGCCTGTCGAAGGGCCTTCCCCTTTGGTGGGAGAAAGGCCGGCGTCGACAGAGACTCATTCCAGTGAAACGCGGTTTAACCTCTACCAGGTAAAGTCAGCGGCTCCGGCTTTGTCGATCAGCTTCACGTCCACCGGCATGGTGGCGGGGATTTCAGAACCCCAGTGCTTGACCAGTGCGATGGCCAGTCCCAGACGAATCTGGTCGCGGGGGAATTGCGCCGAGGTGGCGATGAATTTGGAGTCAGGTTTCAGCATGGCTTTGATGGCTTCCGGGTGGCCATCCACGCTGACCAGCTTGACGTCCATACCGCTGGCTTCGATAGCGGTCAACGCGCCCAGAGCGCCAGTGTCGTTAACGCTGAACACGCCATCCAGACCAGGGTTGGCCTGCAGCATGTTCTCCGTCACGTTCATAGCGACGTCGCGCTCCTGTTTGCCGTTCTGCTTGCCGACCACTTTGATGTCGGGGAATTCCAGCATGGCGTCGCTGAATCCGCGCACCCGTTCGAGAATGGGCACGACAGGAATGCCGTCAAGAATGGCGACCTCGCCTTTGCCGCCCAACTGTTCGCCCAGGTATCTACCGGCCAGGTAACCGGCGGTGTAGTTCTTGGAGCCGACGAAGGAGTCGATGGGGCCTTCCGCTTCAGCGTCGATGGCGACAGTGATGACGCCCGCTTTCTTGGCGGACACCACGGCGGACTGCACGCCGACGGAGTCGGTGGGGTTAAGCAGCAGAATATCCACGCCTTTTTGCAGCATGTCTTCTACGTCATTGATTTGTTTGGAAACGTCGTGATGGGCGTCGGTGATATAGACTTCTGCGCCAATATCCTTGGCCGCCTCTTCCAGCGCATTCTTCATGGTGACGAAGTAAGCGTTGTTCAGCTCCTGAAAGGACATGCCGATTTTCAGCTGTTCAGCTCCGGCTGGCGAGGCCAGGCCCAAACTGCAAGCGATACCGGCGACTAGGGACTTAAGGGTTTTACTTATTTTCAACATGACTCAACCTTTAGTTATTTTTAGTGGTTCGAAGCGGCTTCTACGCCAAATGTTAACGTTAACATTTTCACGTCGAACAAACCCGTAGATGGGAGCCTGAGCCAGCCTCCGTCTACGGGAACGCTAACGTTGACATCTATATAGAATAAATATCAACTTTTGCAACAATCCCTCGCATTGAGAGAATGTTAACGTTAACATTAAGCTATCATAGCGAATTTTCCATTGCAACAAGCAAGTCGCGACACGCATTTCGGGATCGCTGCATCCCTTACCCACAAAGCGTTTGAGAGGCATCATGCCCAAAAAGAGTAAAGTAACGATTACTGATATCGCCCGTCGGGTGAACATGACCACCATCACCGTATCCAGAGCATTAACCAAGCCGGAGCTGGTGAAGAAAGAAACTCTGGACCGGATACTGGAAGTGGCGCGGGAGCTGAATTACGTCCCCAACGCTTTCGCCCGCAACCTTAAAGGCAGTAAAAGCCGGCTGATCGGCATCATCACCGCCAGCCTGGACAACCCGTTCTACAGCGAGATGATCAAGGCCATCTCCCGCGCCGCCAAAAAGCGTAATTATTCCATCATGCTGTTCGACACTGACGGTTCTCCCGAGCTGGAAAACAAAGCCATGGAAACCATGCTCAGTTATCAGGTGGACGGCATCATTCTGTCGGTGGTGTCCGACTATGATGAATACCACCCGCAATATCTGGAGCAGCTGATTCACGCCAATATCCCGGTGGTGCAAGTGGACCGTCGCCTGTCGGGAGCGCCCTTCCCCGGCGTGTATCTGGATAATCTCGCAAGCGGCTACAAAGGCGGCCGTTATGTACTGGAACAGGGCCATCGCCATATCCTGGCGCTGGCGGGCCCGGAGCAGTCCAATATCTCCAAACAGCGCCTCGAAGGGCTGAAACAAGCGCTTGCCGAATGCAAAGAACCAACCCGACTGGAAGTGCTCTACGGCGACTACACCATGCAACCGGCGTTTGAAAACGCCACCGCCTACTTCAAACAGCATAAGCAATCACCGGATGCAGTGTTCGGTCTTAACATTCTGATCACCCTGGGCGCGCTTAAAGCGCTGCGTAAACTGGGGAACAAGCGCCACAATCCCGCCGTGTTCAGCATCGATGAGGCGCCCTATGCGGACATTTTCGATTTCAATATTCCCTGCGTACATCACGACACTTATCAGATGGGCCATTCCGCCATCAACATGCTGCTGGATCGTATTGAAAACCCTGGTTTCGAAGGAAGCGATATTATTATTGAGGGTGATTTGCGGGCTTCGGTCTAAGCAAAGAATCATTCTCTACACCAACGCGTAGAGCCTGTGACCAAAGCAAAAAAGGGGACGTAATCGTCCCCAAAAGGGCTATCAACACCTAATGGTCAGTCGACGCGATAGGCGTAATAGGTCGCTCTAATATTCCCTGATTACTCTGTGCACTTAATCGGCGCATGATCGCCGCCATGGGTTCCCTGAAAGCCGATACTGGTGGAGGCGCCAGGCTGCAATGTCGCATTCCAGCTCATGTTGGAGGCTTTCAGCACCGAACCGTTGGCGCTGTATTGCGCGCTCCAGCCGTTGGTATATTGATCCGTCGCGCCCAGCGGGATGTTCACTGTCCAACCATCAATCACCGCATTGGTGTTATTGGTCAGTGTAATGTGCGCGACAAATCCGCTGTTCCAAACATCTTCACGTACAGTACAGGTCAGGCCATCGCCGGAAGGCGCTTTCTTGGTCTTCACGCTGATGCTATTGGAAGTGGCGATGACGGCGCCGTCTTCATCCAGCAACTTCGCCAACAGACTGTGCGATCCTTCGCTGGTCGGCAAAGTCACCTGAGCGGCGTCGCTATCGCCGGCGATAGTCGCCGCGACTGCCCCATTCAGTATGACTTGCGCTTGCAAGCCTGCTTCTTTGTTGACTTTGACCGTAATGGTCGCGCCGGTCTCGAACTCAGCGCCATCCGCGGGAGACGTCAGACTGATTGAGGCTTCCGCCACATCGATACTGACCTTGGCTGGCGCGGACACCTCTCCACTGTTGTCGGTGACGGTGTATTCAAAAGCATCCTGACCGCTGAATCCCGCCTCGGGCTGATAGGTCAAATTGGCGCCCGAGCCGGACAGGGTTCCATGCTGAGGCGGCTTGCTGACGGTGTAACCGACGACAGTTCCGTCGCTATCCGTTCCTTTCAGCGTGATGGAAACCGCCTTGTTGACGCGGGTGGAGACGGACAACGGTTGCGCTGTGGGCGCGCAGCCCTCGTCACAAGGATTGTCCCCTTCAAACAATGCCGCGTAGTTGGCGTAAGCGGTCGCCGCCTCCGTCTGCGCCCAGAAACGGTGATAGGTGAACACAGGATCTTCACCGGAGTTCAACGCGTCCTCCACCTGCTTGAACATAGGATCGTCCAGATAGAACGAACGCATGCTCAGGAAGGTGGACTCACTGTTGATGGCGTCGCCGTTAGCCATGGAACCGTTGAACTCGCCCGGCACGTAGACTTTGTCAAAGAAGCGTGCGTAATCACCGCGTTTTTCCGGCGCCGCCAATCCTTTCGGTGTCTTGAAGTGGGTCCACATGGCGTCCAGCAGTTTCTTGGACGCTTCTTTGGCTTCGTTCTGAGGCGTATCGTATTTTTCCGCCGCCGCCGCATAGAACATCAGCGCCTTGGCTACGCCCGCCGCGATACCCAGGTCCTGACCATGATCCACCACGCTTACATGCAGGTTGGTATTAGCCTTCGGGTTGGCCGGGTCCCATTTTTCCGGTTTACCGGTCCATTCCAGGGTGGCGGGAATTTCAAAGGAGCCGTCTTCCAGCCAGTTAATATTGCTCAACACCCAGGGGGCCCATTTGTCCATCAACTGCTTGGCCTGGGCGTCCCCTTTCAGGTAGTAGTACTCCGCCACGCGCTGCATGGACCAGGCCTGCCAGCCGAACCAGGTACCGCTGCCTGGGTCGTGATACACCGGATTTTCGTCGTACACCATGCCGTAGAACGTGGCGTCGGCGCGATCCTGGGGATGCGGCTTGTAAGAGCCGTCCCAGCTGTTGGTGGCGCCGCCGGCGATACCGCCCTCTGCGGATTGCAACCAAGTATAGAACTCCATGGAGCGCTTCAGGCCGGTGGCCCAGTCTTCCGTGGCGCCAGGGGTTCTCGGCTTCAACGGATCGAATTCCGACAACGCCATGGCGGCGATAGGGTTCTGATAACCGAAATGCACATGACTGCTGCCGATGCGAAACGCCCAACCGGCGTTAGCGTCCGCCGCCCCGCCCCAGGCGTAATACCAGGACATCAGATAGTGAGCGCTCTCGTAACCTTTGCCTCCCTGGGCGTTTTTGTCCTGGGTTCCCATTTTCTTGAAGTATTTATCGAACATGGCCAGACGCAGGTAGTCCCCCATCTTGGCCGCCTTAGCCATCAAACCAGGTACTTCCTGTTCCGGGTCTTTACCCTGCTCCTTGATCCACTGATACGCCCAGTACATCACCTGCACCGCGCGGGCGTCGGCGTCTGGAGCGTTGGTGTAGCGCCATTGTCTGGAGTAGTTATTGTCCTTGGTGAACAAGGGCAGGAACCCATTGGGGCCGCCCCACTTGAAGCTTTCCCAGGAAGGATGGGTGACGGTTTCCCACACGGACTCCTGCTCGCCGCGCTGGAAGGTGTTGATGTAGGAAGGCGTGCTGACGCCATCGCCCAGGTTGCCGTAACCGTAGATGTTGTCCATATCCAGCAGCCAGTGCATGCCGTAGACATCCCAGCTGCCGTAGGTCTGCGCCAGTTTGGCGGAGATGGGGTCTTCGCCGACGGGAACGCCGAATTCCAACTGGCTCGGATAACCGGACGGCTGCGCATGCTCCGCCGCATAGGACGCAGGCTTGGAGGGGTTGTAGAAATTATTGGTCGGCTGCATTTCCTGGGTGGGAATGATGTGCTCTTCCATCTTCGCCCAGGCGTTGCGCAGCTTGCTCCAGTCGCCGGTCACTTTACCGTAGTAGGCTTCCAGCAGCAGAAAGTAGGAATAGGCTTCACTGGTTGATTCATGGCCATGATCAGGCGCTTCGACGATCAGGGTCTCCACTGAATGATAAGGGCCGCCGTCGGCGCTGAAGTAGCCATTGGCCGGATCGTGGATCTTGTTCCACATCTCCATAAAGCGCTCGTTATACTCTTCCGCGCTGGCCTGGGCGTGAGAGCAGAAAGTAGCGAAGCTAACCGCTGCGGCGATAGGCAGCAGCATCCCCTTCAATGGTCTTTTCTTGAACGTTAAGTCCATGTTGTGACTCCATAGGTTTTATTAATTCACACTCGCTCAGATGTCTCCGCCCGCCGACCGGAATCCAGCGCGCTGGAACCGCTTCCGGTCGGAGTTTGGCGGTATTGCCGGGTTATCTGGCGGTGCAGGTTGGCGGTGAGAAACTTCCATCGTGAACGCCTTGCAGACCAAAGCTGGTCGCCGCGTCGGGCCCTAATGAGCCGTTGTAAGGCATGTTTTTCACGGTGAGGGTTTTACCGTCCGCGGACAGCGTGTGCGCCCCGTTCCACAGGTTCACGATAGAAGTGGGTTCATCAAAGGTGAGAACGACTTCCCATCCATTGATAGAAGACGATGAGTTATTGACGACTTTGACGTCACCCAGCACATAGCCGGTATTCCAGACATTCAGTCCGCCGACGCTGCAGGAGATATCCCCGCCTGCGTCCGGTTCGGCGACCTTGATGAGGATCGCGTCAGAAGCGTCGTCGATTTCCTGGCCATCGGAGGACAGCGCAATCAGCTTCAGGGTGTAATCTCCTTCCGCTGTTGGCGCTGCGACCTCAATTGCACCCGACAAGCCCCCTTCCCCGGCGACTACATCATTGAGATACACGCGAACGCCGGCGGCGTTATCCAGGCGATAGCGCACGGTGAAGGATTGCCCCGGACTCACTTCGAATCCGTCAGCAGGATCAGTGATCTCTAGCGCTGGCAGATCCGGCGCGTCTACGTTGATGTCAACCTGCGCCTGCGGCGAGCGTCCGCCGTCATTGTCCAATACGGTGTAGGTGAAGGCGTCCAGGCCGTGATATCCGGGATGGGGCATATAGGTGACCGCTGGGCCTGTTCCTGTCACGGAGCCATGGGCGGGTTGCGTGTATTCATAGGCGACGATGGAGCCATCGCTGTCTTCGCCCTGCAAGACGATGTCGACCGCCTCGTCCTTATTCGTATTCACGCTTAATGATTGCGCCTGCGGCAGGCAGTTGACGCCGGAGTCGCCGCCGCAACCTGCGCCGGGTTCTTCGCCCCAGACTAGTTCAGCGCCGTCATACAGAGCGATTTTGCCCGCTTTTTTGTAGGCGCCGTCATAGCTGTCCCAGGACGGATCGCCTTCGTTATCCCACTCACTGGCGTTGCTATTGGTCGGCAGGGAAATTCTGAACTGCACTTCCCTGCGGGACTCAGACTGACCGCCAGGATAGATGTTCACGCCCTGAAAAGAAGCGTCTACGTAGTAGATATGATCGTCTGGATCGCCCCAGGGTTGCAGGCCGCTCACTTCCGTCGCCTGGCTGTAGGCGGTGGTGACTTTTACATCCTGCAAACCATAACCGGCGGCGAATTCGTCTGACAGGTCCACCCAATAGCGGAAGCGCAGCTGCTCGCTGCCTCGCGCCGGCCAGGCGCTGTGATTATGCACTTGCGCGGCGATTTCCACATAACGGGGACCGCTGGAATTCAACTTGGCTTCCACATAAAACTCTTCATCTTTTGCTTCCGCCTGCGGGAAAGCACTGTCGGGTATCGGGTCGCCGCCAAAATCCAGATAAAGTCGCGCCAAGGCTGACGTAAAGCCAGCGTTATAATCCGTAGCCACTTCGTTTTTTACATAATCGCCGCGATCATCCGCATAGTTGTCATTGCTATCGGGACCGCCTACCAGCGCCCCAATCAACAAATGGCGGGATTGCTCCGGCGTGCGCAGGTTGTTGGTCCAGGTTCCATGGGCCGTACGATGATGGGGGTTGGTGGGAGAGTTAGCGCCATAACCGATCTGATAGCTGACGCCCGCCGGATTGTTTCCCAGCAGATATTCAATCTGGCTGCGGCCGAAATCGTAATAGGTCTGCGCTTTCTCCGCCTTAACGCCGGCGTTTTTCAGATAGTCTGCGTAAACCAACGCGATAAAAGCGGTGTTGGCGGCGTAACGGTTGGCGCCCCACACATCCAGATACGCCAGTCCGCCCTGGGTATAATTCACCCGCTCGCCGTTGTAGCCGGTCGTCCAATAATCCAGCCAACGCTCCGCATCCGCCTGATAGGCTGCTTCGCCGGTGATCTGCGCCATCAAGACATAGGAGCCGTAGGCTTTATTGTCCCAGGCGTGCCCCCATTTGTAGGCTTTGACGTCCTGCCGCCCTTCTCCGCCCAGCTTTTGATATTCCTGTTTCGCCTGCTGCAGATAGCTGGCTTCGCCGGTGGCGCGATACAACCATAGCGCGGACCAGACCAGTTCATCCTGATAGCCGCTCCAGGATTTGTAATAGCTGCTGGCGTCAGTGATGCAGTCGGAATATTTACCGCGATAGGTATTGGCGAACTCGTACAACTGGCTGGCGTGAGTCAGCAGTTTATTGGCGTATGCGCTGTCCACCGGCTTGAAAACCATGGCGATCGCCGCCAGCGCCGCGGCGGTTTCTCCCGCCAGATCCGAGCCCGGACAACTGGCGTCGATTTTATAGGATGGGCGCGCCATCGGCATGACTTCAGCGGAGCCCCACCATGCGTGATCGACGCCGCCATTGCCGACCTGCCCCCACAGCTCATTGGGCGCGGTGTGGGCTTTTACGAAATAGTCTGCGACAAAACGCAGGTTGTTGAGGAGATGCGGTAGTTGTCCTGATTGCTCGTAAGCGTCCCGGTACTCCACCGCTCCCCAGGCTAATAAGGTCGCCGACGCCGCCATGGGGAAACCGAACTTGACGTGATCGCCGGCGTCGTACCAGCCGCCACTGAGATCCTTCCCGACATCCGCGCCGTCCTGAATGGCGGAATCGTCACGCCATTCAACGCGGTTCCAGTCCGGCAAAACGCCGGACTGTTGGGCTTCATAGAAATAAATGGACTTTTGCAGGGCTTCCCCGTAGTTCTCCTGCGCCATTCCCTGAGCGGAGATGAGAGAGCATCCGCCTAACAGGGCCCATACTGGTAGTTTATTCATATTCTTTCTCCTTACTTCGCCATTCCGATTCACGTCAGCCACATTGCTTGCCGGAGACAGGGCGTTGGTCGCGTTCTTGTTTTCCGATCCGCCCCGAGTGAGACAGGGTTATTTTTTGATCTAATTTGAAAACGTTTTCAACCATTCGTAAAATTTTTTTACGCGTTGTTTCGACTCTTTCACCCGCCCCGACAAGAATGCGCCCTTGCGTGGGCTCATATGATAAAAGCAGTCTAGTTTGCTAATTCCCGTTTGTAAAAAAGATCTGAAATACGCCCGTTTCAGGGTGGATCAGAGCCTGCTCCACGACGCCAAATAGCCCGATATATCTCTATTTCCATCAATCATGATATGAAATCACCTAAAAAAGTATCGGTTTTTGGGTCTAGACCTGGATCGCCACTTTTTCTATACATCCGTTCCTTTCCAGTCGCGCATTTCAAAACCGCTTAGCGGCGGTCCACTGATATATTTCGTCATAATTTTCACGTCATTCACAACACTGTTGTGATCACCAACTTATGAAATCGTTTTCCAGATTACTGCATTATGCAAAGCTGTCTCGGAAAAAACATAGGTAAGTCAGACTATACCTTTTGAGTGACGCTCCCATCCCGATACACTGACGCTTGTTGAGCTTTTGCATCCGGGGCTATATTCTCGTGCGGTTTTTCACCCGCTTACCGAACAACGGGAGCCAACTCATTGACCGCCGCCAAGCCGCGTATACTTGTTATCGACGATGAACCGCAGATTCTGCGCTTTCTGCGTATCAGCCTGCGCTCGGAAGGCTATGAAGTATTGCAGGCAGGCTCCGCCACTGAAGGATTAATGTTGGCGGCCACCGAAGCGCCGGACGCGATCGTACTCGATCTGGGACTGCCGGACATGGACGGCCAGGAAGCGTTGAGGCAATTGCGACGCACCTGCCGCACGCCAGTATTGGTCTTATCTGTGCGCTCTTCAGAGACGGAAAAAGTGGAGGCGCTGGATAACGGGGCCAACGATTACGTCACCAAGCCCTTCGGCATTCGCGAGTTCGTCGCCCGTATCAGAGTGCTGCTGCGCGATCGTGAACCCGCAGCGTTGCGCCCCTCCGCAGACATCTACCATTCCGCCGGCCTGCACATCGACTTTGTGAAGCGCTCGGTGACGCTGGACGGTGAAGACATTCATCTTTCCAAGAAAGAATACGCCCTGCTGGCCCGGCTGGCGGCCACGCCTGACCATGTGGTGACGCAGCAGCAGTTGCTGGCGGAGATCTGGGGGCCAACCCACAAGGAGGACACGCACTATCTGCGCATTGTGGTGGCCAAACTGAGAAATAAACTGGGCGACGCCCCCTCCGCTCCCCGCTTTCTAGTGACGGAACAGGGCGTCGGCTACCGGCTGATTACCTATGAGGCGGAATAAGCCGCCACGATGAGCATCAGTGGGTATCGACCAGATGATTAAAGGGTGGTCCGCGCCCAGCCGCCGATTTCCCCGGCGCGTCGTCCAGCCACCTGACGGCGATCTGGATTTCCAGGCTCAAACCGGACGCTGGTGCGTCGATCAGCATTTATACGCCGGGGACCTGACCGACGATCTATACCGTTATAGTGTAAGTCTCTTGAAGTAAAATTGGCTGGCATAAGCAGTCCTATATGTTCTAATTTATATTAACAGCCTGTTTAATCGGCAATTTCCTGATTATGCCTCAACCCTGCTTCCCGGCAATAAATTCACGATATTACTATTTATTAATAAGTTAAACCTTACCGATAAAACAATATTTCATAAAAACCATATTTTTCATGCGGTTGAGAGCACTCACCGTAAGATTAAAAGCCGCCTTCGCATTAATTTATTCCGGTAATTACTTAATTATTGCAAGGATTAATCCTCACACACATACTTCAAGTAAACTGCTATTTAAATATTACAAATAGAACTATATGCAGATGAAAACTCATCGCAAATCAAGAGCAAAGTACAATCATATGAGCGGATATCGATTTCAGATATTCTTCTCCATCAATCTAAAAATAAGCCGATTTTTACCTAAGCCGTCCACTACCCGCCTCTCTGCGCCTGACGTATCATAATTCTCGTTCTTATGGCTAATCTTTCAGTGAAGCATCAGGAGACACGAAATCATGGACTTTTCAGCCGCTCTGGTGGGATTGGGTATTTATCTGTTGCTATGGGAAAAGCTGCCGGATTGGGGAACATGGTTTAACCGCTTTATTGCGAGCCTGCCGCGGCCGCTGGTCAAGCTTTACGAAGACTGGCGCTGTCCATATTGCTCCGGCTTCTGGATCGCTCTGGCGTTGCACGGGTTGACGGGAATGACGACACTGGGCGCCGCTTTCCATCCCCCGTTCGAGGCGGCGTGGCTGACCACGCCGACACTGTGGTTTCTGGACGCTCTGGCCACGGCGACGCTTATTCTCTTCGGTAAATTGATGCTAAACGCCCTGTCGGGACCCGCGCTCAAAGGACATCAAATGACCATGGAGTTCAAACAGGCGCGGGCGGAGAAAACAAAAAGCGCCTGAGTCCAATGCGGCTCAGTCGTCGTATTCGGCGAGCCGCAGCCCTTTCTTCACGTAGTTCTCCAAACGCACGCCAAAAGCGCCGTTGGGGTGGATTTCCTTGATGCGCAAGGGCTTGCCGGCATCGGTGAGGCAGTTAACGGAAAGATCGAGAATGGCTTCTTTGCGCAGTTGCTTTTTCTCATCCAGCACCAGTAAAACCTTGGGCTTGAGGCGATGTTCATTACTGGAGCGGACGATGATTCCCACTTCGCCGCTATTGAGTTCGGCGATGTGGCCCGCTGGATACACCCCCATGGTTTTGATAAAGAACTCCGCCACTTCCAAGTCGAAGTGCTTGCCTCTCACGTCATAGATGATGCGCAGAGACTCCAGCGCGGACATGGGATCTTTATAGACCCGGGCGGAAGTCATGGCGTCATAGGCGTCCACGACGCCGACGATTTTCGCCTTGAGTGGAATCTGATGCGCCGCCAACCCTCGCGGATAACCGGTGCCATCCACTTTTTCATGATGGCTGTAGGCCACGTCAACGGCGCTCTTGGGCGCAGAGGACAAAGAGATAAGAATATCCCGGCCGTACTGGGAGTGCTGTTTCATGATCTCAAATTCATCCTTGTCCAGACTGCCTGGTTTATTGAGAATTTCATCCGGCACTTTCACCTTGCCCACGTCATGCAGCATGCCGCAAACGCCGATATCCACCATTTCGGGCTCGTTGAACCCCATTTCCCGTCCGATAATGATGGATAGCACGCAGACCCGCAGACAATGCTCTGCGGTGTAATCATCCTTATCCTTGATCAGAGACAGCCATTGCAGTGCGTTAGGATTACGCATGATGCTGTCGACGATATCCGTTACGGCGACGGTTACCGCCTTCATGTCGATATCCCGCCCCAGCTTGACGGCGCGGAACACATCATGAATCGTCTGCTTGGCCTGCCCCATGGAATTGGCCGCTTTGGTGAGCTCACGATAGGCGGGCGCTTTGTGCACCAGACGCGTCTTTTCTTTCTTCACCCGAGTACGGATCTTTTTACCGCTGGGCGCGGTGACGGTTTTCTCTTCCTCCACCACTTCCGTTTCCGCCTGCACAAAGACGAACTCGCATTGCGCTTGCAGTTCCTGAATGTCGCGCCAGTCGTAAATGAAAAAGCCCTGATAAACGAACCGGGTTTCTTCCCAGGGACGGTCCAATTGCGCCACATACATGCCGACCTGAAGTTCGGACACAGAAATTTTGACAAGGGATCGGCTATTTTGCGGCATCAATGACACGGGATTCTCATAGGCTTCGTTACGGACTGTCTCGCAGCGCTGCAGTCTTTTTCAGTCTAGCAAAAGATGGGCGCAGACCCTCAGCAACAAGAGCGCGAAAAGCCAGACATTTTAGCGGAGACGCCCCCATGTGTATAAGAAAATGCCGTCGCGGTGGCGATGGGAGACCGCAGTTTAACGCCGGATAAGCGGGTCGCGCGCGGACGAAGCCATGTATGAGGCCAAACGCCAAAGCCGCAACGCATTTGTGGTGCTGGAGATGGAATCTATCAAGGCAACTTGAAGACCTGAATTTTACTCTGTAGTCCACGGGTCAACTGGCTTAAGGATTTCGCCTTTTCCTCCAAGGCGCGCAGATCCTGAGTGGTTTCTTCCGCCAAATCTCTGACCGCCCCGACGCTTTGGTCAATGGAGCCAATGGTCGCCGATTGCTCTTCCGTGGCGGAAGCGATTTGCAGACTCAGATTGTTGATGGCGTCTATGCTGGAGGCGATCTGCTCCAGCGACTTCATGGTTTGCGCCACTGACTCACTGCTGCGGGACACCTCTCCGAGGCCGTTACTCATTGAAGTAACGGTATTGTCCATGCCTTCTCTCAGTTTGGCGATGTTGGATTCGATTTCTCCCGTCGATTCCTGCGTACGTTTGGCCAGCGTTCTCACTTCGTCCGCCACCACGGCGAATCCACGCCCCTGCTCGCCCGCGCGGGCCGCTTCGATCGCCGCATTAAGCGCGAGGAGATTGGTCTGCTCGGCGATGCTTTTGATAACCTGAAGGACATTCTCAATCTGGGAAAACTCTTGCGACAGCGCGTTGACCTGGCCGGAGGCGTCGTCGAAGCAGGTTTTCAAGCGCTTCATGTTGTTGATGGACTGCCGCCCCACTCCGTTGGCGGTGGCGGCGTATTCCGTCGCTTCCGCAACGGACGTCTTGGCTTCATTGGTGGACGCGGCCACCTCCTCCATTGCAGCGGTCATTTCGGTAATCGCGGTCGCCACCATATCCGTTTCGTTCGCCTGCCTCTCGATTCTGGCGTTGGAGTCCGCGGTCAGGCGGGCGACGATGGAGGAGTCGTCCGCCACATGGCTGATCAGGGATCGCGCATCGCCAAGAATATCTCTAAAGCGCCCGACGAGGCTGTTAAAACCTTTCGCCATCATGCCGATCTCATCCTGACTGCCATAATCGGAGCGCAGGGTTAAGTCCGCGTTTTTCTCCACATCGCCAATTAACCGGTACAGGCTCAACACCGGTCTTTCGATCTTCTTGAGTACAACCAGATAACCAACGATGGCGGCGCTGGTCAGCAAAATCAGGAAACAGATCAGCGCCAGGATAATATCCGATACCGTATTCTGAATACCGGAAAGCTGCTGACTGGTCCGCGCCTCCAGCGCTTTGAAAAACTCATCAATGGGACGCATGATTTTGGCTTTCTCACGGTGATAGTCCTGGCCATGCATCAGCTCTCTGGCGCGCTCCGGATTTCCGCTTTCCACCGCCTTCATCGCCTCGACTTCCAGATTCACCAGTCCATCCGAGTTATTCTGCGCCTCTTTGAGCAGATCAAATTCTTTTTTCGAGAAGCCAAGATTCTCCATCATCTTTTGCAGAGAAATCATATCGCCGTCCGGCTTGGGTTTATCCCCCGCATTCAACACCAGGTCCCAGTAAATACGATGATATTCCTCCGGACGGGATTTGACGCCATTACGAATATCCAGAACCGCTTGATACATGTCCTTATATTTGGATTCGCCAGTCACCACATAGGTTCGCGCCAGCCGGGTCAGGTCGTCCGAACTCTGCCGCAATTCATCCGCCCGCTGATAGGAAGCGTAGCGGTTTTCCGTGGTCTGTTTCAGCGACGACACTTCCGAGCGCAGGTAAAACGCCAACAGAAAGTTGGCCAGGGTGCTGGCGATTATCACACCGAAAATGGTCAGGAATAACGGACGAATCTTCATAGTGCATTCTTCCTCGTCTGGAATACATCTCGCCCTGAGGAACACATACCATTCGTATGACCGCCATACTGCGATACAGCGCATATCGCAGGACAGAGCAATGACGCCCCTGGGACTCGTTTATGTTGGAAAAGTATAGAACAAAAATACAGGAGGGGATTGAGAGCGCGGCGCAACAAGCCTGTCAGAACAAATGCGCCCGCCACCGCGGGCGCATTAAGGAAAACGATGCTGACGCTCACATATCGTCATCGTCCGTTTTGTTATTCCTGCGCTGCGCCTTGAGCTGGTTGAAATAGAACTCGTAGCTGTTGGCGAAGTCTTCCGAGAACTTACCTTGAAACGCCTGCTCTTCGTCTTTGCGCAGTTTGTTGTAGGCTTTCAGATATTCATCCCAGTACTTGCGATGATTGCCGCCAAACCAGGGCTGTCCATGCTTGTTGTCGATATGTTTGACGATCTGCTCTGGATCGAGAGATTTGATGATGCGGGTGTATAGTCCGCGCACAGACTTGTACAGCGCACGCTGGTGATCGCGGATATCGGCGAACGCTTCTTTCATCGCCTCGTCGGCGGACAGATAAGTCGTCCCCTGCTTCAGCAACAGATTTTCCAACGCCACTTCGGGAGTGGGTGAAAACTTGAGGGGGTTGTTTTCCGCCACGCGAATCTGAGTCTGATTAATGCGCAGCTCATTCTTCAGCGACTGCTTTTCGCGCAAAGTCGTAAGCACGCCCTCCACCGCCTCACGCAGCAGATCCATAGACTTATCAACAACCTGCTTATGCGCCTCTTCCGTCAGCGTCATCATGCCCAAAGCCTGGGTCAGCCAATCCGGGGTCATGTCCTTTTTGCTGAACTGCGAGGTCTGCTCATCCACTTCAGGAGTCCTCGCTTCTTCTGCGGCGGGTTCCGCTGTGGGTTCAAACTCATCATCAAGCGCCGCCTCCGCGTCTCGCGACGCAGCGTGATTCACCAGCGTCGGCGCTTCCACATCTTCAATGATTTCCGCGTCCAGGATGCCGTCATCCATGTCCGCCGCGCTCTGTGGCTCCAGGTCGCCCTGCATTTCCGCCTCCACCTGCTCCGGCGGCACGGCGGTGGTATTCGCCGCATGCTGGTAGACCGGCCAGGGCTCCTGACCGGACCCAATCCAGTCATCTAAATCTGACATAGCGGTCTGAGAAGCAATATCGGATGAAATTCGGGTCGCCTCGATATCCGAGTCAGGCGCAAACATCTGCGTACGGTCGTCGCTGGGCTCCGCCAGTTCTACTTGCAGCTCATACTGCCCAAGCATCAGGCGGTCGCCGTTCTTGAGCGGCTCTGGGTGGCCTTTGATAAGCGGATGCCCCAGATGATTCAGATAACTGCCGTTAGTGCTGATATCGATAAAGCTGTATCGACTTCCGTCGAACTCGATCCGTCCGTGGTCCGAGGATACATACCGATTGGCGTCCGGCAGCACCAGGGAGTTCGTGGTCGATCTCCCTATGGTCGCGCCGTCTTTGCCGACGGTAACAGTCACCCCAGACATGTCGCTTCCGGGGGGACATTTAGTCACTTTGAGGATGAGTTCCATTTACTTTTTCACTGTTCTTAAATTTTAGACAAAACATCAGGCGTATAAGCGCCAAACGAAGGCGAAATCAGTCATTCTTTTTTCACAAAGTTTACGGCGGCGGCGAAGGGTCATGCAATGCCTATCCCCTCGCAATCCCCTGTCGCCGCTTAGGTGAGAGTTGATCGCGTCAGCGTTATATAGAATACTATATAGCGCTGACAGGGCCCCCGCGCCCATTTTTCTATCGTCACCAACGCCTACTGTTAACTATGAGTGAAAATAACGACAACGCCAGGGTTTTGGAGCTCGCCGGAGAATTCTGGCTTAACCAGAACGTGCGCGGCGTACAAGGCGGCTCTCGCATCGCCTTGTTGGAGCATATCGACAGCGCCGGCTCCATCACCAAGGCGGCCAAGCTTACCGGAATCAGCTACAAAACCGCCTGGGACGCCGTGGACGCAATGAACAACCTGTCGCCGCGTCCACTGGTTGAGCGCGCGACTGGAGGCAAGCACGGCGGTGGGGCGCGTTTGACTCCCCAGGGTCACAAGCTGGTATCCGCCTACCGGGCGATGGAAACACACTACTCAGCTTTATTAAGCCGCCTACAACGGGACATTGACGATTTTGACGATATTCATGGAGTGCTTCAGGCCATGGCGATGAAAACCAGCGCGCGCAATCAGTTTCGAGGAGTCGTCAGTCGCGTGCAGTCCGGCGCAGTCAATGCGGAGGTCGCCCTTGATCTGGGAGACGGCCTGGAACTGGTGGCGGTGGTGACCCGGGAGTCAGTTCAGGACCTGGGTCTGACGCCGGGACGCACAGCAACCGCGATCATTAAATCCAGTTTTGTCATTCTGGCGACGGATGAGACCTTACGACTGAGCGCCCGCAACCGTCTATGCGGCGTCGTCAGCGACATCCGGCGCGGTCAGGTGAACGCGGAGGTGCACGTGCGCTTGAACGGGGACCGGACCCTGACCGCCGTCATCACGGAACAAAGCCTGGAAGACCTGGGGCTTACGCATGGCGCACCCTGTCAGGCTTACGTTAAGGCGTCCCATATTATTCTGGCCATCAATCAATGACGCGCGCCGTCGCACAGTGCGCCAAGCGCTCTACGACGCAGCATCGGCGACGCCGCCAAAAACGCCGCCCTGTGAACCAGGACCAAACACCACAAAAAGGATCTGTACATGTTGACACGCTTTACTCTCGTTCGCGCTTTCTCGGCGACGATCATCGCTTTGTTTCTGGCGTCGCACGCCCATGCAGGCGAGGTATTGGCGGCGGTGTCCGCCAATTTTACCTCCACCATTCAGGCTCTGGCTCCGGATTTCGAGGCGCAGACCGGTCATCGCCTCAAACCCAGCTTCGGCTCTACCGGCAAACTTTACGCGCAGATCACCCATGGCGCGCCCTTTGAAGTGTTCCTGGCGGCGGACGACGTGCGCGGCAAAAAGACGATAGAGGCCGGAGTCGGCGTCCCAGGGAGCAATTTCGTCTACGCCAGTGGACGCCTGGCGCTATGGAGTCTAGAGCCCGTCCCTGGCGAGGATGGTCGCCAGTGGCTGGAGATCAACAAAGGCAAGCTCGCTGTCGCCAATCCCAAAACCGCGCCTTATGGCGCCGCCGCCATTCAAGCCATGCAGTCACTCAAGCTTTACGACTCCTTGCAGCCTCAGTTGGTGTTTGGAGAAAACATCTCGCAAACCTATCAATTCGTTTACAGCGGCGCAGCGACTTTGGGATTCGTAGCGTTGTCGCAGGTGATCGCTATGGATGAAGCTGAGCGCGGCGCTTACTGGCTGGTTCCTCAATCCCTGTATACGCCGATCCGGCAAGAGGGTGTGTTGTTGTCCAAAGGCCAGGATAATCCGGCGGCGGTGGCGTTTATCGACTACCTGAAATCCCCCCGCGCCCGCTCGATTATCGAATCCTTTGGTTACAATGTTGAAGAATAAGGAGAAATGCCGATAATGACGCCCTATTTCATCCCGATATCCGGCATAAGGAACTTGATTAGATGAATGCAGTGGGCGTCCAGGGGCTGGTCGACTGGCAGGCGGTGTGGATCACGCTGAAACTGGCGGGGCTGACCACCCTCATCCTGATGGCTCTGGGTACCGCTATCGCCTGGGGATTGGCGCAGAGTCGGCACTGGAGCAAACGTCCGCTGGAGGCGATTATCTCTCTGCCTTTGGTGCTGCCGCCGACAGTGCTGGGTTTCTATCTGTTACTGTTGCTGGGCCCCAAAGGCCCTATTGGAGAAATCACCCAGGCTCTGGGATTGGGCGTGCTGCCCTTCACTTTTCCCGGCCTGGTGGTCGCTTCCGTTATTTATTCGCTGCCCTTCGCCGTGCAACCTATTCAGAACGCCTTCGAAACTCTCGGCGCCCGCCCGTTGGAGGTCGCCGCCACCTTGCGCGCCTCCCCCTGGGATAGATTCATGACTGTCGCATTGCCGCTGTCCCGCTCCGGCCTTATCACCGCCGCCGTGCTGGTGTTCGCTCACACTATTGGTGAATTCGGCATCGTGCTCATGATCGGCGGCGCTATCGCTGGCGAGACCAAAGTCCTGTCGGTGGCCATATATGATCATGTGGAGGCCATCGAATACACACAGGCTAATATTCTCTCCGCCGGTATGCTGATCTTTTCCTTCACAGTGCTGCTGGCGCTGCAGATTATCCGCAAGCCGGCGAAGGTGATTTCATGAACGACGATATCTCTGCGTCTTTCTTCTCCCACAGAGGGGATTTCACCCTGGATGTCGCGTTCCACACGCCGGGGCAAGGCGTCACCGCACTGTTTGGTCGCTCCGGCTCCGGCAAGACCACGCTGCTGCGTTTTATCGCCGGCCTGGAGCGGGCGGAAAAAGGGGCCTTGCAAATCAAGGATGAGGTCTGGCAGAGCGCCGACCTTTTCGTGCCGCCGCATCGTCGCGCCCTTGGCTATGTGTTTCAGGAGCCAAGCCTGTTCGCGCATTTATCGGTCATGGATAACCTGCTCTACGGCCACCAGCGCATTCCGCAATGGGAACGCAGGGTGGCGCCGGAAGAAGTCATTCGCTGGCTTGAACTGGAGCCGCTGATTGGACGCAATACGCAATCACTGTCCGGCGGGCAGCGCCAACGGGTGGCCATTGGCCGCGCTCTGCTTACCAGCCCGAAACTGCTATTGATGGACGAGCCACTGGCCAGTCTGGATTTACAGAGCAAGGAAGAGATCCTTCCCTATCTGGATGAGCTGTTCCAGCAGTTGGACATTCCCGTTTTCTATGTCAGCCACTCGCCTGATGAAGTCATGCGTCTGGCTTCGCATCTGGTGCTGCTGGACCATGGATGCGTCCGCGCCGGCGGCCCCATCAACGAGCTGCTCACCCGCCCTGACCTGCCCCTGGCGCACCTGGAAGAAGCCAGCGCCGTCGTACACGCCACTATCCAGGCCCATGACCTGGAATATCACCAGACCCTGTTGAGCGTGCCCGGCGGCGTCTTGGCGGTGCATCATAAACAAGGCCCCATCGGCCAGCAGGTCAGGCTGCGCATACACGCCAAGGATGTGAGTCTGGCGCTGAAGCCGCCGGAGTTGAGCAGCATCTCCAACTGCATTCCCGTCAAGGTCATCGATATCAATGTGGACCGAGAGCCGTCCCAGGTAGTGGTGCGTTTGGCCCTGGGCGAAGAAACCATCCTATCCCGGGTCACCCGCCGCTCCATTGACCAGCTGAATATCGAGAGAGGCATGTCAGTGTTCGCCCAGGTGAAAAGCGTAGCCTTGATTGACTAACCCCTTTGGAAAAGAAGACCTAATGGAAACAAGAGAACTGGAGCGCTTCATGGGGCTGGCTATCGCGGAAGGCCGAAAAGCCATCGCGCACTGCCGCCCTAACCCGCCGGTGGGTTGTGTGTTGGCGCTCAAGCGCTGGTTAAGCGAGACATACGTACTTTGTATGTCGGCATGATCGACCCTCATCCGAAAAATCGCGGGGCCGGCATTGATATCCTCAAACAAGCGGGGGTAGACGTCGTGGTGGGATTACTGGAAAACGAGGTGCGGAAGGAGCTTGAGGCGTATTTGTGGCGTCCGGATAACGGGGAAAGCCGCTGAGAGCCCATCAAGGCGGCTCAGGCCCCGCCTAACACAGCGGAGCCTGTACTCAGTATTTAATCCATCCAGCGCAAACGATCACGCAAGGTCACGACATCGCCGATAATAATGATGGTTGGGCCAGGAATCTGCTGCTCTTCCACCTTCTTGGCGATATTGCCCAACTCGCCCACCAGCACCTGTTGATCCGGCAGAGTCCCCCTGGATACCAGAGCGATTGGCGTTGACGGCTTCATACCATGGGCGATCAGCTCACGACTGATAATCGGCAGCCCCACCAGCCCCATGTAAAACACCAGGGTCTGATTATCCTGCACAAACTCATGCCATGGCAGGTCGCAGGTGTCGGACTTCAAATGGCCGGTCACGAAACGCACCGACTGTGAATGATCCCTGTGTGTGAGCGGAATACCGGAGTAAGCCGCACATCCGGAAGCGGCGGTAATTCCGGGCACCACCTGAAACGGGACGCCAGCGTCCGCCAACTGATCGATCTCCTCCCCGCCGCGACCAAAAATAAAGGGGTCGCCGCCTTTAAGACGCAACACCCGTTTTCCCTCCTTGGCCAACTCCACCAACATAGCGTTGATTTCCTGTTGCGGCAGCGTATGGTTGGAGCGGGCTTTGCCCACATTGATACGTTTGGCGTCCCGGCGCACCAGATCCAGAATCTGCGGCGACACCAGACGGTCGTACAACACCACATCAGCCTGACGCATCAAGCGTAGCGCGCGAAACGTCAGCAAATCCGGATCGCCGGGCCCTGCGCCAACCAGATACACTTCACCTGTATCTTTAATCGCGTCCGCCTGTTCACCACTTAACATGTCATCCAGCATCGCCCTGGCTTTGTCCGTGCGCCCGCAAAACACCAGATCAGAAACAACGCCTTCCAACACGGACTCCCAAAAGCGACGCCGTTGATTGATATGACCAAAACGAGACCGAACCTTATCCCTGAACTCCATCGCCAAATCCGCCAGTCTGCCGAAACCATGAGGGATCAGCGACTCAAGTCGGTTGCGCAACAAACGGGTCAATACGGGCGCGCCGCCGGAACTGGTGACGGATACCAGCACCGGATGACGATCGATAATAGAAGGAAAGATAAAACTGCTTAATTCCGGCTGTTCGACGACATTGACCGGAATCCCGCGCGCCTGGGCGGCTTGCGCCACCTGCTGATTCAACATCGCGGAATCGGACGCAGCGACGACAACCGCGCACAGCTGCAACAAATCGGGATGAAAGGGGTCTGGGATAACGGTAATAGCGTTGAGTGCGTCAGCGCTCTCCTTGAGCGCTTTCGCATGCGGGTCGCCCAGGAGCCGGACCTTGGCTCCCGCGCGTAGTAGCAGGTCGGTTTTTCGCACCGCCTGCTCGGTGTCCCCAACTACAAGACACTCCCTGCCCTGTAGATTCATGGATATGGGCAGAAAATCCCAGGTCTGTAGTTGTGTGGACATCAATTACCTCAGTTAGCTGATTTGATCACCTTCACGCCGCCCATGTATGGCTCCAGCACATCCGGCACCAAAATGGAGCCGTCCGCCTGCTGGTAATTCTCCAGCACCGCGATCAGGGTGCGCCCTATCGCCAGTCCAGAGCCGTTCAGCGTATGCACCAGCTCCGGCTTGCCGGTTTCCGGGTTACGCCACCGCGCCTGCATACGACGCGCCTGGAAGTCACGGCAGTTGCTGCAAGAAGAAATCTCGCGGTATTTTTTCTGCGCCGGCAACCAGACTTCGATGTCGTAGGTTTTCGCCGCAGAGAAGCCCAGATCGCCTCCGCACAGCGCCACAACACGATACGGCAGGTTTAATAACTGCAGGATTCGTTCCGCATTGCCGGTCAGCTCTTCCAGAGCTGCATCAGACTGCTCCGGCGCCACCACATGAATCAGCTCCACTTTCTCAAACTGGTGCTGGCGGATCATTCCACGCACATCGCGGCCGTAGCTGCCGGCTTCGCTACGGAAACAAGGGGTATGGCTGGTCATTTTCAGAGGCAGCTCTTTGGCGTCCAGAATCTCTTCACGCACCAAATTGGTGACTGGCACTTCCGCAGTAGGGATCAGATAAAAGTCATGCTCGCCCGGCACTTTAAACAGGTCCGCTTCAAATTTGGGCAGCTGTCCGGTGCCCTGCAATGCATGCGCATGCACCAGAAACGGCGTCATGGTTTCCTGATAACCGTGCTCAGTGGTGTGAATATCCAGCATGAACTGGGCCAGCGCACGGTGCAGTCTCGCCAGTTCGCGGCGCATCACCACAAAACGGGAGCCAGCCAGCTTCGCGCCGCTGTTGAAGTCCAACAGGCCCAAGCTCTCGCCAAGATCAACATGATCCTTGGGCTCGAAATCAAATTCGCGGACGCTTCCCCATTGGCGTACTTCTACGTTGTCGTCTTCACTCGCCCCTTCAGGCACTGAAGCGTCAGGAAGATTGGGAATGCCTTGCAGCAGGTCGTCCAGCTTGTCCTGGATGTCCTGCAGCTCCGCTTTGGCGGTTTCCAGTTGTTCGCCGATTTTAGCCACTTCGTCTTTCAGGGGCTGCGGGTCCTGGCCCTGCTTGATCATCATGCCGATATTCTTCGACTTACTGTTGCGCTCGCTCTGCAGTTCCTCAGTACGGACCTGAACGGACTTGCGCCGCTCTTCTAATTGACTGAACGCATCCACGTCCAGGTCATAGCGTTTGGTCTTTAGTCTGGCAGCCACTTCATCCAGGCTGTTGCGAAGCAATTTTGGATCTAACATGAATTCATCCAGTAATTTTTAAATCAAAGAATAAGCCGGGTCAGAGCGATACCTGCGCTCACGGCGAAGAGGCATAGTATAACGCTCATTAAAATATAGGCGAGGCCTTGCAATAGCTGATCGCTTTGCATCAGGCTCCAGGCTTCCAGCGAAAAGGTGGAAAACGTGGTCAACGCCCCTAAAAAACCCACCATTATCAAAGATCGCAGCTCGGGTTGTCCATGCAGTTTCTCCACCACATACACAAAAGCCGTCCCGAGAAGAAAAGAGCCAAGCAGATTGACCGCCAGCGTGCCCCAGGGAAATTTGGCGCCTGCTACGTTACTGACCCAGGCCACGATTAAATACCGGCTGACGGCGCCAAGCGCGCCGCCAAGAGCAACATACACAAGATGGGGGACGCTCATAATGATCACGGACAGATTTCAGGTGATTCAGGAGCGGTTCTGATACGCTTCGTCCAGACTCCGCAGGTATTCCAGCTTTTCCTTAACTTTGCTTTCCAGTCCCCGCTCCACCGGGTGGTACAGACGCAAGCCGTCCAGCTCTTCGGGCAAATACGTCTCGCCGGCCGCATAGGCTCCGGGTTCGTCATGAGCATAACGGTATTCTTTGCCGTAGCCCATTTCCTTCATCAACTTGGTCGGCGCATTGCGTAAATGAACGGGAACTGGATAATCCGGCGATTCCGCCGCCAATTTCATCGCGGCGTTAAACGCGCTATAGACCGCATTGCTCTTCGGCGCGCACGCCAGATAAACAATCGCCTGCGCAATCGCCAGCTCCCCTTCCGGAGAGCCCAGGCGCTCTTGCACGTCCCAGGCAGAAAGCGCGAGATCCAAACCCCGCGGATCGGCGTTGCCGATATCCTCGCTTGCCATCCGCACCACACGGCGGGCGACGTACAAAGGATCGCAGCCCCCGTTCAGCATACGGGCGAACCAATACAGGGCGCCGTCAGGGTTGGAGCCGCGCACGGATTTGTGCAATGCGGAGATCTGATCGTAGAACGCATCTCCGCCTTTGTCGAAGCGTTTTAGTGAAACCTGCATTACCGACGCCAGAAGCTCACGCGAGAGAATCCCACCCTGCTCGCCCGGGTCCGCCAGATCAGACATGGTTTCAAGTATGTTCAGCGCCTGTCTCGCATCGCCGTTGGCGGCTTCCGCGATCATCCGCAACAGGTCGGCGTCATAGCTCCAGGATGTTTGCCCCAAGCCGTTTTCCGCATCGGACAGGGCTCGCTGCAATAGCGCCGTTAAATCATCAATAGTGAGCGGCTTTAGCGGATACACCCGCGCCCGCGACAACAAGGCGTTATTCAGCTCAAAAGAGGGGTTTTCCGTGGTGGCGCCGATAAACACAAAAGCGCCCTCCTCGACGTAAGGAAGAAAGGCGTCTTGCTGGGATTTGTTGAAACGATGGACTTCGTCCACGAACACAATGGTTTTGCGTCCGCTTTGTGAATTCGCGCGGGCGCGCTGGCTGACCTCTCGGATTTCCTTGACCCCGCTTTGTACGGCGGACAAGGTTATAAATTCTGCGCCGGTGTATCCCGCCACCAGCCGGGCGAGAGAGGTTTTGCCTACTCCAGGCGGCCCCCAGAATATAACCGAGTGCAGTTGATCGCGCTCCAGCGCCTTGCGTAACGGTTTATCTGCATCCAGCAGATGCGTCTGCCCAATATACTCATCAATAACGCGGGGACGCATTCGCGCCGCCAGAGGCGCATACTGCGCACTCCGACGGCGTTCTTCCGATTCAAACAGGTTTAGCGTCAAGGCGCCTCCCGGATAACGTCTACGCCATCGGGAATCTCAAAGTGAAACGCTTTTTCGCTGATAGTTTGATTGACTGAAACCGCAGTGAAAAAAAGACTGGTTTGCTGACCAAGAGAGTCCTTCAGCTTCATACTCACCAGCTGATCATTGACAAAGCTCAGTTGCAGCGTGTCGAACAGAGAGTCAACGCCTTTTGGACGCAGCAGGAAATCCACCTGCCCCGGCTGAGATTCCGGTTGCTGCTCGACCTGATACTGTTCATCAATCTTTCCGACTTCTCCGCTAAGCAGCAGCGCCGGGGTGTTGGAAAGTTGCTGCGACAGGTGCTGAATAGTGACCTGCTCCAGATCCGGATCGTAGATCCAAACCTGTTGACCGTCCGTCACGATGGTCTGCTCCAATGGAGCCCTGGTTTTCCAGAAGAACAATCCCGGGCGCTTGGCCTTCAAAGTGCCGGTTACTTCCTGCAACACCTGCCCGCTTTGAGAACGCATCGTTTGGGTGAAATTGGCGGTAAAGGTTTCTACATTTTTTAAAAGACCGGAGAGCGCATCCACGCCCGCCGCATTCGCCATCATACTGGCGGCGCTCAACGCCGCCACGGAGAGTAGTTTCAATAATTTCATGGATATCAATCTCTAGGAGGAGGTGGAGCCAAAACTTCCCGGGAGCCGTTATGGCCGGCTGACGAGATGACGCCCGCCGATTCCATCGCGTCCACCAGATTGGCCGCCCTGTTGTAACCTATTTTCAGACGACGCTGCACCGCGGATATGGACGCCTTGCGACTTTCCGTCACAAACGCCACAGCCTGATCGAACAGGTCGTCTTTTTCCGTGCCATTGTTATTGTCGCCGCCGCCATCGAAGCTGGCGACAAACTCGCTATCGGTGGCGCCGTCGAGAATTTCATCAAGGTAGTCAGGCTCGCCCCGCTGTTTCCAGTCATCCACCACGCGATGCACTTCATCATCGTCGACAAAAGCGCCATGGACGCGGATAGGCAAACCGGTACCCGGAGGCAAATACAGCATGTCGCCGTGCCCCAGCAGCTGCTCGGCGCCGCCTTGATCCAAAATAGTACGGGAGTCGATCTTGGACGACACCTGAAACGCCATACGGGTTGGCACGTTGGCTTTGATCAGGCCGGTAATGACGTCCACTGACGGACGCTGGGTCGCCAGAATCAAATGAATTCCCGCCGCCCGCGCTTTTTGGGCGATACGGGCGATCAACTCTTCCACTTTTTTGCCGACGATCATCATCATATCAGCGAATTCGTCCACGACCACCACCACGAAGGGCAGCGTGGTCAGCATCGGCGGCTCTTCTTCCAGCGCATTGTCGCCCGGCTTCCACAGCGGGTCGCGAATGGGCTCGCCAGCAGTGATAGCGTCCTTCACGACCTTGTTAAAGCCAGCGATATTCCTCACCCCCATCGCAGCCATGAGACGATAACGACGCTCCATTTCCCCCACACACCAACGCAGCGCATTGGCGGCTTCTTTCATGTCCGTCACTACTGGCGTGAGCAGATGGGGAATACCGTCGTAGATGGACAGCTCCAACATTTTGGGGTCGATCATAATCAACCGCAGCTCTTCAGGCGTCGCCTTGTATAGCATACTGATCAACATGGCGTTCACGCCCACGGACTTACCGGAGCCTGTGGTGCCCGCCACCAGCAAGTGCGGCATTTTCGCCAGATTGGCGACGACCGGATTACCCGCAATATCGTTGCCCAGTCCCAATGACAGGGGCGAGCTGGAATCATCGTAGGCTTTGGAAGACAGCACTTCGCGCAACCGCACGATGTCCCGGTTTTCATTGGGAATTTCAATGCCCACCACGGATTTGCCGGGAATGACTTCCACTACGCGCACGCTGATCACCGCCAGTGAACGGGCAAGGTCCTTGGCCAGATTGCTGATGCGACTGACTTTGACGCCAGGCGCCGGCTGGATTTCAAACCGGGTGATAACCGGACCGGGATTCACCTCCACAACCTCGGCGACGACGCCAAAGTCGTTCAACTTCACTTCCAGCAGGCGCGACATATTTTCCAGCACCTCAGGCGAGTAACCGCCTTTCTTGGAAGATTCGGGCGGATCAAGCAGATTCAGTGACGGCAACGGGCCTTCCGCAAAGTTAAACAGCGAAGGCTGAGACGCGCGCTTGGCCCGCTTGCTATCGCCCCCCGCTTCTTTCTGGAACGGCAGGATCTTGATCTTCTTATCCGCAGGCGTATCGCTATCCACGTCCATGGTGTCGCCCAGACTGGGCTCAACCTTGGCCTCGGCTTTCTTTTTGCCGAATCCCAGTAGAGAGCGTTTCTTGGTCTCTTGTTCTTCAGGGACGTTTACCCGAGAGTCCAGCAACGGAATCCGATCGTCTTCATCGTCGAAGTCTTTCGTTTCCCGTTTCGCCTTTTTAGGCTTGGGAGGCGGAGCCTCGGCTTCTAATCTGACTTTCTCTTCACGACGAGCTTCCGCACGCTCTCCCATCTTCGCTTTCGCAGACGAAAACTCTTCGCCGATGCGACGGAACAACGCCAGAGTCCTGGCGCCGACCCAGTCCATGATCTTAAGCCAGGACAAACCGGTGGCGATGCTGAAACCAAATAAAGACAGCGCCACCCATACCAGCGTGCTGCCAATAATGTTGAACGTGTCAACGGCCATCCCGGCGACTTCCGCGCCGACAATACCGCCAGAGCTGGAATTCAGGCCGCTCACGGAATACATGGTCAGCAGCGAACAGGTGGACAGGACAAGAACGATCAACCCAACGACGCGTATAACCACCATCCACCAATTAATGGGATGACGCATATGACGTTGACGGAACAGTTGCACCGAACGCAGAACAAACAGAAAGGGGAATAAATACGCAACGTAACCGAAGAAATACAGCAATACATCGGAAATCCAGGCGCCGACGCGCCCAGCGTAATTGACCACTTGAGAATGCTGCCCCGTGCTGGTCCAGCCAGGGTCTGATGGATTGTACGAGACCAGGGCCAACACCAGATAAACGGCGATGGTAACACAAGCGATAAGCACGCCCTCGCGGACCCCTTGCTCCAGGTAGCGTTTCGCTCTGTTGTCTTCTATATCTGCTGGCATAAGGATTTTAGCTGGCTAAATATTCAGTAGTGTACACAAGCCGGGAGTCTAGGTGAACCCAGCTTAACCGCGCATTAATAGAATTTAACGCCAAAAATTAAAATTGCGCCCTATCTATTTGTTTATATTGATTTTATTCTAGCTCAGATTGGCGGGAGATGCATTTTTCGACAGGCTGTGGGTCATGTCAGGCGGGATCAGACGGAAAACGCCAGGGCTTTGAGCCGCCCCGGCGGTCGAAATCAAGCGCCCAACGCCGCTGCGCCGGCCAGCAGATCGTCGCGAATATCCTCAAAATCCTCCAGCCCCACGCAGAGACGAATCAGATTCTCGGAAATGCCCGCCAACGCTTTGTCATCATCGGAAAGACGCCCGTGAGTGGTGGTCGCCGGATGCGTCATCGTGGACTTAACGTCTCCCAAGTTAGCAGTGATGGAGATCCACTTGGTGTTGTCGATAAACGCCCAGGCCTGCTCTCTTCCGCCTTTAACTCTGAAGGACAGTACGCCGCCATATCCCTTCTGCTGTCGGGTGGCCAATTCATGTCCGGGATGGTCAGGCAGTCCGCAGTAGTGAACAGTCTCCACCCAGCTTTGTTCATTCAGCCACTGCGCGACTTTCATGCCGTTCTCACAATGCGCCTTCATCCGGATTGGCAGCGTCTCCAGGCCCTTCAGAAACACCCAGGCGTTGAAGGGGCTCATCGTGAAACCGCCGGAGCGCAAGAACGCCAGCACTTCTGACGTTAAAGCCTTATCGCCTACCACCGCGCCGCCCAGGCAACGCCCCTGGCCGTCCAGATACTTAGTCGCCGAATGAATGACTAAATCCGCCCCCAGGCTCAGCGGTTTTTGCAGCACTGGCGTACAGAAACAATTGTCCACCGCCAGCAAAGCCCCATTGGCGTGCGCCAATTGCGCCAGGCTCGCGATATCCGCCACTTCATTCAAGGGATTGGACGGCGTCTCGATAAACAGCAAGCGGGTATTGGGCTTCACCGCCGCCCGCCAGCCTTCCATATCCGTGAGTGGGACAAAAGTGGTCTCCACGCCGAACTTTTTCATGTATTTATCGAACACGGCGTGAGTCGTGCCGAATACGTTACGGGAGCAGATCACATGGTCGCCGCTTTTCAGCAGGGCCATGCAGGCGGACACAATCGCCGCCATGCCGGAAGCAGTCGCCACACAGTTTTCCGCCCCTTCCAGCGCCGCCAGACGCTCTTCAAACATGCGCACGGTGGGATTGGTGTAGCGCGAATAGACATTACCGGGATTATCGCCGGCGAACGTCGCGGCAGCTTCCGCCGCCGACTTGAAAACGTAGCTGGAAGTGGGATAAATCACTTCCGCATGCTCTTGCTCCTGAGTGCGGATCTGTCCCGCGCGAATCGCTTGCGTGGCGTCGCGCCAGTCTACCTCCGGGGGCAACAGAAGCTCACGGGTTTCAGTTTTTCTGCCTGACATCGTTTGTTCCTGGATAAGAAGTGGGACCGCCTGAGGAGAGCAAGTGAGCGCCCTCCCCTATCCGGCGCAATAGTGTTGTTCCGTGCAGTCTATTGAATTGACCGCAGCATGGACAGTAGTGCGACCGAATAGATCGTAGTAAAACTAAATAGACAGTAGAGCGACTGACGCCGGTATGCGACCGGCGTCGTGCACAAGCGATCAGTTGTCGTTGTGCAGGTCCAGGGGCGCTTGCGCCATCATCAGTTCCTGCTCACGCTTGGACTTGCTGCTGTCATTGCGGATAGCCTCCAGTCGCTGGAGATACTCGTCATTCACATCGCCAGTCACATAGTCGCCGTCGAACACAGAGCAATCGAATTTTTCTATATTCGGATTACCTTCCAGAGCACAAGACACCAAGTCTTCCAGGTCCTGATACACCAGCCAATCCGCGCCAATCAATTCCTGCACCTCTTCCGTCGTACGGCCGTGAGCGATCAACTCGTTGGCGGAAGGCATGTCGATGCCATACACGTTGGGATAGCGCACCGCCGGCGCCGCAGAGGCGAAATAGACTTTCTTGGCGCCGGCGTCCCGGGCCATCTGCACGATTTCACGACAGGTGGTGCCGCGCACGATGGAGTCATCCACCAACAGCACGTTCTTGCCGCGGAATTCCAAGGCAATCGGATTCAGCTTCTGGCGCACGGACTTCTTACGCTGGTTTTGGCCCGGCATGATAAAAGTGCGACCAATGTAGCGGTTCTTGATAAAGCCTTCCCGGTATTTCACTCCCAGACTTAACGCCATTTGCATGGCGGAAGTGCGGCTGGTGTCGGGAATCGGCATCACCACATCAATGTCATGATCTGGCCGCAGACGATGGATCTTCTCGGCCAGGTGATCCCCCATGCGCAAACGCGCCTTGTAGACGGAAATGCCGTCCATGATGGAATCGGGTCTGGCGAAGTACACGTACTCGAAAATACAGGGGTTCAGTTTCGGATTTTCCGCGCACTGTTGCGTGTGCAGACTGCCGTCGGTCTCGACGTATACCGCTTCGCCCGGGGCGATGTCCCGTTGCAGCTCGAAGCCCAGCGCGCTGAGCGCCACGCTTTCGGAGGCGATCATGTACTCCGGTCCCTTCGCAGTCTCGCGCTTGCCGAAGCAGGCTGGACGAATACCGTTGGGGTCACGGAACGCGACAATGCCATAGCCGGTAATCATGGCGATGACGGCGTAGGCGCCTTTCACGCGTTTATGAACAGCTTTGACCGCCGCAAACACGTCGTCTTTTTCCGGCACCAGTTTGCCCAGTTTCTGCAGCTCATGAGCGAAAATATTCAGGAGCACTTCAGAGTCGGAGCTGGTGTTGACGTGGCGCAGGTCGGTGCGAAAGATATCGCGCGCCAACTCTTCCGCATTAGTGAGGTTGCCGTTATGAGCCAGCGTAATGCCGTAAGGAGAATTCACATAAAAAGGCTGGGCTTCCGCAGAACTGGAAGAACCCGCCGTGGGATAGCGAACATGGCCGATGCCCACGTTGCCAACCAGACGCATCATATGACGGGTGCGGAACACGTCGCGCACAAGACCGTTGTCCTTTCTCAGGAAAAAACGGTCGTCCTGGAAGGTAACGATTCCCGCGGCGTCCTGGCCACGATGTTGTAACACGGTGAGTGCGTCGTAAAGGTCCTGATTAACATTCGCTTTACCCACAATACCAACAATACCGCACATGTATGGTTACCTCGTCTTTGAATCTCGCGCAAAATTTAAGCGTTTTATGTAAGCATAGACGCTATGGGGTCTCCGAAGACCGACCGCGACCAAGCTTCCAGTTTTTCAAAATGGGGAATTAAGGTCGATTCCGACCACCAAGGGTCCTGTACGACGGGAGTCAGTCGCAACAGCGCCACGACCACGACAACCAACACCACGCCCCGGATCATTCCAAACGCCATACCCAGGGTACGATCGGTACCGGACAGGCCTGTGGACTTCACCAATGCGGAAATCAAATGGTTCAGTAACGCGCCGATGATGAGCGTCACAATGAAAAGTATGACAAAGGCTGCGATCAGCCTGACGGAAGGTACGGAGATAAGCCCTTCCAGCAGCGTGGCCAAATGCACATAAAACATGCGCGCCACAATAAATGCGAGAACCCAGGTAACCAGAGAAAGCGCCTCTTTGACGAAGCCTCTGACCAGGCTGACTACCGTGGATAAACCAATAATTCCAATAATGACCCAATCGGCCCAAATCATCATAGCATCCTGGAAACAGCGTAATTAGCCCCCGTATTTCGAGGGCGCATCATTCTAGCAAAAAGGAGGGTATAGAAAAACTAATGCTTTGTCGCGGCGGACTATTGCCCTGGGCGATATAGCACAACGAGAGAGTTGACTTTGTAGCGCTTGTCCACCTGACTCTTTAGCTTGTCCGCCTGACTGCGCTCCATGACTGGCCCAGCGAAAACTCTGACCAGGTTTTCGCCTTCTGAACTGCGGTATTCCTGAGTAAATGCAGGATGGCCGTCGCCATGTAGCTCGTTGCGGATTTTCAAAGCGCTGTCGCGATTCTTGAAGGTGCCGATCTGGATCGACCATGCGGCGGGAGACTTGTCCTTATCAAGACTGTAATCTTTAGGCGCTTCTTTGGTCTCGCTCTTGACGCTGGCTGCAGGAGTCGCCGCAGCTACCGTCGTGACAGGCTTCTCTTCCTTCTTCACCGCTGGTTTTGGCTCTGGCTTAGGTTCAGGCTTCGTCTCTACGACTTTTTCCTGAGCCGGCTCCGGTACAGAAGTCGCTGGTTTAGATTCGTTCATTTGAGGCATCTCCGCAATCGCCGCCTCTTGGGCGATCTCTTCTGCGGAACCGGAAATCCTGGAAGCTTCGTCGGCAACGGAATCGCCGGTCTGCGCATTTGCCGACTGCGTCGGCGATTCAGCGTTGGCGTCGCCTGTGCTTAGTTGCGGCGCTTTTGCTTCTTCGATAGTGAAATTGGGCGTTTCCGGCTTATCAGGAATGATAATAATCTGAGATGTCTTTTCCTGCTGCGCGTTATCAAACAACATGGGCAGAAATATGACCGCCAGAGACACCAGCACAATAGCGCCGACAATACGCTGCTTTAATCCATCCATAGAAAAACCTTGAGACTGTAAATAGAAATCATGATGGAAAAAACCAAATGGATTAAAAGACTGTGGAGACGATCCGCTTAGCCGCCGTCTCCCTCATCGGTTCCCATCATACCGTTTTGAAAAATTTCCGCTACGGTGAAAAAAGAACCGAAAGCGACAATGCGCCCATCTGAACCCGCTTCGGATGTCGCCTGGGCCAGACACTCCGATAAGGAAGCACAGGTTTGCAGCGGCGCCGATTGGTTCCGTTCGACCAGTTCCGCCAGTTGCGCCAGCGGCATAGCCCGATCCACATTGAGAGGAAAGACAATCCAGCGGTCGAATACGCCAGCAAGCTCTTTTACGATACCCGCCACATCTTTATCTTTCAGTGCAGAAAACACCGCGATTTGCGGCTTCTTAACTGGCAATCCACCCAGCCATTGCTTGAGATAGCGCGCGGCGTGAGGGTTATGCCCCACATCGGCGTATACCTCTGGGTCACGGCGCAGCAACTGGAACCGTCCCGGAACTTTGACGCCGGCGATTACAGCGGCGACCTGGGATTCAGACAGTGGAAAGTCGAGCAGCATGGCGACCTGCATCGCCGCCGCCATATTGGCCATAGGCAGGCCATTATCACTCAGGCCGTCAACAACAATGTCCGCATGCTTGCGGCGACCACGCCATTGCAAGGCTTGCGACGCGTCGCCAGTGCGCTCGAGAGTAAAGTCCTGACGCCAGATGAAGGTTGCGCAGCCCAGTTTCCCAGCCACGTCCACCACACTGGTAGGCGGAGCCTCTTCGGCAATGATCAGAGGGATGCCCGGCCTCAGAATACCGGCCTTTTCACGACCGATGTCTTCACGGGACTCACCCAGCCATTCCTGATGATCCAGATCCACGCTGGTGATCACCGCCAAATCCGGATCAACAATGTTAACCGCATCCAGGCGTCCGCCCAGGCCGACTTCCAGCAGAACCAAATCCAGCCTGGCTTGCTGGAATAAATAGAAGCCCACCAGAGTGGTGAACTCGAAATAGGTCAGCGCCGTTTGACCGCGGGCCGATTCGACGGCGGCGAACGCCGCCTCAAGCGCCTCATCGCTGACATCAACGCCATTAATGCGCACGCGCTCGTTAAAACGTAGAATATGGGGCGAGGTGTAAGCGCCGACAGTTTTACCAGCAGCGAGCGCAAGCGCCTCTACCGCCGCCAACGTAGACCCCTTGCCGTTGGTTCCCGCAATAGTTACGACGGTTTTCGCCAGCCTGGCGTTGCGACAAAGTCGGCGGAATACGTCATTGACGCGGTCCAGCCCCATTTCGATAACTTGACTATGCAGTTGCGAAACATAGTCAAGCCAGTCAGACAGTCTTCGAGGTTCCATATTCCTTATCTACGCTTAGAGATCCGATATCAGGCTTGAGGCCGATTATTCTACGTTATCTGGCGGCTCGGGCCTTTCCATTTCCTCTTCTTCAAGTTCTTCTTCGTTTTCAAATTCAGGCTCTGGCAGCTTCATCATCTTGGAGATGAGCATCGATAGTCTGCGGCGCAATTGATTACGGGAAAGAATCATATCCAGCGCGCCATGCTCCAGCAGGAATTCACTGCGCTGGAAGCCTTCAGGCAACTTTTCACGCACGGTCTGCTCAATAACGCGAGGACCCGCGAAGCCAATCAGCGCATTGGGCTCGGCCACATTCAGATCGCCCAGCATGGCGAGACTGGCGGATACGCCGCCGAACACGGGGTCGGTCATCACCGAGATGTACGGCAGACCGCGCTGCTTCATCACTTCCAGCGCCGCTGCGGTTTTCGCCATCTGCATCAGAGAGATCAGCGCCTCTTGCATACGCGCGCCGCCACTGGCGGAGAAGCAGATCAGGGCGCGGTTTTCTTCCAGACAGACATTCACTGCGCGAACGAATTTCTCGCCTACCACAGCGCCCATGGAGCCGCCCAGGAAGTTGAACTCAAACGCCACCGCCACAACCGGCACGCCGGCGACAGTTCCCTTAAAGGCCACCAGAGCGTCTTTCTCACCCGTCGCTTTCTGGTTGCTGACCAGGCGATCTTTATAGCGTTTGGTGTCTTTGAATTTCAGACGATCCGCCGGCTCCAGCTCAGGGGCGATTTCCATCCTGTCGGCGCCGTCCAGGAAAATGTCGATACGCCTGCGTGCGGATATGCGCATGTGATGCTGGCATTTCGGGCACACATCCAGGTTTTTCTCCAATTCAGGGCGATAGAGTACGGCGCTGCACTTAGGGCACTTTTTCCACAAGCCTTCGGGAACGTTACTCTTGTGCTTCGACTGAGCTCCCCCCATTCCCGGAATAATTTTTTCTAACCAGTTACTCATATTAAACCCTACTCACTTGTTTATTCGTCCATAGCGGCGCGCATGGAGCTAAGCAGCTCTTTTACCTTGGCGCGCATTTGCTCAGGATTTTCAGCATTAGTCGCTATTGTATTCACAAGTGCGCTACCGACAATTACACCATCGGATACTGCCGACACTGCTTTCGCCGTGGCCGCGTCTTTGATGCCGAAGCCCACGCCGACAGGCATGTCGGTCAGAGCCTTGATGGCGTTGACATGCTTCTCCACATCGTCAATGTCCAGAGCATTAGAGCCAGTCACTCCTTTCAACGACACATAATATAAATATCCGCTGCCGAATTTCGCAGCGGCGGCGATACGGTCCTCTGTAGTGGTTGGAGCGATCAGAAAGATAACATCCAACCCCGCCCTTTTCAGGTGCGGCGCCGCCATGTCCGCTTCTTCCGGCGGCAAGTCCACGAGCAATACGCCATCCACGCCCGCCGCCTTGGCTGCGTCGGTAAACGGATGCACGCCCATGGCTTCCACCGGATTCAAATAACCCATCAGTACGACAGGCGTCTCAGTGTTGGTCTTGCGGAACTCCTCCACCATGCCCAACACCATTCTCAGGGAGGTCCCGTGCTCCAGGGCGCGCTCACAGGCCAGCTGAATCACGGGGCCGTCCGCCATGGGGTCGGAAAACGGCACGCCTAATTCGATGATGTCAGCGCCCGACTCAACCAAGGCGTGCATGATAGCGACAGTATGCTGCGGCGCAGGATCGCCTGCGGTCACATAGGGAATCAGCGCGGTTTTGTTGTTCGCCTTTAATGTCTCCAGGCATTGCTTAATTCGGCTCATGTCATACCCTTTTTAAATTTCAATTCCGTCAAGCTTGGCCACAGTATGGATGTCTTTATCGCCGCGCCCGGACAAGTTGACGATAATGATCTGGTCTTTATCCATGGTCTTGGCGAGCTTCATGGCGTAAGCCACCGCATGACTGGATTCCAGCGCAGGCATAATGCCCTCCACCCGAGTCAGGGTATGAAAAGCGCGCAGCGCCTCTTCGTCAGTTGCCGCAACATAATCCGCGCGCTTGATGTCTTTGAGCCAGGCATGCTCAGGACCGACGCCCGGGTAGTCGAGTCCCGCGGAAATAGAATGCGTCGCGGAAATCTGGCCGTTTTCATCTTCCATCAGATAAGTACGGTTGCCATGTAATACGCCGGGACGCCCCGCGCAAAGCGGCGCGGCGTGCTGACCGGTCTCCAGGCCAAGCCCGCCGGCTTCAACGCCGTACATTTTGATCTGCTCATCCGCGATGAAAGGATAAAACAAGCCGATAGCGTTAGAGCCACCGCCCACGCAGGCCACCAGTGCATCTGGAAGCCGCCCCTCTTTCTCCATGCACTGCAGGCGCGCTTCGCGGCCAATAATGGACTGGAACTCCCGCACCAGCTTAGGATAAGGGTGCGGACCCGCCACCGTACCAATGATGTAGAAAGTGTCGTCGACGTAGGTGACCCAATCCCGCAGGGCTTCGTTCATCGCATCCTTGAGGGTCTTCGTGCCGCTGGTGACGGGGCGCACTTCAGCGCCTAAAAGCTTCATGCGGTAGACATTCAAAGACTGCCTATGCACATCCTCTTCCCCCATATAGACCACGCACTTCAATCCCAGTCTCGCTGCGACGGTCGCCGTGGCGACGCCATGCTGGCCTGCGCCGGTTTCGGCGATGATGCGCGGCTTACCGAGGTATTTCGCCAGCAACGCCTGACCAATGGTGTTGTTTACCTTATGGGCGCCGGTATGGTTGAGGTCTTCCCGCTTCAGATAAATTTTAGCGCCGCCAACCTGTTTGGTCAGACGCTCCGCAAAATACAAAGGAGAAGGTCGGCCTACGTAATCAGCCAGATCCGCGTCGAACTCTTCCTGAAACTTGGGGTCGATACGCAGTTTTTCGTAATGCCGTTCCAGCTCCAACAGCGAAGACATGAGCGTCTCGGATACGAATCGGCCGCCGTAATGACCAAAGTGGCCGCGATGGTCCGGAATATTGGCCAGCGTTTCAGCATCAAACCTCGTACTCACGATATACCTCACCTATAAATTCCTGGATTAATTCAATGCTCTTCACGCCCTTGCTTGCTTCAACGCCGCCGCTGACATCGACGGCGTAGGGCCTGACGGTGCGAATAGCTTCCGCCACATTGGTCGGATTGAGGCCGCCGGCGAGAATCACCGGCTTGCCCAGCTCATGACGAATGCGAGACCAGTCGAACACTCTTCCGGTCCCGCCGCGTAACTGCGGGTCATGGGTATCAAACAGTAAGGCCGCCGCATCTGGATACTTGGCCGCCTCCGCAACCACATCCGTCTCATCGCCCACGCCAATGGCTTTGTAGAAAGGACGGGAAAAGCTGCGACAAAAATCGTTGTCTTCGTTGCCATGAAACTGCAACACATCAAGAGGGACGACATTCAAAATCTCCCTCACCTGCTCCGCACTATGATTGACGAAGAGGCCAACAGTAGTAATGAAGGGAGGCAGCTTGGCGATAATGCGGCTGGCTGCGGCGGGATCAATGTATCGGGGACTGGGCGGATAAAAAACAAATCCAATGGCGTCGCCGCCGGCGTCGGACACCGCCAGCGCATGCTCCAGCTCAAGGATGCCGCAGATTTTGCAGCGGACGCGCTTGTTGCGGGCAGTCATTTTATCTCTTCCTTTTTATGCTGTTTTTCGTTTTTCCGGAAAAGTTTCGTATCAGCGATTCGGCGGCGCATAAACAAACAGGCTTGGGATTATAGCGAGTTAAAGCGGCTTCGGGAAATCGAGGAAATCAGGCGCCGAGAAAAAACGGCCCTTTCCGCAACGATGGTATCGCAAACGTTTCCGGATAGGTAACCGAAGTCAGGTACAACCCAAAGGGCGGCGCCGTCACCCCGGCTTTTGAGCGCTTTTTGGAAGCGAGAACGTCCGCCACCCAGTCCGACGGCTTCTTGCCCGTTCCCACCGCCATCAAGGTGCCTGAAATGTTGCGCACCATGTGATGTAGAAACGCGTTCGCCTCCACCTCTATCACAACCATGTCGCCAAACCTGCTCACTTCAAGACGGGTTAGATTGCGAAAAGGCGACTTAGATTGGCAGTCGGAGCCGCGAAAGGCGCTGAAGTCATTCTCTCCGATCAGATGCGCGCCAGCGGCGGACATACTTTCCACATCGAGAGGACGGTAGTTCCAGGTGACGCTGTTATTGAGCCATGCGGGTCGAATCGGATGGTTATAAATGACGTAGCGGTAGCTACGGGACGTGGCGGTATAACGGGCATGAAAGTCTTCAGGTACCGCGCCCGCCCAGCTCACAGACACATCCGCCGGCAGGAAGTGGTTAACGCCCATCGCCCAGGAATACGGGCTGCGCAACGCCTTCGTCTCGAAGTGAACCACTTGATTCACCGCATGAACGCCTGCATCGGTGCGCCCGGCGCATACTACGCTAACAGGATGGTCCGCGACTTTTGCTAAAGCAGACTCTACTTCCGCCTGCACGGAGGGCACGCCAGAGTTTTGCGCCTGCCAGCCGTGATAACGGGAGCCGTCATAGCCCAACACCAGCGCAACGCGCCCGGTATCCGGCAGGAGATCGTTGGAAAGTGGATACAATGACTGGTTCGAACTGGTTGGATTCATAAGCCGCCCTCAATACTTGAGGGCAGCATTATTGAAAAGTAGCGGAATTATGCAAGTCTCTTCAGCAAGGAAGCGGCTTCCTGCTTCTGATCATTGTTGCCTTCTTCGACAACCTCCTCCAGGATGTCGCGAGCCCCTTCACGGTCGCCCATGTCGATATAGGCTCTGGCCAGATCCAGCTTGGTGGCGGCTTCGTCAGTGTCGGACAGGAAGTTGAAATCCTCTTCCAATTCCTCCACGAATTCATCCTGCATGCCTTCTTTGACTGCTGGCTTCGATTCGGCCACTACGCTTGGCGCAGGCTCTTGCGGCTGCACAATGGTCTTGTCGCCAAAATCATCATCCAGATTGAAGTCCAGATCCGAATCCAGCTCTGCGGCGACATCCGCCTTCGGCTCTTCCTCAAAGGAGGCGCTCAAGTCTGGCAGCTCATCTTCCAGATTATCGACCTGCTGCACGAATTCTTCCGCCACATCGTTGGATAACTCAGCGCCTGCGAAATCTTTGCTTTGCGCCGGCTGTTCGTCGAGAGACAAATCCAAGTCGCTGTCATCCAAGTCCAGAGATGGCTCTTCCTCTTCCAAAGTCATATCCAGATCAAGGCTTTCGTCCAGCTCGTCGCTTTCAGCGGGCGCGTCCATATCCAGCAACTCATCGCTGAGGTCGCTCTCCAGATCCAGCGCCTCCAGGTCGTCATCCAGGCCCACTGTATCCAGTTCAAAATCTGACTCCAGCTCCTCGACGTCCGCCAGCTCAAACCCTTCTTCCTCCAGGGATTCGAGAGAATCATCCGCTGTCTCGAAAGAATCCTCTAAGGTCTCCTCCGCAGCCGGCTTGCTGGATACATAATCAATGCCTTTGTCATAACCGGAAGAGGATTTTGCTTCATCCACCTCTTCCTTGTCGGTTTCGCCCAGATCGATTTCACTCAGATCAAAGTCGATATCCAGATTATCTTCGGCCTCTTCAACTGACTCCAGTTCTTCAGGCTCGCTCAGCGCAGAAGGCCGATTGGGCACAGTGGCGTCCAAATTCGCGTCGAGGTCAAGATCCAACTCCTCTTCGTCAGCGGTTGAAGACGCAAAGTCGTCTCCGCCCAGCAGCTGGCTCTCCAGATCGTCCAGAGACAAACCTGGCTCGTCATCCAGATCCGCGAAACGGGATTTGATTTCATCCGCGCGGTTCACGACGCCAGCATTGCCAGCCTCGCGCAGATGGTTATAGGTCTCATTGAAGCGCGCGCCTTCTTTGGCTTCGCCCAACACTTCCAACAGTTTCAGCCGGTATTCCTGATTGTTGGGATTTTCTTCCAGTGCGGAGTCAAGCACTTGCACCGCCTGGTCGAAACGCTGATACGCGATGTAAACATCTGCTTCCGCGATAGGATCATCGCCGCCGACTTTGGTTTCGCCTTCGCCGTCTTCCGCTTCGATATCCAGGTCCAGCGCCAGATTATCGTGGTCTGCGATATCCAGAGCCTCATCATCCGCCGCCGCTTCTTTTTTGCCGCCGCGACGGGCCAACAGCCACAGGATCAACAGCAACAATACTGCGCCGCCGCCAATAGCGGCCTGGTAAATCACGTTGTTCTTGATGATGTCGATCCAGCTTTCCGGCTCGGGCTGCGGAGTCGGTTCGGTGACCGCTGGCGTTACCGGCGGTTTTTTGTCAACCACTACAGGGGGCTGCTCAGGCTCAGTCGGCGTGACTGGCGCAACAGGCTCAGGCGTGTCCGGCGCAGTCATGCCGGTCTGATCTTCCGGGGTATCCATTCCAGGGGACATTGGCGTCCCCTCACCCATCGTGGACGGCTCATCGCCCAAGCCCAGTGAAGGCTCGCCTGGCGTCATGGGCTCTTCCCCGGGGATCATGCCTTCGTCTCCTGGCATGACAGGCTCTTCAGGGAGCGTCGGCGCAGTGGTATCGCCGCCGGTTTCGCCCACTTTCGATTGCAAGGCCGCCAACTGATCATCTTTCAGCGACACCAAGCGCTGCATTGTCTCTAACTGACTCTGCAGATCTTCCATCCGGCTCTTCAGATCCTCATTCTCACGAGAAACCTGATCCAGCTTCTCTTGAGCCAGGCTCAACTCTTCTGCGGTTTTCGACGTGCCGCCGCGTGAGCCGCTGGATTCACCCGCCTGCTCAGGCGTTGTGGAAGCATTCTCGCCGGTTTTGGCGACAATAATTCTCAACTTGTCTTCGTCGGTTTGCGACGCTGCGGAGCCAGTCTGGCTGCGACCGGTTCCTGACGCATCCACCTGACGGGTGGAAGGCGCGCGTCCTTCCGCAAACTCACGGTTTTGCAGGCTGACCTGACGCACTGCGTCGCGATTGCTGCGCTGCTGGATTTGCTCGATGTCAGGAATACGCAATACCTGACCGGATTTAAGCTTGTTGATATTACTGTCGAAGAAAGCGTCCGGATTCAAGTCTTGAATCGCCAACATCATCTGCTGCGGAGACACGCTACTGTCCGGACGGGTTTTCAGCGCTATCTCCCACAAAGTGTCATCACCGCCTGTCGGTCCATAAGAGCCGGCAGTAGAAGGCGCATCATAGGTGGACGAAGAGGAAGGAGCGGTTGTTCGGGTAGTGGTCGTTGAAGTGGAAGGACGCGTTGTCGTAGCAGGCGCACTGGCGGTGGTGGTTCGGGCCGGCGCAACCTGCGCAGGCTTCACACTCTCGCTGCTAAACGTAGGCGGATCGATCAGCAGCGCGTACTCACGCAACAGTCTTCCGCTGGGCCAGGTCACTTCCATCAGGAAGTTGAGATAAGGCTCGCGCACCGGCTTGGAGCTGGTGACTCGAACAAAAGCCTTGCCGTCTTTAAATAAAACTTTGAAGCGCAAATCCGAAAGGAAATACACCCGGTCCAGGTTGGCGCGTTGGAACGCTTCCCGGGAGGCCAGATTCGTCAAAATTTCGCTCTCGGTAAGATCGCGAACGCTGACCAACTCGATTTCCGCATTCAGCGGCTGATTGAGCGATGAATAAACTTTTGCTTCGCCTAACCCTAGCGCCTTAGCCACCCCCGATGAAAGCGCGGACATTGTTAATACTGCAATCGCGAGTTTGCGAACCATAGCGTCTTTCCTTTCTATTAATTCTTCACCTCATCAGGTGGCGCGCCGATGCTTCCGGCGCTGCCCGAGGTTATCTGACGGCGTCAAATGTCGTTAAAAATCTCAGTTGATTGAGAATGTTTAGAATAAACTTTCAATATTGCTACTAAGTATTAATTAGGTCCTGCATTTTTACAAGAAATTAGGCCTATTCAAAACGGCCAAACGGATGATTTTTAATACAAGCCCGTCCGGTTGATCAATTTGCAGGCAGATCAATCACTTCCCCCACTCTGGAAACGGATAATGAATCATAAGCGCTTGCGCTAAAAAGCCGTATCGGCCGGCACACACTTAAATTTAGTCCAGAGATGGAAATGAGCAACAAAGGCGGAGGTAGTTATTCGGAAACTGATAACTCCGTCCGAGTCAGGCGGGATTACCGCTCAAGTGAATCGGAATAAGCCTTTCACTTGAACGGTATTGTAACGACGAATGCAAATTTTTCCAGATTTAACGGCGTCGATTGCGTCAAAAAACCGGCGCCGTCGCAAAACCCTAAGGTCAGATATTACCCAGCAAAATCGCCAGCGTGCGACGTAACGGCTCGGCTGCGCCCCACAATAACTGATCGCCGACAGTGAAGGCGCCCAGGTAATCCGGCCCCATACTCAGCTTACGGAGGCGACCCACCGGAATATCCAGGCCGCCGTTGACCCGCGCCGGGGTCAGCTCACGCATGGAGATGTCACGGTCGTTAGGAATAACCTTCGCCCAATCGTTGGACGTGGCCAGCATCTGTTCGATTTCCGGCAGAGGAACATCCTTACGCAGCTTGATCGTCATCGCCTGGCTGTGGCAGCGCATGGCGCCGATACGTACGCAGAGGCCATCGATAGGAATCGGCGCCCCTTCTCTGCCCAGAATTTTGTTGGCTTCCGCCTGCGCCTTCCACTCTTCTTTGCTCTGACCGGAAGGCATCGGCTTGTCGATCCAGGGAATCAGGCTGCCGGCCAACGGTACGCCGAACTGATCCACAGGGAATTCGCCGCCACGCATTCTCTCCGCCACCAGACGATCGATTTCCAGAATGGAGCTGGCGGGATCAGCCAGTTCGGCAGAAACGCTATCGTAAACGGAACCCATCTGTTTGATCAGTTCGCGCATGTTCTGCGCGCCTGCGCCGGAGGCCGCCTGATAGGTCATCGGGCTGACCCACTCCACCAGATCCTGTTCAAACAAACCGCCCAGGGCCAGCAACATCAAGCTGACAGTGCAGTTGCCGCCAATGAAATCTTTGCGTCCCTGATCGATCGCGCGATCGATAACTTTACGGTTAACCGGGTCCAGTACGATGACCGCATCGTCTTTCATACGTAAAGCGGAGGCGGCGTCGATCCAATATCCGTTCCAGCCGGCGGCGCGCAATTGCGGATACACGTCATTGGTGTAATCCCCGCCCTGGCAGGAAATAATAATGTCCATTTCACTCAGGTCTTGAATGGAGGTAGCGTCTTTTAACGCTGGCGCGGGTTTGCCAAAGTCAGGCGCCGCCTGACCAACCTGGGATGTGGTGAAGAATATCGGATCGATGTGCGCGAAATCGTTCTCTTCTTGCATGCGCTGCATCAAAACGGAGCCTACCATGCCCCGCCATCCTACCAGACCCACTTTCTTCATTTGCTTCAAGACCTCTATGTGTTCTGTGAATTAAGCTGACAGACTGAAACAGCCGCCGTACAAGGCGACTGTTCGCAGAATTTGATTGCGTTGGGAAACGGCGGGTCAGCGATCCGCCAGGACCCTCGCCACGGCTTCGCCCATTGCCTGAGTTGAAACGGACTCTCCGCTGGAGCCGGCAATGTCGCGGGTTCTTAATCCCTGGTCCAGCACGTCGCTGACCGCTTGCTCAATCGCCGCCGCCGCGTCTTCCGCAGCGAGAGAATAGCGTAGCATCATAGCTGCTGAAAGAATAGTCGCCAGGGGGTTGGCCATGTTCTGTCCGGCGATATCCGGAGCCGAGCCGTGACAGGGCTCGTACATGCCCTTGCCCGCCGCATTAAGCGACGCGGATGGCAGCATGCCGATGGAGCCGGTCAGCATGGCGGCTTCGTCAGACAGAATGTCTCCAAACATATTGCCGGTGACGATTACGTCAAACTGCTTGGGCGCGCGCACCAGCTGCATGGCGGCGTTATCCACGTACATATGGCTCAATTCGACGTCTGGGTATTCCTTCGCCAGCTCGTCCATCACTTCGCGCCAAAGCACAGTGACTTCCAGTACGTTGGCTTTATCCACGGAGCACAGACGCTTATTGCGCTTCTGCGCCGCCTCAAACGCCACGCGGCCGATGCGGCGAATTTCGCTTTCGCTGTAAACATATGTGTTGAAGCCTTCGCGTTCGCCATTTTCCAGCGTGCGAACGCCGCGTGGCTTACCGAAATAGATGCCGCCGGTCAGCTCGCGCACGATCAGAATATCAAGGCCCGCGACCACTTCCGGACGCAGGGAGGACGCTTCCGCCAACTGCGGATACAGAATAGCCGGACGCAGGTTGGCGAACAGCTCCAATCCACTGCGCAGACCGAGCAACCCTTTCTCGGGACGAATCGCCATGTCCAGCTTGTCCCATTTGGGACCGCCCACCGCGCCCAGCAGAATCGCATCCGCCGCTTCGGCGGTGGCCAGCGTCTCTTCAGGGAAGGGGACGCCGGTGGTGTCAATGGCCGCGCCGCCCACCAGACCTTCAGTGAAGGTCAGTCCCAGGGAAAACTTGTTGTTCACCACATCCAATACATTGCGCGCCTGCGCCACAATCTCCGGCCCAATACCGTCGCCAGGTAAAATCAGTACTTGTTTCGCCATGTTCAATCTCTGGAATTCGTTTTAGTTTTTGCTATCAAAGTGGGTTCAATCAGGGCGACTATTGCACACCCAGGAACATCCAGGGGGCTTCCGCCTTGCGACGCTCTTCGTAGGCGCCGATAGCGTCACGGTCTTCCAGCGTGACGCCGATTTCGTCCAACCCTTTCAATAAACAGTGCTGCCTGAACTCGTCTACCTCAAATGACAGCTCCGTTCCGTCAGGTTTAACGACTTTCTTGCGCTCCAGGTCCACCGTCAACTGATAGCCTTCCGTCGCGAGAGTTTCCTCGAAAAGCTTATCCACTTCTTTTTCTTCTAAAACAATAGGCAACAAGCCATTTTTAAAACAGTTATTGAAGAAAATATCCGCAAAGCTCGGGGCAATCACGGCGCGAAAACCGTAGTCGTCCAGCGCCCAGGGGGCATGCTCGCGACTGGAGCCGCAGCCGAAGTTACGTCGCGCCAACATAATGCTCGCGCCCTGGTAACGAGGTTGATTCAGCACAAAGTCCGGGTTAATAGGGCGTTTGCTGCAGTCTGCGTCAGGCTGGCCTTCGTCCAGATAACGCAATTCGTCAAACAGATTCGGACCGAAGCCGGAGCGCTTGATGGATTTCAAAAACTGTTTCGGAATGATCATATCGGTATCAACGTTGGCGCGATCAATGGGCGCCACCACACCGGTTACTTGAGTAAATTTCTTCATGGGGCCGCTCCTTAAATCAACTCTCTGACATCAACAAAATGACCAAACACCGCCGCCGCAGCCGCCATCGCGGGACTGACCAGATGAGTGCGGCCGCCAAAGCCCTGACGGCCCTCAAAATTGCGGTTGGAAGTGGATGCGCAATGCTCGCCCTGCCCTAACTTATCCGCATTCATGGCCAGACACATGGAGCATCCGGGTTCGCGCCATTCCAGTCCCGCTTCGATAAAGATCTTGTCCAGGCCTTCCTGCTCCGCCTGCTCTTTCACCAGTCCGGAGCCCGGCACCACCAACGCCTGTTTGACATTGGCGGCGACTTTGCGCCCCTTGACGACCGCCGCAGCTTCGCGCAGGTCTTCAATTCGCGAGTTAGTGCAGGAGCCGATGAAGACGCGATCCAGTTTGATGTCGGTAATCGCAGCGCCAGCTTGCAGGCCCATATATTTCAAGGCGCGGCTGATGCCTTCTTTGGCGGTGGCGTCTTCTGCTTTTTCCGGATCGGGCACACTGCCGCTGACGCCAGCGACCATTTCCGGCGAGGTGCCCCAGGTTACTTGCGGCTCAATGTCCGCGCCGTTCAACTCAACGACTTTATCGAATACGGCGTCGGAGTCGCTTTTCAAGTCGCGCCATGCTGCAACAGCCTTGTCCCACAACTCTCCTTTGGGACTATAAGGACGTCCCTTCACGTACTCGATGGTCTTATCATCCACCGCCACCAGTCCGGCGCGCGCGCCGGCTTCAATAGCCATGTTGCAGATGGTCATGCGCCCTTCCATCGACAGACTTTCGATCGCCTCGCCCGCGAATTCCATGGCGTAGCCGGTGCCGCCAGCGGTGCCGATCTCACCGATGATCGCCAAGATCACGTCTTTTGCGGTGACGCCGCGCGCCAATTGACCATTCACTTTGATCAGCAGGTTTTTCATTTTCTTTTGCACCAGACACTGCGTGGCCAGCACATGCTCGACTTCCGAGGTGCCGATGCCATGGGCCAAAGCGGCGAAAGCGCCGTGCGTCGAGGTGTGAGAGTCGCCGCAGACGATAGTCATACCCGGTAAAGTCGCGCCCTGCTCCGGTCCAATGACGTGTACGATGCCCTGGCGCTTGTCCAGCATCTTGAATTCTACGATGCCGAATTCTTCGCAGTTTTCGTCCAGCGTCTGCACCTGGATGCGCGAAATGGGATCTTCAATGCCCTGCACGCCAGCGCTGCGCTCTGTGGTGGGAACGTTGTGATCCGGCGTCGCCAGATTGGCGTCCACGCGCCAGGGCTTTCTGCCCGCCAGACGCAGACCTTCAAACGCCTGGGGCGAGGTAACTTCGTGCAGTAATTGACGATCGATATAGATAAGCGCGCTGCCGTCGTCGCGCTGTTTCACTACATGGGAATCCCATAATTTGTCGTAGAGGGTTTTGCCCGCCATGATAGTTACCTCGGAGTATTCATCGCTTCTTGAATTTGTTATCCGGACTTTGTTGCAGCTTGATCCGCGTCCGGGTCGCCACTCCGACATTCATTCGTTGATAACGACGTCGTGAGGCGACATGTATCGGCAATGCTAGTATTCAGGTTAGAATAAATCCAATTCATATTTTTCATATTTTCCATAACCAAACGGAATAACATGGATTTACTTGATCTGAAAACCTTCATGGCTATCGCAGATACGGGCTCATTCTCGCAGGCCGCAGAACTGCTGCATGTCACCCAGCCGGCGGTTTCAAAGCGTCTGGCCAATCTGGAACAGCATTTCGCCACGCCGTTGATTGAACGTCTGCCGCGCAAAGCGGTGCTGACCGACGCCGGTAAACTGCTACGCCAACGCGCCGCGACGATACTGCGCGAAGTCGACAACACGCAGGCGGAAATCCTCAACTTACAAAGCAGCGTCACTGGCGTGCTGCATCTGGCCACCAGCCATCACATCGGTCTGCACAGACTGCCAAAAGAAATCAGGCGCTTTTCCCGCGCCCATCCTGAGGCTGAATTCGATTTGCAGTTTTTGGCGTCAGAGGATGCAGAACAGGCTTTGCTGGCGGGATCGGTGCAACTGGCCCTGGTCACACTTCCAGAGCAGGTAAAAGCGCCCTTCACCGCCCATGAGTTTTGGCTGGACCGTTTGGTCTTCGTGGCGGAACCGGGGCACCCTTTAACTCACCGCTCTGACTTGCAACTGTCCGATCTGGCGGAATATCGCGCGTTGCTGCCGGCGCCGCATACCGTAACCTTTCAGTTGATTTCATCGCTGTTCGCCGGACAGTCTTTACCGCTGGCTACTTCCATGCCTACTAATTATCTGGAGACGATCAAGATGATGGTGTCGGTGGGTCTGGGTTGGGGCGTACTGCCGGACTCCATGCTTGACGACAGCGTCGCCGAGCTGGGGCTGGAGACGAATCTCACCCGCAAACTCGGCGTCATTTATGACTCCCGACGCACCCTGAGCAGAGTGGCGGAAGCCTTTCTTCAGCAGCTTCAGGGAGAAGCGCCGATACAGGCGAGTTAATGCCCGATCACATCTGCGATACGCTGCTTCACATAAGTACCAGGCGCGTCTTCGATCACCGCCAACTCCCGGTCGCCCGGATTTCTCGCCGCCACCATTTCTCCCGCGAACGGCGCAATCCACTCGTTCCAATGGGGCCACCAGGAACCTTTGTGCTTCTCCGCCATGGCGAACCAGTCATCTGGGTCATCCGGCAGCTGATTGCTTGTCCAAAAGCCGTATTTTTCCGCACTGGGAGGATTCACCACGCCAGCAATGTGTCCGGAGCCGGACAATACGAACTGCGTTGGACCAGAGTGCACGCGGGCGCCGCCGTAGGTGGACTTCCACTTGGCGATATGGTCCTGAATGGTGGAGAGAAAGAAGGCTGGCGTTTTGATCTTGCGCAGATCAATGGGGGTGTTCATTAGAGAAATCCCACCCGGCTCCATCAACTTGTTCTCCAGGTACATATTGCGCAGATAGTAGCTATGCATGGCCGCCGGCAAATTCGTGCTGTCGGAGTTCCAGTAGAGCAAGTCAAAAGCCGCCGGTTTCTCTCCCTTCAGGTAGTTATTGACGAAGAAAGACCAGAACAGATCGTTTTCCCGCAGCATGTTGAAACTGAACGCCATGGCGCGACCGTCATAATAGCCGGCTTTGTCCAATTGCTTTTCTATACCGCTGATGGCGTGTTTGTTGATGAATACGCCGATGCCGCCGGGGTCAGTGAAGTCCAGCAGGGTCGTCAGATAGGTGGCCGACTTGATGCGCCTGGCCTGCTTCTTCGCCGCCAGATACGCCAGAGTGCAGCCCAGCAAGGTGCCGCCGACGCAATAGCCGATCGCGTTCATTTCCTTCTCACCCGTGGCTTTTTCCACCGCATCCATGGCGGCCAAGGCCCCTTCCACCATGTAGCTCTCAAACGTTTTGTCCCGCAGAGCCGGACCCGGATTCACCCAAGACACGACGAACACGGTATGCCCTTGATCCACAATCCACTTGATCAACGAGTTTTTCTCTTTGAGATCCAGAATGTAGTACTTGTTGATCCAGGGCGGAATAATCAACAGCGGCGTCTTATACACCTGCTCTGTGGTGGGCGTGTACTGAATCAGCTGCATCAAATCATTCTGATAGACCACCTTACCCGGCGTGGTGGCGACGTTGCGCCCCACTTCAAAGGCGGAAAAGTCCGTCATGGAGATATTGAGCAGATTGGGATTCTTCTTGTAGTCTTCCCAAAAGTTCTTCATGCCCTCCAATAAATTCCCGCCGCCGCTGGATAGCGTCTTCCGCAGCACTTCGGGATTGGTGAGGAAGAAATTGGTCGGCGCCATCGCATTGACCAGCTGACGGGTATAGAACATGAACTGATCGTGAGTGTGATTGCCAGAGTCCTCCAGCGTATCGACCAGATCCAACACTGCCTTGGAGTTCAGCAGGTAGGCTTGTTTGAGGTAGTCAAAGAGAACGTTGTCGTTCCACTCCGGGTCCGTAAAGCGGCGATCGCCATCTTCCGGAATAGCCACCGGATCTGTCTTTTTGCCAAGAAGGCGCTTCAGGCTGCCGCCCAATAGAGATACATGCCCTTTCGCCAGCTCAAATTCCTTGCCGGCGAGACGCACCGGATGCAGCGCCAGTTGCTCGGCGATATCCCTGTAAGAGCCGAGCATGTCCATCAGAGCCGATACTTGGGCGTCGTTGACGTCCCAGTTTTTATTTAAAAAATCCTGCAGAGAGTTTCTGTAATTTTCCGAGGAAGTATTAACCGCGTGAAAAACCCTGCGCAGCGCTCTACCAGCCACGCTTCCCTTGTCGTCGCTCATTATTTCCATTTCCCCCTGGCCAAAATGACTTAAGGAGTCGGCCGGAACCCAGCAACTCCGGGCGCGGCCCGGCCAGACTCATGAAAAAACGCCTGCTGGACAGGCGTTCATCTTGGAAAGTCTATCAATCGCTGTTAAGCGCCGGCTTTATCAGCCGGTTTATCAGCGCCGTTGCGTGAGGTGGCGAGAATTTTTTCAACTTCGTCTTTGAACTCAATGCCCATGTCGCCCAGCACTTTCATGTCTTCAACCCACTTCTTGCTGATTTCACTGGCGAGTTCCGCCTGGCCGGCGGCGAAGTTTTTCAGAGACTCCACATCCTTGATGTCCGCGATATCTTTCCATTGCTTCATGGTCAAGTCTGCGTAGGACTTGGCGGCATCCATCTGGAACTCGGCTACTCTTTCCAGGTTGGATACAACCAGAGAGCCGATTTTCCCAACCGGTTCATACATGTGTTTTGCTTGGTCAGCAAAGTTCCCGAAGTATGATTGCATAGTAATCACCCAAATATTCCTGATTGGTTTGAACGTAACTACCCTGTCCCGGCGACAACAAACTCCCTGCTGGGCAGAAGTATTTTATTGCCATATCTGAAACTTCACAGCAAAAAATTGCGCTCTATTCCAAGGCGACTGCTCACAGCCGTTACCCAGTGTAGAGCGGCGACCTGTCAGCGCCGTTGATGCAAGTCAAAGCTCACTGCTAATCGTGAGCCCGGCTTAACGCCATTCCGTCAGGCTGACAAAAATAGTAGGAACATCCTCCCGCCCCCTGCAATACGACTATCCGCCAGCCAGCAGCGCACCAGAGGCAGCTCGCGGCGACCTCTGCGTCACGTCAGAGAAAGGCCACCCCAGGCTGCGCACGCAGCGGAAGGTCAGTCCCATAACGAACCAAGATTACGGCGTTTAAGTATCAAAATTATTGCAGAAAGGAGACAAACACCTGCGGCGGCGAGAAATGTGAAGGCGGCGCCCTGAGTGTCGTAGATCGCGCCACTGACATTGGCGCCAATCGCTCCGCCAACGCCAAAGCTGACGGCGCTGTACATCGCCTGTCCCTGCCCTGCATATTCTTTGGGAAAGGCGCGATGCACAAACTCAATCGCGGCGGCGTGCAGTCCGCCAAAGCTGGCGGCGTGCAGCGCCTGAGTCAACACCAGCACCCACCAATACTCCGCCAGCAACGCCACCCCTGACCAGCGTAGCGCCGTCAGCAAAAGGCAACTGACCACAATGACATACAGCGAATAGCGTCCCAGCAGTCGATGCATAGCGGAAAACAACAGAATTTCCGCCACCACGCCCACGCTCCAGAACAGACCGATCATAGTCATGTCGTAGCCCAGCGACTTCAGATAAATGCTGAAGAAGGTATAGAACGGACCGAAAGAAATCTGTCCAAGGCAGGCGATAAAGAAAAACAACAGTATCGAGCGGTTCTGCAACAGCCCCAGAAAACCGGAAAAACCAGCCGACTCCACCTTGCCAGTGTCGCCCCGAATAATACAGGCGCTAAGGAAGATGCCAAGCAGAAGCGCCAATAACAGCCAGGGCAACAGCGCCACCGAATACAGGTTGAACAAAGCGCCGAAACTGGTGACGGACACCACAAAACCAATGGAGCCCCACAGACGCACGGAGCTGTATCGCGCCCTCTCGTCGCCCAGGTTATGCAGCGTGACCACCTCAAACTGAGGCAGCACCGCATTCCAGAAACAACTGAACAGCGTCATCAGCAGCGCATGCCACCAGAACCCTTGAATGATCAACAGCCCCGCGAAAAAGAAGGTGGCGCAGGCGCTGCCCATACGGATCATCAAGAGACGTTTGCCAGTGGCGTCCGCAATCCAGCCCCACAGGTTCGGCGCCAGAATCCGCGTCAGCATAAGAATGGACATGAGCTGCCCGACTTCCAGCGCGTCGAAGCCGACATACTCCAAATAAACCGGGAAATAAGGCGAGATGCCGCCCACCAGGGCGAAATAGAAAAAGTAGAAGCCCGCGAGCTTCCATATGGGCTCTCTGGTCACGAGATATCCGTTTGTCAGATTACAACTGAGGACAAGACGCCGCCTCTGTGAGAGAGAAGCCGCGCCAATACTTTCAACCTAGGGCGTCATCCTTTCATCAAGGCTGACCGGGACACGCAGGCCCCGACATTCTGGCAGCGATTAGGCGCTGACGCACCAGCTATTCCTGACTTCCCTGCAGAAACAACGGCCCCATGCGCCTTAGCCATGCTCGGATATCGGCGACAGCGCGTCGTTTAGTCTTGCGCCTTCACCCGGGCAATGGCGGCGATATCAGGCGTGTCCACTTTAACGTCCGCATTCTGTCCGCGATGACGCAGCAAGTGATCCATCAGCACCATCGCCATCATGGCTTCCGCAATCGGCGTGGCGCGAATGCCCACGCAGGGATCGTGGCGCCCGGTGGTAATAACCTCCACAGGATCGCCATTCACATCAATGGACTTACCCGGCAGGCGCAGACTGGAAGTCGGCTTGAGCGCCATATGAGCGATGACATCCTGGCCGCTGGAGATGCCGCCTAACACGCCGCCTGCGTTGTTGCTCAGAAAGCCTTCCGGCGTCATCTCATCACGATGTTCCGTTCCCTTCTGCTCAACTACATCAAACCCTGCCCCTATTTCCACGCCTTTGACCGCATTGATGCTCATCAGAGCGTGCGCCAGATCCGCATCCAGGCGATCAAAAATCGGCTCTCCCAGTCCGGGAGGAACGCCTTCAGCGACCACGGTGATTTTAGCGCCGATGGAGTCGCCCTCTTTACGTAGTGCGTCCATGTACTTTTCCATTTCTGGAATCTTATCCGCGTCCGGACAAAAGAAAGGGTTGTCGTTGACGATAGACCAGTCCACTTTCTCTACTTTGATCGGTCCCAGTTGAGACAAATATCCGCGAATGCGCACGCCATAGACGGTCTGCAGGAACTTCTTGGCGATGGCCCCGGCGGCCACCCGCATGGCGGTCTCGCGAGCAGAGCTGCGGCCGCCGCCGCGATAGTCGCGCACGCCGTACTTGTGCCAGTAGGCGTAATCCGCGTGCGCCGGACGGAACTGGTCTTTGATATTGGAATAGTCTTTGGATTTCTGGTCGGTATTTTCGATTAACAGACCAATCGGCGTACCGGTGGTTTTACCCTCGAATACGCCAGACAGAATGCGCACCTGGTCCGGCTCTCTGCGCTGCGTCGTGTGTCGGGAGGTTCCCGGCTTGCGGCGATCCAGGTCAACCTGCAGGTCTTCTTCCGTCAGCGGCAATCCTGGAGGGCAACCGTCAACAATGCAGCCCAGCGCCAGGCCGTGACTTTCACCGAAGGTCGTGACTGTGAATAACTTGCCAAATGTATTTCCAGACATAGGGGTATATCACTTTTTGCAATGTGAAACTTAATCGACGGCCGTCGCCTATAACAGTTCGCGACAGCCGAGCAAATCGTCTTTAGTCATGACGAAGACGCCGTCTCCGCCTTTTTCGAATTCAGGGAAGATGAACATAATCTCCGGATAGGAGTTCTGCAGTGCTTCCATACTATTGCCGACTTCACACACCATAAAGCCGCCATCGCTTAAAAAGTCCGCGGCGCGGGCGAGAATAATACGCGCTGCGTCAAGACCGTCCACCCCGGAGGCCAGCCCCAGCTCGGGCTCATGCAGATATTCCGGCGGCAGGCTGTCCATATCCGGCTTGTCAACGTATGGGGGGTTGGTGAGGATCACATCGAATTCGCCCTGCAGCGCATCGAACATGTCGGACTCCACCACCTTGCAGCGATCCCCCAAGTGATGGCGGGCCACGTTTCTACGCGCAACGTCTAACGCCAATGGAGAAATATCCGCCAATACGACTTCCGCTTCCGGGAATACGTGCGCCGCAGCGATGCCAATACAACCGCTGCCGCAGCACAAATCCAGAATCCGTAACGGGGGTTGCTCAAGCCAGGGTTGCAGCTCATGTTCTAACAGCTCGGCAATGGGAGAGCGCGGAATCAGAACGTCCTGAGTGATATGAAACGGCAACCCCATGAACCAGGCTTCGCCAAGAATATAGGGAGTGGGAATCCGCTGCAGCACACGCTTGCCGATAGCCTCAGCCAAGGCCAGTTTTTCGTGATCTACAAGGCGGGCGTCCAACATGTTGGCGTCTACATCCCAGGGAAGGTGCAATGAACCCAGCACCAGATGCACCGCCTCGTCCCAGGCGTTGTCGGTACCATGGCCAAAAAACAGTGCTTCCTGATTAAAACGGGACCAGGCATAACGAATAAAATCACGAATAGTCTGCAACTGCAGAAAAGACTCTGGTTCGAACACAGCACACCTCAGAAAAAATGGAGCCCTATTATAGCGACGCTTGGCGGCCGCGCCTAACCGGATTCAACGCCATTCCCCTCTAACTTGCCTTCTTTGGCGAGTTTATCCAGAGTGCGCGCGGCGATATCGCGCCCCAGTTGAATCAATTCCGGAGCTTTATGATATTCAAAGGTTCGACACACGCCTTTGGGAATATTGATCAGAATGTCGGGTGGATATCCCGCCAGTTTGTACTGCGTCAACGAACTCTGCATCGCCTCAAATGACAAGTTCATAATGTCGAACTTACCCAGACTGAGTCGAGTCTGCATTGTCTGGCCAACCTGCTCTACCTCTGCAGCGTTTACGGCTTCCGCTCCCCCGCCGCTTTCCGAAATCGGCTCGCCTATCGCTGGCGCATTGGGCGGCGACGCCACGACGCCAGCCAAGGCTTCCTCATCGCGATCAAAGAATTGGGAAGCCTTCTCCCATACGCCCGCCACCCATTCTTCAAAACGGCGGTCCTGTTTGATCTCGGTTTTCTCATAGAGCTTTTTCTCAACCTGATAATCGTAGTAGCTGAGATTGACCGCAATGATGTAATCAGCGTGTGCGGAGATAGTAGGGATAATCGGCAAGGGATTCAAAAGGCCGCCGTCCACCAGCACGCGATCTTTGATGATTTCCGGGGTCAGCAGGCTGGGAATGGCGACGGACGCCCTGATCGCCTGATGCAACGGCCCTTCCTGAAACCAGACTTCCTTTTGATGCAGCAAATCCGTAGCGACAGCCGTGTAAGCGATAGGCAGGTCCTCAATACGAATATCGCCTATCAATTCCCGCACGACGGAAAAAACCTTCTCCCCCCGAATGGCGCCGGGAGATGATAAGGAAATATCCAGCAGACGCAGAACGTCAAATTGGTCCAGCCCGGTAGCCCAGTCTTTGAATTCTCTCAGCTTACCCGCCGCATAGATGCCCCCAACCAGCGCCCCCATTGAACACCCGGAAAGCGCAACAATGTTATAGCCGCGCTCCAGCAACACTTCGATGACGCCCACATGCGCATATCCGCGCGCGCCGCCGCTACCCAACACTAATGCAACTGTTTTCGCCGCCATAGCCAGTTATTCACTCCCAGTCATAGAGAGACGCTTAGACGCCTGTTTTAACCGTATGTATCTCGATATAGCTTGCGCTCTCCGCAAAATCCTCCTCATCCGCGAACGGTCCCACCACAATCAGTCGGATCGCGCCTGAGGGAATCGCCTGCTGCGTCAAAAACACCCGAAACCTGCGGGCAAGATCAGCAGCGTGTTCATAATTTTCAATATCCGTCCGCTTTGAGGAGTGGCTATATGAGGCGATAAAGATTTGGAAGTCTGAAGGCTTCGCCCTCACTTTGTTCAACCAGGGGCCCAACTTATCGTTTAGAGAATTGAGCCGCTCCAGTTCAGCTTCGTTAATAGCGATCAGATCCCGCTTTCGTTCCTGCGGGGCAAGCTTGGCGTCATTCAGTTCAACCAGCTCCACATGCGCAAACACTCTCTGATTCGCGCGGCGCACCGTGTAGATAGCCACCGCATAGACGGCGTCTTCTGCTTGAAATGTCGCGGCGAGATATTGTTGGTAATCATCCAGCCCATATAGAAAAGAACGTTTGAATATCACGTTAGCCCAGTCGTTGCTGCGCCCACAGCCACGACCTTCACAACGATACAGAATATTCGCGCTCAGACGCTGCAACTCTTTAAGATAGTGCTGCATGACTTCCCGAGGCTCATGCCCCTGCGGAATCTCGTAAGATCTCTGCGTCAGCTGACCGCTGACTCGCTCCTCCTTTTCCGGTCTCGCCACACTGCCGAGAGAGGCGAGCGGGCCTGTCGCCAAGCGATATTCCGGGGCATTCCCCACCCGGTCGCCGACGACATCCGCCAGCGGAAACCGGGGCAGCAGATCATCCACTTTACCTCCATCAGCCGCCGCAGCCATCTGGCTAAACGCAGCCCATAATACAATCAACAAGCGCAAACTAACTTTTTTCTTCATTATCCATCCGTATCGTATGTATCGTCGTTTAGCGCAAAAATTCCTCGATTATTTTTGCAAGACCATCGACATCCCCATCCATATGCAAGTGATGGCCGCCACGCAGGGTTTCTTTTCTCGCCGCCGCCAGAGCCTCAACCCGCCCATTCCTCTCAGAATCGAGCGAAATAAACCCCTTATCTCCCGCCACCAACAAGGTTGGCGTCGAAATTGAGCGCAAATACGCTCTCACTTGCTCCTCGCTGAATCGCAAATATGACGGCCAGCGCAAACGCGCGTCCGTACGCCATACCCAGCCGTCTTTCACCGGTTGAATGTTGCGTTCCACTAATATGCGGGAGGCCTCCGCCGACAGTCCGCCGAAGCCGCGCTGGCGGTCTTCCACCAATTTCTCAATGGTATAATAGACCTTTTTCTGGCCTGATTTGGTGCGGGTTTTGACCAAGGCTTTGCTAAGGTTGGCTGCGATATCTACTGACGCCGCGGCGACCGGCCCCAACGCCTCGACCAATATCAAACGAGCAATGCGGTCCTGAGCCGCCGCTGCATACAAAGAACTGATCACGGCGCCCAATGAATGCCCTAACAGAATCGGTCGATTCCACCCGAGAGCAAGAAGAGCCTGGTCAACGTCATGCAGGTAATCCAGCAAATGGTAACTGGCTCCATGGGGCCGGTGTTGACTGTAGCCGTGCCCGGGCAAATCCACAGCGACAACCTCATAACCAGCCGCGGCTAAACGAGGTCCAAGAAAAGAGAATGAAGCGGCGTTGTCCAACCATCCATGCAGCGCCAAAATTTTATTCGGTCGCCCTTCCCCCCAACGTAATGCCGCTAATTTAAGGTGAGGGAGCTGCAGGGTCAGTTCATCCATGGCGTATATTAGCGACGCTCCTCATTCTGATGCGTTTTGAACAGGCGATGAAAGTTGTCGGTGGTGGCTTGCGCCGTTTTATCCAAAGACAACCCTTTCAAGTCCGCCACGCATTGAGCGACTTCCACCACCCACTGTGGCTGATTGCTTTTGCCCCGGTAAGGAACAGGGGCCAGATAAGGAGAGTCGGTCTCCACCAACAAGCGCTCTATCGGCGTCTTTTTCACGACCTCTCGCAACTCTTCCGCATTACGAAAGGTGATGATGCCGGAAAACGAAATATAGAAGTCCAGGTCCAACGCCGCTTTCGCCATATCCCAGCTTTCGGTGAAGCAATGCAAAACGCCCTGCAGCCCCTTTGCGGAGTACTTTCTCAACAGGTGAAGCGTATCTTCCCGCGCCTCGCGAGTGTGCACGATGACCGGTTTGCCGAGATCGCACGCCACGCTCAATTGCTTTTCAAACATTTCCTGCTGGTTGGCTTTGCTGTCCTGATCGTAATAGTAATCCAGCCCGCACTCGCCCACAGCGACAACCTTATCGCCAGACATCGCCAACTGGGTAAGATGATCAGGACTTAAATCCGCCGCGTTCATTTTTGCCAAGGGATGCACGCCCGCAGAGCACCAGACGTCATCGTAGACTTGGGCGATGCGGTAGACATCGTTGAAGTTATCTAAATCGATATCAACACAAAGGAAACCGGAAACTCCACGCGCTCGCGCCTGGTTCAAAGCGACGGTCAAGTCACCGTCAGCCTGGGACAGATCAATACGATCCAAATGACAATGGGAATCTATCAACATCTTTAAGTGTGGTCTGTAGAAAAAAGAATGGGCTCAGGACATGAGGCCGAGTCAGCCGGCCTCCGGCGTGACCTGAACAGCGCGCAATCACATAGTATGCGTCGGACGATCGGAGTTCAACGCTCCAGCCAGATAGGTCTCGATCTTGTTCTTCGCCGTCTCATCGTCGCTGTTGAACTGCACGCCGATGCCCGCGGCGCGGTTACCCTGAGCGCCTTTCGGCGTCACCCAGACCACTTTACCCGCCACCGGAATTTTTTCCGGCTCATCCATCAGGTTCAACAGCAAAAAGACCTCATCGCCCAATTGGTAGTTCTTGGAGGTAGGAATAAACAGTCCACCATTACGAACAAAAGGCATGTAAGCAGCATACAGAACTGCTTTGTCTTTTATGGTTAACGTCAATATGCCACTGCGAGCACCAAATTTTGGAGGCATAGTATTCTTTTCCCTTGATTTTCGTTCTAAGACAAGCATATACCAATTCAATCAAACTCGCGCAGAGTTTAGCGTAATAGCTATCAAAAGCCCCAGGTTATTTGTATAATGTTATGTTATAACCTTTCCTGAAACTCTCAAGGCGAAACGCCGCATTATCCAGAAAACCATGCAGTCAATCATTCGCACGCTGTCACAATTATTCAAAGTCTTGCTTTTGCTCAACCTGTCCACACTACCCGCCCAGGCGGCGGATAAAATCAAAGTGCTGACCTCCATCAAACCGTTAAGCTTGATCGTCAACGAAGCGTTTGGCGATACAGTGCAAGTAGATTATTTACTTCCGCCGATGGCCAGCCCTCATATGTATCAGCTCAAGCCCAGCGATGCGCGCCGTCTGCAAGCGGCGGACGTATTTTTATGGGTAGGGCCGGAGCTGGAGCGGTTCCTTCCGAAAATTCTGGAGAAATATTCACAACTGGAGAAAGTAGACGCCCTCAGCTATCTGGAGAGCAGCCAGGATGCCCTACTGCTGGCGTTCAACCAGTCCAGACAAGACGATTCACATGATCACAGTCACGATGGAGCTCACGACCCTCATGTCTGGTTAAGCGCGAATGTAGCTGGCGCCATCGCCTTAAACCTGGCGGAGACGCTCTCCCGAATAGACCCCATCGGGGCCGACTATCAGGCGCTGGCCAGGAAATATCAAACACAAATGCGACAGCTAACGGACACGTCGCAAATGGCTGCGCAGCAGCTCAGTCACAAGAATCTGCTCACCTACCATAACGGGTTCAATTATTTCGCCAATGAGTTAAGCCTGAATATCGTAGATGTCGTCGCGCTGCAACCTGAAACTTCCCCAGGAGCCCGCCATCTCTCGGAGATAAAGTCGAAAGCCATCTCTTTGCAAGCCTGTATCGTGGTCGAACCACAATATCGCGCCGCCGCCATAGACCGCTTTTTCACAATCCCCAACCTGGCGATCACAGAAATAGACCCAATGGGAAGCGAATACACAACGTATTCAGATTACTATCGCGGTATGGTGAAAAGAGTACTGGAGTGCCTGAGCAACCGCTGAGCTGCAGCGACTGATTAAGCCATCAAAAAAGCGCACCGCGCGGTGCGCTCCAGCGTTTGCTTATGATCGCCCGTAGGTATCCTCAAAGCGCACGATGTCATCCTCTCCCAGATAACTTCCCGTCTGCACTTCGATGAGTTCAAGTGGAATCACCCCTGGATTCTCCAGGCGATGCACAACCCCAAGCGGTATGTAGGTTGACTGATCTTCACTCAGCAGCATTACCTCGTCACCGCGGGTAACGCTTGCTGTTCCTTTCACTACCACCCAGTGCTCTGCGCGATGGTGGTGCTTTTGCAAGGAGAGCGTACCGCCTGGATTCACCACAATCCGCTTCACCTGAAAGCGATCAGATATAGCGATACCTTCGTAAGTCCCCCATGGTCGATGCACTTTCTTATGGAAGCGGTGTTCAGCGCGGTTCTGCTGTTTGACTTGCGCCACCAGCTTTTTAACATCCTGCACACGCTCTTTGTCCGCCACCAGGACCACATCATCCGTTTCCACAATAACGTGATTTTTCAGACCGATCGCCGCGATCAAGCGGCCTTCAGAGTGAATGTAAGAACCTTCAACGTCTTCAGTGATGACATCGCCACGACACACATTTCCGGCTACGTCTTTATCCTGTATTTCCCACAGGGTCGACCAGGAGCCGACATCGCTCCATCCCGCGTCAAGTGAAATCACAACTGCATCGGAGGTCTTTTCCATCACCGCATAGTCAATGGAATCATCCGGACAGTCAGAAAACGCCTGCTTATCCACGCGCACGAAATCCAAGTCAGAGGACTTGCCGGCGTATGCTTTAACACAAGCATCATAAATATCCGGGCGAAACTTTTTCAGCTCGTCCAGATAACGATCTGCACGAAACATGAACATGCCGCTGTTCCAGAAATAATTTCCTGAGTCTACGTAACTTTTGGCTGTATCAAGATCCGGCTTCTCAACAAACTGCTCTACCGGCGCCCAATCTTTATCGCCAACATTCGCTTTGATATACCCATAACCCGTATGAGGGGAATCCGGCACAATACCAAAGGTCACCAATTTGCCCTGCGCCGCCGCTTGCTCACCGATCTTTACCGCTTCAGCAAAAGCAGTCACATTGCGAATCACATGGTCCGCCGGCAATACCAGTAAAACAGCCTCTTTATCAGACGAGATAGCGTCCAATGCCGCCAAAGCAATCGCCGGAGCCGTGTTACGGGCGCAAGGTTCAAGAATGATATTTTTCTTTGAGGACGGACACTGCACCTGCAATGTAGCCGCCACCAGGAAACGGTGATCTTCATTGGAGACCACGCTTAAATGAGCGTGTTTATCAACCGCCGCCACTCGGGCGATTGTCTCAGCCAACAGACTGCCGTCAGCCGCCAAGCTTAAAAACTGCTTAGGATAGGTTTCTCTGGATAATGGCCAAAGACGCGTGCCTGAGCCGCCGCAGAGAATGATCGCAGTAAGCATTGCTACTCCCCAAAATTGATAAAATCAGATCCACTTTAGGCCGTGCTTATGAAAAAACTTAGCAGCAGACACGATAAACATTCTAACGTGCTTCCATCCTTTGCGCCCTGCGCCTCCCCCATAATGCTGAATTTTCATTTCCGGCAAATAAACCACTTTACCAACTTTCCCCATCCTCAGCGATAGATCAAAGTCTTCAAAGTATAAAAAAAAGCGCTCGTCAAAACCGCCCACTTTCTTCAAAGCCGAAGTTCGACACAACATAAAACAGCCGCTGACTATCTCGGGAGAAAAGCTGACTCCAGAGTCAGTCTCTTGTCTATATTCATACTCCGATAGTGCGCGACTAAAACGAGCATTTAGCCATGGTGACTTAATAAAACGGAGAAAAAGGACTAGAAAGGAAGGGTAGCGTTTGCATAGGTACTGAATTGGTCCGCAAAGATAATCAAAGGACGCAGGCGATACAAGCGATAAACTGCTATCCGCATCCAACAATGCCAAGCCTCTAGTTAGCGTGTCAGGGGCTAGAATAACATCCGGGTTCAGTATCAGGTGATAGGTAGAGTTAATCCTATCAAAAGCGAGATTGTTTCCCTTGGCATACCCAACATTTCCATGTCTGGATATTAACTCAAGAGAAAACGAGAACTTGCTTTCCAGCTTCGCCAAAAACGATTTGAGCTTCAGATCGCAGCTTTCAGAGTTATTTACAACTATAACCCTCACCTGAATTCCCAGTTGAAGGCTTGAGTCAGATAATGATGTGAGACATCTACCAAGCAAGTCATAGTCTGAGTCAAATACCACGCACGATACAGTCAGATTGGATGAGTCATCTTTTCTCACTTCACTCACCATGTACTTAAACCCTTACTAGACCAAGACGTATACTAAAGTGCTTATACCTCTTTTACACACATATCGCCCTCTCACTTTAATTCCGCTCAGATAAAAACAAAAAGGAGGGGGAGGAAATAACTTACTTACTACTATCTCGTCAAACCAGCAATTATATCGGCGATACACAAACGACATGAATCTTTCCAGTCCGGCATAAAAACCTGGAATTCGTCTTCAAACTTAGTCGCATCCAACTTTGAATATGCAGGCCTGGTCGCATCGGTCTTATAGAAGTCGGACGTTACCTTATTAATATCCTTAACCAGTACTTGGCCAGCCCCGCCACCTGACTGACTCTTAAACTCCTCAATAAGATAAGATGCAAAGCCATGCCAAGAAGTTTCGCCCGAGGAAGCTAAATTGTATATCCCTGACTTAAAGGAGTTGTTGTGAATAGCATGGATTGACTTATAGACGGATAACAAAGTCATTTGCGCCAAATCGCGCGCCCATGTCGGAGCCCCTCGTTGATCCGACACAACACTCAAGACTTCTTTAGTTTGAGCCAAGTTAAGCATGGTCAGCAGAAAGTTCTTCCCCCGCGATGCATATACCCAACTAGTCCGAAAGATCAGATAGTTTCCATCAACCTGCCGTATTAGATTTTCCCCAGAAAGCTTACTGTAGCCGTAGGTATTTATTGGGCAAACCGGATCAACCTCTACATAAGGCGCGCCTTTCTCACCATTAAAAACGTAGTCTGTTGAATAGTGGACAAACAACGCTCCGCAATTCTTAGCCTCCTCGGCTAAAACCGCAACTGAATCAGAGTTTACGCGCATAGCCCCACCCCTATCCGACTCAGCTTTATCTACGGCAGTATAGGCGGCCGCATTTACAATCACATCTGGCTTAATATCTCTTACCACGGCCCTCAGCGAACCGGGATCATTCAAATCACACTGATTACGACCAAGAGCACGAACTCTTCCGAGCATTGATAAGCTTCTAGCCAACTCCCAACCTAACTGCCCGGTTGCGCCAGTCACCATAATTTCCATTAGTCACCTCCTATCTCACGCAAAGTTGGCAGAGCCAAATCCTTTTGAGATAAGTTTGGACTCTCTATAGGCCAGACTATACCAATATCGGGATCATTCCATATCAAACCACCTTCATCCGCTGGATCATAATAATCCGTGCACTTGTATTGAAAGTCTGCTGTCTCACTTAATACACAGAAGCCATGTGCGAATCCCGGGGGTATGTAAAACTGAAGATGATTTTCTCCTGAGAGAATAACGCCCTCCCACTGACCATAAGTAGACGACCCTTTGCGCAAATCTACCGCTACATCAAAAACCTCCCCCTGAGTCACTCTGACCAATTTGCCCTGGGGCTTAGTCTTCTGAAAATGCAGCCCTCGCAGGACTCCACGCCCAGAACGTGAGTGATTGTCTTGCACAAACTCCAACTCAATTCCAGCTTCATTACGATATCTGGCAACCTGATAGGTTTCCATAAAAAAACCGCGGTGGTCACCAAATACTCTGGGCTCAATAATCACAACGCCGCTCAACTTCGTCTGTATAACTTTCATAATCTCTTATATCAAAGTTGCTTTTTAACCAAGTGCATCAAGTACTGACCATATCCGGTCTTTGAAAGCATACTTGCTTGTTCCAGCAGCCTTTCTTTCGTTAGCCATCCATTATGAAAAGCAATTTCCTCTAAGCACGCTATCTTGAGCCCCTGTCTAGACTCAATTGTTTTCACAAAGTGCGCAGCTTCCAGCAAGCTGTCGTGGGTCCCTGTATCCAGCCAAGCAAATCCACGACCCAGCTGAGTCACATTGAGATCACCGCGTTCGAGGTATACTTTGTTGACAGAAGTTATCTCAAGCTCCCCCCTTTCTGAGGGGCGAACCGACTTAGCTATACTCACCACGTCATTATCGTAGAAGTACAGGCCTGTCACCGCATAGTTTGATTTAGGACTCTCAGGCTTTTCTTCGATAGAAACAGCCCTTCCTTGTGGATCAAATTCAACGACGCCAAACCGCTCAGGATCATTCACAAAATAGCCAAAAACTGTAGCGCCCTTGTCCTTTTGAGCAGCGATTTTCAATTTATCGGAAAAGTGTTCCCCATAAAAAATATTATCGCCCAACACCAAACACACACTGTCGTCGCCAATGAAATCTTCACCGATTATAAAGGCCTGCGCGAGGCCATCGGGGGATGGCTGCTCAGCGTACGCAAGCGTTACGCCAAAATCCGCACCGTCTCCCAACATCTTTTTGAAGTAAGGCAAATCATCCGGAGTCGATATGATGAGGATATCCCTGATTCCAGCCAGCATTAATACTGAAATAGGGTAGTAAATCATCGGTTTATCGTAGATTGGGAGCAATTGCTTGGATACTCCCCGCGTGATCGGGTGCAGCCGCGTTCCTGAACCACCCGCCAATACAATACCTTTCATCCTAACTACCTGTTCCCCGCCACACTAATTAAAAACCAAGCGATCTTATACGCTTACCGCATCCCAACAAAAAGATATGGCCTCTAGTAACCAAGACCCAATCTCTCCCCCTTGTATGAACCATCAAGCACTCTTTGCCACCAGGCACTATTAGTCAAATACCATTCAACGGTTTTTCTGAGTCCGCTCTCAAACGTCTCCGCAGGAACCCACCCCAACTCCCGTTGGATTTTTGACGCATCAATGGCGTAACGCACATCGTGCCCTGGGCGATCTTTTACGAAAGAAATCAAGTCTTGATAACACGATACGCCTTGAGGTTTATTAGGAACCAGCTCCTCTAATAACTGGCAGATTGCCTGAACAACTTCAATATTCTTTTTCTCGTTATGGCCACCAATATTGTAGGTCTCTCCTACAACACCTTCGCTCACCACTTTGTATAGCGCAGCAGCATGGTCCTCGACATATAGCCAATCCCTTATTTGATCCCCCTTCCCATATACGGGCAGAGGACGTCCCTCAAGCGCATTGAGAATCATGAGGGGGATGAGTTTCTCAGGGAAGTGGTATGGACCATAGTTATTCGAGCAGTTTGTCACAATCACTGGCAAACCATAAGTTCGTCCCCATGCTCTAACCAGATGGTCAGAGCTGGCTTTGCTCGCGGAATAAGGGGAACTAGGCGCATATGGCGTATCTTCAGTAAAAAGATCAGTAACGCCATCCAGATCCCCAAATACCTCATCAGTAGAGATATGGTGAAAGCGAAATGCGTTTTTTCGCTCTGTCGGCATTTTCAGCCAGTATTTGCGAGACTCTTCCAACAAGGTATAAGTCCCGACAATGTTTGTCTGAATAAAATCGCCTGGACCATCAATTGAACGGTCTACATGCGACTCAGCGGCCAGATGCATAACAGCGTCAGGCTTATAGCTTGAGAGCACATTAGCTATAACGGCCCTATCACAAATATCCGCTTGTACAAATTCATAGCGTTCGCTATTTTCAATGTTAGACAAATTATCCAAATTACCGGCATAGGTTAGCTTGTCTACATTTACAACACTGTCACCAGTACAGTTAATAATATACCTAACAACAGCGGAACCAATAAATCCAGCTCCACCGGTTACCAATATCTTCATAATCTACACTCATAATTAATGGCGGAAGCCATACAGCAGAATATATTAGTGATGGCTACACCACTTTGAACAAATCAAATCAGATAAACAGGAATAACCAAAAGTGACAAAAGCCCCTCTACAAGCTTACTTAACGAGGCCAACAACATTGCCCTGGTATTGAGTTAGCGCGACATTTTGGTAGCCTTGATCTTGCACAGCGTCACTATCCACAATTTGCAACAGCAGCTTTTTCACGACCTCTTCCAATTGTGCTTCGCACGCCTTGAGAAGGGCTACAGCGTAACTTTCCATATTAAAGTCTCTCATTCTGGACTGCCTGGCCCGCCAAATTCGACTATGAGAAGTGCCGAACCCATCGTCCTCATCAAAAAGCTGCTCATGAAGCTTTTCCCCCTGACGCAGCCCCGTATAAACTATTTCAATATTACCATCAGGGTTATCTTCATCCTTAACATCCAGCCCCATGAGATGGACCATCTTATACGCCAGGTCTTTTATTTTAATTGGAGTTCCCATATCCAATACGAACACCTCACCATCGCCATCAGCCATTCCTCCCGCTTGTATCACCAATTGAGCGGCTTCCGGAATAGTCATAAAAAATCTCGTCACATCCGGGTGAGTGACTGTCACAGGTCCGCCTCTCTTGATCTGATCACGAAATAACGGAACAACAGATCCAGAAGAACCAAGCACATTGCCAAATCTTACTGAGCAAAAAGTTGTTTGAGAGGGTTTTTCCGCCATTTTTCTAACAATAATCTCAGCTGCACGCTTAGTCTGCCCCATAACATTAACAGGCTTTACAGCCTTATCAGTGGAAATGAGCACGAACTTTTCCACCCCATGTGTTCTAGCCGCCAAGGCAGCGTAATAGGTGCCTAGTACGTTATTTTTAGCGCCCTCGATAGCATTTCGCTCTACAATCGGAACATGTTTATAAGCCGCAGCATGGTAAAGGGTATGTATACCGTAGTTCGCGACGACACTTCCGATTAAATCTTTGTTGGTGACAGATCCTAACACAGGAACCAGATCAACCTGCAGATTCCGGAGCGCACATATTTCCGATAGAGCCTTGGTTATTTCATAAAGCGCAAATTCAGATTGCTCAAGAAGGACCAGCTTAATAGGAGCTAGCCTGACCAATTGGCGACACAACTCGGAACCTATGGAACCACCTGCTCCGGTCACCATAACATTCTTGTTTTGCGCACATGAAAGCATTAAGTCCATATCCGGCTCGACACAGTCTCTTCCCAATAAGTCTTCAATTTCTACACTTCTGAGTTCTTGAATTTTCGACTTACCTTCAATCAGATCTGTAAAGCTGGGAATTTTAAGAACCTCCACAGGAAAAGGCTCAAGAAACCGAAGTATCAAACGTTTGGTGCTTTGTGGCGCATCACTAATAGCCAACAAAACCTTCTTTACTTTATAGTCTTTGATAAGCTCATCAAGCTCAGCAGGGGAGTAAACATGTAGCCCTTGCACAATACTTCCCTGTTTACGCTTGTCGTCATCCACATACAATACAGGTTGATAATCGCTCCCCTGCGATAAAGCAATAGCCAATTGAACGCCAGCATGGCCAGCGCCATATATAACAACCTTTTCCTTGGGTTTAATCAGCTTATTGTGCAAATAAGCGCGGACCAGCATTCTAGACCCACCAACCATCAGGAGAACAAAGCACCAGTACATAAAAGGAACAGATCTGGGAATAAACGCCTTAACTAAAAAGCCCATACTCGCCAACATCAGCCCCGAAAATGAGGCCCCGATAAACACCGCCATCATTGCATGGTTGCTCATAAAGCGGATTACTGCTCGATACAAGCCAAGGCGAGCAAAAAAGAAAATGCTTGTCGCAATAGTAACACCAAGTACCCCAACCTGATTTGCGTCAAAACTAAGATACACCTCATCCAGCCGCAAACTCATCGCAGCCCAGAAAGCAAAAAGAATAAATAGTGAATCAGCAATTACAGAAAAAACCCGTTTGGTTCGCCTTGAGGCATTCAACAGTGTTTCCAGCACTTTAACATTCCTCAGCCTTGGAATTTTCAATCAGTCGCCCCCTCGTCACTGCACAAGTCAGCAGAAGAGGAGAATAAGCTACTACCGCAAAGCCCCATGCCCAATCTGGCATCATGAAAGCGGATAACGCCATGGGAAGCAACCACACAACATTAACGAATATCAATAAATAATTAACTTTACGATGATCTCCGAGCTTTACGCTCATCAGCTGGTACAAATGGGTGCGATGTGGGAGCCAGACCTTCTCCCGGTTTAAAAGCCTAGCCAGCAATGTAATGGTTGCATCGCCAATAAATGCAGCCATTAAAATAAGGTACACCCAAATTCCAATTTGAGTATCCCGCTCACTAATTAGCATTGCTCCGCCGAACAACCACCCTAAAGAAACACTCCCAATGTCTCCCATAAATATCTTCGCCGGCGCCCAGTTCCAACATAAAAAGCCCAGACTCGACACAGCAACCGCCAGCATAAAACCAGCCCATTCACGCTCTCCAGAGTATGCGTATACTCCTCCTAAAGACAGTGCAACAAAAATGGCTTCGGCAGCGGCAATTCCATCAATTCCATCCATGAAATTATACAGGTTCGTAACCCAGACGATTCCCAACACCCCCAGCAGGATTGACGCCCAACTGGGAATATTAAAGCCATCCCTCGCAAAAAGGCGAAAGTCACCGAATTCACTCACGAAGCATATAAGCGAGTATGCACACGCCACCTGAAACAGAAGACGCACTTTAAAACCCAGGCCACGGTGATCGTCGATGTAACCAACCAAAGCCAGGAGCGCCAAAGTGGACCATAAGATCCCGCTGTACTTTATCTCTAAAAAGGGGAGTGCTATTAGCATACAAGTGGCTATCGCAACTCCGCCGCCTCTAGGGGTGGGAGCAGAATGAGAGCTGCGTGCGCTCGGAACATCCAGCACCTTGTTTGCTAGCGCATACTCGTGGCCCATCCAGTTAATGTATAGGAAGCCAAGCCCAAGGTAATAAGCAGAACCAAAGTATCCAAGACTCATTCCATATTGAGTATAGAGCTGTGATAAGGCTATCTTTCTTCGCCGCCAAGACGATGCAACGGAAAAGTCACACAGGCGACAAACGTCTAGAAGCCGCGAATTATCTAGCTGCAAGCTCTCCAAGCAATGCGACATTACTTTTTGTTACAGAGGCTCTAGCAGCGGCGCGAAGTTTAACAGGTTTTAATGCGCGCTTACATAACCGGCGACGCTATAATCAGCACCAAAATGTATCCATCTGTAACAGGCAACTTAGCCCACACTAACAGCGAATATCAGCCATCAGAGGCTTTTGAAAGTACACAACTCCCCCAAGACAAGCCTACGCCAAACCCAGAAATGACCACTTTCTTAGCCATTTTCTCATTGGCGAGAATCATTGGAATGGAAGAAGAGACTGTGTTGCCGTAATCAGCGGCTTCGAAGGGAACTTTGGCGGGGTCAAGTTTCATGCGTTTGATCACCATATCTACGATGAACTTGCTGCCTTGATGGAGGATGAACTTGTCGATGTCGCCCAAAATACAGTCGTTTTGAGCTAAAGTGGCGTGAATATTTTCAGGAACGACATTGGCGCAAAAGTCGAGCACTGCTCTACCTGCCATCTCGAATTTCCGATCTTCCGCACGTACGCGTATGGCTGCGTTGCGGGCGCCATCGGTACCAAAAACGCATTTGCCAATCCGCCATTTAGGCTTATCGCTGAATAAAGTGGCGGTAGCGGCGTCGCCAAAAAGAAGAGAGGTATTTTTGTCGGACATATCGATAATTTTCGAATATGGGTCCGCTGTGATGAGAACGCCTTTTTTGTAGCCGTTAGCTTCCATAAAGGCTTTCACGATGGAGACGCTGTAGACATACCCTGAACAGGCGAGAGAGACGTCAAAGCAGGCGCAATGAACTGGTAATCCGAGCTTGCCGTGAACTATTGCGGAAGCATGGGGAACGCCATAGGCGTCTGGGTTTTGCGTACAGACAACAAGGCATTCGATATCGCTCGCAAGCGGCCCAAGCTCACCCTCCAAACGTCGAAACGCCTTTACACACAAGTCGGAGGTCTCTTCCCCTTCCTCTTTTACCGCCAGATACCGCATACCGGTCTTCTCGGTCAAAAAGGTCTCACTAACGTTGAACTGCTCCTGACGCTCCAGATTGTTAACTCGTCCCTCTGGCAAATACGTACTGATGTGCTCGATGCCGATCATAAATAAACCGTTATATAGCAAAACCGCAATTTCGGAGGCCCTTCACCCGAAACACGGCTTTTTGTAATTCTTTGATGGGACCGGCAATCCACTGATAGAAGCCAGCGCCTTTACCTCAAAAGGTAAGTGCTTAGCGAGAAAAGATAAATTCGACCTTTTTCTATAAGAGGCAACCGCAGTCTGTGCGCCAACAGCGTCTGTTGGCGGCGATTCATGCCAATATTATCGAATACCCGGCGCAGGACGCCAATTCAATCCCGACATTGTCGCCGAGCAATCTACTTCCAAGTTTCCGAAGAGTTTTTCCTGTATGCCAATGCGTTCCAACGCATGGAACATAAGCGATTTAAGAGGACCGGGAAGACTGAAAACTCGCCCTTTAATATTCATGGAGCAACATAAAGAAAGGTAAATCTGGCTGGTGGTTACGGAGTAGCCATCGGAAACCAGCCATACATTTCCCGCACCCGGCTCAACATTCAGGGCCTCCGCACAGCGGAGAATAACATCCACCAGATTTTCACGACTGATTAAGCTGCGCCGATTTTCTACTCCGGCTAATGGCAAAGGCGCACGCAACTTCGCCAGCTTTTCCAATATAGCCAGATTTCCCTTGGCGCCTTCGCCATATACCAGAGGTGGACGAATTATCTCGTAAGACATCTCCGCCCCTGCAGCGACCTCGCGTAAAGCGCACTCCCCTTCCCACTTGGATATAGCGTAAGGAGAAAGCGGGTTTGGAGGGTCCGATGGAGTAAATGGCCGTCCGGGAGAGCTACCCTCTCCATTGACTTTGATGGTGCTGAGGTAAATAAACTTCTTAACGCCAGCCTTAACGGCCCAAGACGCCAACAGTCGGGTTGCCTCTGTATTCGCTGCGCGAAACTCCGCCAACGGTTCAGCTGCGTCCTCTTTGACTTGGTGAACTCGAGCTGCGCAATGAATAAGTACGTCTACTCCGCGCAGTAAACCAATCCAGCCATCGTTCTCATAGGCTGGAGCCAACTCCATTTTTCCGGGAAACTGCGGATGCTGATCAGCGCTACGGGAAGTACCAGTCACCACGTAGCCTCGCGAAGCGGCTTCAGCCGCCAACGCGGAGCCGACAAAGCCTGTACAACCGGTTATCAAAACATTCATTGATGAACTAACGTCTCTATTTCGAATCCTTTTGCATTATACCTTGCAATATCCAGTATTAGTTAGTGATCAAAATTGTTTAGAGTAGCCAAATCCATTTGCAGCCCATCGTCACAATGAAGAACTGTGTTTCACACGCTTACTATCAAGCACATTCACTACCAAGCTGTACGCAATAAATGCAAAGATAAACAAGGGAAACATAAGATATTCAGGAATGCCCATTATTTCTCCTACAACGCCAAATGCGACCAGGGTGAAGTGTCCGCCTACAATCATAAAAACGGCTCGGCTAATAGAAATGCCATGATCCAGAAGAATATGATGAATATGGTCTCTACCTGCAGTAAAAGGCGAACGCCCAAACTTCACTCTTCTCGCCATGACTCTACAAGTGTCGAATAATGGGACTGCGAAAACCCATAGAGCGGTTACGGGCCTCATAACCTGATGATCGCCTTGTGACAAATCTATGGAAAACCATGCTATTGAGAACCCGAGAAACATGCTGCCAGCGTCCCCCATAAACACCCGAGCTTTAGGCTGTCCAGGGCCACGCATATTAAAGTAGAGAAATGCCGCTATAACGCTTATGTATAAGAGGAGTATGCCTGACTTAAAAAGTCCATCCCCTCCAAACAGACTTAGAACATAAAATCCAATAAAGGTGACAAGACTAACTCCCCCCGCCAACCCATCTACTCCATCCGCCATATTGAGGGCATTTATCACCCCAACGACGCAGAACACAGTAACAGGCAATGCCAACACGCCAAGAGTCACCTCCCCAACTCCGACGAGATTCCCCATACTCTGCAGAGATACTCCGCCAAAAATCATCATGACCATGGTTGCTGCAGTTTGCGCGGCAAAGCGCGTTTTCACTCCCAACTCATTTAAGTCATCCAGAATGCCAGTCGTTAAGATAATTACCAATGCGACAAGTAAGAGCAGGAAGTATTCGTTTCCGTGAGTGAGGATGACGCCGCTAACGCAAAACCCGAAGAACATAGCTACGCCGCCGACTAAGGGAACTTTTCCATCGTGAGCCTTGCGTCCTCCCGGCACATCGACCAGTTCCAACTTTTGCGACATCGGAATCAAAATTTTATGCAGAACAATTGTCCCTACCAACACCAAACTGTAGAAAGCCAACTGAAATAACGCGTCCATACACCCTTCTTATTCTTCGAATAGAACCAGTTAATGGTGCTCTGGCCTGGCCAGAGATGAGTAAATACAGCTAATAGAACGCCCCCGCGCATAGAGCGCGAACGTCAAAGAGCTGGTACTACTTAACTTCTTGGCTTTTTCCGGTGACTTAACCTGCATTGCGCAAGTCGCAATCCCAATCCGGAACTTGTACTTCCACTTCCCACTATAAATCGCGCCCAAATAGACCGCTCAAGCAGGGCTCCACCTTAGATATAGGAACTATCAGATCTATGTCCGACCTGATAGGATTCGTATTATTCAGCTTAGACGCTTTCTATTTTTTTGCTTAGGTTTTTCCAGACGGGAGATAGAATTAAATTCTTGGCCCTTATCAGCACAAGAATTCAACACATTCTAATGCACGATTAATGACATAGACCTCCGAGAATGCTTTTTCTACCCTGCTGCGGGCAGCCATTCCCATCTGTGAAAGCCGCTTACGATCGAGCTCAACAACTTCAAGCATTACTCGCGCTAAATCTTCCACGCTCTGAAGCTGACAGAGGAACCCCGTCCTCCCCGCCTCCACTGACTGCCGACACCCTGGAGCATCAGTCACTATAGCAGGCCTTCCCATACTCGCCGCCTCAAGAATCACTCTCGGCATCCCCTCGCGGTAGGAAGGCAGCACTACAACATGGGACTGGCCGATCAATGGCCTGACATCTTCTTGATAGCCTAGATATTCAATCCATCCTTCATTTTCCCAATCAGTAATCTCCTCCTCACAGATGGCGGTTTTATTACTTACACCCATCGGGCCAACCAGTATGCATTTAACATCAGGATGCTTTTCCCTGACCACCTTAGACGCCATAGCGAATTCTCGAACGCCCTTATCAGCAATTAGTCTCGCTATCATCAAGAATACTATTGGACCATCAGGTAATGGGGAGAAACAAAATTCTTCGGTATTTACCCCAGACCCAGGCAGGATATCAACGCCCTGCCGCTTTATGAGATTCAACCGCTCAAACAAGCATTTATCATCTTCATTCTGAAAAAAGACTCTGTGCGCCCCCTTATTGGAAAAGCCAAGTAGCTTTCTAGCAAGTCGGTAAACAAAAGTGTCGTGAATAAACGCTGTGCCGAGACCAGATATGTTATTCGAATAAAGTATCCCCATAGTCCTGCAGACAAGCCCACTATATAGGTTCATCTTAGGAGTAAAATTAAATACATAGTTCGGCTTTATACGTCTAATAGCGCCAAATATTTCGTAAAAGACACCGAGTTCCTTGAATGGATTGATACTCTTTCCGTCCATTTTTATATCGACAAACTCAGCGCCAAGCTCTAATAGCTTTTTCGAATAGTTATCGTAAGGAGCAAGGCAATACACAGTGCATCCTTCTTTGAGTAGCCTGACGATTGTAGATCGTCGGAACTTGAATAAATACCAGGAAGTATTAGAACAAAATATTATTTTTCTGTTCATTATCGTATTCCTTTACGTATTCGCTTCCACCTCTTTCTTAAAGCTCTTCGCACCGGTGACAAATCGATCATCAATGGAAAAGCGCCATGCCTGGAACATCAGCACACCCCAAATTTCATACCACCAATTTCTCCTTCCTGTCACATGCTCGATCCACTTGCCCCTGACCACATCAATATTCCAACAGTCCGAGACTGATAACGCTTCAGGGGATAGAAGCGACTCAGCCCACTCCCTCAGATCCCTTCTCAGCCATTCAGCAATTGGCACGCCAAACCCGGTTTTTGGACGCTCAATAAGTTTTTCTGGCACATATTTGTATAGAACCTGCCGCAAAATCCATTTCCCCTTTCCATCTCTGACTTTGAGAGATAAAGGGAGGCGCCAGGCAAGCTGGGTAACGCGATGATCCAGAAAGGGAACTCTGGTTTCCAGGCTTACGGCCATCGCCGCCCGATCTACCTTGGTCAGGATGTCATCACGCAAATAGCTGAGTTGATCCATCAACATCATTTGCTCGCTGAAATCCAGGGACGCCCCCCAAGCTGATGGATCGTTCAATGCAGTGGGCAACTCCCTACCTCCTTTTACTAGAAGGTCTGGGCTTTTAGACTGAGAAACTAAGTAGCGGTATACATCGACTCCACTCGTAGAACTGAGAACGCCAGCTAACTTATGAAGTTTATCTCCAGGATGCGAATGTTTGAATTGTGATGGCGTCAATGGACTTATGAGGCTCGCAACGCTGTTCCACCGCTCAACAGACACGCCGCTGATTAAAGCCTGAGCCGCCCGCCGAAACGGCAGCGGAACATATCTCATTGCCCTCCAAATGCTCGTCGCCCAAGAATACCTGGTATATCCGCCAAAAAGTTCATCTCCCCCATCTCCAGACAACGAAACAGTTACATGCTGCCGCGCAAGCTGAGAAACGAGATATGTCGGTATCTGGGATACATCAGCGAATGGCTCGTCATATATTAAAGGTAAGTCTGGAATAACTGATTGCGCCATCTCAGGCGTTACATATAACTCTGTATGTTCGGTATTCAGATAGGACGCAACCTCTTTCGCATAGTGAGCCTCATTGTAAGCATCTTCATGAAAGCCAATAGAAAACGTTCTTACCTTCCTTCGGCTTTGCTTTTGCATCAGCGCCACAATTGTTGAGGAATCGACGCCGCCAGATAGGAAAGCCCCCAAGGGCACATCCGCAATCATCTTGTCGCTGATAGTATCCAGCAACACCTGCTCTAATTTATCAATTGCCTCATGGTCATCGCCGGAAAATGAATCTCGTGGTGAATTGGCGTCATCAAACACAGTCCAATAACTAACGCACTCCGGCTGAGAAAAGTTTCCAGCATAAAATACAAGATAAGTACCCGGAACGGCTTTTCTAAACCCTTTATAAATACAATAGGGGGTAGGTATGTAATTAAATCTTAAATATGTCGACAGAACATCTCTGTCAATATCACTATTAAAGCAGGGGTGAGCCCTTATAGCCTTCAACTCAGAAGAAAACAACAGGACACCTTCACATACGCCATAGTATAAAGGTTTTTCACCATAACGGTCGCGAATCAAATATAACTTATCTGCAAATTTATCCCATAGAGCGATAGCAAACATTCCCACCATTGCCCTTAAGGAGTCTTCTATTCCTCTTTCTTCAATTAATGCAAGTATAACTTCTGTATCAGAGTGGCCATGAAACTTATACCCGATTTTCTCCAGTCCAGTTCGCAATGAAATAAAGTTATAAATTTCACCATTAAAAATAATGGTATATCGCCCACTTTGCGATGTCATAGGCTGATGGCCTAACTCAGATAAATCCTGGATAGATAGTCTTTGGTGCGCCAGACCAATCCCTGTGGTCGGGTCATGCCATACGCCAAAATCATCTGGGCCCCGATAGCGAATGGCGTTCGCCATATTGCGCAATACGCTTTCCGGTTTTTTAGTTATCGTCGCAGTATCCCAAAAGCCTGCTATACCACACACCAGACACCCCCTTAGTAGTTTTATAATTACGGGTATTCCGGAATCGCCCTATCAAACGAGCGCCACCGGTGGAGCAACTACTTCTTTTCTACGGCTCAGCAAAACTCTCTCTTCCCAACTTCTAAACACAAGTATTGTCCATAATCGTGAAGAGAAGTTTTCTCCGCCTATATGGCGTCTCCACATATTCGTCACATAATCGGAATTTATCAGACAGGAGCGCTCCATCGCCGTTCTATCCAAGAGAGACTCCGCCCAATCGCGGAGGGACCCTCTAAGCCACCGATCCATAGGTAGCCCGAACCCTTTCTTTGGCCGTTCTATCAGGTGCGACGGCACATACCGATACAGCAACTCCCTCATCACCCGTTTGCCCTGGTCCACGCCATCTGCTTTTTTTAATCGAAAAGGCAAAGTCCAAGACCACTCGACCAGACGATGATCAAGCAAAGGTTCTCTCGCCTCCAGAGAGCATCGCATAGACGCCCAATCTACTTTCATCAAAATATCGTTGGGCAAGTAATGCTCCTGATCACAAGCCATCATCTGTTCAGACCATGGGATGTCAGGATATTGATCAATGCAAGACCCCAGATCCTGCAACTCTCTTACGCCAACCAAGATACCAGGCGTATCCCAAACTGATATGATCTTTCTATACGCCTCACTTTCTGGAATGGAAAGATAGTCGGCGAATCGACGAACCCTATAGGCCAACCCCTCGCTGCCGGTATACCGCCCACTCGTCAAGCGATGAATAAATCCGTCCCAAAAAGAAACAGGCGCAGATTTCAATAATCCGCTTACCGCCCTCGCCCCCAGCGGGGTCAATATCTTTCTTAACGAACTTATTCGATCGCCCCAAAAATAACGGGGATATCCGGCGAACAGTTCATCCCCCCCATCGCCTGAAAGCGCTACCGTGACTTTTTCACGCGTGAATTTACTTAATAGATAAGTGGGAATAACGCTGTTGTCAGCAAATGGTTCATCTTGTGCGCCGGCAATTTCAGGAACTAAATCTATCGCATCACGCTCCGTTAGTACGGCTTCGTGATGTTTAAGCCGCAAACTGCGCGCCACGTCTCTCGCATAACCCGACTCGTCGTGTGACTGCTCTTCAAAGCCGATAGAAAAGGAGGAAATATCCTTATCTGACAGTTTGCGCATCATTGCAGCGACAAGCGAGGAGTCCACTCCACCAGATAAAAAAACTCCTAACGGCACATCAGAAACCATCCTTAGGGATACTGCTTCACTGAGAAGCGACTCCATTTCGTCCGCAGCTCTTGAAATATCGAGAGGGTCTTTTTCCTTTCTACTCAGCAGCCCTTTACTGACAGATTCAGTAACTGACCAGTAAGCGCGCTCTCTCACTCCCAACGATTGAGACCATTCGATCACAACACCAGGCTTTAATTTTAATATCTGTTTAAAAATAGAAACCGGAGCGGGTACAGCCAAGTACCGAAAGTAAGCATGCATCGCATCACTATTTAACTGAGCGTCAAACCAAGGCAATCGCCTTAGAGGCCCCAGCTCAGAGGAGAAGGCGATTTCCTCTCCGTTGACAGTGTAATACAGCGGTTTGACCCCCATACGGTCGCGCGCCAAATAAAGTTTTCTATCGCTAACATCATAGGCGGCGAAAGCAAACATTCCGACCAGCCGCTCTAAAGTCTCCATGACGCCATATTGCTCGATACTCCTTAATAAAACTTCCGTGTCCGAACTTCCTGTAAAATGACAACCAATGTCCAACAACTGACGCCTTATTTGTCTGAAATTATATATTTCTCCATTGAAGGTCAGCGCCCAACGCCCATTTTCACTCAGCATGGGCTGCCTGCCTGCGCGGCTTAAATCTAAAATAGAGAGACGACGATGCCCAAGCCAGGCTTTATGTTCGGGGTAAAACCATTCCCCACGATCATCCGGCCCTCTATGCGCCAACTGGTCCAGCATTTGATTCGCGTGTTGCACATTTAACCGAGCGCCAATCCAACCAAAGATTCCACACATAAACAGGAGCTTCCACATTATCGCGGCGCTATCGGCTAGCGCAGCATAAACCTTTATTCCTTTAACCCCCCGCCTTATTTACTTCCCGTCATAGGCGGCCAGTGGTTCTATCTGGCTGATCAGTTTGTTCCAACAAACCTCATGAGACTTACAACAGGTGACGATAGAGAAACTGGTTTCCGCCTTTGATCTGGCGGCGACAGATAGTTCGCTTCGTAACTCCGGATCTCTCAAGATGTTGACGATAGCGTCCGCCAATGCGTCAATATCGCCAACCTGATCAATCAAAAAACCCTCTTTTCCAGACTCCACTAACTCAGGAATACCATCTATTGCATAAGCCACTACTGGCACCCCGTGGCTCATCGCCTCCATAACGGAAGTAGGACATCCTTCACAATAAAGCGAGGGCAATACCATCAAAGAGGACGACCGAAGATAAGAGCTTACGTCCTGCTGGAACCCTGCGTATGTGATCCATCCATCCAGGTTCATTGAGCTTATCTTGCCTTGAATGACCCCTTTTATGTCATCCCTCCCCAAAAATATAAACTGAGCGGAAGGGACCTCCGTCACTACTTTCGAGATGGCGTGCAGGTATAGTTCATACCCCTTTCGATAATTTAAATTTGCGATTGTAATGACGACAGGAGGAGTCTGTATCCGCGAGTCTGCAGCAGAAGGCATAGCATCTAGACCATTGTAGGCCGTAGTAAGTTTGTCTCTGGGAACGCCAAGTTTAAGTAAAGTATTGTACGCCGCAGCTGAGTTGGTGATATAAGCGTCAGTTATTCTGTGCGCGCAACTTTCTATGCGCCGGAACCAAACATCCAATCTACTTGTTGAATTCGGGTTCCACCTAACGCCTTGAACAATTTTCACACCCGGCATAAACCATCTAAATACTCTAAGAAGAACAGAAGAACGGAAACCGATAGTATATATAATGTCTATATTTCTTTCTCGAACGAACCTGATAGCGCTAAGTACCGCCAATAGTCCTATCCGCCCATGTCTTCCTTCACGCCTTCCAAATGGAAGTGGCGACATACCTATTCCAGTAGACCATTCACACCATGGCCCTTCTCCATCCAGCGTACCCAAGAAATACTTAACCTCTGGAGTTGATTGTGTAGCCGCTCGGGCCATTTTAGTCAGACTACGCTCCGCCCCGCCTAATTCACTACTGGTAAATAATATTAAAACTTTCACAGAAAGGCTTCTCTCGTGTCATCCGTATTATTTAATTACAACCAGCCGTATTTTAATCAATTGGCCTCCCGCCCCAATAACACAATAGAGATGCAGCGGTGAGACAGGCTTATACTAAAAGCATTTGTTATCAACTCTTCCGGTTTTAGTTTCATTAGTGAAATTCAGCCTTTCAAACGAAATTACAGTTATTATTTCCAGGGGTTCTCGCATGCCAATACAACGTAATGAGTAGCCATGATTTTAGAGTACAGATTCAGTCCAGCTGTCCGCAGGAGTAATTTTTCCATCATTCTGACCCAGCTTGGGTTATAAGGAGAAAACGGCGCCGATGCGTAATGATAGTCGCGCACGACAACGTACCCATGCCTGGACAATAAGTCACGAAAGCTTTTCCGAGTCCAAAACTGCACATGGCCAAGCGCATTCTCATGTCTTGGTTTCTTTAACACAGTCCATTTAAGGGTCTGGAAAAGACAGTCCTCTATAGGCACCTCAAATACATACCACTTAGCAACTCCTTTTAATGACGTCAGCGCCTCATCAACATCTGGAATATGCTCAAGCACATGAGAAGAAACCACAGCATCAAACGCGCCCAACTGTCTGACGTTCATCGGTGACGTAATAACTCTGTAGTCCAATCCTGGCTGCGCAAACTCGCGGTGCGCATTACGAACCCCGGTTTTGCTTACATCTACGCCCAGCACCTTATAAGCAAAGCTGTTTTGATACATCCAGTAAGACAGAACTCCATTGCCGCAGCCGAAATCAAGAACCCGGTGCGGCCGCCTCAGCCCTCCCCAGACTTTCTCAATCGCTGGGAAACGGTCCCTGACCGCTGAATCCATCGCATAGGTATACTGGTATCCCGCATCCCTCCAAAAATCTTCATAAAATTCAGAGTCATCCAGTGTATTATCCATATTTTCTCAGCACTCCGATTCTACGTGCGAACATTATAAGAGGGCGCATTACCCCCTCCCCCATAACAAGAATGAAAGCCGTAGCTAGAAATTCAGGCACAGCTCGAAAGGAAAAACCGCGCAACCAGGGCGTCCATACGCCAGATAAGTTCCCGACTTTTCGATATATGGCGTAGCGCAACATTTTGGTGTGATAGACTTTAGGAGCATATCGCCGATATTCAGCGCTGAATTCCTGAAATAGTCTCTCGTAACATAAGGCGGTTTCTCTGGCTTTCTTTTCTGTTAACCAACCGCTGGAAACAGATCCCTGCCTTTGATCGTGATATATCCTCAACACAATAGGCGTAACCCAAAAGTTACTTTCTCTTGCAAAATATAAGTAACTTACTATTCCACAAGACTTGCGTAATCCTAAGTCATGATATAGTTGACTTCTTACAAAATTTCCACGAAAAACAGGCAAATATTCCCCAGAGCGCCTTTCGTTAAGAAGATCTTCGTATGTCAGTCTCCCTCTATAATTCGGTTCAGACACAGTAGAAACGCCGTTAGAGTTTACACATGCGCTGTAGCACAATAAGCAATCCTGCGGCCACTCAGAAATAATAGAGGCAAGACGATCCGGCCAGCCTTCGACAAACTCATCATCCGCGTCCAGAATCGTAACAAAATCGCCACGACTGGCCTTTATTCCAGTGTTTCGCGCAGCGCACATACCTTTATTTACTTCATGCCTAACCAAGCGCACAAATGGAAACTCCGTCACCGCAGCCGCGAGCAAAACACCGTCATCACTACCGTCATCAACCACCACCGCTTCTACGTCGAAGTCAGCGTTACCAAGGGCGACACTTATACTTTTCAAGGTCGCTCGGACAGTCTCGCTGGCATTAAATGCTGGAACAATGACACTAAGCAGCATGTCGACTAAACTCCTTCAAAAATATTCGAAGGCTATTCCTTCTGTAACGCAGTAAGCGCTCTTTATCCTCCGCCACATATAAAATCGCCTTCTCCAGACTATGCGAAAATAATGTGTCATCCGCCTTTTCAATCAAGGATTTAATTTTTCCCAGTTTGTAGTAGTAATAGGAGGGAAGATATTTATTCCATATAGATACTGGGGGCTCTAATAAAATGCCGTTCTTCTCATCTCTAACCATCTCGGATATGGCGTACACATCTGTGGCGATTAAGGCCATTCCATATGACATGGCCTCTAACACCACCATACCAAATGAGTCCACATAAGTTGGATGAATCAGCACATCACAGTGACTCATAAATCTCTCCGCTATTTCCTGCCTGCTAAACTCGGCAGGATGGAGACTTATGCCAGGACAACTCGCGACAGCAGCTCTATATTGCTCAGGCAGGTGAGTAATCATCTCCAAAGTGATATTGGGGTTATCCTTGTAAGCATTCAAGAATGCATTTACAAGAGCCCTCCCCCCCTTTATATCAAATTGAGTTGATATATATAAAAACTTTATAATTTTTCTTTCATCTGAGGCAAATATGTCTTCCGATTTTCTAACAACAGGCATATACGGGTAAGTTACAACAGCTTTGGCAGCGACCTTTTCCCCAAGTGTTAGCCGCAGATTTTCAAGACAAGCATGGCTCATACACCGAATTTGCAAACACCGTCCAGAAAGAAGAACTATTTTCAAAATATATTTATACAAATTGAATGCACGTATATTATATCCCGTTAAGCTATATGGATTATCTAAATCCACAATAAACTTACCTGTTAAAACTAATGCCCCCCAGACATACACAACTACATGACTATCAATTTCTCTCGGCCTGGTTTTGAAGTTTATTAAAGGAATTCTGGTAACCCAGGACTTTATTCCCGCACTTGCAACAGACTTTTTTGAGGTTACCTGTTTTCCTGACTGCTTTCCTACGTCAGGATTAGCGACTTCGCCCGGCCAGTGCCTAACCGTGTCAAGTTGTCGATCTCTAAAATAGCCATGGGGATAGAAATATATTGCATCCATAATCTCAACCCTACCTTATAGTCAAACCATTCCCAGCATCACTTTTAAGACTATCTCCATTAAAATTTAACACCGCTTTAATTATAGACTTGGATTCCCTGAACACCCGACCAGCACCTAATACGATTACAGAAGCGATTAAAAATATTATTAATGGCTGAGCAAAGCCTGTGCCCCCCCTGACAATATTAAACAAATTAGCCAGAATAAATATAGATATAGCTTTCCCTGCGTAATTTTCTTCCAGCATCCACATCTTGATATAAAGAACTTTAAATAGTCTCCCCATAAAAAATGAAATCAAGAGCCCAACAAATATTCCCATCCCAAAGATAAAATCAACAACAAAACTAGAGGGCAGCGTTGTAGTAGCAGAACCATTTTCATACATCCATGGATAAAGGAACTGCTGCTCAGATATGCTTCCATATATTTCTGGTTTACTGGACCAAATGGCTCTGGGAACAGCTCCTAGAAGAAGATTGAACACCCAAGCCATACCACCATCGACGCCAAAAAGAAGCTGATTGAGATCAGACTTTTCCAGAAATGCCGCCAAGTGATCGATACCTTCAAATGAGGAGGATAACGAGGTGAGAAAGTTTCTCAGTACAAATGTATTAAGTATAATCTTCCAAACAGACACATCATCAGATATAAGTAAATATGGGTCTGTATATCTCAAAGTATGAAGTAGCGGCGCAAGAAAAATTGAAGAAAGTATTAGCGCAGGTGCAAGAAAAGTCCCCTTTCCTCTTCTCACAACAAAGCACACCGCCAAAACAAAAATTGTCATTGATATTATTCGCCTAGAGGCTAATGCTACAGTCATTGCAAGAGATGTGAGCAGAACCGCAGAGACAACCAATAAAAATGCGCCATCTGAAGCCGGCTTTTTTTTGTATATCAAGAATATGCATATATAAGAAAAAAAAGCATTCGAATATAGTTCCGAAAACAAAAATATATGCCCCCCTCCGGTTCTCATCTCATTTTGCTCATTGCCATGAAAAGGGACAAAAACACCTTCGTGAATAACTCTACTAAACAAGAACGCCCATGCAAGCCCAACAAGAAGAAGTATCTTGAAACTTGAAAACTGTATCCGCGGCCCTCCTTTTACTGATAAATCTCGATTAGCTCCTTTCAAGGACAAATACCCAATCAGTACAAAAATCCAGAACAAAGATGCAACAAAAAGTGAGGTAACAAGATCTGATTCCTGCCAGTCCCTAGTAACTTGAAGAGATATGATCCCTTGATCTATTAATACCCCTCTAAAAGGAAAATAGATTATCCATAACAATGAAAAAAACCAAAAATGATTTAAGCAGGATTTAGAAATTCCAACACGGTATGTATCGTATAGCCAAAGGCCAACAATTAAAGCACAAGAAGTAGCCAGAAAAGCTAAAAGCATCTCTACTCACTTCCAATAAAGTGGATCTTATAATTCATGCTTTTAATGTTTAGGAGAAACTTATGTATTTTTGGTAACACCCCCCTAAAAACACCTTTCATAATCACATACTCTTTCTTACATACCAATCCTTGCTTACAAAATAGATCTATCCAAAAAGGTTCAGAATGGAAACATACGCCAAACCCTGCAGTATTAGATCCCATAATTTTGGCAACTGGCGCCAATATTCTACTAGATGAAACACCATATATAATTTTGCTTGTTATTTCGTCAAATACACCACCATTATAGTGAATTTCGTACACGACAATAACGCCGTTTTCTTTAAGTAGGCTTTTAGACACTTCCAAGGCTTTTCTCTGCAATTCCACCGAGGAACCCCAACTATCTCCAACGAAGTGATGAAGTACAAAGTTGAAAAATATGACGTCAAATCTCTCATCGCTATCTAGCTTTCTATTTGCCCAATCCAAGTAGTTATCACACACAACTACTTTGTTATGACGAGATGCGTTTTTGCCAGCCATTGCCGGGCTCATTTCGACAATTGTCCCTCTTGATTCCGGCATAGAGTTCAGCATGGTATCTAAAAAAGTCCCATTTCCTCCTCCGACATCAAGTAAGTTTACTGAAGTCGGACTTCCCAAAAGGGAGCGAACTATGTTTACAACTGGAGAAACAGCATGTACAGCAGTGGAGTCATGATCAAAGTAAGCTACTCTATCTTCTGAGAGCCGTACAATGTCGTTCATAATTGCGCACCTTTGTCAGAGAAATAAACAGAGTTAAACTTTTGATATCAAGAACGTTCCGAGCGCCAAGTAGCGCAACCCTGAGTTTTCAAATGTCATGATCGCCTGGCCCGGCGTAGCCACTAATGGATAGCCATGGAGATTAAAGCTCGTATTCAAAACAGCTCCTACGCCAGAAAGGCTCTTAAACTCATTAATCAGCTTGTAATAGTCAGGATTTATCGACTTTTTAACAACTTGCGGCCTAAGCGTATGATCACCTTGGTGAATTGCCGCCCGCAATTCCGAAACGCCTTGTTCCGTCGCTTGATATGTACATATCATATAGGGCGCTTCAGACTTATCGGGATCATAGTTCTGCAGATAGAGAGGCGCGCTCTCTTCCAAAATACTGGGGGCGAATGGCATCCAAAAGTCTCTCGACTTAATTAAGTCATTCACAATATAGAAACTTTCCATATAACTTGGGTGCGCCAATATCGCCCTATTACCCAAAGAGCGCGCGCCCCACTCACATCGCCCATGAAATCTGGCGACTACATTTTTACTTGCAAGCAACTGCGCTATTTTCAGCTCGATATCATCGAATTCCTGAATTTGATACTTCTCACTCAGTCGAGTCTTCTCTATATAGTTGACCAACTCTACGCGTGAGTAGCCAATACCTAAAAACAGGTCTTTTAAGGGCTTGGTAGGCTGACGGTTTCTCGCCGCATAGTCATAACACGCCCCAATAGGATTTGACTCATCCCCACATGAAGGCATAAAGCACACTGTATCAACTTCAGCCAAATCCTTAACTCTCTGGTTTAATTTGACATTCATAAAGACTCCGCCGCCGACATATATATTCCGCAGCCCAGTTTTCTCAATACCTTTTTTAACCCATCTAACGCACAGGTCCTCAGTCAGATGCTGTAATGCAGCTGCGATATTATCGAAACGCTCTCCAACTGCATTCTCAACTAGGTAATCATAGAATTTTGTCGTATCCACTTTAGCAGCGAAGCTAAGCGAGTTTAGTGGGTCCAGATCTATGACTGGCTTGAATAACCTTTCATAGGTTTTCATATAGTAGCTTTTAGCATAAGGAGCCAGTCCCATAACTTTATATTCATGTTCCAAGATCTTCATGCCCAGAAATCGCGTGGTGTTACTGTATATTCCTCCCAGGGAAGATCTCATCGGCGTCTCGGCTATTCTCTCCCACCTCCCGTTGGCGCGAGCAATGCTGACAGTCGCACACAAACCGTCGCCACTACCATCCAAAGTAAAAATAAGCGCGTCTTTTGATGAAGGCGTAGAAGCAAAAGAATGGAAGGCCGCACGAGCATGACAGGTATGGTGCTCAATATGCTCTACAGCTTTACATTCCAGCCCAGCCTTTTTTATATTAGCTTGAAGTTCCTCTCCCCCCATTTCTTTCAGCTGATTTGCTCGCATTGTCCTTAGCCTGTCGAATGCTTTAGGCGCTATGCGTCCCGCAATTCCTTTCTCAGCTTTCTTTATAAGTTCTGCGATACTTAACGAAGTTTGGGTTTCTGGTGTGGAACCGAACAAATAGTCGTAGCATATCTCAGGAAACACTTCCAGACTTGCTATTAATACCTTATCAATCTCATCCGTACGCCAACCCAACTCATTGCAAAGCGCCTGAATAGCATCAATAGGAAAGTCAGCCGAGTTTTTCTTGTTATCCAGTTTTTCCTGACTTAATGCGCCTTTAATCTCACCATCTTCCATCGCTGCGACAGTGGAATTATGACCGACATGAATTGCTAGCATCTTCATCAGGCCAATCTCTCTCTTTTTATTATGAAATAATATGCCAGAGCCAATCCTAAAATGTACTCAACATTAATAGCAACGATAGGAGAAATAAACCCATGGTAGTTATAAAAAAATATCACAAAAAAAACTTTAACTAACAGTTCCACTGCCATAACTTTTATCAGCATACGTAGTTTAACCATCGCATAAAGAAAACTAATTGGCCATCGCGAAAGGCTTAGAAAAAATATTGCGCCAGCGCACATCAAAAATTTAAAATCGCCCTTTAAATCCGGAATATTCCCCACCCATAATTGCAAAACATCCTCCCCTATAATGTAAAAAACAGATGCAGCAATGAAACACATTAAGGAGTATGCAAAGAATCCTTTTTTAAATAGACTTCGTAGTTTTTCCATTTCACCTTTAGCATCCATATGAATAACATAAGGCTCAGCATAAATAGGCACCCGCCATAGCGTCTGCATAAGAAGGTTGGGAATTTTCCAAATAAGAGCGAGAGTAGCAGCAGCTTCCGCTCCCATTAAATACCCTACAATTATGACGTCTGAAAAAAGAAAAAGCAGTAACACTCCATATATGGAATAGCTCACAGCATAATCTTTAAGCATATCAGCCGTTGCTTCTATTTGTTCCCTATCCGGACTTAATAGAACAACATAGTTCCCATACGTTGAAACCCGACGCCAATAATAATGAGTACATACACGCATCACCAAGTAGCCTAAAGTCATTGAAATAAAAACAGACTGAATTCCAACCCCAAACAAAATCATAACATATACAGCGGCAGCCATAACTATTGGGTTAATAATTTGAATAATATTCCCTTCATGCTGCTTCTTTGTCGCTGCGAATGCTGCCAATTCAGAGGAAAACTCATATTGGACAACAATATATACACAAAAGCTTATTATCAAATAATGCAAGTCTTCTCTTGTATAATAATTTGGAGCATCATCAATCCAGTAATCCTGAAAAGAAATGCCTATCGCAGCTAAAATAAAAGCGACAACAACCCCATATAATGTAAACAAATATTTAGAGGCCGAATAAATCCGACGAGCGCCGACTATATCGTTTTTTGCTACAGCCTCCCCCATTAACCGCATTCCACCGCCACTAACCCAAGTTATACCCAGCGCCATAAGGGGAACTACCGCCAGCATCATGGATATCACGCCAAAACCCCATTTTTCGTAACTACCAAGATATAAGGGTATGGTAACAAGCTGAGCCAACATTGTTACAAACATGAGAACATAACCACTTGAGAGAGTGCTTAGGTACGGCTTTATTATTTTTATTGACGCCAAGGCAAACAACGCACTATCCCTTTTTTGCGACATACATAAGACTTGGGTAAAGCCCTATAGTAAAAATAATATTAATTATGGACTTAGCTATACCTAACTTGTTCATAAAGCGCAGGGCTTTTGCAATTCCAGGATAGGCCTTTATTTCAATAGAATTTCCCAATAGTGATCGCTCCACTTTTTCCGAAAATACATTTCTAACAAGAAGTCCATTTTTCAGTAACAGCCTCCTGATCTGATGAGGCGTTACCAGCTGCAAATGGTCTAGAAACTGAATATGCCTGCTTTTACCTTGCGCCAGAGCACTCAACGCCATCCATTTCTTACCCAGCTTTGGAACCGTCCATATCTGTAGATGGGGCTCATAAGGCCATATATAGTTTGGCGCTTCGATATATATGACCCCATTCTTCGATAGCACCCGCGACATTTCGCTTATGACCTTATCTACGTCTTTGACATGCTCAATAACAGTGCTGCATAAAATCAGGTCAAACTCACCATCCTCAAAAGGCATGTTTTCGCCAAAACCTTGAATGAACCGGCAGGAGGCGACGTCCTTGGATAGGGCTTCAGCCACTTTGACAGCCTCACCTTCCGGTTCAATGCCCGTAACCCTAGCCTCTGGATACTCTTCAGCAAGCGCAATGCAATTCATGCCAATAGACGAGCCGACTTCAAGGATACTTTTTACATGATTTCTGTCGGCAAACTGAGAGACCCACCTAACAACGCCACGCGATGACTGAGAGCATGCTTCATAATGGCGCTGGAGGTTTTCTCCTTGTAAGTTTCGCTCAGCATGTCCTCTGTTATCAGAGTTATTCAAAAAATCCCGCCAAAGGGCCTCCGCTTCAGAAGTTAGCGCTCTCATGATTCCTCCACAGTTGAATGGCGAAGAGTCTCGCTACGGTGCTGGTGTCAACGTGGCTGTCTCCTCCTAGATATCGGCTCCAGACACTATTCAAGTTTTTTGCGTCAAACATTCCCTCACAATCATCCGCTTCTGCAAAAATCCGCTCTCCAATTTGACGCCAGGGGCCTTTCAGAACATCTTCTTCTTGAATACCCATACCAAAGCCACGTTTGGGCGCAAAAAGTATTTCTTCTGGTATTAAGTCTTTAACTGCTTCTCTGAGAATATGTTTCAGACCTACCCCGCTGCCCCCTTTGCGCACCTTATCTCTATAGCTTATTCCCATAGCGGCGGAAATAACTTCCCTATCAAGAAAAGGGGCTCGGAACTCTACTGACGCCATCATAGCGGGCAAGTCTGACGCAATTGTTATAGAGTGCGAGTTCTCAATTAACAGCGCCAAGTAATTAGATTCGTCAATAAAGTCTTTATTTGGCAGCAGCGGCCCCCAGTAACTCATTTCCTCAGACACATAGTTCAGCATAGTCCGAGCTATGTCCGGCGGTATAATTAAAGGCCATTGCTCAGCAGCTTTATATCTATAATATGCAGCCTTTCTGAGCCCCGGCCTTTCCAGTAGAAACTTCAGAGGCCCTTTTCTCCAACTATCCGGAGCGACGCGGGCGCACGCAAGAAACAGAGCTACGCCATTCAGCAACCTTGATATTTTCGCGGTATGAAAGTGCCCGGTGTATCCAAAAAACAATTCATCAGCGCCATTGCCGCTCATCACGACTTTAATCCCGTCTTCATGAATCGCTTCAGACATTTCATAAGTATGTATCAATGGCAACAGCATTATCGGCTCACCGAAAGTCGCCAATATACTTTTAAAAACCTGAAACTGCCGATTAGCGTCGAAGTAAAATTCCTTATGCCGCACACCAAAATATTTCGCCATTTTTCTCGCCCGGCATAAGTCCTCATCACCAGGTCCGGAACCAAAAGCATAGGTGCGAATAGTGTGACTTGTATGCTTTTTCATCATTGCGACAATAGCTGAGCTATCGACTCCGCCAGATAACAGCGCACCAACAGGCACATCAGCTTGTGACCTGATTGCGACTGCATTTTCAATAATTTCCCGCAGTTCGCCAGCGCCTTTCACCATTCCAGGAGCAGGGCTCCAGTGGCGCCACATCGACTCTAAACGTCCTTCGCAAACCACAATGGCGTGTCCCGGACGCAGCTTTTTCACCCCTTGAAATGCTGTGTGGGGCTCAGGAATGTGACGTAGATTATGTAAGAGCATTGCCGCTAACGCATTGTGGTCAATACATCTATCAACATCCTTGACCATATCTAGCGCCGGAATTTCAGAAGAGAAATAAAATCCGCTTTTAGTTTCAGCGTATATAAAAGGCTTTTTTCCTATAGGGTCTCGCGCGCAAATCAAGATACTTTTTTGATGATCAAATAGAGCTAGAGAAAACATTCCTCTTAGCTCTTCGAGAAAAGACTTTCCTCGCGCTTGGTAAGCGACCAGCAAAACCTCAGTGTCAGAGCGGGTGTTGAATGTATAGCCCAGCGCCTCATATTTAGTTCTTAACTCTTTGTAGTTATATATTTCCCCATTAAAAACTACAGTCAATTTTCCACAATAGCTGTGCATGGGTTGGTTCCCTTGTGGAGATAAGTCGACTATAGCCAGCCGGGAGTGACAGAGTCCTACTGTTTGGGAGTCGTTAAGCCAATAGGAAGATGCGTCTGGACCGCGATGCCGCTGTTTCGCCAACATTCCTTGTAACAGCGCAGCGCCATTCGGCGGCATGCTCTGTAATGGTTTATAATAAAAACCGCCTATTCCACACATTAGCTTGAGGAGCCCTCATATCATTTATGTGAAAAGTGATAGTTCAAGAACAGCAGACTCAGGCTCATTCACTTTGTTTTTTTTCAGTAATAATTTGAATAAACAGAACCAGTAAAACGCCAAAAACGCATCCAGCGATACCGCCGACAATAACCATTTGAAATCTATTCGGTTTATATTTCTGCTCAGGAATAAAGGCAGGATCTATCACCCTGAAAACATAATCGTCTCTGACGCTAGCCAGCATAGCCACCTTCGCCTGCGCCTCGACCAACTGATACAAAACCCGTTGCATTTCCGCGTTTAAAGTTAATTTAATCTGGTTGTTTAGATATTCTATGCTTCTTTCAGCTTCAGCTTTTTTTTGCAGCCTGACATGGCTATTAAGCTTATCAATCAGTAGTGCCGCCCAATGCGCAGCGTCTTCCGGCTCATAGGCCATCACCGAAACGGTCACCAACCCGGATTTAGGATCTTCTGATACACTTAGATGCTTGCTTATAAAAAGCTGATACGTTTTTTGCCACGAAGGCTCAAGCGATGAAGGGTCTTTGGGATTCGAATCACCTTTAAGTCTCCCCCACAGACTACCCAGAAAAGAGTCTTTTTTCTCCCACTGGCCACTTTCTTTATTCCAATTCTCAATGAACAAAGAGGACTTAATCTGCTCATCCTTTAAGAAGCGCGTCAGAAATTCCTGAGATTTCAAGATAGCCAACGCCTCAGCCACATCAGACTTCCCTCCGCCAATATTTATCCCTGCAATGCTGGCCAACCCTCCAAATTGACCCGCAATTCCTGCAAGTCCTCCTTTTTGCTCCTCCTGGGCCGGGACTAACAATATAGATGACTTATATATATTAGGTTGATTTTTTGCCATTACTAAGGCGGCAACCAAAGACAATACTGTAAGGGATATAATTATCCACTTTCCCTTCCACAGAGTGAGAAGTATATCCCTGAGGCTGACCTCATTATCCTTATATGTCTCTATAACAGGAAAAGTCTTTCTTTCCATAGTTCAATAGTCCACTGAGAAGATAATTTTTCTTCCTGATTGGATAGATGATCTCTCCATATTCCCTCCTGACTAAAGTAACAATAACTACGTTAGTATAGATATACCAAGAAATTACTCTCCCTATAAACTCGCCACCGCCGCCGCCCCTAATGCGATCTGATAGAAGATCTGACTGACGTTAGTCCATAGCTGCAACTTGCTAAGCCGGTCTGTCTCCAAAGGCACAACAATAGTATCTCCTGGACCCACTTTCTCAGCGCCTTGACTAAACCAGGGGGAGCTTCCTGGGAGCCAAACCGAACCATTTGCCCTTACAACATATGTACGACCAGCATCAGCCTGCGCAGTTTCTCCTCCACTGCGTTTAATATAGTCTTCAACAGAAAGGTTCTGATAAAAAATGTGGCTGGTGGAAAACTGAACTTCCCCAATAACCGTTACAGACTGCGTAGTTGGTGGGACGATTAGTTTGTCGCCCTCCTGAAGAATGACATCCTGTTTTTGATCTCCCTGCATCAGCGCATTCAAGTCAATAACCAAGCGACCCAATGGCTTACTTTCTTTAACTTGGGAAAGTAAATTTTCCAATGTGCTTAAGTCAGCCGGGAGTATTTCCTCTCCTGGTTTGCCCTCTCTAGCTAGTTGCAGCTCCAGTGAAACCAAGTCCCTCTTCAAGCGGGCTTCCGCTTCCTTCAGTCTTTCAGCTTCCAACTCTGCAAGACGCTCCCTTGTATAGATCGCGCCCTTTATAAATGCATTCGAGCTGAGGCCTCCTGCTCGCTGAATTACCTGTGACAATGTCTCTCCCTTTCTAACCACATACTCACCAGGAAACTGAACTTCGCCTGCCAAAGTAACCGTATACCGCTCCGCGTACTCAGGTATAGTTTTTATAAATACCTTGTCCATCGCCTTCAGCTGACTCGTACGGCTATTGTCTAAAGAGCTTACTGGTGTATTGAATACTTCCAGATCACTTTTTGCAGAAGAGACATTGATTCGTGAGATCTCTGCCTGCAACGTATATGAAGAGTCGAGCAAGCCTCCTGCTGCGCGAATTAATCGATCGAGTGAAAAGTTTTCCGTAATCGGATATGAACCAGGGAACTTCACTGCTCCACCAATAGTTACATACTGAGGTGGATGACCAGGCCGAGCCTGTTCTCTTAATCTGCCTATAACGTCATCCAGGAGCGGCATCCTGCTAGCGTCCTTGTTAAAGAGGATAAGCTTATCCAGAGGATTGATAACGTAGCCCGCACGCGCCTTGTCTGAAAAGATATCCACTAAATCCAAGTACTGGACAACAATATCGCCTCGGGGGTTAATTTCTCTCACTAATACTGCGTAGTTGAGATCAGTCACCGCCGGATCTATCCCCCCTGCGGCCATGATCGCCTCTTTCGCTGAGTAATTGGCGGGTAGAGGAAATTTACCTTGCAGGCGAGCGGTCCCGAGCACAGAAAAAGTCTTCTCTTTCTCCGTCGGACTGGATTGAGCCTTTAATTTTCTCAACACCCCCGCCAACATCTTGCTTCTACTACGATACTTATCGAAGACCAGTAATCGGTCCTTGTCGAGCATCGCCACATTCGCAGAACTATCCGGCCTGGATAGCGCTTCTCCCAGTTTGACGTGGATAACTTCGATATCTTTGTAAGCGCTCTTTTCTCTCACTATCAGCGCATAGTCCAAATCCGCCAAAGGCTTCAATCCCGACTTAATTGAGTGCAACACGTCACTAACCCTCATGCCGGGACTCCAGTCGTAAACGCCTGGACGGCTGACTTCACCCAGGATTTTTACGTAGCCTTCCACAAGATCATCCACTGCGCCGACGGTAATTAAGTCGCCATTTTTAATGCCAAACCTTTCTCCCTGCTTGGTAAGAAGGTTCACATCCTGAACCGTTTTTTTAAAGCCATCGGCGACCCGCTCCACCTTAGTAAATTTCGGATAGGCCTCTGCCCGAAGCCCCCCAGCCAACTCTACGACTTCGGATATCACCTTTTCATTTCTCAGTTCATAGATAGCTGGACGCTGGACATAACCATCAACGCCCACTGCTTTACCTTTAGGAGGAATAAAAATGACATCGCCAGGCTGCAAGCGCCTGTCAGCGCTTGTATCTCCACGCAACAGCAAGTCATACAAATCCAAAGTAGAAACCAGTTTACCTTGACGCTTTAGCTGAATATCACGCAACGAACCAGTAGACCTGACTCCTCCGCTGACAAACAGAGCATTGGTCATAGTAGATAATGAACTTACCGAATACGCTCCCGGCGTCCTGGCCTCCCCTAAAATAAACACTCTTATGCTTCTTAACTCGCCAAGAGAAATCGCACTCTCAACACCAATAAATTTTTGTTGAATCAAGCGTGTTAATTGATCTTTCAATTCGTTGAAAGATAAACCCGCTACGGAAATGGGGCCTATTTGAGGTATCTGAATCTGACCGTCCCTGGTTACTATCAACTCGTGCAGTTGGTTTTCTTTGCCAAACATCTGCACCCGAATGGTATCTCCAGGTCCAACGATATATTCTGCGGGTATGGGAATTTCAGTGACTGGCGCAAACGTGGTCGGTGCGCCGGCGAATAAATCATAACCAAATGGCTTCAACTTACCGGCGGTAGAGGATGCCTCACTCCTGAACTGCTCGCTGCGCCGATCCTTATAATAGCGCTCTTTATTTTCCTCTCTGCTCTCTCTTGAGTACGAGCCCCTCTCTTCCTCATACCTTGAACGTTGACGCTGATCTCTTTCAGCAGGAGGGCCATCATCTCGCAATAGCCAGTCTTGCTCATAGGAGTAATAATCTTCGTCCGGCTCCCAATCATATCCATATTCTTCCATGCGATTATTAGGGACATCGCTGTCCCTAAAGCGCTCTTCTTCATCAGAAGGCAACGGCCTAACAGGCGATTCCGGGGCGGGCTCAAGCCTCTTACTGTTTGTGGTAGTTTGTGACTTTTTTAATGCGTTTATATCCAGGCCATACTGCTGAGCCAACGCCTTTTGCTGCGCCTCTGGAAGCGAGAGAAACTGCTGCACTTGCTCTTGCGTTAGCGTCTGTGCGCCAGAGATCATACTCCAGCCCCAGAGAAATAAAATCGCGATAGCTTTATACATATTGTGCATAGATAAGCTCTTCATTATTAAAATCTGTATGTCCCTTGAAGCCAAAACTGAAATTCGCCGCTGGAGGCATAGTCGTTGCTTAGCTCATCAGAGTAATAATCACTTCCCAACTCATACCGTAAACGCCCCCATTCGCTCTGATATGTCAGCTTTGCTTCCCATAGCGACTCTTCATAAAGCTCACCACTGGGCGAATGGGCTGTACGCGCACTATCAATATTTGCTCGCACTGTCGAAATGGAGCCAGTTATTACGGTAGAGCCTGGTGAAATTAAACGCATCCCAATAGAGTAAATTTCCGCATCATTATCCACGGAGGCGCCGATAGAGCGTCCTTGATATCTATAACCTGTCAGATATGTTTGATGGTTGTACGCGACATTGGAAGAAAGGGAACCAAAGACCCCTCCAGCGGAGGTCGTTGCAGCTTCAAGAAAAAAGCCATAATCCCATTCATTGAGATTAAATGAGCTTTCATAGCCGCCGAGCCATAATCGCTTGGACGGCAATCCTCCAGCCTCATCTTCTCCCACCATCTGCAGATACAAAGCTGAAGGCAATGAAAAGAAATTAAACGAAAAACGAAGGTCGACGCCTCCCAGCTGGTTTCCAGGTTCGTTCTCCGCCGTTACGCCACCATCGCCGATGTTGTCTCTTCCCAACAGTAAGTCCATCAGACTGGACATTGATTGAGGGCGCCCCTCCCCTCCCCACTGGGCTACCCTGTAAAGACCTAGTTCTAAGTTTTGCAATGGTCTGAACGAGAATCGGGCGCCCAGCAACCTGGCTTCTGGAATCGCACGATCGCCTTCCAGCTGACCGCCAAACATTTCTAAACTCCATGGCCCTAACCAAGAAAGCCAGCGACTCTCAAACGAAGTGTCAGCATTACGTCGGATGAACACACCAGGGACCGGTCTCGCGTTATCAGAGAGAACAAGGCTGGACTGCCAGCCTGGGCCCCACCAGCGATCTATGGCCCCTACGCCCAAAACCCAGTTTCCCAACAGGCCGGCAAAATAGGAGCCGTCCGCCCTGAAAGTCGGGACATCATCATAATCTCCATTCACACCGCCAACACGAAGTCCCGCAGCCCAGGAACTTCCTAAAAACTCTGCTTGAAACCAAGCTTCATTTTTTTCTGTAAAGTTATCACCAAAGCCTTTCAGAAAAGGAGAGCGGTTGGAAGCATAAAACTGCGCCTCCAAATGGAGCGATTCAGTCTTATAGCGGTGCAGCTCAAACTGAAGATAGTCAAAGGCCGTACGGATACGATTGGAAGGGAGACTGGAGCGGTCAATCAGCATCAACTCTCTATCAATGCTGGACCAGGAAACAGGCCACGCCATTATATTCAGGTTCGCATACCCTGAATCTACAAGAAGCTGCAGGCTGTGGCGCAGACGGATGTCGTCAGTATCCGCCCATGGCGAACCATGCGTATTAAGTGACCAGACCAGGAGCAAGGCAAGTACAGACTTCCTCCCCGGAATTAGTGATTCCTTCACCCTTATTACCGATTTTTGTAGTTGTCTGATACCACTCTTATTAGGAGAGCTGGCGTTATTATAATTAGATACAGCTATTTAAAAGGATTATAGGAGAGATGTTTTGGAATGTGTAGGAAGCGGGGAAAATTAATTTTTGAGCATTATTTAACCAAATCAATGCATTAGGTAACTAAAATGGTGCGCGCTACCGGCCAAAAAGCGTTGCTGGTAGCGCCAAAAGCTTAGCTGATCCAGCTGTCGACGGTTTCTTTACCGTATTTACCGCGCCATTCGTTCAGCACTTTATGGTTGCCGCCGCGGGTTTTAACAACTTCGTCAGTATGAGGGTTTTTGTATACTTTCAAAGGACGAACGCCGCGACGTTTATCTGTCGCACTGGGTTTCTCGTCTTTCTTCCACATACGAACGACATCTTCTTTGGATACCCCGTATTTATCCATTAAGTCCTGTAGTTTCTTTTGAAACTCCAGGTTTTTCTTAACACTCTCGTCGCTCTCCAACGCTTCAATTTTCTTCTTGAGATCTTCGTAGGCGGCTTTTGCTTCAATATAAGCAGATAGTTTATTCATTTATAGCTCCGGGGTTATTCGATCAGGTTTACAATCATCACATAACAATGTAATTAAAAATAAATAAATATCAAGGGGTGTATGGAGCATTTCTTACAGCCGTACGTTATTTCTTACAAAAAATTCAGAATAAAGCGTACAGCTTTTTTATGCGCATTGAGCATAATAGCGCCACCACCGGGACCGGTGGATATTAAATCAAATACTTCAATGGAGTGATTTCACATGCAAAAACTGCTATCAGTTATTTTCTTCGCTTTTACTCTCGCTTTCGCTAATGTTTCATTCGCTACGGACTCCGCGCCGCAACAAACACAATCGGCCGAACAACAGAACGTAGTGAATATTAATACAGCGGACGCCGAAGCATTAGCAAAAGCACTAAATGGCGTCGGACTTAAAAAAGCCGAAGCTATTATAGAGTTTCGCACTACCAATGGCCCTTTCAAGGATATATCCGAGTTGGCGCTGGTTAAAGGTATTGGTGAGAAAACCGTGGAGAAGAACCGTAGCTTGATTGTTCTGGAATAATATTGAGGCATTCGGAAGGCCCCTCCGAGGCAGTAATATACTGCCTCGGAGGGGCCTAACTTTTAAAGCAGACGTGTTAGCGCGCCTGCTTATTTACAATTATTTAATTCCATTCAGCGTGTAGGGCCTCATAGTCGTCATCGCATTACCCGATACACCCATGTGATTCCCATAGTGCATACTCTTTTCAAGTGTATAGAAAGAGTCCAAATAGTCATCGTCGTTACTGAACCAGTGCTCAGGCATCAGCTCGACAATCCCGCTACCCAAAGCCACCAACGCTCCAATCTCCGGTTGTCCCAGCGCCGAAAGCACTTGAGCAGCGGTAGTTAGAAGTTTTTGCGCCAACGTTTGATAGTTGGTGTTATCGTCATGCTCCATCAGAATGATATTCGCGGCGCCCCAACGATATCTATCCCAATAAACGACAACCTGGTTGGGGTAATAGGTTTTACCATCTTCATCGAGATAAGGCATATCCACAATGTCCAGCGCCGGCTCATCTCTGCTGGGATCAACGCCAGTCACAATCGCGTATACCTCAGCGTTGCCCGAGATCCATGGCTCCTCATCATCTCCCAAACGGATACTGTCCAGTATGGTCACATTGATGCTATCCGACTGGGCTTTATTTATCTGAATGGATTTAGATGCGGAGCGAGAAAAAACCTCACGCATTTGCGCCAGACCGAGCTGCATATCCTTTTTCGCATTGATGTCGACGACGACTACCGGCCGCTCCGGCATACTCCAGACGTCCAGCAAGTGCAAACCGCCATTACTGTCATAGGCTTCAATATATTGCCAGGTAGATTCATCTCCATCCGGCTCATATGCATAGAGAGGCTCTACCCCCTCCTGCAATTGCGACATCATCTGCGGAGCGGCTATACGTAACTCAAGTAATGTTTCCCCTTTGGTGCGCACGCCTTTCTTGCTCAGGATACTTCTTTCTGCGCTTTGCGCTTGATTAACGAATGAATTGGATAATCCTTTTACATCCTTCAGTACATTGGCGACCGAAACGCTACCGTTATTTTCCTTTAATTGCCGCACAAGGTCCGCTGGATTAATTTCCCGGGCGGCGGCGCTGGCCATCATGCGTTTTTCATTAGCGAGTTTGATAAATCCGGGCGGGGTAAACTTAGAGTGAATAGCAGGAACGTTTGCTGGCGAGTTATCAACAGGAGCCGTTTCGGCCGCCGTGATAGTGGACATAAAACTGCACGCCAACAAAGTTACGAATCCCAAAGCAGTACTTTTCCTCATACTGAATTCCTTATTAGTTCCTTATTGATAGAGCCCTGATACGGGCCTATTCCCTCTACTACGAGCGCTGGATAAATGGAAAAGAGCGAATAGCCCCCATCAGGGGTTACTGCCGGAGAACGCACTGGATTTTGATAACGACTTTATATGCATGAGAGGTCCACCGGTCATTTGAGAATACAACATGTTTTCCAAAAAGTTTCTCAGTGATTCAATTTTTTTAATATTTTTGAGAAGAATGTTGCAAGTTTCAATTTTATCGGCTGAATAGGATAGTGACGAGGCTGGTATTTTTTCCTATGCTCTAGAGCCAAATGACTTAAAAAAATTATTTAGTATCAGTAGACTGGGAAAAATATAGAGACAGATTGTTATCTATTTTTCGTTCCAAAAGTATATATATGACAATGTCGGTTATATATATCGTTATAAGGAAATCATGAGCGCTTTAAATGGCGCTCATGAAATTTTAGGGAATATTAAATCTACTGAAGGTCTTTGTAGGATTCGACTACACGAGAGACAATCCCATAGTCCATCGCCTCTTCTGGACTCATCCAGAAATCCCTTTCTATATCCACCAATACTTTCTCAAACGGTTTACCCGTCTGCCTGGCGACAACATGGGCGATACGCTCACGGGCTCTCAAAATCTCTTTCGCCTGAATTGCGATATCCGAAGCAGGGCCGCCAGCGCCACCGCCAGGTTGGTGAATCATAAAGCGCGTATTGGGCAAACAGACACGACGCTCTTTCTCCGCCGCCAAGTAAATATGCGTTCCCGCGCTGGCGACCCACCCGGCGCCCACCGTAATTACCGGCGCGCGGATAAAGCGAATAATGTCGTGAATAGCGTCCCCCGACTCCACATGGCCACCCGGAGAGGATATCAGCACTCTGATAGGGTCTTCAGAATCTTCCGCCAAGGCTATCAAGCGCTGACAGGTCGCTTGCGCCATCTCATGATTAACCTCGCCGAAAATAAACACAAAACGGGACTTGAACGAATACTGCTCTTCAATACGGTCAGTCTTACTCCCCTTTTCAGGTTCGCCGGACAACTTTTCCATGGATCACTCTCCTCATATTGATTTTAGTTTGCGCACCGAGCGCAACAGGCGATTAAGCCACCTCAGTATAGATCACCTCTTTCCGGTCGAAAGCAACCGAAACGCAAAGGTCGATGTTCATGGGGGCTCAAAATGCAAATCCCGGAGGATACTCATGAAAGCCATCAAAGTCCCCCTTCCCGACCGGAGCCCCGCAATATCGTAAAATCGCGTAGACCATGCTGAGATGAAAGAAAAAGTTCGGCAACGCATATTGGGTAAGAAAGGTTTCGCCATCCAATCGCAGTTCTTTGAATCCGGCTTTCGTCACAATTTCCCGTTCCGCCGCTGTTGCAAAATCATTCGCTGGCAAAGCCTGCAAATAGCGCCCGGCCTCCTTAATCTGTCGACGCAGATCTGCAATAGTGTCTTCACGAGATTCTATCTCCGGAATCTCCAGCCCCGCCAACGGATAACAGGTCCGCAGAGAAAAACTGATAGTCGTGCGTACCTGCTGAACAAGAGGGAACATATTGGGCGCGAGGCTTGTTTGAAGTATCGCTTTTTGCTTGGAGGCCGTGTCGGCAAACGTCTCCAGTCGGTTCATCATGGCGGACAATCGCTTCAAATAGCGTTCAAAGACGATAACGGATTGATCGTACATGCTTCTCCTTAACTGATAGCCACATGAAATGCTTACTTTGGCGATCATTAAATACAGGACGCAAGACGATGAGTAAATGCCTATGCGTGAAACGTCTGCGTGTTGTAACGCTACAGATCCAAACTATTAATCAGGCAGACAAATAGCTTCCTTCTATTTGTCTGCAACGACAGGGCACGCACATGTCAGGCCCTGTCTCCCGCGGCCAGCCGCCGCGCAGGCGCATCCATGCGCCTGATTATCAACATGCCAGTATCATTGCCATATTAATATTCCTCTTTGCCATGCAGGTCAGCGTAATGCCGATACTGCCCAGGACCGCTTTTTTTAGCTTCGTACATGGCCTCATCCGCGCAGGAAAGCAGTTGTGACTCGCCCGAGACGTCATCAGGATAGACGGCGATGCCAATACTGGGAGACGTGCGCACCTCCGCACTTCCAAAAAGGTATGTAGCGGATAGACTCCTGATGATACTTTCCGCAAGCCGCGTAAGATCGGAAACTCCCTTGATATCCAGAAGCACCACCACAAACTCGTCGCCCCCCAATCTGACGATCAAATCCGATTCACGCACCACCTGACGCAATCGCCGTGTCACCTCCTGAAGCAGCGCATCTCCAACGCTATGCCCATGGGTGTCATTGACGTCTTTGAAACGGTCAAGATCCAGATACAGCGCGGCGACTTTCTTGTTCTGTCGCCTCGCCACGGCCAGCTCTTGTGTAATAAAAGTGGATAGAAAGCGTCGGTTAGGAAGCCCAGTCAACGTATCATGGGTGGCGAAGTACTCAGCCTGCCGCTGCGCAGTCATCTCGCTGATCAACAGCGCCACACCCACTGCGGAGGCTTTTCCCTCCTCAAACAAGGGCAGACAAGAGGCCAAGAAGTGACGCGTCTTCCCTGCCCCGCCCCCCTTCATTTTCATTTCAATGCCAAACTCCGGGGCCCCGGAAGCCAGGACTTGCAATACCACCGGTTTTGTCCACTCTATCAGCTCGCTGGAGATTTCATTGATACTGCGCCCCACCACCTGGGTATTATCCAGCTCAAACCAGTCCGCCAGGCGACTGTTGATGCGCAGGCAGTTTAAATCCCGCCCGATCATAACGATCCCCACTGGAGACCCCTCGTACAGCATCTGCAGCTCTGAATACTGACGTCTCAGCGTTTCCTCCCGGTTACGCAACTTGTCCAGCATATCTTGCAAAGCCGCCGCCAATCCGCGAATTTCTCTGGGAGCGAATGCCTCCGAGTACGCCAATCGACCATCAGTACGCTCAACCGCTTCAGCGGAAGCCGCCAATTCCCGTAGTGGTCGGGAAATGCGCGCCGCGACCATCCAGCCAATCATTGCAAAAATGACAGTAATCGAGCCGCCCCACATCCATATAGCAGCGCTGAGACGTCGAACCGGGCCAAGAGCCTGCGAGACTTCTCTCCGCGCAATCACCGTCCAGCCAAGCCCGGAGTACTCCAGGAAACCCTTGGTGCCGGAAAAACCCGTCAAATACTTCTTACCGTCCGGCCAAGTCATAATGTGGGTTTCGTTGCCTTTAAGCGAGTCAGGAAGCGACACCTTCGTAAAAGGCGTATTTTCGGGCGCCAGCAGGACATCGCCATCCTTTGAAAGCACCAGCAACTCAATATCCCTATTGCGTTGCTGCAGCAGGCTGGAAGCAGCCTCTTTAACCCAGTCCCAGTTGAGATGAGCGCCCATCACTCCAATTTGCGCGCCATCCAGCCCGAGAATAGGCGCAGCAAAGTCCACAATACGCAGAGGTCGCGTCGGGTCGCCCTGACGCGGATAACGATCAAGTAACTCGCTGTCTCTTACATCGCCAACATAAGGGGCGAGATGCCCTTCTTTCCACCAAGGCAAGCCGGAGACGTCCATTCCCTCCATCAAGCCCCCTGTAGCCCTGAGCACTACACCGTTAACATCAGTGAGCCCCACCCAGGCGTAGTAGCCGTAAGTTCGCTTGAGAGTTTCCAGAATGTTGCGCTGCAGCTCCGCCTGGGAGCCATTGAGATTGCGGATAGTGGGGAGACTGGACACATTAATCATGTCACTGAGCCTTTCGAACATTTCCCTGTCTAATCGATCCGCCATTTGATAGGCGAGCTCAGAATACTGCTCTCCCAGCTCATTCCGTAACCGGTGCGAAGCCTCATAGTCGATAATCCCATTCACCAGGCTAGTGGTGATAAAGACTATTCCGGCGAGGGTGAGAGATAGCAGGGTTCGAATGCCCAGATTCATAGCGGCCGATTCCGATCGCAGTCTGAATACTAAGAGATAGATGATTTAAGGAGTGCTTGCAACAACACAGAAGGACTATGCGCCCTGGGAAGGCGCATAAAATGGCCAGGATGCCTGGCTACCGATCTCTATCTTTCATAAAAACCAGAATGATCAGGCCAATCAAGCTGAAAAGTCCGAGCCCCCCCCAAACACCTGAATACCCTTTGCTTTTCGCATATTGTCCGCAACCCCAGACAAAGAGGACGATACCCAATAAGACGACGATAAATCCCATTGTTGGACTGGCGCTGCTCATGGATTTTCCCCACAACTGCATTATGACGCCCAAGCCGACGCCGATATTGGTATTTCGTTTATGCTCGTAAATCATTTAATCATCTCAATTAATACTGTCATGGCGAGCACCACCTAACGCAGCACTTCATGCACCAACACTTTTCAGGGCGCGTATCTTATACTCATAAATCGAAAGATGATGAGAAATTATCTTTATGAAATGTAAAATCTGACATCCGTCACAGAGGTATCTTCCTTGGTTATCGCTCTCGCCATGCTGCTGTTTCTAGGTTTCTTCCTGGCGGCGCCTTTCTGGGTCTCGTTCCTGACCAAAAACGAGACTAAAGAGGGCCATTGGCTTTCAATTACATGCGATTACATTAAGAGTAACCCACATCATCATATTTCTTTGGTATTCTCTCCCATCAACTTTTCCTTCGGCGTAAACCTGCTTTGCAGCCAAGATCCAGCGGATTCACAGATAGAATCAGGGCTCCTATTTATCGGGATCGCGTTTTTTTTCATTGTAGCCAGAGAGCATTTATACCGCGCTCTTATTGAACGCAAGAGGTTTGGGCTAGTGTCCATCGCCGCTTTTCTCACTTTACTCGCACTGGCGTACTCAGCGGGCGCTAGCTGGATACATATCGGTTCGAGCGTTTTCTTCAGCGTCTTGATCATTTTAACTTGGACGCCATACGCCCTTGTGATGGAAGCGATCTACGCACATAACCTGAATAGAGGCAACAAAGGCTGAAGTGCGTCAGCTATACCTCTTCCTGCGAGGGAACAATATCCGACCAGTGCGAAATCTGACTCGCCACACCAACAAGGACCGGCATGTTGCCAATGCCTTCGGCAGCCTGTTTGGCCTATACCATATGTCGAATTACACTTGATTATATTTTTTATATCGTGAGTGATTCATTTAGATATAAAAAAGAGGCTTCCCTCTTACAATTTTAAATAAAGAACCTTAAAGACCCAACAAGCAAAACCAGTCCTAAAGTTCTCAAAAATGCTGGATCAAGTTCATGATAAAACGATTCCTGTTAATGCTGGCAGTAGCATCAATGATCACGGGGTGCAACGCTGATATGAAACCAATTGATAAGCAAAGCTTAGAAGCTAAGTTCGAAGATACCATCAACAACTCCTCTGAGACGTGGTGGTATGCGGGAGTAAAAGACGGGGAACATGTAATCGCCATCAAAAGGCCAATGTCGGCGGAGCTTTATGCAATCGACGCTCAAAGCCTTGAAATTACAATCCCTGAATTTGCCTTCACAAAGGATGAGGATAAGTGGGTAAACATCAAAGCGGAAAACCTTAAGTTCTAACTCACAACAAACATGCAGGGCCTGACAAATTCAGGCCCATTCTGCTCAACCACAAAGATACTTACACGAGATCAATCTCTCGTCGCTTTCCTCCTCTGTCCAGTTAACCGCCTCGCGGGCCTCCGCGATGGTGTAGCTGCGCAGCACGTCATCTTCCTGGCGCATACCAATGCCAGGGCGGCTTGATGTGACAATGTAGTCGCCTATCTCAATGTCGCCGCTTTCAGCGCAGACCAGCATCTGACCTTCGCCCAGGGCGTTCATACAGCCCAGATTGTAGACTTCCGACAGCGTGAAAATCTGGGCGACCGTGAAGTCCTCCAAATCGAACGCCGCCGGAAACTCCGACTCGTCAAAAGGCTTCGCCCATAGAAAGACGCCGGCTATGCCTCGCTGCCTTGGTAGGCTGGAGAGCGTCACCGAATGGGTCACGTTCGACAGGTTCTTGCGGTGGACCAGTTGATCGTATAGAGGTAAACACACTGGACCTCCTTTTCTCATGAAACCCCTTAAGCAGCGAGTCACTACGCCTATCAAAAGAATAGGCCGTTAGAGCCATATGAGCTTGTTAGTGGCGGTCAGCCCCCCTTTAGACTAGTCTTATTATTTGTATAAATTCTTCAGTACATCATTCTGAAGGGGGGGACAGCCCCCTCTTTTTGGGACTCATCATGTTGAGCCACCTTACCGCCCCCTGGGCATAGTAGAGGGGGAGCCCATGAAGCGATGGGTAATTATATTGCTCACAGCATTACTGCAAGAGCCCGTATGGGCAAAAAACTGTGTAAGTCTGACCGTCACCAGCGACCCTAACTACCCCCCTATATCTTGGCAAGATAAACAAAACCCGCATCGCATTATCGGCGTTGCGATCGAAATCGTAGAACTGGCCATGGCAGACAAAGGCGTTAAAGTGGAGTCCAAATACAAGGGGCCATGGAAACGCGTCTTAGCGAGCACGGATAGCGTCGATATGATTTCAGGTTTGTACATTAGTGAGGAACGCCGCGCCTTACTCCACTTTGTTCAACCACCCTTTATGTCCGATCCCAATGTCATATTTGTAAAAGAAGGGCATGGATTTCCGTTTAAATCCTGGGAAGACCTGAAAGGGAAGAAAGGCGGCGCCCGGCTAGGAGACAGCTTTGGCGTCGAGTTTGATGAGTTCGCCAAACAACACTTGAATCTTGAGCGGGTGGGGCAATTTGAGCAGTTATATGGCATGACGATGGCAGGTCGCCTTGATTACTTCCTATACGGCCTCTATCCGGGAATTAGCCTTGCTGAAGAACTCAATCTAAATCGTCAACTGGAGTTCCTACCTACCCCCATCACTGAAGAAGGCATTTACATAGCTTTCAGTAAGACCTCCAACTGTATAGGGTATGCCGATTATCTGAGTGAAAAAATTAAGCAATACAGTAAGGAGGGGCTTCTGGGAGAGTTAATTCAGAAGTATATGGCGACTTGGGAGAAGCAGAACAAACCGGCAAATTCTCCAAAGGTGAACCATACTACTCCAATGCAGCAACCGGAAACCCGCCTTTTCCTTCTGACGATACCCGCGATTTTATAGAGCTTGCCCGGGTGCTACTGGAGAGGATCTGGCGGGATGGCTACCGCTTAGGGAGTCATCGAGGTCACGTAGCTTTGACTGCAATTCACTGTACGGCAATGGCTTACTGAACAACCACCCTTGCGCAAATTGAACCCCACTGTCACGAAGGTAACGGGCCTGGGCTTCGGTTTCGACCCCTTCCGCAATCATTTCCAGCTGCAAGTCTTTCGCCATCTCGATGATATGAGGCACAACTTGGCTTGTCGCAGCCTCTGTGCCTATTTTATCGACAAATGATTTATCTATCTTCAGGTAGTCCAGCTCAAAACTTTCCAAATATGAAAGACTCGAATAACCAGTTCCGAAATCATCAATCGCAATGCGAATTCCTTTTGCTCTGATTTTGCGCATTATCTCTTGAGCGATGGTTGTATTCATAAAGCCCCGCTCGGTAGCCTCTATCAGAATGTTTCCATCGCTTGCGCTCGTCTCTCGCATCAGGTCTTCTAGTAATTCGATTGTATGATGGGACTGTAGGTCTGCAGCCGCCAAGTTGATACCAATATGGAAATAAGGGAATTTTCTGAAAATATTTGAGGCGTCACGAGCAGCGATTTCTATCACCTGCTCGGTTACTTTCTGTATATAGCCTGTATCCTCCGCTACCTGAATAAACAGGTCAGGCCGAACTAACTCTCCGCTTGGTCTACGCCACCTAACTAGCGCCTCCGCTCCAATCCAACGTCCGCTTCGCAAGTCGACAATAGGCTGGTACACAAGAAAGAGTTCTTTGCGGCGCAATGCAACTTTAAGCAGTGTCGGCAAAGCCATTTGCAAACGAACCACATACAAGATCGCCCATATCAGAACTGCGCCTGCAGCCAACCCCGTAGGAACCAATATTAGCGCAGCTTCTCTTGTCTGAGCCCTTAAATAATGAATAGGTAAGGCAGCTATCACAGCCGTTGCGTAACGCTTAGAGCGCACCACTGCCACAACATACTGTTGCTCTACAAAGGTTACCTCCTGCAGCTCACCGAGCCGACTCATCCACTCAACATTAATATGCCCACGCAAGCTGCGTACTTTTCTATTTTCAGGGGTTACGGTTGCAATCGATATATCGCTGGACTCAGTGACTACGTCAATGGGTAAGTCCTTATGGATGATGGCGGCATATCCATTACGCTCAACAACAGTAAATGCACTATCTTTGGCAAACGGAAACGTTACATTTGTACGCAGCCTGCTACCAGTGGTCGTCACAACATCTGGATCACCAAGGTCTATCTGCATTGTTCCAGAAGCCCCCAAAGAAGAGCATTTCAAAATATTATTAGACACCCATCCTATGGCTTGTATCTGGCTTGAAGAAAGGTCGATGTCCCTCATTAGAAAAAGCTGTGAGGGGGAGCAAGGATCAGGAGCGCTCGATAGACGATCTATGCCTTCGTATATCTGGTCTGCAGCCCGGTCTGAGCGGCTTAAAGCTTCTCTCGCAAAGCTAAGCACTCGATTTTTCTCAATGTTTTTCCCTTGTTGGTCTGCAATATGGAGGGCGAATAAAATTGGTGCAGCCACCGCCAGCAAACCTGTAATGATTGTGACAAGTATCGCCCTGGACCTATTCATATCGATTCATTGATCCAAGTCCAATGTCTATAGGGTTGGTCGCCTCTAACTCGAGCGCCTGCTTTGTCAAACTGCGGGAGTCCGCAGGCTGTAAACTAAAGATAGCACAGTGTTGATTTTACGCAGTTACCGCTACATGTCAGACAGGCAAATTCTCCAAAGGTGAACCATACTACTCCGATGCAGCAACCGGAAAGCTGCCTTTTCCTTCTGACGATACCCGCGATTTTATAGAGCATGCCAGGGTGTTACTGGAGAGGATCTGGCGGGATGGCTATCGCTATTTGAAGGCCGGAGTAATGCTTTGTGACTTCTCTCCTCCTGGGGTTTGTCAGCGTCATCTATTCGAAGAGGACGAAGGGAGGCGCGGTAGTGTGGAGCTTATGGAGACATTGGATAAGCTTAATAGGGGAACAGGTGGCGTTGTTTGGTTTGCTGGACAGGGTATTCAACAGCCCTGGGGAATGAAACGAGGGAGGCTTTCTCCTGCTTATACTACTAGGTGGGGGGAGATTCCATCCACTAACTAACGATAATCTATCTTACCTTGTATAGCGAACATGGACCTAGATCAACTAAGTGACTATATAATTAAATATATATCATTATATCGATCAGAGTACGAAAAATTCACATCCACCCCACCAGAGGGTGCAGGATATCCACGCATTTCAGTATCGCCCTTTATATCTGCAAAAGAGTTTGATGTTTTTTTAGCGAATAATGGGGTTGTGATTTCGGAAGTTAAAGAGGAGCCACAACACGCTTGGTTTGTGGCTGGCGGACCAGCAATAAAAGTTGATACTGAACCAACAAGCACACCCGAACATATAATCGATACATTAAAAGAAAACAACATAAAAGGAAACATTGGAATATACAGATGCGTCGCCAAGGATTACATTCCAACAAGAATATGGAGAGGTAGGATAAAAAACATCTCTGAATCACGAGCCCTTACACATGAAAAATTAAATATAACCCTCAATTTAACCTTAGTAAAAACAGATCTCCGGGATTTGGTTTCTTCCCTAACTTTCGGCGCACTTGGGATAATTATTGACAACTACATAATCAACAAAGAACTAAACCTAGGAGAGCCAACCATCATTCAAAAGTTTGGTTTTTTCCCGGCAGACCTTAATAGCAGGAGGTTTTTCAATTATTTGGAAATATATAATTATAGCGACGAAATCGGGTGGAGTACAAGAAATATTAAATTGCGCATCAGCAATGATTTAAGGAGAGACTTCGCTAGAGCCCTATCTATTTCAGCAGACGAAAAAGTCCATGGCACTTTAACTCTTGGGTCTTTAAATAACTGGATTGAAAACTATACAAACAGACTTAGCAAGCTAGAAAAAGCGATTAATGAATTCAAGGGAATACTTCTTTTTCAGAGCGATGACAAAGAGGAAACCTTTCACAAGCTAATAGAGAATAACCCAATACTACTTGACGTATATGGAAGTTGCATTAGCAAACCACAGCTACATTATCCCGTCGATCACAAAAGCCCTATAGGAAAGAAATACCTTGAACCAGACTTTATAGTCTGCTACCCAGATCAGTCATATAAACTAATCGAACTAGAAAGAGCATCAAAAAGGGTAGCAACAGTTCAAGGCCACCCTCGCGCAGAAGTTAGTCAGGCTGCATATCAAATTGCTGAGTGGACCGATTTCATAAGCGAGCACTATAACGAAATAAGAAACGATTACCCAGGAATAAACAGCAAATGTAAAACCTGCATAATAATAAGCAGATCTCAACAAGAAAAATTCAGCAACATAGAAGATATGAATCGATACAAAGGGCAGCTTATTAGACAGTTCAGAGTTGATGAAATAATTACGTATGACGACCTATACGAGAGAGTTTGCAATGCATATACAACATTAACAGGCCTCTCTCCATCAATATAACAAATCAACAAAACCCGCATCAAATCACCCACCCTTCCAAGGGCAAAAATCTAAAAAAACAGCCCAGCAATTAATACAAATAGAATATATATAATAAAAGAGTTACGCACCACCCTCCAAAGCACACTACAAATTTGTTGACAACCAATTCCACGCCTATACATATCAACAAATTCAAAAACCAAAACAAAGAAAAATATAAATACAAATGACATCCCGCCAAAATTATAAACAAAATAGCAAACAAGTATCAGAGACAAAAAAGAAACCAGGAAAAGACGAGCCTCATGATCCTCCCATAATACCGCCGAGAAAATAACAAAAGCAAAGAACAAAATGGGAGCATAGGACACAAAAAATACGTACAAGTCTCCAAACAAAAAATCAAGCACAAAAAATCTCAGTAATAGTCATCACTCATAACATTGAAAACCACTCCAGGCCTCTCAAAAAATCCTCCCTTAGTATCAAAAACACTTCTTATACCTCCTCTATTATCAAATATAGTTCCAGGCCCTTTTACAACAAGCTCTACAAACGTAACCGGATAATTTATACCCCACTCACTAAATCCTTCACTGCCAAATGAACTTATCGCCTCGTCCACTCCACTAACTTGTTTAAATTTTATTTCAAATTTGTCCCCATTATCATACTCTACATTGAGATATTTCCCCGCTGGTGGACATACAACATCAGATTCACATCCTGCCAAATACCAAACATTATTATCAATACAAAATCTCTTATCCGGCGAGCGCAGAAATGCATAAAAATTAACCATAAACATACCATCTTCATTTCGCTCAAACCATATCAAAGGCTTATTTTGATATCGAAAAAAAACTTTAGGCTCTAAGACAAAATAGTTACTCACCACAAACACCAACTCATTTCTCATCCAATTAAATCGCTCACTTACATTCCCCCAATTTTCTCTCCCTTTCTGTTTTAGTCTCTGCAATTGATTTAATGTAAATGCGCCATTATCCGCTTGTATATGATGCATCCTGCATAAAGCAATCATCCCCTCAGGGTTATGATGATTACACTCTGCCCATGGCGGATCAAAATGATGCCACTCTAAGTAAGGATTACCACAATTCTCAACTGGACATCCAAATCCTACTTCCTTTCTCAAAGCTCGAACAACTGAAACGGGCGGGGTTCTATTCATAACACAATCCAAAAAGCCATATATAAAAACATCTCCAATAAAACACGCATATCTTCGCAGAATTAATTAGACGACTTGGGGATTGATTTAACAACATCAGGTATCCCAGGCATTGTTGGTGACGAATCAGATGATAGCAACCCAGTATCAGAACGGCTAAAAAGAGATTGCAAAACAATATCTCGAGAGGTCTCATCAATAGCCTTATCTTTACTAAGTGATAAGTATAAATAAGTTAGTTGTCGCCTCTCCTCCGCATCTCTCATTAAATGAAATGAGCTAAATACTAGCTTAGATAAAACTTTCAAATAATACCCAAAGAATGCAACAGTAGCTCCTAGAATTATTACTCCCTGCACAGTATTTAGCCCAAGCGTAGTATGTACTCCAGAAACCCATTCACTGTAAATTCGTCCTAAATGATAAAGTCCAGCAATAACAGATACGATTAATAGCGAACACCAAAAATTGCCTTGCCTTCCATACTTCTTAGCAACTCTTCGCCAATATTCTGCGGGCTTCCTCAATCGAAGCTCTTCTTCATAAACCTGTGCCAATACTTTCATTTCATCTTTATTTTTAGCAATTATATTATCCAACTTTTCCTTTTGAGAATTCGTATAGTGTAAGCAGTCGTCTTTGGCTTCAGCAAACTGACCAGTCCATTCATTTCTTGCTTTTTCATACTCCAATACATTGTTGTCGACAATCTGAGAAAATTCTTTAACCTTACCCTCAAAAACTTTAAAGAAATGTTCACTCAAATCATCAACGTTATTATTTTCTTTAATATTACTACCATTTAGAAATGGGAATTCATAGTTAAACGCCAAGATAGCGCCATAGAGTTTAGGTGCCGTTCCAACAGAAATAGCCACTCCCCCCCTGGAAAGGACTGTATCTAAGAAAGCAGCTCCTATTTCGAAACCAAAATCCAGAGAATATTTAACATAGCTGCTTGTATATTTGCTTAGTCTAGAAATCCACACCTTATTGATACCAGCAGATTTATTAGACAATTTTTCGATCCCTTTCTCCTGAGCATCCTCATAAGCATTGCCATCAGCCTTTAAGTCACCAACCATTTTAGCCAACTCATCCAACCTTCTATGTGAATTAAGTAAGTTCGGAATATTTCCATCATTTTTTTTTGAAGCCCTTTCGAAGCACCTACTCCAATAACTTGCCTCTTCACTCAAAAATTCAAATAAGCTATCAATATCTTCGAATGAGTACTCTGTACCGGTGTAATCTTTAATTGAAAATTTCATAGGTCCTTCTTACTATATTCGTTACACCCACCCTACGGGTTATTTCAATCTACAACCGCAGCAGAATGAAGCACTGAGTCGATCCACGCAGTTCCTGACTTAACTAAAATGTCAGCTTTACGCCGATCAACTTAGGTATATGTCGGACCACATAAAACAAGTTCTCACCGGCCATGTAGTATAGACAAACTACCTCCCCCATCACTCCATCACGCGCCCGCAACTTGGAAACAGCCATATCCACCTTGGCAGCTTCCTGATCCGTAATCACCGGCGACCGCACCGAACTCCCCGCCATCCGCGCAAATGGCGTGGACGACGGATAGCCCACGTTATCTGTATTAAATTTAGACCACCTCGCCCACTGTTCCAGTAACCACGCGGTTTCATCTACTGCTCGTCTCATCGTTTTACCTCTATCAGTTCGTTTTCAATAAGTTGGATATGCGTCCAGGCAAGCCAGTCCATGGTCAGTTGCTCCCGTTCCGTCTTCGTCAGTTCCTTGACTTGGTCAAACTGCATATGACAGGGCGCGCACAAAGGGAACGTGGCGGCGTCTGACGCTTTTAGCCCTCTGCCCTTGCCGCGCCTTAGAACGTGTTAACAATCTTGTTCGTATCTGAGAAGACGAAAAGATGCGAACCAAGAGATACCCGAGCGACATCAGTTGCGAACAACTCGAGAAGATTCAGCCGTTGCTGGTGCAGGCGCGGCGCAAAACCAAGCCCCGAACGATAGATTTGTATGAGGTGTTTTGCGGGGTGCTGTATCTGCTGCGCACCGGTTGCCAGTGGAGGGCCCTGCCCAGCGACGTCCCCAAGTGGCGCACGGTGCACTCGTACTTTGCCAAGTGGAGTGAACCTGCTTGAGTGGGCGTTAAAAAAATCAGGTTGGCGCGGCCCGCGAGATACGGGAACGCCACATTGCGGTTGATACGCAAGGTCTGCCGCATGCCGTGGCGATCAGTACAGCTGATGTGACCGACCGCAAGGGGGTGTTGCAGGCGCTCGAGCGCTGCAAACCGGTTCTGAACCGCGTGCAAAGTCTGTTGTGTGACAGCGGCTACACAGGGGAGCCCTTCGCCCAGGGAGTACGAGACATACTGGGTGAGCATGCCCAAGCGCTGGATCGCAGAGCACAGCTTTGCCTGCCCCGACAAAAATCGGCGGCTGTTGTGGAAAAACTGCGAGCGCTGGCTTAACACCAGTCTGCAATTCGTCCATGTGGCGTTCTTGGTCTTGTTACTCAGAAGATCGTGAACACGTTCTAATCTGCACTCGATAGCGGGCACTGCCGCCTTTGGCTTTACGCTTGATGATGGTTGCCATGTTATACTGCCTTCCGGACGAATTTTGCACCGCAATTGCTGGTGCACTTTCCTAAAATTCCATGGTGCATTTTTAGTGGATCATGGCGCACCCCAGTGGTGCGCCAATCGTATAAAACCGCCTAATCTTGCACAAGAAAGTACAGTTTTATACAACGCAGTATGTCAACAAAATCAAGCACTAAGCGAATAAATTCAGGCATTTCAGGACTTCGCCGCTTTTCCGTGGCCCCGATGATGGATTGGACAGACCGGCATTACCGTTACCTCGCCCGTCTCCTTTCCAGACATACCTATTTATATACCGAGATGGTGACCACCGGCGCCATCATACATGGGGACCGCAACCGTTTTCTGGATTTCAATGCGGAAGAGCACCCCATCGCCGTCCAGCTTGGCGGCAGCAATCCTGATGAATTAAAGGAGTGCGCCAAGATCTGCGAAGACTGGGGCTATGATGAAATCAACCTGAATGTAGGTTGCCCCAGCGACCGCGTACAGAACAACATGATCGGCGCCTGTCTGATGGGATATCCTGAGCGAGTGGCGGAATGCGTGGCCGCAATGTGCTCGGCAGTTTCCATCCCAGTGACGGTCAAACACCGCATAGGCATTGATGACCAGGACTCTGAAGAGTTCTTACTGAACTTTGTCCGCACCGTCAAAGCAGCAGGCTGCTCCACCTTTATCATTCATGCGCGCAAGGCGATCCTTAAAGGACTCAGCCCGAAGGAGAACCGGGAAATTCCGCCGCTGATTTATCCGCGCGCCTATTTGATCAAGCAAACCTTTCCGGAACTTGAGATCATTATCAATGGCGGCATAAAAACCATGGACGAATCGGAAAGCCACTTACAGGAAGTCGACGGGGTCATGATCGGACGCGAAGCCTACCAGAGACCATGGATGCTGGCGGACGTGGACCATCGTCTGTTTCACTGTCCGCCGCCAAGCTTCAGCGCTACGGATATCGGCTATCAGTTTCTAGAGTATATCGAACGCAACTATCAGAACGGCGTTGCGGTCTGGCATATGGCGCGACATGCGCTGGGGTTGTTTCATGGCCAAAAAGGTGGGAAACAGTTTCGCAGATATTTAAGCGAAAACGCCATCAAACGCACCGCCTCACCGACTGTTTTTAGAGACGCTTTAGATATAGTATCTTCATACAAACAGTCCAACTCTCTGAACACCGCCTCCGAGGCGGTCTGAAAGAACCAACCCAGGGATAAAAATACAATGGCTTTAAGCAAGCTCGAGCAATTACGCCAAATGACTTCCGTTGTCGCCGACACAGGCGATATCGAAGCAATCAAAAAGCACAAACCTGACGACGCAACCACCAACCCTTCATTGCTGCTGAAGGCTGCGTCTCTACCCGTCTATGAAAGCCTGGTCAACGACGCACTTAACTATGGCAAGCAACAAGCGTCCGCACCTCAGGAAGCCGTGGCCCACGCTATCGACTATCTGTCAGTTTCCATCGGCAAAGAAATCTCTAAAGTCATATCGGGATATATTTCTACCGAAGTGGACGCTCGCTTATCTTTTGATACCAACGCCACCATCGACAAAGCCAAGCAGCTGATCAAGCTTTACAGTGACGTGGGCGTTGGCAAAGACCGCATTCTGATTAAAATCGCTTCTACCTGGGAAGGTATTCGCGCCGCAGAGGTGCTGGAAAAGCAAGGCATTCGCTGCAACCTGACGCTGCTGTTTTCCTTCACGCAAGCCGTAGCTTGCGCTGAAGCCGGCGTATTTCTTATTTCGCCATTTGTTGGGCGTATCTATGACTGGTACAAGGCCAAGTGGAACAAAGATGAGATTTCCGTCGACGAAGATCCGGGCGTGAAGTCAGTCAAGTCAATCTACGAGTTCTACAAGTCACGCGGCTATAACACTATCGTAATGGGCGCCAGCTTCCGCCATGCCGGACAAATTGAAGCCCTGTCAGGCTGCGATAAATTGACTATCAGCCCCGAGCTGTTGAACGATCTGGAAGCAGACTCCGGCGAATTGACTCGCGCTCTATCCTCCGAGCAGCCCAGTGCAGAACGCGACGCGCCTCTTACTGAAGCCGCTTTCCGCTGGGGCATGAACGAAGACGCCATGGCGACGGAAAAACTGGCCGAAGGCATTCGTAAGTTCGCCGAGGATCAAGTTAAGTTAGAGCAAATGCTGCTCAAAAAGATGGGCTAATCCCTGTAAAACTTTCGGGGTTTCCTTAATAAAAAAGGCGGTTCCCTATCCGGGTCCGCCTTTTTTATTTCCGCGACGACATGCGCCGCAATGGTTATTTTACAAAGAGTTGGGCGCCACTTTCGCCAATACGCCTTCTTCTAAAGAGTATTGCTCATCCATGCGCGCCGCCAATCTGTAATCATGGGTCACCAACACAAACGAGGTCTGATTCTGACGAACCAGATCCCATAACAGCGCCTGCACAGATTCTGCGGTCTCCGGGTCCAGGTTACCGGTAGGCTCGTCCATCAAAACACAAGACGGCCTGGGAGAAAGCGCGCGAGCTATCGCCACACGTTGGCGCTCACCACCAGACAACTGCCCAGGGCGATGCTTGAGCCGGTGCGACAAACCCACACGCCCCAGCCAATATTCCGCTTCCTTTTTAGCTTCCTTGACTGCAACGCCTCTCAATAGCAAAGGCATACAGACGTTTTCCAGCGCGCTAAACTCAGGTAAAAGATGATGGAACTGATAGACAAAACCGACATGAGCGTTGCGCAGCCTGGCCTTGGCTTTTTCATCCATATCGCTCACATCTTGCCCGGAGATGCTGATAGAGCCTGAACTTGGATGATCCAAAGCGCCCATAATATTCAGCAACGTGGATTTCCCTGAGCCGGATGCGCCAACAATGGCGACGGTCTGCTCTGGGTAAAGCGCAATATTAACGCCACGCAGAACTTCAATAGACTCTTTTCCCTGTACATACACCTTATGCACAGATTGGCATTTCAATACTGGACTACTCATATCTCAACGCCTCCGCCGGCTCGATTTTGGACGCGCGCCATGCGGGATACATAGTCGCAACAAAGCTGATAGTCAGAGTAACCGCGCTAATCAACGCGACATCCCCCCACTGCAAATCGGAGGGGAGGTAACTGATGAAATACACATCGGAGCTCAGTAACTGAATACCCGCCGCCTTCTCAAACCAAGCGATCATATCACTGATATTAACCGCCAGCAGACAACCCAGCAGAACGCCCAAAGCGGTCCCCACAACCCCTATAAACAAGCCTTGAACCATAAAAATGCGCAAAATATTGCCGGGGGTCGCGCCCATCGTGCGCAGTATCGCTATATCCGCTTTCTTGTCCGTGACAACCATTACCAGGGTGGAAACAATGTTAAACGCCGCCACCGCAACGATGAACATCAACAGCAATCCAACCATAGTCTTTTCCATCTGGATAGCTTGAAACAAATTACCGTGGGTCCGCGTCCAGTCGCTGGCGTAATACCCGCTGCCTAATTCCGCCACAATTGTCCGGGACACTTTTGAAGCATCAAACAAATTCGTCAGCTTAAGGCGCACGCCCTCTACAGAATCCCCCAGGCGCTTTATCCTGGCTGCATCTTCAATATTGATAATCGCCAGCGTACTGTCTAATTCAGCCCCCACACTGAATATCCCTTTCACCGTAAATCGCTTCATTCTGGGGAATACGCCCGCAGGGGTTACCGAAGCTTCAGGTAAGATAACCGTAATTTTGTCCCCTACTCTGGCGCGCATGTAGCTAGCCAATATATCGCCAAGAACAATACCAAACTCCCCCGGTTTCAAATCATCCAGACTGCCGGAGATTAGATGGTTCTGAACAATGGAAACGCCCTTCTCCGCTTCAGGATCAATACCGTTAATCATGATGCCGTGTACATTTCCCGCCGCTGTCGCCATGCCCTGCGCATAGACGAATGGCGCAACGCCCTCCACTTGTGGATGCTGCAAAGCAAACTCTTTGACTTCCCGCCAACTGCCCATAGGGTCATGGCTTTTAATCACGGCGTGCGGAACCATTCCCAATATTCGCTGCCGCAACTCCCGATCAAAGCCATTCATGACGGACATGACCGTGATCAACACCAGCACCCCAAGAATCAACCCAATCATGGACGTTAAGGAGATAAAAGAAATAAAGTGGTTATCTCGCTTCGCCGAGGTGTAGCGCAAGCCTATAAATAGAGATAAGGGTTTATACATCCACAGAGCACCTGGTATTAATTGTTGGCTTGTTGGCGGGCTTAAATCGCCGCCTGAAAGTGTGATCGGATGGGAGCTTCCGACTGGCCGCTTAAGCGGATAAGTTAATTAGCCCAAATTAAGCGGCGTAAAACTATAATCTATTAATAAGTGTTTCACTACTACGGTTTATTAATATGTCCGATCCAGACGTCACATCAGATAACCGGAGGGATTATTACCGAATTCATGACCAGGCTTTGGTTGAGTATCAGGAACGCACTGCAAGCAATCACGCAATGGCGGAATTCTATCGACACCCGGTCTATTTCGAGATGCTGAATGAGTTACAAAGCCTGGACCTGGAGACCGCCAAGCTGATGAGCCATGTTGCGGAAAAGGACCGCTCTCTGGCGGCGCTGCTGAAGGTGTTCAACAAAAAAGTCGACTTGATCGCCCGCACGCTCGCGCTGGTGGAGACAGACGTCAACGAGGATAGACTTCAGTTCATCGACCTGAGCGAGGGCGGTATGGCTTTTGTCAGCGCCCAACAAGAACGCACGGGCCTGCAGCTGATTCTGAAGGCGACGCTGGTGCCAAGTTACATATCCATTCTCACCGAAGCCGAAGTGGTCAGCTCAGAGTCCGTCAAAGAGCATCCTGAGCACGCCCTGAGCTACGAGCAGGAAAACGGAGACGGTTTTATTACGCGAGTCAATTTCATTAATTTCAGCGAATCGCAGCGACAAATCATTGCAAGACACATTCTGAGAACCCAGCAACAGCAACGCAGGCGCCAACTGGAATAAGATAGTGACGCTACGCAAATCCAAGAGCGTTATTCAATTAATGACAAAGACTTGCGTATGAAATTTTAAGTGTCTAATCAGCTAAATACAGCTAGACTAGTATGTTAAAGAAACGAATTTAGGAATAAGTCGATGCTAAATTCTTGGAATAAGTTATTCGCTGTCGCTTTAATCAGTCTGGCGCCGTTGGCCACCGCCGATGAGCTAGTCACCCCCGTCATGCAACAAGGCTCATCAAACGCCGGCATGGATACGCCACGCACAGGCCAAACCATGAGTTCAGTGGAAAAACGCTACGGCAGCCCCTCTCATGTCAAAGGCCCGGTCGGAGACCCGCCAATCACAATATGGGAGTACGGAAGCTATTCCGTATATTTTGAGGGCGATCGCGTAATTCATACTGTACTTAAGCCTGTCAAACCGTAAACTACTCGCCCCTTAAACTGTTTACGATGGATTAACCAGTGAGCACTATTGTCCTGCCTCCTGAATGGGCGCCGCAGTGCGCCGTTCTGCTGACTTGGCCTCATGAGCAAACCGACTGGGCCGACCGCCTGGAAGAGGTTGACAGAACTTTTTTGGAAATCGCCATAGCGGTATGCAAATACCAGAATCTGGTCATTAACTGTCAGTCGTTTCCGCGCCTGGAGGCGATCGCCGACGCATTGCACGAAAACGGCGTGCCTCCTGAAAAAGTGGCGCTGTTCTGCGCCCCGTCAAACGACACCTGGAGCAGGGACCACGGGCCCATCACCATTTACGACAATGAAGAGCCGGTGCTGCTGGATTTCCACTTCAACGCCTGGGGTGGAAAGTTTGATTCCGAAAAAGACGACCAGATAACCGCTACGCTTTACGAGTTGGGCGCGTTTGACGGCGCCGCCTTACGCCATATCCCCTATATTCTGGAAGGCGGCTCGATTGAGACGGATGGGCGCGGAACGCTGCTGACCACCTCCGCCTGCTTGTTGACGCCAACGCGCAATCCAGACGCCACTAAAGAAAAAGTGGAAGCCGTTATGGCGGAGCATTTGGGCGTCAAACGAACTTTGTGGCTGGATCACGGCTATTTGGCTGGAGACGATACCGACAGCCATATTGATACGCTCGCCCGCTTCTGCGATGAACGCACTATTTGCTACGTACAGTGCCTGGATACAGAAGATGAGCACTACGCAGAATTGTCGGCGATGGAAAAACAATTGCAGTCATTCGTGGATGCGGACGGAGCCCCTTACAAACTGGTTCCACTGCCAATGGCGAGCGCCGCCTATGATGAAGACGGCCAGCGCCTGCCAGCAACCTACGCCAACTTTCTGATCATCAACGAAGCTGTGCTGGTCCCTGTGTATGGAGTCCCCGAAGATCAGGCGGCGCTGGACGCCATTCAATCATGCTTTCCTGATCGAAACATTGAAGCCATTGACTGTCGCAGTCTGATTGAACAGCATGGAAGCCTCCACTGTGTCACCATGCAATTACCAGAGGGGGTAATCTGATGAAAAAAACCACCTTACAGGTGGCGGCCCTCCAGCAGCAGAGCTTTCCTGAGAAAGAAAAAAGTCTTGCCCTGACGGCGGAGCTTATCGCTCAGGCTGCGGCGCAAGGCGCCGAACTGATCGTGTTACAGGAACTGCACGCCACCCTGTACTTCTGTCAGACGGAAGACGTCGACGTATTCAATTTGGCGGAGCCGATTCCCGGCCCGACCACCGAATTTCTGTCCGAGTGCGCACGCAAACACAATGTGGTGATCGTCGGGTCCCTGTTTGAGAAACGCGCGCCTGGCCTATATCACAATACGGCAGTCGTACTGGAAAAAGACGGCTCACTGGTCGGCAAATACCGCAAAATGCACATTCCCGACGACCCCGGCTTTTATGAGAAGTTTTACTTCACCCCTGGCGACGCCGATACTGAGGCGGGTTTCAAACCAATCCAGACCTCTGTCGGCAAACTGGGCGTGCTGGTGTGCTGGGATCAGTGGTATCCAGAAGCGGCGAGATTGATGGCGCTGGCTGGCGCGGACATACTGATCTACCCCACCGCTATCGGTTGGGACGTACGTGACGATCAAGCCGAACACAAACGCCAGCTGGATGCCTGGATTACCATCCAGCGAGCTCACGCCGTAGCCAACGGGTTGCCGGTTATCGTCGCTAACCGCGTTGGTCAAGAACCCGATCCTTCGCAACAATCTCCCGGCAGTTTGTTTTGGGGCAACAGCTTTATCGCCGGACAGCAGGGCGAAATCCTGCGGCAGGCCGACGACTCCAGCGTGCAGGTTATCGCCGCCGAGATTGACCTGCAGCGCACGGATGACGTCCGCCGCATCTGGCCTTATCTGCGCGACCGTAGAGTAGACGCCTACCAAAACCTGACTCGTCGTTATATCGACTAGTTGGAGCCAGAAGCGGACTTCACGTCCGCTTCTCTATTTAGCGCCCAAATTATCCTGGGGCGACTATAATTCTCATACAATCAGCGCGGCGCGCAGCCGACTGATGACCGTTAATCACTGATTGGACGAATCATGACAGAAACCGTCAGACAGGCCGTCGCACAGATTGGCAAAGTAGTTTTAGGCAAAGAGCATCAGATCAGGCTCGCACTCACCTCCCTCCTCTGCCAAGGGCACCTGCTGATAGAAGATCTGCCCGGCATGGGCAAAACCACCCTTTCCCACGCCATGGCGCAAACCCTGGGCCTGAGTTACAACCGGGTGCAGTTCACCAGCGATCTGCTGCCTTCAGACCTGATTGGGATTAACCTTTTCGATAAAAATAAAAGTGAGTTCACTTTTCACAAAGGCCCCCTGTTCGCACAGCTGGTGCTGGCCGACGAAATCAATCGCGCCACGCCCAAGGCTCAGAGCGCCTTGCTGGAAGCCATGGAAGAACGCCAGATCAGCGTTGAAGGAACCACTTACACGCTTCCGAAGCCATTCTTCGTCATTGCGACTCAGAACCCATCCGACCAGTCCGGCACCTTTTTGCTGCCAGAGTCGCAAATGGACCGCTTCTTCATGCGCATTCACCTCGGCTATCCACCGCCGGAAGCCGAGCGCGAACTGCTAAAAGGCAGTGATCGCCGCTCGCTGCTGAGCAAGTTACAGCCTGTTATGCCGCCAGACGTACTGGCGGATCTGCAAGCGAAAGTATTGGAAGTGCGAGCCACTGACCCGCTCATAGACTATATACAGCGCATCATCGCCTACACTCGCAGCCACAGCGGCTTTAAAGACGGCATATCGCCGCGTGGAGCTATCGCACTATTGCGGGCCGCTAAAGGCTGGGCATTACTGGAAGGCCGACAACATGTGCTGCCCGACGATGTCCAGACTGTCCTGCCGGCCGTCGTCGAACACCGACTCGGGGGCTCAAGCCGTGCGGAGCATTATCCGTTAACCACCCAAATACTGAGAGAAGTGACCGTAGTCTGAAGACTACGTCGCCTATAATTACGTAGCTCTATATGCCCCATAACCAAATATAATCAATCCAGTTAAACAAATATGGTACTTTAAGCGCATTATTTTTAATGCCTTCCAGCCACAGGGATCATTGGATACAACGGCAAGGGGTCCGTACCAGGCATTGTTTTATTTCAGCATTAAGGAACGTCAATGAGTAAAGAAACCAGGCACATTAAACTGCTTATTCTCGGCTCCGGCCCCGCCGGCTACACCGCTGCGGTTTACGCAGCCCGCGCCAACCTGAATCCGGTTATCATCACCGGCATGCAAATGGGCGGACAATTGACCACCACCACGGATGTAGACAACTGGCCCGGCGACGATGCTGGCGTGCAAGGCCCAGAGCTGATGCAGCGCATGCAAAAGCATGCGGAGCGCTTTGACACCGAAATCATTTTCGACCACATCAACGAAACAGATCTGAGCCAGCGTCCCTTCCGCCTGAAAGGCGACAACGGCGAATACACCTGTGACGCGCTGATCATCGCCACAGGCGCTTCCGCTCAGTATCTCGGCCTGGATTCAGAAGAAGCGTTCAAAGGCAAAGGCGTCAGCGCTTGCGCCACCTGCGACGGGTTCTTTTATCGCAAGCAGAAAGTCGCCGTTATCGGCGGTGGCAATACTGCCGTTGAGGAAGCGCTTTACTTGTCCAATATTGCAGCGGAAGTCACTCTGGTGCACCGCCGCGATAAATTGCGGGCGGAGAAAATCCTGCAGGACAAACTGTTTGAAAAAGAGCAGAACGGCAACATCAAGATCATTTGGGATCATACCCTGGATGAAGTCCTCGGCGACGACTCTGGCGTAACGGGCCTGCGCCTGCGCAGCACCAAGGACGACAGCACCCAGGAACTGGAAGTGACAGGCGTCTTTATCGCTATTGGTCACAAGCCCAATACTGACATTTTCGCTGGCCAACTGGACATGAAAGACGGCTACATCAAAATTCGCTCTGGTTCTGAAGGCGCCGCGACCCAAACCAGCGTTCCTGGCGTATTCGCAGCAGGCGACGTCGCCGACCACATATACCGTCAAGCGGTAACTTCGGCGGGCTTTGGCTGCATGGCCGCACTTGACGCCGAGAAGTTCCTGGACCAATAATCCCACCGGGAATGCGCCTAAACGCCCATTAAACCTAATGGGCGTTTTTGTTTCCGCTTTCTTCAATATTGTGTATTAAAACAAGCCCAGCAAGATTCATTTCTATGCCCGCCCTACCCTGGTTAGATGAAAACCTATGGTTTCCTCATCCTGACAGCGCCTTGAAGGACCCAAACGGCCTGCTCTGTGTCGGCGGCGATCTTCATCCCGCCCGCTTACGTCTGGCGTATGAAAACGGCATTTTTCCCTGGTTCAGTGAGGACCAGCCGATACTATGGTGGTCTCCCGATCCACGCTGCATCATTCGACACGAAGACCTGCATATATCCCGCAGCATGCGCCGCTTTCTTCGTAACAGCGGGCTAACTTACAGTTTCGACCAGCATTTCACCCTGGTAGTGCAGGCCTGCGCCGCTCCGCGATCCTACTCAAACGAAACCTGGATAACCCGGGACATGCTACAGGCATACAGTGATCTCCATCAGATTGGCGTCGCTCACAGTATTGAAGTATGGCGGGAGTCTGAACTGGTGGGAGGCCTGTATGGCCTCGCCATCGGTCGCTGCTTTTTTGGCGAGTCTATGTTCTCCAAAGAAACCAACGCATCCAAAGCCGCTTTCATCACTTTAGTTCGGCAATTGCACGCCTGGGGCTATCGACTGATTGACTGCCAGGTGCCCAATCCGCACCTTCTCTCTTTAGGGGCTTGCCAGATTTCAAGAAAAGAGTTTTTATCTATACTAGAAATAGAGGTGCGAGCCGATTTCTCACACCCCTGGAAGATGACGATAGACCCCACAGGCTACTGACGATGTCGAACTTAAGGACTCTGGTTTTTTACGCTACGCCGGAACACCCGTGCAGTTACCTAGACGATCGCCTGGCCACCACCATGTTTGTGGACCCTAAAGCGGACATTAACCTGGACCTGTACACTCGGTTGTCGCAACTGGGTTTCCGTCGCAGCGGCAATCATTACTACAAGCCTCGCTGCAATGGTTGCAACGCCTGCATCGCCGTGCGCATCCCCACGGAAGAATTTAACCGTACGCGAAGCCAGGAACGCACCTGGAAGCGCAACTCAGACTTGACGGTACGTCTGCGCTCCGCCCAGTTCGAACAAGAACATTTTGCGCTTTATCAACGCTATATCAGCGCCCGACACCAGGACGGGGATATGTACCCCCCCACGCTGGACCAGTATGAGTCGTTCTTGCTGGAGGCTCGATCAGAAACCCTGTTTATTGAGTTTCGCAAGGATAGCAAGTTGCTCGCTATCGCAGTGACAGACAGAACCACCGACGGCCTCTCTGCCATCTATACGTTCTTCGACCCCAATGAAGACAAGCGCGCACTGGGCGTCTACGCCATTCTTTGGCAGCTTCAATTCGCACGAGAGCAACGCCTCCCCTATTTATATCTGGGATACTGGATTCGAGGCTGCCGAAAAATGTCCTACAAAACCAATTACAGACCTATTCAAGTGTTAGTCAGAGACTCCTGGATCACCATTTAACGGCTAATATTCATACATCTCTGGATAACAAAACGACCTTATCTCGACGTCAACCCGAAAAATTTGCGAAATAGAGGCTGATTATCCAGATAATAAAGAATTGGCTTTTGCACTTTGGTTATAATTAAGGCAAAATTCGCTCTCTTTAAAAAGCGCTTACTATTTTTTAACTTTTTGCGCTTAACACGAATTTCATGAGGACAAAGCTGAATGGCGAAAGAAGGTAATATTGAAATGGAAGGGACCATCATTGACACCCTTCCCAATACAATGTTTAGGGTTCAACTCGAAAATGGTCATGTTGTGACTGCCCACATTTCTGGGAAGATGCGCAAAAACTACATCCGCATTCTGACTGGAGACAAAGTCAAAGTAGAAATGACCCCCTACGACCTGAGCAAAGGTCGCATCGTATACCGCGCCCGCTAATACCTCACATTAATTTTCCCATATCGCCGCCAGAACATTCTAAGCAAGTTCTATAGCTGGGAAGATTCATAAATCACCGGCAACTATGCGGTCATTTAATCAGGCGAAATAAAAAAGGGGCTTATCGCCCCTTTTTTAGTTTCCAACACCCTTTCCAATTAATGCGTGGACTCATCCAGCAGCTCACGCTCCGGCACATACTTAAAGTCCAGCTTGTCGTCTTTCACGCTGACAAACACCGTGCCGCCGCACTCCGCCAAATCTCCGAACAGGATCTGTTCGGCAAGAGGCTTCTTGATATTCTCCTGAATAAGCCGAGCCATGGGTCTCGCCCCCATCTTCTCGTCATATCCATGCACCGCCAGCCATGCTTTGGCTTCAGTATCGAACTCCAGAAGAATACGCTTATCGTCCAGCTGCGCCTGCATTTCGGTCAGGAACTTGTCCACCACATGAGTAATCGTTGTAGTGTCCAATGGACCAAACTGAATGATCCCATCAAGACGGTTTCTAAACTCTGGCGTAAAGGTCTTGGTAATAATTTCCATACCATCAGTGGTGTGATCCTGAGTCCGGAAACCGATTGAGCGACGACTCATCTCTTCAGCGCCGGCGTTGGTGGTCATTACCAATATGACGTGGCGGAAATCCGCCTTACGGCCATTGTTGTCAGTCAAAGTGCCATGGTCCATCACCTGTAGAAGCAAGTTAAAGACTTCCGGGTGCGCCTTCTCAATCTCATCCAGCAGTAACACGCAGTGAGGATTCTTATTCACCGCTTCTGTCAGCAAGCCGCCCTGATCAAATCCGACATAGCCGGGAGGCGCGCCAATCAAGCGGGAAACAGTGTGCCTTTCCATGTATTCGGACATATCAAAACGCACCAGCTCCACACCGAGAATTTTGGCCAACTGACGAGTCACCTCCGTCTTACCAACCCCAGTAGGACCGGCAAACAGGAATGAACCTTCAGGTTTGCCTTCTGACTTCAGGCCCGCTCTGGAGAGTTTGATAGCAGTCACCAACGCCTCAATGGCAGGATCTTGACCAAACACCACCATCTTGAGGTTGCGCTGCAGGTTACGCAGCTTGTCTTTGTCTGAAGAGGAAACTGTTTTCGGCGGAATCCTGGCGATCGACGCCACAACGCTTTCGACAATATGAATATCAATGATCTTGGCGCGCTCAGCCTCTGGCTTCAGCCTCTGGCTGGCCCCCGCCTCATCAATCACGTCAATCGCCTTATCCGGCATGTGGCGATCATTGATATAGCGATCCGCCAAATCCGCAGCGGAACGCAGCGCAGCATCGGTATACTCGACTTCATGATGCTTCTCAAACTGCCGCTTGAGACCTTTCAGAATCAGATAGGTATCGTTAACGGAAGGCTCGACTACGTCAATCTTCTGGAAACGACGCGCCAAGGCGCTGTCTTTCTCAAATATGCCGCGGAATTCAGTGAAGGTGGTTGAGCCGATACAGCGAATTTCACCGGAACTCAACAACGGTTTCAATAGATTTGAAGCATCCATCACGCCGCCGGAAGCGGAACCTGCGCCAATAATCGTATGAATCTCGTCAATAAACAGAATGGACTTGGTTTGGCGCTTCAATTCTTTCAGTAACGCTTTAAAACGTTTTTCAAAGTCGCCACGATATTTAGTTCCTGCGAGCAGCGCGCCAAGGTCCAGAGAATAGACCACAGCGTCTTTGATGATATCTGGCACGTTGCCTTCAACAATCTGCTTCGCCAGACCTTCAGCGATAGCGGTTTTACCAACACCGGCCTCACCCACCAGTAGCGGGTTGTTTTTACGCCGGCGCGAAAGAATCTGCATGACTCTTTCCAGCTCTTTGTCACGACCGATTAAAGGATCAATCCGCCCCAGTCTGGCCTGCTCATTCAGATTGGTTGCGTACGATTCCAAAGGTTTTGAACCGCCGCCCTCTTCCAAGCCTTCCTCCTGGTGTTCGTGTTCCTCGTCCTGTTCACGGTCGCCGGAAACTTTGGAAATGCCATGACTGATATAATTAACCACGTCAATACGAGCGACATTCTGTTTCTTCAGGACGTACACCGCCTGACTTTCCTGTTCGCTAAAAATAGCGACCAGTACATTAGCGCCAGTCACTTCTTTTTTGCCTGAAGACTGGACATGAAATACGGCTCTTTGAAGCACCCGTTGAAACCCAAGAGTCGGCTGAGTTTCCCGCTCCGGATCATTGTTCGGAATCAACGGCGTAGTCGAATCAACAAACTCCGAAAGCTCGTTACGCAGCTGACCCAGATCCGCACCGCATGCTGTTAACACTTTCAGCGCTGAATCATTGTCGAGCAGGGCAAGCAAAAGGTGCTCGACTGTCATGAATTCATGACGTTTCTCGCGCGCGCTTTTGAAAGCTGCATTAAGAGTTAATTCGAGGTCTTTACTTAGCATTTGGCACCTCAGGAATGACTAATCCGCTCTTTCTATCTCACATAGCAGTGGGTGTTCACACTCGGACGAGTATTGGTTTACCTGAGCCGCCTTCGACTCAGCGATATCCCTGGTGAACACTCCACATACTGCACGCCCTTGGGTATGCACCGCCAGCATAACTTGCGTAGCCTTAGGTTCCGACATGTTGAAAAACCTTATCAACACCTCAACAACGAAGTCCATCGGTGTATAGTCGTCATTCAACATAACAACCTGATACATCGAAGGCCGCTTCAGCGCCGGTTTCTCAGGCGCTAGCGCTAGACTCCCGGGGTGGTCCCCATCTTGGTTCCCTTCATCCTCCAGGCCATCGTTGTCCTGATTTAATATTAGTAGACTATTTTCAACTTTACCCATAGCCGGATTGAATAATTTAGTTAAATTTTTACAGTAGTTCGTAACTTTCCGGCAACCAGCTCTGAGCTCTTTTTTGCAACACAATAACTGCCCGCCAACTACACTATACGCCAATTATAAAAGTGGAGTCGCCCCATCCAAACTTCAATGGGCCCAGCCTTTTGGCCGGTTACTTTCAATATGCGCTGCTTTATAATACTATCTGCATTGGTAGCAAACTAGGCCGAGATACTCGAATTGTTGTACTGCTGCTACCGGTGCTTCAGTAGTAAAGCGAAAGTAGTAAAATTAGAGTGGACTGGCCAATAGACAAAAATAACTAGGGTAAAAGCCCATCTCTATGGAGACAAGGGAGTCGATCATGCCTCAAGGTAAAGTAAAATGGTTCAATAATGCCAAGGGCTACGGCTTTATCATCGCTGATGAAGGAAACGGCGATCTCTGCAAAGAAGATCTGTTCGTCCACTTCTCGTCAATCCAAATGGAAGGATATAAGACGCTGAAAGCGGGACAAGCTGTTAATTTTGACGCACAGCCCAGCGGCAAAGGATTCCACGCGGTCAATATTGTTCCGTTAGAATCCGAACCAGAAAAATCCTCGAAAAATCCTGAAACGGAAACTGCGGAAGGCCCTGAAAGCGCCGCCAAAACCGAATCAGTCGAGAATAAATCAAAAGAGAATTCAAGGACGCCAATGGCCGCAAGCGCCTAGCTTAGCAACCATCCGGATACTTGTAATTCCAAACATGCTCCGGCTTGTACGGGGCGTGTTTTGCCCTGCTTGCGACATCAATCGGCCAAATCACCGCCTTTGCGCCATCATCTTTATGTACGCCAGACCATGGCGATAAACACAAACGAGATGGCGAAAAAAGCCCCGCAGAGTGCGGGGCTTTTTAGTTTCCGACGGATGTAAAATCCTACTTCATATGCCTGATGACCGCGTCACCAAACTCAGAGGTTTTCAGTAAAGTCGCGTCCGGCATTAAGCGCTCAAAGTCGTAGGTCACTGTTTTGGCTTCTATGGCGCCCGCCATGCCGTTCAAGATCAGATCCGCCGCCTCTTCCCATCCCATATGACGCAGCATCATCTCTGCCGAAAGGATCAACGACCCGGGATTCACCTTGTCCTGACCCGCATACTTCGGCGCCGTGCCGTGCGTCGCTTCAAACAAGGCCACGCTGCCGCCGATGTTGGCGCCCGGCGCAATGCCGATTCCCCCGACTTCCGCCGCCAAAGCGTCGGAAATATAGTCGCCGTTCAGGTTCAGTGTCGCAATGACGCTGTAATCTTCCGGGCGCATCAGAATTTGCTGCAGGAACGCATCGGCAATAACGTCTTTAATGACAATTTGGCGCCCTGTTTTCGGGTTTTTGAATGCGCGCCATGGTCCGCCATCCAAAGGCTCCGCCCCGAAACGCTCCACCGCCAGTTCATAGCCCCAGTCCTTAAATGCGCCCTCAGTGTACTTCATAATGTTGCCTTTATGGACCAAGGTCACCGACGGCTTGTCATTATCAATCGCATATTGAATCGCTTTTCTCACCAGACGCTTAGTGCCTTCTTCCGACACAGGCTTGACGCCGATGCCGCAATTATCAGGAAAACGAATCTTTGTGACGCCCATTTCTTCGCGTAGAAAACGGATGATTTTTTGCGCTTCCGGGCTGTTCGCTTTCCATTCGATCCCTGCGTAGATGTCCTCAGAGTTCTCTCGGAAAATCACCATATCGGTTTTCTGCGGCGCCACCACCGGGCTGGGCACGCCCTTAAACCAGCGCACCGGACGCATACAGACATAGAGATCAAGCTCCTGCCGCAGCGCAACGTTCAGGGACCGAATGCCTCCACCGACAGGTGTAGTCAGCGGTCCCTTGATACCAATAGAGAATTCCCGCAACGCCTCCAAAGTCTCCTCAGGCAGCCAGTCATTGGGTCCATACACCTTGGTCGCCTTCTCGCCTGAATAGATTTCCATCCAGGCGATGGCGCGTTTGGAGCCATAGGCTTTTTCAACTGCCGCATTGACAACTTTGATCATTGGAGGGGTAATGTCGACGCCAATCCCATCGCCTTCGATGAAAGGTATAATTGGATGATTGGGGACATTCATGGACAGGTCCGCGTTTACCGTGATTTTGTCACCGTCGGCAGGAACTCTGATCTTTTGGTATCCCATTCTCTACTCCGTAGGTTTAAAGTTTGTGTTATTCCATACTATCGAACAGAAAGAAGCTTCCACCGAGCGGTGTGAAGCAGGAGCGTTTTGTAGTTTTATTACCGCGCCCATAGTATAGCACTACGAAAACCGTAATTTTATTACAGAAGTTGGTAACTCCGAGCAATGGCTATTTTAGTCGTATTCAACAAGCCCATGAACGTCCTGACCCAGTTTAACGACTCCCAAGGACGCGCCACCCTATCTGACTTTATCGACAAGCCTGGCGTATACGCCGCAGGCAGACTGGATTACGACTCTGAAGGGTTACTGCTGCTGACGGATGACGGCGCGATTCAGGCGCGCATCAGTCAACCGAAATTTAAACTCCCGAAAACTTACTGGGTGCAAGTTGAGGGCGTCATTGGCGAGGCCGCGTTACGCAGACTGGAAAAAGGGGTAATGCTCAATGACGGCCCTACTCGTCCCGCGCACGCCAGCCTCATTAGTCCGCCCGAAGTCTGGGAGCGCGACCCTCCCATCCGGCAACGTAAAAACATCCCAACCAGCTGGATCGCCTTAACCCTCTTTGAAGGCAGAAACAGACAGGTTCGGCGCATGACCGCCGCCGTAGGGTTCCCAACCTTGCGTTTGATCCGATACAGTATCGGCCCCTGGAGCATTAATGGCTTACAGCCTGGAGAGTGGCGGGAGGAGCATGTGCATGCCTCACAGAAAGCCCCAACCTCCAGTCGCAGAAATCCTCAAAAAGTCGTTCGTTTCAAAAAACGCTAACACAAATATTCGGAGCATTTTTATGGTGTGGAGCCCTAGAGCCGTTGTGGCCGCGATCATCCCCCAAGACGATAAATTCCTGTTTGTAGAGGAAGAGATTGACGGGCGCGCCGTACTAAATCAGCCGGCGGGCCATATCGAAAAAGGCGAAAGCATATTTGGCGCGGTTCTCCGTGAGACGCTTGAAGAAACCGGGTGGGAAGTGGAGCTGGAAAACTTTATCGGGATATATGTCCTGAATACGCCTGACCCAGAGACGGTTTATCACCGCTACTGCTTCAGCGCGCGCGCCTTACGTCAAACCGGACGCACACTGGATTCGGACATCAGCGCCATCCACTGGCTGTCCCATACCCAGCTCCTTAATGGCGAACTCCCTTTGCGTAGCGATCTGGTAAGGCTCTGTCTGGAAGATTATCTTGCAGGACGTCGCTTGCCCCTGGACACGATTCGCCACCACAAAATTTAAGGCTCATGCGCAAATTCCGGCGCCGGTTAATGAAACTTTAGAAATCTTGCTGGCGGACGCCTATAATAGGGCGTTTTTTCACCCTGAAGTCTTGGCGTCCCTTAGTCAATTCAAGCCCTGAAAGTTTAAAGCATGTCCACACATCGTAATCAACGCGTCATCGTTGGCATTTCCGGAGGAGTCGACTCTTCTGTATCCGCCTATCTCCTAAAAGCTCTCGGCTACGAAGTCGAAGGTTTGTTCATGAAAAACTGGGATGAGGATGACGGCACCGAATACTGCACCGCGCTTTCCGATCTGGAGGACGCTCAAAAAGTCTGCGACAAACTGGGCATCAAGTTGCACACGGCAAGCTTTTCCGCCGAATACTGGGACCGCGTTTTCGAGCATTTCCTGGATGAATATCGCGCAGGACGAACGCCAAACCCGGATATTCTGTGCAACAAAGAAATCAAATTCAAAGCCTTCCTGGACTACGCCCAAGCCCTTGGCGGCGACCTTATCGCCACCGGCCATTACGCTCAGTTCTCCCGCTTTGGCGAACACACCTACCTGATGAAAGGCGCGGACCCCAGCAAAGAACAGAGCTACTTTCTCCATGCCGTCCCTGGTCAGGCGCTGGCGCGAACCTTATTCCCGGTCGGCGGTCTATTGAAGAAAGAAGTTCGCCGCATTGCCCGGGAGCTGGATTTGATCACCCATGACAAAAAGGACAGCACCGGCATCTGCTTCATCGGCGAGCGTAAGTTTTCCGACTTTCTAAAAACCTACCTGCCCGCCCAGCCTGGGAAAATCGTAACGGATAAAGGCGAAGAGATCGGCCGTCATCAGGGCTTGATGTACCACACTATCGGTCAGCGCCAGGGCCTCGGCATTGGCGGCCTGAAAGGGTATGACGACGCGCCCTGGTATGTGGTGGAGAAAGATCTCGACAACAATGAACTGGTCGTCGCCCAGGGCGGCGATCACCCTCGCCTGTTCAGCGCCGGCCTCACCGCCAGCAAGCTGGATTGGATTAATGGCGTTCCCGCCAAATCCTCCTTCTCCTGCTACGCAAAAACCCGTTATCGTCAACCCGATCAGTTATGTCGGGTGGATGTGCAGGATGGCGGCGTAAGGGTGACTTTTGATAAACGCCAGCGGGCGGTCACCCCCGGCCAGTCAGTTGTATTTTATGATGGCGCGCGCTGCCTGGGCGGCGGCGTTATCGAATCCGTATTCAAATAGGAGTCTGTCGACATTGTCCTATAACCTTGAGAATCAAGTGATAGCGTTGGCGGGCGTTTTTCAGTCCGCCGCGTTGGTGGATCAATTGGCCAAGCAAGGTACTGTCGCTCCAACCAGCTACGAATGCAGTCTGAAAAGCCTGCTCAAGGTCGATGCGACCTCAACTCTGGATGTGTATGGCGATATTTATGGCTTGCAACTGGGCTTGAAAGAGTTGATCGCCGTACTGGAGAGAAAGCAGGACCGCAAAAAAGTGGATGTCGTGCGTTACGCCCTGACGCTCCTGTATCTGGAAGGCAAGGTGAACAAGCGTGGCGATATGCTGGACGTTATGAGTCAGCGCATCGCGCAAATAAACACCCAGACTTTGCATTTCGAACCCACACACACCAATATCATCAGCGCTTTCGCCTCTCTGTACAGCGATACCATCAGCACCTTCCCTCAGCGTATACAGGTGACTGGCGACCCCAGATTCCTGAGAGTGGATGAAAACGCCGATAAAATTCGCGCCCTGCTACTGGCTGGCATTCGCGCCGCCGTGTTGTGGAGACAGGTCGGCGGACGACGCTGGAAACTGTTCTTCATGCGCAAAAAGATACTGCAGATCGCCAATGGCATGTTGCGCTGATCGCACGCCCCTTTAATGTTAGAATTCAACGTTTGTTCAACCGCTGCAAGAGATAGAAACATGATACTTAACGAGCTGACAGCACTCTCCCCCGTCGACGGCCGTTACGCCGGTAAGGTCGCCGATTTGCGGCCGATCTTCAGTGAGTTTGGTCTGATCAAAGCGCGGATTGAAGTGGAAATCAAATGGCTGCTGCAACTGGCCGCCAATCCCGGTATCCCAGAAGTTCCCGTTTTTGACGACGCCACTACGGCCTTTCTGACCGCTATTTATGAGAATCTGTCGCTGGAAGACGCTTCCCGCGTCAAGGAAATCGAGCGCACCACCAATCACGATGTGAAAGCGGTGGAGTATTTTATCAAAGAACAGTTCAAACGCGAAGGCGCCCCTAAAATCCTTACGGACATCAATGAGTTCGTCCACTTCGCCTGCACCTCGGAAGACATCAATAACCTGTCTTACTCCCTGATGCTGAAACGCGGCGTGCAGGACGTAGTGCTGCCGGTCATGCAGCAGGTCGTCGCCAGACTGGAAGAACTGGCTCTGAACTTCGCCGCTCAGCCCATGCTGTCCCGCACGCACGGCCAAACTGCATCCCCCACGACGGTTGGCAAAGAGCTTGCCAATGTGGTCGCTCGTCTGAAAAGACAAATGGCGCAGATTCGCCAGATCAAAATGCTGGGCAAGATCAACGGCGCCGTTGGCAACTACAACGCGCACTTGAGCGCCTATCCCGATGTAAATTGGGAAGCCCACGCACAGGATCTGATCAAGGAACTGGGGCTGGAATGGAACCCGTACACCACTCAGATCGAACCCCATGATTTTATCGCCGAGGCCTTTGACGCAGTTTGTCGCTACAACACCATCCTGATCGACCTGAACCGCGACGTATGGGGCTACATTTCCCTGGGTTACTTCAAGCAGAAAGCGGTGGCCGGCGAAGTCGGTTCTTCCACCATGCCTCACAAAGTCAACCCGATTGATTTTGAAAACTCCGAGGGCAATCTTGGCATCGCCAATGCGGTGATGGAGCACCTGAGCCGCAAACTGCCGGTTTCCCGCTGGCAGCGCGACCTGACTGACTCCACTGTATTGCGTAATCTGGGCGTTGGTTTGGCGCAGTCCTTGATCGCTTATCACTCTACTCTTAAAGGCTTGGGCAAGCTGGAGTTGAACCCCATGCGTCTGGACGAAGACCTGAATCAAAGCTGGGAAGTACTGGCGGAACCGATTCAGACCGTCATGCGTCGCTATCGTATTGAAGGCGCCTACGAGAAGCTGAAAGAACTGACCCGCGGCAAAGCGATTACCCAAGAAGCGATGAAGCCTTTCATTGAATCCCTGAAAATCCCGGAAGAAGCCAAGCAGCGTCTGCTTGCCATGACGCCGGCGACTTACACCGGCAACGCCGCAGAGCAGGCTGCGCGCATCAAAGACTATAGCGGCGAGTAACGGCGATATGTTGACTCACTTGGGCGACATCAGCGTCGCCGACTTCCTCGCGCATTACTGGCAAAAGAAGCCGCTGATCATTCGCGGCTTGTTGCCCGGTTACGAATGTCCGCTGGATGAGAATGATCTGGCGGGGCTCGCCACGGAAGAAGAAGTTGAATCCCGCTTGGTCTATGAAGAGCTGAACGGTCAGCCCTGGCAACTTGAGCATGGCCCGTTTTCCATTGAAAAGCTGGAGAACATGCCTCATCAGGGCTGGACCCTCTTAGTGCAGGGGCTGGACACCTGGGTTCCGGAAATCGCCGATTTGCTCGACCGCTTCCGCTTCCTGCCCAACTGGCGTGTGGATGACATCATGGCCAGTTTCGCGCCCCCAGGCGGCAGCGTGGGTCCGCACTTCGATCATTACGACGTTTTTCTCATCCAGGCTACAGGCGCTCGCCGCTGGCGCATCGGCCCGCCCTGCGATGACCAATCGCCCCGTGTAGACGGCACGCCATTGCGTATCCTGCAAAATTTCGAGCAGACGGAAGAATGGGTGCTGGAGCCGGGCGACGCGCTGTACTTACCGCCAGGTTACGCCCACTACGGCGTCGCGGAAACATCCTGCATCACCCTTTCGGTAGGCTTTCGCTCCCCCACCTACGCGGAGCTGATGTCCGCGCTGGCGGACGATTGGTTCGAGAACCCCGCTTTATCCACTCACCTGCATGACGCCACCGAAGCGCCATTGAGCAATCCGGGTCTGATAAGCGACGACGTTTTTGCAGACATCAGATCCCGCTTACAGGCCCTGCTGGATGACGAAGCAGGGCTCCGCCGCAGCTTCGGTCGCTTTATCAGCGCGCCCAAGTTTGACGCCGCCGTGCCGCCGCTGGACGCAGCTATGCGACTTTCGCCGGAAGACGCAGGCGAGTCGCTGCAGGATCAGGAAATCCAATGGCGCTGGAATGAAGGCTCCCGCTACACCTACAGTCTGTATGAAGAGGCTGGCGCGCGCCGCGTTATGTTCGCCGTCGACGGCGAGGCTTATGACGCCGATGAGCGCTTTGCTCCTCTGGTGGAAATACTGTGCCGCAGCAACAACGTAGACCGCGAACGGCTGCTGCCGTGGAGCGCCGATAAGGACGCATTGAAGTTGTTGAGTTCCTTGTTGAATAGAGGCAGTCTGGTGTTAGAAGGCTTCGATGACGACGAGGAAGATTGGGACGATGACGACGCTTAAGTACACCCGCATTACGACTTGGTTGGAAAACGAGAGCGAACTGCGTGCGATCCGCCAACAGGTGTTTGTAGAAGAACAAGGCGTTCCCCCGGAACTGGAGTGGGACAACAAGGACGAGAACGCCGTTCACTTTCTGGTGAAAGACGTGGAGGACCGCAACCTGGCGGTCGCCCGTCTGGTGCGCCTGTCGCCGGAAAAGGCGAAATTCGGTCGCCTGGCTGTGCTGCCGGAGTTTCGCCGCCAGGGTATCGCCAGGAGTTTGCTCAAGTTTGTTATCGGCTACGCCCGCTCAGAGGGATTCAATCATCTGACGCTCAGCGCCAACATCGACGCCACGTCTCTCTACGCCAATGAAGGTTTCCAGGCGTTGGGCTCTCCTCATGAAGAAGCCGGCTCCCTGCATCAGCGCATGGAGCTGACGTTAGGAACCGCCAAAGTCGAAGCCGCCACTGCCCTGGGACAAGACGAACGCGTGTATCGCATCCACGCCGAGCCCGACTATCTGGAGCACCTCAAGTCGCTTACCTCCCAGGCGAAACAAAGCGCTTTAATCCTGACCTGGGATCTGGAAAAAAATGTCCTGGACAATCCCGACGTATTGGACGCATTGAGCCGTCTCGCCCGGAGTGGCCGCGCCACTCAGATTAAAATTCTACTGGGCGCGCCCAAGACGCCCGTGGCGCAGAGCAACCAGTTGCTCGCCCTCGCCCGTCGGTTAACCTCCAACATTGAAATTAAAATGCTCAACCCAGAGCTGAGCTTCCCCGAACAGGTTTATGTCCTGATCGACGATGACGGCGTCTTGCTGCGCCACCATTACGAAAAGTGGGAAGGGTTCTGCTGCTACCAGGACCCCGGTACGGTGAAGCGCCTTAAAGATGAGTTCATGCGTTTATTGCAGCACAGTCAGGTTTCACAGGAACTGCGTCAGTTCTCCCTATAGCCCCGGCGTTCCACTTTCGCACTCAGGTTTTCTACGCGCCGTTATTTGGAGGTGTGGCGATAGACGCCATCCCAGTTCTCCGGCAACGTTTGTCGCCTCAAACCGCTGATCCGCTCCCTATACAGGCCGTACAAACGACAGCTTGGATCTTCTAGCTGCAACTGCTGAAAAATAGCGTCCGCCTGCTCCCATTGCCGCGCCCTGTAACACTCGATCGCTCTTTGGTAGCGGGTCAGACGATTCAAGGTCACCGCGTCGAGCCGTCCCTTTTCTCCCAATGGTTCGTAGGCGTCCACTGGAATATCCTTGCCTTTCACTTGAATACGGTCACAGAAGCGAAAGGCGTATCCCTCGGTCGCCTTTACCGTCGTTTCTCCCACCAGGACGTCCACGCCATAGAACTTGGTCAGTCCCTCCAGCCGGGAGCCCAGATTCACCGCGTCCCCCAACACTGTATAGGCCTTGCGATACTGCGATCCCATATCGCCCACATTCATCAGGCCGGTATTGATCCCCACGCCAATTTGAATAGGGGGAAAGCCTTTTGCTGTGAGTTCGGAAGACAAGCGCCGGGTGATCGCTTGCATCTCCATAGCGGTTTTGACCGCTTTTTCCGCATGCTCCGGATCGTCCACCGGCGCGCCCCAGAAAGCCATGACCATATCGCCGACATACTTATCGATGGTGCCGTCATTGCGAAAAATAGACTCTGTAATCGGCGTAAAGTAGAGATTCAGTAGTTCTTTCAGTTGTGCGGCGGATAACTGCTCGGAAATGGTGGTGAAGCTGCGAATATCAGAGAACAGCACCGTCAGTTCCTTACTCTCCCCCGCCATGGAGTATTGCTCAGGGTTATCCAACATGCGGTCGATATGCGCGGGCGGCACATATTGCGCAAACATGCCGCGAACACGTCGCTCAACGGCGTACTCATGAATAAATTCCGTCACCAGATACCAGCCAAAAACGCCCTGGGCCAGCAACAGTGTACTGATCATGGGAAAATCCATACGCCAGCGTGTCCATATCAACGTGTTCACCGCCACCAACAAAAGACTGATCATAATCGCCGCCAGCACCATCGTCAGGGGACGACGCCCCGGCAGCACCCATACCAGCAACAGCAATAAAAGCAGCTGAAACACCAGCACAGCCCCTGGCTCCCATACCGGACGATAAGGAAATTCGCCTCGCAGCAACCCTTGCGCCACCAGCGCCTGCACCTCCACCCCGGGGAAAACGGTGGCGAAAGGCGTGCTGACAAGGTCAGCAAGACCGATAGCGGACGTCCCTACAAACACCAGCTTGCCTTCCAGCTCCTGGGGCGCAAGCCCGCCCGCCAACGCCAGCCAGGCGGGAATATACCGGAACTGCCCTCGACCCTGCCGGTAGGGAATCATCACCCTGCCGACGGCGTCGGTGCGCACGAGCGCATCTGTCAGACGCATGCCGCTCACGGCCTGCACTACGCCCAAAGGAGTAAACTCCAGTTCCACTTCGTCCATGAGCAAATAGGTCATCGCCGCCGCCAGCGCCAAGGAGGGATAGACAGAGCCATCGTGGGACATGAAAAGGGGCGTGCGTCGAATCACGCCGTCCGCATCCGGAAAAGTAGTGACAAACCCGCTTCCCGCCGCCTCATCCTGCAACTCCAATAGCGGCGCGGCATAGCCAGAGGCATTGATCAGGACATTGCCTGCCGGCGCTGAGGTTAGTGGATTCGGCAGCCTGCCGATTTGCATCGACGTGTCCAAGTGCATGAAGAACCCAAGCACCGTATCGATCTCCGCCAAACGTTCCGCCAGTTGTTCATCCGGCCGCCAGGACATGGCGATACGATTGAGCGCTGCGCGCTCTTCGTCACTAAGATCGGGCCCGGCGGAGGCCGCCACGGATTCAATAAAGTTATTACTTTCAGATTCAGAGAACACCACGTCAAACGCCACCACCGCGGCGCCGGACTCTTGCAGGGCCTCCACCAGAGCCGCTACACGTGCGCGACTCCAGGGCCAGCGTCCTTCACGCTGGATGGACTCCTCATCAATATCCACAATCACCACGTCCGTGTACAACTCCGCCCTGGTGAAAAGCGCCGCCGTCTGCGCCCGCCAGTCGTAGAACACATAATCGAGGCGATTCAACAAAGAACGATCGCCTGACTGCGTGATCAACTGCCAGCCGATCATGACCACAGCGATCAGCAGTGCGGGAAGATGTTTGAGAAACCCAGAAATCGTTCGCATGTGAACTTGTTGCAATTCATCAATTTATTGCCGACTCCGAAAAAACTGCGGCTGGCAAAATCACGCTCTCTTTCTAGACTTAAAGCACTGGATGTTTCCGTAGCCATCGGCAAAAGGAATTATCGCTTTGTTGATAAACCAAAAAACTCGCCGCCCGTTACTGATTTTGCTGATAATGTGGGGCTTACCCGCCTTCGCGCAGGACTCCGTTAAGAGTAGCTCAATCACTGCGACCTTGAAGTCGCTGAACGCCACAGCCGACTATGAACAGGCCTATCGACTCGGCTCCGAGCAGATGGAGAACATGGAGGGGGACCCGGAGTTCGATTTCTATTTCGGTATGGCCGCCCTGCAGAGCGGACACTATCCAGAAGCGCAATTTATGTTCGAAAGGCTCACAGCGCTGTATCCGGACAATGACCGTTTCCGTCTGGAATACGCGAGGACGCTCTTTAACTTGCAGCAGTATGGCGCTGCGCGAGAGCAGTTTCTTATCGTTCTGGCCAGAGAGCCGCCCCCCGCCGTCAAAGACAACATCGCTCGCTTTCTCGCCGCGCTGGATGAACGCGAGCACGAAAGACAGCGACGCTGGCGCGGCTACATTGGGCTAGGCGGCGGTTATGACAGCAACATTAACAACGCCACCGACGAGCGCTTCGTCGGTCTGTTTGAGCTGCCCGATTCCGCCCAGGAAACCGAAAGCGGCTACGCCGCATTGCGCACCAGTTTCGCTTACGAACACCCGGTTTCACAGTTAAACGCCGCCAAGATGGAGTTCGACAGTCAACACAAGCACAACTTTGAAAACAGCGACTTTGACCTCGACTCCGCCCGCCTCAGCGCCTCCTGGAAGTACAGTCGCTCCCGACGGGAATTAGAGGCTGGCGCTTCCTATCAACATGTGCTGCTGGATACCGAAGACTACCAGCGCAACACCGGCGCATTCATGCAGTGGCGAGAACAATGGAATGCGCATTTGCTGACGTTCTTCTACGCCGGCGTATTCATCAAAGATTCTTTCGCCAACCCGCTCCTGAACAACTACCAACCGCTTACCGGCCTGTCTTTGCTTGTTCCTCGCGCCAGACTCCTGCACACCCTCAGTGTATTCGCCGGAACGGAAAACCCACGGGAACAGGACGCCGCCTCTCTCGCCAAAGATTTCTACAGCCTGGGCTATCGGCTTAGCTACAAGCTGTCTCCCACCCTGACGCCGTACTTGGGGTACTCGGGCTTTTTCGCTGATTACAAAGCGGAAAATCCGGTGTTCGGGGAAGTGCGCGATGATAAATCCTCCCAGTTCAACGCCGGCGGCGAATGGAAGCTCACCCATGAGCTAAGCGCCCTCGCCGAGCTGTCCTACACAGACAATCAAAGCAATCTGGATTTATATGACTACACCCGATGGCGCGGAGAATTCCGCATCCGTTGGCGGTTTTAAGGAGGTTCCCTTATGCGAGAACTTATGCGCCCCGTGTTCGCCGCCGTAATGATGACGTACGGCTTGCTTGCGTCAGTGGCCGGCGCTGCGCCATTAGAGGCGGGAAAAGTAATTATGTCCCGCGGCGACGCCACTGCGATGGGGAATAATGGCGAAGAACGCCCGCTGAACCGCCGCGCCGCTATTTATGTGGGAGATACGCTCACTACCGGGGCGGACTCCATGTTGCAACTGAGATTCACCGACAAAGCCCTGATGACGCTGCGGGAAAACACCCGCTTCACCATTGAGGAATATTCGCCTGGAGACGAGGATAAAGGCGGGGCCGCCATCATGCAGCTGCTGGAAGGGGGATTCCGCACTATTACAGGGTCCATCGGCAAAGGCGACAGCGACGCCTACAAAGTCTCCACCCACGCGGCCAGCATAGGTATCCGCGGCACTCACTACGAAGCGCTGGAAGGCAGCGGACAAAGGCTGCTGCTGGCAGTCTGGCAAGGTGGCCTGCGGATAGAGAATACCGCCGGAGCCCTAGACCTGGGCGAAGATGTCGCCTTCCGTTTCTCCGCCGTTACACCCGGCCAGGCCCCGCAAGGCCTCTTACAAGCGCCGCCTGAAATGCAGCAAAGTATTCCCATCCCGAAGGAAGCCCGCCGCTCACGCTCCCAGGGATCGACCGCAAACAACGCCGACTCCGCAGAGGAGACTGATAAAGAAAGCGAAAGCACATCGACTTCGCCAGGCCAAACAGCGGCGACTGGCGAAGTCAAAACGTCACCCGATGGTTTCACCGATGACACAACCGCCAGCACCGACAACAGCGACGCGGAACTGATCTCTGCGACGACGCTTGCCGAATCCAATCCGGTTAACCTCGTCAGCGACCCGGAAACCACTAATTTCACCGACACCAACCCTGACTTGAGCGGCGAGCTGACGCCGGAACCGCCTGACGACGACTCCGGCCCCTCCACTCAGGACCCGCGCCTGACCGTCGCCGAATATGAGCAGTTCATCAATGACCGCATATTCGGCGCCGCCGTGGTGACCGGAGCTGGCGAAGAAGTGCTCGCCACCATCATCGCGCCCCAGACGATCACGCCTTTCGATTACACCAGCGCGGGCCCGGTGACGTTCAATATCGAATATTCCTTCAGCAGCTCTGGCGGCGCGCCGCCGATTAATACCGTCACCATCATGCTGCAGGACAATATTACCGATCTGGCCGGCCTCATCGCCGATATTGACGACGACCTGTCTCTCTCCGGCGCGCCCATCGGCGTACGCGAGTCCATGCAGAACCCCGGCAAGCTGGAGTTTTACACCACCACCGGAGACGTCACCTTACTGTTTGGTCTGGTGACCTATGCCCCCATCTCCTCCTCCGCCTCCAGCACGGATATCGCCGGCACGCTGGGCGGCATCATGGAAGGGACTTATGGCTACGGCAGTATCGACGGCTCCCAGTCCGCTAACCTGAAAATCGTATTCGACGCCAACGGCGCGCCGGTTTTCATCCTGCCGGATGTAGACGATCCTGGCTCCGGCAGCCCCCCCGCCACTGTCATGTTTTTCGACCCGGATAACTTTCCCGAACCTTACACTGTAGTGCGGCGCGGCGACGCCGTGCTGGAAAAATTTGACCCCAGCGTGGGCGGCCGCAGCAATATCAGTTGGGGACTATGGAAATCATCCGCCACCGCCGGCATACACGTTTACGACGATGTAGCCCATCCCGACGTCTACGAATCCGAGGAGCGTTCGGTCTACTGGCTGTCAGCGGAAGCCGCCAACACCACCGAGCTGACGGGAACTGCAAACTTCGCCACCACCGGCGACTTTATCGGCAGCGGTTCAGACGGGTCGGTCACCGCCGTCAACGGCTCTTTTCAAGTGGACTTCGATAGCGGCGTCATCAGCAATGGCCTGCTGGACATCAGCACCGCCAGCCAGAACTGGAACAGCCAGCTCTCAGGCTCTTATCAGGACGCCCAGGCCTACCTTCATGTGCTGAGCGGAAATATCAGCGGTTCCGTCAATTGCAGCGACTGTGTCACTGGCAATCTCAACGGCATTTTCGTCGCGCCGGGAGACGCCTTCGCCGGCTCATTCGACTTGCAGCAATATGACGACCCTGGCGTCCATGTGGAAGGTCTTTTGCTTATGGAACAACAATAGTCCGTCTCTGCGGGGGAACTAACACCATGCGTTTCATCAATAGCACAACGGACAGGCTGCAGGCCCTGGGCGCAAACGTCACCCAGAGCAGCGTCAAACTGTATGACGCCATCAAGATACTGTGCGATAGCGTCAAATTCGACTACGTCGACGACTTATACCGGGAGTTCGACGGCGACTATCTGTATTTCGTGGAATCCGGCGAGCTGGAGGCGGCGACGGATGACCGCCCGATTTACCATTTTGAACCAGGAGACTTGATCGGCATTCAAGTGCTATCAGGCTTCCCAGAACCGATCATCCGCTCAGACGGCCCCGCCACGCTGGCGCAGATCAGCAAAAAACGCTTTCGCGACGCCGCTGCTGGTTCGGTGCATTTCAAAGAGTATCTCATGCAAATCTCGGCCTTTTTCGCCGAAGCTTGCTGCCACGGTCTCGACACTCAGAATGAAACTCACACTTCTTTCAAGTCTTTCAAACAGGGAGAGGTGATCATTCATGAGGGCGACCCCGCCGACGAAGTATTCGACCTGATCAGCGGCGAAGCGTCGGTATATGTGAAGGATCAACTGGTCGGCAAGGTCGGTCCCAATGAAATCTTTGGCGCTATGGCGGCGTTGACCAAAACACCGCGCACCGCCACCGTCATCGCCGACCGCCCTTGCACGGTCATGTCCGCGCCCATGGATGAGTTTATCTTTCTGATTCGCAACCAGCCGCGCACCTGTCTGGCGCTGATGGAAAATATGGCCAAGCAGATATTGGAGCTGAACAATAAGCTGGTGGATGTCATGCAAAAATCCTGAACCGTCAGCGACGAGAGCGCACGGGGCTCCTGGCGTCAATCCTTCGCCCGGGTCTCCCTCTCTTCGGGTTCGTTGGCGACTTCAGTAATCAATTGACGCAGCCAGCGATGATCTGAATTGTTCTGCAACAGCGGGCTCCACGCCATTTTCAGCTCGATCGGCGGAATGGGAAAAGGCGGCTCTTTGACCACTACCCCCGGACTGTCCAGGGTCAACAGCGCAGCGCGACTCGGCAAAGTGGCGATCAGGTCATGCTGCTGCGCGAGCAACATCGCCACCTGGTAGTGGCGGGTAAACACGCTGATCTTCCGCTTTCGCCCCAAACGGGTCAGCGCTTCATCCACCCATCCCAAACGCTGCACATCCTTGGGGTTGACGCCCACGCCCACGCCAAAGCCGGTTTTACTGACCCAAATGTGATTGGCGTTCAGATAATTTTCCAGGGTGAAATCAAACACCAACGGGTTATGCACGCTCAGCAAGCAGGAAAAGCTGTCCTCCCATATGGTTTTCTGATGAAAAGACTGAGGCATTTTATCAAAACGGTTGATCGCCATATCAACCCTGCCCTGCTCCACATCGAGAAAGCTGACGTCACTGGGGGTCAACACATCCAGAATGATATTCGGCGCCACTCTGCGCAGGTGACGCAGCAGTGCAGGAATCAGCGTACTTTCCGCATAGTCGCTGGCCATAATGCGAAAGACGCGGCGACTGGTGGCCGGTGAAAACACCTCTTTCGGCTGCACCACCATGTCTATATCGGACAGAATCGACCGCACCATCGGCTGCAACTCCAGCGCGCGCGCCGTCGCCGTCATGCCTTCACTGGTGCGCACCAGCAATGGATCGCCAAACATATCCCGCAGACGACGCAGACCATTGCTCATCGCCGGCTGTGTAATTCCCAAATGATTCGCCGCCTTAGTGACGCTTTTTTCGCGTAGCAAAACGTCAAGAAAGACCAATAAATTCAAATCGATACGACTTACATTCATTTTACGAATACCGAAAATAAAAACTATAAATTTAAGAAATTATGACTAAAGTCGTACACTTTGTCTCGTACAAAAATTCAACTAAACCAAAAGAGGGTCGTTGAGCGATGACAACTGGAAATTATAATCGCGCTGAAGAAATAGCAGCCATCGAGAAGGATTGGGCGGAGAACCCACGTTGGAAAGGCGTAAGACGCACCTACTCTGCTGAAGACGTAGTGCGCCTGCGTGGTTCCCTGAAAATCGAGAACACTATCGCCAAGCGCGGCGCTGAGAAGCTGTGGAAGCTGATCAATGAAGGCGCCAAGCCCGCTTTTCGTCCTGAGAAGGACTTCGTAAACGCCATGGGCGCTCTGACTGGTGGTCAGGCCGTACAACAGGTTAAAGCAGGCATCCAGGCTATCTACCTGTCAGGCTGGCAGGTTGCTGCGGACAACAACTCCTACATGTCCATGTTCCCGGATCAGTCTCTGTACCCGGTGGACTCTGTCCCAGCCGTCGTTAAGCGCATCAACAACTCTTTCCGTCGCGCCGACCAGATTCAGTGGAAAAAAGGCCTGAACCCAGGCGACGAAGGCTACATTGATTACTTCGCTCCGATCGTCGCAGACGCGGAAGCCGGTTTCGGCGGCGTGTTGAACGCTTACGAACTGATGCGCGCCATGATCGAAGCAGGCGCCTCCGGCGTTCACTTCGAAGACCAGTTGGCTTCCGTTAAGAAGTGCGGCCACATGGGCGGAAAAGTTCTGGTTCCGACTCAAGAAGCTGTACAGAAACTAATCGCAGCCCGTCTTGCCGCTGACGTTTCCGGCACATCCACCATCGTTCTGGCGCGTACTGACGCCAACGCGGCGGATCTGCTGACTTCCGACTGCGACGACTACGACAAGCCGTTCGTCACTGGCGACCGTACTTCCGAAGGCTTCTACCGCGTTAAGGCCGGTATTGACCAGGCCATCGCTCGCGGTCTGGCTTACGCGCCATATGCGGACCTGCTGTGGTGTGAAACGGCGACCCCGGACCTGGCTGAAGCCAGGAAATTCGCGGAAGCGATCAAGAAGGAATACCCAGACCAACTGTTGTCCTACAACTGCTCTCCTTCCTTCAACTGGAAGAAGAACCTGGACGACGCCACCATCGCCAAGTTCCAGCGCGAACTGTCAGCCATGGGCTACAAGTTCCAGTTCATTACTTTGGCGGGCATCCACAACATGTGGTACAACATGTTCGACTTGGCGTACAAATACGCTCGCAACGACATGTCCGCATACGTGGAACTGCAGGAAACCGAATTTGCTGCTGCGGAACGGGGTTACACCTTCGTTGCTCACCAGCAAGAAGTCGGCACCGGCTACTTCGACGACATGACCACCGTTATCCAGGGCGGTCAGTCTTCAGTAACCGCTCTGACCGGCTCAACTGAAGAAGATCAGTTCCACTAAGAACCGATTTTCACGCTAAGTCCCCGAAAAAAGGCGGCCGCAAGGTCGCCTTTTTTTGTTAGGCTGACACGTCTCCGAATCTCATCGAATAACAGGTCGAACGCCTAACTCGCCAACCTTTAAAAGGAAGGCTTTAAGAGTTCAGCAAAGTCACGCATATCAAGCGCCACCTTTCCTGGAGACCAGCGCTTAGGGTTCTCGTACTCAAATCGAATTGTTATTTGAAGGTCTGGCCTGACAATATGAATTAAACACTGGCTCCACCCCTTGTCGCCACACTTGATCATTTCCTCACGCAATTCCTGAATTTTATCCAGACAGTCAAAGCCTGCTATTCGTGACGCAAACTCACCGTCTTCAAAGTACGCATAGCCATGCATCGCCTCCATTCCATCGGAAAAGTCGCCGACCAAAGCGATAGCGCGCCATTGATCCTTGGCGTAATTATTATGGTTTATGATCAATGAGCCTATTTCCTGGATCATTTCATCCTGTATTTCTTTGTCCAAATCTCGTCACCTTGTTCAAGTCACACTATTAATCAGGCGGACAAATAACTTCCTTCTATTTGTCTGCGACGACCGGGCCTGGCCCCGTTAATAATCTCAACGTTACATCCTTACCCCTGTCACGCTTTCCTTTTTCATTCATTTCCACACCATAGGCGACTATACACTGCATTTCACACACAAGCTCAAGCAGGCTGGCGCGCAAGGCTTACTGGCCAGGCAACTAAACCCAGTCATCTGAGTGATCAAAAAAACGTCTATACTGACCATCAGTAGACTGTAAAAAACGGCTATCAGTCAGCGCCCATGAAGAAGCGATCAGCGAAGCCAGGGAGGTTTTATGGAAGAGCGCGTCTTTGATCATGTCCTGATCATCATGTTTGAGAACGAGTACCGGGGTTACGTGCAGGAGAACGAATACATGCGTAATCTGGCCGCTCAGGGAATAGAGCTGACCAACAGCTTCGGCGTCATGCATCCTTCCCAGACCAACTATATAACCTCCATCGCCGGCGAACTCTGCAATGTCAGCGATGATGAGCAGCCGCAACCCCTCCCCCAGAAAACTATAGTGGACCTCATTGAGGCTTCTCCGCAGAATTTACGCTGGAAAGCCTATATGGACAGCTACGTCCCCGACGATACGCCCTGGGTTCCCGAAAACTTCAAGCCTCGCGACCATTATCCCTATGTCATCAAGCACAATCCGTTTTCATCCTTCAAAAACATTCTGGACAATCAGGAGCGCTGGAAAAAAATAGACAACGAAGCCGGGTTCTGGCGCGACCTGCTTAACGGCGACTTTCCTGAATACGCCTGGTTCACGCCCAATATGTGGAATGACGGCCATTATCTGGTGGGTACGCTCAACAACAGTCTGAATGGCGAGCGAGCCCCGGTTTTGGTGGACCAGCAGGCAAGATGGCTGCAATCGTTTTTCGCCGGCCTGAACTTTCCCGGACCCAACAGCAAACTGCCGCCGAAAACCCTGGTGGTCGTCACTTACGACGAAGCCGATTTCGAAGCCTTTTATGACAAGGGCAAAAAATACACCTATGACGGCCCCAACCAGATTTACACCGTCCTTCTCGGGGACATGATCAAGCCCGGCAAACAGACCGAGGGCTATAACCATTACAGTCTGCTCAGAACTATCGAAAAGAACTTCAACCTCGGAGATCTGCAAAAAAACGACAGAGACGCCAATTGGTTTCAGTTCCTGTGGGGCAAGTCTTTCAAGTGGCTGCCTCCGAGAGAAACACCCCTTGGCGGCAAGCAGAACCTGAGCGCCGCCGCCTACCAGGATGAACTCTATGTGGTCAGCGCGGACATAGATGGAACGCTGAAATGCAGTGTGTTTGACGGCCATAGATGGTCACCGGAAGTCGCCGTCGCCGAGGATGGCGATGGCTACCTGCATTTGGCCTCCAACGCAGAAGGGCTCACGCTGGCCTATCGAGACTCGAATAAGCGACTGATCATCAAGCACTACGATCTTGAAAACGGTTGGCGGTTGGCGGAAACGCCCGATACCGGAGAAGTCGAAGAAATCGCCCTGACCAGCATCCCGCATCAGCCAGGATTTATGCTGATCTACCGTGATAATGCGACTCAGAAACTGCACAGCCTGACCTTCAACAATGGAGCCTGGCAGGGGCCCTCCCCCGCTATTTGCACCCACAGCGAAGGTCCTTTCACGCTCACGGCCCTGGGGCCTACTATTTTGTTGATCTATAAGATTGTGAAAACCGGACAGTTAGCCTGTATGAGCTATAACACCGGAGAATTCAATAAGGTGACTGTGGAAAACAGCAAATACGCCGGCCCTTATGACGACACCACGGTGAATCAGTGGTCGGCCAGCGCCTTCTCCCTGAACCACTTCAGCGAAGCGCCCAATCCGGTAACGCCGAATGAAGATGAACCGGTCGCGGAAGGCGTCGGCGCCTCAGGAGAATTAGCCGCCGCAACCCTGAATGGCGTCGTCTATCTGGCGCACAACCGATGCTCCAATGGACCGGCTAACGGACAACTGCTATTCGAAACTTTCTCCATCAGCGGCACACTGACGCCCGCCAACCCGGTTTCCTATAATCCGGCCGAAAACGACACCACCAGCAATGGATACGGCACCCTGGCCGAGGCGGGCTGGAGTGGCTCCAGCGCGGTCTCCGGCGTATTCCGCAACTCAGATACGCCTCTCGCCATAGCGACGCTTAAAGACACGCTCTGGGTCTTCTATCAGCCTCTGTCCGATGCGCATATTTGGGCATGTCCAGGCGCTTATTTGAAGAAGAAGGAATAATTACGCGCGTATTCGACGAACCTGAGAAGACAGAGACCGGGCCTGCCCTGCGCAGGCCCGGTCGTTTTCAGGATTAATAAACGGATTTAGGCTCTCGAGATATCCAACTGGCGCCTCAATTTGACCTCCTGATGACTCCGCCGAAAAGCCAGTCAAGCCTTCACAAAAAAACAAGTTAAACACTTTATTTTCAATTAGTTAACCAAACATAACAACCAACAAAAAACCCTAAAAGCACGCAAAAAATGGTAGAATAAACGCCGTCATAAAATGCTCTCTTCGCCTAATAATCCAGCCCGCAAATCCATATGAATATTGATCATAGCGCCCCATATATTTCCACCGTGGAAGAGATTATTACTGTGCAGGAATGCCATCAGTGGATTCAGTTCATTGATAATCAGAATCCTCAGATCGCTCCCCTTCACACGCATAAAGGCGAAGTCTATAAACCTGACTATCGAAATAACGAAAGGGTGATGAAAAGCGACCCTGACTATGCCGCCTGCCTGTACCAGAAACTAAAGAGTGAGCTGCCTCAGACCGTATTTGGATGGTCTATTGCCGGTCTGAATGAGCTGTTCCGATGCTACCGTTACAAACCAGGGATGAAGTTCGCCCCTCACTCTGACGGCTTTTACGGGCGTTCAAAAGACGAGCGTAGCTTTTACACCTTGCTGCTATATCTGAATGAAGTTGAAGCGGGCGGCGAAACTGGATTTTTTGTGTCGCCGGAAGTCAAAATTTCGCCTAAGCCGGGTTTGGCGCTGGCGTTTCAACACGAGATATTCCATGAAGGCTGCGAGGTCAAAGCCGGAATCAAATACGTGCTTCGAACGGACGTGATGTATCGCCGGATGGATTAGTTTTTTCTGAGTGGAAAATACAGAAGACAGAAGAAGGGAAACGAAGCCCCCCTTTCTCCATTTATGTTTTATGCCAGGAGAAAGGGGAAGCTGAGGCGCTTTCTGTTCGGAGAAGCTTATTTACGGATAACTTCCGCTTTTTCGTGATCCGCCGCTTTAACCGGAGAGTGTTTCTTCAGGTAGGTCATCAACACTTCCGCATCGACGAATCCACTGTTCACGTAGCCGGGATGGGTATCGATTTTGGGGTATCCGTCACCACCTGAGGCGATATAGCTGTTGATAGCCATGCGGTAAGTTTGCTTCGGATTGATAGACTTGCCGTTGACCTTGGCGGACTTCAGCTTGCCGCCAACCACCTCCAGCCGTACGCCCGCGAACTGGGCGAAAGCGCCGCTGTCCACTGGTTTTTCAGCTACAACGCGCAGGTAGTCCAGTAGCTCCTTACCACTCAGGTCCACTGAGCTGACCATGTTGGCGAAAGGCTGCACCATCAGCACTTCTTTGTAGGTGATGGGGCCAGCGTCGATGCTGTCGCGAACGCCGCCGGAATTCATTACCGCCAGATCCGCTTTAACCTTTTCCATTTGCGCCGCCGCAATCAGGTGGCCCAGGTTGGTGGGTTTGAAACGCACAACATTGCGGTCGCCTTCCAAACGCTTGTCCACATTGCCCACGACCTGATTCAGTTGCTCCTGACCTTTGTCCTGATAGGGTTGCAGGAAGGCCAGCACTTTCTGATCCGGCTTGATCTCTTCACTCACGAACACGCGCTCGTCTTCACCCTGCGCGTTTTTGACCTTTTTCTTCAGGTTAACGGGAATCAACTGATATTTAACCAGTTTCAGTTGGCCATTGCGGTATTCCAGATCCGCACGCCCCACATATTTACCCCACTCATGGGCCTGCATGATCAAGGTTCCGTTCTGAACATCCGGCATACAGGGGTCGCCTGGCTGGTATGACTCATTGGCCTGGTTTTCACCGGTCATACACACAGGGTCCTGAGAGTGGCCGCCGACAATCACGTCAATGCCGGGAACTGTGCGCGCCAAGGTCACGTCGCCCGGCGCGTTAATGCCATAATTGGCGTCAACATAGTGCCCCATGTGAGTAGCGGCGATAACGATATCCGCTTTTTTCTTCAGCTCCGGCAACACTTGCGCGGCTTCATCCGTTGGCTTAGTGAACTGCACCGCGTCAATAAACTCGGGGTTGCCCAGTTTCTTGGTGTCTTCCGTCGTCAAACCCATCACGCCAATACGCAAACCATCAATGTTGAAAATCTTGTATGGCTCGAACAATCGCTTGCCGTTGGAGTCGTAGATATTGGCCGCCAGGAAGGGGAAATTCGCCCATTGCTCCTGCATACGCAGAATGTCGAGGGGGTTGTCAAACTCATGGTTGCCGATAGCCATGGCGTCGTAGCCCACCATGTTCATGCCTTTGAAATCCGGCTCGGCGTCCTGCAGATCGGACTCGGGAACGCCAGTATTAATGTCGCCGCCGGACAGCAGCAATACATGACCGCCTTCCGCCTTCACCTCCTGACGGATCTCATCCACCAGGGATTTACGCGCCGCCAGGCCGTATTCGCCGTATTTGTTGGGCCAGAAGCGGCCGTGGTGATCATTGGTGTGCAAGAGGGTGATTTGGTATGTCTTGTCTTTCTGCGGCCCCGTTTGCATCGGGGCGCAGGCGACCACCGTCAATGAACAGGCCGCCAGAATGGCCAGGCCCAGTTTGCGTTGCTTTGCTACCATGTGTTTTTCCTTTCTGTTTTTATATCCGGGCCCGTTGTCCTCTGGGAACAGCGCCGATTTTGAAACATTTTTTCATCACTCACAGTGGAGGCCCCGGCGAGCTGGCTACGCCGCCGAGTCGCGACTCCGGCAATGAGAAAGGGAAAATAGCCAAAAAGGGGCGGCGAAAGCAATCGCCAACAGACCCAAGCCCTAAGCTGAGTTATTCTTAAACGCCCGTGGCCGCTCAGTAACGCTCACTTCGCAAAAGGCCCTTGGAATACAAGGGCCTTTTATCATGAGAAGTTCGTTACCGTCATTATTCTACTTATCAGTTCAGCGCACTTTGTGCTGGATGATCGTATCCAGGAACAAAGAGCGTACTTTCTCCACCTCCAGGTCCATACAAACCTTGGCGGCGGGACGTTCTTCCCAATGCTTGAGCAGGTAAGTGTAGCCCTTGCGATTAATCGTTAACTGCCCTGCTCCAACGCCTTCGCTGATCACCCGGGCCGGGCCGCTGATGCAGGTGAACAGTTCAGGGGCCACAACATAAGCCACCGCCGCAGCGTCATGCATACAGCAACCCGCTTCGTCATGCCCGGACGCAGCGCCGGTATTGGAGTAGTAATTCACGTAAAACCGGCTGGCATCCCATAACAGCTTACCAGTCTCGCCAGCCTTATCGCGCAGTTGCATTAGATTGCTGTCGGTAAGAATGATTTTGTGAGTCACATCCAGGCCCACGACAACAACAGGCCAGTCCGCGCCCAACACCACATCCGCCGCATGGGGGTCGGAAAGGAAGTTGGCTTCCGCCACGGGAGAAACGTTGCCCGGCTCGTCGACGGTCCCCCCCATGATCACCAGAGAGCGCAATTTGCCCGGCAATTCCGGGTCCAGCTTAAGTGCAAGGGCCAAGTTGGTCAGCGGCCCGATCGCCACTACCGTCAACTCACCGTTGAGGCGGTTGGCCTGTTCGATGATAAACTCCGCAGCGCTCTGAGCCACTGCCTGCGCTGTGGGCGGATCATAATTCACATTGCCCAGGCCGTCCGCGCCATGCACAAACTCCGGGTGGGGCAACGGCGACTGCACCAGCGGGAACTTGGCCCCCTGCGCCACCGGCAGGCCGGGAACGCCGAAACGTTCCGCCAAAGCCAAGGCATTACGGGTGGCGCGCGCCACCGGGACATTACCGAAAACTGTAGTGAGGCCCACCAATTCAATCTCAGGATGAGCCAGAGCGAAGGCGATCGCCATCGCATCATCTACACCGGGGTCCGTATCGATAATAATCGGGTACATAAATCAATCCACCTCCTGGGCGGTTGGAATACTGGGGGAAGCGCCAGGGCGGGTCACCGCAATGCCGGCCGCTTTGACCGCTCTCGCCAGAGCGGTGGAATATTCATAACCGGAAATAAGCGAGGCCAGGAAATACCCGACAAAGGTGTCGCCGGCGCCGGTAGTGTCCACAGGCGTCACTTTGTCAGCAGGACGCGTAACCGTCTCTCCGCCGCTCATGACCAAAGCGCCTTCGCCGCCTAATGTCACCACAACAGTGGTGTTCGGGTACTTGCTCGCCAGGGCCTGAAATGCGGCGTCCGCATCCGCAGTTTCCGCCAGGTCGCAGGCTTCCATAGCGTTGAGAATTAACAGGTCAACCTGCTCCAAAGGCAGTTTTTTGACCTCTTTCGTCATCGGCGCAGGATTGAACGCAATTTTCACCTTACGCTCCGCCGCTGCGGCGATCGCCCACTCCACGCCATTACACTCATTTTGCATCAGCAGCCAATCGCCTGCGTCCAGAGCGGATACGGCGGAGACCACTTCCTGTTGGGAAAAACTGCGATTAGCGCCGCCAAACAACACGATGGCGTTCTCACCCGCGTCATCCACCTGGATAATGGCGTGACCGCTAGGCTCAGCAATTTGAGAAACGGTGGCGACGTCCACGCCGCTCTCGCGCATCAGGTCAACCGCCCAGGCATCCGCCGCGGACACCCGTCCCAAATGCGCAGTTTTAACGCCGGCGCGGGCCAATGCGATGGATTGATTAGCGCCTTTGCCGCCTAAAACTGTCGACAGCGAGTCGCTGGCCAGTGTTTCCCCCGGGCGCACAAAGTGAGGCACCCGGTAGACATAATCAATATTAATAGAACCGAAATTCAGAACTTTCATAGTCTTCCTTAGGTCGCCGCCGAGGCCAGATGCTTACAGAGCCCCTGGCGACGCAGATATGTCTTTGTCAGTGTTATGACTTAACGCTCTTTCACATAGGGCAAGCCGATCGCCTTGGGCGCCACCGCTTTGCCGAAGAAGCCCGCCAGCAAAACAACCGTCAGGATGTAAGGCAACGCCTCAATCAACTGAATCGGAGCCTTGCCCAATCCGGGAATTTCCACGCCCTGCAAGCGCACGGCGACAGCGTCGAGGAATCCGAACAACAGACAGGCGCCCAAAACCGGCAGAGGACGCCACTTGCCAAAGATCAACGCCGCCAGTGCGATAAAACCCTGACCCGCGGTCATGTCGCGCACGAACTGCGCATTCTGGGCGGAAGAGATATAAGCGCCGGCGAATCCACACAGAATGCCTGCGCACAATAGCGCGGCGAAACGCATGCGATGCACGGAAATACCCGCCGTGTCCACCGCCTTGGGATTCTCGCCAACGGCTCTCAAACGCAACCCAAAGCGGGTGCGGAACAATAGCCACCAAGTAAAGGGCACCGCCAGGAAAGCCAGATAGACAAAGATATTGTGGCCACTGAGCATTTCCGAGTAGATCCCGCCGATCACCGGTACTTCCCGCATCATTTCAGCGCCGGGAAACTCGATGGTGGAGAAACGCGCGGCGTCAGTCAGCTGCGGTGTCTGTCCGCCCTGCTTGAACCAGCTCAATCCCAAGGTCATGGTCAAGCCGGCCGCCAGAATGTTAATCGCCACACCGCTCACAACCTGATTGCCGCGGAATGTAACGCAGGCGACGCCATGCAGCATCGCCAGACATACAGACACCATGATGGCTGCGCTCAGGCCCAGCCAGGCGGAGTTGGTCAGATAAGCCACCGCCGCAGCGGTAAAGGCCGCCGCCAGCATTTTTCCTTCCAGACTGATATCGACAACGCCGGAGCGCTCCGAAAACATCCCCGCAAGAGCGGCGAAGATCAATGGCGTGGACACCCGCATGGTGGCGTCCAGAGTCAGAATCAAGGTATCGATCATGCCGTTTTCTCCTTGAACATATTGGCGATCAAGGGCTTATATAAAAACTCCAAGGCGCCACAGAACAAAATAACCAGACCCTGCATGACCACGACGATGTCCCGGTTCACGTTAGACATTTCAAAGGCGAGCTCAGCGCCGCCCTGATACAGTGCGCCAAACAGCAACGCCGCCAGTACGATGCCGATCGGATGGTTGCGTCCCATCAGCGCCACCGCGATCCCGGCGAAGCCGTATCCATAATGAAAATCCAGCAACAAGCGATGCTGCACGCCGTTGATTTCGTTAACGCCCACGAAACCCGCCAAAGCGCCGGAAATAGCCATGGCCAACAGCATGACGCGCGCAGGTTTGATGCCTGCATACACCGCCGCTTGCTGGTTGCTGCCCACAGTGCGGATTTCATACCCCCACTTGGTTTTCCAGACGAACACCCAGGCTCCGAACGCGCACAGCAAAGCCAGAAACAGGGAAATATTCAACGGTGAACGCTCAAACTCAACGCCAATCGCCGCAAACAGATCATGTATATAAGGCAGCCAGGCCGTTTCCGCCAACGCGCGGCTTTGCGGCGCCATCTGCCCGGGTTCACGCAGTACGTTCACCATCAGGTACACCATCAACGATGACGCCAGGAAGTTGAACATGATTGTGGTAATAACGATGTGGCTGCCGCGATAGGCCTGCAACCAGCCTGGAATAAACGCCCAGGCTGCTCCGAACAAAGCGGCGGACAATGCGCTCAACAATAGCAACACGGGTCCAGGCACCGAGGCGTCCAACGCCAGACACAACAAGCCGACGCCAAGGCCGCCTATATAGGCCTGGCCTTCGCCGCCGATATTGAAGAGACCGACGTGGAACGCAATCGCCACGGCCAGTCCTGTGAAAATGAAGTTGGTGGTGTAGTACAGCGTAAAACCGATGCCTTCCTGATAGCCGAAAGCGCCGTACAACAGAATTTCAGCGGCTTCCAGCGGATTAACGTCAATCAGCCAGAACACCACAGCGGACACCAATAATGCGGTGACGACGTTCAACAGCGGCAACAAGCCGACATTAACCCAAGTGGGCAAATTACGATCCAGACCTTTCATTATTCTTTCTCTTCGCTGGCGTTGATATCCCGGGACGACGACATCATCAGCCCCAGCGTACATTCATCCGCCTCCGAGGCGGCTAACTCTCCAGTGACGCGGCCGTCGCACATGACGATGATGCGGTCGCTCAGAGAAAGAATCTCATCCAGCTCTACGGACACCAGAAGAATAGCGCCGCCACGGTTGCGCATATCCAATAGGCGCTGATGAATAAACTCGATCGCGCCGATATCCACGCCACGAGTTGGCTGGCCTACCAGCAACACTTTGGGAGTCTGATCGAGTTCACGGGCGAGGATAAGTTTCTGCTGGTTGCCGCCGGAGAAGTTGGCGCATTTGAGGGTGGGGTCCTGGGGACGTACGTCGAAATCGGCCATCAATTCCGCGCAGTGTTTGCCAACGGTTGCGCCGCTTAATATGCCCTTACTATTCCAGGCGGCGCTGCGGTGATAGCCCAAAATGGCGTTTTCACTGGCGCTGAAGGAGGTCACCAGGCCGACCCGATGACGGTCTTCCGGCACGTGGGCCACGCCAGCTTTACGCATCTCTGACGGGCAGACTTTATGGTCAGCGGAAATTAACAGGTCGCCGTAGCGAATTTCCCCGGATTCCGGCGAGACCATACCCGCCAGCGCCTCCATCAACTCGGTCTGTCCGTTGCCGGACACTCCTGCGATACCGACTATTTCGCCAGCCGCAACTTCAAAGGAAACCCCTTTCACCCGCTCAATGCCTTGGGCGTCGCGTACTTTCAGGTTGGAGACGGTGAGCGCCTTGGAGCCAGCATCCGTCGCTGGCTTCTCCAATTGCAGAACAACCTTGCGCCCGACCATCAGCTCCGCAAGCTCTTCGGGGTTGGTTTCCGCTGTATGGCGATGGGCCACCATCTTGCCTTGGCGCATAACGGACACATTATCCGTCACGTGCATGATTTCTTTCAGTTTGTGTGTGATCAGAAGGACGGTTACGCCCTGCTCTTTCAGCGACAGCAGAATCTTGAACAGGTCGTCAGTTTCCTGTGGCGTCAGCACGCCGGTAGGTTCGTCCAGGATCAGAATTTTTGCGCCTTTGTACAGCGCCTTCAGGATTTCCACCCGCTGCTGTACGCCGACCGGCAGCTCGCCAACCAGGGCGTCAGGGTCAACTTTAAGGTTGTACTCCCGGGACAGTTTACTCAAAGCCTCGCGCGCTTGCGCCTGGCCCTTGCTCAGCAACATGCTGCCTTCGCAACCCAGAGTAATATTCTCCAGCACAGTGAAGGTATCCACCAGCATGAAGTGCTGATGCACCATGCCGATGCCGACGTCGATGGCGTCCTGAGAATCGTGGATTTTTGCTTCCTTGCCGAAAACTTTGATGGAACCGCTGTCCGCCTGGTAAAAGCCGTAGAGTATGCTCATCAGGGTCGACTTACCGGCGCCGTTTTCACCAATGACGCCGTGTATAGTTCCCTGTTCGACAGCAAGGCTAACGTCTGAATTAGCCAATACAGCGCCGAACCGCTTGCTGATACTCTCAAGCTGCAATGCGTTACTAGTCATGGAAATGGGAAATCCCGAATTGGTTTATCGGTTGTTAGTTTACTCGGAAATCCGCCGGGCTTAAGCACCCGCGCAGGGTTTTTTCTCATTTTTCTGACCAAGTAGTCAAGATAAATGACAGACCCGGGCAAGAAAAAACTTGTCCCGGGGTGACTAAAGACCCGGCTTCGGGCCCTTCACGCCCGGCGATATTTCTTTCGTGGCGGCGCTTACAACGCCGTCGTTAAATTCACAACCCGCTTAGTATTTGCAGCTGTTGTCAGACATGTAGTCGTGTACTTTGATCTTGCCGGAAATAATGTCCGCCTTGATCTGATTGACCTTTTCTTCCATTTCCTTGGTCACCAACGCGCGGTTGTGTTCGTCCAGCGCCCAATCAACGCCGTTCTCCGCCAACCCCAACGCTTGAACGCCTGGCTCCCACTTGCCGTCTTTGGCCGCCATCCAGTTGCTGTACGCCGCTACGTCAACACGCTTGACCATGGAAGTCAGCATGGTGCCTGGATGCAGGTGGTTCTGGTTGCTGTCTACACCGATAGCGTATTTGCCCACGTCTTTGGCCGCCTGGTATACGCCGCTGCCGCTGCTGCCAGCCGCTGCGAAGATAACGTCCGCACCGCTGTCAAACTGGCTCTTGGCGAGTTCCGCCGCTTTGCCCGGATTATTGAACGCCGCGCCGGTGGAGCCGATCATGTTAGTGAAAACTTCCGCTTTCGGATTTTCGTACTTGGCGCCTTGCTCGAAGCCGCAGCCAAACTTACGAATCAAAGGGATGTCCATGCCGCCGATAAAACCGACTTTACCGGTTGCGGACTTCATCGCCGCCAATGCGCCGACCAAAAATGAGCCTTCATGCTCTTTGAAGACGATGGAGTGAACGTTAGGGTTATCCACCACCATATCGATCAAGGTGAACTGAACGTCCGGATATTTTGCGGAGACTGAAGACACCGCATTCGCCTGGCTGAAACCAACCGCTACAATCGGGCTGGAGCCGCGACGAGCCAACTTCTCGAGACCTTGCTCAACCTGAGCCTCATTAGTAGGCTCCACCTCTTTCACTTCAACGCCGGTGTCCTTTTTAAACTTTTCCGCTCCTCGAAAAACCGCTTCATTGAATGATTTGTCGAACTTGCCGGCTTTGTCGTAAACAACGGCCGGTTTGAAGTCCGCGGCGATCGCCGGCTGAACCAAAGTTAACCCCATACAAGCAGCAATTATAGTTTTTTTCATATAATTATCCTTGGTAGATCTAGGACTGAACGATCTTTTTATCATTACAGTGCGGATGCTATTACAATTCTCCATCGACGCACAATGTTGACGCACGTCAGAATTAATTGATGGCAGAATAATTTTCACGTTATAAATACGAGTTCGCGCAAACTCCGGCGGCCCCTCATGCATACCCTGACCTTGATCCGTCACGCAAAATCCTCTTGGGAAAATTCACAACTGCCTGATTTGGAAAGGCCGCTGGGAAAACGGGGATTACGGGACGCGCCCAGGATTGGCGGTTTCCTGAAGAATATGAAATTCTCCACCGATGTATGCCTGCTGAGTCCTTCACGCAGAACCCGGCAAACTCTGCAATTACTGGGCCAGGACAATCCTGCACTATTAAAAGTAGCGCAGGAGGACGCCAAAATTTACGAGGCGGATTACACCATACTCCTGGCTCTGATCAAACAGCAAACGCAAGCCAATCTCACAATTATTGGACACAATCCCGGTTTTACAGACCTGCTGAACGCCATTTCCGACAGCCGTATCGCCAACCTCCCCACCTGCAGCGTCGCTCAGATCCGATTTGATATGGAGCGCTGGTCCGATGTGTCGCAAACACGGGGAATTTTGCAGCTTTTTGTAACGCCCAAGTCTCTATCGGCATAGGCCCGCCGATAAGTCGTTCTCATCCCCCGGACAGACATTTTTTTGCAGAAATCCGTAGACTTTCCCAGTTTCATCTATACTTTCCGTAAGTTCTAAATTTATATAGAAAATATACGACCCAGATGTCTGCAACGAATATTACCGCCTTGATAGGCGGCGTCATTATTTTGGTGTTGCTTCTGATTTACTTGGGACAGTGGCGCGAAAAGGCGAAGGACGCCCGGCAACGTCAGCTCAATGCTTTGCTCGACCGTTTGCGTCTGCTTAAAGCGCTGGCCACCGGGTTGCCGCCCCAATACGCCGCCAAAGACATTCGTCTGTTGGTGGTGGCGCGCGCCCAGGAAATTATCAAAGAACTCGCCAATCTCGGCCATCGGGGCGATCACGAAAGCCAGTCCGAAGAGTGGGAAGTAATAAAGGAGAATATAAAGAGTCAGGCGGACTTTCCTCAGCTCGACCTGCAGAACCAGGCCGTGATGCAGGAAGTGCGCAAACTGCTCAAGGGGCTCTACAAGTTTATCGAAACACAGATTCAGAAAGGCCGCATCGAAAAGAAAACCGGCGTCAAACATCTCCTCAACACCCAATTCCTGATTGCTCGCTCCCTTGCGGATTCCCATGTCAACAAAGCCAAGCAGGCCCAGGCCGCCAACCGACTACGCGTCGCCATTCATCATTATCATGACGCCATCGAGGCTTTGGGCAAAATAGAGAAGAATCCCCTTGCGCAGAAAAGCATGCTTATTTATCGTCAACGCATCAAAGATCTGGAAAAACTTGCCACCGAAGCGGCGCAGAGCAAATCTGAAGCCATTGCGGAAGGAAGCGACAGGCTTAGCGCGCAGTTGGACAAGATGGTGACAGAAGAAGAAAAATGGAAGAAAAAGCAGTCTTATGATTAGAGCGGACGGCTTGGACAGCGCTTATGCTTTCCTGATCGGCGGAGCGCCGAACAGCTTATCCTGTCTCCGCCGCCCGCTTGGCGTTCATGGGAATAACCCTTGAAAATTAGCATCAACAACCGACTGTCCTTCCGACTGGCGCGCAACACCGTCGCCGTAGCGTTGCTGCTGGGCATGGTGCTGAGCCTGATCCAGGTCATCATCGACTTTCTCAACGAAAAAAACTCACTGGATGCAGAGATTCGCGCGGTCGTCGCCATCAGCCATGCGCCCGCCTCGCAAATCGCCTATAACATCGACGCCAGACTCGCCGCAGAGTTGCTGGACGGGCTACTTGAGCACCCGTCGATCATTCATGCGGAAATTATCGACACAGACAATCGGCTGCTGGCCAGCAAAGAACGTGAGCCACAGACCTCCGCCTACCGCTGGCTCAGCGACCTGTTGTTCCAACCCAGCCGCACCTACACCGAGACGCTATTCGTACCACAGCTGAACGACTTTGTTCTGGGGGACCTGAATGTCGTCGTGGACACCTATCCCAGCGGCGCAGAATTCCTTAAACGGGCGGCATTTACCCTGGTGTCCGGCTTTCTACGCAGCTTGATCCTCTCCGCGGTGCTGCTGATTCTGTTCTATATCATGCTGACCCAGCCGCTGGTGAAAGTTATCTCCGCGGTCAGTGAAGTCGACCCGGAAACTCCCGAGAAAATACGTCTGCCAGTGCCCAAGGGCCATGAGATGGATGAGATCGGCGTTCTGGTCAATTCCACCAACAACCAACTGCAGGCCATTGATGAAAACCTGAACAAGCTGAAAAAAGCGGAATCCCGCCTGAAGACCTATTCGGAGCAACTGGAGCAGATTGTCGACAGCCGCACCAAAGAACTGTCCGAGAAGAACAAACAGCTCATCAAGAGCAACCACGACCTGCGCGTCGCCAAAGAGGAAGCAGTCAGCCGCGCCAAAGCGCGGGCGGACTTCCTCGCCAATATGAGCCACGAAATCCGCACCCCGTTCAACGGCGTGCTGGGCATGATCAGCCTGACGCTGGAAGAGCCGCTGTCAGAGAAACAAAAAGAACAGCTTAATGTCGCCTACAGCTCCGGCGTCGCCTTGCTGGAGCTGCTCAACGACATCCTGGATATCTCCAAAGTGGAAGCCGGCAAGCTTACCTTGGAGAACATCGCCTTCGATCTTCGCAAAACTGTCGAAGACGTGTCACGACTGCTGGCGCAGAACGCACACGCCAAGAATGTGGCCCTGTACACCAACATCGACCCCGCCTTTCCTGAACGGGTCTACGGCGACCCCACCCGTATTCGCCAGATTGTCAGCAATCTGACCGGTAACGCCATCAAGTTTACAGAGACTGGCAGCGTCACCGTCAGCCTGAGCCTTCTGAAGAACCAGAGCGTGGAAATCTGCGTATCCGACACCGGCATAGGCATCGAGGCGGACCGGTTAGAGTTCATTTTCTCTCCCTTCTCCCAGGGCGACGCCGATATTACCCGAAAATACGGCGGCACCGGCCTTGGCCTGACCCTGTGTCGCCAGCTGGTCACTCACATGGGCGGCAAGATCGAAGTAGTTTCAGAGCGCGGGCGCGGCAGCAGTTTCATGGTCACCCTGCCCTTGCTGGCGGACCATAACACGCCCAGTCCGAAGGTGGACGAAAGCCTGTTCAAACATCATTTCGTGCTGCTGCATCAGATAGAGAACCGCACCTTTGAATGCATCAGCGCCGAGCTGCAGAACTGGAAACTACCCTGCGCCTCCTATCCTTATGAACATCCGCAGGACGTTCAGCTAAAAGAACAGCGCTTTGAGCCCAATACTATTATTTTGTTCGATTCCCGATCTCTCTCCCCGCTATTGGTGGAGCATCAGGATATCGATAACGTGCATATGATTCTGGTGGCGCGACAAAATATTCCTTCAGACAACGACGCTTTCAAAGCCATGCGCATTGAGCAGATGATCAGTGCGCCGGTCAGTCGCGACAGGCTCTACGACACCTTGTACAAAGCCGCCAACCCTGGCGGAGCCTCTTTGATTACAGAAGGGACGGATTTGCCGGAAGCGCCGGTAGGCAAGAAACATGTGCTGCTGGTGGAAGATAATCAGGTCAATCAGTTGGTGGCGAAAACCATCCTGCGTAAGCTGGGTTACGAAGTCAGCATCGCCAACAATGGACAAGACGCACTGGATCTGGTGGGCAACGACCATTACGACATTATCCTGATGGACTGCCATATGCCGGTCATGGACGGTTACGAAGCGACTCGACTGATTCGTCAGAACTCCAAGTATGACGCTTTGCCCATCATCGCCGTCACCGCCAACGTCATGCAGGGCGACAAGGAGCGCTGTCTCAGTTGCGGTATGAATGACTACCTCACCAAGCCTTACGAGAAAAAAGCGCTCACTCAAATGCTGGCGAAGTGGCTGGAAGACCCTGTCGCAGCGGCCGCCAGCAGCAAGTTCGCTTGAGCGCGCCTCAACTCAGCTGCTGAATGCGGTCGAGAAAGCCGCGCAAATCGCCTTTCAAGCGCTCAAGTTCCTCAATCGCCACATCCGCCTTGCATAACAACTGCATCGGCACCTTCGCCGCTTGCGCCTTCAGCTCTCTGCCCGCTTCAGTCAGACCAAGCAATACGCTACGCTCGTCTTCTGCAGAGCGTTGACGGGTAATCAGCCCCTGTTGTTGCAAGCGCTTCAGCAATGGCGTCACCGTACCGGTATCCAGCAGCAGGCGTTCGCAGATATGCTTGATGGTCAGCGCCTCACCGGACTTGCCCCCCTCCCACAGCACCAGCATGGCCAGATACTGTGGATAGGTCAGCCCCAGCTCATTGAGCAGAGGGCGGTAGAGGGACGTCATGCTGCGAGAGCAGGAGTACAGCAGAAAACAAATCTGGTTATCCAACGCCAACAACTGATCTTCCCGTCCTTCCTGACAAGCGGGTAGCGTCACGCCAACAGTTCCTTGATCGGCTTTTCCAGCTTCTCCGGCGTAGCGGTAGGCGGAAAGCGTTCGAGAACTTTACCGTTCTTATCCACCAGGAATTTGGTGAAGTTCCATTTGATCGCCTCCGTCCCCAGCAGCCCTTTGGATTGGCTCTTCAGAAACTTATAAAGGGGATGCGCGCTATCGCCGTTGACATCGATCTTGGCGAACATCGGGAAGCTGACGCCATAGTTAAGCTGGCAGAATTCCGCGATCTCAGCGTTTTCTCCGGGGTCCTGCTGCATGAATTGGTTGCAGGGAAACCCCAAAACTTCCAGCCCCTGCTCTTTGTATTTCTCATACAAGGACTCCAGACCGGAAAACTGTGGCGTAAAGCCGCATTTGCTGGCGGTGTTGACGATCAACAGCACTTTTCCCTTGAACTCCGACATGTCCCGCTTCGCGCCCTTGATGTCCTCTACCTGATAGTCATAAACGCTCATATGCTCCTCCTTTGTATTTCGAAAAATAATATTGTGCACAACATATATTTTCAATCTCTCCTGAGATTTTTTGCGTTCGAGGTCACAAACATCGCCGCAGGATGAGCTTCAAGCGGCGATCGCTTTGTACTCAGTTACTACCCATTTATTCAACGCCTAGCCGACGCTGTAAGCAAGGATCTGGCTCAGCTGACAGAGCTGCAATGAGTAGGTGTGCGCCAACTCATTGAAAAACGCCTGGGTGTGCTGCAATTGCTTCTGTGAAGTCGGGATTTTTTCCACTACGCCCATCGCTTTCAGCGCGGCGACCACATCGTCCGTCAGCAAAAAAGTGTCCTTGCCGACCATTCGCAAGAAACGCGCTCCCGATTGCCCGCCCATTTGCTTGCCCTGTTTGGCGAGATAACGCCACAACCCGACAATATCCGTTTCCGGCCATTGCGCCAGAAAGCGACCGAAACCACCATGAACGCGGGAGACTTCTCTCACCATCGCGGCGTTATAAGGAATCGAGCACATCTTGCCCCAATGCCGGATGAGCCGGGCGTCTTTCATGCGCTCATCCAGGTCGGACTCCGACAACAGCTCCGCTTTTTCCGGCTCAAAGCCGAAAAACGCTTCTTCAAAAGCCGGCCAACGGGAGTCGACGAAACTGTGCTTCAATCCCGCGCGAAATATCCGCCGACTGATATTGGAAAGATAGTAAGCGTCGGACCGCTGGGACAGCTCCTCCGCATCCGCCGCCACCGATAACGCAGCGCGCATGGCCTCATCGGAGCCGAAGCGGTCCCGCACCGCCGCCAGCCGATCTGCAAATTTCACAATAATCCTCCTGAGACGCGGCGCGCCGGTTATTCGTCTTCCTGTTTGGCGTCGCCGTCAGCGGAATGAAATCGCAGTGAGGCGGAGTTCACACAGTAGCGCTGCCCTGTGGGTTGCGGGCCATCGTCAAAAACATGCCCCAGGTGCGCATCGCACTTGCTGCACAGGATTTCCGTACGCACCATCATATGGCTCATATCTATCTCTTCGGTGATTTTTTCTTTGTCCATCGGCGCCCAAAAACTGGGCCAGCCGCAGCCGGAATCGTATTTATTCTCTGATGTGAACAGCGGCTCGCCGCAGCAGACGCAGACATACACGCCCGCCTCTTTGGTGTCGTAATATTCGCCAGTGAAAGGACGCTCTGTGCCCTTCCCCCGGGTCACCCGGTATTGTTCGTCCGTTAGTTGCTGGCGCCACTCCTGGTCGCTTTTCTTTACTTTATCCATAAGACCTCCGACTCAAATTCTCTCTGCTCGCTTAAACAATATTCCATTTACTTTGACGCAGGCGTGACAAAATTGTTCCATCCCCCTGCATCAGCATAAGGCTGCGATATGCGACTTTCCGCATCCCGCTTGTAATTATGGGAACATCAATTGAATAATACGCAGCCCCCTTTTATGTTCTATATATGTTTCTTACAGGCCAGTTCCCGGCAGCGGTTTAAGTATGCATGAAATAAAGAAATCAAATAAGTTGCTCCATGTCTGTTATGAAATTCGCGGACAGGTGCTCCAGGAAGCAAAACGCCTGGAAGAAGAAGGCCATCGAATCCTGAAACTCAATATCGGCAACCCCGCCCCATTCGGGTTTGAAGTTCCGGAAGAGATCCAGCAAGACGTTATTTACAACCTCAGCCATGCGCAAGGTTATGCGGACTCTAAAGGTTTGTTCGCCGCGCGCAAGGCGGTGCAGCATTACACCCAGCAGTGCGGCATCGCCAACGTGGACATCGAGGATATATACCTGGGCAACGGCGTCAGCGAGCTGATCGTCATGGCCATGCAGGCGTTGTTGAACACCAATGACGAAGTATTGATCCCGGCGCCGGATTACCCTCTGTGGACCGCCGCCGTCACCTTGTCCAGCGGCCGCGCCGTGCATTACCGCTGTGATGAGCAGTCGGACTGGTTCCCGGATATTGCGGATATCGAAAGCAAGATCACCGAGCGCACCAAAGCGATCGTCATCATTAACCCCAACAACCCCACCGGCGCAGTGTACTCACGTGAGTTGCTGCAGCAAATCGTGGAGTTGGCGCGCCGCCATCGCCTGATCGTTCTGGCGGACGAGATTTACGACAAAATTCTTTATGACGAAGCGGAGCACACCTGCATCGCCTCATTGGCGGACGACCTGTTGTTCCTGACCTTCAACGGCCTGTCGAAAAACTACCGGGCGGCGGGATATCGCGCCGGCTGGCTGATCGTCAGCGGCGCCAAACTGCGCGCCTACGATTACATTGAAGGTCTGACCATGCTCAGTTCCATGCGCCTGTGCTCCAACGTGCCGGCGCAGCTTGGCATCCAGACTGCGCTGGGCGGCTATCAGAGCATCAACGACCTGGTGGCGCCGGGCGGACGCCTGCGGGAACAGCGCGACACCGCCTACAACCTGATTTCGCAGATTCCGGGCGTTAGTTGCGTGAAACCTCGCGGCGCCATGTACCTCTTCCCTAAAATTGATCCCAAGGTGTTGACCATCCACAATGATGAGAAGATGGTGCTGGATCTGCTGCGCCAGGAACGCATCCTGATCGTTCAGGGCTCCGCCTTTAATCAGCCGGACACCCAACACTTCCGCCTGGTGTTTTTGCCGAGAGTGGACGAACTGGAGGGCGCAGTCGGCCGCATCGGCCACTTCCTGCAAGGCTACGAACAGTAATTCGTCGCCTTCGCGGCGGACGCAGCCCGGTATTGCGTCCGCCTTTATAGCGAACTAACCGAGAATTGAATCGTGCCAGAAATACACATAGAAGAGTTCTACAAGGACGCAGCCAAGGTCCTGATTCAGCTCTATAACTCATTCCCCCGCAAAAGCGCCGTCTTTGTGGAGGATATCTCCGGCGCAGACACGCCGGACGAGTTCGGACTGCACAGCGTGCGGCATCAGGCCTGTTTCGCCGCCATGATCTGGCTGTCAGAAGAAGGGTTGATTCGCTTCGTGGACACCATTAGACAGGAAGCCATCGATCAGGCGGTGTTGACGCAACCGGCCTTTTTGAAGCTCAACAGTCTGGCCGTTAATCAGGCTGTGTCGCCCACTCTGCAACGCTTTATCACAGCCTTGGAAGAAAGCGGCGACGCGACGCCCAATACTGCGATGAGCAACATTCAGCTCATCAAGAAAGCGCTGCATAAAGCCACTTCTACGCAATTGGCGGAACTTATGCAAAGCATCCTGTTCCCGCCTGCGCAACATTGACAGAAGTCTCGCTCCATCTCCGTTGCCCCCGTCAGACACATCAAGGGTAAACCTGGTTTACCCTTGTTTTGGATGTTCGCCTTAACGATTCCGGCTTCAGGGCTGAAACGCCGCTCCCACCGCGCGGCCAACATCGGCAATCGCTTTGTTGCGATCATCAAAAGCCGCTTCCGTCTCCGTGATGTACACCGTTACGATTAGAGGCTCACGCCCCGGCGGCCAGATCACCGCCACGTCATTGGTGGAGCCATAGGCGCCGCCGCCAGTACGATCGCCAATGCGCCAGTCTTGCGGCAGACCTGCGCGCAACTTGGCGTCGCCAGTTTCGTTCGCGAGAAACCAGGCCGTCAGTTGCTGACGGGACGCCCGCGACAGTGGAGAGTTCAAAAAAAGCGTTTGCAACGTGGACGCCATCGCCGCTGGCGAGGTCGTGTCGCGTGGGTCGCCCGGCGTCGCCTCGTTCAATTCGGTTTCCCAGCGATCCAGACGGGTGGTTTCATCTCCCAGACCACGCAGATATTCCGTCAATCTGGGCGGACCGCCCACTGCTTTCAGCACCAGATTGGCCGCGGTGTTATCGCTTTTAGTCATGGCCGCCTGACACAGTTCTCTCAGCGTCATTCCCTCACCGCCGATACGGTCTTTGGTAACAGGGGAATAGGTCACAATATCCCTGGCGTGAATCGGCACGCGGCGCTCCAGATTTTCCTCGCCAGCGTCCACTTTCGCCAGCAACGCCGCACAAGCCAGCACCTTGAAAGTACTACATAAAGGAAAGCGCTCCTGTCCACGTTGCCCCCAGGTCCGACCAGTCTGCGTATCCAGCACCATCACTCCCATACGCGCATCCAGACGTTCCTCAAGCTTGGCGAAAACTTTTTCCAATTGAACGGGCTTATCCGCTGCGCCACTGACGCCGGAAAATAACAGCAGACCGCCCACACACGCCGAACCCAGCAACGCCGTCAGACGACGACGCGTCACCATAAAACTCATAGGTATCTCCCAAAAACTAACCATGTTGAATGTAAGTAATAAGCGTCGGACCTATACACGCCGATACTGACCCTGCCTGAAAAGCACAAATTATTTTTATGCCAGACTATCGACGAAGCCCTTAACGCTCAGGGATGGTTAGCTTATGATTCGCATGTCGTGATAACAAACGACCAATTTTTGCATTAGATATAAATTAAATTTGGGCATCCATGGCCAGACCTCATCTCCCTCTAAACGCCATTCGCGCATTTGAAGCCGCAGCGCGGCACTTGAGTTTCACCCAGGCGGCCATTGAACTCTGCGTCACCCAGGCCGCCGTCAGCCATCAGGTCAAGGTGCTGGAGGAAAGGCTCAACGTGAAATTGTTCAAACGCCTGCCCCGCGGGCTGATGATCACGCCGGAAGGCGAAGCGCTGCTGCCAACCGTCAATCAGGCGTTTGACCGCATGTCCGAGGCGTTGTCACGACTTGAAGGAGGTCAAGTTCGCGAGGTGCTGTCGTTGGGCGTAGTGGGAACCTTCGCGGTGGGATGGCTGCTGCCGAGGCTGGCGGACTTCCAGCAGCAACATCCCTTTGTGGAAATACGCCTGTCGACGAATAACAACCGTGTGGATATCGCTGCGGAAGGCCTGGATTACGCCATCCGGTTTGGGGACGGCGCCTGGCATGGCGTCGACGCCGCACCGCTTTTCGAAGCGCCATTAACGCCTTTATGCATCCCCGCCCTGGCGGAAACGTTGTGTACGCCGGAGAATTTGAGCGGACACACGCTATTGCGATCCTATCGCGCCAACGAATGGAGCAACTGGTTCGCCGCGGCCGGTATGGCGCAACCGGCCAACCTGATAAAGGGCATTGTTTTCGACTCCTCCATCGCCATGATGGAAGCCGCCCTCCAAGGCGTAGGCGTCGCTCTGGCCCCACCGCTCATGTTCTCACGCCATCTCGCCTCAGGCGCCATTCAACAGCCATTTTCCTGCTTCATTTCCGAAGGCGGGTACTGGCTGACGCGACTGAAGTCCCGAGCGCCAACGCCAGCAATGGACGCGTTTCAAGGTTGGATGTTACAACGAGTGGAGGCGGAGAGCCTGAGGATCGCGAAATAAATTCAATATAAACCGACTGGACTCGCCATGAATATCATCACTCGCGCCAGTCTTGCGATATTTATTTTTAATAAATTAAGCAGTAAGTAACACCTTTCGCACCGAGACAAAAGCTTGCGACCAAATAACCAAAGAGAAGCCCTTGGCTTACACGCTGGAGACATCAAATGGACACTAAAGAGATCTGGCTTATTTACCATAAGGCGTCCCTAAACCCTAACACCCCCATGAACATGGATGGCTCGACCTATGCGGTAGGCATCATTGCTGCGCCTGGCAAAGATCTGCAAGACGCCCTGGTGAGATTTCACGAACTTCTGAAAAGCAATCATATGGAGTTACTGGACCTTTGGAAATGCATTAAGCACAACGCAAATGACTATGGCCTAGCTAACGAAGACCCCAACGAAATAGAGCGCGCCATTCATAAAGCGCAAGAACATGGCAAAGCATTTTATGCCTGCGGACTATCTTCAGAAGTACTGGCAGCGCAAGGGATCAAATAAATTACTTAGTCCCATGAGCGCAACGAAAACAGATGAATGATACCGAGCGTAAAATATATACGCATCATGTTAGTGAGAACCTGATGAAAAACGCCTCTCACTAACACTCAGCCAAGTTTAGAGTTTCACCTTTTAAAAGCCTGTTCCGCACCCTGATCGGTTAATAATCTTTAATCCCGGATTTATTGATTTTCCCCCACCTGAAACATATTTTCCCAGTAGGCTTATCCCTTTAGTTTGAGGCGACTATGTTCAGGATTCTACTGTTTCTGGCAACCAACATTGCTGTAGTGCTTGTGGCGAGCGTGACGTTGCGGCTTTTGGGGGTCGAACCCTATCTGCAGGGCAGCGGACTGAATCTCACCTCGCTTCTTATCTTCTGCGCTGTCTTCGGTATGAGCGGCGCCATGATTTCGCTATTCCTGTCCAAATGGATAGCGAAAATGTCCACCCGCACCCAGGTGATCGAGCAGCCACGGGACGCGGTGGAGAGCTGGTTGTTGGATACGGTGAGAGAGCTTTCCAGTGAAGCGGGCATCAAGATGCCGGAAGTGGGGATTTTCCCCGCCCACCAATCCAATGCCTTCGCAACGGGCTGGAACAAGAATGACGCCCTGGTGGCGGTCAGCGAAGGACTGTTGCGCCGTTTCAGCAAAGATGAAATTCGCGCCGTACTGGCCCATGAAATCGGGCATGTCGCCAATGGAGACATGGTCACCCTGGCGCTGATTCAAGGCGTTATCAACACCTTCGTCATGTTCTTCGCCCGCATAATCGGCAACATCGTGGACAAGGCCGTCTTCAAGAACGAAAACGGTCACGGCATTGGATTTTTTATCACCACCATTTTCGCCGAAATCGTGCTGGGCATCCTCGCCTCCATTATTGTCATGTGGTTCTCCCGCAAACGCGAATTCCGCGCCGACGCAATGGGCGCCAAACTGGCAGGTTCCGGAGCCATGATCGCCGCGCTACAACGTCTGAAGGCAGAAACTCAGATGCCGAACGAAATGCCGGACACGCTGACCGCTTTCGGCATAACAGAGGGTGTCAAACAGGGGTTTAAAGCACTGTTCTCCAGTCACCCTCCCCTGGATGAGCGCATCGCCGCTCTCGCCGCCAACCGCTAAGAATCTAAAAAGGCTCAGCCCCATCAAAAAAGCCCGGTTTAGACGCCGGGCTTTCTCGTTTCACTCTATGTATCTATGCGACTCTGGATTGATTACTTGGACAATTGCAGCTCGTGCACAAAGCCGCTGATGACGATTTTCGCCGCATCAGACAACCCGGTAAACTGCACGCCATATAGATACCTGAAGGGCGCCTCATCCTGATCCATGATAGTGCGGTTGCGGATGATGCCATTGACGTTGAAGGTTTTGGTGATATCCGCCACCGTCAGTGCGAAGCGCAGAATCACTTCTTCCCCGGCGTCACCCAGCTTGACGACGGACTTTACCCCAGCCCCGGTTTTACTGATATCGATAATCACCGCCTCTTTAGGCCAGTCGCCCAAACCGCTGTCGAAATCACTGTTGACCTGAGTGATAATCTCGACTTTAAGCCGCTCTGCGTTGCGCACCTGCAACGCCAGAAGCTCCTTGGGATATTCCAAGTGGACGTGTGCGAAGGGCTGTAGCGCCATGTGTTTAACCTGACTGGTGAAGGCGCACACCTTGTTTTTCGCCACAGAACGTACAGTGAACGGCCGATCCTTTTTCAAAATCAACTGTTTGCCGTCCACAACAGGCGCGGTGACCATCACACTTTGCCCTGGCGCAAAACCAATCAAGCGCACATGATAGCGCGCACTCTGATCCATGCTCTCCAGATGCAATGGATCGCCAATTTGCAGTCCCAGCTTTTCGAATGGTATTTCCACATCCTTGGGAGAATACACCGCTGCTTTATCACCCACTCAGCCATTTCTCCATGACTAGTATCCGACGACGTCTATATTGTAACGCCATTGCTCAAGCCGGATGGATTGATCGCCTCATTATTCTGTGACGATATTTTCGACAGTTTAGTATCGGCCGCCTGACGCTGCTTGTGAGCCCGGAAAGACATTTTTTGCAATAATTCACAAATTAACGCCAATTCAGGTTGGTTGTCCTTTCAATACATTATCGTCCACTTTTCGAGCTTTTTCGCATTTTTGACAGATAATTCATTGGGCTCGCCCTCTGGAGGGCGATGGCCCAACCTGACGCCATAGGCTAGCTTTAGAGATAAAGGCGTCTGCAATGGACAAACCTGTCCCGAAAACAGGCGTCTATCTCGTGTCACAGGATCGTCATGAGACAAGTTTAGGCTGGTGAAAACTCTGGAGGTCCGGGCAAATGCAAGCGAACAACTGGCGTAAATCAGCAAGCGAAACCGGCGACGACGAAGCGATGAACGGCGCCGCCATCATTACAGAGAACGGTGAGGAGATCCCCATTACCGAAGCAATGATTCAGCAAGCGCTAAAAGCGATGGAAGAGAACTGGAATCCGTGGAGCCGCCAGCACATGAGCATGCGCCAGCGGCAAAAGGGCTGAGTTATTTCGAGCTGAGGTTAAACCCTACCGCACTCAGGGTGGCCAGGAGATCCGCTTTGCCGCCCTTGAGTTCAATCTTGATCCGATCAAACCCTCTGCGCACGCGATATTCTCTGCGCAAACGATCAAACTCCTGAGCCCGCATGGGCGCATCCAAACGCAATGTGCGCTTTAGCTGGCTGTCGTCGTGGCGCACGTCGTAGCTTGCTCTGATCGCCGTATGCAACGCCCAGTCCGGATCAACTCCAGAAGAGAAGGCCATTCTACGCAAAGGCGGCTCGGGCAAAAACTGCCCCAGTTTATGCCTTACCGGCAAGCCGAGATAACGGCTCAGGTGCTGATAGATGATCTCCGTTCCCGCCGTGCGGCCATCCAGGGTATAGCCCGCAATATGCGGCGTGGCGAAGTGGCAAAGCATCGCCAACTCAACGTCAATAGCGGGCTCGTTGTTCCAGACGTCAAGCGCGACAGTCAGACCATCCCCTTTTTGCAGACGGCCCTTAAGCGCCGCTTCGTCAATCACTTCGCCGCGACAGGTGTTGATCAGTATCTGGTCCGGGCGCAGGTTCTCTATTATTGTCGCGTTCAATAGTTCCCGCGTCGGATAGGAGCCTGAGTCCGTCAATGGCGTGTGCAGCGTGATGATGTCGCACTGCAACACCTCCTCCAGAGAAAACAGGTTCTGCTCTCCGGCGGCCTCTTTGGGCGGATCATTAGATTTCACTTCCAGGCCCAACAAGGTCAGCGCGCGCTCAAGACGCCCGCCAATTTCACCGCGCCCAATAATGCCCACGGTCTTGTCTTCCAGCTCGAAGCCCAACTGCTCACTCAGTACGGACAGGCAGCTCACCACATACTCGACCACAGCGCTGGCGTTGCAGCCCGGCGCATTACTGAACCCTATTCCCCGTGAAGTGAGATAATCCAGGTCGACATGGTTACAGCCGATAGTGGCGGAACCGACAAACTTAACGCCAGTGTTCTCCAGCAGGCGTTCGTCCACCTTGGTCACGGAACGCACCAACAAAACATCCGCGTCACGCAGGTGCTGGTTGCTGATCTCACGCCCCGGAAGTGTATGAATTTCTCCCATTGATCCGAAAAACGGCTGCAGTAGCGGAATATTCTCATCTGCAACTATTTTCATCTTCCCTTTCCTCTTGGTCGGTGTGCTCGGCTACTGCAGTAAATCATCATCCGGGTGGATCAGAGCCAGCTCATGACCCAGGTATTTCTCCAGTTCCGGAATGAGGAAGGAATCGTCCTCACAGGCGAAACTGATGGAGACTCCTGTCGCGCCTGCGCGACCGGTGCGCCCGATACGGTGAACGTAGTCTTCCGGGTCGTCGGGAAGATTGTAATTGACCACGTGAGTCACCCCATCAATATGCAGCCCACGGCCGGCGACATCGGTGGCGACCAGCACGCGGAAGTCGCCTCTACGGAAGCGCTCCAGTGTTTTCAAGCGTTTTTGCTGGGGTAATTCACCGGATATCAGCTCATTCTTGATGGAATGACGATTCAAAGCCTCCGACAGACTGCGGGTTTCGTCGCGGCGGTTACAAAATACGATCACACGGCGGGTTTCGCTGTCCTTCAACAGATTCACCAACAGCTTGCGCTTGGCGCTGCTTTCCACCATATAAACACGCTGATCCACGGTTTTGGCGGGAAGATGATCCACTGCCAGCATGACCTCTACGGGCTCTTCGGTCCAGCGCCGCGCCAGATTCTTGATGTCCTCACTGAATGTGGCGCTGAACAACAGAGTCTGCCGCTCTCTCGGCGTCGCCCGGACAATACGCTTGACGTCGGGGATGAAGCCCATGTCCAACATGCGGTCCGCCTCATCCAGCACCAGCACTTCCACCTGATCCAGATAGATATCAGCGCTAGTGAGATGATCGAGCAGACGGCCCGGAGTTGCGATCAGCAGATCTACGGCTTCGTCCCGCAGCTTTCTGCGTTGACGGTCAAGCTGGGTGCCGCCAATGACGGAAATAATATTCAGTTTCAAGTGTTTGGCGAGCGCGCAGGCGTCTTTCTCGATCTGTAGCGCCAGTTCCCGGGTCGGCGCCACCACCAGGGCTCTCGGCTCGCTGGAGAAGCGTTCTTCCGTTAGGATGGGATTGGAAACCAGTCGCTGCAGAATGGTAATCAGAAACGCGGCGGTCTTGCCGGTGCCTGTCTGCGCCTGACCGATCAGGTCCGCGCCTTGCAGCGTGTGCGGCAGCGTCTGCCCCTGAATCGGAGTGCAGCGCTCAAAATTCAGATCGCGAATAGCCTGCTCAAGTTTTGGATGTAAGTTCAGAGAAGAAAAGAGGACGGCGTTATCCGTCGTTTGATCACTAACTGTCATGATTTTTGAAGATATTCCCGGCAAACCGACGTAGTCCAAACCCCATACTTTATGCGATGAGCGACTGGACCTGCAATGTTTGCAATAAGTTGTTTAAAACAAGCCCGCCAACGCCTCATTCGCCAGCCGCCCGCTCTTAGCGAAAGGACCGGTGAATGGGATATTGAGAAGCTTATCCGCAGACGCTCCATCGCGCACCGCTTATTTGGGTTATTCCGGGATCTCCGCAAACATTCATAGTTTATCCAGTGTAAACAGAGACAGTCCGAAATTTTCCCGCCCTATGCATGCGTCCAAAAAACAGTCCAGAAGTTGCTGGTCGCGCGGCGGCGCACCTTCTTGCAAATAGCGTCGCGCCTGTTCATGGACGGCGGCCTTGAAGGCCTCTTCCCCGGCGGCGCCTTGACCGTCGAGATGGTCGAAACTGATAAAGAACTTTACGCCACAGGCATCCGCCAGAAGCCACTCCAACGCCTGCCGTTTGACTTCAACCCGCGCAAAGTGCGCCATTGTACATCTTTATGATCCACCGCCATAAGTCTATGGCGTTAATTAGAAAGCTTACAGATCAATATAAGATCCAATGATGAGCATTAAAGGAAACACGCTCAGAAGAAACAACATAAAAATGAGACCAAGCAAGGCTCGCACAGGGTGTTATTTCACCAACAATAAATACCCGCCATAAGCGCATGCCTTTATGGCGAATAACATCATTGCCAATGTTGCAGAATATATTTTTGCTTCAAGCTACCTTCAAGTATTATTTCAGCAACGTTGACTATGAACAGGTCAAACCGGAAAGCGCCGGGTAAAAATTGATAATAAGGAGGTTGCCGATGCCAAATTACACTTGGGTTCCGGTTTTTAAAGCCATTGGCGAATGGATAAACAACTATGAAGATCGCCAGCCGGATCTGATTCAGATTCTGCGGGAAATTGGCGTTGATAGAGGACTGGAGGATGAGCTGGCTGATGGCGGTAAGACGCCATTAACAGTGATTGACCCCTTCACTTTTTTCGCCACTTTTATGAAGTACGGGGTCGATAAACGAAGGGAGCTATTCGCCGCCTTGCTGCGACGCATCGACTTGCCTGTGGCTCCGCCAATGGATTTTAACGGCGTTCCCAGCGCCCAGCCACTGAAGGTCTGGTTATTTCCTTACGCAAAGGAACGCAAGGAGGATATGGTTCCAAGCCTGTGGAAGCTTTTCCAACAAGTATTGGCGGGAAGCATTGACGGCGAATTGTTTAATCGGATCTTACGCATTCCTCATACCGGGTTCGCCAAACTGACGGAGTGCATGTTTTACTTTGCGCCGGACACCTATTTTCCTGTGGACGCCCAGACCAAACCCTGGATAAAAGCAAACGGGCGTGAACTACCCAAAGAAAACTGGGCCAGCTATAAGGAATTATTAGACTGGTTGAAGACTAATACCGATAAGCCGTTTTATGAGATTTCCTATGAGGCTTGGCGCGTCAATCAACAAAACAGCTCAGCAACGCCAACCAATCAGCCGGCGGTTCAAGAGCGCAGACCTCGTCAGTACACAGCAAGCAGTGATAAGCGAGCAGATCGCCAGCGTCATTTCTTAAACCAAATCCTTTATGGCCCGCCAGGCACAGGCAAGACGTATGACACAACCCTGCGCGCTGTGTCACTGGCGGAACCAGACTGGATTATCGCCTTACAGCAACAGGGCTTAAATGCCAACGCAGAGAGGGTCCAGGTTAAAGAGCGCTATGATCAACTGGTTGCCGATAAACGTATTGCATTTACCACCTTCCACCAAAGTTTCTCCTATGAGGACTTCATTGAAGGCATCCGGGCTGTAACGGATGGCGACAACAGCCACATCACTTACCGCGTCGAACCAGGCGTTTTTAAGGAAATTGCCGATCGAGCCGAGAAAGCGGTTGTGGGTGAGCAGCCTCTGGGCCTGTCGGAATCTCCCAATATCTGGAAAATTTCTATTGGTCGCCGAGTTGAGAAAGAAATGCGTGATCGCTACATTCAGGCCGGTGAAGCCCGTATTGGCTGGAATGAAACGGGGGATCTGTCGCAGGAGCCTGATGACCGCACACCGGAGCAACAACAGTACTGGGATTCTCTGTCAGGCCGCAACCATGCGGCCCTTAACTGCTTTTCGGAGGAAATAAAAGTCGGCGACATCCTGTTATGCCTGAAAAACGCTGAAGCGGTTCAGGCGATTGGCGTTGTGACATCAGACTATATATTTGATGAAACGGTGGTCGATGAGCCAAATGAATACGCGCATGTTCGCAAAGTGAACTGGCTGCTAAAAGATATCGAACTGAACATTCTTCCTCTAAACAGTGATCGGCGGATGGTTCAACAAACCGTTTATCTATTGTCTCGCATCAGTTGGCATTCACTGCTGGCCGAGCTGAAACGACAGAACATTGCACCGCATTTATTTTCGGGTACGGACAATAGCAGAGCCAAAAAGCGCAACTATGTGTTGATTATTGATGAAATCAACCGGGGCAATATCTCCCGTATCTTCGGCGAGCTGATCACGCTGTTGGAACCGGATAAACGCAAAGGCGGAGAGGATGAGCGTTCGGTGACGCTCCCCTATTCCAAAGAGCCCATTACTGTACCCGATAATTTGTATGTGCTGGGCACGATGAATACCGCCGATAAGTCGCTGGCCCAGCTGGATCTGGCCTTGCGTCGCCGTTTTGAGTTCGTGGAGTTAATGCCGCAACCGGAACTGCTGACGGGTATCTCCGTGCACGATGTAGATATGGGAGAGCTGCTGGACGTGATGAACCAGCGCATAGAGGCGCTGCTTGACCGAGACCACATGCTGGGACACGCCTATTTTTGGCCTCTCAGAGACGCGAATTCGGACGACGAGAGAGAAAGCCTGTTGGCCGATATTTTCGCCAGGCGCATTGTTCCCTTGCTGCAGGAGTATTTTTTTGCTGACTGGGAACGCATCAGCTGGGTATTGAATGATCCGGCAAAAGAGCCCTCGGTCCGTTTTATTCAGGCAGGCAAAATCGGCCATTCATTAGAAGGCCTGTTTCCAGGTGATATCGCCAGCGAATTAACCGACCGCAGGTACCGGCTTAACCAAACTGCATTCGGTAATCCTGAGGCCTATCGCGGCATTCTGCCAAAAGCCGGAGCGGCCGCCTGATGATTCAGGTACGTGAATACGCCCGCCTGACGACCGACGCCAACGCAACGCCTTCGCTGGATTGCGGTATTGTAAACTCATCTACTTTCGCCTGGTTGCAGGATCTTGCGTCCAGATGGAATAAGAGTGAGCCGATTGCTCTGATTGACGGCCATGGCTCATTAAGACTCGGCAGCTACGTGGGTTACCTGCAAAGCCCTACGGGGGAAGCTATCGAAATTTTGCCGAAAACAGGCCTTGGCGCCGAAGATCCTCAAGCCGCCCGGCGTATTCTGCAACGCATGTTAATGACATCGCTCGATGTGCGGCCACGCACTGCTGGCGACGCCAAACTGAGGCGCATGCGCCAGCCATTGCACGAATGGATATTCAGGCAGTTTCTGACAGAGTTGCAACGGTTGGTTGGCAGGGGGCTGCGCTTCGATTACCAGCGCGTTGACGAAGAGAGCCGCTTCATCCGCGGTCAGCTTCGCTTGAGTCAGCAACAGCGCCAACCTCTTGGGCGGCGGCATCTCTTTCAGATCAGCCACGATATTTACACGCCCGACCGCCTGGAAAATCGCTTGCTTAAAACCACTCTCAGTTATGTGCTGGCCAATTGCAAAAGCGGCGAAAACTGGCGACGGGCGAATGAGCTAACGCACAGAATGGCGGATATTCCCCCCGAACAAGAGCCATTGCGTGCGATGAACAACTGGCGAAGCAACAAACTAATGCAGGATTATGATGCAATCCGCCCTTGGTGCGAGCTGATATTGGCAAAGCTAAACCCCAATTTCCAGCAAGGTCAGCATCGCGGCATTGCTTTGTTATTTCCAATGGAGCAGTTATTTGAAAAATACGTTGAAGTGTCTTTGCGTCACGAATTACCAGCAGGCATTCAACTGAAAGCACAGGCAAGCTCCCAATATTTGCTGCGGCACAAACCGCAAGGCAGCGACATATCCACGACTATGTTCCAGTTAAAACCGGACCTGTTGCTAAGAACGCCATTGGGAGATCAGGTGCTGGATACAAAATGGAAGTTGCTGGATCAGTGCGCCTGGACATCCGATAAAAAGTACAACATTGCTCAAAGCGACCTGTACCAGATGTTCGCCTATGGCCATAAATATCAGCACGGGCGCGGGCATATGATGCTTATTTATCCTAAACACCCGGCGTTTACCGAACCACTGCCGCCGTTCCACTATTCAGAATCGCTGGCTATCTGGATCGCGCCGTTTTGTCTGGAAAGCAGCCGTCTTGTCTCGGGCGGCTGGGAAGCGCACTTTCCTCAAACAACCAATAAACGGCCGTTAGCTTCACTATAGGTTTTTAATCCGCATAGCGCTTTCGCCGCTGTAGGAGGTGGGCTGGTCAGCATTTCTCGATACGCAGTATCCAAGTCTTCCAAAAAGCCTTGTGAGGGGGGGCGCCCTGAAAAGTCGTCCAGGCTGGGTGAGAACTTGATACCGACAATCTCGCACATGGCCTTTTCCAATCCCTGAGGTCTGGCTTCAACAGATTCAAACATTGCTTGCTCTTCAGAAGTCCTTCCGCAAGGGGAATACCAAAAACCAAAGTCATCGATATTTCGTCGCCTATCGCCGGCTAAACAATAATGCGAGATCTCGTGCAATAAACTTCTCGGATAGTTACTCCTAAAGTAAATTATTGCACTTACATTTTCCTTAGACGCCACGTAAAACGGCTCTTCCGCCCCTCCTATTATTTTTAGGCCGGGGAAAATACCTGAAAATGCGTCGATCAAATATTGACAACGCTCATCATCACCAACAACCATTAATGAAACCCTGAGTACAGCTGGCCCATAGGCTAATAGCCTGATCAATTAAGCCACAATCAATAATTATTGAAATTCCAGGAGGCCCCTGAATCGCCGAAGTTATAAAGCAGCTGCATACAATGAACGCAGTGCATGACGGAGAAGGGACGTGGCCGCCGGCATGCCCGTCTCATGAACGCCCCATCGCCTGTGCGAAGCACTTAGAGTATAGGCGTTGCGACACATTCAGGCGGATCTTAAAAATAGTTTAACTTAGCCGCAGAAAGTCGCGCAGACAGGGGCCTTGGATTATGATGGCCGATTATCGATTTTATGAATAAGGTAATCAATTGTAATTTCAACGAGAAGTTCAAGTTTTTTGAACCTTCGACCCAGTAAATTGTCATATTGAACCAATCCATACCCGCGCACCGAAGGGACGCCCGGGGAACAGGCGCGCTGGATAGCGCCAATTTAAATTTTAAGCACCTGTAGCGAGAAACATGCCCCAACTACTCAGAGCCCTATTCATACTGACGCTGTTTTGCTGCGCCACGGTCAGAGCGGAAAGCAACCTGTTCGGCGACAACAACGGCTTTCTGGCCGAACCGGAATTCCTGCCCGTAGAGGAAGCCTACCGGTTCACGTCATCGGTAGAGGGAGACGAGCTAGTCCTGCATTGGGCGATCGCCGACGGCTATTATCTTTACAAAGACCGTACCTCAGTGACGACAGACGCAGAGGGCGTAGCGCAAGGGCGCTGGACTTACTCATCTCCTGGCGAGGAGAAGGAAGATCCCTACTTCGGCATGGTCTATGTCTACCACGATGAGCTTACGATCCGCGTGCCGGTGGCGGCGGAGGAAGGAGCCGAAGTCGAGTTCAAAGTACGCTACCAAGGGTGCGCGGAAGCTGGCCTGTGTTATCCGCCGCAAACGGAAACGGCGCTGTTCACCGGAACGGATTCAGACAGCATTTCCCCTGCCGCAACCACAAACGACTCGACTCAATCCCCCTCTCCCTCAACGGGTCAAAGCGGCTCTTCAACCAGCTCCAGCGTCCCGGGTCCGAGCAAGGCCGCAGATGTCGATTTCACTTCCTCCACATCGATTACGGACTACCTCGTCGCTCAGGGCTTGCTGTTCAGCTTTTTCATCCTGATGGCGGTGGGTATAGGTTTAGCATTTACGCCCTGCGTGTTCCCCATGGTGCCAATCCTGTCCAGCATTATTGTCGGGCAAAAAGAAGTCACTATGCTTCACTCTTTCGTGCTGTCCCTGAGCTACATCATGGGCATGGCGGCGGTCTACACCGCATTGGGCGCGGTGGCGGGCCACTTCGGTGAACTAGGTCAGGACGCCAACATTCAGGCGCAGGTGCAGAAACCCTGGATCTTGATCACGTTCAGCGGTTTGTTCGTACTGCTAGCCCTGTCCATGTTCGGCTTCTATGAGCTTCAGATGCCTTCGTTTTTGCGTGACAAGCTCAGCGGTATGAACACCAAACAACAAGGCGGCGAAATCTTCAGCGTATTCATTATGGGCTTGCTGTCCGCACTGGTGGTGTCCCCCTGCGTATCAGCGCCCTTGATCGCGGCGTTGGGCTACGCCGCCTATCTGGGCTCGGCGTTCAAAGGCGGCGTCGCACTGTTCGGACTCAGCCTGGGCATCGGTTTGCCATTACTCATTCTTGGCACGGGCGGCGCCAAACTATTGCCCCGCGCCGGCGCCTGGATGGAGCATGTGAAGCATGTGTTCGGCGTCGCCCTGCTGGGTGTGGCCATCTGGATGCTGGAGCGCATCCTGCCGCCGGAAGCGACTCTGACGCTGTGGGCGGTATTGATCGGTGTTTCAGCGGTTTACATGGGCGCCTTCACCAATGTCGAATCCGGCTGGAGCGGCTGGCAGAAACTCAACAAAGGTTTGGGACTGGTGTTCTTCGTATACGCCGTCACCCTGATGCTGGGCGCAGCGGCGGGCGCCAACGATCCACTCCGCCCCCTTGCGCCTTACGCCATCAAATCCGCGGTGGCCGCAAACGGCGGCCCGGCTGCGCAGGCGTTAACGTTCGTAAAAGTCACATCACCGGAACAGCTTGACCGGGAGGTCGCCCAGGCCGCCGCCACCGGCAAGCCGGTCATGGTGGATTTTTATGCGGACTGGTGCATCAGCTGCAAGATCATGGAGCGGGAGACTTTTGTCCTGCCGGAAGTACAGTCCGGACTTAGCCGCTTTCACCTTGTTAAAGCGGACGTCACTGACAACGACCAAGGCAACCAGGCGCTACTCAAGCGTTACGGCATATTCGGCCCACCCGCCTTTGTCTTCTTCAACGCTCAAGGGAAAGAGTTAGAGTCCAAACGCTTCCTGGGCGAAATCTCCAAAAACGCGCTTCTTAATCACGTTAAAGACATATAAACTGCGCGGCGTCGCAATCATCCATCATCAGGGGTTGTCAGCGCATGCCGCAAGATCGCTTTCTGCGGGGAGTGGCGTTCATCATTCTCGGCGAGTGCTTTTTCGTGCTTACCGGCATGGTGGTGAAACATATCAGCGTGGAGGCCCATGTCTGGCAGATGGTGTTTTTCCGCAATCTCTTCGGCCTGGCGTTTCTTACTCCCCTGCTACTCCGCTCAGGGCGTAGCGCTTTCAAGACCCAGCGATTGCCGCTTCATTTTCTCCGCGCCGCCCTTGGCGTCGCCGCCTTTTCCTGTTTGATCTACACTTTCGCGTCCATTCGCCTGGCGGAATCCACCATGCTGAAACTGATGCTGCCGCTATTTATTCCGGTCATCGCCTGGGCCTGGCTACGCGAGCGCCCGACGCCGATTTTGGCGTTTTCACTGGGCCTGGGATTTCTCGGCGTCATTATTATTCTGCAACCGGACAGCCTTGCCGCCGCAGCGCGCCTAGCCATTCTCGCCGGATTGTGGGGCGCTTTATTCGCCGCCGGCGCCAAAGTGGTTATCGGACGCTTGGGCGCTACCGAGCCCAGCGTCCGTATCGTTTTCTATTTCAACCTGTTCAGCACCATACTGTCCTGCATTCCCATGCTCTGGTATTGGCGGGCGCTGGAGCCCATCACCCTGGTTTGGCTTCTTCTATTCGCCATACTGGCGACAATAGGTCAGCTATCAACCACCCACGCCTATACACTGGCGTCGCCAGGCAAAATAGGTTTGTACAGCTACGCCTCGCTACCGATTGCAGGTCTGCTGGGATGGTTGATCTGGAGTGAAGAGCTATATTTGGAGCTCTGGATCGGAAGCGGCCTGATTGTCCTGGCTGGCGCACTGACCTTCTTCTATAGTCGGCCCAGAAAGCCGGAGATTGCGACCGCCCAAGACTGACGCTTCAGCCCCCGGCTTTACGGATATGATAAAAAAACTGCTTGTCCCGCTCACCTGAAGCCAGCAATTCATGACCCAGAAACTGACAGAACTTGGGGATATCTCTCTGGGTGGAGGGATCTGTCGCCAATACCTCGATAACGCATCCCACTTCTACATCATTGATGCGGTTGTGCAGCATCATGACCGGCTCAGGGCAAAACAAGCCGCACACATCCATGACACTGTCGATTGAGTATTCTGTGTTTTCGTTCTTGCTGTCGTTCATTGCAACCTCTCCATTACGTGGCGGCGATTATACACTCTCAATGCAGCACGAGCCTCAATTGCTTGGGATTGCTTGTTATACTCATACCAATAAATACTACAAAACCGGAGGGGAGCCTCATGATCCGCGTGTTGATCGAACGCCACATCGCCAAGACCCTGGAAACCAATTACGAATATACCGCGAAAAAGATCTTGCAAGCGGCAGTGCAGGCGCCAGGATTTCTCTCTGGCGAATCACTGCGCAACGCCAACGAACCCAATTACCGGGTGATCTGGTCAACCTGGCGTTCGGTCCAGGACTGGCAATCCTGGCAATCTTCAGAGCAACGCAGAGGGTTGATGGCGGAGCTGATTCCAATGATGGACAGAGAGGAGAAAGTCACCATCCTGGAGCATTCCTGAGGCAATCGCCGGGCTGAGACGGGACAAAAGAGCTTGAGTCTAAAAGCCCAAGCTCAACCAGCCCGGATGCGCTCCGAGCCCCCTAGTGCTTCTGGAAAGCGGTCAGAAAATGTCCTGTGAGCGCCAATACGGTGACTTCTTCGCGATCATGGTATAACTGCTTCACGCGCACCTCCGACTCAATGTCAGCGCCGAGAAGGCGCTCCTGCAGGCGTTGCAGGCAGGCTTCCACTTCATCCATCCGCGTCTTCATAGGCAGCTTCAGATTGAACAGCGCATAGGTGGTCCAGTCGTAACACAACCAATCCGCCATTCGCTCCATTGTCCGTTTTGGCTTATCCACGATATCGCACACCACCCAATCGACTTTTCGCTGCGGCTTATAGACATATCCGTCGTCGCTGACGTAAGTCACCGCCGGATCTTCAAGTAGCTCTTGCTGCAAAGCGCCATGATCGACCGCCGTCATCTTCACGCCCTGGGTGACCATATACCAGGTCCAGCCCCCCGGCGCCGCGCCCAGATCCACGCCCCGCTGTCCGCGTTTAAGAACGAACTCCCGCTCAGCCGGGGTCAGCATGGTCAGAAACGCTTCTTCTATTTTTAAAGCCGAACGGCTTGGAGCTTCATTGCGAAACCGCAGCCGGGGAATGCCCAACGGTAAGGCGCTGCTATTGGGATGCACCGCCAAGGCGGCGATGATGTGTTGGCCAGACAGACATACTAAGTGCAACTGAGGCAGCTCATCCGTTTTTGCCTTGCTTAGCACGCCCGCGTTGCGCAATGCCGCGCTCATCGGCGCCGTCAGCTTCTTGGCTAATTTCTGCAGAGATCCGGCTTCATCCTCCAGCGGCGTTTCTATATGCAGGAATCCAAATGCGCCGCCGGGGCGCAGCGCTTCGACCACCGGCGAGACACGGTCAGTAGTATCTTCGATCTCGATATCATGCAACGCGCAAAATACTTGCCGCGCAAAAATACAGCGGCTCACCTCTATCTCTTTATAGACATCCAGCGGGTTGCCCTGAGAGCAACGCCAGAATACAACGCCCGTCCCCTTATCTATTTTCGAGTATCCGTAAACGAACTGCAGCGAGGCGATGTTCTGCAGCTCCTGCGCGCACTCTGCTTCAAATCCAGGTCGGCAATAGGCGAGCAGTCCGATCGCGGAGTATTTGCCGGAACTTAAAGGAGAACGTTTACGGGAGGAGCTGGTAGGGTATTTTTGCGACATCCGGGCATTTCCAATCATCAATTCATCGACGCGCCAATGCGCGGCTGGGTAAAGGCCGCTATTGTCGTCTATCCGCTCGCCCTGGGCAAATCAGCGCAGCATAAAGGTCAACGCCGCCTGCGCCGCAGTCCGCCAATTCTCTTCTTTAGAGAAGCCTGACGCTTTGCGCGGGGCCAGATCATGGTCGCCATCGGGAAGCCACTCGATTACGCACCGCTCTCCCATATACTGCGCCATATTTTCAGCTCTGCCGCCAAAGGGGTCGCGCGCTCCTTGCAGTATCAATCCCGGGACTTGAATTCCGGCAAGATGCTCCGTCCGGAGTTTGTCCAGTTTACCTGGAGGGTGAAAGGGATAACCAAACGCCAGCCAGCCTCGCACTCGCCCCTCCCCTTCCGGCAGGTCCGCCGCCAGCATGCTGGCCATGCGCCCGCCCATGGATTTGCCCGCCAGAAAGACTTCCGCATCAGGAGAGCAATTTTCCAGCGCCTCCGCGAAGCAATTCAGCAGCTTGTCCTGCCGGTCTGGCGGACGTTTCTTTCCTGAGTCGCGACGTTCTTGCATATAGGGAAACTCAAAGCGCACGACTTTGACGCCGCCAATGCTGATCTCCTGTGCGATAAAGGACATGAAATCGGAGTCCATCGGCGCGCCGGCGCCATGAGCGAATAAAAGAACCTTCCCGGCCTGTTCCGGACCGTCGACCATAAAGCGCATGCGCCCTCCATCAACCATCAACCATCAACCATCAACCAATAAACAACGCGTAAACTGTGATCTGACAAAATATTCATCTTTGCGCGAAGGCCGCCATTATCACGATCTCGCCTCCTTTATTAAAGGAAGGAGTCATTCCATATGAAATTGACCAGAAATCAGCCGAAAATCATCTATTATTTCTAGTAATTATTTAGGTATTGGGTGAGAGGGATTTCCTGTCCTTTGGTCATTGTTTCACATGCCCTAAGACTTCCCTTGCAGTAAAGTCGAAGACAGACGCTCCCCTTCTGAACTAACGCATCCGCCCTCCGGTTTATAACGCGTTTGATGCATATCAAGCAGGGGAAAAAATACGTGGAGATAATGACTTGGCCAAGCATATTAAGTTGACAGCCCTATTGTGCAACTCTTATGCTTCGGCCCGCTGTCGAGGGGGAGGAAAAAGAGGCCCCTGGTTTCTGGATCCTGAAAGCCTGACATTCGAACTGGGCGACAACTCAAAATTGCAAAAGCATAACGAACTCGCCAGCAGGTTTGCGCCGTATTAATCAACTCAGGGTAGGAATAGTCACTAATGAATACAGTAAGTGCTAACGAAACCTACAACTACAAGGTGGTGCGTCAGTTCGCCATCATGACAGTTGTTTGGGGTATAGTGGGCATGGCTGTCGGCGTGCTTATCGCAGCACAGCTGGTCTGGCCGGAGCTAAATACTCACTATCCATGGTTCCATTTCGGTCGTTTAAGACCACTGCACACTAACGCCGTTATCTTCGCTTTCGGCGGCTGCGCGCTTTTCGCAACTTCCTACTATGTCGTCCAACGCACCAGTCAGGCTTCTCTGTTTTCCAACGGTCTGGCCAGCTTCACCTTCTGGGGCTGGCAAGCAATCATCGTATTGGCCGCGATTACGCTGCCTCTGGGTTACACCACTTCCAAAGAATACGCAGAACTGGAATGGCCGATCGACATTTTGATCGCGGTTGTCTGGGTGGCGTACGCTATTGTTTTTTTTGGAACTGTCGCCAAACGTAAAAGCAAACATATATATGTCGCCAACTGGTTCTTTGGCGCATTCATTATTACTGTCGCCGTTCTGCACATCGGCAACAGCATGGCGATCCCAGTTTCCGCCATGAAGTCTTACTCTGTATACGCTGGCGCTATCGACGCGATGGTACAGTGGTGGTGGGGCCACAACGCAGTAGGTTTCTTCCTGACCGCCGGTTTCCTGGGCATCATGTACTACTTCGTTCCCAAGCAAGCAGAGCGTCCTGTTTATTCTTATCGTCTGTCCATCGTTCATTTCTGGGCGTTGATCAGCATCTACGTATGGGCCGGCGCGCACCACTTGCACTACAGCGCACTGCCTGACTGGGCGCAAAGCGCGGGTATGGTTATGTCTCTGATCCTGCTGGCGCCCTCCTGGGGCGGTATGATCAACGGCATGATGACCCTGTCCGGCGCCTGGCATAAGCTGCGCACTGACCCGGTTCTGCGCTTCCTTGTTGTCTCTCTGTCTTTCTACGGCATGTCCACGTTCGAAGGCCCGATGATGTCCATCAAGACCGTCAACGCGCTTTCCCACAATACTGACTGGACTATCGGCCACGTTCACTCCGGCGCTCTGGGCTGGGTTGCGATGATCTCTATTGGCGCGCTTTACCATCTGATTCCCCGTCTGTACGGCCTGAAAGAAATGTACAGCGTGCAGCTGGTCAACGTTCACTTCTGGCTGGCGACCATTGGCACCGTACTTTACATCGCGGCAATGTGGGTCAACGGCATCATGCAAGGCCTGATGTGGCGCGCAGTTAACGAAGACGGCACCCTGACCTACAGCTTCGTGCAAGCGCTGAACGCCAGCTACCCTGGCTATGCAGTACGTGTCCTGGGCGGCGCTATATTCCTGACCGGTATGCTGGTCATGGCCTACAACACCTGGAAAACCGTCAGACAACGCGACGCCAAAGCGATTGATGCGCTGCCGCAAGCTGACTCCGTTCCACAAGCTGTTTAACTGAGAGGGAGAGAATTCGATGAATCATGAAGTCGTCGAGAAAAACCTTGGCTTGATGATCCCTCTGATTGTGGTCGCAATCAGCTTCGGTGTACTCGTAGAAGTCGTACCATTGTTCTTCACCAAAGAAGTGACGACACCGGTTAAAGGCCTCAAGCCGCTGAACGCATTACAGTTGGAAGGACGCGACATTTATATTCGTGAAGGCTGCACCGTCTGCCATACACAGATGATTCGTCCGTTCCGTGCGGAAACCGAGCGCTATGGCCACTACTCTGTCGCTGGTGAATCCGTTTATGAGCACCCCTTCCTGTGGGGCTCCAAGCGTACTGGTCCAGACTTGGCCCGCGTAGGAGAAAAATACAGCGACGCCTGGCATCGGGCCCACCTGTATGACCCCCGCGACGTGGTTCCGGAATCCAACATGCCTGCCTTCCCATGGCTGTTCACCACCAAGGTGGACCCATCAAAGACTGCAGCCAAACTGAACGCTCTCAGCAAAGTCGGCGTACCTTATACCCAAGAGGACATCGACGGCGCAGCGGAAATGGTTGAAGGCAAGTATGAGATTGAAGCCCTGGTTGCCTACCTGCAGCAACTGGGCACAGCAATCAAACGGTAAGTTCAATGGATATTAATACTGTCCGCGGGTTAGCCACCCTGTTCATCATGGCGGCGTTCATCGGCCTAGTGGTATGGGCTTACAGCTCCAAACAGAAGAAGACGTTTGACGAAGCTGCGAACCTGCCCTTTGAAGATGACGAAGCGGACGCTAAGTCAGTACGCGAAGCGGAGACTAAAAAACATGACTAGTTTCTGGACCGGATGGATATCTTTTATCGTCCTGGGATCAATATTTGGTTGCGCCTGGTTGCTGTGGATCACCCGCAAAAGCCAGAAGTTCGATACCGAAACCGAGCAGACCATGGGTCACTCGTTTGACGGCATCGAAGAGTATGATAATCCCCTGCCCCGCTGGTGGCTGGTTCTGTTTATGGGAACCATTTTCTTCGGGCTGGCTTATCTGGTTGTTTATCCTGGTCTGGGCGGCTACAAAGGCCTTTTTGGCTGGACCTCCGTAAACCAGTGGGAAGCGGAAGTGAAAAAGGCGGAAGAAACTTACGCCCCTATTTTCGCCAAGCTGGCGGCCACGCCCATCGAGGAATTGGCGAAAGATGAAAACGCCATGAAAATCGGTCAGCGCCTGTTCGCCAACAATTGCGCCGTCTGTCACGGCAGCACCGCACACGGCGCAACGGGCTTCCCTAACCTGACGGACAACGACTGGCTGTACGGCGGCTCGCCAGAGAAGATCAAAGAGACTATCACTGGCGGTCGCAACGGCTCAGCCATGCGCGCATGGAAAGACGAGATTGGCGAAGAAGGCGTTAAACAAGTCGCCCATTATGTTCGCTCTCTGAGCGGTCAAGAAGATGTTGATGCGGCAATGTCGGCTAAAGGCGCTGAAATCTTTACTGCGAACTGCGTTGTTTGCCACGGTGAAGGCGGTAAAGGCAGCCATGATATGGGCGCGCCCAACCTGACTGACGGCATTTGGTTATATGGCGGCACGCAGTCGGTCATAGAGGCCACCGTGCGCAACGGTAGAGGCGGCGTCATGCCAGCATTCAAGGATCAATTGGGTGAAGAGCGTATTCACCTGCTGGCCGCATACATCTATTCCCTGTCTCATCAGTAAGTGTTGCGATGCCGGAGCCCGCGCTACGGGGCTCCGGCGGTTTTAGTCTCATTAGCTTTGCTCATCTGTCGTTTGAACAAAGCTAAAGTGATTAAACCTTGGACAGCATCATGAGTACTAAGATCCCGGTCCAAAACATCGACCCGCAAGACCCCTCCACCGCGAAAGTCAAAACGGTCGAACTTTACGAAGCCCGCAAAAAGATTTACGTCAAGGAAATTACCGGCGTCTTCCAGAAAGTGCGCTCCTTTTCACTCTGGTTCCTGATGGGAATGTACTTCCTGTTTTGCTGGATCAGCGTAGACGGGCAGCAACTGGTGCTGTTCGATTTGCCGAACCGCAAGTTCCACATATTCGGCGCCATCTTCTGGCCCCAGGACTTTGTGCTGCTGTCCTGGTTGCTGATTATCTGCGCCTTCGGGCTATTCTTCATCACCACTCTGTTCGGACGGGTCTGGTGCGGCTATACCTGCCCGCAAACAGTCTGGACGTTCATCTTCATGTGGCTGGAAGAACGCATTGAAGGCAGCAGAAATCAGCGCATGAAGCTGGATCAGGCCGCCATGAACAAGCAAAAGGCGCTGAAAAAGGCGGCCAAACACGCCTCCTGGTTATTCGTAGCCTTCGCCACAGGTCTGACCTTCGTGGGGTATTTCTACCCTATCCGCGAGCTGGTTCCTGACTTCTTCACCTTTGATATCAGCTCCGGCTGGGCGTATTTCTGGATTGGTTTCTTTACCCTGGCCACCTACATCAACGCTGGCTGGATGCGTGAGCAGGTATGCCTGTATATGTGCCCCTACGCTCGTTTCCAATCGGTCATGTTTGACAGGGACACCCTGGTTGTCTCCTATGACCCCAATCGCGGCGAGCCTCGCGGAAGCCGTAAGCGCTCTGCGGACCCGAAGGAAATCGGCCTCGGCGATTGCGTGGATTGCGGCATGTGCGTGCAGGTATGCCCGACCGGCATCGATATCCGGGACGGTCTCCAGTATGAGTGCATAGGTTGCGCTCTATGTATTGACGCCTGTGATTCCGTCATGGAAAAAATGGAATACCCCAAAGGCCTGATCAGCTATACCACAGAACAAAAACTGGAAGGCAAAGACTCTAAATTGCTGCGTCCACGCACCTTCGGTTATGGTCTGGCCCTGGTTATCATGATGTCTGCGTTCGCCTTCAAACTGGGAACGCGCCTTCCCGTTGAGCTGGATGTCATTCGCGACCGGGGCGCGCTGTTCCAGACCAACGCCAAAGGCTACATAGAAAACGCCTACACCCTGCAACTGATGAATATGTCCGACCAGGTGCGCACGTTCGTCATCACTGTAGCGGGAATGGACGGCGTCAGCATCTCCGGCAATAGCGAATTTACGCTGGAGCCATCTGAAGTACGCTCCATCCCTATGGCGGTTGAGGCTAAACCCAGTGCGCTGACAGAGCGTAATCATGATATCGTATTTAAAGCCCAGGCCGTTGACGACGCTTCCGTGAAGATCGAATCCGAAAGTCGTTTCCTTGGCCCGGCGCCGGTTAAATTCTAATGAGTGGTTCTACTATGTCGGCTGGTATTAGTTTGCCTTGGTACAAAGAAAAGTGGGTATGGTTGCTGATCGGCCTGCCCGCCTCCTCCGTCTTGTTCAGTATTTTAATGGTCACCCTCGCCGTACAGGGCAAAGATACGCTGGTTAAAGACGATTATTACAAGGACGGTCTGGCGATCAACCAGGAGTTGGCCAAGGATCGCATCGCGCAAAACTATGGCCTTTCCGCGCAGACCCGCATTGATGAAGAAGGCCGCATAAAGCTGATGTTGACGTCTGGAATTCCCATCAAGAAAGCTGAGCGTCTGAACATTCAGTTCATTCACCCTACTTTGGCGGAGCATGACTACAAAGTCGCCCTGATTGCACAGGAAGACGGTTATTACGGCATTATGCCCAGCCCAATCGAAGGTAGACGTTACATTCAACTGTCCGACGCTGACGGAACCTGGCGCCTGAAAGGTGAAAGCTGGCTTCCCACTGACGCCAAAATCACGCTGAGCCCGGCTGTGCCGACTGAGAATGAGTGAAGCCGAAAAGTGCTATCACTGCAGTAACCCGGTTCCCGCCTCTCTCAATCTGAATATCAATGTAGGCGGCGAAGAGTATGCAGTGTGCTGCCGCGGCTGCCAGGCGGTCGCTAACCTGATCCACAATGACGGGCTGCAACAGTTTTACCGCTTCCGGGACAACCGACTGGAAGCGCCAGAGCCCATCTCCAGTCTGGATCGCTCCAAGTACGCGTTGTACGACAGAGACGACGTGCTTTCCTCTGTCGCCACGCAACCCACTTCCGACGGTAAACGCAGCCTGTCCCTGTCTCTCGAAGGTATTACCTGCGCCGCCTGCGTCTGGCTGGTGGAGCAGTTCGTGCGCAAGTTGCCTGGCGTTGACGAGTTCTGGGTGAATCTAAGTAACCATCGCGCCGCTCTGACCTGGAAACAGGACGCAACGCCACTCAGCGAAGTGTTATTGCAATTGCAGTCCATCGGCTTTCGCGGCTATCCCTTTTCCGCCACGGAAGAGGAAAAGCGGCTCGCCGACGAACAAAAAACCATGCTGGTGCGCCTGGGCGTCGCCGGCATAGGCATGATGCAAAATATGATGCTGGCGGTGCCGATGTATTTTGGCCTGCTGCAAGATACTCCGGAATACGTCGACTTGTTCCGCTTCATCAGCCTGATTGTCGCCATGCCGGTGATTCTGTATTCAGCGCGCCCGTTTTTTAAAGCGGCGTTGCGGGACATCAGATTACGCCACCTGACCATGGACGTTCCGGTCTCCCTGGCGATCGGCGGCGCCTTCGCCGCCAGCGCCTGGATCACTTTCCGCGGTGGGCCGGAGGTCTACTTCGACTCAGTCTGTATGTTTACCTTCTTCCTGCTGCTGGGCCGGTATTTGGAAAGCCGCGCGCGCATGTCCGCCGCCCAATCCAACGCCCGCCTCAAGCAAAAGGCGCCGCAGTTTGTGGATTTACTGCCCAGTCAGGGCGCGCAGGGTAGTCAAATCGATCTGACAAGAGCGCAACTGACGCCATTACGGGATATTCGCGTCGGCGACCTGATATTGTTTAAAGCGGGCGACCTGATCCCGGTTGACGGAGAGATCGTGCAAGGCGAGTCCTCCGTCAATGAAGCCGCATTGACCGGAGAGTTCATGCCGCGCCCCCGTTGCACAGGAGACGCAGTGCTCAGCGGCAGCGTCAACATTGACAACTCGCTGGTGGTGCGGGTCACCGCCCTCGATCAGGACTCCCACCTTTCCACCATTAATAGACTGGTGGAAAGGGCTTTGCAGGAACGCCCGCAGCTCAGCGCCATGGCGGACAAAGTCGCCAGTTACTTTGTCGCCGGGGTGCTGCTAACAGCGGCGATTGTCGGTTTCATCTGGTGGCGCATTGATCCCGCTCACGCTTTCGCCATTACGCTGTCGGTGCTGGTCGTCACCTGCCCCTGCGCATTGTCGCTGGCGACGCCCACAGCGCTCACCACCGCCACCACGGCGTTACGGCAGTCCGGATTGATCATCACCCGGGGCCATGCGCTGGAGACTTTGGCTCGCGCTTCACGAATCGTGTTCGACAAAACCGGCACCCTGACCCAGGGCGAACTGAATCTGGTGAAAATTGATAACCGCTCAAGCTATTCCGACGCGGAACTTCTCGCCCTCGCCGGATCACTGGAATGGGATAACCCTCACCCCATCGCCAAAGCCTTCCAGGGATATGCTCAGGAACCGGCGCAACAGATTCGCAACCATACCGGGCAAGGTGTTGAGGGAGAGCATAACGGTTCCCGTTTCCGCTTGGGCAGCTTGAAGTTCGCCATCGAAAAATTGCCGCAATCCCAGAACGTGGCGCCAGAGAATTACCAGACTGTGGCGTTGGCGGATGAGAAACAGCTTCTGGCGCTGTTCTATCTTACCGACAGTCTGCGCCCGTCCGCGAAAGAAGCACTGCGACAGTTGCAGCAGGAACAGGGTTTGCGCACCGCCATTTTATCCGGCGACAGTTCCGCCGCCGTCGAGACCATTGCGTCGGCGCTGGCGGTGACCGATACCGAAAAATCCTGTTCGCCGGAAGGCAAGCTGGAGCGTGTGAAGCAGTGGCAGCAAGAAGGCGATACTGTTGTCATGGTCGGAGACGGCGTGAATGATGTCCCCGTTATGGCGGGAGCGCACCTGGCGGTGGCGATGAACAATGCGACGGACCTTACCCAGGTGCGCGCCGATGCGGTTATCCTCAACGGCGATCTGCGCACTTTCGCATTCGGCGTCAAGAAAGCGCGGGACGCTTATCGCATTATCCGTCAGAACCTGTCCTGGGCGGTCAGTTATAACCTGCTCGCCCTGCCGCTGGCCGCCGCCGGTTATGTGCCCCCCTACGCCGCCGCTATCGGCATGTCGGTCAGTTCATTGATTGTTGTGCTCAACGCTCTTAGACTGTCCGGCGTCCAAAAGCCATAGGGCCCCGCTATGCAGATACTGTTCGTCCTGATTCCTCTCTCTATCGCGCTCATCACCGTCGCCGTCATTATATTTCGTTGGGCCGTGCGCTCCGGCCAGTACGATGACCTGGAAGGTCCGGCGCACAGCATCCTGTTCGATGACGACGAAAAGATGATTCCCGGCGCCAAAACAGACAAGAAAGACGAGCCGGAAACGTCCGCCAAGCCTTCCGAGGACTCCCCACGCAACCACGATGCATGAGCTTCTGCTGATCGCTAACGCGTTTCTGATCGGCCTTTTCGGCAGCGGTCACTGCATCGCCATGTGCGGCGGCATCGCCGGCGCGCAGTCCTTCGCCCAGGGCGGAGACGGCTCGCCACGAGCTTCCTGGCTGTTCCTGTTCAATTTCGGACGCCTCAGTAGTTATGCGCTGATCGGGCTATTCGCCGGCTTGCTGGGCGAAGCGCTGGCATTGAGCGACACATTGCTGGTGGCGTTACGCACCCTTGCAGCTGTCATGATCATCCTGATGGGACTTTACGTAGGCCAGTGGTGGATGGGCCTGACCCATATCGAACGTCTCGGAGGGCGGCTCTGGAGCCGAATTTCCCCCTTAAGTAAGTCTCTTGGCGAACGCCAGGGGCCGCATATCAGTTTCGCGCTGGGACTGCTCTGGGGCTGGCTGCCCTGCGGACTGGTTTACAGCGCCCTCGCCTGGTCGATGTCAAATGCGGACGCTTCGCTATCAGCGTTGCTGATGTTCTGCTTTGGCCTCGGCACACTCCCCAGCATGCTGGCCGCCGGACTATTCGCTTATCACCTCAGGCGCTGGCTGAGTAACTTATCAGTCAGACGCGTGTTCGGCGCCTTGCTTATTCTGTTCGGCCTCTGGACGCTGCCGGTACATTTCGCCGGTCTCTTCGGAGGACAAGGCATGGAGCATCAGCACGACGCCTCCTCGTCCACACACCACAGCGGGCCTTGACCCATATCAAGCCCGACTAAATGGCTCGGATATACAATGACGGCTTCTTATCCTTGGTAGAAGTGTGAGCGCCGTTGTGAAAAATATTTACTGGAACGAGAATCTCATCCGCAAATACGATTTGCAGGGCCCTCGGTACACCTCCTACCCCACCGCCGTAGAGTTCCAGAACGATTTCCCCATTACCGCCGTTCATGAAGCGGCCGCGGCCAGCCGGGCGACAAACCGCTCTTTATCACTGTATCTGCACATCCCCTTCTGCGCGCGCCTTTGTTACTACTGCGCCTGTAACAAAATCATCACCAAACGACGGGAAAAAGCGATCCCCTATCTCAACGCCCTGTATCGCGAAATCGCCCTGCAAAGCGAGCTTTTCGGCGCGGACCGGCTGGTGGAGCAACTGCATTGGGGCGGCGGCACGCCGACGTTTCTGGCGCCGCAGCAGATGCGGGACCTGATGAATGAACTGCGCACTCACTTTCGCTTTATGGACAATGATCAAGGCGACTATTCCATTGAAATCGACCCTCGGGAAGCTGACGACGAAACGCTGACCACACTGCGTGAGATCGGTTTTAACCGAATCAGCCTTGGCGTGCAGGACTTCAATCCCGCCGTACAGAAAGCAGTGAACCGGATTCAAAGCGAGGAACTGACTCTGGGCGTACTACACAAGGCCCGGGAGCTGGGTTTCCGTTCCATTAACATTGATTTGATCTACGGTCTGCCCCTGCAAACGCCAGACTCGTTCAGAAAAACCGTAGACACCATCATCGATTTCGCCCCGGACCGACTGTCGGTGTTCAACTACGCCCACATGCCGCAACGCTTTATGCCGCAGCGACGCATTCGCGATGAAGATCTGCCGCGCCCGGAAGATAAACTCACTATCTTGCAGCAATCCGTCGACCAGCTGATCGCGGCGGACTACCGGTTTATCGGTATGGACCACTTCGCCAAGCCAGGCGATGAGCTATCCATCGCCCAAGAGAAGGGAGAGCTGCATCGCAACTTCCAAGGCTACACCACTCATGGCGACTGCGACCTCATCGCGATGGGCGCCTCCAGCATCAGCATGCTGGATCGTTGCTATTACCAGAACTGCTATGATCAGGAAAGCTACGAAACGGCCATGGCCGAGAACCGGCTTCCGATCATCAAAGGCGTACAATTGAATGATGACGACGTCATCCGCCGCAAAGTCATTGTCGAACTGATCTGCAACTTCAAAATCGACTACCGCCGTATCGAAGCCCTGTTCAATATCGATTTCGCCCAGTATTTCCACGGAGAATTAAACATCTTGCAGGACATGGAGGAAGACGGACTGGTCACCTTCACCCGCAACGGCATGCACGTCAATCCAACAGGAAGACTACTGATCCGCGGCGTCTGCAAAGTGTTCGATCGCTACCGGGCACAGGCGCAGCAGGGGTTTTCGAGGATTATTTAGACGCCACTATAATTAGAGGCGGAAAACGAATAGAGGATGCTCAGAAGGCCAAGTTATTTTTTAACTATTAATCAGGCAGGCAAAGAGCTTCCTTCTATTTGTCTGCAACCCTGCCTCCCGCGGCTAGCCGTCGCGCAGGCGCATGAATGCGCCTGATTATTAACATGCTTCAATCTCTATTTCTCCATCAAGAACGCTTCGCCAGGATATCCAGCGTAATCTCGCCAAATCGACTCAGTAGTTTCTTTTCCGCGTCGTCCATGGCGGTTTTTAGCGCTTCATTGATGGCCCTTTCAATAAAGCAATTTGAGTGTTCGTCGGTGAGACCCAGCGTAAACAGGGTCGGCCCGCCAAGCGCATTATGCACGTCAAGTAAGGTGATTTCGTTCAGCGGTTTAATCAACGTCCAGCCGCCGCTGTGGCCTTTGGCGGAGTCAACATATCCCTGCACTCGCAACATACCCATGGTGCGGCGCACCACGACCGGGTTGGTCGACAGCATCTCAGCAATCTGCCCGGAGGTCATAGGTTTGTCGCTGGCGGCCAGGTGAATCAGCACGTGCAACACTCGGGATAAACGACTGTCTTTTCTCATCTTGCATCTCGTGTAATAGACGCCCAATCGTATCACGCAACTTTTAACGTTACATCAATTGTCTCGCCCGCCCAATATATGTAACATTTACAGTTACGTAAAAATGAGAGCACACATTCAGCAAAGCGAGCGACCCCAAAATGGATAAACAGCAACTGACACAGCTATTCGATCAACAGGCGCCCAACTACGACACGCAGTGGCGACGAATGTCTCCGATTAATAGTGGGCTGTATTTCTTCATGGAGACCATTCTTGGCGTCCTGCCAGAAAGAGCCCACATCCTATGCGTGGGCGCCGGCACGGGTAAAGAGTTGCTGCACTTAGCCCGGCATTTTCCTGAGTGGCGTTTTACCGCCGTTGAACCATCTGGCGAAATGCTGAATCAGTGCCGCAAAGCCGTTGAGCTGGCGGGTTTTACTTCCAGGTGCGACTTTTATCAGGGCTATGTGGAGACACTTCCCGGTGAAGAAAAGTTTGATGGCGCCACCAGTCTGCTGGTTTCCCAGTTCATACTGGATCAACAGGCCCGAAGTGAGTTTTTCCGCCATATCGCCGACAGACTAAAACCAGGAGGTCTACTTATTAGCGCCGACTTAGTGGCGAACATCCACAGCGATGTCTATGAGGAACAGTTAAATTTATGGCTGCGACTGATGGCCAACGCAGCGGTATCGCAAGAGGACATTCAGCGCATAAAAGCCGCCTATAGCCAGGATGTCGCCGTGCTGCCCGCAGACAATGTCGCGACCATCATTAAAGCGGGCGGCTTTACGATGCCCATTCCCTTTTACCAGGCTGGCCTTATTGGCGCGTTCTTCGCCCATGTCGAGTGACTGACTTGAAGACAATATGATTGAAGAGGTTAGCCGCCTCGCTTTCGAGCCATCGGAATGGGAGGCGATGTATTTCACGCCCCCTGTTGAACCATCTCCTTTATCTTTACCGCCTTTTCGAAGTGGTCCAGTTTATTGGTTAAAATCCACCATTCAGCGGCTTCCATTAACAGTTCAGGGTCATCATTTTTATTGGCGAAAAAAGCATAAAACGACACACCGACATTGACTCCTTTAGCCGCAATTTTCTGATCACAGACAGAAATGATCTTCTTCCTCAAACTTTCTCTCATTACAACTCCAGTATTATCGATGATGAACACAGATTTGGCTGCGCCCTCAATCGACTCTGATTCAGCGCCCCGCAAAAGCACACTCACTCTTAGATGGCAGCCTCATTACTCAAAATTTCCAGCGCTGGGCTAAGCTTGGTCACTCACGCTTAACCAGTTTTCTAGGGGCTACTATCTTTGGCGGGCCCAATAAGTTTCGACCTTTTGGTGTAACAGTGTACATATATACAATAGGCACCGGTCTCTTCTCCCCCATTATTTCCCAGTACTCTCTATTGCTTCCTTTTGGACTGGAGCGTTTTTCATCAATTTTGATAAAACCTTTTTCCTCCAGCTCAGTAACCAGCTCCTTTGGAGGCCTTAGTCTCTTGTGTACGTCCCTGCTTTCGTTTACTAAAACCATAAAGTCATCTTCATCGCTATCATCGCAAACCGCCCAATCTTTATCTATTGCCCGTAGCAAGTTTACGATGATCTTATCTCTATCTTTTATCATAGAATTTTCTCTATACATGAAAAGTGGTGATTGCCACCTGAATAACTACAGAATATGAATATCATCTATGGTGATTACAAGCTTCCCTGACGAATTCTTTTTAATTTCTGCAGATAAAGTTAAATCACTGACTTCACCGTCATACCACAAATCAAACTCAATCCTTCGAGCTTCCGTAACGTCATCATATATATCGTAAATATATGCTGAGCTATAAGTGGACTCTGGAGGCAAACTTATTACCCCAGGATAGTCGCTTAATGCTGCTTCTATCTCAGACTGTGAAAGGCGGCCATTTTCGTTCCTGGCGACTATTTCAGAAAACTTTGAGTTGACAAGAAGCATAACCAAACTTTCAAGCAAGCCTTTAATTTTATCGTCCACTTTTTCTCTCCTTTCCCTTAAGCAAACTTCTGCCTAGAACTACGAGCACCGTCTTATTACTATAATTTCTATTTCAGATCGACTAACTCTTTAATGCTGTTTGGCCGTGCTATGCATGTTCATCTCTCCATTGCTGTTCCGCTTCTCTGCATGCTTTGCAGAAGCGAATATCAGAGTACTCGCCATACATTTCTTCTGGCCCATTCACTGCTGATATATAACTATTCGGAAACAGTTTCGCGCACGCTTGTTTGTAATCCGGGGAATAATCAACATGGCCACAAAACACCTTAACTTTTCCGTCTTCCAGTGTATTACCGTGTAACTCACATACACATAAGATTTCTTGTAGCACATCAAATGAAGGTATATCCAGCGCATGCTTGTCGCAAAATTGTTCAACGGCGTGCTCTTGCCAAAACAGAAGGCGCTCTTCTCTCCCACGGTTGATGATCGCGATAAACTTCTTATAGCGCTCATCATTTTTTAGGAATTTTCTAAAACTTTCTCTAAATTCTATTGCATTCATATGTGCATATAACGTCGTACCTACACAGTAAACTGCGAAGTCTATTGCGTCGTGGGGGCAATGGGTCAACTACCGCCAGTTTTACCGGGAGGGTGTTGCTCAAACCAGGAGACAATTTGAGGCATATGCTGTTCGAAGTTGCCTGGAGTTGATATGTTTAAAACGCCTGCGCGGGACGCGCTTCGATTCTCAAAGTCGTGAGTGACGCCACTGGGGGCGAGAACAAAACTTCCTTTTGGCGCTTCCGTCCATGCTTCGCCAATGAGAAAGCTCATTGTTCCTTCTATAACAAAAAATATGTCATCTTCATTGTGGCTATGAGCCCCCGGTCCTTTTGAGTATGGCTCTAACCACCATTCGGAAATTGAATAAGCTCCAGCAGACTCCTCGCCATCCGCTTTGAATATGGCTGAAATAGGCCCCATAGAGTACGAACGGCCTTGGCCTGGCGCTAATAATATAGGTTTTCGATCTTCGTGTTTCATATTCAATGCTCCGTATTTTTCAGCTAACGCCTCATTGTGGGATGCTGCCTGGCATCCTTATGATTATTTTGTCAGGTGTTATCATAGCCACACTCGTTGACGAGCATAAGCCCATCAACATCACTGTGAACAAAGAATGACCAGCCATCGCAATCAGAATTGGAGTTGGTATGACAGAGTCTATATTCGAGCGTTTTACAAGCCCAGCCACAATGATGGAGGCAGAGCTAGAGTTACTCGAGCAAGGTGAGGCAGCGGTTGCCGTTATAGAGTCATTGCTTAATGGGGATGCAAAGAATAAATGGGGGGGTTCCATATCGCGCAATTGGCCTGCCGCTTCGGTGTGCGCTTGAAGTGGCCATACGATTAGGCCCCACAGCCAAACCCCTTGAGCCGTATATTCTGTCTGAGTTAAAAATGGGAGACCCTACTGCCGCAAGAGCTTTGGGGGCTCTAGGCTCTCTAGAAGAGACATCGGTAGTAGAACTTGCCAAGCGACTCAGCGACGATGCTTTTGAATTGCCGTTTGAGTCTGCCGCCGCATTGTGGAGATGCGGCCACTATCAGCACCCGAGGGTGCTCCGAGCCGCCGCTGAGTCAGAAAAAGCTGCGAAAATTTTAGCCTGGTTTGACGCATACCTGTTACGTAGGACACATACAAAAGCATGAGATATTTACTTTTAACTCTTTTACTTTCACTTACCGGATGTTCTGTAGAATTTGGGCCTGAGCCAGTTAAAGAAGGTCCTGCAGGCGCCGTATGGGCAGGAGGTGCGGACGGCGGCGTTTTTGTAAGCGTAAAAGAGGATAGCAATCCCAATGACCGCATCTATCTTGGGAAAATTTATTTCGAGCACGATTCCTCAATCTGGTACGACGGGCGCTTAGAGCTGGTTGGCGATATTGCTTTCGATCCTTCCGATAAAACCCAGTATTCTGGCTGGGATGGCGAAGTCCTCCATTTGAAGAATAAAGGGGGATATCTAAAGTCTCTGGATGAACCGCGCGAGCCTACGCCGTAGCCGTCCGTTTTAAACTACGGAACATTAGAAGTTCCATGTCGTTCCTCTCACAGGAATCCAGAACTCAATATAATATCTACCTCGCTGCCGCTGTAACTTTCGCCACAGCGGCCTGTCTTCGCGCCTCATCAGCCCTTTCCCGCCTGCCGTAAGGGACTGAGAGTATTCCTCCCTCATATATTCTCAGGAAGGAGTCGCACCCAAATTACCTGTCGCCAATAGTACAAGAAAAAAGGTACTAATCCCCATCTTCAGCCTCCCACTGCTCAGCAAATCCATTACGCTCCAGATATCCACCCATGATGTTAATCAAGTCCTCCATAATGGCCTGCATTCCAAGCACACCATCAATTTCCTGCTTGTTCCTATCTGCGATAACCGATAGATCAACCATACGCCAATAGAGCTTAGCGAAGCGTTCAGCTTCTTCTTTGGTGGCAATCTCTCTCTCATGTTCCGCAACAGCCAACGCCAAGTCATCGTTTAGGACTTTAGCGAAGTGTATAAATACTTTCTTCTGATCTTGATCTCTAAAATTAATCATCGTTACCCCGTGGGATATCTGTAATAACAGTCATTCGGTCAGTAATCCGTACTAAACAACTTAAGCTTCCTGCGCCTAGCGGTAAACTACAGAAGAAGTTGCCAGCTGGAGCAACATAATAACCGCATACTTATCAGCCAGTGAAAAGAGCAGAGACGGGATGCTTTTGCAGGCAATGTTAACGTTAGAACAGGCAATCACAATGGAGCAACCTGATTTTCATCAGAGTAGCGACTTATCAGCTGTATTCATGAGAAAAACCACGATCATCCAAAGCTTCAACTTTAAATTTATACGCAGACTTACCCTTTCTTATTGTAAACATAACGTACTGCAGCTTTTCTTTCTTCAAGCGATGCGCCAACAACAAATCCACATATCCATCAGAATAAGCTCTAAATAAGTTCATTACTTCATCAGAGTGCGTTCCTGGAATCGACACGCCATTATGGAAGTCAAAAGATATAAGGTCATGTTCACTTCTATCAAGCAGGTTACAAAGTTCATCAATCGCCCTGCCTTCTCCGCAAGTTAAGTGGTGAAGACTCTCCATAAAAGAGTGATATAGGTTGTGTAGCATACCTTTTATATTCTTATATTTCATATCAACCACATTTGAAAAAGATAAACTACCATATAACGCTTACTAAGCCCTATGCATGGATATTTAGGGCATTGCCTTTGCTCTCAAAATATACACGATAGCAATACAAAGCCAAATGATGAGAGATGAACCAGTCCAGCTTTACCTCCTTCGTATGCGAAACTGGCTTCCTCACCATCGCTATTACAACGACCATGGCATGTTATCATCCGCCACGTTTTTTAAAATTCAGTCGCGAGCTAACGCTTGGGGATCTAAACAGGGTGATTGGTTTTCCTGAAGGGACCTAAAAAGCGAAAGCCCCTGCAATCACAACCGCCCCTTTCCGTAGAAGTAGAGAAATGATGCGTAAACGCTTAGTCCTATCAAAATTAACAGCCCACTTAGCCAAAATGGGCGCCTGCATACTCACGACGACGCTAGTTGCTTCCTGCACCTCGATGAGCGAAAGCGTTGCTGGGCAATCCAAAGGTCCGAAAAGAAGTCTGGTTGATGATTTTGACTATATTGTTCCGATTTTGGATGAGGATCATTTCCGCATCTGCACTGGCCTTATTCTGAAACACGGACTAGTGATTACAGCTAAGCACTGTTTCCGGGACGACTCCAAGAAAGGCAATTATTATCTCGCCTACTCTGAGGACGGCTCGATTGATCAAAACGACCTTTATATCCCCGTCGCCTCGTTCGAATATGACAGCCCGGTTGAAGGTATCAACGACCTGGCGATCGTGCATTATAACCCGGGTTATACCGAGGGGAAGCTGACGCTTAAGGATATCCCGCTAAACTTCGGTCCGGCTCCAGAAGCAGGCGCGCCGCTGTTTTCAGTTGGCTACCCCATTGTTAAAACGCAGAACACCTTGAGGGTCGGCTCCGCTAGATGCCAGCGCAAGCATCGATCAGGAAAGCTATTGCCCTCGCCCAAATCTCCAGGGTACGACGGCCTGTTATTCGATACGGACTGCCCCGCCTTCTGGGGAAATTCCGGCGCGCCAGTCTTCAGCGCCCGCTACGATGATCAGGGCAATGTGGAGTTAGTCTCACTGGAAGGCGTGATCACGCATACCTTTGACTTGGTTAATAACGGGGATCTTGATTATCGAAAAATGAAACACGACGCTTTCGGCCCGTATATGACGTCGAATTATTCTCCGCTTCATCAGACCGTGCGCCTGAAGGAAATAATGAAGGCTCTATAAAAGAGAACCTTCTCCCGACGCCTCAACAACGAGCCTGGCAATCAAATCCTGCACCGCCTTCGTCTCCTCCCGCCCAGGAAATGCGTGAAAACGTAGCGCCACGGCAGGGTTTTCATGGAGCAGGAGGTAACCGTCATCGCCTGGTTGAGTTTCATCGTAGAAGCGGCGCGTCGGGAACTGCGTAAACCCCGTCATACCCGGCTGGTACAGTCGATATTGCGCCGCAATGGGCTCAAACTGAGACTCTGCGTGCGCTGTCAGGATGGCGTCATGAAGCACGTCAGCTAGATGATCGACCTGTTGCTGCAGCACGGCCAACTTCCTGTCATTTTCCCTTTCCGCACGCTCCAGATCTCCGCCCTCTCCTTTTTGGACCTTGAGTCCCACCGTCATTTCAACGTAGACAAAGCCGACGATACTGAATCGGGAAACCATTCCGCTCATGTCGCTTCACCCACGTAATATTTGTTCTAATTGAGCATAACCAAATTAAATGCTGACTCTATCGAAACCCGAAATTTTTTAATTTGAGGCCACATGAAAACAATAGAAGGCGATTTACTGGCGCTGGCGCAAGCCGGTCACTTTGATGTCATTATCCATGGCTGCAATTGTCAGTGTCGAATGGGACGGGGAATTGCTCTGTCGATCAAGAATACGTTTCCTGATGCTTACAAGGCGGATTTAAAAACGAAGAAAGGCGCTCAAGAAAAGCTGGGGACTTACTCCTACGCCGAGATCACCAGCAATGACGCGTCTTTCACCGTTGTGAACGCCTATACCCAGTTCCACTGGCGTGGCGAGGGCGATCTGGCGGACTATGAGGCGATTCGGTCTGTCATGAGAAAGATCAAGACTGACTTCTCCGGGAAACGCATCGGCTATCCATTGATTGGCGCGGGCCTGGCGGGTGGGAACTGGGAGCGGATAGCCGCCATTATCGGCGAGGAGCTGCAAGGCGAAGACCACACTCTGGTTAAATGGAACGGAGCCTCCGCCTAGGGGTCATAACCCCACACAAATACCTGGCCGCCGGTCTCAAAGTTACCCTGAATGTTGATCTCGTTGAGTAATTTTCCGCCGTTGGCCAGGTCTGGCATTTGAGAAAAATGCCTTTCGTGCTGCAGACATCGCCAAGGCGCAATTCATATTTACAGTTAACCTATTTCTTTCATCTAGCTTGAACGACACGAGTAATCTTTACTAAAATCGACCAAACCGGCGCTGGTCAAGTTTCTCTTAAATGCAAGTAAATCACGGTCCTTATGATTCTCACATAAAAGCTCGTTAACAGCTTTTTCAAGATTTTCCAGCGTAATGAAACCTCCTGAGGTAAGTAAATAAACAGATACTCCATCAGGTTGCTCTTGAAGGCCTACCAGCTTTTCGAGTGGATCAGGCGTCGCAACATTATGACCTCCCATACTAATGAGCAGAAAAGACCTTGTTGCTATTTCACCATCAATTTCTGAAGGACCTGCTATTGTAGACTCTAGATACTCCGACGGTATTCTTATTTTTTCATTTATATAACTTTCCACTTTATGTGTGACAAATTTTATTCTTACATCAACAGATTCGCCTGCATATCCATAATACCCCTCTATCACACCTTCTATTTTCCTAAGAGGTCTATCTGCTCTAGCGACGATATCTATAGCATCCATAGCTTCCTTATAATCCTTCGCAACATTATAGTATTTATCATAGCCAAGCTTGCTAACTTCGGCATATTTCCTACCTTCTTTTCTATATTTTTTTCCGATGCCTACATAATACTCCCGAACACCGTCAAGTATTTTCTCTAGAGACGGCTTTTTGGAAGCATTACTCTCTCTCACTCGAAAAATGCCGCCGGCGTTAATTGTGTATCCTGGCACAGCCTTATAACCATCGACTTGGTTACACTCAGGATAATAAGGTGAGTTATCTCTATGCTGCTCATGGGTCAGGTTAAATTCAGTGGTACTTCTAAGCCAAGCACACACATATCCTCGTCCATCTCCTTCAAACCACTCCCATTTTCTGTCCTTTGTCATGAAGATGAACCTATTTCCTGGCAAAGTCCCTCCTTGCCAAGAAAAATCAACAATGGGAATATCGTTATAACAGCTCATAGGTTGAAGCGCCTCCCACCCAGTAGACACTCCTATTTTCTTCTCCCCCGGCCCCACATGATCATACTCCTTTGCCCAATAAACCGTTTCATAAGTATCATTACACAGTTTTATGCATCTTTTTTCTTTGTAGTTAGAGCATTCAGAGTGAGCGTATTGCGAGCCCCCTACCAGTAAAAAAACAAACACTATCATCTTCATTCTTATACACTCTTCCGTGTAGCCGACGTACAAAAAACATTCAAAAAAAATAATATTTTTTATTTCTCATCGGTATTTAGTATTCATAATACATACCTCCCTAAAAGGGGGGATCATCAATAAGAAACTATTTAATGAAAAGACATCAAAGCATTGTACACAAAAAACAAAATTTTCTAAAAATACTAATTTTAGTTCTAGTGAGAATTCTACAGAATCAATCATTCCAGCGTGCTTTCACAAAATACGAAGATAGTAGAAGGCGACTTACAGGCGTTAGCGCAAGCCGGTCACTTTCATGCCAATAATCATGCTGCAATTGTCAGTGTCAGAAGGGACGTGGGAGCGCTCTGACAATCAGAAATAGGTTTCTGGATGCTTGCACGGCGGATCTTGAAATGGAAAAAACGCCTGGGACAAGCTAGTAAAGAGGAGCTACAAGGCGAAGACCACACTCTGGTTAAATGGAACGGAGCCTCCGCCTAGGGGTCATAACCCCACACAAATACCTGGCCGCCGGTCTCAAAGTTACCCTGAATGTTGATCTCGTTGAGCAGTTTGCCGCCGCTGGCCGGGTCGCCAGTATTGTTGAGATAAATGCCCTTCATGCTGTACCCGTCGCCGACGAAATTGACCCGCTCAGGCAATTGCAGAACCATGTGGCCGCCATCGTCCACATCCAGTTTCAGAGGGCCTTCAATATCCATGGCGATGGAGATTTCGTCAGTGAAATAGTAGGTCTGGGCGCCGCCGTCATGCTCAGTGGTGATGTAGTTGTAGCGAAATCCTCGGGTGCGGCGGCCGTCGCTTTCATCCTGCGGTGTGTCGGGGTCGTCCAGACCGCCGTCATGGGCGTTGATGCGCACCCGGGGTATTTCAATGATCAAGCCGCTTTGCGCTGATACTTGCGACAGCTCCCCTTCTTCCAGACCGCGCATTTCCGACGCGACCGCACCAGAGAAAGACATCGCCATGCCCGCCAATAGTATGCGCCCCCAAGGACTTCTAATTATTGCGCCTTTCATCCGCTCCTTCCCTCAGTTACGCACGTTGAATATAAGATGATCCAAGGTGACGCCATGAATGCGGGATTCATTCAATTTCGATTGCGTCATCTGCGCCTGAAACGTCAAATCAATTTTGGGAAAGTTGGGGTCATAATCCGGGTGTTGCGTATCCGGCAGCCCGCCTCCTGAAGGGATAATGCCGCCGTCTTCCGTAAAGGGCTGTGGGTCGGAATAAGCGAAGCGCAAGCCGTTGGGCGCAGCTTCAAACGTGGCGGACTGCAGGTGCAGATTTTCCAGCCTGAAATTGTAGAGAATAAAGTCCGTAGCGGGGTTCAATACGCCATCGCCTACCTGAGATTCGACCAGCCACTCGGGAATCAAAAGTTCATTGATGTCCACATTGAGCAACATTCCCTGACGCGAATCCGCGCCACTGCTGCCGTCATCAACCCGGACGCTTTCGATCTTATAGCCCTCGGGAATGCCGCTATACGCAACGCCGCCAAGAATGGAAATATCATTCATCGACACGCTTCCCAGCATGGTGTGTTCCGATGGCGTTCCGCCTGCGCGGATATTGGGGTTATCGGGATTAGGAACATCCGGGTTGCCGAACTCTTCATTGAAACGCACGTCCAGATTGCGCCAGCCTTCCATTCCAGGCAGACCTATGCGCAACATGGGAAGGCCGGAGCTCGAGTTATTCACCAGTGAGCCGTCCATTTCCACCAGACTGAAGGTCAACGGCGATTCAAATGTGCCGATCGCGTCAGCGGACAGCTGAAACTCTTTCAACCCCAAACTGGAGCCATCCGCAGCAATGATATTGATGCTGCCCGCTTCCGCGCCGTCTATCGCCATCCCTTTAAACCTGACGTTATCGAAAGCAAAGCTGAACCCGCTGCGGCCATCCACTTGCCCCAGCTCCTCATCCGTCATCGCCTCCATCGCCATGGCGGCGGCGCTGAGCGTCAGACAACAGAGCGCCAGCACAGGTTGCGGATGTTTCATGGTTCCCTCCCGATACAGTTCATCGCTGTTTTAAAACAACTTATTGTTCTGATATCCCATGCGGGGATTGTCATCTCCAACGCCGAAAAAGATCTGCTGCAACGTCGGCCCAACATCAGTGTGGGCCTCCAGATATCCGTCTGTCGGATTATTGGGGTCGTTGAAGGGAATGCCAAAGTTCCACCCGGGCAAATCCGGCCGGGAATCAGGAATAATCCCTTCAAGATGCTGTGACCACATGGCTCCGTTAATCGAACCGTTCTGATTCGACATCAGATTACCCGCGCCCTGCACAAAGGAAATATAGAAGTTTTTAACGTTGTGATAGTCGAGGCTGGTCACATTCGAAAGGTTCAACTCCTTCCCGCCATAGCTATAACCAATCCCCGCGTTACCAGTCAGGCCGACATTGTCCGGAGTAAAACCGCACATGCCGCCATTACACACCCACTCGCCGGGCGCCGGCGTCTGCGGATAGTTGCCGGAGCCATCCGGCATGTATCCGATAATGTTGACGAAGGTGTCTTTGGTGCCGCTGCCATAGATCTGTGAGCGCACCAGCCCCCCCAGATCCGCCATGATGCTCAATGCCGGGATGTAACCGGAGATGGAATCGATAGTCACCGGCGTCGAACCATCGACTCTGCCGAAGCCAAAGCGAATGCCGCGAATAGTGTCCGTCCCGTCGGCATGATGCTGCTTCTGGATCTCCAGATAAGGGTCTTCAAACACAAAGGGCTCTTGCGCCGATTTGCCGAAACCGAAGTTCCTCAACGCCACATCGGGCACGCCCTGACCGTTTTCGTCTTTATAAATGGAGTTATTGGCGCCGCCATAGTCGCCGAGGGTCAGCTCTTCTGCGAAGGCGTGCAGTTCACCTGAACCGTTCAGCTGAAGCCGGTACACCGTAGCATCCACAGACTCAGTTTGAGTGCGCTGTTCCACCCGGGTAAATCCAATACCGGGATTCTTGATGAACTCGACGCCGGTCAACTGACTCAAGTTGTAGTTGATGTCCGTTGCGGAAAACTCCAATGCGGATTGGGCGGAAATTTCGCCCATTTCCTGGTCCGCCATCGGCTTCAGCTCACTATGGGCGACAGGATGGCCCAACGCAGGCAGCAGACACAACAGAGTTCTCCACGTTCCTTGGGGTATAAGGTCCATCTCCGTTCCTCTTTATTCTTATTCATTCAGTACTGCACTTCCAACTATGCCTACTGCTGTCGAACAGGCGGTTATCGCTCGCGCTCAATCTGATGGCCTTTGTTCGACAAAAATAAAACTAACACTTGTTAATTTTTAAACAAGAAGAAGAATGAGAAATATGTCCACAAGCGAGATATTCGGCACAAAAAACACATTAAATGCGCTTAAATTTGGCCTTATATTGAATTTGTGCGCAATTTTTGCACTTCAAAGAGGGATTACGCCGATGCGAACAATTGTTAGAGTTTTCTTCTGGCATTGCCGCAAGCCGGCGAACTACTCCGCAGAAACTGACGTCACAGCGCCTTTCGCCATGACTTCCGAACCATAAATAGCCATACGCGCCTGAATAATTGTGCGTTCGATGATTTCATTGCGCTTTTCCGTATTGGCGGACAGGCTCTCAACCCCCGCCTGAAACGCGCAATTAACCAACATTTCAGAAAGATAAAGCGGATGCGCAATCGGCCTGCCCGTCGTCGCCCCTACCTCCGCAAGCGGCTTGGCCATGGCCTCCACCACATGCTTCACCTCACGCTCAATCGCATCTCTAAACGCCTGCACGCGCCCTACCCGTTCCGCCGCGACGAAATGAAACAAATCGCCATTCTCTTCCAGATAGCGCCCAAAGACGCGAATCGTGCGACGCACCACGCCCTCCCGCACATCCACCTCTTTCCAGGTCTGGCGCATCAGACGGCGCAGTGTCAGCCCCGCCTCGTCGATAATCGCCAGACCCAGCTCTTCAAGATTCGGGTAATAGTTATAAAACGTCGGCGGCGCAATCCCCGCCTCCCGACAGATCTCCCGCAGACTCACCCCGGAATACCCTTTCGTCCGGCACAGACGCAGTGCAGCGTTGCAGATATTACGATTAACTTGTTGTTTCTTCTCGGCTCTTACGGCCATAGCGGTGGTTACCAATAGCTGCCAGGAAATCGTGAGCTTATATCATATTGGCTCTACTTGTTATATCCATTATTACATTTCATAACTAAATTTATGAATAACTGTACGAACGCCAACTAGACAATCTAGGGTTTATCGATATTCCCAACAAGAAGCTAATTTTTTATCGTGAATGAATATGCCCAATTGAGCTTTCGCCAAAACAGAAAAAGGTATATTACTTAACCTGAAGTTTTGGCGACAGGAACAATAGAAAATCAGGAGAAGGCAATAACGCAGCGAATGGAGGGGGTGGAATGCTTATATTAGACGGAAACTACATCGCATTAAGGCAAGGGGATTCAGACACCCGGAAAACATGGGGAGGCGAGCCTAGAAACACGGAAAAAGCAGACTATGTAAAGCAGCTTCAGGAGAAACTTTCCGCGGTCAAGGCCTATTCAGGAGAAAGTGACGGTGAGTTTGGTCCCAATACGGCGAAAGCGCTCAGATTTTTTCAGTGGACGGCCAAAGAAATAGGGCTAGAGAGTTGCTCCATTTACTCTTTTAATATGTCTCCAACCGGAGTTTATGACATAAACTCATATAAAGAGCTTGATAAGTGGGTTTCTCATAAAGCGGTAGTTGGCGGCGACTTGGTTCGCATAAAAGAGAGCTCTTTCAGCAATATTGAGTTAGGGCCTTATTTCAAAAAAATAGAGCATCCCAATATTAACGATAACGAATTTGTGGTTTCTCTTGCGCTCGCCCCTCACCTTGTCAACATGAACAAGGAAGCGAAAAAGTACGGTATTATCATCAAGCTGAACCAAACCCTACGCTTGGTTAATACTGTGGTTAGCGGCAGTGTCGTAACTCCAGCTAAAAAGTCCCAGCACTTCATAGGTCATGCTATAGATTGCAATTTAATGGATGGTGATAACTGGAATAGCTCCGCCACTTTTTCTCAAGGAAAGGAAAGCGAAAACGCCAAAAAATTTATCGCTTCGGTAAAAGCTCAACTTATTAGATGGGGTGGCGACTTTCAAACACTACTTGAATCAAAAGATGATCACCAATAAAGAAATCATCTCTATTTGGGAGCCCTTAAATGGCTAGATGTAAATATCGACTACAGATTAGTCTGGCTTTAATTCTGACTACTTATTTATCTGCCGGTTGTTCAACAACTAACGCGGTAGAAAGCAATAATAAAAAAGGGCAAATACAATTATTTCTGCAAGACTCGCCACCGAATGAGTCCGAGCTTTATGCTGACTGGGCAGCCTACTTGAATGACTTTAAAAGTACTGAAGGCGATAACTTGAGTGTCACTCGCGCTCTTCACGCCTCTCCCGCCCTGGATAATATTAATTTGAATGGTTTCAAGGAAAAGTATTCCACTCTCTTTGTAATATCTGATCGCACCTGTTACCTCTATACAGGCCCGATACTAGAGCCTGCCGTTTACGATTTCATTCATAGAGTCTCTGCTCAGCAAGAAATACCTGAGTTTTTGATTCAGTTCAGTCCAGAAGCGCTGAAAGGCAGACTGACGATTGACGAGTATTCTGTTAACTGCCAATAGCCACTTGGCGCGTCGCCGCCTCGATACAAGGCAATACTTTATCGGCCCGGCATCCGTTGAGGCCGGCGCCCCAGGCGGCGTTGGCTTCGATGATCGCCCAGCCGCGCTGGGGAATATAGCCGATATCGAGCACGCAGGTGGTCGGCAGGTCTCCGCTTCGAGCAAGTTGTCTGGCGAATCTTAAGCCGTCCTCAAGCGCTCCATCGCCTTCGTAGATTGCAGCGTCTAACACGTCTCCCCGCCAGACAAAGCAACGAATTTCACAGGCGAACTGTACGATTTCCGAGTGAAGCACCGGCGTATCCGGCTCCAGCCCTCGGGTTTCCACGGCTAGATCAGTCAGACTTGTATATATGGCGGCTTTAAACAGCTTTGGCGCGGCGGGTTTCAGGAAAGCCGGAAATGGCGAGGTCATCGCCACAGATAAAGGCAGCAGCGTTACTGAGCGCTGCAACGCCTGTTGCGGCAATTGCACCAACAGGTCGTCTGCGGGTGAAATCAGGTCAAGTCCCAACTTCTGCGCCAACACCAGAGCAAAAGTGTCATTTCCATAGACCCGCACCTTGGCTGGATCATAGGAAGGAGGCTCCCAGAATCGTCCCAATCGGGATACCTCGCCTCCGGCGGCGCTCCAGGCCGCCGCCACAGAATCCCGCTCAAGATCGTTCTTTTCCGGGATAACCAAGGTTAACCCAGCAAGGGTCGCGGACTCAGTCAAAGCTCAGTCCGCGCTGGCTAAACAAGCCCCGGTGCCGCCCAGACCACAGTATCCCCCAGGATTTTTAGCCAGATACTGTTGATGATAGGTCTCCGCAAAGTAAAACTCCGGCGCCGGAGTAATTTCCGTGGTAATGGCGCCGCGATTTACGTCATGCAGCGATTGCTGGAATTCCGCCTTCGACGCTTCCGCCAGTTGTTTCTGCTCATCATTGGCGTAATAGATAGCGGAACGATATTGAGAGCCGACGTCGTTGCCTTGACGCATTCCCTGAGTCGGGTCGTGATTTTCCCAAAATAGTTTAAGCAGCTTCTTATAACTGATCACGGCGGGATCAAATACGACCTGCACTACTTCCGCATGGCCGGTCTGCCCGGTGCAGACTTCTTTGTAGGTGGGGTTGGGCGTATAGCCTCCCGCATAGCCTACGCAGGTACTGTAAACGCCTTCCTGTTTCCAGAACAAACGCTCCGCCCCCCAGAAGCACCCCAGCCCGAACACCGCTGTTTGCATTTGCGCCGGAAAGGGACCTCTCATATCCACGCCAAAGACAAAATGCTCACCCTCGATCTCCATGGGCTCCGCTCTGCCAGGCAGCGCTTGCTCCCGTGCAGGCATAGATGCTTTATCCTGTGAATGACTTCCAAACATATGCTTAACCTCTCCCAATATTCTTAAACTTCGCCATCATGACGATCTGCCCGCCATCCATGCAGATGACAAAGCTAAAAGCGGATCAATATTGTGATAGTAGACACGTTTTCGGGGAATTGGTTCAAGCCCGGCGACAGGACTGCGGCGTTATATTTCCGTAAGGAGCCAGCAGCCAACTGTTTGATTTGGCTGCTCATAATGGAAGAGACAGAAACCAGCCCAACGCCCACTCAGTCTGTCAGGCGGCCTCGGGCGCTTGCTTCTCAGTCATAGCGCAACAGACAGGGGCCGGAAACAACCCCGGAATGGGGTCATCGATCCAGGTCGGTTCAGCATCCGGCTCCACCGCCAGCCAACGCGGCTGTTCCGACCAATGCAGCAACCTTAATTGCCCCTGATGAGTTTCCACCAGTGCGGAACAATGCTCTACCCAGTCGCCGTCATTACAGTAGAGCCTGCCGTCTTTGCGACGAAAAGCCGCGTAGTGAATATGGCCGCAGATATAACCGTCCACTTCCAGGCTACGCGCCGCCTTCAGGGCTGCGTTTTCGTAGCGATGGATAAACTCCCGGGCGCGTCCCAGATGGGTCTTCAGGTATCCCGCCAGGGACCAGTATGGAAAGCCAAAAAGCCTGCGGGCGCGATTCAACCAGCTATTGAGCTTGAGCATCATGCCGTGGGCTTTATCCCCCACCAGCAACGCCAGCGGACTCAGTTGCACAATCTGGTCAAACTCGTCGCCATGGCTCACATGAAAGCGACGCCCGTCCGCAGTGCGGTGGACGCTGTTAAGCCGAATCTTCACGCCGGAGAAGGTCTGTCCCGCCATTTGCCGGAAAAAGTCATCATGGTTGCCGGGAATGTAGATGACCTCCATCCCTTCACGCGCTTTTCGCATGATCAGGCTGAGAATGGCCCGATGCGTCTCGGGAAAGTGGGCTTTGCGTCGCATTTCCAGCAGGTCGATGATATCGCCTACCAGATACAACCTGTCAGTTTTGATTTTGTTGAGAAAATCCAGCAAGTGCTCAGCCTGGCAGGCAGCCGAGCCCAAGTGCGCATCTGAGATAAAAACGGCTCTTAGGGAATCTTGCATCCGGATGTCCTTTTTTACGATTAAGCCCCTGCGGCGTAATTATCTATTTTTCCAGCAAACGCAACACATTGATTTGAATATGCAAATACAACGCTGAAACAATAGAAAAATTAACTTTAATCATCTTTAGCCGCGATGCTAGAAAGGCTATATGACGCTAAGGTGACCAAATGACGAAAGTTACATTAAACAGATCAAAAAACATGCTGTTACAATATCTAACCTTATGATTTTTGATAGGAAAGTCTTATTTGATATATCTTTGTCGCACCTTAGTGTTTGTTGAGGCTCCGGCAACGCTGTTTAGACGCCCGAAAAAGCCTGTGGCAGGGCGTTCAGAGGATGCAGAAACCTCAACAAACCCTATACTAGGATTTTGCCGGCTAGCTTCAAGAATGTGCTAGATTTATCGATGTATCTTAAATTGCAAAAGGTTCCGCAATGTCGCTGCAAACTGCACTGGTGGTAGATGACTCCAAACTGGCGCGTATTACATTACAAAGACTGTTAGAGAAGCATAATTTGCAGGTTCAACTTGCAGAATCCGGGGTACACGCTCTGGAAATGCTGAAAACCAATCTGCCCGATATCATATTTATGGACCATCTGATGCCTGAGTTGGACGGCTTCGAAGCCACCAAGAAAATCAAGGCGGACCCTCAGACCTCCCATATTCCCGTTATCATGTGCACCGGGAAAGAAGGAAAAGATAATTACGATGCGGAAGCCCGCGCTATCGGCGCGTCGGGTACGCTGTTCAAGCCGCCGCAAGCGGAAAAGTTAGCCATGGTGATTGAGTCCGCGCGCAGCGGAACCCTCACCTCCGTCTCCGTCCCTCAGGAAGCGGAACCTGTGGCGGAAGTGACGGAGGAAGTCTCTGCAGAGATTATCGTCCCCACCCCAACGCCGGAATACACACCACCGCAACCTCAGCAAGCCGTGGTGTCCGCTTCCGACTGGGAAATCCTGGTGGATCGTCTCGACAAACTGGAAAAAAACAGCCGCGACTTCCCTTCCTTCGACGGTTTCGAAAGCCGCCTGAGAGAAAACGAGAGCGAACTGACCTCTCTGCGTCAGGATATCCAGCAGTTGCGCGAGCAGCCTTCTGAAGCGCCGGAGCAGCCCCTGCCTGACTTCAGCGCCATGGCGGAGCAATTGCGCGAAGAACTGATGCCAGGACTGGAAAAGCGCGTGCAACAGGTTCTGGAAGCGCATATCGAAAGCATTGAGCCTGCCGAGGCCCCCTCCGCCCCGGCGATTGACGAAGTACAACTCGCCGCCACGATAACCCGTGATGTAGAGCAGACCCTCACACCGTTGCTGGACGCCGAGCTGAAAAGTCTAGAAGACCGTTTACTCGGCTCCATCGACGACGCAGTCAGCGAATCTCGTCGCGACCTGGACGTACAGCTAAGAGAAACGGTCAACGATCTTGAGATGAGAGCCAAGCCCGTGCCGGAAGCGCCCGACCTGGACGACCTCATCGAGCGCATCCGCCCTCAGGTGATGGATATCGCCACCCACTCCGCCACCGCCACCATGGACAACAATGTGGAAGACAGGCTCAGCGCCTGGGAAGCGGAGCTGCAGTCCGCCAAGGAAGAGCTCAAGCGCACCCTGATCGAGCGCACTTCCAGAGACGAACCTGCGCCCAGCCTGAACATAGAAGACATTCTCAACGACAAGAAGCTGCATACCCTGATCGAGGGGACGGTGGAAGAGTTGCTGCGTGGGCAAATCAGCAAGCAGGGACAGGACTTGGTGCAACAGATCGCCAAAGCCCTGCGTGAGCAAATGGCGGAAAAACAAAGCGAGATCGACGCCATGGCTGTGCGGGTAGAGCAACTGGAACGCCAGAAAACTACGCTGGCGACGCAGCTCAACAACCTGCAAAACGTCAAACCGCCAAAAAGCGGCGGCGCAGCGGCCATGGCTATTGGCGGCGTCGCGGTAGTACTGGCGATTGTGTCTCTGCTGAAAGGCTTCGGCGTATTTTAAGCCCGGCGCAAATATGATGCAGGCAGGGAAACCAGGGACTCGGCTTGTCCCTTCCCATAAAAAGGCCCGATGGAATCGGGCCTTTTTTGTTGACTGACGTCCAGGTCAGGGTTCTAGAACTGGGCGTTGTCCGGCGTTCTTGGGAACGGGATGACATCGCGCACGTTTTCCATGCCGGTCACGTAGGCGATCAGGCGCTCGAAGCCCAGACCAAAACCGGCGTGGGGTACGCTGCCGTAGCGACGCAGATCGCGATACCACCACAGTTCCTCTTTGTGATGCATATCGCCAATGCGCGCGTCCAAGACATCCAGACGGTCTTCGCGCTGGCTGCCGCCGATGATTTCACCGATACCCGGCGCCAGAACATCCATGGCGGCAACGGTCTTATCATCGTCGTTCAGGCGCATGTAGAACGCTTTGATTTCCTTAGGATAGTTCATCACGATCACTGGCGCGCCCACATGGGTTTCCGCCAGATAGCGTTCATGCTCGGATTGCAGATCCAGCCCCCACTGCACCGGGTATTCGAATTTCTTGCCGCAGTTCTGCAGAATCTTGATGGCCTCAGAGTAGTCGATACGCACAAATTCCTTGTCGACCATATTCTCCAGACGCGAAACCACGTCAGGATTGATGCGTTCGGCGAAGAACGCCATGTCGTCGCTGCGCTCGTCCAGCACCACCTTGAACATGTGCTTGAGGAAGCGCTCCGCCAGGTCGGCATCATCATTCAAGTCGGCGAAGGCGATCTCCGGCTCGATCATCCAGAACTCCGCCAAGTGACGGCTGGTGTTGGAGTTTTCCGCACGGAACGTAGGCCCGAAGGTGTACACCTTGGACATCGCCAGACAGTAGGCTTCTACGTTCAACTGACCAGACACGGTCAGGAACGTCTCTTTACCGAAGAAGTCTTTGCTGTAGTCAATCTTGCCGCTGTCCGTCTTGGGCAGGTTGGCCATGTCCAGCGTGCTGACGCGAAACAGCTCGCCGGCGCCTTCACAGTCGCTGGCGGTCAGGATCGGCGTATTGATCCATTGAAAGCCTTGCTCATAGAAGAAATGGTGCACAGCGTGAGACAGCGTCGTACGCACACGTGTTACGGCGCCGAACGCGTTAGTGCGGGGACGCAAGTGAGCGACGCCGCGCAGGAATTCAAAGGTATGTCTTTTCTTGGCGACCGGATAAGTTTCCGGATCATCCACCAGGCCGACCAATTCCACTGAAGTCGCCTGAATCTCACAGGATTGTCCTTGCCCGGGCGACTCTACCAGGGTGCCGGTGACGATTAGGGAGCAGCCGGTCGTCAAACGCAGAACGTCAGCGTCGTAATTGGGCAGCTCTTTCGCGACAACCGCCTGAATCGCGTCAAAGCAGGAGCCGTCATGAACGTGGATAAAAGAGACGCCCGCCTTGGAGTCCCTTCTTGACCTTACCCAGCCTTTGACGGTCACTTCGCTGCCGATCTCCGCTTTGTTCTTGAGTAAGTCTGAAATGGCGTAATGAGTCATAAACCTGCCCGCTATCCTCTCTATCTTTTCAATAAATGCTTCTCAAATTTTTTGGCCAATGGCGCACAACCGCCAATTAAAGATGGGTTAAGACGCAAAGTCTAGCGTTCTCTTGCGGTTTGAGCGCCTTATGCGCCAGTCATCAAAGCTCAGACCGCGCCAGGCGACTGGACCCTGTATGGGCCGGGGCGGTAAAATGCGCGCCCTGACAGGAGCGAGCGGAAAATGAGCGACAGCAAAGACCAAATCTACCAAGACGCCAAAGGCGCCGTCGGCGCTTTCGAATTTGATGAGCGGGTGGCGCACGTATTCACGGATATGATTAACCGTTCGGTGCCTGGGTACGCCATGATGCTGGAAATGATCGGCGTTATTTCCCGGCGCTACGCCCAGGCGGGCGCCCATTGCTACGATCTGGGTTGCTCGCTGGGCGCCTCCACCCTCGCTATCCGCAGCAATCTGAAACATTTCAATGAATCCGACAACAAGCCCAAGGTGATCGGCGTCGACAACTCCGCCGCCATGGTGGAGCGTTGTCGGGTGAACATGGAGCGGATGCCCAGCGTCATTCCCACAGAAATACTGTGTCAGGATATTCTAAGCACGCCCATCGAAAACGCCTCCATCGCTGTCATGAACTTCACGCTGCAGTTCATTCCTTTGGCGCAACGGGAAGATCTGCTGCATCGCATCGCAGTCAATATGAAACCCGGCGGGGCGATGGTGCTGTCCGAGAAAATCGAGTTCGCCGACACGGATAAGCAGCATACCCTGTTCGATCTTCATCATGACTTCAAACGTTCTCGGGGCTACAGTGACCTGGAAATCGCGCAAAAACGCAGCGCCCTGGAGAACGTCCTGGTGCCGGAAACCATCGAGGCGCATATTGAGCGTCTGCAACGAGCCGGCTTCAGCCAAGCTTACTTATGGTTCCAATGTTTTAACTTCGTTTCTTTTCTGGCTATAAAATGATCCGTTTCGACGACTTCCTGGCTCACGCCGACAAAAACCGTCTGCAGCGCTTTATCCCCGACTTCGAGCGCGTGTTGGATGAGCGTTATTACTCTCGCACCCATGGCGACTATGAAGGCTGGTGGAACGCCCTGCAGCAGTTGCCTACAGCGCAGGCGAGCCAAATACAGTTCGACGTCGACACATTGATGATCGGCGCAGAAGGAGACCTTGATCCAGAAGAGCAGGAGTCGCTCATCAAAGGATTACGCGGCCTGCATCCCTGGCGCAAAGGCCCCTTCAATTTTTTTGGAAATCACATCGACACAGAGTGGCGCTCTGACTGGAAATGGACGCGCGTCGCCCCGCATTTAAGCCCATTGAAAGGTCGCTTTGTGCTGGATGTCGGCTGCGGCAGCGGCTACCACTGCTGGCGCATGCTGGGTGAAGGCGCGCAGTTCGTCCTCGGCGTGGACCCTTCGCCCAAGTTTCTGTTCCAGTTCCACTGCGTTAAAAAATACGCGCCCACCGCGCCAGTTTATTACCTGCCGCTACGCTCAGAAGACCTGCCGCCCAACATGGACGCCTTCGACACCGTCTTCTCCATGGGCGTGCTGTACCACCGTCGTTCTCCGTTCGACCATATAGATGAGCTGAAAGCGGCCCTGCGACCAGGCGGAGAACTGGTGCTGGAAACACTGATCGTTCCCGGCGACGAAAACACCGTCCTGACCCCGCTGGATCGCTACGCGCAAATGCGCAATGTCTGGTTTATCGGCAGCTCACTGGCCACCAAACGCTGGCTGGAGCGCTGCGGCTTCGAAGACGTCCGTATTGTGGATGAGGGCGTCACCTCACTGGATGAACAACGCCAGACGGACTGGATGACCTTCCAGTCTCTCAAGGACTTTCTCGACCCCGAGGATTTCAGCAGAACAGTGGAAGGCTACCCCGCTCCAGCTCGCGCGGTTTTGGTGGCCCGGAAGCCTTAATTTTTTAAGAATGATGCCCAATTGACAGTATCCAAGGCAGAACTCTCAATTGTCTACTGTAGAAACCGCCAATGACGTCAGAGGAGCCTCGGAGAGAAGTGTTATTAGGATCTGCTTCTAAATGCCTCATGTGGATTGCAAAAACATTTAAAAGATATCCTAGCTGAATGCTTTTCGAGCTATAATTTATTTAGTCAGCACTCCTTTTTAACTTAGCAGGAAGAAGCTTGTTTAAGCTGGGCGAGCGCTTATTCAGAGACCTCCAGACATCAGCTACTTTAGCAACTCGACCGGACTGAATATCCCTTCTCTTCTCAAAGGCCCTAGGCGCCCCTTTTATTGCGTGCCATTTAGCCCTAAGAATAACTCTTCCCTGCCCTCTTAAAATAAATAGCAACACCGTCGCTAAGTTCATCAAAATATGCAACGGTAAAAGCAGCCAGAATAAATAAGATGGCATGTTTTTTATAAAGGTCCACACTAAGTTTCGGTGACCATGATAAACAGAGAAGTCGCTTCTCTGTCCACCTGTGGTTGCCGATCCAACATGATAAACCACCGCACTCGGAACATACATTGACTTATAACCAGCCAAACGCAGACGAAACCCTATGTCTACGTCCTCAACATAGCAAAAATAATCTTCGTCAAACCCTCCGATATCAAGCAATGCCTTCCTTCGATACAATGCCGCTGCAGCGCATGGTGAAAAAATTTCTCTTGTAACCAGATCATTGGGTTGCTGCTTCGCGCCATGTCGATCACGCCAAACTAATCCACTGACATGGTAACTATCGCCAACCCCATCCAGTATCAAGTTGGCGTCGCTACAAAGCTGGCGAGATCCAAATGCGCCTACGTCAGGATTTTCACTCGCCGCAATGAGCAGCATCTCAAGCCAATCAGGTTCTGGGAAAGCATCAGGGTTTAACAGTGCAACAAACTCCGTATCCACACCTGATAGCGCTAAATTATTGCCGCCTGCAAAGCCAAGGTTTTCGTTAAGCAGAAGCACATCGACATTAGAAAATGCTCTTGCAATGTCCTGAGAGCCATCAACACTAGCATTATCAACTACAATAATTTTATCTGAACGAACAGTCTGCGCTTCCAAGTGCTTAAGACATTCGTCAAGTAAAGCTCCGCTATTGTAATTAACAATGATGGTCGTAACAGTCATTGAGATTCTGTATATCCATTAGTAAACAAAGCGCCCTATACATTTATATAGCGGATAAACTCAGCTCTTAATTCCTCACGATTCAACAGTACTTCTTCCGGTGAAAAATTTTCTATTTTCTGATGCGCCGCAATGTACTGCATAAGCATCCAAAAAACTTTATCATTACCCTGCAAATTTATTGAGTTAGCCATCAGGTCAAGACCATGAGAGAATCGTTCCAATTCAGTAGACTGCAATAGTAATTCGCCTGAAAAGTTCTTTAGATGAACTGCAAAAATCCAACAGATTTCAAACAGCATCCACGCACGATTTGATGAAATAGTGTTTGTAGAGTGAATCCTATATTTCAAAAGAGGCTTTTCCAGAAGCTCACATCGAAATTTCAGAGCAACCCTTAATAAAAAATCCCAGTCATGTGCGAATCGTAGATTACGCATACCACCGACTGCCTCATATACCTTGCGAGAAAAGACTACATTGCTCGTTGTAGACACGAAGTTAGAAAACAGCAAATTTAACTTAAAGTCATCCGCCCCAATAAGTCGTGCATCCGGCTTTTTAATGGTCCAGGGCAGCATATTCCGCCACCCTTCTTTAACACCAAGCACCTTACTTTTGTTGTCTATTATCTCAATCCATGTTGCTACTAAATCTGCGCCTTGCTGCAGCCTTTCTACACACTCAGAAAGCCTTTCCCTATGAAAGATGTCATCGGAGTTTAGAATTGCAAGATAGTCGCCTTTTGCTAGAGACAATCCTTTGTTAATAGCATTATGAGCCCCCGCATTTTCCTGCTCTATTAATGTATATCGAGGGTCATCCACACTGCGTAAGTAGTCGAGTGATGCATCGCTGGAGCCATCATCAATGACGATCAACTCCAAGTTGGTATAAGATTGAGAGAGAACACTTTCCACTGCCTCCCTGATATAATGGGCATGGTTATAGCTGGGTATAACAACTGATACAAGGCTCATAGCTATTACATTCTCACATTAATTTAAAATTCTTTAGCCACATTAAGGTTTCGCGCAAACCATCACGAAGCTCGATACTTGGAGAGAAGTTCGTGTCGCGGCGTAGCTTATCATTCGATAATACGTTGTATGGCACATCTACACCTCGAGGAGGAGTGTATTGACACTGCAAACTGTAACCATCGTCTTCTAATATTGGAGTTATATACTCATTTAACAAAGTGTGCAGTGCGACGCCGTTAGATGTTCCAATATTGTATGCTTCACCAAGTTTGCCAAACCTGAGTATGGCAACTAGCGCATCAGCCAGATCGCGGGCGTGTATGTAATCTCGAACAACCGACCCGTCACCAAAAATATTCAATACTTCCCCCTTCAGGGCAGAAGCAAATGCAGTTGCAACAAAGCCCTGGCCACGAAACGGCTTCTGTCCAGGCCCATATGCATTACCGGGACGCGCAACAATAAAGGGTAAATTTTTCTGAACATTATAGAGAAACCCAATATTCTCTATAATCAGCTTAGAAGTTCCGTATAAAGAAATCGGCTTTGTAGATGAGCTTTCGGCAATAGGCTGACGGCTCAACTGATTTCCATAAACAGTGCCACCAGAAGATACAAATAAAAATTTCCCAATTTTCTTCGAGCAACACATATCCATAAGTTGCATTGCAGGTCGGACATTACGCTCAAACTCAACATCCATGCTGCACTCTTGATTAAGAATCATTGTGTCATGAACAAGATGCACAATAGAGTCGATTTCTTCAAGTATACTTTCTAGGAAGCCCGGGTCCTTGTAATCTCCCTCAACGTATTCAACTCCGTCTTGTCTCACTTCAGAAGCAGGCAAAAACATGTCTGCAACTCTTACAGTCATTCCAGCAGAGCGACAAGCTTGTGTCAGATGCTGCCCTATAAAGCCCATACCGCCGAGTATCAAAACGCGGGAGACGTTTGGCGCATTCATACTGTTACACCTTGCTTCTTGTATTGACTAATCGCCCCATTCCAACAATCAACATACTGCTTTGCTATATTCGAGCTGGAAAAACGATCAAGTATATCCTGTTCTCGAGCCTTCAATTCCATCTGATATTTCTGATGGTTTCTAAGCCAACTTTCGAATTCAGAGTTTATATCAATATCTGATAAATTTACCGAAATCACGCCACCGCCATAGTATTCACTCACTACATCTGCAATATCGCCTACATCAGTTGCAAACGCAGGAACTCCCATTGCCAATGCTTCAATCATCGCTATTGGCAGCCCCTCATACGCTGAGGTAAATATAATTCCGTCAGTCACGGCATGGAGTTCAAGTGTATTTTCAACATATGGTATTCGTTTTACATTCTTTAGTTCATTTTTCTCAATAAATGCATTAGCTTCATCAGCGAGTTCGCCATCACCGACCAGCACAAAATACTCATCCTGATTATCGCAACGTAGTTTTGCCAGTTTTAGGAACTCAAGAGGTCTTTTCTGCTGCGTAAGCCGTGCTACAAACGTAAATATCCTCTTCCCTTGGGGAAGCCCAAATTTTTCTCTCAGCGCAACCTCATCAGGCTGCGACTGCTTAAACTGCTGAATACGAAAAGTATCAACAGCAGAGTAAATTAAATGCGTCTGCTTTGGATCAATTCCAAAATCTTCACGGAAGCGTCGCTCAATCTTCTTATTAACAGCAATAAAATGGTCAAAAGACCTGATGCCAGGTTCACCGTAACGGGTAATCCACCCTTGCTCAACATCATATACTTCCTGATCAATAATCGGCACATCGCGAAATACACGACGAATAGAAGACGCATTATCACAAAACCAAGGGGAGCCATTGCAAACCCAAACCAGTTCAGGTTTCAAACTCGTCTTTAATCGAGCCAAAACGCGCAAATAGTCTTCATGGCGTACAATCTCAGCCATTTCAATCACTTGAGCCGCAACGTCCATAGCCTGAGCTGCCAAGCTGCCTTGCTCTGGACGCAATCTCTCCATCGTTATCACGATAAACTCAAATTGGCGATTCAGCTTCCTCATTATCTCAACGGTATTACGCTCTACGCCGCCTACCGCTAAAAAAATGGGGAATACAAAGATAACTGGCTTTGTATTTACACGTGGCGGCAAATACTGGGACTCGTATCGTGTCAAGCCGCACGAAGGTTTAACCTGACTGGAAAAGAAGCCATCCGCATCTACTTCAATATGGCTGCATTCAAGCGCTTCACTAATACGTGCTTCAGCAGCATTGCTCCTTGTCGGTAATAATCGAAGTATTTTTCCCCGCAACGGAGCCTGATTAAGTTTATTTTCAAAAACTGCATGAGCGATATCACGCGAGAAGATCATATGATCACGCAGGTTTCCAATACAGATGCTCCCATCTAACGTAAGTGAGTTAGAAATTATTGATAGATCTAAACCGTTCTCTATAAGCGCCACATAAGCAGAGTACAAATGGTCAGGGCAGGAAATAGCAGAGGAAGACATTGGCCAAAAGAATATTGTAGCTTCAGCAGCCGACGGCATGATGGGGTTGCTGCCGAGATCACTCTCTTCGATAAGAGACAGCATCCCATTCTGCAACAATTCGTACACTTTTGCAGTATCGCCAAAGGTGCGACGGAAAGTCTCTACCAAGCTCTTTGTCTCCGAGCCAAGCGAGTCAACTACAAGAGCTGGAATGGCCTTAACAACAGTGGCGACATCAGTATTAACGGCATTTACCTTATCGCCAACCTTATTTTCACTGATTAGCTGTCTTGCTCGATGGATTAAGTATCTTGGATTGTTTAAAAGATGATAAACCGCCCTTGACGCCAATTGCCTGACTCTTTCCATTTTACTAACCAGAGTCACCTGCGACTCTAACAGCAACTGGGCCTGCATTAATTCATCAAACAGCCGGCGCTGCTTTGAACCATAGTGGAGATCTCTTTCGCTTCTTGTATTAAGCGCCTCACACAGATTGTAAAGTTCAGCCGAAGACAAACCATCTGGTTCCTTTACACTCTTCTCAAGCTTATCCCAATAATCTGATCCGCCCCCCGGGAAGTGCGCTTCCATCGCAATCGCCAAAGAATTAGGATAGTCACCCAGCTTTTGAATGACTCCATATTCGTACATTGCCCGAAATAGATGCACATACAAAGTGCTCAAGCATTTACGAATGCCCATGGAAATATCATCAGGAGTGGCCGCAATAAGCTCTTCGTAGTACTCACATCTACTGACAAGCGCATCCAACCTCTGTTGCCACATCTCTTGAGAGTATTGCGATGTGCGATTCTTACGCGCTTTTTTCTCAAGTGACGCAACTCCCAATAGCATATCAATACCCGAGTGCATTCTTGCAAATACCACGGCCATTTTCCCTGCTGAAATTTGGCGTTTACAGAACTTCGACGTCACATAGGGATGATAATGATCGCCTTTTGCTCGCGTGGTATAAAATAACTTGAGCCCGCGTTTAGCCAGCCGATAACCTAACTCGATGTCTTCGAATCCATACTCGTCAAATCGCTCGTCAAAAATTACATCTTCTTCAAGAAGAAAACGTCTATCAACGCAGATATTACAGGTATAAAAGTGCCGAAAATCAGTAAAATCGTTGTCCTTAAGGCGATTATAACTAAACTGCTCATTTCCAATTTCTGTAATATGATGCATCAGATGATTAACATCGAGGTCTTGGTGCCAATCGACAACACCTAGCGTGGCGACTTTAGGTCCAAGCTGCTCGCATATTTCAGCATGAATATTAAGAATTTGAGGATCAGGGAAGATATCATCTCCGATGATAAGCAACTTATCACCTGAAGCAGCTCTAATTGCAGCATTTCGCGCACTTGAAGCCCCTCCATGCGCATTACGCAGCACTTTTAACGGCAGACCATTCACTGTCTCAAGAAATTCGACAGAACCATCAGATGAACCATCATCAGAGAAAATAATCTCATACGGGAACATTGTCACTGCATTTACTTCGCGCCATGCAGCAATAATTTCAGGCAGGAGCTTACCTCTGTTATAAGTTGGAATAATTACGCTTATTAGAAGTGAGTCAGTAGAAGTCGACAGTCCGGCTAAATTACGAGTACCTTCATTCGAAATAGGCGCCAAATTTTCTTCAGGTCGATCCCAGTCCATATCAAACAGTGAATTAGGGTGACGCCCTTCGGAGCATCCATGCAGCCAGTAATGAACCAGAGGAGGCATGTCTAAGCCTGCAATATCGGGATAGCGAGTTCGATAGTATTCACTGTCAAAATATGGTCCTGGCTGCCTACTCTCTTTCCAGCCTATCGCCAAATAGTGTTTAAGAGGATTAACGCCTTTTTCAGCCACATCTGGATAGTTCTTTAGGTACCATTCAGAGTCAAATAGAGGAGACCGCATTAGCTTCCAATACCAGTAAAGCAACTTACTACGGCTTTCCAGTCTACTCAAAACCACTTTTCCAATCCTCTTATCTTTTTCGGCAAATACAGACAGCCTATGCTCAACTTGAGTAATGATATGCTGTAGGTTACTAATAGTTTGTTTATGTTCATGAGCAGCCTTGGTGAATACGGCCATCTTTTCATCTTGATCAAGAATGACCTGACCAAGGGAGCTGATCTTAGCTAATTTCTCTGTTACAACTTGGTTTAAGCGGCATATTTCCGAATCACGCTCTCCAATCTCTTGCTTGAGCGACAGGGTTTCCATATCTCGCTCACCAATTTCCCGTTTGAGCGACAGCACCTCCAAACCCAGACCTTTAATTTCTTGCTTGAGCGACAGCACCTCCAAATCCAGATCTTTAATTTCTTGCTTGAGCGATAGTGCCTCCAAATCCAGATCTTTAATTTCTTGCTTGAGCGATAGTGCCTCCAAATCTCGCACGTTTATCTCTTGCTTAAGCTCTACTATTTCCTGTTCACGATCCTGAATAACCAAGGCAAGCGTTGAAGATGAATAAGACGCCACTTTCCCAAGCACACTACACATCAAACGCTTATCGCTTACCTGATGTATTTCATAAATTTCTGGGGCAAGCAGATCTAAACGTCCCAACTCTTCCCATGTGTTCCTATCGAGAGCAACAACAGTGGCGCTTTTAACTCCCGGGTCGTCAAGATTTCTAGAGGCGCTTAAACCTACGAAAATTTTATCATCAGTGACACATATTCCTCGTGTATAGCCTCCCAGAAGCTTCGAACGCATCAATTCCCCAGCGCTACTATATTCGGCTATCTCTTTCTTTTCTGAGTTCGCCAGCAATAAATTTCCATTTAAAGGCGTCAGACTGTGAGGTTGAGAGAGTCCTTTTATTAGATACTTACCACTAAGCAAGTCCTTTACATAGCCTGCCTCTTTGGTTTTTCCCTTATATTCACGATGTTGCTTAAAATCGCCAAACGCAGAAAAAACGACTCTTTCATTCCAAAAACCAAGGCAGTTAATGTGAAGTGAGTCCACTTCTCCATCAAAAGTCCACCTATCCACTTCTATAGAATCGCTATTAATTTTAATTACTTCATTACCAGATGTGCCTACAAAATACACATAGTCGCCAGCTATCAACACATCATGTATGTCGTCAGCTGTAGCTGTCATAACGCTGGATTCAGGGTCAGACTTCTTATGGCAATGCACCACTACAGAGGAGGGCTGCAGGCCTCTGGCGATTCTTTCGCTACTTACAGCAAGCCCCGTTGCACTAAAATCATCCAGCTTATGAATAACGCCCTCATGAATAAGGAACAGCCCTCCTTGATTCGGGCACGTGACAAGTAGGTTATTGAACAAATCATTCATCAATACTTACCAAGGGGGTGCAGCAAAAATCAACGATTTCGGTTGCAGTACTAGACGTTTCCGGCAATACACGAAATGCAATCGCATCAATTTTTCTATGTAGAAAAGTTTCTTCCTGGCCACAAACCGCCAATACTCCAGCATTCATGAAGTAAACCCCAGGATTTAAGTAGCAATGAAAGGTAAACTCAACCGATACGACTTTCCCTTGCGGAATAAACGGAATAGATTCAGCAAGAGATGGAGCAGAAATAGAGCCCCCGAGCTCTAGTCCTGACGTCGTTTTTAGCAACATACCAAAACGAACATTTGAAGCGGCGACATCGAACCTTACACTATAGCAATACCGGTACTTCCTGCCGCGGACCAAGCCATTTACCGGCTCGCCATTTAGAGTCAAAATTTTCAATGATTCGATTGTAGCGCCGCGTGATTCGTATTCAATCGTACTAACAGGTTTCAAATGCGGATCAAAATTTTCTTGGAGGCGCTCATATTCCTTTTCCTGCATTTTGTTGTTTTGAGACAAACCTGCCACATCATCCACTCGCTCAGACATAATCTCATTAGCCTGAAGCAACTGGTTACGAATGCTCTCCCGCTTATCCTCTGGCGCATAGAGCAGTTTCTGGTAACTCCCTATAATCTGCTTGGGTTTACCGACCGCAAGCCTCTCCCCAGAGTCCATAAGTACTGCTCTGTCGCACAACTCTACAACTGTGCCGCCAGAGTGAGAAACAAACAGAATTGTAGCGCCGCTATCACGAATAGCTTCAATTCGTGAGAAACACTTTCGCTGGAAAAGCTCGTCACCAACAGATAGTGCTTCATCAATAACGAGGATTTCCGGATCAACATTAATAGCAACAGCAAATGCAAGTCGAACAACCATGCCGCTGGAATAAGTCTTAACTGGCTGGTCTATAAACTGTCCGATATCAGCAAATGCCGCGATATCATCAAACCGCTCATCAACTTCGCTTTGGCTTAGACCTAGAACGGCTGCATTGAGATATACATTTTCCCGACCAGTAAACTCTGGATTAAACCCCGCTCCCAACTCCAAAAGCGCTGCAATACGACCGTTTATTTCTACAGTCCCCTCTGTCGGCGACAGTGTGCCGCAGATTATTTGCAGCAAAGTAGACTTACCCGAACCATTGCGTCCGACAATCCCTACCGTTTCGCCCCTCTTTATATTAAATGAAACGTCTCTGAGGGCCCAAAATTCGCGGTAGTAGCGCTCTGGCGGTTGCCTTGTAAAACGTTTTAGCCTCGGGATAACAAATTGTTTAAGTCTATCTCGAGGAGACTCATATATTTGATAGCACTTACTAAGGTTTCGAATACAAATAGCCGTGTCATCAGCCTTAAGCTCATCGTTTGAAACAGTACTGTTACTACTAAAGGACATCTGAAAAGCCTCTTCTTGTCTTTTGAAACCAAGCATATCCGGCCCAAGCCAAGACTATCGCGACAAGTGAGTAGATACCCAGCCCAATCCAATCGGGCATACGCCCCCAAATAAGAACGTCTCGTGATTGTTCAATAATAAATGTCAGGGGGTTTAACATAATTAAAGAATGATATTTTTGAGGTAACGCATCAATGGGAAAGAATACGGGAGAGAGGAATAGCAGAACTGTAGTTATTATGGCAATCGTCTGCCCCACATCCCTAATAAAAACACCGATAGAAGCCAATATCCAAGCTCCCCCAAGAATAAGCATAACAAATGGCAGGAAAATGACAGGTAAAAATATAGCTGTCCAGTGAATGAAGCCATTAAAAATAACAAATGCTATTAGTAACACAAGCAAACTAATTAAGGTATGAAATAACGCCGCAAACAAGCAAACCACTGGTAAGACTTCAATAGGAAATACCACTTTTTTTACAAAGTTTACATTACCCAAAATCAACCCTGGGGCTCGGTTGATCACTTCAGCAAATACGCCATGAACAATCAGGCCCACGAAAAGTACTATTGCAAACTGGGATTTACTTTCCTCACCGCCAACTCCCCATTTGGCCTTGAATATTACTGAAAAAACAAACGTATAAACGACCAACATCAAAATTGGGTTAAAAAAAGACCAAGCAAGCCCTAGAAAAGAGCCCCTATACCGACCAATAACTTCTCTTTTAGTCATTTGCCGAATTAGTTGCCAATTACGACTGATCGATAAAATCAGCCCAGCTATAGAAGAAGAGTACTGAAGCATTTAAATTAAGAACTTCCAGAATAAGTTGTCATATGGACATAATTTGAAGGCGGTTTTCACCAAAAGCCCTTTTAGTGAAGGCTGCATTGGGTAGATACTCATGGGGAGTCCCGACAGGCTTCCTTCTACTCTACACCAAACATTTGCTGGTTAACTCCACTAGGGCGCGTAATCAAGCCACGCAAGAGATTTTGCCGGATGCGGCGAGATTATATACACCGGAGGAAAAATTTCCAGCTTTACGGGCCTTTTGCAAAGTGTAAACGACGGACTACCCTTGACGCCCACAGGCAGTACACAACTCCTTGCTGGGACCATTTCAAATTTATTAACCATTTCTAATCCTTCTGATACAACACATGAATATACCGCCCCAGGGAGAGGTACGGCTCTTTCTGGGAGTGCATGCGCTCCATTTCCAGTACGTCTTCATAGCTGCGTTCCCGGGCTACGGGTTTTTGCATGAAGTCGTAAAAAGTGCGGATGCCCCGTTTGCATATCAGGCGCATGTCCGCCTGGGCCAGCCAATTGTAGACTTCATCCGGGTCTAATGGATTCTGAGGCGTCAGGCCGCCTTTACGGTAGTACCAGTTGTTCTTCTTAAGCTTGCGGAAGTTCCCTTGCAGCAGATTGCGGTAAATCAGGCCGTTGCGATTATAAAATGCCAGGGACAGCACCCCGCCGGGTCGAAGTTTGCTGAGCGCCAGCTCCAGCGCGGGGCGGGGGTCGTCCATCCACTCCAGCACCGCGTGGATGATTATTAGGTCATAAGGTCCCTGGAGTTGCGGCAGAACGTCCTGCATCGGGCCTTCACGCCACTCTTCGCAGGCCAGCGCCGATCCAAGGGACTCCAGATTAGCGCGGGCCGCCGTCAGCATCTCGGCGGACAGATCGGTCAGAGTCAGGCGATGTCCCGCTTGCGCCAGTCGTCCACTGATCATCGCCGCGCCGCAGCCGATGTCCAAAATCCGCCACGCGCCCTCTCCCAATCGTTCCGCCAGATGAGCGTCCAGGTCCTCGTTGATCAGGTCCAGTCGCAGGCGCCCTTTGGGGGTGCCGTAAATATTGTTCTGGAAGCGCTCTTTCAGTTCGTCGAAGTTATGCCCCGGGGAACCCTTTGAATCTTCTTGCATTTTTGGGAACTTACTGTTGAATCGAGGTTGATGTTGACGCGTATAATACCACTACTGCGCACAAAGCCCTCGACAGGTTATTGAAAAGCCTTCGAAAAAACGTCGCCGCAATATCAATAGATCCAATGTAACAAGGATACGCTTCGCCATGCTTTTGCTACTTAAACTACTTCATGTTCTAGCGGCCCTGGGCTGGGTCGGCGGTATGTTTTTCGCCTATTTCATTCTGCGCCCTACCGCAGCGGAGCAATTGCAGCCGCCTCAGCGTCTGCCGCTGTGGTCGGAAGTGCTGACTCGCTTTTTCAGATGGGTGTGGATCGCCGTGCTGACGCTCTGGGGCTCCGGCTTGGGCATGCTCGCGCTATGGGGCGGCAAACCGCCCCTGTACGTTCACATCATGCTGGGCGGCGCGTTAGCGATGACGCTCATTTTCATTGGGGTGTTTTTCTTTCCCTTTCGCAAGCTGAAGACCTGCACCCTGGAAAAGACCTGGAGCGAAGCCGGCGCCGCGCTAAACCAGGTGCGACAGGCGGTGCTGGCCAACCTGTGCCTGGGGCTCATCGTCATCTGCGTCGCGGTTGGCAAGTGGCCGTATTGATGTTATCGCCGCAATAGCGCCAAGGCGTTATCCAATGGCGCGTCGTCCGCTTCCAGCCAATGGATGGCGACGCCCTGACGCTCCATACGACGGAACCATTTCACTTGCTGGCGGGCGAAGAGGTATATCGCAGAAGCAAGCTTTTGCATCATGTCATTGCGGTTCAGCTGCTCCTGCAGATACAGCGCGACGTAGCGGTACTCTAATCCCAGCTCATCCAACTGCCGCCAACTCAGCCCCTCCGCCCGAAGACTTTCCACTTCTTCAATCAAACCTTCGTCCAGACGAGTTTCCAGACGTTCGCGAATGCGGGCGCGCAATCGGTCATTATCGCAGTGCAACCCGATCACGACAGGGTCGATACTGATCTGCACACTGGGACTGTCTTCATTCAGCTCTGCGTAGGCAATCTCAATCGCTCGCAGCGTGCGCTCGCGGTCCTGCGTGTCAGTGGTGTTGTGCAAGGGCCTCAATGAAGCCAGCAGCGCATTCAGCCGCTCTTGATCATGATGTTTGAGCCGTTCCCGCAGCAGCGGGTCGACAGGCGCCTCGACAAGTCGATAGCCGCGCAGAATCGCATCCAGATACAACCCGGAACCACCGGCGATAATTGGGCGCTTCTCTCTCGCATCCAGATCATCGAGTGTCCGCTGCATGGCGCCAAGGTAGTCAAACAGACTGAACGGAGCCCCCGGATCAACAATGTCGATCAGGTGATAAGGGGTGTCGCCGTAATCCTGCAAATCCTTGCCGGTTCCAATATCCATGCCCCGAAACACCTGCCGGGAATCCGCAGACACCACTTCTCCCGCAAAGGCGCGAGCCAACGCCACTGCGAGCCGGGTTTTACCGCAGGCGGTAGGGCCAAGCACCACGACGGGCCTGGCGTTGGGATTGTCGTTAGCGATACTCATTTGTGACTCTTTTCTTGATTTCGGACAGCCTTCCGCGTCGGGAAGCAATCTAATCTATGCTTATATCAGAACCCATTTATCTGAGCACGGAGTATGGCAATGATGAAAGTAACCATTATCTGGATGGCCGTCGCCGCTGTATTTATGCTGCCAACCATGATGGTGCTGGCGTTTATTTTTCGCAATTCACGCACAGCGGACCTGTATTACAACGGGCTTGCCAACCGGGTGGAGCAGGAACGTCTGGGTCAGATGCTGAAACAGCAGGGCGTCGACACCACGCATTATGTTAGGGGCTCGTCTTCCGTTGAAGTGTTCAAGGCGATTCAGAACTGTCGCAACTGTTCCGAGAAAGCCCACTGTGGCGAACATCTGCAACGGGAGAACGCCACCCCGGGCGTTCCCGACTTCTGCCCTAACCAGGACGCCATTATCGCCCAAGCGCCAGTCAGCGCTGACGACTCCAGGCCGGAAGCAACGCCTCCGGCATAACCACCCGCATGGCGCGGCGGCGCATGGGACAGGTAAACGCCAGTTCCGTCGCCGCCAGCATCAAACCGTCTTCATGCTTGTTGCCTGAGCCATAACGCGGATCGCCCAGTAAGGGATACCCTAAATCCGCGAAGTGACGTCGAATCTGATGCTTGCGTCCCGTGATCAGTTTGACCCGCACCAGACTGGAGTCCGTCGCGTCGTCATAATGCTGAACCTGGTAATAGCTCAACGCTGATTTGCCGTCCACAGGGAAGTCGATTTCCCCCTGCTCTTGCGCCAGACGCCCTTTTACCCGCGCCAGATAGAACTTATCCAGCGCATTATCCTGCAGCAGCGCGCCAAACCGCCCCGCCGCCGCTTTATTATGGGCGATGATCACCAAGCCCATGGCCTCGCGATCCAGGCGATGCAGCAGGAACACCTGCCGCTTGCTTTGAAAGTGCAGCTCCGCCATGCGCAGCAGGCTGCAATGGTCGCCCCATTCGGAGCCCTGCGTGAGCAGCCCAGCGGGCTTGCACCAGATGGAGTAGGCGTCATGATCCGCCACCAATGTGGGCTGCGGACTGTTGAGAGCGAGAATCTGAGGATCGTAATTCAGCTCCAGCACGTCGCCGACCGCCAATGGGGATTTGGCTCTGCGCAGGCGCTTCTGCGGCTTGCCGCCGCGCTTCCACCAGACCGCGCCCTTCAGCATGGCGTCTTTGACCTTCTGCTTCGACAAGCCGGTCTGCGCAGCCAGCCAGGTAGAGGCATCCGCCACCGTCTCGCCAACAATCAACTTACGACGCCAGCGACTTTGGGGATCCACTTCCCCGCTCCCGGAGCGCCACACATTATCTGACGGCATGGTACACCTTGAATCGGCTGTTCTCGAACAGAACCCGCACCGGCCCGACATGGGCCTCGATCCAATCCGGGTACGGCAGGAAGCGGTTCGCCACCAGGGTTAATGAGCCGCCAGGTTTCAGCACGCGCGCGCAGTCACGCAGAAATTGCTGGGTGACGCGAGTATCCTGTTTCACGCCTTGATGGAAAGGCGGGTTGGTAATAATAGCGTCCACGCCGGGCTGTACTTCAGCAAGACCATCGGAAGCGTATACGTTCAGCTCCACGCCATTGGCTTCAGCGGTGCGCGCTGCGCTCTTGAGCGCCAGCAGATTGATATCCGTCAGCTCAACAGACGCTTTGGGATAGCGTTTCTTCAAAGTCGCCCCAATGACGCCGCAGCCGCAACCAAAGTCCAGAAGGCGCCGCCCGTGCAACTCCGGCAGAGATTGCAACAGCACCTCTGTACCTTCATCCAGACGGCCTGCGCTGAATACGCCTGGCAAAGTGAAAAGCTGCAGTGTATCCACCTTCTCCTGCGCAAGTTCGTAGGCGCGCCAGAAGTCGTTCTGCTTGGGCTTCCAGTCAGCCGGCGGCGTCAAACTCCAGACTTGGCAATGGCGCGCCGAGTCCACCTTAGTGGCGTCCCAGTCTTCTTTCGCCAGACGCTTGGCGGCGCTTTCCACGCCTTCCCGCTTTTCGCCTACCAGCCAGATATGCTGTGCGTGTTTCAGTGCTGGCGCGACGACGGACAACATCAGGTCCAGCAGTTCTCTGGCCTTAGGCATGAACAGGGCGATCTGATCCCATTGCGCGTCCGCAGGCAACGCCAGATCCGTGAATAACCACTCTTCCGCTACGGCGCCCCGGCAGGCGTTCACCGCCGTGTGATCCCAACTCAGAACGCTGACCTCAACACCCGTTTGGCGCAGTTCCGCCGCAATAGCGTCTGCGGGCGGCGAGCACAATAATATTCGACCGCTCAACTGACCACGTTGGCGTAAAAAAGCCTGGCTTGGATTGCTTAACTGACTCATGCGGGCCTCGGAATACTGATGACTTCACCCAGTGTGGCGTATTCATCCGCCCCCAGACGAGACAGCGGGTTCACCTGCATCGCATCCACTTTGAGTCGACCTTTGGCGTCCGTGGTCATGACGCTATCGTCCACGAACAGTTTTTCGATATTAAGCAGCACCATCGCCTGAGGCACGCTGCCCAGCTCCACCACTTCCTGCACCCGGCATCCAAACGCCAGACGACACTGCGCCAAGCGGCCCAGCTCGAAGCCTTCAAAGTCCACCAATGACAAGTTAAGCCCTTGCAGCTCGGATTCGCCGTAAGGCAGAGTCCGGGACGAGTCCGTCACCGCCTGCGCCAATTCGCGACCGGCGATATGCACGGTGCAGGGCGCGCCAACCTGCAAGTTGCTGCGCGTATCCTTCAGCTCTCCGCTGGTTTTTTTACCGATGGAAATAGCAATGGTGGGAGGCGCGCTGGAAATCGCCGTGAAATAGGAAAACGGCGCCAGATTCATGCCGCCGTCCTCATTGCGGGTCAGCGCCCATGCGATGGGACGTGGGATGATAGTCTGCGTCATCCAATGATAGATCTTGGTCGCTTCTAGTTGCTGGAAGTCAATATACATGAGGGACTCTGTCGCGTTGCGGTGGCTTGAAGTTGCTAAAGCCCGCTATTTTAAGCCCGCCCGCCTCTTTTTTCTAACCTTTACGAAGAGTTGGGGAAATAATCACGCCCCAGAAAAGGACTATATAAAATGACCTATTGAAGCAGATGAAAATGTGATCAGCATCCACTCAATCTTTGTATCATTGTGTAACACTGCTCAACATTCAGTCAGAATCTCCCAGACAGCCATGTCTTGAGAGTCGTGACGCGATAAAAACAATAACGTCCATCAACCTGTTGCGCCAGGAATCCATAAAGTTATAACAAACCCTGGCGCCGGGATCTGTATGCATGCTGTCCACAGACCCCAGGGCAAAGAGGCGCCACAATGAGCAACCCCCTAACGCTATCGTCGATGCTGTTTATCGTCTTGTTGAGCCTGACTGCGCCGTCCTTTGCGGTGACGCTGCAAGGCGTGGAAGTTCCTGAAACCCTGCCGCCGGAGGGCGATCGCCCTTCTCTTTCCTTGAATGGAGCCGCTACGCGCCGCTTTTTGGTCTTTGTCGATGTTTATGTCGGCGCGCTGTATGTGGAGCAAACGACTCACGAAGCGCCAGCTCTGTTAGCCGATGAAGGATACCGGCGTATGGAGTTCACCATGCTGCGGGACGTGCGCGGCCGCAAAATCGCTGACGCCTTTTACGAAGGCATGCGCCTGAACATCAGCAAGCAGCAGGCGGAAGACATCCGCGGAGAAATCGAGCAAATGGTGCATATGTTCGACCAGAAGCTGAAAAAGGGAGACACAGCGGTTGTGGAATATATTCCTGGCGTCGGCGCTCAAGTCTGGTTGGACGGACGCGATCGCGGCGTTATTCCCGGCAAGAAGCTGTTTGACGCCATTCTTTCCATCTGGATTGGCGACTACCCTGTCAGTCAGGACTTCAAAGCCGGGATTCTGGGGGCGCCGCAACAGTCGGCGAGTCGAACCACTGAGCGGAATTGACCCCGGTCAATATAAGCGTTACCAGAGGTGTGGCGGCTGAGAGAGGTTGACCTGAATCAAACTCGCTATGGCGAACCCTCTCCATAATCCAACGAAAGATCACGTTATCACCGATCAATTAAGTTGGAGATGCATTATGTACATCGACGAAACCATCATCGCGGGATTACTGGTAGTGGGTATGACCATCGCATTCTTCGGCGGCGTCTATGTCGTACTGAAAAAAGAAAACGACAAGCACCGGAAACATCACTGATCACAGGCCTCGTCGCTATGCTGGCGTCAGTAGTCCTGTTTCCACTGTAATTCGACGCCGCCGAAGCCGGACTGTCCGCCGGTGGTCGTCTCCAGATTGAGGTTGGGGTTCAACTCCACCTCGACAGAGCCTTTCCATGGCTGCGCCGGGTCTGGAGTACGCTCCAGCTCCAGGTAGACGCGTTCAGTCAGATATTTACCCACGCCGACGGATACGCCGCTGCCGTTGTCGGTTTCCTGTGTGTCGACGGACAGGGTGTCAACGCCCAGCAGATCGCGGGTGGTGGCGATCGGATCAAAGAAACTGCCGCCTTCCCCACGCAGCGTCTGCACCGCCGCCGCCAGACGATACGCCTGAATCGGCGTGATGTTGCGCACGGATTTGCCGAACATGAGCTGCGATAGAATTTCATCTTCCGGCAAAGGCGGGTTCGAACTCAGATTCACCTTCAGCGACGCCAGCGACCCTGACAGTTCCGCGCGGTATTCTGTGTCTTTGCTGGTGTAGACGCCGACGATAAACATGGTGAAGCTGTCGTTTTCAAACAACACTTCCCCTTCCTCCAGATCGAATTTCTTACCGAATACCTCAAAGGTTCCGCGCAAGGTTTCAAAGCTTCCACGATAAGACGCGGATTCCAGAGGCCCTTTGGCGAACACACGGCCTTTCAGCTCCGCTTCCAATCCGCGTCCACGCAGAAAGGCCTGCTGATTGACGATCAGGCGGATATCCAGAGCGACCTTGGGCAGAGGCAGAATGCTTTCATCCTCCTGTTCTTCTTTGGCGACCTCACGCACTTCAATCTCTGGAATATCCCGGCCTAACGCCGCATCCAGCATCATCGCGAACGGCAGCACCTCGACTTTGCCGCTCAGCAGCAGATTCTTGAAGTCCCCTTCCAGCGTCAACTTGCCGGACACAGCGCCTTCCATATCGGAACGCCGCAGGATACTGGCGTTGGTGGCGACTAACTGCAGCGCTATCGGATTATCCTCATTTTCTTCGCCGCCATTCAGCTCGCTCCAATCCACATGGCCGAGCAGCTCCAGCTTGCCGGAGCCGCCGTCGCTGGCGGAGCTGTCGCTCAGCGTCATTTTACGACCGGCGAACGCCAGATTGGCCTGAGCGTCTTTGAACAGGGTGCTGGTGATGCGGTTTTCGTAAAATCCATCCTGCAGTTTTAAGTCGCCATTCAATAGAGGATCGCCAAGAACGCCCTGGGCGGAGAGGTTAAGATTCAGGTCGCCGGAAAAGCGGTGAATATCCGGGTCCAGCAGGAAGTTCAGCCAACGCGTCTCCAAATTGCCCGCCACAGAGACATCCAGCGGGATCTTGCGCACGTCCGGCTCGCCCTGCAGTTGGTTGAAAAAATCCAGGTAAGTACGCGCGTTGATATCCAGCTTCACTCTGCCGGTCTGCGTATCGTCTTTCTTAACTACTGTGAACAACGATAAGATTTCATCTTCCCGAGTGGAAATGTCAGTATGTAACTGAAACGGGTACTTCTGCTTTCGCCCCTTGTCGTCCATTCCCTCGATTTCCGTGGCATAGGCGAAATACCCATCTACTTTGGGTTGTTGTAGAGAGCCCTGCAGTCTCAGATCAGTGTTGAGCACTCCATGCTGCATCTCCCAGCCAAAAGCCTGCAAACTCTTTGTGTTCACACCAGAACAATGCAAAGAAACATCAAAGCCGTCAGGCCGCCACCAGCCGGACAGATCAACGCGCCCGGCTTCGCCCAGGTTCGCGCTCAAGGAGGAAATATCCACGCCCTGCGTCCCACCTGAGCCTTCTCCGCTCACCTCAAACGGCAGCGTTGAATAACGTCCGGCGGTATGCAGGCGACCGGAAACTTTAGGATTGGTAAATGGCCCTTCCACATGCAAATCCGCATCCAGATCGCCGCTCAGATCCGGCGGCAACGCCACATCCGCCAATGCGGCCAGAGAATACGGCAGTTTATGCGCCGTTACATCCAGGTTAAGCGTACTTTTAGCGATGCTGACCTGCCCAGAACCTTCCAAGGTGGCCAGCTCGGCCTGGCTTGCGGCATTGCCCTCGGCGGATGGCGCGCGAGGCAGTTCGGCGCGAAATGAGCGAAAGTTCAAGGCATCGGGGGAGCCGGACAGGTTCGCGCTCACCGCAAAGGCTTGCGATTTGAAACTTCCTGCGACCTGCGCCACACCCGAGAACTCCGGTTTGGTGAATTTACCTTTTACCTTGGCGTCGACGCCAACCAGGGTCGGACCCAATTCGGGCGGTAGCTCGATTTCCAGTTTGCTGAGCAGGTCCAGCGGGATTTTACCGCCCTTGGCGCTCAGATCGAGCAGCGACTTGCTCCAGTCGATTTTGCCGGAAGCCGTCACCCAGGCGTCTCTCGTATTCACACGCGCATCCCGCAGAATTACGGAGTCGACGCCGCCCTTCACTCCGCCTTGCACAGTGAAAGGCAGATCCAGATAGGCGCCGCGGGCGGCCACTTGTCCCTCATAATTCGGCGACACGTAAGGGCCGGTGACCGACACGTTGGTGGCTTCAGCAAATAATGTTAAACCTTCTGGCGGGGCTATCTCCAACAAGCTGAGATAGCTCAACGGCGTCTGCGCCCGGGTCACGCGGATATTCAGTTTCTCCGCGGCCAGATCCACCGTTCCACTGGCCTGCGCCTGCAATTCGTCCAGGCTGGCGCTCAGGGATTCCACGACAATTTTATCTTTGCCGCCGCTGCCGCGTACGGAAGCGATCAACGGCTTGCCGCCGAAGTTGGTGCGGACGCTGACGTTGCCCGAGGCTTTCGGGTCATTGAGCGAGCCCGTGGCGCGCAGACTCGCGCTGGCGTTGCCGGAGCTGAAGTCCTTGGTCCAGGGGGCCAGTACATCCAGCGGAAAGCGATCGATATCCACCTGCGCGTCCAGTTCCTCATCCGTCACCCGCCCGCGGATTTTTTGCAGACGCTGATCGACGTAGATGTCTAATCCTTCTGTCTGCACCAGAAACGCATCCAGATTCACGTCCACTTTCCCGGATGCGCGCAGGTTGTGGCCGAACAACGGCGCTTTCAATTGCTGTAAATCGATGCCGTAAGTAGGGCCTTGCCGGGAACCGTCAGTCGTTTGACCCGAAGGTTCAGACTGCGCTATCACCGCTTTCAGCTCCACATCCAGCGCCTGCCAGGCGGGCATTTTCGCCAATCCGCCCAACCAGCCGCCAGCCGGTTCATTCAACATCGCCGTCAACGTCAGCCGCTTTTGCTCATCCCATTGCGTAGCGATGGCGATCTGCGCCGGCTTATCTTCAAGCGTCCCAGCGTTAAGCTCTAGTGTAAGGGGAACATCCGTCCAATACAGTGTGCCGGAGCCATGAATCTTCGCGGCGGGAATGTCCTCCATCCCCGGCGCTTTAACCTTCAAGCGCAGCAGGGACAACTCATCCAACGCCACCGGCCACATTGCCGCAGCTCCCGAATCAGGCGCGTCCTCGTCCTCCTCTTCGCTGGACTCGGGCAGAGTGTCGACCAGGTTTATATACAGATCATCCGCCGACAGATTGTCCACATGCACCCGCTGGGCGAACAGGCTGTTGATGTCCACCTGCAGATCCAGCGCACGTGCGCGCACCAGCTGTTTTTCATTGAGATAGACTTCCAGCAGCCCAAAGCTCCAGTGCCCCAGGTCCGGACTGCCGACGTCCTCTACCTCGATTCTGACCGGCGAACCTTTCAGCGCCAGCGGCAACCCTTTCCCCAATAACCAGACGCGGCCGCTTTCACTGCCGACGAACGTCACCGCCAACAGCACGATAAATACAATCAGGCTCATGAGCAGGGAGACAAAATGAGCCGGCCAACGCACCCACCACTTACGCAGCATCAGAAAGCCTGCCCTATGCTGATATACAGCTGAAAGTTGTCATCCACGTCGTCTCTTGGGCTGAGCGGAACGCCCACGTCAAAGCGGATGGGCGCAAAGAAAGTGAAATAACGCAGGCCGACTCCCGCGCCCCACTTCAACTCTTCTCCAGGCTGCAAGTTGGCGTCGTCAAAGGCGAAACCGCCATCTACGAAGAGGACCGCTCCCCAGCTCTCGGAAAAGCGAAAACGGGTCTCCACGGACACTTCGTTAAAGGAACTGCCGCCAAAGGGATCGTCACCGGTGATCCGGCTTAATGACTGATAGGGATAGCCGCGCACAGAGCCGCCACCGCCCACATAAAAGCGTTCATCAGCGGGAATGTCGGCGGTGGATTGTCCGGAAATCGACCCCGTGGCCGCCCGCAGCGCCAGAGTCGGTTCCCAGTAAAAAGAATCCGCTGTCAGATATGTACTGGCGGAAAAAGTGGTTTTCACAAAGCGGCGGGAGGTTTCCAGTGTATCAATATATGGCTGGACGCCAGCGGTAAGAATGAACCCTTTACGCGGATCAAGGAGATTGTCGGTCGTATCCAGTTTCAAGGTGAACGGGAAAGACACCAGGCCGAACTCTTCGGTCACGCCTTCATCAGTGATTTCACTGTATTTCAGTTGCGTCCCGATGGAGCCGGACAGAATATCCGTAAACTGACGCTTGATTGTCAGACTGGTCTGCGCGCTAAGGGAATCATACGCATCCAGCTCTTTCTTGGTGAGATCGCCATTCAGGACGGCGCTTTGGTCGTCGCGAAAAAAGTTCGGCAGCGTCAGCTCCCCTTCCACGGTGCGACGCACCTGAGACACCCGCCCGCCCACTTCAATCTTCTCGCCGGCGCCCAGAATGTTCCGATGCTCCCAGCCAAGGGATAAACCGAATCCCTCGTCCGTGCTGTAGCCGATACCGGCTTTACGGGTGCGGTGGTTACGTTCCTGCAAAGTAAAGGACGTATTCACGCGTCCATTATCCGGCTGCGCAATGTTGGTCTCAATACGCGCAATCAGGTTCGTCTTGAGCAGGTTCAAGCGCGCCTGATCCACCCGGGCGCGGTTAAAGCATTGCCCTGCCTCATAACCCAGCTTATTGCGCAGATACTCTTCTTTCACGGAGGTCAGTCCGGTTATGGCGATCTCTCCGAAATTGACGCTGGGACTGGGCTCCATACGATAAACCACCGTTGAGGAATGGTCGGCGTGATTCACCTCCGCCACATAGCTGAGTTTCACTTCGTAATAGCAGGCGCTTTCCTGGATGTATTTTTTCAGCGCATCCTGAGTGTCCAACACATTGGACGCCACCAGCGCGCGCTCCTCCCGCAAAGGCCAAGTGGATGCTCTAGGCAGCTTGAGGGCTTCCGGCACATCAAAGGTAATCTTTTTTACTTTGTACAGAGGACCGGGGGTCAATAGATAGGTCACGCCTTTGTCATCGTCCTTGAGGCGATACTCCACCGCTCCCGCGTAATATCCTTGTGAACGCAGCAGACGTTGAATGATGTCTTTCTCGTAGCGGGCGATTTTGACCGGGTTGGTGTATTGCTTGAGCGTGAGGTTCTCATCCCGTTGCCGATCCAGCTCATCCTCCACCAGAGATTTCAGTTCCTCGTTATCCTCCACCACAACTTCATATTTGAGTTTGTCTGAAAAGAAAGGAATGTCGATGGCGTGAGAGAGTCCGGAAACGGCCAGAATAAATGTGAAACTAGCTAAACACCTTATTAAACGCATCAGGTTGAAATGGCTATCCGAAATATAAAGTCAGGCGATGAAATTGCTTCGTCCTATGAGACTGGGCATTTTGCGATAATTTTCGACGTCCTTCTATAAGAAACAGCAGGAATTACCCGTATTTAATAATGAGTAGAGGTGACAACTATGTTTTATCCGCTAACATAAGCGTCGGCGGCTTTACCTTCCTTCAGGAACATTCGCAAAAAGCACTTACAATTCAGCAGGATCAGGAAGAACCGGAACTCAGCGATTGCACTCAACGAACTTCGGGCTAACGCCCTCTCACCCCTCGCCAGAATACAACTTTTCCCGGCCGCTCTCCGGCCGGACTCGGACATATACAAGTAATCATAAAGGGAGAACTTCATGGCTAAACGCATGACGATAATGATTGTCGTACTTGCTGTCGTCTTCGGTGGAATTTTCTACTTCCTGGGCTATCTGAAACCGAAAATGATGGGCGAATATTTCGCCAATTTTCAACCCCCGCCAGTCACCGTTTCATCAGAGAGCGCCCGCACGGAGAGGTGGACGCCCTTCTACAGCTCCATCGGTAACGTCATCGCCGTACAACAGGTGACGGTGACCTCCGAGGAAGCTGGCGTCATCAAATCCATGCCGATTTCGTCCGGCGCCAAAGTGGAAGCCGGCGATCTGCTGGTGCAATTGGATACCGATGTGGACGTCGCGGAGATCAAAGGCATGCAAGCCTCCGCAGAACTCGCGGAAGCCACCTACAAACGCGATCAAAAGCTTTTAGAACGCAACGTCGCCAGCAGCCTGGATTTCGAAACCAGCCGCGCGCAATTGAAGAATGCGCAGGCCCAAGTGGAGAGTCAGCGCGCCCGCATCAACAAGAAGAGCATTCGCGCGCCTTTCAAAGGCACATTGGGCATCCGTAAGGTCAATCTTGGCGAGTATGTGCAGCCAGGAACGCCGATAGTCACTTTGCAGGACTTGTCCCGGGTGTACGTCAATTTCGCTCTGCCAGAGCAGCTGTTCAGCCAAGTGCGTAATGGGCAGCAGGTAGAAGCCAAAGTGGCGGCGTTTCCCGAGCGCACTTTTAACGGCAAAGTCACAGCCATCGACGCCCGCGTGGATCAGCAAACCCGGAATTTCACCATCCAGGCGACTTTCGAGAATCCCGACCAGGCGCTGCGCCCCGGCATGTTCGCAGAAGTAAAACTGTTGCTGGGATCTGAGCGCGAGGTCACCACCGTGCCCGCCACTGCGCTGGAGTCCAAGCTGTACGGCACTTCCGTATTCGTTATCAGCAAAGCTCCCGCAGATGGACAAGCCGCCAGCGAAGACGCGCAGGAAAACCTGGTCGTCGAGCGCCGCTATGTGGAAACGGGGCTGTCACAGAACAACTGGACAGAAATCACTAAAGGGCTGGAGCCCGGCGAGTCCGTCGTCACCGCCGGTCAGCTCAAACTGCAGAACGGCTCCCGCGTGAAAATCAACAACAAAGTGGAACTGCGCTGATCCGCACCGGTAAACAAGGAGAAGCCTATGCGTTTTACCGATATATTCATACGCCGTCCGGTGCTGGCGTCCGTCGTCAGCCTGATCATCCTGCTGTTGGGCCTCAACGCCCTGAAAACGCTGCAGGTGAGGCAATACCCACAACTGGAAAATGCGGTCATCAATATTTCCACCGCCTACCCTGGCGCCAGCTCTGAGTTGGTGTCGGGGTTCATCACTTCGCCCATACAACAGGCTGTAGCGAGCGCCGAGGGGATCGACTATCTGACCTCTTCCAGCAATCAAGGCTCCAGTCTGGTGGAAGTGCATCTGAAGCTGGGCTTTGATTCCAGCACCGCGATGACGGAGATTCTGTCCAAGGTGGCGGAGGCCCGTCGTCAGTTGCCGTCGGATGCGGAAGAGCCGGTGATCCAGAAGTCCACGACTGGCTCCACCGCGCTCATGTACGTCAGCTTTTTCAGCCGGGACATGAGTGAAGCGCAGATCACCGACTATCTGAAACGCGTCGTGCAACCCCAGCTGGAAACCGCGGATGGCGTGGCCAAAGCGGAAATTCTTGGCGGTAAGACCTTCGCCATGCGCGTCTGGTTGAATCCGCAGAAGCTGGCGGCCTTCGACCTGACGCCTCAGGACGTGGCCCGCGCCGTCGGCTCCAACAGTTTTCTGTCCGCAGCCGGAGCCACCAAGGGACAGTACATCACCGCCAACATCACCGCCGATACGGACTTGCACAGCGTGCAGGAGTTCCAGCAATTGGTGGTGAAACGGGATGACGCGACCCTGGTGCGTCTGCAGGATGTCGCCACTATCGAGCTGGATGCGGAAAGCGACGACTCAGCGGTGTACTTCAACGGCAATCGCGCCGTATTCATGGCCATCACGTCTCTGCCCGCCGCCAACCCGCTGGAGGTGATCGATAATATCTACGACCTGATGCCCGCGCTTGAAAAGCAGTTGCCCAGCGCCCTGAACGTCAAAGTGGCTTATGACGCCACCAAGTTCATTCGCGACTCCATCAACGAGGTTATCAAGACAGTTGGCGAAGCGACGGTCATCGTTATATTCGTCATCTTTTTGTTCCTGGGCTCTTTCCGCGCCGTGATGATTCCGGTGGTGACCATCCCGTTGTCGCTGATAGGCGTGTGCTTTTTCATGCTGGCGCTGGGGTACTCCATCAACCTGTTGACCCTGCTGGCCATGGTGCTCGCTATCGGTCTGGTGGTGGACGACGCCATCGTGGTGGTGGAGAACATTCACCGACATATCGATGAAGGCCTGTCGCCGTTCAAGGCAGCCATCATTGGAGCACGGGAAATCGCCACGCCAGTCATATCCATGACCCTGACCCTGGCGGCGGTGTACGCGCCGATTGGCTTCCTCGGCGGGCTGACAGGGGGCCTGTTCAAGGAGTTCGCCTTCGCGCTGGCGGGCGCCGTCATCATCTCTGGCGTCATCGCGTTGACGCTGTCGCCAATGATGTGCTCCAAGCTGATGACGGAAACCAACAGCAAGATGGCGATCTGGCTGGATGAGGTGTTTGAAAAGCTCACAGGCGCCTACCAGCGTCGCCTGCATAACGCGCTGAATTATCGCCCGGTCACGCTGGTGATGGTGCTAACCATGCTGGTGAGCTGCTTTTTTCTGTATCAGCTCTCTAACAAAGAGCTGGCCCGGGACGAGGACCAGGGCATCATCTTCAGCATGTCCACTGCGCCAGTGAGCGCGACCCATGACTATGTAGCCGCCTATACGGACGAGGTCATCAAAACCATAGAGACCTTCGATGAAAGAAATGACTATTTCATCGTGCAAGGCGCAGACGGCGCCGCCAACAGCATGTTCTCTGGGATGATTCTAAAGACCTGGGGAGAACGCGAGCGCAGTCAGATGGAGCTGGTTCCCATCATGCAGCAGCGCATGGGGGATATCGCCGGTTATCAGTCGGTTTCCTTTAACCTGCCCACCCTGCCCGGTTCCAGCGGCCTGCCCGTGCAGTTCGTCATCACCACCGCGCAGGATTACAAGGTGCTGTATGAGTTAGGCCAGGAGCTGCTGGACGAAGCGCGCAAGAGCGGCAAGTTCCTGTTCGTTAATTCCGACCTGAAGTTCGACAAGCCCACCGCGCATATTTCCATCAACCGCAGCAAGGCGGCGGAGCTGGGCATCAGCATGCAGGATATCGGCGCCGCATTAGCGACCATGTTGAGCGGCGGCTACACCACCCGCTTCAGTGTGGAGGGGCGCAGTTACAAGGTGATTCCACAGGTGCTGCGGGAATACCGCGCCACGGCGGAGCAACTGGACGACTATTACGTGCGCACCGCCTCAGGCGAATTGATTCCGCTCTCCACCATCGCAGAAGTGTCCAAAGGCGTGGAGCCCAATAAGCGCGGTCAGTTCCAACAGTTGAACGCCATGGTGGTGGAAGGGGTGATGACGCCGGGAATCAGTCTGGGCGAAGCCTTGAGTTTCCTGGAGCAGAAGGCGCAGACCATCTTCCCGCAGGGGTATGGATATGAATACGCCGGACAGTCCCGTCAATACAAGCAGGAAGGCAGCGCGCTGATCTTCACCTTCTTCTTCGCCCTGTTGATGATCTATCTGGTGCTGGCGGCGCAATTCGAAAGCTTCCGCGACCCGTTCATCATTCTGGTGAGCGTGCCGATGTCGCTGCTGGGAGCGCTGATTCCCATCGCCTTTGGCGTGACGTCGGTGAATATCTACACTCAGATTGGCCTAGTGACGCTGATTGGTCTGATCACCAAACACGGCATATTAATTGTCGAGTTCGCCAACCAGTTACAGGTGGAACAGGGGCTGAGCAAGCGCGAAGCCATCGAACAGGCCGCCGGCATTCGTCTGCGGGCGATTCTGATGACCACCGCGGCGATGGTGGTGGGCGAGGCGCCTCTGCTGTTCGCCAGCGGCGCCGGCGCCGTCAGTCGCTTCGACATCGGTCTGGTCATCGCATCCGGTCTGTCCATCGGCACCCTCTTCACGCTGTTCGTGGTGCCCACCATGTATATGATCCTGGGCGCGGACCACAGTCAGATCGAGAAACAGGAGGATGTGGACGGCGAACTGTCCCACGCCTGACCTTCCCGCCATTGTCTCCGGCGCCCGCAAGCGCCGGAGCCCTATTGAAAAAAGCAATTATCAGGCGGCTCCGGCTTGCCTGATAATGGCTTTTCTGATTTATTCCCCTAACGCCATCCGCTAGACCCTCTCTTTCAGGACGAACTTTGTATGACCGACTATTCCGTGCTTCTGGTATTTCTTTCCACCTGTCTGTTTGTGTCCGCCACCCCGGGCATGTGTATGACGCTGGCGTTGACGATGGGATTGAGCATTGGATTGAAGCGCGCGTTCTGGATGATGTGGGGCGAGCTGGTCGGCGTCGGCATTGTCTCCGTCGCCTCCGTCATAGGCGTCGCCACTTTGATGTTGCAGTACCCGCAGGTGTTCGCCGTCATGAAATACGTCGGCGGTGCCTACCTCGCCTATCTTGGCGTACAAATGTGGCTGTCCCGGGGCAAAATGGCCATTCCCGAGAAGATGGAGGACAGCCGCGTCGCCAGCCCTACGGAGCTGGCTACCCAGGGCTTTGTGACGGCGATTTCCAACCCCAAGGGCTGGGCGTTCATGGTGTCGCTGTTGCCTCCCTTTATCTCCACCGACGCGCCAATGGCGCCGCAATTGGCGGCCTTGGTGTCAATCTTGTTGATTGTGGAGTTTTTCTGCCTGGTGTTATACGCCAGCGGCGGCCGCACACTGCGTCATTTCCTGCTGCAAGGGGATAACGTCCGCTTACTGAACCGCATGGCCGGGACCTTGATGATCGGCGTCGGAGCCTGGCTGGCGTTTTTCTGATGGCGATTCGCCAAACTGTCCTTACGCAGAGGGCGGCGTTACAGGGATTTTATAGCTGAGCGCCGCCAGCATATCCCGCTTGGCGTTTTCCCAATACACCGCGATGGAAGACGCCAGCTCCAGCAGTTGATGGGCTGGCGCAGGCAGATCGTTAAGGTCGCCGGTATCCAGCAGATTTTTCATTTCATGCCCCAGCTCCGTATCCCCGAGGATGACGATACGACGCTGAAAAAATAAAGTGTCCGGGTCCATTTTACGCCCGGCGATCAGTGCAAAAGCGGCGGAGTCTCCGCGAATTTCCGTATCCGCCGTTTCCGTCTGCGCCACCCGGATAGAGCGATCGGCGCCGAGACTGATGCTCCAACTGGCGTCCAGATCCACCACTGTGATCTTTATCCAGCGGTTGACGAGTGAGTCAAAGTCCCCTTCCCTGATCGCCTCGCCGTAACTGTCTTTCAACAGTTTACGTAACAGTGCGGCCTGTAATGCGAACGGCGTTCGCGTCAGCGGTTGCAGCAGATAACGGCCCGGACGCCGCACCACGTCCGTCAACGGCGGCAGCGCAGCGGCAAGCTCTCTGGATAATTGCAGCGGGCTCTTCAACATGAACTTCGGTCTCCCTTGTCGCAGCGTTAAATAGCCGTTATTAAATAGGCTCATGACCAGAAGCATCTTGATTTCCATCAAATCCCCTGCACAGCGCATTTGCTACCTTACCCATATTTGCCGCCCTGGGAGCATGCAATGGAGCTGGTTTGTCCGGCGGGAAGTCCTCCCGCTCTTCGCGCCGCCGTGGATAACGGCGCCGACGCTGTTTACATTGGATTCAAAGACGATACGAACGCCCGCCATTTCGCCGGGCTGAATTTCGACGACGCCAAAGCCCAACAGGCGCTGGCTTACGCGCGCGACCGCGGCGTAAAGCTCTTCGTCGCCATCAACACCTATGCGCAATCACAAGGTTGGGAGCGCTGGCGCAACGCGGTGGATAAAGTCGCCGGATTGCAGGCGGACGCGCTGATCGCCGCGGATATCGGGGTCATGGATTACGCTTCCCGCCAGTATCCCCTGCTTAACCTGCATCTCTCCGTACAAGGCTCCGCCACCAACTATGAAGCGCTGCGCTTCTACCACAGCCGTTTCAATATCAAGCGCGCAGTCCTGCCCAGGGTATTGTCGTTGCCACAGGTGCGCCAAGTGGCGTCGCACAGCCCGGTTGATCTGGAAGTCTTCGCTTTCGGCAGTCTGTGCATCATGGCGGAGGGGCGCTGCTACATGTCGTCCTACATGACTGGCGAGTCCCCAAATAACAGCGGCGCCTGCTCCCCCGCCAAGTTCGTGAAATGGGAGCAGAAAGACGGACGCCTGGAATCCCGCCTTAACGGTTCTCTCATTGATCGTTTTGAAGCGGACGAAAACGCCGGTTATCCCACGTTATGCAAAGGACGCTTTAACGCAGGCGGCGGCCATGCTTTTCATGTTTTTGAAGAGCCGACCAGCCTGAATACGCTCGACCTCATCCCAGAACTCGCCGCGACCGGCGTGAAGGCGGTGAAAATAGAAGGCCGACAGCGCAGCCCTTCTTACGTCGCACAAGTCGTCTCCACTTGGCGTCAGGCGCTGGATTGCTTCCAACGCGAGCCTGCAGCGTTCCGTTGCCGGCAAGATTGGCAGGAGGCGCTACAGGCGCTGTCTGAAGGCGCGCAAACTACATTGGGCGCTTATTCGCGTCCCTGGCAGTAAATCAGCGGACGCATACCTCAGGTCCCGTATGCCCGCATCACCACTAGAAGGCGCAGTACTATGAAAATTTCTCTGGGTCCCCTGCCTTATTTCTGGCCAAAAGAGATGGTCGTTCAATTCTACTCCCAAGTCGCCGCCGCGCCGGTCGATATTATCTATTTGGGAGAAACTGTCTGCTCCAAACGCCGAGAGATGAATCTGCGGGACTGGCTGGATATCGCAGAAAAACTGCTCGCCGCCGGCAAAGAAGTGGCGCTTTCCACCTTGGCGTTGATAGAAGCTGAATCGGAATTAAAAGCCTTGCGCGCTATCTGCAAAGCGGCCAATGCAGACGAGCGCCTGAGCGTGGAAGCCAACGACATGGCGGCGGCGCACCTGATGTCGGAGGCAGGCAAGCCGTTCATCGCCGGTCCTTACCTGAATATATACAACGCCCAGGCCCTGGAAATCATCCGACAAGCAGGCGCCAAACGCTGGACGCCGCCGGTGGAAATCAGCCGTCACGCGCTGGAAGGGATTCTGGAGAATCTTGCCGCACCGATTGAAACCGAACTGTTCGCCTACGGCCATCTCCCTCTTGCGCTCTCCGCCCGTTGCTTCACAGCAAGATCAGAGGGCCTGCCCAAGGACGACTGCCGCTTCGTATGCAAGAAATACCCGCAAGGTATTCCCACACGGAGCCAGGAAGGCGAAACCTTGTTCAACCTCAACGGTATTCAGACGCAGTCCGGCAAGTGTTATCACCTGCTGAATCAATGGCGTGATCTGCAACATGCGGGCGTGAAGGTGATCAGACTGAGCCCCGAGTCGCCGGATACCCTGCGCGTCGCAGAGAGTCTGGCGTTGGCGCTCAAAGAGAAACAGGACATGGTCCTGCCATATCAGCTCCGCCACAGCAACGGCTACTGGAGCCGCATTCCAGGCATGGAGCTGGCGGCGGGGCCTCAGGAGACGTCCAACCTCTCCTGAGACTTATCCAGATATAAAGTCTGGCTTAAAAGTACCCCTGCATGATTTTATCAATGTCGATCTTTTTCAGGCCCTCGCTGAATACTTTGGCTAGCTCTTCCCCACGGGGGCCTTTTTTAAAGCAGATATAAAGCTTCTTATCTTCCAGCAAGGTGGGATTGAACTCTATTTTCCCTGCGGCGGATTTCAGACTCGCCTCGGTGGACAGCAGGTAGTTCATGACATTTTTATCCACGACCGCCAGGTCAATACGATCAGAAACCAGCTTCATCAGGTTCTTCACGTCGTCCCCCGCCTCACTGGCGTTCAGTTTTTGGTTGGCCACCATATCATCGAACTCGGCCGTATTGACGTAACCGCTGACCACGCCAATGCGATATTTGGCGAGGTCCGGCAGCGTCGACCAGTCAATTTGATGATCTTTACGTTGTGCGAACCCCAAAGGGCCTGAGCCCATCGGTTCGGACAGGATAAAGTCTTCTTCCAGTTCTTTGGCGTAGTATTCAGGGAAGTAACCGTCATAGGCAGGGTCGTTCTTGGCCAGCGCCACTGCGCGCTTCCAGGGGTAAAATTTCACTTCCAGTGTGTAGCCCATGGCGGCGAACGCCTCTTTCGCCAGCGCCGCGCTGGCGCCCTGGTTGGGCAGACTTTCCGAGGTATAGGGCGGCCAGTCCAGCGAGGTCAGTTGCACATTCTTACCTTCAGCGCCCACTTCAAAACCTACAGTAGCGATAAAGACAGTCAAAACACATAGAATAAGGCGCTTCATTAAAGCCTCCTAATTTCGTTGTTCACAGGCGTCATTTCGTCACTTCTGGCTAAAGTATAGACATTAAGTCTTAGACCGGAATTGACGTTCGCCAAGCAATCCACTTTAATCGCGGGGTTGGAGAGGGTCATACGTTAAACGTTGCCAAAAAAGTCACTTTTCCCGCGTTTTTTCGCGGAGTCACAGAGTCAGGGTCATACACATTGAGCAAACCGCCCATTCTTACGCTTGCCGACATCACCAAACGTTTTGACACGCAGGAAGTGCTGTCGGGCTTCAATTTGAGCATTGAAGACGGGGAATTCTTTACGATTTTGGGGCCGTCAGGCTGCGGAAAAACCACCGTGCTGCGCCTGATAGCCGGATTTGAGGGCGCGGATGAAGGGCGCATCATGCTGAACGGGCAGGATGTTTCCAAGCTGTCCGCGGAAAAGCGACCGGTAAATACGGTGTTTCAGAGTTACGCCCTGTTCCCCCACATGACCGTGTTCGACAATGTGGCCTTCGGCCTGAAAATGGCCAAAGTCAGCAAACCGGAAATTGCAGAACGCGTAAAAGAAGCGTTAGCCACCGTGCGCCTTTCAGATTTCGCCACCCGCAAACCTCATCAGCTGTCAGGCGGCCAAAAGCAACGCGTCGCCATCGCCCGCGCCGTAGTGAATCGCCCCAAAGTGCTGCTATTGGACGAATCTCTCAGCGCCCTTGACTATAAACTGCGTCAACAGATGCAGATGGAGCTGAAACAACTGCAGCGCAAGCTGGGCATTACCTTTATCTACGTCACCCACGACCAAGAAGAAGCCCTGTCCATGTCCGACCGCGTGCTGGTCATGCACAACGGTCAGGCGCAACAGGTGGGAACCCCTCGTGAGATATACGAGTGTCCGAATAATCTGTTTGTCGCCAGTTTCATTGGGGAAATTAACGTCTTTAATGCGGAAATCGTGGAGAGCCTGAGCGATTATCGCTACCTCGCCGCAATGGACGGCTTCAAGCGGGAAATTCACGCCGACCGCCGCTTCGAAGCTGGCGACAAAGTGCATGTATTGCTGCGTCCGGAAGACCTGCGGATTGAATACCTGGAGGATGCGCCTGATCGTCCCGGCTTTTCCGGCCAGGTGCTGGAGCGCAACTACACCGGGCAGACCCTGGACTCGCAGATTCAGTTACAGTCGGGACAAACCATCATGGCCAGTGAGTTCTTTGATGAGGACGATCCCGATTTCGATTACAGCATCAACCAGAAAGTCTGGGTCGACTGGGTGCATGGCTGGGAACACGTGATCAAAGCGGAGTCCTGACGTGAGCCAATCGCCTTTTCGCCGTTTCATTATTATTTTGACGCTGGCCTGGCTGGCGTTGTTCGTTCTGGCGCCCCACTTTCTCGTGGTGCTGACCAGCGTGATGACGCCTGACGCGGAACATCTGGCGGTCTGGCCGGTGACGCTGGACGCCTACGCCCGCATTTGGGAGCCGTTATACGCCGACGTCTTCTGGCAGAGTCTGGCGCTGTCCGCCAAAGCGACGCTGATCTGTCTGTTGCTCGGCTACCCGTTCGCCTACATTGTCGCCAAGATGTCGCCAGCCTGGCGGGCGTTCATGATGTTCCTGATGATCATCCCCTTTTGGACCAACAGCCTGATCCGCACTTACGCCATCAAACTTTTGCTTGGCAACAAAGGCCTGTTCAACTGGGTGCTGGAGGCCATTGGCGTCATCGATGCGCCGATTCAGATGATTTATACCGAGTTTGCGGTGGTGTTCGGCCTGACGTACATCCTGCTGCCTTTTATGGCTCTGCCGTTGATCTCCAGTTTCGACAAGTTGGATAAGGATCTGATCGAAGCCGGCCACGATCTGGGCGCCGGATTCTGGCAGCGTTTCTATCATATCGTGCTGCCGCTTACCATGCCGGGCGTGGTTGCAGGCTGTCTTATCGTATTCCTGCCCGCCATGGGCATGTTCTATGTGGCGGATCTGCTGGGCGGCGCCAAGAACCTGCTGTTGGGCAACATCATCAAGAATCAGTTTCTGGTGGTGCGGGACTGGCCGTTCGGCTCCGCCTTCAGCGTCACGCTGATTGTCATCATGGGGCTGATGCTGTGGCTGTATTACGCCGCCAACAAGAAAGTACAGCGCATGGGAGGCCTCGATGACCAGAATCTTTAAAACCGGTTTTCTGGGACTGATCTTCCTGTACCTGTATCTGCCCATACTGGTGCTGGTGGTCAATTCGTTCAATGAATCCAAGTACGGCTATGACTGGAAAGGCTTCTCCTGGCGCTGGTATGAAAAGCTGTGGAATAACGATGCGTTGATGGACGCCTTCGGCAATTCTTTACTGATCGCCTGCCTGTCGGCGACCGCGGCGACGGTTATTGGAGCGCTGATGGCGTTGGCGATCTATCGCTATAAATTTCCACTCAAGAAGACTGCCGGCAGCTTGTTGTTCGTAGTAATGATGTCGCCGGATATCGTGCTGGCGATCACCTTTTTGGTGATTTTTATCGCCCTGGGCATTCAGTTGGGTTTCTGGTCCCTATTGATCGCACACATCACGTTTTGCCTGCCTTTCGTGGTGATAACCGTTTACGCCCAATTGAAAGGGTTTGACGATAATCTGCTGGAAGCGGCGCAAGATTTGGGCGCCAGTGAAAGCCGCATCTTTCGTCTGATCATTTTACCGATTATCCTGCCGGCGATTATTTCCGGCTGGCTGCTGAGTTTCACACTGTCTTTGGACGATGTCATCATCAGCTCGTTCGTAACCGGGCCCGGTTTTGAGATTCTGCCCATCCGGGTGTTCTCGATGGTGAAGGTGGGCATATCGCCCGAAGTGAACGTATTGGCCACAGTATTGTTAGTCATTTCTTTAACTCTTGTCACGGTGGTGACGCTACTTATGAAAAGGAAAACCGAAGCATGAAAAAAACCTCCTTTGTAACTGGCTTCCTCTTCGCGGCAGGCTTCCTGTTCGCCGCAATCGGTACAGCCCGGGCGGCGGAGAAAGTGGTCGTGTACAACTGGACCGAATACATACCGGAAGGCGTACTGGACGAGTTCACCGCCAAGACCGGCATCGAAGTGGAATACGCCACTTACGAAAGCAATGAGGTCATGTACGCCAAAGTCCAACTGACGCAGGGCAAAGGCTACGATGTTGTAGTGCCGTCCGGTTACTACATTTCAAAAATGCGCAAAGAAGGTTTGCTGGCGCCCATCGATAAGTCCAAGCTTTCCAACTTCAAGCATTTAGACCCGAACTTGCTGAACAAGCCTTACGACCCGGATAACCAATACAGTATCCCTTACACCTGGGGCAGCACCGGCATCGGTATAAACGCGGAAGCCATTGATCCAAAGAGCATTACGTCCTGGAAAGACCTGTGGAATCCCAAGTGGAAAGGAAGCTTGTTGCTGACGGATGACGTCCGCGAAGTCTTCCACATGGCGCTGAAAATCAACGGCCACTCCGGCAACTCTACCGATCCAGCGGAAATCAAACAGGCTTATGAGCTGCTGAAAACCCTGACGCCTAACGTACTGGTATATAACTCTGACGCCCCCCGCGAGCCCTATATGGCTGGCGACGTCAATCTGGGCATGATCTGGAACGGTGAAGTGATTCAGGCGCAACAGGAGAACCCGGACATCCAGTATATCTATCCCAAAGAAGGCGCCGCCTTTTGGGTAGACAGCTTCGCCATTCCCGCTGGCGCTGAGAACAAGGAAAATGCGCTCAAGTTTATCGATTTCATGCTGCAGCCGGAAATCGCCAAGCGTTGCGTGGAGTTTATCGGCTACGCCACTCCCAACAAATCAGCACTCGACCTGCTGGATGAGAAACTGCGTAACAACCCAACCATCTTCCCTCCCGCTGAAGTTATCCAGAAAGGCGACTTCCAGCAGGACGTAGGCGAAGCCATGGAAATTTATAACGATTACTGGCAGAAGCTGAAAACCGGCAACTGATCCTGATCTGCAAGCAAGTCGGAAGATTACTCCGGCTTGCTTGCCTCCACTCCGCTATCCTCTCCCGATTTACTTTCACCGTCATTACGACGACATAGACTCGCCTGACGTTCGCTGGGCTGAAACCCCAAAGATTCGTAGATACGCGCTGCGTGGTAGTTTTCGTCCGCCACCATGACCAATGTATCCGCCCGATCAAAACCCGCTTTCGCCACGGCATGCACCAGCGTGTGGCAAATTCCCTGGCTTCGGTGGGAAGACTTGGTCAACACATTCTGAAACCGGCCAATACGCTCATCAAAAAAAAGACCGACACTGCCCACTAACTCTCCCTGCTGAAACGCGCCGAACCAATCTCCTCTTCCTGCAGCAATCATGCTGCGATACATATCCCGAACGCCGTTTAGGAAGGCGACATACTCCTCCCCCGGCTGATCGACATCCCTCTCCTGCAACTCAAGCTCATACCAGGCGTCCCAATCCTGCTCTGATTGCAGCATCCGCACATCAATATCAGCGTTAATATTTTGCGGCTCTGACAACATTGATCGCTTCGCAGTGAGGACCGCACATTCCATGTACTCATAACCTCGCTGCATAAATCCGTTCATATCAGCCCCGTCCTCGTCGCCGCTGACGCGCCACTGAAACGCAAAATGCTTAATCCGCGGCGGCGCGCCAACATAACGGGCGAAATCCAACTCCAGATCCCCCCACTGCCCTGCCTGCGGCGGCTTCTTCAACAGCAGATAATTACCAAAGTAGTAATTGGGATTATGCGGCGTAGTAATCACAACATATCGTCCAACATCCTCCACCCGACCAGCGTATCGGCTGAACATCAAATCAGTCTGTAATCCAAGGCTTGGCATGGGAACTCCTTTATTACGTCTGCTCAAATTGCTGGGCGATGGTAATTTCTACTCAGCAGGCTGAAGTTACTATGCGTCTACACTTCGTTTCTAAAATTTAGTTAATATTTTGAGCGAAAGCTTATAAACTATCGCGCTAGCTTAACCAGTAGTATGTTGGAGCTCCATCGAACGGAATCATCCCTGTCGTAGCATTCCCATCAATGCAGTAGCCCCATACCCCCTGATAAATAGTAATTCCCCCAACCAGATTAGTCTGATCATTGGAGTTTTTAGTGTTTTTTCGCTGTATTACACACGTCATTTACGCAGCCTTCGCTTTGACTTTATCTGTTAACGCTTACGCTGAAGAAATTAACCCATTGCTTCCCAAGGATTGTGAACAATCAAAGCAATATTCTTACCTTCAGCTCGATAATGGGTTGAAAGTATTGACAATTTCAGACTCATCGTTAAACAAAGCCAGAATTGCCCTAGAGGCTTCTGTCGGAACTCAACAAGACCCTCAAGACATACTGGGTATGGCTCACTTTCTGGAGCATATGCTTTTTCTAGGCTCAGAGAAGTACCCTGATGCCGACGGCTTACAGACCTATCTGGCGCAGCATGGCGGCTCAACCAACGCCACCACGGATTACAACGCCACTAATTACCACTTTGATGTCGAGCCCAAGCACTTGGAAGGCGCTTTGGACCTATTCGCCGACGCAATGTCCGCTCCCAGGTTGGACTCAACATATGTAGGAAGGGAAAGAAACGCAATTCAAGCAGAGTACCAGTATAGAAAGGACATGGTGTATTGGCGTTTGACTGATGCCGCTTCTGAAGCATTCGCCACTAACCACCCAATTACGCGTTTTGGAATGGGCAATGCAAAATCTTTTGAGGCCTTCAACGATCAAGAGCTTGCCAATCGAGTGAGAGCCTGGTGGACGACACACTATAGCGCCGAAAAAATGTCTCTGGTCATTAGCGCCCCTCAATCCAACGAAGTTCTGGAGTCACTGGTCAAAGAAAAGTTTAAGCGACTGCCTGTACGTCAGGCGGCCCCCCGAGCAAACCAAGAGCCTCTCAGGCTGAATAGAATCCCCTCTTTGGTGAAAACCAAATTCAACGACCTGGAAAGGTACATGATTCTTTACTTCCCTATTTCTGATATTCGGGAAGAATACAAAGCTGCGCCAGAAGAGTTCATTCGCTATTTACTTGAGCAGCAAGTGCCCCAGACTTTATCCAGCAACCTGAGAGGCTACAGTTATGCTAAAGGGGTAAGCGTCAGGTTCAATACAGACGATCCAGGCGCTTCACGGATTGAAGTATATGTAAACCTGCACTATAAAGGCGGCGAGCAGTACTGGGACGTTATCAGACGCTTAATGGCTTATGTCGACATCCTGAAAAAAGCACCGCTAGAAGAGTGGAGGTTTAATGAGTTTCAAAAGACCAGAGGGCTACAATGGTGTTACTTTGACGACCTCAGTATCGCTAATACAGCTCATAACTTGAACCTTTATGGCCCAAGCTACGCGCTGGCCAAAGGGTATGTCGCAGAAGAATTTAATCCCGCTCTCTACCAGAAGATTCTTGAAGCCATTCGCCCTGATAATATGATGGCGATTGTCACTCATCCCGATTTCGTTCTATCTAGAGAGTCTAAATGGTTCAGCACACCATATTCTGTAAGCATGCTTTCTCCTTCAGAGCAAAAGCATTATTTACCGAAGGAAAGCTATTACATGGCTCTTCCACCCGCAAACCCGTTTTTACCTAAAGGAAAAGTGCAAATCGCAGGCGGCGATATAGCCGCCACTCCTGAGCTGTTAAACACCCACCAGAATATTAAGGCCTGGTATGGTAAGAATACTGAGGCCGGCAGCCCGTTGGCTTATTATTTTGTATCATTGCGCTCCCCAGAAATGGACAAAGACCAGAGAAGTGCAGCGCTTACACAGCTTTTTTGGAGCCTGCTGAGAAAGAAATTTGAGCATCAAATGCTTATTGCAGAAGAAGTAAATACCACTTTAGATATTGAGCGACAAAAAAATGGCATCGCCCTCCACTTCCATGGCTATCCTGAAAGCATAGAGCTTCTGCTCTCGCAAATTTTGGAGGAAATAAAGACTTTTAGGGTTAAAGAACGCCGTTATGAAGGGTACAGATATGGATGGATGGAGTTTTTAAATAAGTATACTGAGGAAACCCACCCATTAACCGTTGCGCAAGAAACAGCAGACAATATTCTCTACAGCCCTAGTTATAGCCGCTCTGATCTAGGAAAGGGCATGCAAGGCGCATCCTATTCGAGAATGATCAATCTTCTAGAGGACTTTAAGAATAGTTTGCACGTTACTTCGCTAGCTTACGGCAATATTGAGCAGGCGCAAGCAGAAGCATGGAATAAGATGGTGGCCGACGCAATCGTCAATAAAAAAAGCACACCGAGAATAAAGGAATACGTGACGCGTATTCCAAAAGGCGTCACTCGGTTATTCGAGGAGTCCATATTTACAGACTCCGTCTCACTTGTCTATGTACAAGGAAGCTCTGCAAGCTACGAGGAACGCGCCCATTTCAAATTATTAGAGAAAATGCTATCTGAGTCCTTTTTTAAAGAGCTTCGAACAGAAAAACAGCTTGGATACGTCGTTCACGCAACATCAAATAACTATCTTCATATTCCCGGCATGAAATTTAAAATGCAATCACCTGTGTCTGGCCCAGACAAGCTGGAACTGGAAACGCTGAGTTTTATAAAAGGCTTCTTCGATATACTTAAGGACATACAGGAAAAAGATTTCAGCGTCTTTAAAAATACGCTGGTTGCAGAGCTAAATGCAGACAAAGAACTGGAAAATAAAGCTTACGGATACTGGAAAGAAATCAAGAACGGTAGTTTGCACTTTGACGCTTCCAAGCGTATGGCCGATGCGGTGGAAAGCATCAGCAGGGACAACTTCATAAACTGGTATGGACAACGCTTTACAAGTTCAGAAAGTCGCTTGCTATCCATTCTTGTAGAAGGCGACGCTCACAGTATCGACACCCACTGGAAGTCCCAAGTCTCCAGCACAAAGTTACGCTCGCTTGAGAAATTTCAAAACTCTAATCAAAAGTGGGTCTTGGAAACTCCACAGTCCGAAAGCGTTGAGCTAATGCTTAGCAAGCAATAACCTCGGTGAGGCCATAGGACTCAACACCTGTGGCCTTTCCTCGGACAGCAGCTAATCTCCTAACCACTTATACATCACTAGAGCATCCACCAGCCCGAGCTTGGAGTGACGAAATGCTTTCGGAAGACGGCCAGCAATCTCGTACCCCAGCTTTTTCCAGAGATTAACCGCTACCTCATTGGTGGAGACCACGAAGTTATACTGCATGGCTTTATATCCATAGCGCTTCGCCATGGCTTGCGAATGTTCGCATAATGCTGCGGCCACGCCTTTACCGCGAGCAGACTCCGCAACCATGTAGCCACAGTTGCTGACATGAGAGCCCAAACCCAATTGATTTTGCTTCAGGTAATAAGTTCCCAAGACCGTATCGCCTTCAACCGCGACATAGGTTTTCTGCGGCTGTCGCAACCATAATTCATAGGCCTCTTCTTTACTTGTGTCAGGGGCGTAAGCATAAGTTTCTCCCGCGACAACCACAGAGTGAAATATCCGCCAAATCTGCTCAAAATCCGCTTCTAACGCCTCTCTTATTTCCATGAATTCCTCGTCGTTACATGTTTCGCTTTTCCTACAACCGCCTACTTGCAGCAGGACCGATTGGAAGCATAGCGGAATATCCGTGAACGAAAAAAGAGTAGGAATTGTCTATTTTTGACAAAAATACTGATTTTATATACAGTATTTTTATTTCAACTAAATCCTATTCGGGCAATGAGCAAATCAGTGCTAGAGCAAGCCATTAATCGCGGCCAAGTATGGCGGGGAAAGCATTTCTCTTCAGTCCCCATAAAAGGACTGGACACCGGCTTTCCCTCTTTGAATCAGGCATTGGCGGATGGTGGATGGCCAGCGGATGGCGTAACTGAAATAGAATACAGGTCTCTAGGTATGGGAGAAGTCAGCCTTTTATTTCCAGCTTTGGCTCCATTAAGCCATCAAGACCAGTGGATACTGTGGGTGGCGCCGCCTTACCCTCTATATGCTCCTGCTTTAATTAATGGCGGCTTGAGTCTCTACAACAACTTGATAATTCAGCCTCAGTCTCGCAGGGATTTACTCTGGTCAATCGAAGAAAGCCTGAAAAGCTCATCCTCATCCGCGGTCCTGGCGTGGCCGGAAAGCATGCGGCCAGAACACGTACGTCGGCTACAGATTATTGCGACCCAACAGCAAAAGCCGTGCTTCTTGTTTCAGGATAGACAGTACGCGAACTCACCCAGCTCACTGAGAGCTTGTTTAAAGATGCTCCCCCAAGGAGGCTTATGCGTAGAGATCCAAAAACAACGCAGAGGGTGGGCAGCAGCCAAAGTAGCCATAAATCCGCCGCATCCGCTCTCTTTTTTAATTCGGCCCCCATTTCCCTCTGCGGCGGAAAGCGACGCTCATAGGAAAATAGTCAGGTAAGTTCAAAGGCGGCACGTCCCTTATGCGATGGTTATATCTCTACTTCCCACATCTGTACGCAGAAACTTGGAGTCCTGACTTCGGGGAAGCCACTCCCATCGCCCTGATTCAAGAAGGAGGTTCCGTCATTGTGGATGCAAACACAAGTGCGTCACGCTCAGGCGTGGACTCTGGGATGCTCTTAAACACAGCATTCTGCCTATGCCCCGCCTTGCGGGTTCTCCGCATTAAATCGTACAAGCAAACTCAAGCAATCCATCGAACAGCGCAGGTCGCGAGTCGCTTTTCATCTTGGATAAGCCTCGACGAGCCTGATGGTTTGTACTTGGAAGTCGCCTCAATGAAACGCCTGTATACCAATCCCTCACAATTGCGTCAGGCCATTCAACAGGCTTTTTCAACTTTTAAGATTACAGTACTGAGCGCAACAGCCCCTCATCCCAAAGCAGCACACCTCCTTGCACGCTCCGGCATAGAAAGAGACGTTAACGCTGAGAGTTTTTGGCGAACGCTTAAACGCCTGAAATTAGATCGCTTGAATCTGGAGAGCCGGATTGAATATAAACTGCGCAAGGTGGGCCTAAAAAGCATCTATGATATCGCCAAACTTCCAAGCTGCGATCTGGCGTATCGAATCGATGTGGACCTCGCCTTGTATCTCGATCACGCGCTTGGCCGCAAACCTTGGCGACCTTCGCCTTTTTCTCCGCCAAGACATTTCAAAAAGCGGCTGGATCTGGAGCAGGAATTTGAAAGCCTACAGCCTTTACTCTTTTACTTGGCCAAAGTCGTTAAAGAGTTCTGCCTTTTTTTACAGGAACGCTGCCTGACCTGTCAGTCATTGGAAGTTCGCCTTATTCATCGCCATCAAACTCCGACCCAGGAAAACATCAGACTCGCACAGGGAGATAACCGGCCCGAATCGTGGTTATACATACTGAATAAGAGCCTGGAAAGAATAGAGCTGACCGCGCCGGTTATAATGATTGAGCTTTTCGCCTCCCATTTTGAAGCCGCGCCGCAGCAATCAGAGTACTTGTTCGCGCATTTCAACGAGAATATCGCTGCGGAAAAAACGCGCCTACTCAACCGATTGACTGCACGACTAGGCTCCGATCGCGTGCACTTTCTTAACCTAACCACAGACCATAGACCAGAACTGAGAACCCAACAAACGCCCCTGCCCGCGCTTGTAAAATATCCACTCTCCCAAGCCTCGCCACAACCGCTTTGGCTACTGCCTTCGGCATCTCCTGTCGATATTGAGTTCTATAGGCTGCTCTATGGCCCTCTACGCATAGATTCGGGTTGGTGGGATAAAGATGCCATAAAACGGGACTACTATGTTGCAGCCACCCCGACCAACAATTTGCACTGGATTTTCCATACCCCCGAGAAACAGTGGTTCCGTCATGGATTTTTCTCCTGATTCAGCTGTTACTTTATGTCTTTCGTCGAGCTCCATTGCATAAGCAACTACTCATTTCTAAAAGGAGCGTCTCATCCAGAAGAGCTAGTGCGGCAAGCTATTGCGCAGGGTTACGAAGGCCTGGCGATCACAGACGAATGCTCCGTGGCCGGCGCAGTCAAAGCGTGGCGTGAGTTACGGCGACTAAGACAGGAAGCGCCCGAGGCTTCAGCGTTTAAGCTAATCATTGGCAGCGAGTTTCATTATGAAGGTAATTGCTTTGTCGTATTGGCGCCTCATAAGAAAGCTTATGGTGAGCTTTGCCGCTTTATTACCGACTGCAGGAGAAAAGCAGATAAAGGCGACTATCAATTTTCACCTGACGCGCTTAATGAAAACATCAAGCAAGGCCTCTTACTCTGGCGTCCCAAACAGAGTGATCAAGAGTTTATTCCAGCGTTAACGAAAATATTCTCTGGCCGCCTATGGCTACTATTAGAGCTATCCCTATCAGAAGAGGACGACTCAGAACGCGAACTTATACAAACACTATCCAGCGCCTATAACCTTCCTGTTGTGAGCAGCAATGGCGTCAAGATGCATGCCCCCGAGCGAAAGCGGCTGCACGACGCACTAACAGCAATTCGCTTCAATCAATCTGTGGACTCCATAAAAGATCGCCTAGCCCCTAACGCGGAGAACTATTTACGTCCTTTAAATGAAATCCACGAGATTTATCCCTCTTTCACAATACAAGAGAGTCTGAGGATAGCAGCAAAGTGCGCCTTTGAGTTGAATGAAATTCGTTACCAGTACCCCAAAGAAGTCGTTCCAGAAGGAGACGATCCCAGCGCTTACCTGCGCCGCTTAACTTATGAAGGGGCTCATCTCCGTTACCCGCAAGGCATACCTGAAAACGTTTTAGCTACGCTGGAGAAAGAACTCAATATCATCAGTGAGTTGCAATATGAATATTACTTCCTAACTATTTTCGATATTGTGGATTACGCGAAAAAATCACAGATCCTCTGTCAGGGAAGAGGCTCAGCCGCAAACTCCGTAGTTTGCTACTGCCTTGGTATAACTGCTGTAGACCCGACCAGAGCCAGCCTTCTCTTCGAGCGATTCATATCCAAGGGACGTGATGAACCACCTGATATTGATGTGGACTTCGAAAATGCGCGCAGAGAAGAAGTTATCCAATATCTCTATCGACGTTACGGCCGTGAGCGTTGCGCTATTGCTGCGACTGTAATCACTTATCGTCCCAAAAGCGCAATAAGGGATTTGGGAAAGGCACTGGGAGTGGACTTACTGCAGCTCGAAAGCGTGATCGCTAACTATGGATGGCGTTATCGTGGACAAGATTGGATAGACGAAGTCATCACCCCTCAGGTTTCTCAGGACAATCATATCCTGACCTGTTTTAAAGAGTTACTGCCCGAGTTGTTAGGTTTTCCGAGACATTTATCTCAACATGTAGGCGGCTTTGTTTTATCCGCAGGCCCCTTGGTCGAGCTGGTCCCAATAGAAAATGCAGCAATGGAAGACCGCACAGTTATACAGTGGGATAAAGACGACCTTGAGTCTCTTGGCTTAATGAAAGTCGATGTACTGGCGCTGGGCATGCTGACAGCACTGAAAAAGTGTACAACATATATCAGTGAAATAACGGGAAAGACGTTTTCTTTGGAAAGCATCCCCAAAGAAGAAGACTCCCAAGTTTATGACATGCTGCAGCGGGCCGACACTGTTGGGCTGTTTCAGGTGGAGTCTCGCGCCCAAATGAACATGCTTCCCCGCCTCAGACCTGAAAAGTACTATGACCTTGTGGTGCAGGTTGCGATTGTGAGGCCTGGTCCGATCCATGGAGATATGGTTCACCCTTATCTACGCAGGCGACATAACTTGGAAGATCCTGACGACGTTCCTTTACCTGAACTCAAACCTATACTGAAGCGCACTTTTGGCGTTCCTATCTTTCAGGAACAAGTCATCGCCATAGCCATTGTCGGTGCAGGCTTCACTTCAGAAGAAGCGGAAGAACTAAGGCGCTCTATGGCCAGCTGGAAACGCCGCGGACATATGGGCAAGTTGATGGATAAACTGATAATCAATCTGCTGAAAAAGGGTGTACCTCTAGAATATATTCAGCGCTTATGCCGCCAGATAGAAGGCTTTGGGGAATACGGTTTTCCAGAGTCTCACGCGGCCAGTTTTGCGCTGCTGGCTTATCACTCAGGCTGGCTAAAATACTATTACCCTTCTGCTTTTTGCTGCGCTCTCTTAAACAGTCAGCCAATGGGCTTTTATGCTCCCTGGCAAGTAATCCAAGATGCTCAACGACATGGCGTTATCGTCTTACCCGTAGATATAAATAATAGTTACTGGGAGCATCGTCTAGAACCACACTCTGACAACACAAAAGAAGGCGCTTTGCGTCTAGGGTTCAGACTCGTCAAAGGATTATCAGAAGAAGCTGCCTGTTCTATTATTCAGCATAGAACCGATGAAGGATTCACCTCTCTTGTTCAGGTAATGCATTTACCGAAAATAAACAGAGAAGACCTTGAAGCTCTTGCCTCAGCCAACGCATTGGCTTCGTTAGGCGAGAATAGATACCAGCAGCGCTGGGAATGCTCAGGGTTTCTTTATTATTATCAACTCTTCTCCGAGTGTGAATACATAAACATAGACTTCGAGCCTCCCAGCCGTTTGGACAATATTTACGAAGATCATTCCAGTACGGGCGTAGTGCTAAATGATCACCCCTTGGCCTATCTTCGAGAGGCTAACCTCACCCCTCAATGCTTAACGGCAGTGGAGCTACTAAAACAAAAGGCCGGCCTAAAAACCTATGTCGCAGGCGTCGTCATCAACAGACAACGCCCCAAAACCTCGACAGGAGTCACCTTTGTTACGCTTGAAGATGAAACCGGCTCAATCAATATCCTTGTCTGGAAAAAAACAGCGATAGCGCAAATGGATATTCTGGTCAAAGCGCGGCTGCTAATGGTATACGGGGAGTTAGATAAGGACGAGGAAGGAAGGGTAGCGCACGTCCTCGCCCATCGCTTGACAGACCTGACGCCGCATCTCGAAGAGCTGGAATCGCGCTCGAGGGACTTTCACTGAGCGTTGAAGGAAGGTTGTCTTAGGAGGATGGGGATAGATGATCCAGCACAGCTGGTGTTCTTTTGACATAAAAAAAACCCGTCACGGGGACGGGTTCTTCGTATTAAGAGCCTGACGACGACCTACTCTTGCATGGGAATCCACACTACCATCGGCGCTGGACTGTTTCACTTCTGAGTTCGGAATGGGATCAGGTGGTTCCAGTCCGCTATGATCATCAGGCAAAACCGTTAAGCTTTGTCTTAGTTCTAGCTTGTCTAGTTGGCGCTTGGTCAGAAGACCTTTAACTTGGATAAGCAGTTATACTCAATCAATACCGGTAAATTACTTCGGTGTTATATGGTCAAGCCTCTCGGGCAATTAGTACTGGTTAGCTCAACGCCTCGCAGCGCTTACACACCCAGCCTATCAACCTCGTGGTCTACAAGGGCCCTTTAGGAGGATCAAGTCCTCAGGGAGATCTTATCTTGAAGGGGGCTTCCCGCTTAGATGCTTTCAGCGGTTATCCCGTCCGAACGTAGCTACCGGGCAATGCGATTGGCATCACAACCCGAACACCAGCGGTTCGTTCACTCCGGTCCTCTCGTACTAGGAGCAACTCTCCTCAAATCTCCAACGTCCACGGCAGATAGGGACCGAACTGTCTCACGACGTTCTAAACCCAGCTCGCGTACCACTTTAAATGGCGAACAGCCATACCCTTGGGACCGGCTTCAGCCCCAGGATGTGATGAGCCGACATCGAGGTGCCAAACACCGCCGTCGATGTGAACTCTTGGGCGGTATCAGCCTGTTATCCCCGGAGTACCTTTTATCCGTTGAGCGATGGCCCTTCCATACAGAACCACCGGATCACTAAGACCTACTTTCGTACCTGCTCGACGTGTTTGTCTCGCAGTTAAGCGCGCTTTTGCCTTTACACTAACCGTACGATGTCCGACCGTACTTAGCGCACCTTCGTGCTCCTCCGTTACTCTTTTGGAGGAGACCGCCCCAGTCAAACTACCCACCACACAGTGTCCTCGACCAGGATTACCAGTCAGAGTTAGAACCTCAAACATGCCAGGGTGGTATTTCAAGGATGGCTCCACGAGAACTGGCGTCCTCGCTTCAAAGCCTCCCACCTATCCTACACAAGCAGGTTCAAAGTCCACTGTGAAGCTATAGTAAAGGTTCACGGGGTCTTTCCGTCTAGCCGCGGATACACTGCATCTTCACAGCGATTTCAATTTCACTGAGTCTCGGGTGGAGACAGCGCCCCCATCGTTACGCCATTCGTGCAGGTCGGAACTTACCCGACAAGGAATTTCGCTACCTTAGGACCGTTATAGTTACGGCCGCCGTTTACCGGGGCTTCGATCAAGAGCTTCGCTTACGCTAACCCCATCAATTAACCTTCCGGCACCGGGCAGGCGTCACACCCTATACGTCCACTTTCGTGTTTGCAGAGTGCTGTGTTTTTAATAAACAGTCGCAGGGGCCTGGTATCTTCGACCGCCTTCCGCTCCAGCCGCAAGGCTTTCACGTACATGACGGCGTGCCTTCTCCCGAAGTTACGGCACCATTTTGCCTAGTTCCTTCACCCGAGTTCTCTCAAGCGCCTTGGTATTCTCTACCTGACCACCTGTGTCGGTTTGGGGTACGGTTTTGTATTGCCTGAAGCTTAGAGGCTTTTCCTGGAAGCTGGGCATCAATCACTTCACTCTCTTAAAGAGAGCTCGTCATTACCCCTCAGCATTGTGTGTCCGGATTTGCCTAAACACACTGCCTACAGGCTTAAACCTGGACTACCAATCCCAGGCTGACCTAGCCTTCTCCGTCCCCCCATCGCAGCAATACAAAGTATCGGAATTTTAACCGATTTCCCATCGACTACACCTTTCGGTCTCGCCTTAGGGGCCGACTCACCCTGCGCCGATTAGCGTTGCGCAGGAACCCTTGGTCTTCCGGCGTGCGGGTTTTTCACCCGCATTATCGTTACTCATGTCAGCATTCGCACTTCTGATACCTCCAGCATGCCTCTCGACACACCTTCATCAGCTTACAGAACGCTCCCCTACCACTCATCCATTGGATGAATCCGCAGCTTCGGCGCCATGTTTGAGCCCCGTTACATCTTCCGCGCAGGCCGACTCGACTAGTGAGCTATTACGCTTTCTTTAAAGGGTGGCTGCTTCTAAGCCAACCTCCTAGCTGTCTCTGCCTTCCCACATCGTTTCCCACTTAACATGGACTTGGGGGCCTTAGCTGGCGGTCTGGGTTGTTTCCCTCTTCACGACGGACGTTAGCACCCGCCGTGTGTCTCCCGGATATCACTCTACGGTATTCGGAGTTTGCATGGGGTTGGTAAGTCGAGATGACCCCCTAGCCCAAAC